>UQFO01000005.1 GCA_900540275.1 uncultured Oscillospiraceae bacterium | reverse complement strand
CCACCGAGATCTACACTCTTTCCCTACACGACGCTCTTCCGATCTAGGCTCCACAACGAGCGGAACAGCCGTCAGAAGGAACAGGGAAAAATACAGCCGGATATCCCGCTCCCTCAAATGCCGGACAGTCAGCAAAATCGCGGGGACGAAAACCGCCGTGCAAAACAGCAGCGGCCATACCGTATAAATATAGCCAATCCACGCACCCGATGTGATGCTTTCAATCAAACCTACTGTGCGCGCGGAGCTCATATACTGCGAAAGCGCCGGCATCCAGAACGGGGCGGAAAGCAGGCAGGCGCAGAGGGAGGATATACAAAAGGTTGACGCGGCGCGCTTTCTGTTTTCCTGTTTATATAAAAGCAGGAACAGCCCCATATAAAAGAGGATACACAGAACAAGCATATAGCTCATGTAGAAATTGACCGCGATACACAGGGTCAGCACAATTATATAAAGAAGCGGCTTGTCTTTCTTTGCCAGACGGTCGAGAGCCAGCACCAAAAGCGGGAACAGGTACATAATGTCGAGCCACATGACGTTCTGGTAAAAAAGCAGGGCAAAGCCGCAAAACGCGTACATGACACCGAGGATTACGTTACAGTACCATTTGAGGCGCGGCAGCCTGTACCGGAAGAAAACGCTTGCCGCCAGCGCGCAGGCCGCCATCTTGAGCGCAACGAGCACGTTCATAAAAAGCTGCATGTCCTGCTTGTCCACAAACACAGTGAGCAGGGAAAACGGGCTTGACAGGAAGAAAAGAAAAACGCCCCAGAAGTTCATTCCGCCGCCGTTTTGCATATTGAGGAACAAATTGCCCTGTCCCGAGAGGATATCCTTTAAATCGAGCAAAAACGGCAGCACCTGCTGGTTCATATCGCACCAGGAGATTGCATATTTTCCAAACGGGTAAATCCCAGTAAACGTGAAAAATACCGTTAAAAGTAAAAGCGCCGCACCGGGCGCAAGCAGGCAGACAGCGTAATTTTTTATTCTTTGCTTTAACATCGCGTCGTCCTTTCCGCGCGCCGCGTGCGGCACCTTCCATTTTTGTATACATATTAACAGAACGAACGGGCGCAATAGGGCGAACCCTGTCTGCGCCTGTTTATTCCGCTGTTTCCCTGTTATAAAGGGGCGGCTGCGTCTCGTAGATATTGCTGCCTTCGCTGTCGACGACGACAATGCAGGGGAAGTCCTCGACCACATAGCGCCTGACTGCTTCCGTCCCCAAATCCTCGTAGCATAAAAGCTCCTCGCTTTTGATGCTTTTTGCAATCAGCGCGGCCGCGCCGCCGATTGCGGCGAAATAGACGCCGCCGTTTCTTACAATCGCGTCGATTACCTCTTTGGAGCGCGCGCCCTTGCCGACCATCGCCTTAAGCCCCCGGTCGAGCAGGGCGGGGGCGTACTTGTCCATCCGGTAGCTCGACGTTGGCCCGGCGGGGCCTACCGCGTGCCCGGGCTTTGCGGGCGCGGGCCCCACATAGTAAATCGTTTCTCCCTGGATATCGACGGGCAGCTCTTTTCCCTGCTCAATCAGCTCATACAGCCGCTTGTGCGCCGCGTCCCTGCCGGTGAGCATGGAACCTGTAAGCAGCACGCTGTCGCCCGCCTTTAATCTCTTTATATCTTCCTCCCGCAGCGGGAGCGTAAGCTTTTTCATTGAAACCCAGTCCTTTCCCCCGTCAAATAACAGTGCTCCTGTGGCGTGCCGCGTGGCAGCAGATGTTCACCGCCACGGGCATCCCCGCGATATGGGTGGGGAACGTCTCGATATTCACGCCCAGCGCTGTCTGTGTACCGCCCAGCCCCGCGGGGCCGAAGCCCATCCGGTTGATTCTCTCTAAAAGCTCGTCTTCAAGCTGCGCGTAGCGCGCGTCGGGATGCTTCGTATCGATGGAACGCAGCGTCGCCTTTTTTGCAAGCAGGGCCGCCTTTTCAAACGTGCCGCCTATCCCTACGCCGACGACGATTGGCGGACAGGGGTTTGGCCCCGCGTTCCTTACGGTTTCCAGCACAAAATCCTTTATACCCTGTACGCCATAGGACGGCGTAAGCATTTTGATAGCGGACATGTTCTCGCTGCCGAAGCCCTTGCCTCCGGCAAGAATAGAAATGGTATTGCCCGGAACGATTTTCGTATGGATGACCGCCGGCGTATTGTCCTTTGTATTGACCCTGTCGAACACCGGGTCGCTTACGACTGATTTGCGCAGGTATCCCTGCTCATAAGCCTGCCGCACACCCTCCTGCACGGCGTCCTCAAAGCTGCCGCCCTCAATCGCGGCCTTGTCGCCGTACTCTACGAACAGCACGCTCATGCCCGTGTCCTGGCAAATTGGTATTTGTTCCTTTGCCGCAATTTCGTTGTTTTCGAGCAGCTGGGAAAGCACGGTTTTCCCGACAGGGGATTCTTCCTTTTCGCGCGCGTTTTCAAGCGCACGCGTAATATCCTCCCCGATATAATAGTTGCAGTCAATAAAAAGCTGCCTGACGGCCTGCGCCACAACTGACGCGTTGATTTTCCTGATTTCCATTTCTGCAGGACCCATACCCGCCACCTTCTTATAAATAATCTAATTTTATTATTATAAGCCCGCGGACATTGTTTTTCAACCGTTTTCATAGGCAGGGCCGGAACGGTGAATTCCGTTCCGGCCCCTGAGCCTCTTTTTCATAGCCTTCCAAGCTTTTTTACCGGAGAGCGAACAGTGTGTACGTTTTACCGGATTCCGTTTTAAACTGTTCGTCCGGGACGACCGCGGCGTTATCCGACACGCCGCTGATATCTATTTTCTGTGTGGCGTTCCCATCTGCGTCATAGAACTGGACGGTACTCCACATTACCATAGACGGCAGGCTGTAGCTGAAGGAGCCGTTTTTCTTTTCGCACTTGCTCAGCTCGCCGAATTTCGTGTCGAAGGGCATCTGCCCATCTCCCATATCGACAATCAGGGAACAGTAGATATTTTCCTGGTCCCAGCCTTCCGGCGGCTGGAACGTAACGGCAGCCGAGGTGTGTTCCTTGTTTTTTATTTCCTCAATCTCACCTGCTGAGAAGGTGTTTTTGTAGGTGGATGCCTTTTCCGGGTCAGGCACGCGGAAAAGCTCCTGAGCGTAGCTGTCTTTCTTCAGCTCATCAGCGTCTACAGGCCGCATCATAAACCGGCCGAGTAGCTCCCATGACCTCTCATAGGTCTCGGGTACGTTGAACACTTTCAGGTAAGTATCGTCTTTTACCTGGCAGCCTACCGCAAGCTGCACCACGCCTTTTCCCTTTGCCGTATAGGCGTTGTACGAATAAACCCCGTAGCTGTCATCCTCCAGGATATCCTGCCGCAGCGCTGCGGCAAGCTCGGAAAGCTGCCCGCGGTCCGTAATCGTAACGCCCCTTTCGCTGGGGGTAACGGCAGCCTCCGCGTCGTAATAAAAACCATCCGAATTCGCTGTTATATAGGTCAGGTAATTGTTTTCCAGGGTGAACAGTACGTTTGTCTGTTTTTTATATTCCTCAGACGAAAGCAGCTTCTGTACGCTTCCGCTGATTTCCTCCAGGTCATACTGCCCCTCCTTATATTCCCTTAAAACGGTGGAGCCGTTCTGGAACGTGTATTCCATACTGATTTTTTTCAGGTTGTATTGACCTTCATCGCCATATCCATAAGAGTTGCTCCCCGAATAGAGCGTGTACGGGTAGCCTAGCTTATCCCTCAGGCCCTCCGTAATTTCGCTGTGCAGGGCTACGACCTCTTCTATCTGCTCTTTGTCCTCGAACTTTGCGGAATCAAATACCATATCATTGTTATTAGCGCTGTCGGTGACTGAACTGTTTACGACAAAACGCACGCTTTTGACCTCGTCGGCCTTTGGGACGTATACGTCGCACCCAAACAGGCCTGTCACAATGATGGAATAGCCGGCCAGCACAATAGCGAGAAGCACGCCGTAGGGGATGAGGGATTTCAGGAACCCTTTTACGCCGCGGTTATAGATAAACGTCACGACCATATGCGTGATAAACGAGCCAATGACCAGCCCGATAACAAACCAGAGGTGCTGCTGCATGACATTGACATCGCGGACGCCCGTGGAAATCGAACCGAAAATCAGGCCGAACAGCAGGCCTATCGTAACGCAGGCGATAAACCGCACGACGACCGCGGGCAGGCGGAACGCAAAGCCCGCCTGGGCGCTTTCAGCCTTGCGGCGGCGGGACAGCACCACGCAGCCAGCAAAGCACGCGGCCGCGAGGATAAACCAGCATAATAGCTGCCCGGGCATTTCAAAGAGGGTGGTGCCGTTATACCTTGACGTTCCAGACAGCGCCGACGTGATGCCCGTAACATACGGGGAAAACGCCGTGTAAGCCACTACGGACGGGTTGAATTCCGTTATAACGCCCGGCAGGATGGTCGTGCTCATCAGCTGGCAGATTCCGACGGCGGCTGGGTACAGCCCGTTGATTGCAAGAACAGAAATGACCATATCGGCCGTGGTGCCGCAGCATACGGCGATAAATGCCGTAAACGTATAGGAAACAACTGTGGCGGTAACCAGGCAGAGCATGGCGTTGAGAAGGGCCCAGATTGCTTCTGTGTGGGGCAGGCACATCGGTATGCATACCCCCGTGACCACGAGCAGCGGGACAAGTAAAATCGTAAGGCCCGCAAGATAGCGCGAGAAGAAGAGCGTGCGCCTGCTCACCGGCAGCGCGCCGAACATGTCTACGCTGCGTTTTTTATGCAGGTAGCTGAACATAAAGACAGAAACGAGCAGGGTGAAAAGCATCAGGATGCAGCCGAAGATAATGGGGTAAACCGTGTTGTTCGCTTCTATCAGGAAGTCCGCCCTGTCAATAATGTTTGCCGCGGTCAGCGTATTGTAAAAGAGCAGAAGCAGCGGAAACGAAAACAGTAAAAACAGGCTGTATGTGATAATTGTCGCCATATTTTTCCGCATGGACCATAGGTACATGCTGAGAAACTGGTGCGTTTTACTATTGCATGATGTTGTTGATGTCATATCCCGCTACCTCCATTTCACTGATAAATACTTCCTCGAGCGTCAAAGGAAGCGCTTCGATAAATACGGGGTTCAAGGCGTTCATCTTTGCCATGAGCTCCTCCTTGTCTCCGCGCGCCACGAGATTGTAAAGCAGGCCCCTCTTCTGGATGTCGATGATATCGATATTTGCAAAAGCGCCGTCGGGCAGCGCGCTTGCAAACGCCGCCTGCACCTTGTGGATGCCGAGCTTCATCTCGTCGAGCTCCTTCTCAAGAACAATACCGCCCTTATGCAGCAGCCCCACGTGGTCGCATATGTCTTCAAGCTCCCTCAAATTGTGGCTTGCAATAACGACCGTCATGCCGCGCGCCGCTACGTCGTCCATCAAAAGCTTCTTCAAAAGCTGGCGGATGACAGGGTCGAGGCCGTCGAATATTTCGTCGAGCAGCAGATACTGCGGGCAGCAGGCAAGCGCAAGAATCAGGGCGGCCTGCCGCTGCATGCCCTTTGACATGTTGATAATTTTGGCCTTTGTGCTGATGGGGAAGATGCCGCAAAGCTGCTTGTATTTGAGTTCGTCCCACGTAGGGTACAGCCGCCTGTAGAGCGCGGCGGTGTTTTCAACGGTTGAATCGTTGAAAAAGTACGGGTAATCCGAGATAAAGTAGACGCGGCTTTTTACATCCTGGTCGTCGAAGCTCGGCCTGCCGTCAATACGCACGGTGCCGCCGTTCGCCTCATAAACGCCCGCAAGAATACGCAGCAGCGTCGATTTGCCCGAGCCGTTTGAGCCAACCAGGCCGAACACCGAACCCTTGTTGATGTTGCAGTTAAGCCGGTCGAGAGCCTTTACCTCCCCAAACGTTTTGGTAAGATTGGTAATCGTAATCATTTCTGACCCTCCTTTTGCGCAAAGGTATCGTCGATGACCCTTTTCAGCTCTTCCTTTGTAATACCAATGTCGCAGGCCTTCCTAATTGCTTTCGTCAGTTCGTCAAGCGCCGTCGCCCTTTGCAGCGATGCGGCCGTTACACCGGATGACACGAATGATCCCCTCCCAACAGCAGAATAGATGATGCCGTCCCGCTCAAGCAATTGATATGCTTTCGAGACGGTGTTTGGGTTGACGCCGAGCTGGGTAGCAAGCGAGCGCACGGGCGGCAGCTGCTCCTCCGGCTGTAAAACCCCGAGGGACGCCAGGCGGACAACATTATTATAAAGCTGTTCGTAGATTGGCTCCCTGCTTTGGAAATTAAGAGTAAACATCATAATCTCCCTTCCAAATCATTGTTGTATTAGTTGAACTATTTGTATTACTTCAAGTAGTACAATAAGAATATAACACGCCTCTCTTTAAATTGCAAGCCCTTTTTTAATTTATTTTTGGAGCGGGAAGAAACCGTAAAAGCTTGGCGCGGCTTCTTTCCTGTATTTTTCCATCATATAAATAAAAGTGGGTTTTTCCTGTCTTATAAATCCATGGGTGTTTGTCAGGAAAAGGGGAACAGAAAAGGAGCTAGACGCTGTGCTTTTAGCAATTTCATCAAAAAGTATGTTAAAATAGTAACAAAATTGACAATCTATATAAAAATTGATATGATTGACTTAACAAAATATGAAAGAAGGGGTTTTTATGACAAGCGTACAAAGCACGCCTTTGCTGCTGCTCGATAACAGCAATATGATGTCGGTCGTCAATCAGGGGGAGTTTAAATGTACCAACCTTTCCTTTGAGGAAGCGAAGGCCATTATCGAGATGCACGAGGAAGCCGACGTCCTGCGCTGTTTTGACGACGACGGAATCCAGACTATCATTTTCAATTACCTGGGGATTGAGCGCAGGGAATTCCCCTATAAGCATATCCGCAACATGCGCCCCGGGCAGGACGCCATTGTCTTTAAGCTTTACATCACCCCGTCCGAAACGCAGCCGGTCATTACGACCGCCGACGGCGTGGAGGCAAAAAAAATCCAGAACGTTTATATCTACTGCCAGTATCTTTCCCGCCTGAAATAAAATGTAACCAATATAAAGGTGTGGCGCGGCTTATAAGCCGCGCCACACCTTTTTTTAATCCTTTTCCTTCGGCTTTGCGACCAGCGCGCCAATCAACCCGAAGACGATTGCCGCCGTAATACCCGCTGCGGCAGCGGTAATTCCGCCCGAGAGCGCACCCATCAGGCCGTGCGCCGTAACCGCCTTTTTAATGCCCTCGGCCATTGTATAGCCGAAGCCGGACAGCGGAACAGTCGCGCCCGCGCCCGCAAAATCGACCAGCGGCTTGTACAGCCCAACCGCGGTAAGCACGACGCCCAGCACCACAAACGTGACGAGAATCCTCGCCGGCGTAAGCTTTGTCTTGTCGATTAAAATCTGCCCGATGACGCAGATTAAACCGCCTACCCAGAATGCGTTTAAGTAATCCAGCATAATATTCCCGGCCTTTCTTTTATCATTGGAATTTTTTGTGTTGTAATTTTATTCTTGACCGTTTTTTTCTTCCTATTCATATTGAAAAAAAGGGGGTAAGATGTTAAACTGTATTTTAATGTGGTAATCTGGCGAAATCTGCGGATTTCCGCCGGAAAAGGCATGCGGCGGGCCTGCTTTTCTTTGCGCAGCTTTTTCTTTTTGTGCCGCCGGATGAATAGATATAGTAGATGAAAGCCCACATGCTATGGAGGGATTTTATGAAACAGACTGAACTGAAATTCCCGTCGTCCCCGTTTCGAACGCGGGGAGGCGCAAAGGTTCCCCACCGGAAGAATACCGCTTCGGCGCCGTCCGCCGTAATGCCGCCGCCGAAGGAGGTCGTTATCCCGATGCAGCAGCATATCGGCGCGCCATGCAAGCTCAAGGTAAAGGCGGGCGATTATGTAAAGGTGGGCACGGTCATCGGGGACAGCGACGCATATGTAGGCGCCCCAATCCACAGCAGTGTCTCGGGTACTGTCAAAAAGGTGGCACAGGTAAAGCTCCCGGGCGGAAACGCCTGCGACGCGGCGGTGATAGAGTCCGACGGGCAGATGCTTGTGAACGAATATCTCGTACCGCCGAATGTACATAACCTTTCCGACCTGCTCGCGGCCGCGCGCGCAAGCGGGCTTGTCGGCCTTGGCGGAGCGGGGTTTCCCGCGCACGTGAAGCTCAATATTCCGGAGGGAAAGACGGTCGATACGCTGATTATAAACGTCGCGGAATGCGAGCCGTATATAACCTCGGACCACCGCGAGGCAATTGAAAACTCCTGGGCGGTGATGTCGGGCGTGTACGCCGTCAAGGAGCTTTTGCAGATAGAGCGCGTGATAATCGGCGTAGAGGACAACAAGCCGGACGTCATCGAGGTGCTGCGCGAAATTGCCGGCAGCAAAACGAATGACCCGCAAGACCATGTGCGCGTGCTGCCCTTAAAGGCGCGCTACCCGCAGGGGGCGGAAAAGGTGCTCGTCAAGGCGTGTACCGGCAGGGTAGTACCCGCCGGGAAGCTGCCGGCAGACGCCGGGTGTATCGTGATGAACGTTACGTCTATCGCGTTCCTGTCGAACTATTTGAAAACGGGAATCCCGCTTGTATCTAAACGCATTACGGTGGACGGAAGCGCGGTGAAGAACCCGCAGAACGTCATCGTACCTATCGGCACGCCGATTAAGGACGTCATAGAGTTCTGCGGCGGCTACCGGGAAACGCCGAGAAAGCTTTTGATGGGCGGGCCGATGATGGGTCTGGCCCTTGCCGACGACTCACTGCCCGTCTTAAAGCAGAATAACGCGATTTTGGCGTTTGGTGAAAGGGACGCAAGGCTCCCGGAGCCTTCCGCCTGCATCCGCTGCGGAAAATGCGCGCTGAGCTGCCCGATGAACCTTGTGCCGCCCGTTATCAGCCGCAGCGTTAAGCTCAAGGACGCGCAGGCGCTTGAAAAGCAGGGCGTCATGACGTGCATGGAATGCGGGAGCTGCGCGTTTAACTGTCCGGCGCATAAGCATATCGTACAGAATATGAGGCTTGGAAAAGCCATTGTGAAGGAAGCCGCCGCCAAAAGGGCCGCGCAGGGGAAGGGGTGAGCAGGATGGATACAAAATTTTATGTTTCCCCGTCGCCGCATCTGCGCAGCGGGGTAAGCACGGCAAAGATAATGGGCAACGTGCTCATTGCCCTGGTTCCGGCGGTTATCGCTTCCGTCGTGATTTTTGGGTGGAAAAGCCTGCTCGTCATCACCGTATGTACGGCAACGGCGGTTTTAGCGGAGTATATCTGCCGAAAGGTAATGAAGCGGGACGATACCATCGGCGATTTGAGCGCCGTCGTTACGGGCGTACTGCTCGCGCTGAACCTGCCGGTCAATATCAACCTGTTTATCGCGGCGTTCGGCAGCATTGTCGCCATCGTCGTCGTCAAGCAGATGTTCGGCGGAATCGGGCAGAACTTTGTAAACCCCGCGCTTGCCGCGCGTATCGTTTTGCTCGTGTCGTTCCCGGTCCATATGACCACCTGGCCCAAGGCCTTCTGGTATTTGCAGGGTACGGCGGACGCCGTAACGAGCGCGACCCCGCTTGCGAATAACGCAAACGGCGTATCGACGAGCTACCTTGATTTATTTTTAGGCACCACCGGCGGATGTTTGGGTGAAACATGCGCCCTGGCGCTTTTGCTCGGCGGTATTTATTTAGTTGCAAGGAAAATTATCCATCCGGCTATCCCGGTTTGCTTCATCGGCACGGTATTCGTGCTGTCATGGGCGCTCGGCCAGGACCCGCTGTTCCATATTCTGTCAGGCGGCGTCCTGCTCGGCGCGATTTTCATGGCGACCGACTATACGACATCCCCCATGACGACTGCCGGCAAGGTTGTTTTCGGCGTCGGCTGCGGCGTTATTACGGTGCTTATCCGGCTGTACGCGAACCTTCCGGAGGGCGTGTCGTTCTCGATTATCCTGATGAACATACTGGTGCCGCACATTGAGCGGCTGACCATGCCAAAGCCCTTTGGAGAGGAGAGGAAAAAGCGTGAAAAATCTTAACGCGAAGGCAATCCTTACGCCGGTGCTCGTGCTTTTCCTTATCTGCCTGATAGTGGCGGGCCTGCTCGGCGGCACAAACGCATTGACAAAAGACCCCATTGAAGAACAGACACAGCTCAAGGCGCAGCAGGCGCGAATGACTGTCTTGCCGCAGGCGAAAAGCTTTGAGCAGGTTACGCTTTCCGGTACGGATGCGGAGTGCTACGCTGCGCTGGACGGAGAAAAAAGGGTTTTAGGCTACGCCATTACGACGGCCGCCAAGGGCTACGGCGGGGACGTAAGGGTGATGACCGGAATCGACGCGGCGGAAGGCAAAATCACCGGCGTTTCTATCCTGTCCCAAAGCGAAACGCCGGGGCTCGGCGCTAACGCCGTCAAGCCGGAATTTACCGGCCAGTACGAGCAGGCGCTCCCTGAAAGCGGGTTTGACGTCATAAAGAACGCCCAGCCGCAGGATGGGGAGATTGAGGCGATGACCGGCGCGACCATCACGTCGAAGGCCGTGACGGGCGCCGTCAACGAGGCGGTTTCCCTGTATACGGAAAATCTTACACAGGGTGGAAACCACGCGCCGCGCTATACGGTTGCAAAAGAGCTAAAGGAATTTATCCAGGACGAAACAATAAAGCAAGAGATGGGAGGCGGGAACTGATGGCGAAGAAATCGTTGTTCCAGGAGTTTTCCAAGGGAATTATCAAGGAAAACCCCGTGCTCTGCCTGGTGCTTGGCACCTGCCCGACGCTCGCTGTCACGACAGCCGCCTCGAACGCCATTGGCATGGGGGTCGCGGCGACGCTGGTGCTCGTCTGCTCCAACGCCGTTATTTCCCTGCTGCGCAGGGTGATACCCGACAAGGTGCGTATCCCCGCTTATATCACCATCATCGCGGGATTTGTCACCATCGTGCAGATGCTTGTCAAGGCGTTCGCCCCGGCAATCGACGAATCGCTCGGCATTTATCTGCCGCTTATCGTCGTCAACTGCATTATTTTAGGGCGCGCCGAGATGTACGCGAGCAAAAATAAGGTGATTCCGTCTATTGTAGACGGGCTTGGTATGGGCGTCGGCTTTACGGCCGCGATGCTTTTGATGGGGATTATCCGTGAATTTCTCGGAACGGGGGCCGTGTTCGGCGTACCGCTTACGTCGGGACTGTTCGACCCGGTTTTAATCTTTATCCTGCCGCCGGGCGGATTCTTTGTATTCGGAATGCTGATTGCGTTTGCCAATAAGCTAAACGGCAAAAAGAAAGAGCCGGAAGAAGCCGGCTGCGCGGGCTGCCCAATGAGCCAAAGCTGCGCGAAAATACAGCAGAGTGAGGAGGGCGGCAGATGAACGTACAACAGCTTGTCGCCGTATTCCTCGCGGCAATTCTGACGGAAAACTATGTGCTGAGTAAATTTTTGGGCATTTGCCCGTTTTTGGGCGTTTCCAAGAAGGTCAACACCGCAGTTGGCATGAGCGCCGCAGTAACCTTCGTCATGGTGCTCGCAACCGCCGTCACCTACCCGATTTACGAGAACCTGCTTGTCCCGAACGATTTGGCCTATTTACAGACGATTGTATTTATTCTCGTCATCGCGGGATTGGTGCAGCTGGTCGAAATCGTGCTGAAAAAGTATATGCCTTCGCTTTACAACGCGCTCGGCATTTACCTGCCGCTGATTACCACGAACTGCGCCGTGCTGGGCGTTACGATGCTGGTGCTCGAAAAGGCCTCGGGCGACCCGTCCTATACTTATGTATCTGCGCTTGTAAACGCATTGGGGGCGGGTATCGGCTTCCTTGTGGCGATGGTTATGTTCGCCGGCGTACGCCAGCGGCTGGAAGAGTACGACATACCAAAATGTATGAAGGGCCTTCCGATTACGCTCGTCGCGGCGTCGCTCGTTTCGCTGTCGTTTTTAGGCTTTGCGGGACTTGTAGACGGGCTGATGTAACGGGCAATGAACAATTCTTCAAAAAGGAAGGGGTAAACCGATATGAACCCGATATTGTTTGCTGTGCTCGTGGTTGCGGGCATCGGGCTGGTTGTCGGCATCGTGCTGGCGGTGGCGTCCGCCGTGATGGCGGTGCCAAAGGACGAAAAGGCCGAAGCGGTTTTAGAGGTGCTTCCGGGCGCAAACTGCGGCGCGTGCGGCTTTTCAGGGTGCTCGGGCTATGCAAAGGCCCTGGCGCAGGGCAGCGCAAAGCCGGGGCTGTGCTCCCCCGGCGGCGAAGAAACGACAAAAGCGGTTTCCGAGATACTCGGCACACAGGCGGAAAAAACGGTAAAGCGCTCGGCGGTCGTGCATTGCTCCGGAAGCCTTGGCCATACGGAAAATAAAATGGATTACCAGGGTATTTCAAGCTGTGCCGCCGCGGTACAGCTTGGCGGCGGTCCCGGAAAATGCTCATACGGCTGTATTGGCCTGGGCGACTGCAGGGCGGCCTGCGAATACGATGCGATTACCGTATGCAACGGGCTGGCGGCTGTCAATCCGGGTAAATGCAAGGCCTGCACTATGTGCGTTTCCGCCTGCCCTAAAAAGCTGATTTCAATCGTCCCGGTCAAAAAGCAGGCGCAGGTGCTTTGCAGCAGCTGCGATAAAGGCGCACAGGCAAGGTCCGCATGCGCAGCCGCGTGCATCGGCTGTATGCGCTGCGTCAAGGCGTGTGAGTCCGGCGCAATCACGGTGGAAAAGTTCCATGCCGCCGTCAACCCGTCGCTCTGCACCGGCTGTATGAAATGTGTGGAATCCTGCAAGCAGGGCTGTATTGTAGAGGCGTTTGCCTGAGGGCTGGAAATATGAAGGGAATTCTATGTTTGTAAGGGTATGGGACAGTGCGCATGGCGGTTATTATAAATCCATTGTTTATGGAATAATCGACACAGGCTATTTTGAAAAATATGTCGTTTTGAATCCGTTTGACAACTCGTTTGAGGCCGTAGATTATCTGGTCAAGGGCGGGGAGACTTTCGCCGGAAAAACAAAAATTAACATAATTAACGCCGAAACCAAGGACTGGTACCGTTTCTTTAACAACGACCTGTTAAAACTCTCCCGTTCTATGGACGGTTATGAAGTTCAAAATAGGGTTCCGGTATTTTATGGGTATGAGGATGTGTTTCAGAGCAGGGGGTTTTTGTTTCAGCTTTTAAAGAACAGGACCGTACCGCGTGGTGAAGCCGCCTTTGCGGTTCGCTCACTTCTCAATGAGAAAGATTGGCATACTATTGAAACACAGGAGGATGCCGACAAATTTATGAGCCTTTTTATGGGATTTCATGATTCTACGCTGGAACGGTGTTGTTACGAGGAGGGGGATGACAAAAGAGACCTTCACATGATATTTGACAACACCGGCTGGTACGGTGTTGTGGAGTTCTTTTTTGAAGGGTTGTTAGACATGCATATCAGGCCTCCCGAAGACAACACGACCAGAGAACTTCTATCGGGCTGCCTGCTGGTGTATGAGGAGAGCGTGTATTGGGCGGATGAGGCGCTTCAGAAAGAAGACCTTTCCTATCATGGCAGTTATGTAAAAGCCTATAGCCTGAAATGGAAAAAAATAAGTTGAAAAGAAACCATAAATAAAAAGCCGCAGGGGAATTCCCTGCGGCTTTCGCTGTTTTTGTTTTACTTTTATCCGGGGATTACCCCCTGATGGTTTTATCAACCATGGCTTCGTTTTGCGGTAAAATCCTTTGAAACAATCTGGAAAACGGTGGTTTTATCAATCAACGCGTCGTTGAATGCAAAAATTTTCCGGCCCGTGAGCTGCTCCAAGATTGCAAGCAGGGCCTCCCGCTTCTCGTTATGTCCCGTAATGAAGGAAACGGTACCCGTCCCGATTACGCTTTCATAAGCGCAGGTGTAGGTGCAGGCGATATCGTGTTTGCCGATGACCTTAATCAGCCGGTCCATCTCAAAGCCGACGGTCGGGTTTTGCTCTAAAAGGTCCACCTTTTTGCCCTCCTGCGCACAGTGCAGGTAAAGAGTCAGGGTATCTCCGTCGAGCGTATAGCCGAAGTTCATCGGTACAAGGTAGGGCGCGGGCTCGTCTGAAAGCGCAATACGGCAGACGGGGCATCCTTTTATGATGTCCGCAATCTGCGCACGGTCTGTGACCGCACGTTCATTTCTTTTCATGTAGTAATCCATCCTTTTCATTTTCTTTCTGAGTTCTGTTTTAAGGCAACAGAAAACCAACCACCAAACTTAATTAAAACAGCTCTGTCGCGGGGTCGTACCGCTCGCCGTTGAACCAGCATTCAAAATGCAGGTGCGCGCCGTAGGAATTCCCCGAATTGCCGATATAACCGATAATTTCACCCTGCTGGACCTGCTGGCCTTCCTCGGCAACCACCACACTGCAATGAGCGTACAGGGTGGAGAAGCCGCCGCCATGGTCGACCATAATATAGTAGCCCCAACCGGAGCCCCAGGAGTCCGTCTTGTTCGCCCGGATGACCGTGCCGCTCTGCGCCGCGACAATCGGTTTGCCATAGGCGCTGCCGTTGCAGGCAAAATCCATACCCTTATGGCTTCTGTCGTCGCCCCAGTAGGAGGTGATGACGTTGCATTCCGGCGCGGGCCAGATGTAGCCGTTCGGGCTTGGGCTGCCGTTTATAATCCCGCCGTTTTGCAGGACATACTGCTTATGCCACTCGGACAGCTCCTGCGACAGCTTATCCTGTTCTTCGGAGTTTTTCTCAAGCTTGCTTTCAAGCGTTCCCTTTGTTTTTGAGAGCTTTTGCAGCACCGCGTCGCATTCCTTCTGTAAAGCGTCGAGCTCGTCGTGCTTCTTCTCCAAATCCTTCTTTGACTGGGAAACGACGTCTTTTTCCCGCTCGATTTCCTCCTTTTCATCCTGGATGCCTGAGAGCTTTTTCTCCAGATTGGCAATCAGCCTGGAATCGTAATCGGAGATGCTCTCTATCAGGTACGCTTTATCGAGAAAATCATCGAAATCCTTTGCGCCGAGTATGATTTCAAGGGCAGAGGCGTCGCCCGCCATATAGACGGCGCGGATACGCCTGCCCAGCGTTTCATAATCAGCGTCGATTTCCGCCTGCTGCTTTGCAATCTGCGCTTCCTTCTGCTTGACTTGTTTGTTGAAGTCTGAGATTGTGGAGGTCAATAGGTCGATTTCGTCCTCGACCCCGCCGATTTTCTCCTGAAGCGCTTTTTTAAGCTCCTGCTGTTTGCCTATGCTTTTGCGGGCCTCCTCGAGCTGCTTGTCGAGCGCTTCCTGCTGCTGTGACAGCTCCTGCTGCTTTTGCGTGAATTCCGAAATATCCGTAAGCGCAGAAGCTGCCGAGGCGGTCAGCACTAGGGCCGCGGTAACTATGCACAGCGCGCGCCGGGCCAAACGCTTCCAACTCATTGGAACCAGTCCTTTCCTTTATTAATAAACAAACCAGCCTGTTTTTATCGAAAAACGCCAGCAAGGTCAAAATTCGATAATTCTCTAGCATAAATTTAGCATAAAAGAAATAATTTTGCAAGAAAAATCCCCATTTTACTCATAAAAACTACAAAAAACGCAAAAACAGTGGGGAATATTTTCACAGATGAGACGATATTCCCATAAATTGGTATATGGTAAATATATAATATAAAAAAGTGATTGTTTATTTGCTTTTTTATCTGCCGGAATGTTTCGCAAAATAGCAGATTGTGGGGGAAAACGGATGAAACGAAAAAAAGCGGCCAGTGTCTTGCTGGCCTTGTTGTTTTTAGCCGCGGCGTTATCTGCGGCGCCTGCTTTTGGAGCGTTCCAGGCAGATACGATAAAGATGCCCGTCCCGGCGGTTGGCGGAGGAGATACAAAAAACACCGGGAAAGCCACCGGCTGCTATCTGCTGGGGGACGTCAATTTTGACGGGACCGTCGGCGTGCTCGACGTATTGCTGATTCAAAACGACAAAGCGATGGTGCAGCCGCTTACCCAGGAGCAGAGGCGCAGTGCCGATATTGACGGGGACGGCGTTCTTGCGATTCTCGATATCCTTCATATTCAAAAATTTCTTGCGGGGATGCTTGTGGAATATCCAGTCGGCCAATGGGTAGACGCCGGAGGGGATTTTCCGACGGTACCGACGCAGGATAATACAGAACCGCCGACCATACCCGTAACCTATCCAACGGACGCCCCGACGCAAGAGCCGACGGTGCCGGCAGCCGATACGACAGAACCGGCCGGGCCGACCGAGGCTGCGCCGGAAAACAGTAATCCAACAGATTCAACCGCCCCGGCCATACCAGAGCCGACAGCACCTACGGCCCCGGCCGGGCCGCCGTCTGTCGGCCGGAAAGAAATGAGCTACCTTTATCTGCGAGACGAATCGGGCGCGCTCCCAAGCGGCGGCCGGATGTGGGTATATATACCAGAGCTCAGCTATGCGGTGGAAATGAAAGAGATGCGCGACGGCGTTACCTACCGCGCTGAAATTTCACGCGATTGGGGCAGTCTTGCGTTTTACCAGACGGCGTCGTCCGTTACCAGGCCCGGTAATCCGGAACAGCTTCCGGCGGGCGAGCTTTGGAACGTATGGGCCGGCCTTCCCGCGCGCGGGAAGAACGACTGTTTTGCTATAGGCGGGGAAAACGCGGGCAGCTGGACGGCGTATGATCCTACCGGGGAACGGACCGTTTATTTTGACGCGGCTTCCGGCGGCTGGCAGGACGCCTATATTTACGGCTGGTCGTTTGGGCTTGACCGTACGTTTGTCCCAATGGAATATGTTGCGGATGGGGTTTATAAGCTGATTCTTCCGCAGGCGCCCGCTGATGGGGCAAAGGGGATAGTCTTTTTGAACCAGGGCTTTTGGGACGGCGCGTTCCTGACGGAGGACTGCGTTATGGAAGCCGGTAAAAACTTTTATACCGGTGTCAGGAAAGCCGGTGAATTATGGACAGGCATATGGGCCGTCTATCCCGGATAGCCCAAATTGATATTTGTTTACGACAGAAACATTTTGTATTTCTTTCTTCTCGTCGCCGCCCTTCTTTTTGAAGGGCGGCATTCTTTTTGTGGTATAAATTTTTCAGTTACGATAAAAAGCCGGAACAAACGCCCGTATCCAGCAAAATAAGCCATAAAGTACAATCCTGTTATGACAAAATTTTTTTATGGCTCGTCCTATAATAGCTCTACTGGGAATCAAAAAAACGGCGGGACGGTGAAAGGCGCATGAAAATACAGCGGGCGGCGGCCGCAAAAGGGTTTTTTGAACATACGATGGCATCCAAGACAGCGCGTACCCTGGTGCTGCAGGGTGTATATTTCTTAGCGGGAATTCTGGTTTCCGGCGGAGCTGTGTTTGGCAGCTATGCGCCGTTTGGCGCGTCTATGGTGGCGGCCGTACCGTTTCGGAACCTGCTTTCTTCGCTTGCGGGTACGGCGCTCGGGTACATAATGTTTTCTCCAGGGGGGAGCTTCCGGTATGTAGCCACCGTACTCGCGGTCAGCGCAATCCGCTGGACGCTTTCTGACCTGCAAAAAATTAACAGGAGCCGTTTTTTCGCCCCTGTCATTTCGTTTATCCCAATGCTTGCAACCGGCCTGGTGCTCGCGGCCGTTGGCAGCTTTGCGGGAAACCTGCTTGCAATGTGCCTTATAGAAGCGCTTTTGTGCGCGGTCGGCGCTTACTTTTTTAACCGCACGATTACGCTTTCGGCGGGTTCGCGAGGAATTACCACCTTCAACCAGCAGGAAATTGCCTGCATTGCCATGACAGGCTGTATTTTGCTGCTGGCGTTTTCCAGCATATCCGTCGCGGGCATTTCGCTTGGGCGTGTGGCCGCGGTGCTTGCCATTTTGTTCTGCGCGCGGTACGGCGCTGTTTCGGGCGGGTGCATTTCAGGCGTGGCGACCGGCGTCATATTCAGTATGACGGACAGCTCCCTGAGCTTTGTCGCGGGCGCGTACGCCTTTGGCGGCCTGATGGCGGGGCTGTTTGCGCCGACAGGAAAAATAGGGACGATTCTTGCGTTCCTTGTGTGCAATACCGTCATGGCGTTCCAGTCACAGAACACGACCCTGATTCTGACCTCGGTTTATGAAACGCTGATTGCATCCGTCGTATTTTTTCTGCTGCCAAAGGACCTTGGAAACCAGCTTTCCGCCGTGTTTTCCCCGCCGGTCGATAAATCGCGCTCCGAGGGTCTCCGGCGTAATGTAATTATGCGGCTCGATTTCGCGGCAAAAGCGCTCGGCGACGTTTCCGCTTCGGTTGACAACGTAGCAAAAAAGATGAAAGAGCTGTTCGCGTCCGACATGAGCGCCGTCTATGGAAAGGCGGCGGAGGATACCTGCTCCCACTGCGGCCTGCGCGTTTATTGCTGGGAGAAGCAGCGTGAGACGAGCCTCAGTGACTTTAACAGCTTGAGCGATTCCCTGCGCAAAAAAGGAAGGATTGAAGAAAAGGACTTTTCTGACCGTTTTATGAAAAAATGCTGCAAAACAAAAGAAATGGCCGCAGCCGTCAACCGCAACTACAGCGCTTATACGGCGTTTCTGGCGGCGGAGCGGCGCGTAGGCGAGGTGCGCAGCGTCGTTGCGGGGCAATTTTCCGGGCTGAGTGGTATCCTCGGCGAAATGGCGGAGGAATTTGAAAACTACGAGCATTTTGATATGGCTGCCGCCGAACGCGTGAGCACAGCGCTCAAAATGGCGGGATTAACACCGATTGACGTAAGCTGCCGCATCGACCGGTTCGGACGCATGACGGTTGAGATAGAAACGGTTGACACCAACCATAACAGTATGAAAAAAGCACAGCTGCTCAAGGAAATTTCAAAGGCCTGCGGAAGAAGGCTTGACACGCCGTGCCTGAGCATGGCGCCCAACCGCTGCCGCATGCAGATGAGCGAGCGCCCCTGTTTCGATGCCCAGGTGGGAAGCTGCCAGCATATCAGCGGCAATGGGCAGCTCTGCGGTGACAGCTATAATTATTTCAATGACGGAATGGGCCGTTTTGTCGCAATTATCAGCGACGGAATGGGCACAGGCGGGCGCGCCGCTGTCGACGGGAGCATGGCGGAAAGCATTATGACCAAGCTCACGAAAGCGGGGCTTGGGTTCGACTGTGCGCTGAGTGTCGTCAATTCCGCGCTGATGGTCAAATCGGGCGATGAATCGCTTGCCACGCTCGACGTCGTTTGTATCGATATGTTTACCGGCGACACACAGATAATGAAGGCGGGCGCGCCGCTCACCATCGTCCGCAAAAACGGCAGGACCTACCGCTGCAACAGCGCCTCCCTGCCCGCCGGAATATTGACAGACATCAAATTTTCACACGATACGGCGACGCTTGAGCTTGGAGACTGGCTCGTGATGGTATCGGACGGCGCCGTGGCAATGGGCGATATGTGGCTCGAATCGCTCATCGAGCATTGGGAGGAGGGAAGCGCCCAAGCGCTTGCGAAAAAAATCGTAGAGGAAGCGCGAAAGCGGCGCACCGACGGCTATGACGACGATATTACTGCGGTTGCAATCAAGCTGATGCGTAACTGAGCATGATAAAAAACGTCCGAAACGGAATTTCCGTTTCGGACGTTTTGTTCTATAATATTCCAGTTTTACTGCTGTACGGGCGCATTCCTGTTCATCGCTCCGCCAACCAGGTAAAGGACGGGGAGTACCAGGCCAATCAGGGACATCGGGCTGAATCCGCCGCTGGTGATTGTAATTACCAGCGAAATTACCTGGATAATCACCAGGATAATTCCCCAGATAAAGCAGGTCGAGGAAATCTCGTTGCAGCGCTTGACTGCTACCGCGCCGGCGATAATCAGTAGAATGCTGGAAATCATGGAAATAATCGCCGCTACAGTAGCCAATGCGCCGAGTGCCGCCCCTGCTTCCAGTTCGCCCGCCGCCGCGCCGAGCGCGCCGAGAAGGCCTCCGCCAAGCAACAGCATGATGCTGCCGATAATTCCGAAAATACCGAAGATGATGTTCAGAATACCGACAACCTTAAGTAAAGTTTTGCCCTTTGCGTTCATAATCTATCCTCCAATTATGTATTTGGCATAATAGCCAAAACCATTATATCACGATAAATTACCCTTGTGCAATAGTACATCGGCAAAAACTCCAAAATGTGTTCAATCAAGAGCTTAATAAAAAACACCCGGGTATTTTGCCCGGGCGTTCTTTTATTTTATGAGTCAAACACATCACTTCCCGCACCCGCGATAACTGTAAACGCTTTGGGAAGGTTCTCAATCTCAACGGTTTTATGGTTTCCGCCGTTTTCCCCGTCGAGCGTCCAGCCGATGGGTTCCTGCGCGGTAATTACGGCATGCGAAGCACGGATTACATGGCAGTAGGGGGAAGAGAAGTTGCGCTTCATAAAATCCGCAACCATGTTTTGCAGCTCGATTGGATTGTTCGGGTTTTTAAACAGGATGACCTCGAACAGGCCGTCGTCGAGCTTTGCTCCCAATCCGCCCCTGTCCTTAAAGCCGCCGACGCTTCGCGTATTTGTGACCATGCCGAGGATATAATCGCCCTCTATAGTGCCGTCGCCGTAGTTTACCCTGATATGGGAGGGCTTGATGTTCGGAAGCCGGCGGATACCTTCTAACAGGTATGCCGCGTGCCCGAAGATGTTTTTAAACTTCTGCGGCGTATCGTAGGACACGTCCGTAAACGCGCCGAATGCCGCGATATAAACAAAATTACCCTCGTTGAAACGGCCTGCGTCACAGGCAAACGGCTTGCCCGCCAGAACATTTTGCGCGGCCTTGACAAGGTTTTTCGGGATGCCGAGCGTGGAGGCAAAATCATTTGTGCTGCCCGCTGGGATATAGCCGAGCGGTTTCCTGTTCCCGGGAGGGAGAGTCAGAAGGCCCCGTACACACTCGTTTAAGGTACCGTCGCCGCCGCAGACGACCAGCAGGTCGAAGCAGCCTGCCTTTTCGCAGGTGGTATTATATGCGTCGTCCGGCCCCTGCGTCGGACGAACCGTTACGTCGTAGCCTCCGCCGGCGAAGACGTCGATGATGTCGCTCAATCGGCTTTTTACCTGCGCCTTACCGGACGTGGGATTATAAATCAACAGTAATTTCTTACTCATACAAGCCTCGCAAACGTAGGGATTACCTGTCCTGCGGCACAGACATCTCACGCACAAGCGTGGGGATATCCTCCTTACAAGGCGTGAATTTACACGATACGAAATGGCATATCGATTTGGTGGAGGAGGAAATATTCCGAATCATGCCGGACAGGTTTTTATGGGTCAGGTGTGAATGGATGATATTGAAGAAGTTTGCAAACACCATTGCAAACGCAAGCCTGAAGTGGCTGAGCCGGTACTCTTTGTAACAGCCGTTTTTTTCAAAAAAATTGCGCAGTACGCCGAGGGAACGCACGTAATCATTGAGCTTTTTGAAATCGAGCGCCGATACGATGCTGTTGCTGCGCTGGGTGTAATAATAAAGGCATTTATCGATGACAACGACCCTGTCCGCACGGGAAAGCAGGCGTGAGGTCGTCGCAATATCCTCAAAGTACATTTCAGGGAAAGCAAGCGGTTCGCCGTCAAAAAACAGGCTGCGGTGCCATAGCTTGTTCCAAAGGTAGGAACGGCTGCGGAAATCGGAAATTGTCATTTTCGTCAATTTGACTGCGCTGTGAACGCCCTCAAACGGTTTACGGAACATAATGGTATGATGCGTACCTCTGTCCTGATTATACAAAGCATAGTTGCAGCACGAAACGTCGGCGCCGCTGTCCTTTGCGGCGCGGTACAGGTTTTTCAGAAAGCTTGGGTCTACGTAATCGTCGCTGTCCACAAAGGCTATGTACTCTCCGCGGGCTTTCTTAACGCCCATGTTGCGCGCGCCGGAAACACCCTTGACCTTATTTTTTACCAGGTGGAAATTATAAAATGAAGCGGCAAAATCCTGCGCGATTAAAAGGCTGCTGTCTGTGGAGCCGTCGTCAATCATAATGACCTCAAAGTCGCGGAACGTCTGGCACGCTACAGAGGCAAGGCAACGGTACAAATAGCTGTCTACATTATATATAGGGATGATAACGCTGATTTCCGGATTATCGTTCATAAGCCATTAAGAGTCCTTTTCAATGGATTTTTCTTCACCGGCTCCCCGCATGCTGTCTTCACAGCCGCTGTCCGGCGCGCTCATTTCCTGTGCAAGCTGATTGATATCGTGCTTTCGTTTGTCCTTTGTAAAATAGGAAAACGGGCTGGAAACGAGAATCATGCCATAATAGGTGATGATTCTCCAGACAAGGATTGCCGACTTGAGTGTACCGCCCACAAAAAACATGCCGAAGAAAGCGGAGAAGCCAAGCTCCGCCGCGCCGGAAGCGCCGGGCAGGGGAATCAAGCTGGAGGCAAGGTTGACATACGCCTGCGAACAAATCATGTCGAGTGGGGAGGCGCCGTCAAGCTGGAACGCACAGTAAATAAAATAAGGAACGCTTAAAATTGCCAAAATTTGAAGGAAAACGAAAATATAAGAGGAGAGCATCAGCTTTGGTACCTTGAACAGTTCTTTATTGCCCTGATGGAACATATCGATTTGCCCCTGAAGCGCCTGCGCTTTCTTTTCTGGGTTTTTAATAAACCGAAGCTTTTTCATGACCCATGAGATAAACCGTACCAGCTGTGCCGAGAGCTTTTCGTTAAACGATACGACAATCAGGCCGAAGGTAACGACCAGCTGGGATAAAAACCCGATTAAAACAAACGCCCACATGAGAGGCGTGTTCATTGTTTTTAAAAAGTAGTCGAACCGCACGACAATCGCAATCAGGCTGAAGGCCGTGGAGGTGAGCTGGTATACGATGAATTTCTGCATCATGCAGGAGGTACCGAATCCCGCGCTGATATTCATCTTTGACAAAAGGTAAACCTGCATGGGCTGGCCGCCTGTTGACGACGGGGTAATCGCGCTGTAAAACTGGCCGACAAGGCAGACCTTAAACGCGTCCCACAGCGTAAAATAAGAAAAGCGGCTATGGATAAAATTAAAGGTCACGAGCGTATCCATAAATACGTTAAACATCTGGGCAACGGCCGCCATCAATAGCCATAGAAAGTTAATGGAACGGGAAGAACGCAACAGGTCCATTAAGCCCTCTTCCGAAAAAAAGAAATACGCGACGAGGCAAATGGAAATGACGATGACCAGTATATTGATAACAGCGCCGGCTCTTATTTTATGGTGGCGCTTTTTTTTAGAACCGTCCAAATATATGCCTCCCTGCCGCCTTTTGACGGACTTTGTATCGTAGTTGAGCGCACAAGTATCTCCATTATAGCACCTGGTGGGGAAAAAGCAAGAAACAGGCCAAATCTTCTTATACCCATATTATCTTACCAAAACAGAAAAACAATACGGGAAGCGCTGTAAATAAAAGGCTTATCCGGCGGGGCTGTAGAGCGCGCCGATAAACACGGGCAGGCTGCTTTCGTTGTCTACAATCAAAAATAAAAACGGGCGGTCGAGCACGACGCGGTGCTCCGTCACGGCGGCGGAAAGGTTTACCTCCGCCTTTGTGGCGGCGCCTGCCTTTACGCCCTGCGGCCCCAGCTCAATATGCGTTTTCTGTACAACGTCATTTAGTATAAGGCCCTGCGGCGAGGCTTTCGTAAAATTGGCCTCATCCGTAAACGCCTGCTTCATACCGAGGCTTTGCAGCGCCTTATTCAGGCTGGTTTCGTAATCAAAGGAGAACGCGGGCGTGCTCACCTGCGCAAAATCCGTTGCGGCCACAGAGCTGAAAAGCGTTGTAAGCTCCTTTTTATCGAGTGACGCAATATAATCCGCAAGGCTGGTTCCCTCGTTTGGAAGGACGGCGGCAAACCGGCACGGAAGGGTTTTCAGGTTTTTTACATAGCCCTGTGCGTTCTCGCTGTGGATATAGCGCTCCGAGCCGTTTAAGAAGCTTGCCGTCTGTACGGTGCCGTCTGCGAGGTGGAAATCCCCGTCCGTTACGTTGGCAGATTGGTATTCGCTTGCCCACAGGTCCTCCAGGTAAAGGGCGTTGAGCAGGTACAGCGCGCCGCTTTCGGACGTTTTTGAAACGATGGAATCAATCAGCCCATTCGTATGGTATTTTGTCCACTCGTTCATATCTTTGGCGGCTTCGGCGCTTGAAAAGTCGGCGCTGAATATGCCCGCGTCAAAAAAGTCGGCGTTTTTCTGCAGGAAACTGCGGTTAACGTCGAGGCCGTCGCGCAGCCAGAGGGAGTTTGCTATCTGCAGGCTGCCCTCTTCCTTGTTGAAGGCCGTCAGGCGCTGACGCAGGTAATTGCTGCACGCGTTGATGTTCTCGGCTGATACGACACCGCCGCCGAGCAGGCTTTTCATTTCCTTGAGCGTACCGCCCTGCGCGCCGTTTTGCAGCATAGCAAGCGTAAAATAGGCAGAAACAGGGGAGAGCAGCGTGTTTTGCCCTTCCTTGCCTGTTTCCCGCAGCAGGGAAGCGGAGAACTCCGCCACAGCCTCTGAAAATTTTTCATAGGACTGAGGCGGTTCCGTCTGTTTGGTAAAGTCGTAATCCACGGCGGCGCTTCCGCGCGGAACACCCGCCGTCAAATCGCGCGCCGAAAGCTGCGGGCCGCTTTCCTGGCTGGAACAACCGGAAAACGCAGCCAATACCATAAGCAGGGAAAGCGCTGTGGCAGCGGCCTTTTGTAAATGCGTTTGTTTCATTCCTGAGAAACACCATCCTTCTGTATTAGGTCCTGCATGAGCATATAAACGTTTTCAGCAGAATTTTCTTTATAAAACGCCTTGCACGCCTGCTTCATCGCATCGAGCTTTCCAGGGTGCACAAGCAAATCCTCTATTTCTTTGGCGCATTTGCTGCCCTTCGAGAGCATGACCGCCATATTGTTGCGTACAAGGAAGTCGGCGTTCTCTTCCTCCTGCCCGGGGAACGCCTTGAAAATCGCCATCGGCAGTGCGGAGGCGAGGGACTCCGATACGGTAAGGCCGCCCGGCTTCGTAATAATCAGGTCAGCCGCGCTCATATATTTATTGACGTCGCTTACAAAGTAGAGGAGCTTTGTCGGTTTGGTGGCGCCGCTTCCGCGGTATATTTTTTGCAGGAGCGTCGTTTCAAGCAAATCGTCCCGGAATTCCTCGGTGGCCGCTTTGATTTTATCCTTGAACTGTCCCGTCTTTTCCTTGAAAGAGCCGGAAAGCTCCTGCATGAGCCTGCTGCGGATGGATTCATGGTACGCGTAATCGGAGTCCGGCTCTTCCGTGCCCTCCCCTTTTTCGGCGTTTGCGATGATTTCCCCCGCGCTTGCGCTCGAAGAGCTTAAAAGCTCTTCAAACGCGTCGTATAGCTTCTGATTTTTTCCGGTGATAACAATCACCTGAAAATCGACTTTAATTTCAGAAATGCTCTGGTATATTTTTAATATATCGGTCACGCCGAAGCTGCCGGCCATGATGAGCACCGTCTTGAGCTTTGGGTCAAGCTGCATCTGCACAAGCAGGGCCTCGCGGTCATAACGCTCGTAAAACGCAGTGTCGATTGGTATGCCGAGCGCGTGTATTTTATTGCGCGGCACCCCGTAGGCCTCCACGGCGTCCACCATTTCCGCGCTCGATACGACGTACGCGTCTATTTTTTCATTAATATAGGTTTTGTGCGGCGCAAAGTCTGTTATAATACAGACGACCTCAACCGGGACGCGGTAGTCCCGCTTAAGGTTCGAAGCCATCTCCGCCGCAAACGGATGCGCCGTCACAATGACGTCAGGGCGGAATTCCAGAATCAGCGGGATAAGCTTTTTGGTCATCTGCCCTGTTATTTTTGTTACCAGCGAGTTCAGGGTCGTGTCACGGTTAGCGGTATTATATACGCTGCCGTAGAGCTTGGGCAGCTTTTTGGCGAGGAACACGTATCCGTCGGATACCGTTTTATTGAGCGTGTGGCTGACATATTCGAGCGCATCGATGACCTGTACGACGGCTGTTTTATCGTGTGTGGCTATGTAGCTTTTCAGCGCGTTTGACGCGCGCATATGCCCGCCGCCCGTCGAAGCGGAAAAAATCAGAACTCGCATGAGCTTCACCCTTTATAAAAATTTCATTATGTTTTTTTAAACTTTAATATCGTCTTTATACCGTTATATTATATTATATCAAAAAAATCTTCGATTTCAACATAGAAAAAGCTTACGGATTTGTCACATACAACTTATTGGAGCAGCGGCTCCCGGCAGCTACAGCAGCTTGCGGCAAACCAAAAAATAACGGGAACAGAAAACCAACTTTGTTAAATTTTACACCGCGCCTTATATAGATAAATCTTTACAATTGCGGGGCTTGTGGTGTATGATATGTACAAGTATCGCTATAGGCGTTTTGTATCTCAAACCGAAAGGAGAAGGTATTGTGAGCGATGATAAAAGAGAGAAGGATATAAACAAGCTGGAGCAGGAAGCTCCGCAGAATATAGAGCCGAAAGAGCAGGATGTCGAGGCGCTTTTGAACGAAATTAGGCAGCAGCAGAACTTCACGCCCAAGGCGCCGCAGGCGCAGGCTATGGAGGAAGCGCCCGCCCCGGTGCAGCAGCCGTCTGAGGAGCAGCCAAAGCGGGAACAGGCCGAGGCTGTTGAAACACAGCGCCCGGCTTTCGGCCAGTTTGAGGATATCAGCAGCTCGAGCGGGGAACAGAAGCAGGAAAATGTATTTGTTCCCGCGCTTAAGCCGGCGGAAAAGAAACCGAAGCAGAAGAAAAAATCGCGTGGGAAGTATGTCGTTATGGGCGTGCTCGGCCTTGTGATTCTGCTTGCCGCTTCGTTTTTCTGCACGCTGTTTTTAAATCCCGAGGTTATCCCAAGCATTGCGCCGGTCACTGAGGTAAAGGGAGCATCGCCGGAGCCGAAAGAAGCGGTCTTTGCAAAGGGCGTACAGGTCGGCGGAATCGACGTTTCGGGCAAAACGCTGAAGCAGGCGACGGCGCTTATCATCGTCAAGGAAAAAGACGCGGCGCCGGAATTTTCGCTCGACGTGGTAAACGGGGATATGGCCCTTACCTACACGCAGGATGATTTCAGCTACACCTATAATACAAAGGAAGTCATTGCGCAGGCTTACCAGTATAGCAAGGATGTCGCAAAAGCGCTTTCTGACGGCAGCATTGACCGTCTTTCAAATCCCCAGGGGGATAATGTGACCGTCGACGATAAAAACGGGACGATTAACTTTAACATTTCCTGTACGGTTACGAATGATTCTATCGAGAAGGTCGTGGGGAGAGCAGCCAAAAAAATGGACGTTCCGGCTGTAGAGCCGCATGTATCGAAATTTAACCCGTCCGCTTCCTATGCGAAGATGTTTACCTTCACGGAAGGGGAAGACGGCGTATCGGTTGACAGGGAAAAACTGTATAGCGATATCTCGGCGCAGTTTTCGGGCGGCGTGAAGAGCGGCAGCGTTACCGTACAGACGGAAGCGGCAAAGCCGAAGCACACATTGGACGAGGTTAAAAAGGCGACAAAGCTTATTGGTAAATTCAGCACGGTTTCCACCAACACATATAACGCGAACCATAATATGGATACCGCGCTCAAGGCAATCAACGGTAAAATCGTTGAGCCCGGCAAAAATTTTTCCTTCAACGAATGCACGGGCGACAGCAACCTGGCCTCGAACGGCTACCTGCCCGCGAGCGTAATTGAAAACGGCAGCTACCAGCAGGGCTACGGCGGCGGAATCTGCCAGGCGGCGACCACTATATATAACGCCGGTATCCAGGCGAATATGGGGATTACAGAGCGTTACCCGCATTTGTGGTGCTCGCCCTATGTCTACGGCGGACTTGACGCGACGATAGATTACGGCAACCTCGATTTAAAGCTGCAGAATAATACGCAGTTCCAGATGTTCTTTAAAACATATATGGACGGTACGACGCTCTACTGCGAAATTTATGGCTGGCAGGACCCGGACTTCGATGAGGTAAGGACCGAATCCCACAATACATGGACCGGCGACGAGGAGTACGGCTTTGCCGCGCAGCGCGTTTACTATAAAGGCGGCAAAGAGGTTGGAAGGGATGATTTGCCCGATTCCACCTACAGCCTTTCAAACGGCCACTATGTCGTGGCGGGCGATCCCGGAAACACCTCAAGGAAGCTCAAGCAGCCGGGAGCAGCCAAGGAAAAATCGGACGAGAAGCAGAGCGCTTCCTCCACTAAGCCGGTTTCCACAAGCTCGACACAACAGCAGGTTAATCCGCCCGCGTCCCAGGCGCCGTCCAGCAGCAAGCCGGACAACCCTTCCTCAAGGCCGGACTCCAGCTCGCAAAAACCGGACGAGCCCTCACAGGCTCCCAGCTCAAAGCCGGAAAGCGGGACGTCTGGAGGGAGCGCTGCGGATGACGAATAAAATTTTTAATGAATTTAAAATTTCAGCGCGCACGGAAAATACTCCGTGTGCGTTTTTGTATTTTGCGCGTGTTTGCCGCCATACTAATGAAAAGGATAAACCGCAGAAAAAGATAAACGGTTTGTAATAAGAAAGGGATGGTTCCATTATGGCAACGCGCAAGGGAAGCTATACGCTTGTGCTGGACAACAGGCCTGCAATAGTGGGCTGGGCTGCCGTCGCGGGCAAAAAAGAAGCCGAAGGCCCGTTAAAGGACAGCTTTGATAAAATTTTTTACGATACGATGGCGGGACAGGATACCTGGGAAAAGGCCGAAAGCCAGCTGCAAAAAGAGGCGGTGAGCCTTGCGCTCGGCAAGGCAAACGTAAAGGCGGAGCAGGTCAATATGATTTTTGCGGGTGACCTTTTAAACCAGTGTATTTCATCCTGCTTTGGTCTGAGAAGCTTCGATATCCCGTTTCTTGGGCAGTATGGAGCGTGCTCTACAATGGCGCAGACGCTTCTGCTCAGCTCATTATTTGTTGATACAGGCTGCGCCGATTACGCGGCAGCGGTTACATCGAGCCATTTTTGTTCCGCTGAGCGGCAGTTCCGTTTTCCGCTTGAGTACGGCGGGCAGCGTACGCCGACCGCCCAGTGGACGGTGACCGCCTCGGGCTGCGCGCTCGTTGGCAGTAAGGGGGAAGGGCCGAGGGTGGAAGCCGTGACGATTGGTAAAATTGTCGATTTAGGCATAACGGACGCGAACAACATGGGTGCGGCGATGGCGCCTGCCGCGGCGGAGGTCATCAAAAACTACCTGACTGACACAGACCACAAGCCGAGCGACTTTGACCTGATTATCACCGGCGACCTCGGGGAAGTCGGTTCCAAGCTGCTCTGTGAGCTGCTGCTCAAGGACAACCTCGATATTAAGAGCAGGCACAGCGACTGCGGATTGCTTATCTATGACAGGCAGGCGCAGGACGTACACGCGGGCGGCTCCGGCTGCGGCTGCAGCGCCAGCGTATTATGTTCATATGTGCTCAACAACATGCAGAAAAAAAACGCGCACGACGTATTGTTCGTCGCCACGGGCGCATTGATGTCGCCCACCTCCTCGCAGCAGGGGGAAAGCATCCCCGGTATTGCCCACCTGGTTCATATTTCGGCATAAAAGCAGGAAAGAAATTTGTGGAAAAACGATAAGCATCTTCCGGAAAAGGAACAATTTTTTTCTGTTAATCGGTTCGAAAGTATGCTATAATACTCTTTAGACTTTATGATTAAGGAGTATGTATATGCTTAAGCGTGTACAATATATAGACGATATCGTCCTGGACAAGATTGTAAAGCTCCACACGCCGCGCCGCAACAAGGTGATGACCTTCATCACACGCATGGGGAATATGGGCATTGTCTGGTTTGCCATGTGTATGCCGTTCCTTATTTACCGGCCGTGGCGCAGCATAGGGGTAAACTTCCTGGTTGGGCTTGTCATCGCGCATTTGGCGGGGGAAATCTGCATCAAGCATATTGTGTGCAGGATGCGGCCGTGCCATAAGCTGGAGGACGACGAGCTGATTGTGAAACGCCCGCGCTATTATTCGTTCCCGTCAGGGCACACGACCGCGTCGTTTTCCGTCGTGGCGGTTGCGTGGATGCGCTGCTGGCCTGTGGCTATCCCGGTGACGATATTGGCATTTTTAATTGGATTTTCCCGTGTGTACCTGCGTGTGCATTACCTGACCGACGTTGTAGCGGGCGCGGTGCTTGGGCTGTTCTGCGGATTTTTATCGGTCGAGCTTTTACGTGCAATGTTCTAAAAATAAACGAAGGGGGGCAGCCGCCCTCCTTTTTAATACATAAATCTGTATGCAAAACCGGTATCCGCTTGATTTTCGGATACCGCTCTTTTATGTTTTCCAGTAAAGGTACAGCCTGCACGTTAGAGGATATGCTCATAAGAGCATGATGAGCTGCCCTTATATAATGCAAAAGGCCGCCCAATTGATGGGCGGCCTCTTTCTTGCTCGGTAGATTTTTTATTTCAGCCAAGCGACGTCCGTGTCGTTGCAAAGGTTATCGAGCCCGTAGAGCACGAGCATTTCCGTAATGCCTTCTTTTTCAATCAGCTCTGACACGGGAAGCTTGTAATAGCGCAAATCAACCATGATGATTTCGCTGTAATGCTCCGAAAGGAACGGCGCGATGCTGTGGCCGAACGAATCCTTAAGCAGAAGGAGCTTGCCGCCGTCCGCCGCTTTGTTTTCAATACGCACCAGGCTGTGGTTGCCGTCGAGGAAAACCGGGTACTTGTCGTCCTCGTCGAGATGGCTCAGGAAGAAAAAGCTGTCGTTTTCCTTTTTTTTATCCCCCTCTTCGATGGTAACATGGACATTGTCCTGATTCTCATAATCCTTATCGTACCAGAGCTCAATTTCATCCGGCGGCGTAAGCCACAGGGCGCTGGTGGAATAAGTGGTTCCGTAGAAGCCGGGGTGCTTTTTAATGTCGAAACGTTCCTCCGGCACTGCGTCAAGTCCCTTTCGCGCACAGTATGCCTGGTAAGCGGTATATGCGCCGCGCGTCGTCCAATGGTGGTCCGTGCGGTAATAAAGCTGCGTATTGGCGGCGTTTTCCTGGAACAGGCTTTTTATGTTGATAAAATCCATGCCGCCTTTATTTTTTTCAATCAGTTCAAAATACGCGTCGTCAAGATAGGAAAGATGGTTATCCGGCAGTTTATCGTCCATGATATAGCCTGTGCTGGGCGCGATGAGCAGCGTAGTATCCGTGCCCATTTTCTCTGCGAACATCGCAAAGGTACTAAGGTTTGCTTCCAGGTAGTTTTTACGGTCGGCGGGCTTATTGATAAGGTAGTTGTCCTTACCCAAATATACGCCGTTTGAGCCGTTCCTGCCGGATATCAGGTCGTAGTAGGCGTTCAGCCCGACAAAGAAGTCGCGTCCCGCCGTCTGGTCGGAAATATAGGTTTCGTATTCCTTGCCGAACTGCCCGCTGAAAAACGTGTCGGTATTAAGCTTTGGGAAGGTGGTCAGGTACCGTTTTTCGTTTGAAGAATACGCCCTGTCCGGTGAAAAGAGGAACAGCAGGCACATTACGCCAATAAACGCGCAGAATACGACAGCCGGCAGGTGTTTTTTTAAATTCCTTAAATTCATAGGTTCACCCCACAAGGTAACGTTGCCCGTTTTCCTTTAGAAACGGAAATAAATAAACGGGTTGTAGCTTTGGCTGACGAGCGCCGCGGTGCAAATGAGCAGGGCGATCGAGCATAGCGCCGTTTCGGGAATCCAGCTCCAATTGCGGTATTTTATCTTATCGTAAATTCTATAGGCAAGCGGCGTACTCGCAATTACCGCGGCAATCAGCAGCGGCAGGTACGACCATACGGCCGCAAGCGCGTCCGCCCCGATAAGGCCGCCGGCGGGGTTGAACAAATCCCCGAAAAACCGCCCCATCTGGCCAAGGTCTTCAAAATAAAAGATAACCCAGCCGATTATGATAAAGAAAAGGGAATAGATATGCTGGACGACGGATGGCAGCTTATCCAAAAACCTTTTGAGCACAAGCTTTTCAATAATTAGGATAATGCCGAAATATAGCCCCCACATAATGAAATTCACATTCGCGCCATGCCACAGGCCGGTGAGGAACCATACAATCAGCAGGTTCAAAACCATGCGCGGCTTGCCCTTGCGGTTGCCGCCAAGCGGGATATACACATACTCGCGGAACCAGGTGCTCAATGAGATATGCCACCGCCGCCAGAACTCTGTAATGCTTTTGGAAATATACGGGTAATCGAAGTTCTTCAGGAATTCAAAGCCCAGCATGTTGCCAAGCCCGCGTGCCATATCGGAATAGCCGCTGAAATCGAAATATATCTGGAACGAATAGGCCGCAATGCCGATCCAGCTGCCCAGGATACCGTTTGTCGGGCTTGTTTCCCGCAGCGTGTCCCAAAGCAGGCCCATCTGGTTTGCGATTAAAATCTTTTTTGCCAGGCCCACCATAAACAGCTTGACGCCGTTTGTAAAATCTGAAAGCGTTTCGCGCCTGTGCTCAAGCTGGTAGGCTACGTCCTTGTACCGGACGATAGGCCCGGCAATCAGCTGCGGGAACAGGGCGACATATGTGCCGAAATTAATGATGTTCTTAGTTACAGGCGCGTCGCCGCGGTACACGTCTATGGAATAGGACATCGTCTGGAACGTATAGAACGAAATACCAATCGGCAGCGGGACGGTCAGGATTGGTATGTTCAAAAACGGCAGGTAATTGAGCGTTTCCGTCAAGAAGCCCGCGTATTTGAAAAAGCCCAGCAGCGACAGGTTTATGACCACGCACGAAACCAAAAATATTTTGGCGGCCTTTTGGTTGCCTTGACGCTTGAACTTGTCGATAAAATAACCGTGCGTAAAATCGACCACGGTGGAAAACAGCATCAATACGACGAATACCGGCTCGCCCCAGCCGTAAAAAACCAGATTGACCGCGAATAGAAAGATATTACGGAATTTACGCGGAATCAGGTAATAGACGAGCAGTACTGCCGGGAGATATAAAAATAGAAACAGAAGGCTTGAAAATACCATGTTTCTCCTCCTTGTCTTAATACGTCGTTCTGCCTCTTGCAGAAAGAAGAAGCCCGCGGTTTTCCGCATAAAGACAGCCTACCTGCCGCGCAGCCTTTACCTATGCTGATGTGCAGGTAAGCCCTCTTTAGGCGGAATCCTTTCCGCGGTTATTGTTATTTTTTCTATGGGTCGAAGCAATCGTTGTAGATGCCGGAAAGACGCCGCGCGTCCGCGGAAAAAATCAGGCGGATATAACGGCCGTTCGAAACGACCCGGCTCTCCCGGTAAAAGGCATACTGCGCTGGGGATTCCTGGCGCAGTTTTTTGAGCTTTATGTCCAGCCGCTTTTGCAGCGCCATACGGATTTTGGCAAGAGAAGCCTTGTCCTTTGCTTCAAATAACAGTATTTCTGTGTTTTCGCCGTCCCCGGCAAAGCTTTTTGTTTGGTATTGCACCGTATCAGCCGCATCGATTCCATAAAAGTTCCATAAATCGAGCGGGGTCGCGGCACAAACTGGAACGCCCTTACAATCGCAGTACAGGGAAAGCCGGGTCATAACGGATGTAAGGCTTAGCCGCCCTTCCTTTGGAGGGGACGGCGCGCAGGAAGAAAGGAACAGAACAAATAAGGGAAGCATCAGAATAGCAATCGTCTTTTTCACAGGACCACCCAAACATTGCAGATTGCATGGCGCGGGAGTCCCCCGCGCCTGCTTATGCCGTTTGCATTCCTGCGGCCCCCTGAGCAGCCGTGTTTTTTACGTCCTTAATCCTTCTAATGCGGTGAAACGCCCGGGCAGGCAATCATAAGACCTGCGCCGGACGTGCCGACCTTATAAACGCGGAAGCCTGCGCCGCCTGGCGGGAGGCGCTTGCCTCCTTCTGCCTGCCGCGCCCGCTGCAGCTGACAAACAGCACACAGAACAAAAGCAGCAGCACAGCCGCGACCATAGCCCTTCGCCCTCTGACCATTTGGCCCTCCTATCGGGGATGAAGTCCCCCTGTGGGTTCAGTTGAAGTAAGAATTATAGACGTCCTTCATGCCGTCTGCGTCTTTTGCGATAATCATCCTGACATAATTGCCGTTTACAGCAACCTCGCACGTTTTTATGATAGCGTAGTTTTCAGGGCTGTAGCTTGCGATTTCGTTCGATTTTGAGGTGAGGCGCTCTTTTAATTTCGTTTCCACGCGTGCCGCGGCTTCTGCATCCGCCGCCTTAATCAGAACGATTTCATTTAGGCCGTTTTTCTCGATTTCCGCCGCAAAAGCCGATACGTCGGCGCTTTCCAGGCGGTAGGAGGTACACAGCTCATCCTTATCTGTAATTTCCTGCATACCGGAAATTTTATAATCCGTGTTTATTTTTGCCATAACCTCGTTTAAGTCCACGTCTTTTACGGAATTGTCCGAGCAGCCCGCGAACGCGAGCACGCAGAGCGCGGCCAGGACCGTTGCAATTATCTTTTTCATTTTCCCATACCTCCAAAAAATTCACTTTTTAAGCAACGATTCCATTTTAAACGGTGTTGTTTGTGATGTCAACAGCAATTACCCGAATCAACCTTTACAATACTGTTACGGTTGTCTCTTACTTTTTTACATGTGCCTCTTCCGCGTGGACAAGCTCGAATTTATTCTGCGGGTAGAACTCTTTTGTCTCCGCTACACGGTAAACCTCGCTCTGGTGCTTTTGTAAAAGCCTGGTAATCGCGTAGAGGTCAATCCAGATTTCATTGACGCATTCCTTTTGGCTTTCGTCAAAAATCAGCTGCAGGCCAAAATGCAGGTGGCTTGTTTCAATACCGTTTACATTTTCTTTCGCGCTGTAGCCCGTTCTGCCGACATACCCAATCACGTCGCCCGCGTTTACCGTCTTGCCTTCGCTTAAATCGGCATGATAGGGGCGGTTCTGGCGCAGGTGCGCATAGTAATAGTAGCGTTTGCCGTCAAAGCTGCGGATACCCACGCGCCAGCCGCCGTACTGGTTCCAGCCCATAATTTCCACAACGCCCGATTCCACCGCGATAACGGGCGTACCCGTCGCGGCCATTAAATCGTGGCCCAAATGCTGGCGCTTATAGCCGTAGTCCCGGCTTGTGCCGAAATCGTCAAAATGGGAAAAGGGAAACGTTTTGGCAATGGGGGAAAAAACGCACAGGCCGTATTTTTCTTCTGTCGTGGTGTTGCCCGCCCCGTCTGTTTTTTGTTCCCTGTAGTTTCCCAGAAAACCGCTGAGCACCGCGCCGTAGGCCTCGCGGTAATAGGGGAAATACTTCATATCCTTTGTGAGGTCTTCGACTTTTTCCCCGCTTTTCAGCTTTTCAATAAACTCCGTACAGTCCTTTTTCTTATAGCTCTTAAAATTGCCGCCGTATTTCGCGCCGAGGTAAGAAAGCACGTCAATCCAGTCTATTTTGATTTCCTGCCCCTGCGACTCGATATCGGCGTTCATCGCCGTTTCCATCGCGTCGTAACAGACGTTGTACTCCACATATTTAATATAATCTTCATTTTTTCCGCTGGCGCCCACCATTACTGCGAGCCCCGTGCCCAGCAGTACCACGGCGAGGGCCGCGCAAATTACCTTCTTCACCCAAATCACCCGCCCAAACAACAAATTGTCTTTCCTATATATATGTGCGTTCCTTCACTGGAATTCCTGAGAAGCTTACCGGTTTACAAATTTGCGCGAAACGCTATAATATAAGATAGATTCAATTAGGAAACGGTGGGGGAAAGATGGGAAAGAAGCTGCCGCACACGATGGTACTCGTTGCCGCCGCGCTTATTGCATGCGCTTTTATTTCGGGCTACAACGCGTTTTATGTACCGCAGACGAACCTGCCCCGCGTAATTTATACTGAAAAAGGGACGGGGCCATCCGTACCGCCGCACGCCGCGCCGTCCGGTGCCGAACAGGAGCCTACCCGGGCGCAAGCGCTTTTAAAGGTAAACATAAATACCGCCGGAGCCCAGGAGCTGCAGGAAAGGCTCGACGGCGTTGGAGAGGTCATCGCCGCGAGAATCGTCTCTTACAGGGAAGAATACGGGCCTTTCGGCAGTATTGAGGAAATCAGGAATGTCAAGGGAATCGGGGAAGCGACCTTTGAAAACATAAAAAACGATATTACCGTTTAAACGGGTTGCATAGGAGAAGATAACAATGGCAAAATCACAGAACGACCTGGGGCGCGGGAGCGTCGGCAGGCTGCTGTTTAATATGGCGCTGCCCGCAATAGCGGCACAGCTGATTAATGTGCTGTATAACCTGGTGGACCGGATGTATATCGGCCATATTGAAGGAATCGGCGACCTGGCGCTTACGGGCGTTGGGGTTACGTTTCCGGTCATTATGATAATTTCCGCCTTCAGTATGCTCGTCGGGATGGGGGGCGCTCCGCGCGCTTCGATGAAAATGGGCGCAAAGGATTTTGACGGCGCAAGGCGCATTCTCGGCAACTGCGCCTGCCTGCTGGTCATTATGTCGGTTGTCATTACGGCTGTTATCCTGGCGTTTGGGCGCGATTTCCTCCTTCTGTTCGGCGCGAGCGGCAACACAATCGGCTACGCGATGGATTACCTGGCGATTTACGCGGCCGGTACAATTTTTGTACAGCTTGTTTTGGGGCTCAACCCATTTATTTCAGCCCAGGGCTTTGCAAAGACCAGTATGCTCACAACCGTTATCGGAGCGGTTTTAAATATTGCGCTCGACCCCGTTTTTATTTTTGTCTTCGGCATGGGAGTTAAGGGCGCGGCGCTCGCGACGATTTTATCACAGGCGGTGTCGGCGGTGTGGGTACTTAAATTCCTGACCGGAAAGCGCACGCAGCTGAAAATCCGGATGAAATATTTCCGTTTGAGCCCGTCGGTCATCCTGCCGGTGGTGGCGCTCGGGGTTTCGCCGTTTATCATGCAGGCGACGGAGAGCATCATCACGGTCTGCTTTAATGTCCAGCTGATGCGCTACGGCGGAGATTTGGCTGTCGGCGCGATGACGATATTATCGAGCGTCATGCAGTTTACGTTTTTGCTGCTGATGGGGCTGACGCAGGGCTCCCAGCCGATTATCAGCTATAATTACGGCGCGGGCAACGTGGAGCGGGTTAAAAAGACGTTCCGCCTGCTGTTTATCTGGTGCATGGCATTCGCGGCGCTCCTGTGGGGCAGCATTATGCTTTTTCCACAGGCGTTTGTTGCAATTTTCAGCAACAGCGAGCAATTAAGCGCAATTTCCGTCTGGGCGCTTCGCATCTACATGGGCGCGGCCGTTGTACTCGGTGCGCAGAACGCCTGCCAGCAGACATTTATCGCGCTCGGCCAGGCGGGCGTTTCGGTGTTCCTTGCTATACTGCGCAAGGTGATATTGCTTATCCCGCTTATCTTTACGCTTCCGCTGTTGCTGGACGACAAGGTGTTCGCCGTCTTTTTCGCGGAGCCTGTGGCGGACATCCTTGCGGCGACAGCAACGGTGATTTTGTTTGCGTACCGGTTTAAGCGGATTTTAAAGAAAAAGCAGGAGGAGGTGATACCTGTAGGGGAGCAGCAGGCGCCCGTACAGGCGGAACCATAGAAAAGAGGTATTTCATGGAAAAGCTTACAGATATGCCGAACATCGGCAAAACCATGGAAGGGCAGCTGAACCGGGCGGGAATCAAAACGCCGGAACAGCTCATAGAAACGGGGAGCAAAAAGGCGTGGCTTTTGATTCAGGCGTTCGACCCATCCGCCTGCTATAACAGGCTGTGCGGGCTTGAGGGGGCTGTGCGCGGGGTTCGCTGGCACGATTTGCCCGACGGCGTGAAAGCTAATCTAAAAGAATTTTACAGAGAGCATAAAATATGAGAAACGTCCCTTCCCGGAGCTTTGGGAAGGGACGTTTCAGCGTTACCAGCATTTGATTTTATCTGTCATAGAAAAATCTGAAAGGGAATAGGCCGTTAGGTACGGCGCGTTTGCAATATAGAAATAGTCGCCGATATACATCCCCCTGGCCCTATCCAGGTAAAGGCTTTCAGCGTCCGGGCTGTCAAGCGTTATCCGCGCTTCCAGTGCGAAGCCCTTTTTGCCGCTGTAGGAAAAAACAGAATAACACAGGGTTCGCTCATAGCTGCTTTCATTTAATTCCCAAACAGGCAGCCCAACCAACCCTTTTTCCGGGTCAATCAGGATTGCTTTAAATTCATTGAGCGCTGCGCTGCTCCCATTTCTGTCCGAGAACGTGATGGAGTGCGTTTCTTTGACGCTGCTGCTGTCGGTTGTGTCAAACATAGAGAGCTTGAGCCCCGTTTGCACGCCGGTTTCATCCGCGTCAATTCCAAAGCCCAGCAGCTTGTTTTCCCCAAAGGGATGCAAATACCGTGAAAAGCCGGGCAGCTTGAGCTCGCTTTTCAGTTCCGGGTGGGCGGGGTCAGAAAGGTCGACCGCAAACAGCGGGTCGGTCTGGCGGAACGTCACAAAATAGGCGGTGTTTTCAACAAACCGCACGGATTGAAGCCGTTCATCCTTTGAAACATTTGAATATGTCCCCACAATGCGCAGGTTTTCATCAAGGACATAAAGCGTTTGGGTTTCCCCCAGTATTTCGGCGGAGACTGAGCCGCCTTCCCGCGTTACCTTCCTGTCCGTATCAGAGGTGACAAGGCGGAAATACCCCCCGTACTCATCCATGGAGTATTGGTTTAAAAGCCCGCCCTTCAGCTCGGTTTCGGCGTCGAGCGAAATTTTGCCGCCGGATAAGCCGTATTTTAAAAGCTGAAGGCCGGATGTTTCCGTTTCCTCATGATATTGGCAGATGGGCAGGTACAGGCTCTGGGTACTGCAATAGACAGCCGTTCCACCGCCCATTACGGCCTTTGCGTCGGTAAAATCGGATGGCTTTTTTAAATTGATAGACGCGATGGTGGTATACTGCGCCTGCGGCTTCGCCATCGATATACACACGTCCGCGCTGGCAACCGCACGCCTTTTTCCGCTGGCGGTAAGCGATGGGACAAACGATGTGGGGAATTGCTCCTGTGCGTCGTAAAATTGGAAAAAGTAATCCGTCAATACGTACAGCGAGCCGTCCACGACGCGCGAGGTAAGGTAATTGCCGCTTACTTCCAAATTGCCGCATTGCTTTGGTGCGCTCCGGTCCGAGATGTCATAAATAAAAACTTGTGTGTCCCCGGAGCGCGCCGCTTCTCCGCAGACGGCGGTATCTTCATATATACCCGTGCCGTACATGTCGGAGCAGAGGACGGCAAGAATATTGTCCTGCAAATACAATTGGACTGCCTGTGTGCTTTGTATATTATTGTCCTTGCCCGTGCCGTTTCCGATGACCTCTGTGTATATGTGTGTGAGCCTGCCGTTATCCGCCTTTGCGATTGTCAGGCGGTTTTGCACGATGGTATAAATATACCTGCCGTCCGTTTTGGAAATATCGCCCTCCTGCACGCCCTCTGCCTGCATATTGGTTGAGGAATAAGCCTTTAACGCGCTGTCACCCGCGGGGCTGTATTCCGGTGCCAGGGTTGTTTCGCTCCCGCCGCCGTCCTGCTTTTTCGCTTCATTTTCCCGGTGCGCCCAAAGCAGCGTGTGATAGATGGTTGTGTAATCGTTCTGCTGTTCCTTAGCCTCCTGTACGGGTGGGAGTAGGCTGCCCGGGTTCATATCGGAGGGTATTACGGATGCCGCCAGCGTCAGGACGAGCACGAGCGCGCATACTACTGCGGCCCCTGCTGCAGGACGCTTTTTCCGCACCCCCCTGAGGGCTTGCTCAACAGCGCCGGGGCGCAGGCGTTCAGGCGGAATCAGCTCTCCGCCCAGTTCCTCCAGTTTTGAGAAAAGCTCCCTATCTTCCATCAGGGTTTCCTCCTTTCTTTCATATACCTTTTCATATTAAAACAGTTTATTTTTCTTCCAAAGCCGCTTTCAGCTTTTTCAGGGCACGCGCGTATTTTGAGCGCACGGTGTTGCGGTTGAGCTTACATATTTTCGCGGTTTCTTCACTGGTGTAACCGCCGAATACCGTGAGGGCGACAATCATACGTTCCTCATCGCTGAGAACGCGCAGGGCTTCTTTCAGCTCGGCGCGGGCGGCAGGCGGCAAAAAGGAATCAGCGGGCGGCGGGCTGTTTAAAAGGCCTCCATCGCGGTAATATGACCGCAGCTGCTTCTTGCATTTGCGGGATAAAATCGTAAACATCCAGCTTTTAAAGGCGTCTTCCCCGCGCAGCCTTCCAATGGTCGCGTATGCATCCGCGACCGCCTCGCTCACGGCGTCCTCCGCGTCCTGGGAATTCCGCAGGACGAAGCAGGCGTAACGGTATAAATCAGCGTAAATTTCCTGGTACAGAAGGGAGAAGGCGTGCCGGTCCCCTTTGCGCGCGCGTTTCACTAAGCTGTTGAAGGAATCAGTCAAAGCCCTTGCCTCCCCTCCCGCAAATTTGCTGTAAAGCATCCGCTATAAGATAAGTGTAAACAAGGCGCGCTTTTGTTGCAAGGAATCTGATAAATTTATAAGAACAGGAAATTTATGGGGTTAAAAGCGCAACATTTTGTAATAATTTACAAATAGAAACAAAGGTTTATGAAAAAACATAGTTAAAAATATCGGAATCGCTTGCATCACAGCGGAAAAAATGGTATTCTCAGATTATAAAAACATTGGACTGGAAAGGATAATGGATGATGAAAAAAAGTAAAGGCATATTGTCCTGCGCGCTGTGCGTGCTGCTGCTTATATCCGTCTTTGCGGCAGTCCCCATAACGGCAAGCGCCGGGACCGGCGCAATCTTCTTTGACAGCAATACCGGTTTTACGTATGAAATGCTCGACGAGGATTATAAAACCTGCACGGTAAAGAAATACGACGGCAGGGATATGGACATGGCCATCCCGGAAAAGCTCGGCGGCGCGGCTGTCGTGCAGATTGAAGGCTTTGCGTTCAATCAGATGGCGCTGACCTCCGTTTCGATTCCCGAGGGTGTTTTAAGCATCGGGGACGCGGCCTTCAATACCTGTACGCAGCTGACAGAGGTGACTGTTCCCGACAGTGTCGGGCATATCGGCATGGTCGCGTTTGCCAACTGCACCAAGCTAAAGAAAATTACGTTCGGTTCGGGCGTGAAAAGCACAGGTTCCCAGGTGCTCATCAACTGCCCCGCGCTCGAAGAGGCGGTGTTCCCGCAGGGCTACGCCTATATTGGCAGTAAGTTCATGACGGGCTGCACCTCGCTCAGGCGCCTTGTGATTCCCGACAGTGTGACGAATGTGGGGGCAATGTCGTTTATCGACTGCAAAAAATTGGAAGTGGTTTCCCTGGGCAGCGGCGTCAGCTCGCTCGACGCGTTCAGCTTTCAGGGCAATACCTCGCTTAAAAGCATAACGCTTGGCAGCGGCATCAAGTCCATCCCGACAGACGCGTTTTCCGGCTGTACGTCCCTTTCGGAGCTTACACTTTCAGAGGGCCTTGAAAGCATCGGCCTGCGCGCGTTCAAGGGCTGTTCCTCCCTTGCCGGTACGCTCGCTATTCCAAACAGCGTAAAGACAGTGTCCGATTATGCTTTCATGGACGCCAATATAGAGGAGCTGCATATCGGCGCCGGCATATCTTCGCTTTCCTATTCGTTCTTCCAGATGCCGAACCTCAAGACGGTCGTTCTGCCCGAGAAGGATATTGCGCTGGGGTACGTTGCGTTCGGCAGCTGCAAGAGCCTTGAAAAGCTGTATATCCCGAAGGAAATCACGCAAATCGACAAGGATATGGCGAGTGGATTCGCAAACCTTTCCGTTTATGGTTATAACGGTTCGGCCGCCCAGGCTTACGCGGACAGCAGGGACAACGTGACGTTCCTCTCCCTTGACGGCGCGGACAAAACGGCGCTTAATCAGGCCATAGCCAGCGCGGAAACTGTAATCAAGGGCGGGCTTGACTCGTATACGCAGGAGAGCGCCGACCGTTTCTTAAAGGCATATTACGACGCAAAGGCTGTAAGCGCGGACATTTTTGCGCTCAAGGCGCAGATTGACGCGGCACAGGCAGAGCTCTCAAAGCAGCAGGCGGCGCTCGACCCGGGCGTTGTCCCGAAATGCACGGGTGACTTGAACGGCGACGGGGACGTCAGCGTGCGCGACGTAGTCATCCTGCAAAAGTACCTTGCAAGCCAGGTCCTGCTTAACCCCGCGCAGCTTGCGGCGGCGGATGCGGACCATAACGGAAAAGTCAATTTAAGCGACGTTTTGCAGATGCAGAAGTATATTGTCAAACTGATTCCCTCGCTTGACTGATAAAACACGGCAGAATAATAGCGCACGGCATATGCCGTGCGCTTCTTTTTTTCTGTTCTGTTTTTAATCCTCGCAAAGCGCCGCCTTTACGGCAAAAACCTTTTTGGAAAGCTCCAGGTACGCCTGCGGGGTAAGCTGCTGCGCCGCGTCGGACATCGCCTTCTTTGGGTTGGGATGTACCTCGATAATCAGCCCGTCCGCGCCGGCGGCAACGGCCGCGAGAGATAGGGACGAGATATACGCGCGTTTGCCCGCCGCGTGCGATGGGTCGATAATCACCGGCAGGCAGCTGCGCTCTTTGACGACGGGAACCGCCGAGATGTCAAGCGTGTTGCGCGTCGCAGTCTCGAACGTGCGGATACCGCGCTCACAAAGGACGACGTTATAGTTGCCCTCGCTCATGATATACTCCGCCGCGTCGAGCCATTCCTCTATCGTAGAGGCAATGCCGCGTTTGAGCAGGACGGGTACGCCGCTTTTTCCCACCGCGCGGAGCAAGCGGAAATTCTGCATATTGCGCGCGCCTATCTGGAACATATCGCAGTACTTGGCGGCAAGCTCAAGCTGGTTTTCGCTGATGACTTCGCTGACGACGCGCAGGCCTGTTTCATCCGCGGCCTTGCGCAGCAGCCTGAAGCCCTGGTCCTCAAGCCCCTGGAACGCATACGGCGAGGTGCGCGGCTTATACGCGCCGCCCCGCAAAAACTGCGCGCCGGCCTTTTTTACACCGATTGCCGCCTGCATAACCTGCTCCTCGCTTTCAACTGCGCACGGGCCCGCCATCATCGCAAGCTCCTTGCCGCCTATCAAAAAGCCCTTTACATCGACGGTGCGCCCTTCGGGGCAGATGTCGCGGCTTGCAAGCTTATAGCTGTGCATGATAGGCACACAGTTTTCCACGCCGTCCATCGATTCGATGCAGGTGTCGCAAAGGACCGACTTGTCGCCGATGACGCCGATGATGGTTGCGTCCGCACCCGTTGAAAGATGGATGCCGAGCCCGTGCTCCCTGAGCACCTTTTCTACGTTTTCTATATCGTTCTGCGTAGCAGTCCGTTTCATTACAATAATCATGGAGTTTTCCTCGCTTTTCTTTGTGTTTATCAGAAAGGCAGGCATACCCGCCTGCCTCAAGGGTTATATGCTGTCCGGTGAGCCGTTATGAGCGTCCTTTTTATCGATATACCTGCGCGCCGCGTGGAGCACGCGCAGGTCGTTTTCGTAGCTGCACATTTTTTCCGCCTGCGGGAAGGTCGCCCAGACAAAGCTGTCTATCTCGTCCTGCTGTATGTCAACCTGGTCTGTTTTGGTTTCTGCCAGGAAAAAAATCACGCGCTTTTTAATTTTTCCGAATGGGCAGTAATCGCTGATTTGCCGGTAATGGTCATAGATTTTTACATCAAGCCCCGTTTCTTCCTTGATTTCACGCAGGGCCGTCTGTTTTTCAGACTCTCCCTTTTCTACATGCCCCTTCGGGAAGCTCCAGTATTTGCCGTTATGGTTTTTGACGAGCAGGACCTTGTTTCCATCGGGAGAGCGGTAAAAAATAACCGCGCCGCAGGATTTTTCGTAAAGGCACGAAAGCTGGGAGATATCGAGCCCGCGTACGCTGCGCAGGCGTTCGCGTATTTGCGGTTCGTAAAAAATATCCCCTTCCGGCGCAACGATGATTTTTGGTTCCGCGCCGCCCTTCTGGGGAGAAAGCGCGATGATTACGCCAGCAAACTGGTCCCGCAGCGGCCTGCGCGATATAATATATACGGATTTCCCGTGAAAGGCTTCTCCGCAAAGATAGCCCGTATACACTCCCCTTCGGGAGATAGAACCGTAAACCGCTACCTCGGTGTGTGTACCCAGCATGGCATCATCTCCTTTCGCCCGGCTTCGCCCTCTAAGCGTTACTGGAACAGCTTGTTCATGTTCTCTATCTGTAAAGCGCTGTTTGCGGACATAACGCCGTTTAGGAACAGCACGGTTTTAATCTTGTTCTTTTCACAATATTCCTTGAGATTCCCTTTGAAATATCGGAAATCTATAACATGTACCTCATCGTAATTGTTAGACAGGAACGGAGCGAAGGCGTTTCCGTACATATCCTTTACAAGCGCGATTTTATCGCCGTTCGTAATGCCCTGGTTATCGATTACCATATTGGCGTTGTCTCCGTATAAAAAGACGTTATAAAAATCCTCGCCGCTTGATACTTCTTTATACAGGCCGACCGTCTCCGGCGTTTCGGAGGTGTTTCCGTCCTCGTCGGTACGGTAAAGCGTACAGGTGAGGTCCGCGGGCATTGTGTAGTAGTCAATGGTGTCGAGGTTGCCGCTTAATTGCTCATTCCAGGTAGACGTAACATAGCTTCCCGCGAAATCGCTTATCGTGTTCTTGTCCATTTCCCCAAGCGCGGTAGGTTCAAAGCCCGCAGTTTTTGCAAATTGCTCATAGGCATAGTATGCGCCCAGGCTAGTCCAGCGGTAATCGGTATGGAAGAAGATATATTCGTTACGCTTTTGGCCGAGCGCGTTATAAATGTCCACGGGAGTTACAGCTGCGGAATAATTGCTGTAGATAACGGTCGTGTTGTCGCGTTGCGGATTTGAGCCAATGACGGTGGACAAACGCTGCGGCAGGCCGAACTCCGTATGGTTCGGGATTACCATATTATACACCTTGATACCGTCGCCGAGGGCCTTTTTATAGGAAGAAACGGCGTCCGAATAGCTCAGGGCCGTTTTTTCGTTTCCCTTGAAAATATCGAAGCCCTGCTTGTTCCAAACATAAATGCTGCCGTCCATTGCGCCCTCTGAGCCGTCGTCCGCAAGCTCCGGGAGGTTTACCTTCTCTGGTGTGTAGGATGAGGAAACCGGCGCGCTGGCTGCGTTTGTCGGCTCAGTCGGTGTTTTAGACGCCGCGTCCTTTTCCGCGTTCATACCCCTGCCGATTAGCATAATGGCAAAAACCGCCGCTACAATCAGGAGCAAAACCACAATAACGCCGAGCACACGGTTGCGCCTTTTTTTGTGGGCAAGCTCCTTCTGCCTGTAATATTCCTCACGTTCGGTTTTCGTATGCCTGCCTGAGGGTCGGTAAACATTTGTATTTTGAGGGGCCGCCTGCTTTTTTTTCCTGTCCTTCTTTTTGTTTTTCTGCGGATCGTCCGGGGCTTTATAAACCGCCATAGCGAAACTCTCCTTTATAATCCCGCAGCAAAGGCAGAGGGGATGGGCGCCGCGGCAAAACTTAATTCTAATACGTCAATAATAAAGTATAATATAAAACGCGGATAATTACAATACAGGAAGCCTCCAAATAACAGAATTTCTTTAAAATTATTGCCTTTTTCGCCTGCGGGCTGCGGAAAATACGGCCTTTGGTTGATAAATCCAAACGAGTGTGTTAAAATTTAGTTTAATGCAGCACGGCGGATTTAACCGCCGTTTATCTTGACGAAAGAAGGAAATTGCCACATGATGGAATACACATTCTCCGACAGGGTCAACTCGCTCAAGCCCTCGGCAATCAGGGAAATTTTTAAATATGCGGCGGACCCGGAGGTTATCTCGCTTTCCGCGGGGAACCCTTCGCCCGACGCGTTCCCCGTAAAGGAAATTGCGGAAATTTCAAACAGGATTTTGACGGAAAATCCGATTGCCGCGCTCCAATACAGCATTACGGAGGGCTACGCGCCGCTGCGGCAGCAGCTTTGTGCATACATGAAATCAAAGTATGGAATCGGGCGCGATTTCGACGACCTGATTATCACGACCGGCGCGCAGCAGATAATGGATTTGGCGGGAAAATCCCTTTTAAACGAGGGCGACACCGTCATCTGCGAGGCGCCCAGCTTTATTGGTTCGCTTAATACGTTCCGCTCGTATAACGCAAGGCTCGTAGGGGTTCCGGTCGAGAGCGACGGCATGGATATCCAGAAGCTTGAGGAAGCGCTCAAGACGGAAAAAAATGTCCGTTTTATTTATACCATTCCCAATTTCCAGAACCCGTCCGGCGTGACGATGAGCCTTGAAAAGAGAAAGGCTGTTTACGCGCTTGCTAAAAAGTACGGCGTCCTGATTATCGAGGATAACCCGTACGGCGACCTCTATTATGGCGAAAAGCCAGCGCAGGCTATTAAATCGATGGACGAGGAGGGCGTCGTCATCCATTCCGGCTCCTTCTCCAAGACGATATCCCCCGGCATGCGCGTCGGCTGGTGCGTCGCCCCGAAGCCGGTCATCTCTAAGTTTACGGTATGCAAGCAGGGGCAGGATGTGCATACCAATATTTGGTCGCAGATGGTTTGCGACGAGTATATGAGAAAATATGATTTTGAGGAGCATCTTTCGCGCCTGCGTTCCCTGTACAGCAAAAAGGCGGCGCTGATGATGGAGCTGCTCGACAAATATCTGATGCCCAGGGTCACATACAATAAGATAGAAGGCGGGCTGTTTACCTACTGTACTTTGCCTGGCGGCGTCGATATGGTCGATTTCTGCAAGCAGGCTGTTTTACGGAAGGTCTGCGTCGTGCCGGGCAATTCGTTCCTGACCGACGAAAATGAGCCGTGCCAAAACTTCCGCGTCAACTTTACGACGCCGACGGATGAACAGCTTGTCCGGGGCGTGCAGATTTTGGGGCAGCTTGCGGATGAAGTGATAAAGTAACCGGGGAGCCGGTCAACATATCTGGGGAGGTTCTATTTATGAATCAGCAGACAGCGGTGCCTGAAAAGAAAAAAATTATATTCAGCGCTATACAGCCGAGCGGCACCATAACACTCGGGAATTACCTTGGCGCCATTAAAAATTGGGTTGCCATGCAGGAGGAATTTAACTGCGTTTACGCGCTTGCCGACCTGCATACGATAACAGTCCGGCAGGACCCGCAGAAGTTCCGGGCGAATACGCTCGAGGCATACGCGCTGCTGCTTGCCTGCGGCATCGACCCGGAGAAAAGCATTTTCTTTATCCAGAGCCACGTGCATACGCACGCGGAGCTGGCGTGGGTTCTCAATTGCTACACGCAGTTTGGGGAGCTTTCCAGAATGACGCAGTTCAAGGATAAATCGGCAAAGCACGCCGACAACGTGAACGTCGGGCTGTTTGCCTATCCCAGCCTGATGGCGGCGGATATCCTGCTGTACCAGGCGGATATGGTGCCGGTCGGCGCGGACCAGAAGCAGCATCTTGAGCTGTCCAGGGACATTGCGGCCCGCTTCAATGGCCTTTATGGCAATACGTTCAAGGTGCCTGAGCCATATATCCCAAAGGTCGGCGCACGCGTTATGTCCTTACAGGAGCCGCAGAAGAAAATGAGCAAATCAGACGAGAACGTAAACGCATGGGTTGCCGTGCTCGACAAGCCCGAGACGATTATGAAGAAATTCAAGCGCGCAGTAACCGATTCCGACATGCGTGTCTGTTATGGAGAGGGTAAGGACGGCGTAAACAACCTGATGGGTATTTACAGCGCCGTGACGGGCAAAACGAATGAGCAAACCGAAGCCGAATTCGACGGAAAGGGCTATGGCGATTTCAAGGTCGCGGTTGCCGAGGCGGTAATCGAGAGCCTGCGCCCGGTGCAGGAAAAATATCATAAGCTGATTGACGACAAGGCTTATTTAAAGGAATGCTACGGGAAATCAGCGGAAAAAGCGCTGCGTTTTTCACAGCGTACGCTCGATAAGGCGATGAAAAAAATCGGGTTTGTCATGAAGTAAGGCCTTCCTGTATTTACCAGGGAAAACCACCCGTTTTCATCGGTTTTTTACAATTTTCACGCCGCCCCTCTATTGAAAAGGGGACCGGTGTGTATTATACTGAAAGGCAGATATGAGTGAGGACAAGGAGGACCATGCCATGCCAGAAGACCATACGGAGTCCAATTACATCAGGAGACAGGAATATTTGAGGAAGCAGCGTTTAAAGCGCCGCCGCCGCAACAGGATGATTATCGTAGGGACCGGCATCGTAATCCTGGTTATCCTGATTTTAATTATTGTCGGCCTTGTCCGGGGCTGTTCTGCCGGTTCCGGAGAGAAGGAACCGACGCAGCCGCCGACAGATGCGACGACAGCCGCTGTCAACGCAAAGCCGACGGAGCCTGTAACCCAGCCGAATGTGAAGGAAATCAAGGACAACGGCGAAGACGGCCGCATGTCGGACGGCTCCATTTTCATCTGGGACAACAAAGGCTTTGAGCTGTTCTTTGGCGGCGACGACAGCGCGAAGGAATACGCCGATAAAATCAACGATTACAAAAAGCAGCTTGGCAGCGGTATTACCGTTTACGATATGGTCGTCCCAAACCATACGGAGTTCGGCCTGCCGGCACGCTTGAGCGAAAAGCTCCAGAAAGACGGGAGCACGCGTTCCCAGCGCCAGAACACCTCGGCAATTTACAAGGGCCTTTCCAAGGATATCAAGGCGGTAGATATTTACGACGTATTAAACCAGCATAAGACGGAATACATTTACTTCAACACCGACCATCACTGGTCGGGGCTCGGTTCGTATTACGCATACACGAAGTTTGCGGAGGTCGCGGGGCTTAAGCCGTTTGCCCTTGAGGATGCGGAAAAGCATTCCGTCGACGGATTTTTGGGCTCGCTCTATACCATATCCAACGACAGCGCACTGGGCGACAACCCTGACCGCGTCGATTATTATGTGTTCCCTGGGGATTATACCTGCATGATTACGCAGGACGGCTCCAGCGAGCCGATGGAGGCCGACATCTACTACCCGAACGCAACCGCCGGAAACAATACCTATGGCGTGTTCCTCTGGGGAGACAACCCGCTGACCGTCATCAAGAACAACGACGGCGGTTCCGGCAGGAAGATTGCATTGATTAAGGAATCCTACGGCAACGCGTTCGCGCCGTACCTTGCGTATAATTACGATGAGGTGCATGTTATCGATTTCCGTTATTACAGCGGCAGCCTGAAGCAGTATTGCAGCGATAACGGGATTACCGAGGTGCTCTTCCTAAACGGGGTCATGTCCGCGAATACCCCGCTCCAGCTCGATAATATGGACGGCTTGTTCCAGTAAATTTAGTTGATTTGCAGCTCCCGCAGACTTTCTGCGGGGGCTTTTATATTTGGATAGATTTGAAAAGCTTTAATAGAACTAATATAAAAGGAGGGGCGAAGCAATTGTGACAATATGCGTATGGATGGATTAGAAAGGCATTTGAAAAGCCCGCAGGCTGGGGAGACAACATTTTTATATACGTCTTTTCAAACGACGGCAGCTATACGTCGTTTGATGATACAAAAGTAATAGGTAGCTTTACAGCGTAAAAGTAAATAACCAGCCAGACGGCAGGCGCCAAACCGGGTGCCTGCCGTTTTTTATGGTTTTCAGTCGGCATAGGGCTTTGCTTTGTGAGAAAGCGAAAAGGTTTTTTACGCAACTTTTTAAAATGGTTTGAAAAACAGCAGGAGTTTGGTATAATAAGGAGAAACAGGCTCAAAACGAGTGAATTTATGACAATTTGACGTGCTGTGCCACGCAGGAGGAATATTGAGTTATGGAATTGAAAACTGTTCGCACGCGCTACGCGCCCAGCCCCACCGGCTTTATGCATGTGGGCAACCTGCGCACCGCGCTTTATGAATACCTGATAGCAAAATCGCAGGGCGGAAGCTTTATCCTGCGTATTGAGGATACCGACCAGCAGCGCTATGTAGAGGGCGCTGTAGATGTAATCTATAACACGTTGAAGACCGCGGGGCTTATACACGATGAAGGTCCGGATGTCGGCGGTGACTTTGGGCCTTATGTGCAGAGCGAGCGCAGGGATATGTACCTGCCCTATGCCGAACAGTTAATCAAAGAGGGCAAGGCATACCGCTGCTTTTGCTCAAAGGAGCGGCTAGCGTCTTTACAGGAGGATTCCGCGGGAGGCGGCTACGACCGGCACTGCCGCGATTTGCCGCAGGAGGAGATTGACCGGCTGTTAAAAGAAGGGGTGCCCTACGTTATCCGCCAAAAAATGCCTCTTGACGGCTCCACAACGTTTGAAGACGCCGTGTACGGCAGTATTACGGTGGAAAACAGCGAGCTGCAGGACCAAATCCTCATCAAGACCGACGGGTACCCCACCTATAATTTTGCAAATGTCGTCGACGACCATACGATGGGTATCACGCATGTTGTCAGGGGCAGCGAGTATTTAAGCTCCACACCGAAATACAACCTGCTGTACAAAGCGTTTGGCTGGGAAATTCCAACCTATGTTCACCTTCCGCTGATAATGGGCAAAAACGAGGACGGCAGCGTTTCCAAGCTTTCAAAGCGTCACGGCGCGACTGGTTTTGCCGATTTGATAAACGAAGGATACCTGCCGCAGGCAATCATCAATTACATTGCGCTGCTCGGCTGGTGCCCAAAGGATAACCAGGAAATTTTTACTTTGGAGGAGCTTTGCAGGGCGTTCTCCATAGACGGCATCAGCAAATCGCCCGCCGTGTTTGACTACGGCAAGCTTTCCTGGTTCAACGGCGAATACATCAAGGCGATGCCTGTGGAACAGTTTGCGGAGATTGCCGCGCCTTATTTCAAACAGGCGCTTTCAGACAAGCCGTTTGATTATGTAAAGCTTGCCTCGATTTTGCAGCAGCGCGTCACGCAGCTTACACAGATACCGGAAATGGTCGGTTTCTTTGCCCGGCAGCCTGAATACGGCACGGAGCTGTTTGTCAACAAAAAGAGCAAGACGACGCTTGAAAATTCGCCCGCTATGCTTGCGGCCGTTATAGAGGAGCTCGAAAAGCTGTCGGAGTGGAACCACGACGGCATTCATGACTGCTTAATCGGCCTTGCGCAGCGGCTTGAGGTGAAAAACGGAACCGTCATGTGGCCCGCGCGTATTTCCGTGTCCGGAAAAACGGTTACACCAGGCGGCGCGGTCGAGATTCTCGATATTCTCGGCAAAGAGGAATCCCTCAAAAGAATGAAGCAGGGGCTTGCAAAGTTTTGATTCCGCGCCAGTACGGCGGGGGGTTATCACCCGGGCTGCGGGATAAACTATATGTGAGGTAATAGGAGGAAGGAACATGGCAGAAGAAATGAAAACGGCACAGGAGCCGTCCGGTAACGCCAATTTTATCCACGATTTTATAGACGAGGACATCGCAAAGGGCGGGCAGTTTGAAGGAATGACCGTCCATACGCGCTTTCCGCCGGAACCGAACGGCTACCTGCATATCGGACACGCGAAGGCCATTTGCATCGATTTCGGCACGGCGGAGAAATATGCGGGCAAGTGCAACCTGCGTATGGACGATACCAATCCCACAAAAGAAGACGTCGAGTACGTCGACGCCATCAAGGAAGACATCAAATGGCTCGGCTTTACGTGGGACGACCGCTTTTACTTTGCATCCGAATATTTTGAGCAGATGTACGGGTATGCCTGCGAGCTGATTGAAAAAGGGCTGGCCTATGTATGCGAGCTGACGCCGGAACAGATGCGCGAGAACCGCGGGGACCTTACGACGCCCGCGAAAAGCCCGTACCGCGACAGGCCGGCGGAGGAAAGCCTCGATTTGTTCCGCCGCATGAGGGCCGGCGAGTTTGCAGACGGCAAAATGACGCTTCGCGCCAAAATCGATTTGGCTTCCGGCAACTTTAACATGCGCGACCCGGTTTTATACCGTATCAACCGCATCACGCACCACCGGACGGGGGATGCCTGGTGCATCTACCCGATGTACGATTTTGCGCATCCGATTGAGGACGCAATCGAGGGTGTGACGCATTCCCTGTGTTCCCTTGAATTTGAAGACCACCGCCCGCTTTATGACTGGGTTATCAATAATACAAGCGTGAAAAGCAAGCCGCGCCAGATTGAGTTTGCGCGCCTGGGCATCAATCATACCGTTATGAGCAAGCGCAAGCTGCGCCTGCTCGTTGAGGAGGGGCATGTCGGCGGCTGGGACGACCCGCGCATGCCTACGCTCTGCGGACTGCGCCGCCGCGGGTATACGCCGCGCGCCATCCGCAATTTTTGCGACCGTATCGGTGTTTCCAAGGTCAACAGTACCGTGGAATACGGCTTTTTGGAGCACTGCCTGCGGGAAGACCTGAACGAAACGGCAAAACGCGTTATGGTTGTGCAGCATCCGGTAAGGCTTGTAATTACCAATTACCCCGAAGGTAAATCCGAGACGTTCGAGGTGGAGAACAACCCGAACCGCCCGGAGGACGGTATGCGCACCATCACCTTTTCACGTGAGCTGTACATTGAGCGCGACGATTTTATGGAAACGCCCGTCAAGGGCTATTTCCGCCTGTTCCCTGAAAATGAGGTGCGGCTCAAATCCGCGTATATCGTGCGCTGTACCGGCTGTAAAAAGGATGAACAAGGCAATGTGGCCGAGGTTTACGCAACCTACGACCCCGAAACGCGCGGAGGCAACGCACCAGACGGCAGGAAAATAAAGGGTACCATCCACTGGGTGGACGCGCAGACGGCGGTAGACGCGCAGGTGCGGCTTTACGATAACCTGTTTACCGTACCCGACCCGGACGCTGGCGACAAGAATTTCCTTGATTATTTAAACCCGGATTCCCTTGTCACGCTTGAACACTGCAAGGCCGAGCAGTCCATGCGCGACGTTGTGCCGCCGCAGTCTTACCAGTTTATGCGGCTTGGGTACTTCTGCCTGGACAACAAGGATTCAAAGCCGGGGAAGCCGGTGTTTAACCGGAGCGTTTCTCTCAAAGACGGCTTCAAGACAAAAAAGTAAGGCTGTAAAAATAAACATGATATGAAAGGGCGCGAACGGATGATGTTCGCGCCCTTTTTAGCGGGGATATATAGCAAATAAGCTCAAATTAAACGTAATGATACCGCTTGCGGTATTTTATAAAGAAAAAGACGGTGAGCGCAAGCGACAAAAACTCCGCCACCGGGCAGGCGAGCCATACGCCGGTAATCCCAAGCAGTATGGAAAGGCTCAGCAGGGCGGCCGCCAGCAAAACGAGCGTGCGCATACACGACAAAAGCGCAGAAACCGGCCCGTTGCTGAAGGCGGTGAACATAGCGGAGGCAAATATATTATACCCCTTGAACAGGTAGCTCAGCGCGTAAATTTGCAGTCCCGCTGATGCGAGCAGGAACACCTGGCTGTCCCGCGGGGCGAAAAACGAGGTCAAATCGCGCGAGAACAGGAACGTAAGCGCCGCCACGCTTACACCTACGGCGGTTAACAGCCCCATACTGAGCCTGAAAATTTTCCTGAGCTTTTCTTTGTTCCCGCAGCCGTAGTTATAGCTGATAAGCGGGGCGACGCCCATCGAATAGCCCAGGCAGACTGCTATGAGGATAAAATCGAGGTAAAGCAATACGGAAATCGCGGCGACGCCGTCGTGACCGACAAGCCGCATCATAATGATGTTGAACAGAAACGTGGTAACACTGGTAGATAAATTGCTTACCATCTCCGACGAACCGTTTCCCATCGCGTGCAGGAACACGCCCCACGCCTGCTTCGGCCTTACAAAATGCAGGTTGCCGCGCCGGTTCAGGGCAAAGTAAAACAGCCCGAATACCGCCGGAATGGCGTTGCCGATTCCGGTGGCTACCGCCGCGCCCGCAATGCCCATATGGAATACGGCGATAAACAGGTAATCGAATACCACATTGCATATACCTCCGGCAATCGTCATAGCAAGCCCAATGGAGGGCTTGCCATTCGCGATATAGAGGTTCTGGAACATCAGCTGCAGAATACAGGGGGCGGCAAAAAGCATCAGCGGGAACGCGTAGTCGTAGCAATAGCCGTAGACAGCCTCGTCGGCGCCAAGCATATAAATAATATCCTTTAAAAACACAGCGCACAGCACGGTGGCAATCACGCCGATGACAATCACGACAAGCAAAACAAACGTGAGGTTCTCATTTGCCTCGCGTTGCTTGCCCTCTCCCAATTTTCTGGAGACAATCGCGTTGAGTCCGGTGCCGAACATCGTGCCCAGAGCAATAGCGACGCCCAGCAGCGGAAAGACAAGGTTGACCGCAGAAAAGGCCTCCGTTCCAATCAGCCGTGCGACGAACAGGCCGTCTACGATGGAATAGAGCGACATCACGACCATCATAACCATTGACGGCAGCGTAAACCTCAGTAAAGAGGGCAATGTTATTTTTTGACTAAGTGCCTTGTTCATTTCCTATATCCTTCCAGTCGTATTGTGAAATTGCGCGCAGGATTTCTGAAAACGATAAAAGCTGCTCCTCCGAAAAGGACTTACGCAGCTCGTGCTCGATATTGCGGAAAACATGGTTATAAATTGAGAAGTTTTTTTCCATGTCGGGATGGATTTTAATATAAAATACGCGCTTATCGTCCTCGCTTTGTGTTTTTATAACGGCGCCCTGCTTAATGAGCTCGTTTACCTTCGATGTCGCCGCCGGAGCTGAAATCTGGAGCGCCTGCGCAAGCTTGCCCGTCGTGCAGCTTTCCATCTGGGATATTACATTCAGGTACAGGATGCTGTTATATGAAAAGCCTTTATAATAATCCTTTTGATTTAATACCCGAAGCTCATAGAGGGCCATATGATAGTAAAAACGGTCGATTTCGCTGAGTAAATCCATAACGCCGCCTCCTGAATGATTAAGCTAATTTATTTAAATTTACTTAATTATATGCGTTGCCTCTTTTTCTGTCAAGTTCTTTTTTTGTAGGCAGCGCCGCAGTTTTTGGTAATCCTTACGAATAACGTATGTATTTTTTGTTCCCCCGTTCCCGCTTTTATCCTTTACAGCATTTTGCGTGTGTGTTATAGTATGAATAGACAAAAAGCGATTTATTTTTTAGGAGGATAGTTCTATGAAAACATTTCTAAAGGTCTTATGGGTTATTGCGGGCATTGTTTTGATTTTGGGAGGCTGCGCGGCGTTTTTTAACCCGTTTAAAGCGTTCGTTGTAACAGAGGTCATCCTTGGCGCGGCGCTTATCATTTCCGGTATTGTGAGCATTATCGCTTATATCCGCACACAAAAGCATATGCTCGGCGCGGGCTGGATCCTTGCGGAAGGAATCCTTTCCTTAATCCTCGGCCTGCTTATCTGCTTCAGCAAATACAGCAACGGTCTGTTTGCAATTACGGTATCGACCTTCCTCGGCCTGTGGCTTTTGTTCTCCGGCGTTTCCCAGATGATTCGCTCGTTCGACCTGCATAAGCTCGGCGCGCACGGATGGGGCTGGATTACCGCGTGGGGTATTATCTGCATTATCGGCGGCGTCGCGGTGTTCTGCAACCCTGTAATAACGGCGGTCGGAACGGCAAGCTTTTTAAGCGGGATTGTTTTGATATTAGGCGGCATCGCGGCGTTGGCCAGATGCCTGACGAGGGATATTGAGGACTAACCAATTTAACAGAACCAGAGAAAAAGAGCAAGCCTTTGCAGGCTTGCTCTTTTTTTGTTTACGGCTATGATTTTTATTTTATGCAGTGTGGTTTCAATTCACATAACACGATACTCAATATTCAAATATGTTAAAATTATTTGTAGAAAACATTTTGCTAAAAGGTTAATGGGACTGTTGTGCGTATTTATGGACGCAATGACACGAAATTTTGATTTAATCTGTTTTAATAAGGGGGATAAATTTGAAAAATAAATGGGAACAATTTTTACGCCATAAGTTATTTTTGTCCTTTTTAATCAACGCTGTTATGCTTGTGCTGTTTCTGGCTTGTACCAGGCTTATGTATGAGACCAACGACGATTACGCAATTTCCAGATTGATTTCTGTATTTAAAGAGACGTCAATCCCTTATTTAAATGCGTTGCTGTCCGGGCTGCTGGGCGGATTGCAAAATGCAGTGGCGTTTTGCAATCTCTTTGTACTTTACCAGCTTGCCGCCAGTTATTTATCCTTTTGCGCGGTTACTTACGTATTTCTCGATAAATTTAAATGGAGATTCTCCTTACCTGCGTCTCTGGCTGTCATAATCCTGTTTGGCTATAACCATTATGCGTTGATTCAGTATACGAAGACGGCGTATTTATTATCGGTTGCAGGTTTTCTGCTCATGGTTCATGCGTCTTATAAAGGAAAATCTGTCCGTATGTGTATAGCAGGCGGGGCGCTTGCACTGTTTGGATGTTTTACCAGGAGCGATTCTTTTTATGTCGCAGCAGCCTTCACAGCCGTTTTTCTCCTGGCGCTTTTTATTGTATGGATGGCCCGGAGAAAGAAAAAAGAAAGGGATACGTTTGTGTCTTTGCTCCAGCTAAAAAAGAAGTACCTGATTTCGTGGACACTGTTCGCCGCAGCTGTTCTGGCTTCAGTTTTTGCGTCAGCGCAGATATATTCAGGCAGAGATGGCTTTGATGAATATAACCGCTTCAATCAAGCGCGTACGGCGACGCTCGATTATCCGATACCCGATTATTCAAATAACAGGGAGTTTTATTCGCAGCTCGGGCTGGATCAAAACGACATCAATATGTATAGAAGCTGGAATATAGATACCAAGATTTTTACAGCTGAGAAGCTGGAGAAAATTGCCGCGCTTCAAAAAGAGCGGCAGCCGTCGTTTGTTGAATATTATATTCAACAAACCAAAACGTTTTTTCATGATGTATCTTCCGCGTTAGCTTTACCGGGCGGAAGCTTTGCTGTTTTGTTCCTGTTAATTTGCGCCGCCTTGATATTTTTGTCGGTTTTACTGCTGAAAAGGTTCCCGCTTTTATTCGCAGTATTCTGCGCCGCACTGTCCGTAACATTATATTTTGCTCATGTGAACGCGTACCGCGGCCTGTTTTATTTTACGGTTTTGCTGGTTGCCGCAGCCTTTTATATGGCGTTATTCCAGAAAAAAATGATAGTGGTTCCGTTGACGCTTGTAGGCCTGTCTATGGTTCTGGTGATGTATTTGGCTTATACACAGAGACTCATTTACCGCGCGGCCTATGGGATTTTCCTGTGTGCCATTATTTTGCTGATTTATTCGGTGGAAGCAGGCGCACTGCGGGAACGGGTATATAGCGCGTCAAAAAGCTGGAAAAGATGGGCCGCCGTTTCGGCCTGCGCGGCTGTAATCGTCTGCGGTGTACTGCTGTTTGAGGGTTTATCAGCCAGGCAGACGCATTATCCGGTTAAACAAGGGCTGATGCACTACCTGGAACAAAACCAGAATAAGCTGTATTTGAAAAATGCTTCGGCCGGCGGTATTTATACATATAACATGGAATATCCCCTAAAACCGTTTGATTCTTACCAATGTGAAAACTTGGCAAGCTTTGGAAGCTGGCTCAGCGGCTCAAAATATGAGGAGGATTTGCTCCGGCGTTATGGAATAATAAATTTGTATGAGGATATTATCGATAACCCGAACGTATTTGTTATTGCCCAATCGGGAACAATACAAAAGCTGGAAACGTATTTAAACCGCCATTACAGCCCTTCCGGTCAAACCAGGATTGTGTTACAGCAGGCTGAAACGGCAGGCGCAACGCCGCTTTACCGTGTTGTGACCGTCCCAAATTAAATACAGGCTTCTGCGCCGTACGACAGGTTTCTGCCGTACGGCGTTTTTCTTTTTACACAGGTTTTACTTTCCCTTGCATTCCGTTTTTACAAAACGAGGTTATAGTATTGGTCGTACAAGAGAAAAGGTACATTACTATATGAAATAGTCAAAGGAGAAACGAAAATGAAAAAAGCAGCTTCTATTTTACTTGCCGCGGTCATGTGCGCGGCGCTGTTTGCGGGATGCAGCAACAGCAACACCTCTTCCCAGGATTCATCAAGCGCAGCGGGTACAAGCGCGCAGAGCTCGCAGGCCTCTTCCGGCGGTTCGTTCGACACAAGCAAGGATATTACGGTCGTAACGAGGGAAGCGGGTTCCGGCACAAGGGACGCGTTCACAGAGCTTACCGGCGTGCTGGAAAAGGATGACGCGGGCAGCAAGACCGACAACACCTCGCAGGGCGCCGTTACGGTCAACAGTACACAGGCCGTTATCAGCAATGTAACGGGCAACGAGTATTCCATCGGCTACATTTCACTTGGTTCCCTCAACAACACCGTCAAGGCTGTAAAGGTTAACGGCGTAGCACCCAGCCCGGAGACTGTAAAGGACGGCACATACAAAATTTCAAGGCCTTTCAACATTGCAACCAAGAAGGACGTAAGCGAAGCCGCACAGGACTTTATCAGCTACATCCTCAGCACGGAGGGCCAGAAGGTTGTAACCGACAACGGCTATATCGCGCTTGACGACACAAAGGCGTATGAAGGCAGCAAGCCCTCCGGTAAGATTGTCGTAGCCGGCTCGACCTCTGTTTCCCCGGTGATGGAGAAATTAAAGGAGGCCTACGCGGAGGTTAACCCGAACGCTACGGTTGAAATCCAGACGAGCGATTCCTCCACCGGAATGACCGCCGCGATGGAAGGTACCTGCGACATCGGTATGGCGTCAAGGGAGCTTAAGGATGAGGAAACCGCACAGCTTACGGCAACCCAGATTGCGCTCGACGGCATCGCGGTTATCGTCAGCAACGATAATGCCTGCGAGGACCTCACCATGGACCAGATTAAGTCTGTCTACACAGGCGAAATGAAAACCTGGGCCGACGTTATCAAATAAGAACGGTAAAAGATATAAGAAGTATCACAGCATCCCCAAGAAGGGGCGGTTTTAAAGCCGCCCCGTTTTTTGGAATCTTAGGAAATTTACCTGTAAAGGTTTGAGTGGTAATATGAAGAAATTTTTAGAGGTCTTCATGAAGGGCGTGTTTTTTGTCGCGGCGCTGACCTCAGTCACGGCTGTCGTACTGATTTGCGTCTTTCTTTTTTCGGGTGGTGTCCCCGCAATGGGGGAAATCGGCGTGCTCGATTTCCTGTTCGGACAAACCTGGGCGCCGCAGAACTCGCCCGCAAGCTACGGGATATTCCCGATGATTGTCGGCAGCGTATACATAACGCTCGGCGCGGTTATAATCGGCGTTCCTATCGGCATATTGACAGCGGTGTTCCTTGCAAGGTTCTGCCCCAAAAGTATTTATAAGGTGTTAAAACCGGCGGTCGACCTGCTCGCCGGGATTCCCTCCATTGTATACGGCTTTTTCGGGCTGGTGGTCGTTGTGCCCTTTATCCGCAGCACGTTCGGCGGCAACGGCAGCAGCATCCTGGCCGCGTCGCTTATCCTGGGCATTATGATTCTGCCGACGATTATCGGCGTATCGGAGTCAGCCATCCGCGCCGTGCCCGACAGCTACTATGAGGGGGCGCTGGCGCTCGGGGCGACAAGGGAGCGCAGCGTGTTCCGCGCGGTGCTGCCCGCGGCAAAGTCAGGCATTATGGCGGGGATTATCCTCGGCATCGGCCGCGCCATCGGCGAAACGATGGCCGTCGTGCTCATCGCGGGAAACCAGGCGTGGATTCCCGGCGGCATCCTGGACGGCGTTCGCACGCTTACGACGAATATTGTGCTGGAGATGGGGTACGCGACAGGCCTGCACAGGGAAGCGCTCATTGCGACCGCGGTCGTGCTGTTCGCGTTTATCCTGATTATCAACCTGCTGTTCGCGTTCTTTAACAGGAGGAATAAAAAGTGAAGCCAATCAATCAAATGACATGGAGACAAAAGCTTTCCTCATATAAGCGCCGTCCCTGGTCGCTCGTTTTGTACCTGGTTGTCCTGCTTGCGACTGTGCTTACGGTCGGCGCTCTGCTGTTCCTGATTGGGTACATTCTTGTGATGGGTATCCCAAACCTCAGCTGGGATTTGTTTTCGTGGGAATATAACTCCAATAACGTTTCGTTTATGCCGGCAATCGTCAACACCGTTATCATGACGGCGTTATCCCTGCTCATCGCGGCGCCGCTCGGCATCTGCTCGGCTATCTATCTGGTCGAGTATGCGAAACGGGGAAATAAAATCGTGGGAATAATCCGTACAATGGCGGAGACGCTTTCGGGCATCCCTTCCATTGTATACGGGCTGTTCGGCATGCTGTTCTTTGTTACGGCGCTGCGCTGGGGGTATTCCCTCCTGTCCGGCGCGCTCACGCTTTCCATTATGATTCTGCCGCTTATCATGCGCACGACTGAGGAAGCGCTTAAGACCGTGCCCGATACCTACCGCGAGGGCAGCTTCGGGCTGGGGGCGGGCAGGCTGCGCACGGTATTCAAGGTTGTGCTGCCGAGCGCTGTGCCGGGCATACTTGCCGGCGTTATCCTTGCGGTCGGCAGGATTGTAGGCGAGACGGCGGCCCTGATTTACACGGCGGGCACCGTCACCGACATGCCGAAGGATTTGATGTCCTCCGGCCGGACGCTCGCGGTGCATATGTACGCGCTTTCAAGCGAGGGCCTGCATACCGAGCAGGCATACGCAACAGCGGTAATCCTGCTGGCGGTTGTGCTGCTGATTAATACGCTCTCCGCTTTTATTGCGAAGAGGGTAGCGAAATAAGAGGGGAAACCATGGAAAGGATGCAGACCGGTATGGATAAATTCAATATTAAAAACCTTGATTTGTATTATGGGAAGTTTCAGGCGCTCAAGGATATCAATTTAAGGATTCAGGAGAAAAACATCACCGCGTTCATTGGGCCTTCTGGCTGCGGGAAATCGACGCTTTTAAAGAGCCTCAACCGGATGAACGACCTGGTCGAGGGCTGTACCATCACGGGAAAGGTGGAGCTCGACGGTGTGGACATCTACGCGAAAATGGATGTAAACGAGCTGAGAAAGCGCGTGGGAATGGTGTTCCAAAAGCCCAACCCGTTTCCAATGAGCGTGTACGACAACATCGCCTTCGGCCCGCGCACCCATGGCGTACACGGCAAGAAACAGCTCGATGAGGTTGTGGAAACGTCCCTCAGGAACGCCGCTATCTGGGACGAGGTCAAGGACAGGTTAAACAAAAGCGCCCTGGGGCTTTCGGGCGGGCAGCAGCAGCGGCTTTGCATTGCGCGCGCACTCGCTGTAAACCCCGACGTACTTTTGATGGACGAACCGACGAGCGCCCTCGACCCAATTTCCACTTCAAAAATAGAAGAGCTGGCGCTTAAGCTCAAGGAGCGGTATTCTATCGTCATTGTCACGCACAATATGCAGCAGGCGCTGCGCATTTCCGACATGACGGCTTTTTTCCTGCTCGGAGATATGGTGGAGTATGATACGACGGACAAAATTTTTTCCACCCCGCGAAACAAAAAGACGGAAGATTATATTACAGGGAGGTTTGGCTGATGAGGGCATACTACGATTTACAGCTCAAACGCCTGGGCGACGAGCTGACCGAGATGGGCGCGCTGATAGAAACGTCCATCGATTACGCGACCGACGCGCTTTTAAACAAGGAGCTGCATAAGGTGGAAAAGGTCAGGGCATATGAGAAGGCGATAGACCAGAAGGAGAAAGATATAGAAAGCCTGTGCATCAAGCTGATTCTGCACCAGCAGCCCGTCGCAAAGGATTTGCGCCTGATTTCAGCGGCGCTTAAAATGATAACCGATATGGAGCGCGTAGGCGACCACGCGGAGGATATTTCCGAAATTGCCATGCTGCTTGCCGACAGTGAGCAAACAATTGAAATCTGCCATATCAAGCAGATGGCAAAGGCCGCCGCAAAGATGGTGACCGCCGGGGTGGACGCATTTGTGCGCGGCGACGTCGCGCTTGCGGCATCCGTGTGCGAAAGCGACGATGTTGTAGATGGGCTGTTCAACATCGTGCGCGGGGATTTAATCGATTGTATCCGAAAGGACGCGCAGAAGGGCGCGGGCGCGCTCGATTTGTTCCTTGCCGCAAAGTACTATGAGCGCATCGGCGACCATGCCGTCAATATTGCGGAATGGGTTATTTATTCTGTTACCGGCCGGCACGACAGCATAGACGAGCTGGAGGGTATTCCGGGAACGGCGGCCGTGTTGGGGGATATTAAGCTGTAAACCGCCCATGCTATATTGAAAAAGACGACAAAGGGCCGCATCCGCGGCCCTTTGCTGCCTATAAAATTTCATGTCTGATACGATATTTTACGTATTTTTTACTAAGATAAAAAAGTTTTTATGATATAATAAGGATGAAAAGCAATAGAATGAGGTGGTTTGCCGTGATTTATATCGTGGAGGACGACAGGGATATCCGCGAAATGGAGTGCTACGCTTTAAAAAACAGCGGGTTCGAGGTGCGCCCGTTTGAGGACAGCACCGGGCTGTTCACGGCGTTTGCCGCCGAGAAACCGAAGCTCGTTTTGCTTGATATCATGTTGCCGCAGGAGGACGGTTTAACGATTTTGCAGAAAATCAGGGCGGATGAAACGCTCTGTGCCGTCCCGGTCATCATGGTCACCGCAAAATCCTCTGAGCTTGACAAGGTAAAGGGGCTCGACATGGGCGCCGACGATTACATTACCAAGCCGTTCGGCGTGATGGAGCTGGTATCGCGCGTAAAGGCGCTGCTGCGCCGCTGTGAGACAAAGCAGGAGCCGGTCGTTTTAAGCTATGAGGGAATCGTTGTGGACGACTTCCGGCACAGCGTCACGGTGGACGGGGAGCGTTGTATTTTGACATACAAGGAATACGAGCTGTTAAAATACCTCATTGCGAATAAAGAAATTGCCCTGACCAGGGAAAAGCTCCTGGAAAAGGTCTGGGGCTACGATTTTGAAGGGGAGAGCAGGACGGTCGATATGCATATTAAAACCCTGCGCCAGAAACTTGGCGAAAAGGGGAGCCTGATTAAGACTGTCCGCCATGTCGGCTATAAGGTAGGGGAGGAATAATGAAGCTCAAAAGCAAACTGACCGGCAGGCTGTGTGTTATCGGGCTGGTGTCGGTTATTCTGACCGCGGTGTCCGCAACACTGGCCTTCTGGTTTATTTTTTCCCAGCAGGCGCAGGACGACCTGAAGACGAGCGGCGCGCTGCTTGCAAGCGCTTACGACCAGAGTGCCGCGCCGTCTGGGGAGGCGCTTTCCAAAATTGCCTCGGAGGAATACAGGATTACCCTGATTTCCCCGGATGGAACCGTATTGTACGAGAGCGACCCGCAGGCGTCCGAAGACCGCATGGACAATCACAAAGAACGCCCGGAGATAAAGCAGGCGCTCGAAACGGGCGACGGCTCGAGCGCGCGTGAATCGGACACGGTCGGCCGGGTCACATATTATTACGCGGTGCGCCTGCAAAGCGGGGACGTGCTGCGCGTATCAAGACAGGTGGATAATGTATTTTCTGTCTTCGGCGGCATTATCCCTGTTTTAATTGTAATTACCGTTTATGTGCTGCTTGTATGCCTCGTCATGGCGTCTGAGATGACGAAGGGCATTATCCGGCCGATTGAAAGCATGGCCAAAGACCCGGATGCGGTAGCTTATGACGAGCTGGTACCGTTTTCGAATATGATTGAGAAGCAGCGCGGGGAAATTGAAGAGCAGATGGGGCGGATTCAGCAGGAAACCGATAAAATCAATACGATTATTGCCAACATGGAGGAAGGCTTTGTCCTGCTCGACGGTGAAAAGAATGTGCTGATGCACAACGACAGCGCTGTCCGGCTGCTGCAAAGCGGGCCGGGGGAGCTCATCGGGAACAGCTTTATACGGCTTTCGCGCAATCAAAACGTAAACCATTGTATTGATTCCGCGTCCAAGGGCAAAAGCCGCGAGGCCGAGTTTGAGGTTGGGGAGCGTGAATTACAGCTGCTTGCAAACCCGGTTTACTCCAAGGGAGAGCAAATCGGCGTTATCTGCATTATTGTTGACGTGACGGGCAGGCACGCGCTCGACCAGATGCGCCAGGAATTTACGGCGAATGTATCGCACGAGCTGAAAACGCCGCTGACGTCGATTTCCGGCTATGCGGAAATGATTGAAAGCGGTATCGCGAAGGACGGCGACGTAAAAACCTTTGCCGCGAAAATCCATAAGGAGGCGGGCAGGCTCGTCACCCTGATTGGCGATATCATCCGCCTTTCTCAGCTTGATGAAGAGCCGTCGCAGGTGCAGCCCGTGCGGGTCGATATGGCGTCGCTCGTGGAGGAATGCACAGACTCGCTCGTCATTTCTGCCGATAAGCATAAGGTGTCGCTCGAGACGGACGTTACGCCCTGTACGGTGCGCGGCGACCGCAATATGCTCTATGAGCTGATTTATAACCTCTGCGACAACGCTATCCGTTATAATAAAGAAAACGGCTCGGTGCTGGTATCCGTAAAGCCCCGGGACGGGAAGGTCGTGCTAAAGGTAAAGGATACGGGTATCGGTATTCCGAAGGAGCACCAGGCACGCATTTTTGAACGTTTTTACCGCGTCGATAAAAGCCGTTCCAAGCAGACGGGAGGAACGGGGCTGGGGCTTGCGATTGTAAAGCATATCGCCGAGCAGCATAAGGCGCAGATTTCACTTGAAAGCGAAGAAGGCGCCGGCTCGGTAATTACCGTGACGTTTGAACGGTAAGCTTGAAAAGCGCCCGCAAGGCGTTATAATAAAAATTGGACGGTAAAACAGGGAGGCGCAAAAAAGGGGCTTGCGCCTCCCTTGTAGACTCTTGATTTTGAAAAACGGCTGATACGCATATGTTTTTAACATGCTGGAATAACCTGTGAAATGCAGGGGAACGCTAGACCTATCAAGCAAAAGGAACGGGATGCCATATGACCTTCAAAATGTCCAAAAGAAATACCGTGCGTGTGATTAGCTTTTCCTGCGCCGCCGTTTTGCTCATAGCGGGCGCCGCTGTGTCGGGGTTCCAGCTCGTGTCACGCTACCGCGCGACGATTGAGCATACCTACCAGCAGGCGCTGAGCGAATTTTCAGATTATTTTACAAACCTCCAGTCCGCGCTCACCAAGGGCGTGTACGCAAATACCCAGACACAGCAGTATGGGCTCGCGGTCAAGCTCGCGGGCGACTCCCAGGGGGCAAAGGCCGCGCTTTCGCGCCTTCCTCTTTCTAACGGCGAGGACGACGCGCTGCAGAAGTACCTGGCGCAGGTAGGGGATTTCGCGGAGTATGTCACCGCAAAGCTTTCGCGCGGGCAGGAGCTTACTGAGGATGACAAGCAAAGCCTGTCAAAGCTAAGCGGCTACGCCGAAAAGGTATCGGGCCAGATTGAAGAGATATCCGCGCGCTACGGAGACGGGGACACTTTTATTGGCCAGGCGCAGAAAATCGAGGGGAACCTTGAGCACGTCAATACGCAGACGGCGGAAAATACGCTGGACAAAAGCTTTACCCAGGTAAGCGAAAGCTTTGAAAATTATCCTTCTCTCGTCTATGACGGCCCATTTGCCGACCAGGTGCAGCAGAAGAAGCCGCGAATGCTCGAAGGGGCCGAGGGCTTTTCAAAGGCCGAGGCGTTAAAGAACGCCGCCGCGTTTTTAAACACATCAGATACAAGCATCTTTTACAACTCCTCCAGGCAGGGGAATATGCCTGTTTATCAATTCAAAAACGATGAGGTATACATTACCGTAACGATGCAGGGCGGATATATAGAGGAAATGTACCGCCAGCGCGAGGTTGGGAAAAAGCAGATAGATTTCGAAACCGCGGTGGAAAAAGCGCAGCAGTTTTTAAAACAGCGCGGGTACTATAATATGAAAGAGAGCTATTACGTGACCTCCGGCGGAGTCTGCACGATAAATTTCGCCTATGAACAGGACGGCACGGTATGCTACAGCGATTTAATCAAGGTCGGCGTAGCGCTCGACACGGGCGAGGTCATGACCTTCAACGCCTCCGGTTACCTGATGAACCATTATGAAAGGGAAATCGCACAGCCAAAGCTTGAGCAGGCGCAGGCACAGGAAAGCCTAAGCCCGCTGCTTAAATCCGAAAGCGCGCGGCGCGCGGTCATTCCAACCGGCGGGACGAGCGAGGTATCCTGCTATGAGTTCACCTGTAAGGGCGAAGGCGACGACAGGGTGCTGGTATATATCAATGCCGACACGGGGCTGGAGGAGCAGATATTCATACTTCTGCAGTCCGATGGCGGAACACTTGTGATATGACAATTATTTGTTGCTTTTGCAACATTGCAATTTTTTGAAACTGTGGTATAATAATGACGTTACCGGAGGAAAGCGGATTCGCCTTTCTAATGGGCAGCAACCTAAAAGAAAAACAAAAAGGAGAGCTTGCTATGGATACCTATATTTGTGACGTATGCGGCTGGGTTTATGATCCTGCGGTCGGCGACGAAGAGGGCGGTATTGCCCCGGGCGTTGCTTTTGACGACCTTCCTGAGGACTGGGTATGTCCTCTGTGCGGAGTTGGCAAGGACCAGTTTTCCAAGCAGTAATACGAATAGAGAAGTGTTTACCGGAGGGCCTGTACCCTCCGGTAAACTGCCCTTTGCAGGCAGGCAAAAGCATAAGGAGTGATACATAATGGCAGTAAACAAAATTTCAGACCATGTCTATTCGGTTGGGGTATTGAATCCGTCTTTGCGCGTGTTCGACATCGTGATGGAGGCAAAATACGGAACGAGCTATAACGCTTATCTGATTGCGGACCAAAAGACCGTACTGGTCGAAACGGTGCATCTCGACTATTTTGACGAATATATCAATAATATCGGCCAGCTTGCCGATATCGGCGCAATCGACTATTTGGTGATGAACCACACGGAGCTTGACCACTCAGGCAGCGTGCTCAAGCTGCTGGAGCTAAGCCCGAATATGACGGTCGTCTGCACCGCGGCGGCGAAAAAATACCTGACGGCGATTACGAACAGGGAATTTAAATGCATGGTAGTAAGAGATGGCGCGGAGCTTGAAATCGGCGCGCATAAGCTTAAATTCGTCGTTGCCCCCATGCTCCACTGGCCGGATTCTATGATGACGTACCACGAGGATGACAAGGTGCTGTTAAGCTGTGATTTTTTGGGCTGCCATTTTTGCGAGCCGCAGGTGTTCGATACCTGTATCAAATACCCGAAGGCTTATGAAGAGCAATTTGCCTACTATTATCAGGGTATTTTCGGCCCGTTCAAGCCGTATGTGCTTGCAGGGCTCAATAAGATTAAGGATTTGGAGCTTGAGGCGGTATGCCCAAGCCACGGCCCTGTCCTGACGAAAACAATAAAAGAACGCATGGACGATTACCGCGTCTGGAGCACGCCGCAGGAAAAAACGGAGAAAACGGCGGCAGTCCTGTATGCCTCCGCCTACGGCTGTACCAAACAGCTCGCGGTAAAGGCATTTGATACGCTCTGCGCCTGCGGTATTAAGACGCAGCTGATTGATATGGTGACGGCTCCCGTTTGGCAGAGCGCGGCAGCGGTGCAGGAATCGGATTTGGTGTTGATTGGTTCCACTACGATAAACAAGGATGCGCCCAAGGTTGTGTGGGAGGTGCTCTCCTCCATTGACGCAATCAACATTAAAAACAAGCCCGCGGCAGCCTTCGGCTCCTACGGCTGGTCGGGAGAAGCCTCCGTTATGATAAACCAGCGCCTGCACCAGCTGCATTTCAATGTGCTTGACGAGCCAATCCGCGCAAACTTTACGCCGGACCAGTGTGACCTTGACACCATTGCGCAGGCGGCGCAGGACCTTTACGACAAGGTTGCCTGTAAGGCCTGTCAAAAATAAACGCCCGTATTTGTTTGATTTGGAAGGGAAAGATGCTTATGAGCAAGGAAAACCCGATTAAAGGCGTTATATTCGATATGGACGGCCTGCTGCTCGATACGGAACGGCTGACCTACGATTTATGCAGCAAGGCGGCGGAGCAGATGGGCTTTACGCTTTCTATGGAGCTTTTTAAAACGACCGTCGGGCTCAGGAGCCCGGATACCAGAAAAATTTACGAGAAGGAGTTCGGGGAAGGCTTTGATTACGACCGCCTGCGGGAACAGAACATCGCATGGTTCTGGGAATATATTAAAGAAAACGGGGCGCCTGTCAAAAAAGGCGTATTTGAATTGCTGTCCTTTTTAAGGGATAATGAGATAAAAAGCGCGGTTGCGACCTCGACCAGCAGCGCGACAGCGCCGCGGATTCTTGAAAAAGCGGGGATTACCGTTTATGTGGACGCGGTCGTCTGCGGGGATATGGTGGAGCGGGGCAAGCCCGAGCCCGATATTTTCCTTGAAGCGGCCAAACGTTTAAAGCTCCCGCCTGAGCAGTGTGTGGGGCTTGAGGATTCCATCAATGGCATTCTCTCCGTATACAAGGCGGGCATGCTGCCCGTTATGGTGCCCGATCTTTTGCCTCCGACGGAGGAGGTTACCTCCCTGCTGTACGCGCAGGCGGACGATTTGGAGCAGGTTATCCCCATTATTAAAAAGCATAACGTTAGGTTTTACCAATAAAGAATCCCCGGCTCTAATTCAGCCGGGGATTCTTTTTACCCTATATTTTTTATATGCTGATAAATCGGCTGAAAAGCTATAGGAATTTAGAGGCGCCTATCTTTGGAGCTCCCCTTTAACCGCCATAGACGACCGGCCGACCTCTTCAAAGCGCTGCTCCAGGATACCGCGCTCATAGCGGACGGAATAGGTGTAATTCGGGTCGTTGAAATAGTAGTAGTCCGCGTCGTAGCCTGTGAGAACCAGGCAATGCTCGTTTGCAATCCACATGCAGGTATCGCCGTCCTCATAGGGAGAGTATTCTGCCGCATCCTCTACCGTCCACTCATATGTAATAAACGGCTCCCACATATACATGGTCGCCCAGATAAGCACCGGCTTGTTGTATACGATATAATTACGTATCATGCTTTCAAGCGGCGTCCCGGTCGTCACGACCGCCTCGTTGCCTTCTTCCAGCACCTGCCCAGCGGCGTGCGCCATGACAGGGGGGAAACAGCCAAGCGATTCAGTCGAATACGGGCTGCCGATAAACACGGATGAGGTGTCCGGCCCGTAAAGGGAACCGTCGCTTTCCTCTCGCAAAAAACCGGTCGGTACATGGTCGTCGATAAAATCATAAGGGGAAATATCGTAGCCGTAATATTGCAGCAGCATCGTTGTGCTGATACATTCACAGCCGGAGGGGAAATCATCCCATTGGCATAAAAGCGGTACGTCCTCAATGAACCACTCTTCAGGCAGCTCCGCCCGCACGACGCATACGGCGGATTTGCCGTCGTCCGTGACGGCAAACAAAGCGGTCTGCCCCATTGCTTTCATTGTAATAACGCCGCCTTCGTCAACCTTCGCAACGGAGGAATTGCCTACATGCCATGTGATTTTTCCGGTCAGCCCATCCCGCGGCGTTACAGTTAAAGGAATTTTGCGCGGCTGGTAGAGCACGGCGCTGTATAGCGCGTGGTCAAAGCTGATATCTTTTGCCTCTGCCGGAGCAGCCGTGCTCCCATCCGCTGCGGGCTGTTCAGCCTGCCCGGCCGCGGCATTGATGGAACCCGCCATGCTTAACGAGAAAAACAGGAGGCAAAGCAGGGCGCATAAGGCCCTTTTGCACCGCTTCATTCTCTTTGCAACCCCTTTCCTTAACCCATACGGCCCGATTGACCGTTGTTCACCACACGTTGCATATGCTGCTAAAATATAGTATACTGAAATTAAACTGTACACATTGAGAGGGACAACCTTATTTTACCATATGGAACCGGTGTTGTCATGCTCCATATGATGGAATTTGCATAGAAAGGGAACGTTACGGATGGCTTTGATTTTTGATGTACACGCGCATTACGACGACGAGGCGTTCGAAAAAGACCGCGACGCGCTTTTAACCGGGCTGCCCTTAAAGGGAGTATGCGCGGTGGTAAACGGGGCAACCGATGAAAAGACAGCGCGGATGGGACTTTCATTTGCGCGGCGTTTTCCTTTTATGTGGACGACGGCAGGCTACCATCCCGAATGCGCTGACAAAGCGCCGGACGGATACCTCGATACGCTCTCAGCGCTTTTGCAGAATGATAAGGCGGTGGCGGTTGGGGAAATCGGCCTTGATTACTATTGGAAGGAAGTCGGGCGCGAGGTTCAAAAAAAAGTATTTGAAGAACAGCTTGGACTTGCCTGCGATTTGGGACTCCCCGTAGTCGTGCACGACAGGGAAGCGCATCAGGATACCTTTGAACTGCTTAAAAAATATCGTCCGAAAGGCTTTCTCCACTGCTTTTCCGGCAGTGTGGAAATGGCCCGTGAGATTATAAAGCTGGGAATGTCTATCAGTATGGGTGGTGTCGTCACCTTTAAAAATGCGCGCCACAGCGTGGACGTCGTGCGTGAGGTCCCGATTGACCGGCTTTTGCTTGAGACGGACGCGCCTTACCTTGCGCCCGTCCCATGCAGGGGAAAGCGGTGCGATTCGACAATGATTGCTTACTCCGCCGAAAGGATAGCGGAGATAAGGGGAATTTCTGTGGAAGAGCTGCTTAATCAAACAAAGGAAAATGCCTGCCGCATGTTTTCCGTTACCATATAAAGGCAAGGGGGAAGGCCGCACATGAAAAAATGCTGCGCTGTAATCCTGTGTATACTATTTGCTTTCTGCACGGCCGTTCCTGCCGGGGCGGCAGAGGCAGTGGTCTGGTATGGGCTTAATATTCCGTCGCAGGCGGCAGCAGGAAAGAGCGTTTCCGCACAGATTGTGCTTTCCTGCGGCAGCGGCTGTGGTTTGGGCGCTATGCTGTTTACGGTGGAATACGACACCGGCGCGTTTACATACCGTGAGGCAAAACTATCTGCTGGTGCGCCTGGTGAGCTGCGCGCGTACGACGGCAATGGCGTATTAAAAGTAATTTATCTCAATACGTCGGGTACGGCGCTCAGCGCCGATAGCAAAGACCTGATATCCCTGAGGTTTACGGCGTCCGCCTCCGAACAAAAAACAACGCTTACCTTATACGGCGAGCAGGCGGCGAGCGCGAAGGAACAACGGCTTTCCTATGGTAATCCATCTGCGTACGATGTGTCTGTACAGAAGAAAGTGTCTGATAGCCCCGCGCCCGCAAAGGCCCGTAAGGTGACGGCATCCTCCTCAAAAAGCCCGGCGTCTGGCTCCAAAAACCGCGTTTCAGCCGGAGCGGGCAGCCAATCTGGGGCAGAGGGTAACGGGGGCTATATTGACCCTTGGGAACAGAATCAAACGGGAGAAACCTCTGAAAACGAAGGCGGCGGGTTCCTGGCGTTTGGGGAGAACGGCTCGAACCCCTTTGAAAACAACGGGTTCTGGCTTATCGTATGCGCTATCGGCCTGGCAGCTGTAATTGCCCTGCTCGTTTTTACCGCTTATAGGCTGGGCCAACGAAAAAAAGGCGGCCTTGCCTCCGGCGAAGAAAAAGGTTCGGAAAACCATGAAGAAATACAGGCGGAAGAGCCCGGGGACAAGGACGGACAAAAGACGCGGCAAGAAATAAAAAAGAAGGAGAATGAGCCCCATGAGCAATAAGGGAGAAAAGGCAATGGAATTGTTTAAGCAGGGCTATAACTGCGCTCAGGCGGTATTCGGCGCGTTTTGTGACGAAACGGGATTCGATTTTGAAACGGCGGTGATGCTCGCCTCACCCTTCGGCGGCGGGATGGGCAGGCTCAGGGAGGTCTGCGGGACTGTTTCCGGGATGCTGATGGCGGCAGGTATGTTGTACGGCTACAATTCTCCTAAACACATACAGGAGAAAAAGGAGACTTACCAAACAGTACAGGGGCTTGCAGACGCATTTAAGAGGCGTAACGGTTCAATTATATGCAGGGAGCTGCTCGGCCTTACAAACGTGCAGGCGGACGATTCCCCGCAGCCGGAGCCCCGTACCCCGGCTTATTATAAAAAGAGGCCGTGCGCGTTGCTTGCGCAGGATGCAGCTGAAATATTGGAAGCTTATATAAAGGAAAATCCGCCAAAGGAGCGGTGATTTTTGGTTTTATGTATAACTTTTTGGGTAACGGCATATAATGGATTTATACAGCGGCAGATTTTTTCTTGACAAACAAATAAGGTTGTGCTATTATTATAAAGCTGTCCGGTAATGACAGCCGCTGCCTTAAAGTGGGGAATATATTTCTACGCTGAGGCAAGACGTTTAAGTATATCGCGGAGTGGAGCAGTTGGTAGCTCGTCGGGCTCATAACCCGAAGGTCGTAGGTTCAAATCCTGCCTCCGCAACCAGTGGGAGTATCTGTAAAGGATACTCCTTTTTTGTTTCTTTCATAGAACTGTAAAAAATATTCTGATTATTTTCAAAAGAAGCCGACAGCAGATAAGCCATCGGCTTCTTTTGTGTTTGCAGGCCTTCTGCTTCAGACGTGAAAGAACGATTGCGGCCACTGGATAATTTTTATGTAGTTTTTTAGATTTTTCAAGAACCCCTATACGTTTCTTCAACATAAAATATAATCAGAGAGGTGACTTATATTGGATTCATGCTCGCTGACATTCAGCGTAACTGCCATTGCAAATTTTATTTCAGAAAAACTATCTGACGATGAGCTTGCAGTCGTTGGAACGATTTTTACACAGCTTGGAGATACCCTGTCCACAATATTGGCGCAGCGGGCGCTCTGTTCGGGAAGGGTGTCCGCCAACCCTGTATTACAAAAAGACGGGAACAATAAACTTTGATAATGGAGAAATTAATAAATAAGTCGAAAGCAGGCAGTGGCATATAAACCTTGTAACCTGTATCAAATTTTATAACAGAAAGCTTTTGCCGTCCTATAGCCAGTCGGGATATATTGAACCTTGCCTGGGCTGTGCTTTCCATAAGTTGAAATGCTTTTGAAAATTTCTGAAATTTTCTTGAAATTTGTTTTTTATGTGTTATAATTATATTAATAAAATTTATAACTAAGGTTGAGGGACACTTATGGTTCGGAAAGTCACGCAAAGGGAGATTGCCCGTCAAGCGAAGGTTTCGGTTTCGACGGTTTCCAGGGTTTTGAATCACAATGACGCTTTGGTAAGCGAGGAAATGCGGCGGGCCGTTGAGAAGGCGGCGGAAGAGCTCCAATACACGGGGCCGCTGAAAAGCAGGCAGCAAACTGTGATAACGCCGCAGGAGAACAAAAAGAAAATAGGTGTGCTTGTCACAAAAATAGAGCATGACTCGATAGCCGCGCTGGTGGAAGGGATTCTGGCAGTGGCAGATAGCTATGGGGTAGAGGTTGTGCTGCAGAACCATAGGGAGGACGAGCAGAAGGAGCTGCGTTTCCTGGATACTATGCGGCGCGGCGGGGTGGACGCGATTATTTCAATTCCAATAAACCCTTCCCGGCTGAATGGGGCTTATGAGGAAATGATTCGGGAGAAATTCCCGCTTGTCCTGCTGGTAAACGAGGCAACCCGCATTACAAGGGACGACGTTTGTGTGGTGACAAAGGACTCCTATCCCGGTACAGTATCCGGGTTTAAATATCTGCTTGATTTGGGACACCGCAATATCCTGATGCTGGGTGCGCCTGGAGCAAACGACAGCTACAAGCGGCGGATTTCCGCGTATCGCAACGCGTGCGGCGCGGCACAATCCGAATTTCAGGAAGATATGATTATCAATTGCTCCGACTCATATAAAGACGCTTATAACGTCGTGATGGAGGAATGCAGGAACCCGCGCTTTACTGCAATTTTCGCCATGTCGGATACGATAGCGTTTGGGGCATGGCAGGCGCTCAAGGATAACGGGCTGCGTGTGCCTGAGGATGTGTCTTTGGTAGGATACGATAACCTGAAGGCCGCGAGATATATGGGATTGACCACGGTTTCGGAACCGATGAAGGAAACGGGGACCTCGGCGGCATACCTTGCGATGGAAAGGCTTGGAAACAAGGGCGCGCAGCCGAAGAAAAATGTTTTGCAGGACAGCCTTATCATACGCAATTCCTGCAAGGGCGTGTCCCGCCGGCACGAATAGCCCGGCAGCGCCCAGCGGTGAAAAAATTTATAAATTGATGCATTAAACCGAAGGACAGGCCGCGTTTGCGGCTTGTTTTTCGTGTCCGCCTTGTCCGGTAAAGGCCGGCGGGTCCATAATGGGAAACAAATGAAAAGCCTTCTTTTACATCTTCGCGGGCATGAAACCCGTTTATGTAAAAGAAGGCTTTTGTGTTTTTCCCCACGCCGCCCGCGTTTATCAGGCAAAAGAATCCGACCGCATAAACGGCCGGATTCCAAATGCATTATTGCAGCTTATAGCTGGATGGAACAGACTCTCCGTTTTTGTATTCGACGATTGTGGAAGAGCCTTCGGACTTTCCAAATTCATCAAATGTAATATACCCGGTAACTCCCACAAAATCCTTTTGGCCGGCTAAGGCTTTGCGCACCTCTTCCCCGGTGCTCGCCTTAGAGGTCTCCATAGAATTGAGCAGCAGATGGATACAGTCATACATCAGCGCGATATGCGCTTCCGGAGCGGCTCCCGTGGCCTCTGTATAACGCTTGTTGAAATCTTCGTACTTCGATTTTGTCGCATCATCGCTGGCGACGCCGTTCTGTGTGTAAATAAGGCGGCCGTCAAGCTGCTTGCCGACAGTATCGAATAATTCACCCTGAATCGCCTGATAATCCGTGCAGATAAACACGACGTCAAGACCAAGCTCTACAATTTGGCGCGTCATGGACATGAATTCCTCCGCGTCCGCCCTTACCCACAGGACGTCGGGCTTTGCCTGCTTAATCTGGGCCAGCTCCGTGCGGAAATCATCTGTGCCGGAATTAAAGGTGCTTTCGTAAACAACTTCTCCGCCGTATTCCTTCCAGAACTGGTTATAGTACTTGAACATATCGACGGTCTGGTCGTTGTAGTTGCCAAGCAGCGCGGCCTTTCTAAAGCCCTTCTCTTTATAGAGGTACTGGGAAGAGAGCTTTACGGAAATTTCATTGGCCGCGTCCAGGCTGAACACGAATCCGTTTTCTTCAAAGATTCCCTTATCCGCTGACGTAGGAATCAGGGTGGGGATTTTCGCCTCGTTTACAATGGGCTTGACCGCCAGTACGCAGCTGGTGAAAAGGGGGCCTACCAACGCATCGACCTTGGTAACGTCAACGAGCTTCTGCGCCGCTGTTACAGCGCCCGAAGAGGTGCCGGCGTCATCCTCAATATAGAAGGTAACGGATTTTCCGCCGATGCCTCCGGCGTCGTTAATTTCCTTCTGTGCGAAATCCATCAGCTGTTTCATTTGTTCTCCTAGGAACGCTGTGTCGCCGGTGGTCGGGCCAATCATTCCAATTTTGACGTCTTGTGACCCTTCACCTTCCGGGGAGCAGCCGGCGGCCAATCCCAGGATTAATATAACGGCGAGCAGTGCGCAAAGCAGCTTCTTCATAGTTTCCCTCCTTGTTCATCATCGGTGTTTATTTCTTTCCTGCGTGAGCAACTCCCAAATAGGAAGAGATAACCTCCGGGTCGTGCATAACGGCCTGCGGATTGCCGGAGGCGATTACCTCCCCGAAATTGAGCACGGTAATCTGGTCTGAAATATTCTGGACCACCTCCGTGTTATGCTCAATAATTACGACTGTTTTATGGTCCTGCTTAATGTTGTCAATCAGCTTGAGCATCTTGTCAATCATTACGGCGTTGAGGCCCGATAAGGGTTCGTCCAGCAGGAGTACCTTGGGCTTGGATATCAGCGCCCTTGCAACCTCTACAAGCTTTTGCTGCCCATAGGACAGGTCGCTTGCCATTGATTTTTCGTACTCCGACAGCCCGACATATTCGAGCATTGACCGGGCCTCTTCCTTTTTTTCCTTATAGCTTCTTCTTGACGACGGTGTTTGGAAGATAGCTGAAATCAGCGAATCCCCCGACAGGTTTTGTTCTCCGCGGACGATGTTGTCTAAAACGCTCATGCGCGGAAACACCCTGACCAGCTGGAACGTACGGGAAATCCCTTTCCTTACAATTTTGTATGGGGGCAGCCCCGTAATATCCTGGCCGTCCAGGAACACCTTGCCTCCGTCTGGCTTGAGAAAACCGGTAACCAGGTTGAACAAGGTCGTTTTTCCCGCCCCGTTCGGACCAATTACACTGGCGATGTGCCCTTCTTCCACATCAAAGGTCACATTTTTGTTGACTACGACTCCGCCAAAGCTTTTATCAATCCCCTGAATCTGTAATATCGCTCCCATAAGTCCACCCCCTAGCACTTCAGCTTACCAAACAAGCCCTGGGGCCGTTTGATAATGATGATGATAAGAAGCAGGCTATAGAGGATATTCTGGATTTGCTCCGTGTAATTGCTGGGCAGGCCCAGAAGGCCTAAAAGCTCCGGTACGCCGATGACCAGCACGGCGCCGGCAATCGCACCTTTCATAGAACCCATGCCGCCGATAATGACCATGGAAACCAGCAGCGAGGAGGTAGCGACCTTAAAGCCTGTAGGGTCGCAGAGCATCATGTAGTGGATATACATCACGCCTGCCACGCCCGCGAAGAACGCACCGATGCAGAAAATCTGCACGCGCAGGGACGCGACGTTTACGCCGCAGGCATAGGTTGCGATTTCATCCTCCCTGGTGGCCTGGATGCTCTTCCCGTAAGGGGAATTTAGAATACGGGAAATAATAAAGAAGCAGACGGCGCAGATGATAACGCAAAGCAGCAGGTACATGGGCAGGCTTGCAAAGCTGATTCCGAAAATTTCCGGGCGCATCAGCCCTGAAATACCAATCGGGCCGTTTGTAACATCCATCCAGTTGTTTGCAACCGTATAAATCACCACGGCAAAGCCATAGCTGCAAAACGTAATATAGTCGCCCTTCAGCCTGATTGACGGAAAGCCGATAATCATGCCGAAAACAGCGGCGACCGCACCCGCCAGGAGAAGCTCGAGGAAAAATGGCAGGTTCAGGGACGTAGCCAGCAGCGCGCCCGCATAGGCGCCTACGGCAAAGAAACCGCCGTGGCCCATATGGAACATGCCGCCGTGGCCCATAATCAAATCCAGGCTGACGCTCAGCAGGCTGTAAACCGCTATCAGGATTAAAATACTGAAAACGTAATTCATATATATGCCCCCCCTTACGCCTTTTCTTCAATGCCGAATACGGAAGGCTTCAGCAGCATAAACAACACGATAAGCACCAGGGGAATCGCGTCCCGCCAGCCGCTGCCGATAAAGAGTATGGCAAAGTTTTCGATAAACCCAATAAGCAGCCCGGCGAACAGCGCGCCGCGTATATTTCCGACGCCGCCCACAATGGACGCGACAATCGCTTTCAGCAGGGCGGTGGAGCTGATGGTAGGCCGCAGGTCGGTGTCCATGCTCAGCAGGATACCCGCGACCGTAGCCAGGACCGAACCGAGCGCAATAACAATAATATATACCTTCTCCACATCGATGCCGACTACCTTGGCCATCCATTTGTCGTTGGAAATCGCACGGATGCGGGTACCGGTTTTCGTCTTTCTTAAAAACAGCGTGCAGGCCGCCATAAGGAGCAGCGCCACAACAAACGAGACAATCTGCACGCTTGTGGCATGAACGTCCGGCGTCAATTCAAAGCTTTGGGGAATTCCCCCGTAAACCTGGACCTTGGAGCTGCCGAATATCATTGTAATAATCGCTGTGGCCAGCGTAGCAATAGCCATGGAAACGGCAACCGACGTCCAGGAAGGCACGCGCTTTTGTCGGAATCCATGATAGCATACGCGGTCAACTAAGAGCATGAGCCCCGCGGTAACGATACATGCCAAAAGAGCGCTCAGCAGCAGGGGGATTCCGCATAGCTGATAAAAAATGTAAAACGCGTAAGCACCCAGCATGACATTGGCGCCATACCCCATATTGAAAAAATTCATGGTGCCGTACATCAGGGTGAAGCCAAACGCAATGGTTGCATAGATACTGCCCGTTATCAGGGAGTTTACGATTACCTGTAAAATCATTTCAATATCACGTCCTTCCGTTGCCCGGCCGCATTTTTATAAGAAGCGCTCTCTCAGCCTTTGCTCCGTGCCCTCGTCTACCTGCGGCTCGGCATAGGAAATGGTTCCCGTTTTGAGTAAATATACCCGGTCTGCAATTGTGAGCATTGCGCGCACGTTCTGCTCCACAATCAATACGCTGACCCCGCGGTCTTCACGGGCGCCCGCGATTAGCTGCATTGTCTGCTCGACCAGCTGGGGCGCAAGCCCGATTGAAGGCTCGTCCACCAAAATAAATTTTGGGTTCATCATCAACCCAATGCAAAAGCCCACCATCTGGCGTTCTCCGCCGCTGAGCTTGCCGGCTACCTTGTTCCGGTAAGATTTCAGCTTGGGAAACCGCTCGTATAACGTTTCGACGCGTTCCTTCAGGGCCTTTCTGTCGTCCAGCAGCACCCCGCCCATTTCCAGGTTTTCCTGGACAGTAAGATTACTGAACACCTTGCTGCCTTGAGGGATATAGCTGATACCGGCTTTCACGTTTTCCGAGGGGCTGCGGCCCTGGATGGCTTTGCCGTTAAACAGGATTTCGCCCTCGCTCGGCTTGAGCATACCGAAAACGCTTTTCAGCACGGTAGACTTTCCGGAACCGTTGGGCCCTACGAGGCCGACGATTTCAGACTCCCCGACAGAGAGTGAAACCCCGTTCAAAACCAGCTTTTCATGGTAGCCTGCTTTTACCGATTTTAGCTCCAGCACAGTAACGTCCCTCCTGTCTTTTTGAACGACGGGTGCGGATGGCACGGGCTACGGGCCATCCGCATCCAATAAAACGGAGACATTTGTTGTTTACACGGTAAGGTGCAGCATCTCTTCCATTTCTTTTAAATCCTGTTCTTTCTTCTGCGGGAACAAATCCCCCACATACCAAGGGAAGAAGAAATGGATCCAGTTATGTAAATTCGTTACATAGTAGCAGTAGGCGTCCAGCAGCTCGCGGTACTCTTTCTTATCCGCAATCAGGTCCAGAACGTCGAGAATTTTCTGTGTGTCGTCCCAAAGCTGCTCAAAGCCGCATGTGGACAGGAAGTTTGCGGACAGCGGCACGGAATCGCGGAAGATAGCCTTCATATGCTCCAAAGTAAAGCTTTCGTTTTCGCACATACGGATTTGTGAAAACAGCATGTAAGCGTTTAACTGGCGCATGTCGCCCTCTGCGAAAACCATGCAGGTAAAAGCCGTGTTCCACAGGCCGCCCATGTTGGAGGGCACGATACAATATTTATATAGGCGAAGCACTTCCTTGGAGGGCTCGTTTTCAATGGCGGCGCCGTGCTCCATCAGCATATCGATTACTTTTCTGACTTCAGCATTCATGTTTAAAAACTCCTTTCAAAGCTACCGGTTTGATTTAGTCTTCTTTTACAGTCAATACGCAGTGGATAACCTGCTTTGTGCGCCAGATGGCGTCCTTTACACGCGTGCCGGCTTCAATCAGCTTGGGGATGTCGCGCTCTACTACCTTAAAAGCAAAGTAGCCGGGCATCTTTTCATAAGCTTCGCCCCAGTTGAAGGCAATATGCCCGTTTTTGCCGCCCGCAAGGCCGTTAGGGATATTGTAAGACATATGCCCTGTTCCAAGCTCCGCCAGGTCGATACGGGTGTTGACAATCTTGTTGTCGCCCAAATCCGGCAGGTCGTCCTTCATATGGCACCAGGTGTACATAACGCCGCCGGTACACATGGCGTGGAGCTGGATAAACTTGATAGGCATCTGGGAGAGGTAATAGTCGTAAATCCAGCGGTTCGCGCCGTCCTCGTTCGGCATGCATTCCACACTGATGTTCAGTTCGGGCCAGGTTGCGATAAAGTTCTTGGTCTCATTCATAATAAACGATCCTTCCTTTCTGTATTGCCAGCGTATTCCGGCTTGCAACATCATAGTATAATTGTTTCAGAAATAAGTCAACAGTTTTTGATTTTTTTCTGAAAATTTAGTTGTTCTTACAAAAAAACGTCTTTTTCTTTATCAATTATTCCAGTGCTTTTTTCGATGAAATAAATATAAATAAGTTTAGAGCGTTGGTGAATATAGGGATAATATCTAATATCGAAATTGTAATTTTTCACATTTATCCATTTTTATGGAAAAAATAACCAATGTACTGCGTGAAACTTTTTGAAATTTATTTTGAAAAAATTTCAGAAATATTCTGAAAAAGTGTTGACATTTTTTGAATACGCTGTTAACATTTCAGTAGACAGAGGAAATGGCAACCGCTGTGAAAACAAAATTATTACTTTAAGGAGGTAAATTTATCATGGCGAAGAAATTCATTCCCGAACCGTTCCGTATTAAAATGGTGGAAAACATCAAAATGACCACGCGTGAAGAACGCGAGCAGAAAATCAAGGAAGCCTCTTATAACCTGTTCCGCCTGAGGGGAGAGGATGTGTATATCGACACACTGACCGACTCCGGGACGAATGCGATGAGCTCCGAACAATGGTCCGCTCTGATGCGCGGCGACGAGGCTTATGCCGGCGCGTCCTCCTATTACCGTTTGATGGACGTCTGCAAGGAAACCTTTGGTTATGGGTATTTCCAGCCTGTCCACCAGGGACGCGCTGCGGAAAAGGTATTGTTCCCGACGATGCTCTGTAAAGGGAAATATGCAATTGCAAACCTTTTCTTTGACACGACCCGCGCCCACGCGGAGCTGGCTGGTGCGCGCTGCCTGGAATGCGTTGTTCCGGAAGCTGGGGACACGGGGCTTCGCGTACCCTTTAAGGGCAATATGGATATTGCAAAGATGGAAGCAACCATCAAAGAGCACGGCGCGGATAAAATCGGCCTGGTTGTCATGACCATCACCAACAACTCCGCCGGCGGGCAGCCCGTATCTGTAGAAAACATGCGCCAGGTTTCTGAGGTCTGTAAAAAATATGGGATTCCGCTTTGCATCGATGCGGCGCGTTTTGCGGAAAACGCTTATTTCTGTAAACGCGACGAGGCGGCTTGCAAGGATATGACGATTGCTGAAATAGTCAAAAAGACCTTCTCTTACGCGGATATGTTCACAATGTCCGCAAAAAAAGACGCGATTGTCAACATGGGCGGTATTATTGGTATTAAGGACGGGGATTCCCCGCTGATACTCAAGGTTAAGGCCAACTGTATTTCCTTTGAAGGCTTTTATACCTACGGCGGCCTCAACGGGCGCGACCTGGAGTGCATAGCGACCGGATTAAAAGAGGGCATGAAAGAAGATTACCTGCGTTACCGTATTGGTACGATGGAGTACATAGGAAGCGCACTGGACGACCTTGGTATTCCATACCAGGCGCCTGTCGGCGGCCACGGTATTTTCCTGGATGCGGCCAAGTTCTATCCGCAGCTTCCCTATTATGAGTTCCCCGGCCAGGTATTGAGCGTAGAGCTTTATAAAGAATGCGGCCTGCGCGCCTGCGATATCGGCTCCTATATGATAGGAAACGACCCGGACACAGGAGAGCAGCTCAAGAGCCTCAACGAATTCACCCGTATGGCGATTCCGCGGCGCGTCTACACGCAGGCGCACTATGATTTGGTAATCGACGCCATCAATGAGGTTTGGAAAAACCGCGAAAATATCCTGCATGGCTACCGCATTACCTGGGAGCCTCCCATCCTCCGCCATTTCCAGGCGTCGCTTGAACCCATTAAATAAATAATTCCATAAAACCTTGACGCATATAAAACAGCGAGGCCGCGTTTCCCACAAAAGGGGGCGCGGCCTCGCTGTTTTTAAAGCCGGAAATTTAGTTTGTCCTAAAATGGAGCGCTATGATTTTATAATTTGTACGGTTAGCGTGTTATTTCCACCCGCCGCAATTTTTTATGCGTGGCATGGACGCGGGAAACAAATTTATATTTAAGGCATACGAGCAGTTTCCTGCGGCGGCCGCCGATTCCATTGGATTTATTATTAGCTTTCCGGTATAATGAATAAAAAGGTTCAGATGATGGTATGGCAGAATAAAATTTATACCGGATTTATTAAAGGCTGGGAATTTTTGCAGCGCATGCCTTCTTTTCATAAAACCGTTTACTTTGGCGTTGCCTTGTGTGTGTTATAATTATTGGCTTAGGCGGTTATGCGGCCTGAAAGCTAAAATGTACGACAAAGCATGGAAAAACCTCAGACAGTCTTGCCGGTTTGCTTTTTGGGGAATTATCCAGAGAGATGAAAGATGTATGTCTTGGAACGAAATGTAGAGGATAAATTTGTCCTGCGGGCATGAACTGCAGAAAAAAGAGGGGAAACCATGAAAATTTCTATGACCCTGCGGTCTGAAAAGGTATTATCTATCGCTTTGACGGCACTGTTCGGCGTCTTTATCATCAGCCGCCTGCTGGCTTGGAACGGCTGGGCCGATATGCTGGCGGCAGCAACGCTGTTTATTTTGTGCCTTATCCTGCTGTTGCGCTCGTTTGGATGGTATGAAATTTCCGGCAGGGGTGTTTCCGAATGTACGTGGCTGTCGAGAAAACAGTTATCATGGAATGGATTGGCGTTTGCGGCGGAGGAGGAGGATACTTACCGGGGCTTTCCGCTCAAACGGTTTGTTTTTTCCATGCTCCCAAAAGCGAAGGTAAAACGCCGGTTCCTGTTTTTGCCGAACCGCAGGGTTATCTGTATGAGCTTTATTATGTCTACGGAAAAGGGCGGGGAACAATATGAACAGGCAAAACGGGCGTTTTACAGGAATTGCCCGGCGGAACTGATTTTGGACAAAAACGGTTAAAAAGCCCTTATTATAGGGACGGGCAAACCAGCAGGGAATGTCATAACCGCGCCATAAGCCGCCCCGCAGGCTGGTGCTGAAAAAATTCAGCTTTAGAGTGCTGTAAAATTATTAAATTTTTTAGAAAACGCTTGACTCTCACGCAGCGTCATAGTGTATGCTCAAAGCAAGCCAGGGGAGGAGAGTATGATGAAGACAGTTAAAGAGGTCAGCCGTATCAGCGGTGTGAGCGTACGCACACTGCATTATTACGACGAAATCGGGCTGCTTGCTCCCAGCGGGATAACAGACGCCGGGTACCGGCTGTATGACGATACGGCGCTTGAGCGGCTGTCTCAAATCCTGTTTTTTCGGGAGCTCGATTTTCCGCTCAAGGAAATCAAGGAGATTCTCGACAGCCCGTCCTTTGACCGCCGCGCGGCGCTTTCAAGGCAGGTCGAGCTGCTTCGCATGAAGCGCGACCGTTTGGAACGCTTAATACGCCTGGCCCTTGGCGCACAGGAGAAAGGAATGAGCTATATGGATTTAAAAGCATTCAGTACAGAACAAATCGAAGCATATAAAAAGGAAGCAAAGAAAAAGTGGGGCGCTACGCCGCAGTGGCAGGCGTATGAAAAACAGGCAGAGGGAAAATCCGGACAGGAGCTTCAAAGTGCGCAGGCGCTCCTCATGAGCCATTTTGAGGAATTTTCCAGGCTCAGGGACAGGGATTACGGCGACGATGCGGTACAGAAGCAGGTCGGGCTGCTCCGGCGGACGATTACCGAAAGCTTCTACCCCTGTACAAAGGAGGTGCTTTCCGCTCTTGGCGGGATGTACCGTGAGGACGAACGGTTCCGTAAGAATATTGACCAGTACGGGGAAGGAACCGCCGGTTTTGTCAGCAGCGCAATTGTGTACTACTGCGAAAAAAACCAGTAGAAAAGAAAAGCGGCGCCGTTATGCATCTGCACAGCGGCGCCGCTTTCCATATAGAAGGAGGAATAGCAATCATCCGGCTTTTTTCACTTTTTTGTTCCTTATGACGATAACCGCCGCACAGCTCAGGGACAAAACGCAGAGGGCGAAAACCGCGGCAGCAGGCGACTGGTCGCCTGTTGCGACACCCGGGTCTTTGCCTTCACCGGCGTTCTGTGTGGGAGCATCTGTGGGGATAACCGGGGCATCTGTCGGCGCGTCCGTGGGTACGTCCGTGGGTACGTCCGTGGGTGCGTCCGTCGGGGCATCCGTCGGCGCGTCCGTGGGTGTGTCTGTCGGTGCGTCCGTGGGTGTGTCCGTCGGTGCGTCCGTGGGCGCGTCCGTCGGGTCTGTAGGTTCCTCCGTGAGCTTCCAGGTATAGGTGATTACCGTATTGTTATCTTCCGGGTAGTTGTCGTCGTGCACAAACGATGAGATGACTCCGGCGGCAAACGCGCCGAGCTGCGCGCGAAGCTCATTCGTCAGAAGGCCTTCCTGGCCGTCCTGCCCGTTAACCAGGCCTTTTAATATCGAACCGATATCGAACGACGCCTCCGCTCCGATGGAACCGAGAATTATGTTTACGTCGTCCAGCAAATCTTTCAGTGTATAATTTTCCGGTATATAAGCGTTTACGCCGTCGAAGTTGCTGTAGTCGCCCTCCAGCGCGCCGTTGATTATCAGCACAATCATATTGAGCGTATCCTTGGTGTTTTCATTTGCGGCGTTGAGCAGGGGCGTGCGGCCGTCAAGCGCTAAAACAGTTTTGTCGTTTACGTTGACGCCCTTCATACCTAAAAATCCCCTGAGGCTGATTTGCCCGGCGAGCGTTCCAGCCGCGGACGTAACCTGGTCAAGCACGACGTTTACGAGCCGGTCGACAAGCGAGCCGTCGAGGAGCGCGCCGATAGAAGCGGTAACCCAGGCTTCCGGTTCTTTGCCGTCGCTGCCGTCCAGATGGGTCTGATAGGTGTAATTTGCAAGGTCAAGCAGCGTTTTTGCCTGTGTTCCGTCGTCATAAACGGTCATGGATGTCAGGGCTTCTACAAGGTTTTTCACAATTTCATCGAGAGCTTCAGGGTTTTGAAGCATCCCGTCTGCCGTTTCAAAGGTATAGCCGAGCGCCTCATTAAGCGCCTGGACCGGAATATCGATTTTGTTTGCGTTGTCTCCCGCGCCGTATTCCACGCGGACATTCGGGGCGCTGTAATAAATATTGAGCTTTTCATTCGGGTCAGGCGCGTCCGGCAGCAGAAGGGGAAGGCCCACGCTTAACAGCTTCTCAATAGTAAGGTCTTTGATTGGCAGGGAATCGCCGGCCAAATCGCCGATAAGCTGTTCCAGCGCCTTCTTGGAGCCGCCCTGTTCAATAACCTGGGCATAGAGCGTATGAAGGAACCCGTTCGCGGCTGTTTCAAGCATATCGTTTGAGAAACCGTGCTGTTTGCCATACGCGGTAATATCGTCAATCGTCTGTTCTTCACCGGTCAGCGGGTTGGTAAAGGTAATCGGGCCGGCGTTTGAAAGCGTACGGATGCCGGTGTTCTCCGTTACCGTGCCGTTTTCGACGGTGCGCGTAATATCGACCCTTCTGGCGGGGGAGGGATATGTCACCAGGGAGCCTGTCTCGATATCATAAAGCGTGTTGCCCTGCGCTGTCGTGACAGATGCAATATCGTTTGCGTGCATATGGCCGGTGAAAATATACTGCATGCCCGCGTCCGCAAACTCCTGTGAAAGCCGCTCGTAACCATTGACGAGGTATTCCGGAAGAACATCCGGCTCCATGCTGAAATGCGGTACCATGCCGTGGTGCTGCATACCAATCACCGTGTCTCCGCGAAGCTTTGCTTCTTCCACCTGGCCGAGCACCCATGCCTTGAGGCTTTCGCTGATAGCCCCGCTTGTTTCGTGTTCATCCTTGCCGGAATCAGTATTGTCGCTGCTGTACCGGCCGCTGTCCATTACAATAAACGTAAAGCCGTCCTTCGGCCGGGCCGCGTAGGAAAGCTGTCCGGACTGTTCTCCCTGCGGGGGCGTGTAGCGGGCAATTACGCTGCTGTCCTGATAGGTCACATTTGCGTACGCGTCAATAAAATCCTGCGGCTGTGTGCGCTCTGCAGGTACGGCGGTTCCATCGCCGGTATTAAAATTCATTGCGTTGGAGTTTCGGACGTCGTGGTTTCCGTTTGTCACGTAAACATGGAGATTTGGCAAATCCTTTTTCAGCACCTCAAGCTTCTGAGCCAGCGCGCGGTGCCCTTCCAGCTCGCCGTCCTTCGTCAGGTCGCCGCTGATTAGCAGGACGTCCGGCTGCTCCTCCCTGACTGTATCGAGCATTTTATCAAGGATTGCGCTGCTTTCGGTGAACATTTTCCGGTCGCTGTTGAGATGAGTTTTGTAGTCTGCGGTGTCCTTAATCATGTCGGGCGGCAGATAATGCGTGTCTGACATGGCGGCGATTTTAATCGTATTATCCGCTTTTTCAGTCAAAGCCATCGTGCTTGCCCCGGCAGCCATCAGGACGGCCGCGCAGGTCAAAACGGCAACGGCTTTTTTTAAGCTGTTGTTCGCTTTCATTTTTATACCTCTTTTTACTCATATTTGCGTTATTTTCGCAGTTTTATTATAAATGGGCAATGTAAAAGGGGAAAATGGGCGGGGTAAAAAGAAAGCAAAAAGATTGTAAGAACATACCAAAGAATAAATAGAAAAAAACTGTTGACACTGTAACAATGTTATGTTACAGTGAAAGCAACAAATAAAACATTGTTACACGGGAGGCTATGAGGTGAACCTGATATCAAAAAAGGATTTGCTTGCTATGACTGGAATTTCATACGGGCAGCTTTACCGCTGGAAGCGGGAAAGGCTGATTCCAGAGGAATGGTTTATTAAACAGCCGTCCTATACCGGCCAGGAAACATTTTTGCCGCGGGAACAGATTCTCAGCCGTATCCGGTCTATTCTGGAGCTGAAGGACAGGTATTCCATTGAAGAAATGGCGAAAATTTTTTCACCGGAGACAGCGCCGGCCGGGATAGCGCCGCAGGAGCTTGTTCTGTTTGAGGAAATAGACAAAAATTTTTTAAAGCTTCTGCCCAGGGCTTACCCAAAGGAGCAGTATGAATTTTTGGATTTGGTCTTTTTTGCGGCGTTGTCTGCATGTATTGGCAAAAATGGGTTTACCCCGCAGGACGCGGCAGAGCTTGTAAGCAGGGCAAACGCAACGGTGTTTACGCTGCACAGTGTGGACCGGGTGCTGGTGCTTTTTGCCTGCGGCGGGGAATTCCATGTGGCGCTTGGCAGGGACGAACGGCCTGTTATGTTTGACACAGGGCTTGAAATTATTGAAATGATTCATTTGAACCAGACAGCGGATCAATTGAAATTACACCACAAGGACCGGTTCCCGGTTTGAATTTGGAAGGAGCTATCGTTATGCAGGATTTTAATTTAGACGGCGTCAGCAGTATTTCGGGCGGGGTATTTAGAAACCTCGCGATTGACGGGGTAGGAAAATGCACCGGTAATATCAAGGCGGAGTCTGTTAAAATAGACGGGACGTTTCACTGCAGCGGCGCCGTAGAAACCGGCCTGTTCCGCTGTGACGGCGTTGCGGAATTTAAAGCGGATATCCGGGCCAAGGAGCTTATCATCGACGGTGTTGTAAGCCTGAAGGGGGAAATGAAATTAGAGGCGGAACGGATTGAATGCGACGGCGTTATCAAGACGGACGGCGAAATTTCCGCCGATTTTATAAAGGCCCAGGGATGCATCCGTGCAAAGGAGCTGGTCGGCGACAGTATTTGCATTTATTCCCACCCGCATCATCTCATGTTTTTGTTCAACCGGCAGGTATCACGCGTAGATTTGATTGAAGCGACATCTATCGAGATAAACGGCGTACAGGCACATGCGGTAAACGGCACGCACATTAAAATAGGGCCGCATTGTAAAATCGATACGGTCGACTGCTCCGGCACGCTGTTTATCGACCCGACCTCCATGGTTGGGAGCGTTACAGGAAATTATACGATGCAGCGGTAGCTGTTTAGAGGCCGGTGCAATAAAACCCGGGAAAGGCTTGTCGAAAAATGCCGCTTATGATATAATAAGGTATATTTTCCTGGTTGGATTACTCACAGGGGGGCGGCGGCTCATGAAAGCGTTATGTATAGATTACGAGTACTATTTTTTCCCGGACGGATGTAATAGCGCGGAGGAGTTTGTCCGGTACTGCGGCCAGCACAGCCCGGAATTTATTATGCTGGAACGGCTCAATGCCGAAAACTGTGTCGCGCCTTATTTTATACAGGATGAAAAAAGAAAACAGGTTTATTTGAACAGCCGCGCAATAAAGGAATTTACAGAGGAAGAAATTGAAATCCTGCCGCAGGAGGAGTACGACAGGCGGCTCAGGCAGGCGGTCAAAACGTGCTGCTTGACATGTGAAAGCTATGAAGAGGACTGCGCAGGCGATAATCTTGAAGGCCACAGGGATAAGCTGTCGCTTGACGGGAACTGCGATTTTTATACAAAATCGGCGCGGGCGCGTTCCAAAAAAAGATTTTTTTAACAAGGCAAGGCCGGCGGTATGATACATACCGCCGGCCTTTTCAGAATTTCTTGTATGAAGCGCGCCGGTCAGATGTTGAAGCTTGGCGGCTGGCTCTTCGCGGGGTCAAAATTCTGGCCGCCGTTCGGGGACGGGGTGGAGAGGTCGAAGTAAATGCGGGAATCCCTGGTTGCGCCCCAGTCTTTCTGCGAACCGGAATCCTGTATCTTGTTGAACGCCTCACGGAACATCGTATTGTGCGCTTCCTCGCGGTTGAGCAGGAAATCAATCATCTCGCGCACACCCTTGTCGTCAATCTGGCGGTAAAGGTTCTGGTATACGACCTTCGCGCGCTGCTCGGACGCAATGTCCGACAAAATATCCGCGGCTGCGTCTCCCGTTTCGTTTACATAGGCCGCGGTCCAGAGGTAACCGGATGCATTTGTAAGCATCGGCGTCAGGCCGCTTAAAACGTGCGCCTCCACAGTGCCGACCGTCGCGTTTTTCGCATCCGGCTCAGAACCGTTTAAAAGGTTTACCGCGGTTGCCACCATCTCCAGATGGCAAAGCTCCTCCGCGGCAATATCCAGAAACAAATCCTTGATTTCAGGATTCTTGATGCGCATACTCTGCGCGAGATATTGCAGCGCGGATTTAAGTTCTCCCTGCGGGCCGCCGAGCTGCTCCTGCAAAAGCGCGGCATAGTTCGGGTTTGTGCGGTCTACGCGAACGTCCTGCAGCAGCTTTTTTTCATGTTTAAACATAATAGATAACCACCTTTCTTCTGGTATATCTTTAATATGTTTCGTTTGTAAAAAGATATACGGAAAAAGGAGGACAAAAAACAAAAGAGGGACGGTTTCCCGTCCCTCTCAAAAAACAGCAGGCAAATCAAACGTTGGCTTCGATATACTCCACCAGGTTGCCGACGGTTTTAATATTCTCAATCTCCTCGTCGGGAACCTCAATTTCAAATTCGTCTTCAATCGACATGAGCAGGTCGACGACGTCGAGCGAATCGGCTCCGAGGTCCTCCTGAATCGTTGTTTCCGCTGTAATAGAATCCTCTTCCACATCGAACTGTTCAGCAAGGATTGCCTTTACCTTTTCCAGTACCATAATGTATTCCTCCATAATTTTTATTTTGCCGCCAGCAGATGATTGTATTGTGGACAAAATCATGCTTTTTATGCTACAATAACACCACGCACATTTCCGCTTTTTTCGAATTTCGAACCGGCATAAGATTAGTACAAAAACATATTATTAGTAAAGGTAGCCTTTGTCAATAACAAAATTGTAACTTTTCGGCAAAAACGGATTTATTTTTATAATCTAACCAAATTTTAGGTGGATGGGAGTGGGTTTATCATGAAAAAGAAAACGTACGCGGTCATCGGCCATCCGATTGGGCATACGATGTCCCCGTTTATCCACAACAGGCTGTTTGAGCTTGCCGGAATCGACGCGGAATACTCCGTTTTGGACATTGCGCCCGAGGACCTGGGGGCACGGTTTAAAGAGGAGCTGAAAATGCTCGACGGCTTTAATATCACAATCCCGCACAAGCAGCACATCATCGGGTACCTGGACGGGCTCGACAAAAAAGCAGGGCTGTACGGAAGCGTGAATACCGTGAAGAACGGGGAGCAGTCCATCGGCTACACGACCGACCCGGACGGCTTTTTGAAGGCGCTTGAGGCGGCTGGAATCCCTCTTAGGGGCAGGGTGGTAATCCTGGGTACGGGGGGAGTGGCGCGCACTATGGCGTATGAGGCGGCAAAGGCCGGCTGCAACCTGACCATTGCCGTGCGCCCTGACGATTTGCCCGCTGTCGCCTGCCTTGCCGGGGAATTGAGCATTAATGTCTTTAATGCGCATGTAGACACCTGCGTACTCGACCGGATTGAGGGCGGTATCGATTTACTAATCAACGCGACGCCCGTGGGTATGTACCCGAATACAGACGCATGCCCTGTCGGCGATGAAATTATCAAAACCAGCAAATATATTTTCGACGCGGTCTACAACCCGCTCGACACGCAGCTGTTAAAAAAAGCGGAGGCGTTTGGTGTGAAGGCACTCGGCGGTATTTCCATGCTCGTCTGGCAGGCGGTCGTTTCCCATGAAATCTGGAACGGCTCAGTTTATGACGCAGGGGATATCGGAAAGCTCTGCCAGGACAGCGCGCAGGAGCTTATACGCACGTTCCAAAAATAAGAAGCTATAACAAAGGAATGCAAAACGTATGCCACAGTACAGGAATGTCGTCCTGTGCGGCTTTATGGGCAGCGGGAAAACAACCGTCGGCAGGCTGCTTGCCAAAAGGACGGGCCTGCCCTTTGTCGATATGGACGATTATATAGAAGAAAAGGCGGGCATGGCCGTAAGTGAAATTTTCAAACGGCACGGGGAAGCCTATTTCCGTGATTTGGAGCATGAGGCTTCCAAAGAGCTTGCAAGCAGGGACGGCTGCATCATCAGCGCGGGCGGAGGCACGCTTGTGTACCAGCGGAATGTCGGAGTCCTGAGCGAAAGCTGCCGGATTGTCCTGCTCGACGCGCCGCTCGAGGTGATTAAGCGCCGCCTGAAAAACGACAAAAAGCGCCCGCTCTTGCAGCGCCCGGACAGGGACGAGGCGATGCGGGAGCTATACGCAAAGCGGATGCCCCTGTACCGCGGCGCGGCGCACCTGACGGTAAACGCGGCGCAGTCGCCGTATAAAACCGCGCGGGAAATCGCAAAGGCGCTTGCGCTTGGTTCGCGGGCAAAAAACCGTAAATAAAAGGGAAAAGCGGCGGAGCATTACGGTTCCGCCGCTTTTATTTATGCGGGGCGCTGTGCGCCCTTTATTTTATGGCTTGTAGTACTTGTCGAGAAATTTGTTTACGTCATCGCTTAAGCCGGTTTTTCTATAGGTGCGCTCCTCCTTGGAGCCGTCCTCTTTTACATAGGAGAATCGTGCATCCCATAGAATCAAATCGGTATATTCTTTTAACGTGCAATTTTTTACACTGCTTTCCAATTTGCGCATATCTGCGAGGCTTTCTTTACTGTCTACTGTAATTTTGAATTCATCTAAGAATTCATTGTTGTGAGAATATGGGCCAATCATCAATTCGCCGGAAACCGCTTCCTCCTCAGGCCCTACGCCGTTTTGGTCCAGGTAAAACGCAAATGCGGATAAAAAAACACGCAGCCTAAAAATATGCAGGTAAAAAGAATTAACAGCCCGCGCGTGCTTAGCCTGCGGTGTTTCATTGGCCTTCGCCTCCCTCTTTCGGCGGCTTGTAGTACTTGTCGAGAAATTTGTTTATGTCCTTGTTTAAATCCGATTTGCGGTAGGTGCGCTGTTCCTTCGTACCGTCCGCTTTGATATAGGTAAATGTCCCTTCCCAGACTATCAAACTTGTGTATTCCTTTAGTGTCATATTTTTCACACTTTTTTCCAGAGCGCGCAGGTCGGCTATCCCTTGTTGGCTGTCAATTTTTACACAAAATTCTTCGGTGAATTCCTCTTGATATAAATACGGGCCATTTAAATAAAATACCGCGGAAACCGCGTCCTCCTCAGGCCCTACGCCGTTTTGGTCCAGGTAAAATGCAAACGCGGATAAAAAAAACACGCAGCCTAAAAATATGCAGGTAAAAAGAATTAACAGTCCGCGCGTGCTTAGCCTGCGGTGTTTCATCTGCCGCACTCCTTTCTATATTAAGCGTTTTGCTAATACTATATAAAGTCTCTTACACTTAAGAAAAAGGGGCGCTGCCGCGCCCCTTTCGTCTTATGGCTTGTAATACTTGTCGAGGAACTTATCAACGTCCTTACTCACACCTGTTTTCCGGTAGGTGCGTTCTTCCTTAGAGCCGTCCTCTTTTACATAGGTAAACTCCGCTTCCCATACTATCATATCAGTATATTCCTTCAAGGTAATATTTTTTACACAGCTCTCCAATTCACGCAAATCAGCAAGACTTTGTTTGTTGCCAATATTCACCTTAAATTCATCAGCATATACATCATTATACGAGTAAGTTCTCAAACTTAAAGTTGCCGAAATCGCGTCTTCCTTTGGCTTAACGCCGCTTTCCGTCAGACCGATGACTGCCACCGTTAAAATAAATACACAGCTTAGGAAGATACACGTCGCCAGAATCAGCATATTCCTTGTGTTCCATTTGATTTTCTTGAGCTTCCATTTTTTCATATTCAATTTGTCCCATCTCTTTCACACATACGCCTGGCTTTTGCAGTGTCCCATCTTATCTTACCTTTCCATTATACTCAGAAATGGCAAGCTTTTCAACTGCATTAAATAAAAGTTATCCCTCCGGTACGGCGGGCACCTGGTACGGCTGGGGTGTAGCGTCCCCGCTGAACACGACCTCGTACTGCATGACGGGGTTCCCCTGTAAATCGAAGGTCAAGTATTCGTCGGCAATTTCATAGCCGATGGAACGGTTCAAGGGGCTTGCCCCCGCGTCCCACAATGCCGCGCCGAGCTGGCTGCGCGTGGCGGCGGTATCGACCGTTAAATCGAGCTGCGCGTAGCGGCCGCGTTTAAAGGTGTTGTAGGCGCACACCTCGCCGCTGTCCGCGCGCACCCACACAACGCAGGAGTCGTCCGTCTTGACCCCGTTTAAATAATAGGCGTACTCCACTACATAAACGCCGTTCTGGCTGCCGTAGTAGCTGCGCTCCAGCTGGTAAACCGTTTGATTTTGCCCGAACAGCGCGTCAAGGTACGCGCCGGCGCTTTCCAGCGCCGCCTGTTCTGTTATAATGTCCTCCGGCTCCAGCTCGCCCGCATAGGCGGTTTCCCACTTGAAGCCGCAGAACGTGTTTGTGTCGTACAGGTAGATGTATTCGTTGCCCTGTGCGTCGGTGTAAATATCGTAGGTGCCGTAGGCGTCTGGTCGGGAGACAAGCGGCGTGTCGCTCTGGTTGAAGGTTTTTTCATACTCCACACTCAGCGCGCTTTGTCCCGGCAGCGTGATTTGCTTTGCCGCCGCCTCTTTGCCGCCGTCCACATACATGCCAAAGCCGCCCTGCTCAATTTCAGCGGAATTGACGTCCTGCGCAAGGGCGGACACGCCCGAAATGACAACCAGCGCGCCCAAAATGACGGCTGTGCACAATAGCTTTTTCTTGTTTTTCATTATTGTCCCCTCCTTTAGGTCAGCTTTTGGTTGGTGTCGCCAATCGCGTATTTGTCGCCGGTGCTCGCCCAATAATCGGCGTATTCCACACAGGTGCCTACGCTTACGCCGTCGTCCGCGCGCGTGATGAAGCACTGTACCCAGGTGCTAGCTAGGGATGTTCCCGGCGCCTCACGGAAGCCAATGGCATAGTGCGCGCCCTTGTTGTAGGCCGCCTTTACGAGGTTGTTCGACGCGCTCGTCGGGTTGCCGTTCGTGTCGTTTCCCGTATAGGAACCGGTCGAGATAAATACACGCATGGAGGAAAGACCATTAGTTGCAAGGCCATTTATACCTGCAATTGTAATCGATCCGTTGGTTGCACCTGTGCTTGTATTAAAATATAAATTCCCAGCGGCTCCCCTACCTCTATGTACCCAAATATCGTCGCCGAGCATATTGGTCAGCGCGTTGTCTGCGCTGGTGTTTACATAGGAATAGGCGCTGTAGCCCATCGCATTTGCCGAATTTTTAAACGCGGTATTTGCGGAGGTGGAATCATAGCCCGTGTAGCTGAACGAGTAGATGTCCGCGTCGCCCTTCGACACTTTCTCAAACGCCCACCTGGAATAATTGCCGTTGCTCGAGGAGCTCATGATAACGCTGTTCGTGGAGGTGTTGTCTATCATGTAATTCGAGCCGTTTTTGATGTTATACGTACCATCCGAAAGCCTGACCACAGAAAACTGCTGGTAGGCCGCGTTTGAGTCCGTATAAATATCGACGTTCCCGCTGGAGATGTCGAGCACGCGGTTCGCCGAGGAACAGCGCGCGACAAACTTGTAGTTGTCGCCCGGGTGCAGCACGCGGAACTGCTGGTTCTTACCGCCGTTGTAGGGGTATGTAATAACGTCGGTAAAGTTTGCGTCCACACCGCTTTTTACGTCCATGTAACGGCCTGAGCCTACATTCCTGAGATAGTAGTACTCGCCCGCGCGGATGCCTGCGGCGTCCGCCGCGTGCCCCGTTACGGCAAAGACGGTTGCCATCACTGCCAAAACTAAGGCAAATGATATTAATTTTTTACTTCTCATAAATTTTCACTCCTTTATTTTAGTTGTATGAAAAGTGCAATAAAATTATAATTTATATGTTGAATATTGTCAATAAAAGGAGCTTGTGAAATGGAAAAATTTCACAAACTCCTTAAAAAATAACTATTTTATTTTCTTGTGGCGCATATTACTCTATCACATACTCCTGAACATAAGCATACAGCCGTTCGTCGACGACCGCCTCCACCGATATGCCGCCGTCGGTATACTCCTCATGGAGCAGTGTGCCCTGCTGCCTCAGCTTTGCTGTCAGCGGCGCCTGCCCGAACGGCAGAAGAAGCCTGACACGCCGCATTTTTACAGGCAGGTTGTTTTCCACAGCCTGGAGCAGGCTGTCCACGCCCTTTCCCGTTTTTGCGCTGATGCGCACAGCGCTGCCTATCATCGGTACGGTGTCAAGCCCGCTTACCAAATCGCATTTGTTCAGTACGGGGATAATCGGCCTGTCCTCACAGCCCAGCTCGCGGAGCAGCTCGCTGGTTACGGTCAGGTGTACCTGCGCCTCTTCGCTCGAAGCGTCGCAGACATTTAAAATAATATCGGCCTGCGCCGCCTCTTCCAGCGTGGATTTAAAGGCGTTGACCAGATGGTGGGGCAGGCGGCGTACCAGGCCGACCGTATCGGTCAGCATGACGCTTACGCCGTTTGGCAGCTTTAAGGCGCGCGAAGTCGGGTCGAGTGTTGCGAAAAGCTGGTCCTGCGCAAGCACGCCCGCGTCTGTCAGGTAGTTCATCAGCGTCGATTTACCGGCGTTCGTATAGCCGACGATTGCAACCGTAATCACGCCGTCCTTTTCGCGGCGGCGCTTGAGCTGGCCGCGGTGCTTTTCTACCTCGGCTAACTGCTCCTGAAGGGTTTCCATGCGCCTGCGGATATGGCGCTTGTCTGTTTCAAGCTTTGTTTCACCCGGGCCCCTCGTGCCGATGCCGCCGCCCAGGCGCGACATCTCGGCGCCCTTGCCGGTCAGGCGCGGCAGCATGTATTTGAGCTGCGCAAGCTCAACCTGCAGCTTGCCCTCCTTTGAACGCGCGCGCTGCGCGAATATATCAAGGATAAGCATTGTGCGGTCAATGACGCACACGTCCGTTTCCTTCTCAATATTGCGGATTTGCGTGGGGGAAAGCTCCCTGTCAAAAATAATCAGGTCGATTTCGTCGTTTTTGCAATATTCGGCAATCTCCTGTAAACGCCCGGAGCCGACACAGGTTGCGACGTCCGGCTTATCTTTTTTCTGCGTTACGCTCGTAACTGTTTCGGCGCCCGCGCTCTGCGCAAGCTCGAACAGCTCGCTCAGTGAAGCCTGCGCGTCGTACTCGCCCGTATCGACAGACACGAGCAGCGCGCGCTGCGGTTTGATTTCATTTTCAAAAATTTCCATAGGTTTCTCCATTGTCAATAATTTATAGAAGCATCCGGCCGCGCCGGATGCTTTCACTGTACCACTTCAGGGCGCGCAGGTCAACCGCGCGGCGGGGAAAAAACTGTTTCCATTATGCCCGATTTGTGATAGAATAAGCACTATAGCAAAAACCGACATGCTTTGCGCCGCTTTTCATACGGCGCGCTGCTATTGAAAGGTTGTAACGCAGGTGAAACAGCAATACGACGTAATCATTGCGGGTACGGGCGCGGCCGGCCTTTACGCGGCCTTACAGTTTGACAGGGACGTAAGCGTCCTTTTGATTTCCAAGCGGGAGCTGCCGCTTTCCAACAGCTCGCTCGCACAGGGCGGCGTGGCCGCGGTGCTCGACCAGGGGCACGACAATTTTAAGCTGCATATCGCGGATACTTTAATCGCGGGCAAATATAAAAATAACCTGGCGGCAATTGAGGTGCTCGTCACCGAAGGGCCAAAGGACGTTTTAAGGCTCAGGGAGCTTGGGGTCGATTTTGACAGGGACGAGAAGGGCCATTTGATGATGACGCTTGAGGCGGGGCATTCCCGCCACAGGATTGTCCATCATAAGGACAGCACCGGCAAGGCGATTACCGACACGCTCATTGAAGCGGTCAAAGAGCGGGGCAACGCCGATATTATGGAAAACACCATGCTGTTTTCCCTGCAAAAGGCGCGCAGCGGCTTTTACGCCGGGCTGATGCGCGACGGCTGCGTGGAATGGATTGGCGCGCGCTATTGCATCCTGGCGACCGGCGGGGTCGGCAGGGTGTATGAATATACGACAAATTCCGCCATCGCTACGGGCGACGGCATTACGCTTGCCTATGAGCTTGGTGCGAATATCAGGCATTTGAGCCGCATCCAGTTTCATCCGACGGCGTTTGCGGCGGATAAGGACCGCGAACGGTTCCTAATCAGCGAGGCGGTGCGCGGCGAGGGCGCCGTGCTCCTCAACTGTAACGGCGAGCGCTTCGCGCACAAGTACGACGAGCGGGGGGAGCTCGCTCCGCGCGACGTGGTTTCAAACGCCATCATGCAGGAAGCAAAGGCGACGCGGAGCGAACGGTTTTATCTCGATATTACGCACAAAGACCCGGAGTTCGTAAAAAACCGGTTTCCAATGATTTACGCGCGCTGCCTCGAGGAAGGGATTGACATTACCAAAGACAGGATACCTGTCTTTCCGTGCCAGCACTACCTGATGGGCGGGATAGACGTCGATTTGTTTGCGCGTACCTCAATCGACAGGCTGTACGCGGCGGGCGAATGCTCGCACACGGGCGTGCACGGCGCAAACCGCTTGGCGAGCAATTCGCTTTTGGAGGCGCTCGTGTTTTCACGCAGGGCGGCCTGCGATATTATGGAAAAGCTGAAAGCCGGCCAGGACGCGCCGCTTGGTGACGCGCCGCTTGGTGACGCGCCTTCCGTACCCAGCACAGAGGGGGAACCCCTGCCGCACGGACTGCGCACAGAAATCCGCCGGATTATGCAGCATACGCACTTTGTGCTGCCCTCTCCGGAAAGCGTACCAGGGGGGCTCAGCCGCACGCGGGAAATCCTGGAACAGGTAAAGACGGGCGGATACGCGCTCAATCCCGATTTTATAGAGGCGAAAAGCCTTGCGACGGTCGCGTGCCTTATCCTGGAGGATGTTCTCCGGAATAACGGAGAAGAAGACAAGAGGGACAGAAAGGAAATATAAATATGGTTAATCCGATTTACATAGACAATTTGATTAAAACGGCGCTGCTTGAGGATATCAATTACCTCGACACGACGACGGACTGCCTCATCCCGCAGGAGCAGCAGGGAAGCGCGCGCTTTCTTGCAAAGGCGGAGGGCGTGCTGTGCGGCATGGACGTCGCCCTGCGTGTGTTTGAGCTGTTGCAGCCGGATTTTAAGGCGGAGGTTTTCTTCCACGACGGCGATGCTGTTAAAAAAGGCGACGTTTTAGCACGGGTAAGCGGAAAGATGCGCACGCTGCTCAAGGGAGAGCGTACGGCGCTCAACCTGCTGCAGCATATGAGCGGGATTGCAACCGCGACAAGCGGGGCCGTTAAGCTCGTAGAAGGCACGCGCGCCTCAATTGCGGATACGCGCAAGACCCTGCCCGGGCTGCGCCCGCTCCAGAAATACGCCGTTACGGTAGGAGGCGGGAAAAACCACCGCTATAACCTGTCTGACGCGGCGATGCTCAAGGACAACCATATCGACGCGTGCGGCGGCATTGAAAACGCGGTCGGCGCGCTCAAAGGAAAGCTGGGCCATATGGTGAAAACGGAGGTCGAAGTCAGGAGCCTCGGCGAACTGGAGGAAGCGTTAGCTGCGGGGGCCGACGTAATTATGCTAGACAACATGAGCCCGGAGCTTATGATGCAGGCGGTTGAAATCACAGGCGGGCGTGCCCTGCTTGAGGCGTCAGGCGGCATCACGGAGGAGACGCTCAGGCAGGTAGCGCAGTCGGGAGTGGATATCATATCCATCGGCGCGCTGACGCATTCGGTAAAGGCGTTCGATATTTCGATGAAAATCGAATGAAATAATGTAAATACAACAATCGCATCGTCAGACCATGATTATGGGAATATAACCAACTCTTTCATTGAAAATTTAGGCTGGAAATCATTTCTCCTGGAGAGCAGGTATGGAAGTCTAAAAACTTATATGACAATAAACAGCTTGTAGAATTATACCCTCCTGTGTCAGGCAAATATACAATTAAGATTAGCAAAATTGGAACTTTTAGTGATAATATAAAGTATGGTCTATCTTATTATCAGTCCTAGAGGTGGTTGCTGTGAAAAAAGCATTACTTTTACTTTTTATAGCTTTTATCTTGTTCGCCTCTTCCTGTACGGCGCGGACGCCTGTTTCAGCGGACGCTCCGCTCGGCACACAGGCAAAAATTGAGCAGTTCATTAATTTTGCGCATATCAGCCGGGAGGATTATGACAACGTCGTAAAGGAGAAACAGCTGCTTTTTCTTGGAAAATCAGGCGGATACTCTATCTGCGAATATGTAAAGGGCGGGGATTTGCGCATTGTCGATGAAAAAATTGGAGATTACACTTTTCGCAGCGGCTTTTCGCACAGCCCATATCCGCTTGGGTATTACGCTATCGGGGAAAAAGAGGTTTATACCCTGAAGCAGGCATATGATGCCGGGGTAATAGATTTAAATGAAGTCGCCGGGTTTGCCCCCACAGCTCCGGCAAATGAAACAGAATAAACAACAGATAATAGAGCCGGCGCGGGAATTAAATCCCGCGCCGGCTTTTTATCTATTTCGGTATATCCACATGAGCGGGCTTGTTTTATCCAGCCGTTGAAACGAGATACAGCGCAAGCATTACGAGTGAGGAAATTACGCCCAGCACAAGCACGATAGTCGGCAGGATAAACCACACTGCCTTCGGCTTTGCTTTCCCTTTCCGGCGGAAAACAGCCCTTGTAATAAAATACGCAATCAGGCCGGCGGTGCCGAGCAGGACGAGCCCGGCAGAAAAGCAAAACCAGACAATCAAAACGAGCACGATTGCCGCTATCCCTAAAAACATATTTCCCCTCCCATAATATGTTGATAAAGCTCTTTCATATCAACGGAAGGCCATAACCGCCCAGTCAGCAAGCGGCCTCCAGATATCGGGGAATACGCGCCCAATTAAATCATAGGCCTGCGCCTTCGTTACGTTGATAATGTCCCCAGGGTCCGGCACCTGGATGGTTTCTATGCCGTTTGGCAGTACGCCGATTGCAACCGGCGCGCTGCACCATCCGCCAACGGCGATATGCGTGCCAGCTGCAACGCCGCCCACGCTCGACACGCCCGCGGCAACCCCGCCAAGGGCAAACACGCCTGCGGCCGTTCCGGCAATTGCCACAATGCCAGCTGCAACGCCTCCCATTGCAAACAGGCCGAGGGAAATGGCCGCCATGGCAAATAAGCCGAGCGCGACGGCGCCGAATGAAACAAGCCCGAGGGAAACCACGCCGATTGAAATAATCCCCTTGCTAATCATCCCGACTGCTACAAAGCCTTTCGCCTTATAAAGCCCGCTGCCTATATTGACATGCACAAGCGGCATGCCGAATACCGTCCTTTTGCTTTTGTATTCATAATGAAAGCGGGCCGTCCCCTGCCCGTTTTTTTGAACCTGCGCCTCATCCGCCGGCTGCGGCGGTGCGGGTGCATCCGTAACCAGGCTGTCGACCGAAACGGAAAAAAAGCCGCTGATGGTCATCAGGTTGAGCATATCGGGGTATGACGTCCCGTTTTCCCATTTGGAAATTGTCTGTCTCGATACGCCCAGCCTCTCGCCAAGCTCTTCCTGCGACATGCCCGCCTGCTTGCGCAGGCGCTGGAGCTCATATTGAAATTTCATAGCGGTTGTCTCCTGTTTTCTTAGTTTTGGTATGGTCAAAGTATAGCAGAACCGCGTTCTCCTGTAAAACAAAGACTGTTTCCTTTTATGACAACAACTGTTGTCATCGGCTTATATAAGCGGTTTTTTATCGTTTTTTCCTGTGAAAACAAATTTTAATGCAATCTTAATTCCATGGAACGGAAGTTTATACTTATTTTATAATAAGGCTGTTATGCTAAAGCCAGAAAAGGAGGGAACGTTATGACAACCAAAATTTATGAAACGAACAACGTCCATTATGGTACTCCGCCTTATCAGAAGGAAAGAAAACACGGCATGAAGATAGTCAATATAGAGCGGCTCGGCGAAAAGCACCCGTATTCCTTCCTGTTTTTGTCTTGCGTGCTTGGCCCAATTATTATTTTATTAGCTGTGGGCGTTGTTATTTTTGCTGCTGCGCTGCCCGTTGCTTTTACGGGCGGCCTGCTATAGAGAAACAATTTTTCTGACAAGAAAGGAAATCAAAATGAAACCGGTCATATTTAAAGGTTCCGCGGCGGCGCTTGTTACGCCGATGAACGAGGATTATTCCATTAATTACGATGAGATGCGGCGGCTTATCGAATTTCACCTGGAAAGCGGGACGGACGCCCTCGTCGTGGCGGGCACCACCGGGGAATCCGCAACGCTTACCGACGAGGAGCATCTTGCACTGATTGAATTTTGCGTCGAAAAAGTAAGAGGCAGAATTCCCGTCATCGCGGGAGCAGGGAGCAACAACACGGCGCACGCGTCCTATTTATCGAAGGAAGCGCAGCGCCGCGGCGCGGACGCGCTGCTGCTTGTCACCCCTTACTATAATAAAACGTCGCAGAAGGGGCTTTACCTGCATTTTGAGGCATGCGCGAAGGCGGTGGACCTTCCGATAATCCTTTATAACGTACCCACGCGCACGGGAATGAATATTCTGCCGGAAACTTATTTGAAGCTGTCACGGATTGATAATATTGTGGCGGCCAAGGAGGCAAGCGGGAATTTTTCTCAGATGGCCAAAATAGCATCCTTATGCGGAGACGATTTGACCATTTATTCCGGAAACGACGACCAGATAACATCGGCGCTCGCAATTGGAGCAAAGGGCGTCATTTCCGTGCTCGCAAACCTCGTACCCGCGCAGACGCACGAAATGTGCCAAAGCTATTTTGACGGGAACACCTCCCGCAGCGATACACTCCAGCTTAAGTATTTGGAGCTCATTGAAAACCTTTTTAGCGACGTCAGCCCAATCCCGGTCAAGCAGGCGCTTGAATTCATGGGCTACCATGTGGGGAAATGCAGGCTGCCGCTTTGCGAAATGGACAGTGCGCCCGCGGAACGGCTGCTTGGCTGCCTCAAACGGTACGGGCTTGCTGAAAAAGAGGAATGCCCCGTCGGCACCGTTACGGTCAGCCGTCCGGCGTATACGCTTCTCTGGAGGAAAAACCACTAATCACAGCAGGTCGGAATCTTTATACTTTCTTTATACACAGGCACAATTTATTAACACCGTTTTTATTAAAGCGGTGTTATTCTTTACCCGTAAGGAGGGGTTTTAATGAATTATATCGTAGGGATATTCGGCGCCTGCGCCATAGGCTTGCTGATATACTATGTAATCATTTTAATGCGGGGTGATAAACAATGACAAACACGATTTTGCAATACCTTTTTTATCTCGTCATTCTTGTCGTGCTTGCAATCCCGCTCGGGGCGTACATAGGAAAGGTCATGAACGGGGAAAAGACGTTTTTATCGAGGATATTCGTCCCATGTGAAAAAGCGGTTTACAGGGTGATGCATGTCAAGAGCGATGAGCAGATGACCTGGAAAAAGTATGCGGCCTGCGTACTGCTTTTTTCTGGCGTGGGCCTTTTGCTTTTATTCCTGCTGCAGCTTTTGCAGGGATTTCTTCCCGGCAACCCGCAGGGACTTCCCGGCGTGCCGTGGGATTTGTCGTTCAACACGGCGGTAAGCTTTATCACCAACACGAACTGGCAGGCGTACAGCGGTGAATCGACCTTAAGCTACCTGACACAGGCGCTTGGGCTTACCGTACAAAACTTTGTGTCGGCCGCAACGGGCATCGCGGTGCTGTTTGCGCTGATTCGCGGGCTGATTAAAGTTAAGACGGACGGCCTTGGAAGCTTCTGGGTGGATATGACGAGGATTATCATCCGCATCCTGATTCCCTTAAACCTGATTATCGCGCTGTGCCTTGTAGGCGGCGGCGTTATACAGAACTTAAAGCCCGCCGAGACGGTTTCCCTCGTCGAACCCATTGCGGTGAGCGCGGACGGCGAAATTATTGAAAACGCCGTCATCGATTCGGAAGCCAACACGGTAACGGTAGACGGGAAAACCGTCGACGGGGCGCAGATTGTAACCGAGCAGTTCGTCCCGATGGGTCCGGGAGCAAGCCAGATTGCAATCAAACAGACCGGTACGAACGGCGGCGGCTATATGGGGGTAAACTCCGCGCACCCGCTTGAGAACCCGAACCCCTTTACCAATATACTTGAAATGATTTCGCTGCTGCTGATTCCAGCTGCACTGTGCTTTACATTTGGACGCAACGTGAAAAATAAAAAGCAGGGAATTGCTATCTTTATGGCGATGTTCATCTGCTTGGTGCTCGCGCTCGGCGCGGTCGCCGTAAGCGAACAGATGGCGACTCCACAGCTTGCGCAGGACGGTGTGAATGTTGCAGTGGATGGCCAGGCGGGAGGCAATATGGAAGGCAAGGAAACGCGCTTCGGCATTGCCGCCTCCTCCACATGGGCGGTATACACGACCGCCGCCTCAAACGGCTCGGTCAACTCAATGCACGACAGCTACACGCCGCTCGGCGGCATGGTACCGATGCTCCTGATGCAGCTCGGTGAGGTTATCTTCGGCGGTACCGGCTGCGGGCTGTATGGGATGCTTGCCTTTGCAATCCTGACGGTCTTTATTGCGGGGCTGATGGTTGGCCGTACGCCTGAATTCTTAGGCAAGAAAATCGAGCCCTACGAAATGAAATGGTCAGTCGTCGTCTGCCTTGCGACGCCGGTTGCCATCTTAATCGGCAGTGGCATCGCGGCGGTGTTCCCGGGCATTATGGACAGCTTGAACAACAGCGGCGCGCACGGCTTCTCAGAAATGCTGTACGCGTACTCTTCCGCCGGAGGAAATAACGGCTCCGCGTTTGCGGGCTTCAACGCAAACACGGTATTCTTGAACCTGTCGCTCGGCCTTGTGATGCTGTTTGTAAGGTTCGTCCCGATTATCGGCACGCTCGCAATTGCTGGCAGCCTTGCAAAGAAGAAAAAGGTCGCCGTTACGGCGGGCACGCTCTCAACCACAAACCCGATGTTTGTGTTCCTGCTGATTTTCATCGTACTGCTGGTCGGCGCGCTGAGCTTCTTCCCGGCGCTCGCACTTGGGCCGATTGCCGAATTCTTCGGCAGCATTGCATAAGGAGGCGTTACTCATGGCTGCGAAAACTAAAAATGCTTTGGCGGACAAAAAAATGGTCGCCCGGGCGGTGAAGGATTCTTTTATAAAGCTGAGCCCGAAAACGCAGGCGAAAAATCCGGTGATGCTGCTTGTATATATCTCGGCAATTCTGACGACAGCGCTCTTTATCGTATCGCTGTTCGGCATAAAGGACGCGCCGGCGGTCTATACGCTTGCAATTGCAATTGTACTTTGGTTTACGGTACTGTTTGCAAATTTTGCGGAAGCTATCGCGGAGGGCAGGGGAAAGGCGCAGGCCGATTCCCTGCGCGCCGCAAAAAAGGACGTGGAGGCGCATATGATTACGTCGCCCTCCGATAAGGAAAACGTGACGGTAATTTCCTCCGCGAGCTTAAAAAAGGGCGATATCGTAATTGTCCGCGCGGGTGAGCAAATCCCCGCGGACGGCGAGGTCATAGAAGGCGCGGCCTCTGTTGATGAAAGCGCCATTACAGGGGAATCCGCCCCGGTCATCCGTGAAAGCGGCGGCGACAGGAGCGCTGTTACAGGCGGCACCACCGTACTGTCCGACTGGATTGTCATAGAGGTCACGAGCGAGGCGGGCGAGAGCTTCCTTGATAAGATGATTGCCATGGTAGAGGGCGCGGCGCGCAAGAAGACGCCGAACGAGATAGCGCTCCAGATTTTCCTGATTGCGCTGTCCATTATCTTTATTCTTGTAACCGTATCGCTTTATACCTATTCCATCTTTTCCGCACAGCAGGCGGGCATCGATAACCCGACCTCCGTTACCACGCTGGTCGCCCTGCTTGTATGCCTTGCGCCTACGACCATTGGCGCGCTGCTCTCCGCCATCGGTATTGCGGGCATGAGCAGGCTCAACCAGGCAAACGTACTGGCTATGAGCGGCCGCGCCATTGAGGCGGCGGGCGACGTCGATATCCTGATGCTCGACAAAACGGGCACCATTACGCTGGGCAACCGGCAGGCCTGCGACTTTATCCCGGTGGACGGGACCTCCCCCGGGGAGCTCGCCGACGCGGCGCAGCTTTCCTCCCTTGCCGACGAAACGCCGGAGGGCCGGAGCGTCGTCGTACTTGCAAAGGAGCGGTTCAACCTGCGCGGCAGGACGCTTGAAGACAAAAACATGCAGTTCATCCCGTTTACGGCAAAGACCCGCATGAGCGGCGTCAACTTTAACGGCAGTGAAATCCGCAAGGGCGCCGCGGACGCCGTCAAGGAATATGTCCTTGCGGGAAACGGAAGCTACAGCGGGGAATGCGATGAAGCGGTCAAACGTATTTCGAACCAGGGCGGTACGCCGCTTGTCGTCGCGAAAAACCACAAAATCCTTGGAGTTATCCATTTGAAGGATATCATCAAGCAGGGCGTAAAGGAAAAGTTCTCCGACCTGCGCAAAATGGGCATCAAGACCATTATGATTACGGGCGACAACCCACTGACGGCAGCCGCAATTGCGGCTGAGGCAGGCGTGGACGATTTCCTCGCGGAGGCGACGCCCGAGGGAAAGCTCAAGATGATTCGTGATTTACAGGCGAAGGGACACCTCGTAGCAATGACGGGCGACGGCACCAACGACGCGCCGGCGCTTGCGCAGGCGGACGTTGCCGTTGCGATGAACAGCGGCACACAGGCCGCAAAGGAAGCGGGCAACATGGTCGATCTCGATTCGTCCCCGACAAAGCTTATCGACATTGTGCGTATAGGCAAACAGCTGTTAATGACGCGCGGCAGCCTGACGACCTTTTCCATTGCAAACGACGTGGCAAAATATTTCGCAATCATCCCGGCGCTTTTCATGGGGCTTTATCCCGGCCTTTCGGCGCTCAATATCATGGGGCTGCATTCCCCCTTAAGCGCCGTTTTGTCGGCTATCATATACAACGCGCTGATTATCGTCGCGTTGATTCCGCTGGCGCTCAAGGGTGTAAAATACCGCGAGGTTTCGGCAGGCAAGCTTTTATCGAGAAACCTGCTTGTCTATGGCCTGGGCGGGCTTGCCGCACCGTTTGTTTTCATTAAATTAATAGACCTGCTGCTCGTCGCGTTTGGCGTGGCGTAAATGAGGGGGCGGCAAATGCGTTTTTAAATAGGAGGTACCTGACATGAAAACTTTAAAATCTATTTTCCCGCGGGCAGCGCTGTTTGTGCTGATTTTTACAGTCGTCTGCGGCCTTGTGTATACCGCTGTGGTCACGGGGCTTGCGCAGTTGATTTTTCCGCACCAGGCAAACGGCAGTATCATAGAGGTGGACGGGAAGAAATACGGCTGCGAGCTGCTCGGACAGCAGTACACGGACGACGCACATATGTGGGGCCGCATCATGAACATTGACGTATCCACTTATCAGGACAAAGACGGAAAAACCCTGATGTATGCCTCCCCGTCGAATCTGAGCCCGGCAAGCGAGGAGTATAAGCGGCTTGTCTCAGAGCGTGTGGAAAAGCTTAAAAAAGCAAACCCCGGGATGGACGGCGCACCGGTCCCGGTTGACCTCGTTACCTGCTCAGGCAGTGGCCTTGACCCCGATATTTCACCGGCTGCGGCGGAGTACCAGGTGGAAAGAATCGCAAAGGCCAGCGGTTTGCCCGCGGATGATGTACGCGCAATTGTTGAAAAATGTACAAACGGCAGGTTTCTTGGCCTGTTTGGTGAGGAAACAGTAAACGTGCTGAGGGTCAATTTGATGCTCGACGGGATTTTAAAATAAAAGTTCAGTTGCAGAAACGGCTAGAAATACAGCCGTTTCTGCTTTCTTGGCTTTTCAAGGCGTAAAAAGGAGGCTTTCAAAATGCAGAAAAAGCATACCGCCTGGACCGGACGAATGGACCTCATGGATGCGCTTTCCGCTGAAGGCAGGGAAAAGCAGCTCTTAAACCTTGTTTACGGGTTAAGCGGGGAATCGGCTTTGAAGCCGCAGGTTTATCCGTCTGACGGGCGTATCCTCTGGGTTTTCTATGAGCATTCCTGCTATACCACACAGGCGCTTTTCGACGAATATGGTACGGCGATGGCCACCGTTTCCCGGAAGTACCCGGTTTCGGTTTATGGGAACATCGACGGCTATGAAAGCGGGGAGCTTTTGGCAAGCTTGATTCAGGATGAAATGGCCGTACAGCTAATCAAACGCAACGTATCGGCGGAGGATTTTGATGAGATTTCTGATATCTGTTTAAAAATTATCTTCCCAACTGAGACGGAGCAAAAGGAATTTGCCGTGCTGATTCAAAATATGGATTGCCAGAAGCCCTATCTTGCAATGCGCAGGACGCCCTTTACGGAGCAGGCGTTTTCAGGCTGCCCGCAGCTAAGCGGCGATACCTGCTTCCGCTATCTTTTGCTGGGGGAGCGGGATGGGCAAAATTATCTTGACAGCCTGCCGGTCGCCCTCAAAAAAGACCTGTGGCTTTTGTTCCTGCGCGATAAACTAAGCCCATTGGAGTTCGACGGCGCACTGGACGCTTTACAGAAGGGTGAATGTGCCGCCTTTCCGTGGGAGCTTTCCCTGCATCTTGCGCTCAGCGAGGAGCAAATTAAGATTAGCTATGAGCAAGGCGGCTTTCAGGTGTTTGACCGAAACGGCAAGAGGCTTTATTATAACTATGAAAATGTGTGCTGTGCGGAAAAGCTCTTTTTGAAGCTCTTGTTTCCGCGGGAGCCCGGCCGGGAAAAAATCAATCGGCAGGTTTAAATCACGCAATCATGGAAAATACCGCATTTGCCTGTTATAATAAATACTAGAATACGGACGGGAGGTGCAAAGGTTGGACGAATACAGGACGGACCCTGAAAAGCTGCTGCAAAAGATTAAGAAGGAAAACGGGACGCCCGGCAGGGGGCATCTGAAAATATTCTTTGGCTACGCCGCGGGCGTAGGGAAAACGTATGCTATGCTAAAGGCCGCGCACGCGGCGAAACGGCGCGGGGTGGACGTAGTAGTCGGTTATGTGGAGCCGCATATGCGCCCGCAGACAACCGTGCTGTTAAACGGGCTGGAGCAAATCCCCGCGCTCGAGGCGGAGCATAAGGGAATCAAGCTGCGTGAGTTTGATTTGGACCAGGCGATGAAACGCGCGCCTCAGCTTATCCTGGTTGATGAGCTTGCCCACACCAATGCGGAATCCTGCCGCCACAGCAAGCGGTACCAGGATGTTGAGGAGCTTTTGACCGCGGGCATCGATGTATATACGACGGTCAACGTCCAGCATATCGAGAGCCTTAACGACATGGTTGCGTCTATCACGGGCATATCCGTGCGCGAACGCGTGCCGGACCATCTGTTTGACGAGGCGTCGCAGGTGGAGCTGGTCGATATTGAGCCTGAGGAGCTAATCGAGCGGCTGAACGAGGGGAAAATTTACCGCGATGCACAGGCGAGGCGTGCGCTCGGCAACTTTTTCAGCGTCGAAAACCTGACCGCCCTGCGTGAAATCGCGCTAAGGCGCTGTGCCGACCGTGTCAATAAAATATCTGAAAAGGTAAAGCCGACAGGCGGCAGCGATTATTTTACAGACGAGCATATCCTGGTCTGCCTTTCTTCGTCCCCGACCAACGCGAAGATTATCCGTACCGCCGCAAGAATGGCGGATGCCTTCAAAGGCGGATTTACGGCGCTGTTTGTGGAGACGCCCGCGTTTGCGGCAATAGACGACGAGGATAAGGGCAGGCTGCGCGCGAATATTCGCCTTGCGCAGCAGCTCGGAGCCGCCATCGAGACGGTATACGGGGAAGATATCGCCCTCCAGATTGCTGAATTCGCAAGGCTTTCCGGCGTTTCAAAAATTGTATTGGGCAGGAGCAGCGCAAGCCGGAAATACTTCTTCGGCAAGCCGTCCCTGACAGAACGGCTGACTGCCGCCGCGCCAAACCTAGATATTTACATTATTCCGGACAGGGAAACAAGGAGTTACCGGCCGAAACGGCCGCGGAAACGGCCGCGGAAACGGCGGATACAATTTTCCGTATTCGACTTGCTCAAGAGTATCCTGGTGCTGGCCCTTTGTACCGGAATCGGTTTTCTATTTGATTGGCTGGGCTTCAGTGAAGCAAATATTATTACAATTTATATCCTGGGCGTGCTGGCGACTGCGGTGGCGACAACAGGCCGGGTTTACAGCCTTGTACTGTCCGTTGCGAGCGTCCTGGTATTCAACTTTTTCTTTACGGATCCGCGGCTGACCTTCCAGGCCTACGACAGCGGCTACCCCGTTACGTTTTTCGTCATGTTTGTGGCTGCGTTTATTACAAGCTCGCTCGCCACAAAAATCAAGCTTCATGCGAGGCAGTCCGCGCAGACGGCGTTCCGAACGAAAATCCTGTTCGATACCAACCAGCAGCTGCAGAAGGGGCAGGGAAAAAACGATATTATTTCTATGACGGCAAACCAGCTTGTAAAGCTGTTAAAGCGCGACATCATCTTTTACCCGGAGGAAAACGGACGGCTTAGCGCGCCCAGTGTTTTTATGGCAAATGAAGATGCCCCGGTGGAGCTTTACACCGTACCCAACGAACAGGCGGTCGCCGCTTGGGTTTTTAAAAACAACAAACGCGCGGGCGCCACGACCGACACGCTCGGCAGCGCGAAATGCCTGTACCTTGCCGTGCGCGTAAGCAGTACGGTTTACGGCGTAATTGGTATCGGCATGGGGGAGCAGCCGCTCGTTTCCTTTGAAAACAGCATTGTCCTTTCTATTCTGGGCGAATGCGCGCTGGCGCTCGAAAACGACAAGGCGGTGAGGGAACGGGAGCAGTCGGCTGTGCTTGCGAAAAACGAACAGCTCCGCGCAAACCTGCTGCGCTCCATTTCGCATGACTTGAGAACACCGCTTACATCTATTTCGGGCAATGCGGGAATCCTGCTTTCCAGCGGGGATTCGATATCTCAGGAAAAGAAGAAAAAGCTTTACAGCGATATATATGAGGACTCCCTGTGGCTTATCAATCTTGTGGAAAACCTGCTTTCGGTGACAAAAATAGAGGATGGCTCCATGCACCTGAACAAAACGGCGGAGCTTATTGACGAAATCATATCCGAAGCCCTGAGGCACGTAAGCCGAGAAAGCAGCGCACATAAAATTGTTTTCCGCCCGCCGGACGATATGCTTTTGGTCAAGGTTGACGCAAGGCTTATTATGCAGGTGGTCATCAATATCGTCAACAACGCAATCAAGTATACGCGGGAGGGCTCGGAAATCCGTATCCGCGTCAAAAAAGAAAGAAAAATGGTGAAGGTGGAAATCTCCGACAATGGGGAAGGCATTCCAGACGAAGCAAAGGAGCGGATTTTTGATATGTTCTATACCGCAAATCCCACGAGTATCGCGGACAACAGGCGGAGCCTGGGTCTGGGGCTTGCGCTTTGCAAGTCCATCGTTGCCGCGCACGGAGGGGAGATTTCCGTTTTGGACAACCACCCGAGCGGCGCGGTGTTCCGCTTCACTTTACCGTCAGAGGAGGTAACGCTGCATGAATAAACCGCTTGTACTTGTCGTCGAGGATGACGCGGCCGTACGCAACCTGATATCCACGACGCTTGAAACACATGATTACCGCTACCATACCGCGCCAAACGGAAAGGAAGCGATACTGGAGGCCGCGTCCCATAATCCCGACGTAGTGCTGCTCGATTTGGGCCTGCCGGATATCGATGGAATTGAAATTATTAAAAAGATACGCTCCTGGTCAAACATGCCGATTATCGTGATTAGCGCGAGAAGCGAGGATACCGATAAAATAGAAGCGCTGGATGCGGGCGCGGATGATTACCTGACCAAGCCCTTCTCTGTGGAGGAGCTGCTTGCCCGCCTGCGCGTTACGTTTCGGCGGCTGCATTACGCGATGGAAAACGCGGGTGCAGACGGCGCCGTATTTATAAACGGAGGATTAAAAATAGATTATGCGGCGGGCTGTGTTTACCAGGACGGCGGGGAGCTGCACCTGACCCCGATAGAATATAAGCTGTTGTGCCTGCTTTCAAAAAATGTGGGAAAGGTCCTCACGCATACCTTTTTGACGCGTGAGGTATGGGGCAGCGCATGGGACAATGATGTGGCGTCCCTGCGTGTTTTCATGGCGACGCTGCGCAAAAAAATTGAGAAGGACCCGTCCTCCCCAAGGTATATCCAGACACACGTAGGCGTCGGCTACCGGATGCTGCGCGTGGAATAGCTGGTCTACAAACGAAATATATATAGTAAGCGCCCCTGTCCAATTATAAGACAGGGGCGCTTACTATATAAAAACATCAGGAGAAGCTGATTTTAGCCAAAAAACTCTGCTTCAACCATCGCACAGAGCGTATGGTAAACAGGCAGATGGCACTCCTGTACCTGCGCCGTATTATCACCGGGGCAGGCGGCGGTTACGTCGCAAAGCTTTGACAGCGTGCTTTCCCTGGGCCCGGTGAGCGCTATGGTGCGCAGGCCCATTTGCCGGGCAAGCTTTACAGCGTTGCAGACGTTTTCCGAGTTGCCGGACGTGCTGATAGCTGCTAACACGTCGCCCTTTTTGCCGTAGCCAAGCACCTGCTGCGCAAATGCAAGGCCCGGGTCAACATCATTGCAAAACGCGGTAAACAGCGCGCTGTGGTTCGTAAGGGCAATCGCGGGCAACGCTTTTTGCAGAAGCTGTGGTTCCTGCGCATTGCTTCCAAACGCGGCTGCCGCGCGCGCATAATCGGCGCCTGAAAGCTCACGCTTTAAATTGAAGCCCTTCATCAGCTCGCCGACAATATGGTCCGCGTCCGCGGCACTCCCGCCGTTGCCGCAGATAAGCAGCTTGTGCCCGGAGGAAAAGCAGTCCCGCAAAAGATAGAAGGCGTCCATAATTTGGCCTGACAGCGGCTTTAGCTGCGGGTAACGGGTAAACAGTATATCATAATGCGCCCTTGCGCAGTCTCTTGGCGCTTCGGTGCCCACCGGCATCAGCCCAAGGCCGAGGCAAGCGGTCAGGATGCTGGCGTAGTCCCCAATTTGGTCGCCCAGCTGAGCAGGCTTGATTTCGCAGGCGGCCCGTGCTCCAGGGATTGCCTCGCGCTTGACGGCGCGTTCCATCGAAGGGCGCAGGAACTTTTCACAGCGCGCGAAAATACTGCCGATGACGACGCGTGACGGGTTATATAAATCGATTAAATAGGAAACGGCTTCCCCAAGCCTTTCCCCGATGATGTCCCACAGCCGCAGGGCGTCTGGGTCGCCGCCATACGCGTATTGGGACAAAAGCTTCGCGCTGAACTGTTCTTCCTGAAATCCATCGATTACCCAGGCCGGAGTATGGCCGTTTTTCAACTGCTCTTTTGTATCCATTTGAATAAGCTGTTTAATACCGGAACCGCCGCAGAAGCCTTCCGCGGAACCAGCCTTCCCAAACCCCACAGGCCCGTCTGGCGCTAGGCGGATGTGCCCTACCTCGCCGAGCAGGTCGTTCTCTCCGGTAAGCAGCCGCCCGTCCGAAATAACGCCGCAGCCAAAGCCTGTCCCCATTGTAAGGAAAAGCATGTGGCTGCTGCCCCGGCCCGCGCCAAGCTTCCACTCCGCCAGAGCGCCGGCGTTCGCGTCGTTCTGTAAAAAGGCGGGGACTTCGAAGCGGCGGGTAAGCATTTGCGTAATGGGGATATCGTCCCAGCCGGGAAGGTTTGGCGGGGACAGGATTCTGCCGGTCCTGCTATTGAGCGGTCCGCCGCAGCTCACCCCGATGGCGCGTATATCTTTAAAGGAAAGTCCGTGCTGCTTCACAAGCTCCTCTGCTTTTTTGACGATGCGCTCCCAGAGGGGAGAGAATCCTTCTTCGGTGTGGGAGGGAAACTGTACCCGCCCCACCATTTCGATTTTTAGCCCTGCTTTTGCGAGAATGACGGCGCATTTGGTACCGCCGATATCAAGCCCGACGATATACTGCATAGAACTGCCTCCTTGTATTGCGTTTCATTATCTATAGTATAGCGGATAGAAAAAAGTTTTTCAAGCATTTTGCGCATATAATTTTTGCGGACGCAAGAAAAGGCAAAATAAATACTATAATTTCCTAAATATAAACAAATTTTTTAAAAGTTTTTAAAATTTTATCGAAAATATACGCGTAAAATGCTTGACTTTTGATTTTATACGCGTATAATGAAGATAAAGAAAGCGAAAGGGGGAACGGATATGAAGCATGTAACGGTGGTCGGCTCGCATACCTCCGCCTATTTGATGCATTGTCCGCGTCTGCCTACCCGCGGTGAGTTTATTATGGGCGATTCCTTCAACGAAACGCTCGACGGCGGGAAAGGCTCCAACCAGGCGCTTGCCCTTGCAAGGCTCGGCGCCCCGGTCGATTTTGTCGGCGTCGTCGGAGGGGACAAAGCGGGTGAAAGCTTCCGCCGCTATTTTACGGATAACGGGGTAAACCTTGATTATACCGTGACGGTTCCGGACGGAAAGACCGCGATGGGTATTGCCTTCATAGACCCGAACGGGCAAATTATCGGCGCGACTGACCCCGGCGTTTTAAAAAGTATGACGCGTGCGCATGTGGATGCGGCTGAAAAAAGTATAGAGGGCTGCAGCGTCCTGCTGACACAGCTCGAAATCCCCTCGGATGTTGCGCTTTATGCGTGCAGGGTGGCAAAACGGTACGAAAAGGTGACCATTCTCAATCCAGCCCCGGCCGACCATATGACGCTCGACCATATCCGCAATGTGGATATCCTTACCCCGAACGAACCGGAAGCAAAGCTGCTCCTGGGAATCGACCCGCAGGCAGAGATGACACAGGAGGACCTTGCGATTGAATATACGGCACGCAGCCTTCCGTTTGCGACTGTAATTACACTCGGGAGCGAGGGCGCGATGATTGTCTCGCAGGGAAAGGTCCGCAGGGTACCATGCCCTAAGGTGCAGGCGGTCGATACGTCCGGCGCGGGCGACTGCTTCAACGCGGCGGTCGCTTACTGCATTGCACAGGGCAAGAGCCTGCTGTCCGCCGTAGAGTTCGCCGTAAAGGCCGCGTCGTTTTCTGTGATGAGGGAACAGGTTTGGCCGTCTTATCCAACGGTCGGCCAAATCATACAGCCCGGATAAAATTCTTCGTAACAAGGGAGGAAATAAAATGGACACAAGCAAAACCGCGTATACCTGGAACGAGATGCTGATGGTCCCGGTCGAAGAGCTGCCCGCGCGCTCCAGAGTGCCGATTGAAATATTCGACGACCCGAAGGATATGTTCTATCAGCTCGCGCGCAGGGTTGTGGACACGGTGAAAAGCAACAATGAAAAGGGCCTGAAAACCAGAATCGCATGGCCGGTCGGCCCGAAAAAAAATTATCCCCTGATGGTGGAAATGTCAATCAGGGAGAACGTCTCCTGGAAGAACACCATCCATTACCAGGTAGATGAATGGCTCGACTGGCAGGGCAGGAAGCTCCCCGCAAACCACCCGTTTAATTTGGAATGCTGGCTCAAGCGTGAATTTTTCGATAAGTTCCCTGAGGATTTGAAGCCCAAAGAGGAAAATATGTTTTTCCACCGGCCGCTCGAGGTCGATTACATGGACCGCATGATTGAGCAAAACGGCGGGATAGATATCCTGCTCGGCGGCTTCGGCTTTACAGGGCACATCGCCTATAACGAGCCGGTACCAAGCCGCTGGTACGAGGTATCGGACGAGCAGTTCAAAAACGGCTCCTCCCATATCGTCTACACAAACGAGGAAACCTTTATCATGCATTCCCACCGCTCCACAGGCGGCAATACCCGCCAAATTCCACCGTGCGGCATTACGATTGGGTTCAAGCAGATTTTATCTGCGAAACAGATATATTTGGTCTCTGACGGGGGAGAATGGAAAAAGACGATCCTGCGGATTATGTGCTTCCACGAGCCGACCGCAAAATATCCCTGCACCTTTGTTCAGGAGCACCCCAACACATTAATTATGGTAGACAAAAAGACGGCGGATTGCCCGTCTATGAACTTCATTGGTTAAAAGGAGGAAACAGGAAATGGCAAAGATTGTTCTCATCGGCGCGGGCAGCATGGCGTTTACGCCTACGCTTGTCGCCACATTCATCGCAGACCCGTTTTACCGCGGGTCGGAAATCGCCCTTGTGGATATCCACGAGGAACGCCTGACGATTATGCACAACCTGCTGCTCAGGCTCAACAAGGAAAAGGACCTCGACATCAACTTCACCGCGCATCTCGACAGGGAGACGGCGCTGCCGGGCGCCGACATCGTGATTCTGTGCTTTGCGGTCGGCTCGCATGAGGCGTTCCTCAAGGACAACGAAATCCCGACGAAGTACGGCTTTGTCCAGTCCGACGGCGAAACGCTCGGACCGGGCGGAATTTCAAGGGGCCTGCGCCACATCCCCGTGGCGGTTGCAATCGCGAAGGACTGCGAGCGGCTCTGCCCGAACGCCCACCTCTACAACTACACAAACCCCATGGCTCCCATGACACAGGCTGTTTACAAGTATACCAGCATGAAATGCACAGGCCTTTGCATCGGCGCGGAGCTTACTAAAGGCTTTGCAATGGAAGTGCTGCGCGAAAAGGACAACGGCGATATCCAGTTCCTGGCCGCCGGCATGAACCACGGCCACTTCCTGCTCGAATTGCGCCGCGGAACGGAAGATTTGTACCCGAAGCTCAGGCAGAAATGCCGCGATATGTTCAAGGGCAAGACCTTCAACGAGGTAACTGCCGAAATGGACGAGATTTCCAAGAATATGCCGGAGAACTCCGCCCATTTCAACGAGCTTTCCCTGTGCGTCGCCATGTGCGCCAAGATGGGCTATTTCCCCGGCCCGGGCGACGGCCATATCGGAGAGTTTTATCCCCAGTGGTTCACCTCCACACCCGACCAGAGAAAGCGCCACGACATGGACCAGGTATATATCCGCAAGCTGCTTAAGACCTATAAACCGTTCGCTGAAAAGATTAAGAAAATGTCGAACTACGAAATGCCGCTCGATTACGACCTGTTCAAGGTCGGAAAGACGTGGGAAGAAAGCCAGCTCAACGATATTGAAATCGCAAGACGCGAAAACCAGGGAAAAATATTCCATGTCAACATTCCCAACTACGGCTATATAGCCGACATTCCGGACGGAATCGTCGTGGAGATTCCCGTTGTTGTAGACGCGGGCGGTTACCATCCGATTGGCGTCGGCCACCTGCCGAAGGAGGTCGCCCCGTGCGTCGTGCGCCACGCTTTGAGCCAGGATCTTTTGATTGAAGCCGCGATGGAGGGTGACTTTGATAAGGTGATGGCGGTATTTGGCAATGACCCGAACTGCTTCGACCTGGAAATTGGCGAGCAGTGCATGAGAGAATTGATTGAAGCCAACATTGAACATCTGCCGCAGTTCCAAAAATAAATTCATCCAATATAAACGCTCAAAACAATTTTTTATTGCACGTTATGCGTAATACCTGTATAATAAAAAGAAAATATTGGAATAAAGGGAGCGTTTATATATGAGAGTTTCCGCAGATATCATATTAAACAGGCAGCAGCAAATACTGGAAAGGCTTCAGCAGCAACAGAAATTATCGATTGACGAGATAGCAGAGATGTTTGGTATTACTCCTTCGAGCGTCCGCAGGCAGCTGCAGGACATGGAGGAAAAGGGGCTCGTTACCCGCACCTATAAGGGCGTTATGCTCGCTCCCGACTGGGAATTTGAAGAGGACGTCCGCTCCAGGCGCTATGCGCAGACGCTCGAAAAACGGGCGATTGCAAAAAAAGCGCTGGAGTACATAGGGGAAAGGGATATCATCCTTTTGGGCAACGGCACGACGACGCTGGAGGTTGCAAAGCAGCTGAAAAACCGCGAAAACCTGATTATCATCACAACCTCCGTCCCCGTAGCGGCAGAGCTTTATAACAATCCCGGTATTGAGGTACAGATGGTGGGCGGGATTGTCCGCCCATATACCGGTTCTATCGTCGGCCCGCAGTCCCTGCGTTTTCTGGAGGGCGTCCATTTCAGCAAGGCGTTTATCGGCGCGGACTCCATCTCCCTGGAAAACGGGATTACGACGCCGAACCAGATTGAAGTGGACATCGACCGCTTTGTGATAGAAAATTCAGCGGAGGTGTTCGTACTGGCGGACCACTCCAAGTTCGATAAGGTGACGCTTGCGCATTTAACGGATCTCGATCAAATCGATTATATCATAACGGACACACAAAACAGTTCCCAGTGTATAGAGGAGCTGAAGAAACGGAGCCACCCGAGGGTGCTCGAAGCGCCTGTCGATTATAAATAAAGGCTTCGCGGATGCCGCCATATCGCTGGGACAAGCTAAGTATGGAAAGGAGCATTCCAATCTCATGAAAAAAAGAAATAAGGTACTCTCCATTATAATGTCCATCCTTCTGGTCGCCGCCGTTTTCGCGGGCTGCGGCGAAGCAGCCACATCGAGTTCCGGTTCACCGGACGCTTCCTCCGGCGGAAGCTCTGGCGGCGCGGACGCGGACAAATCGTTTGAGCTGACCATCTGGCACGTCAATACGGACGAGGGGCAAAACCAGCTGATGCTCAACTCGTATAAGCGCTTTAACGAAAAATACCCGAATATCAAAATCAACAACGTTCCCGTTGCGTCCGACGCCTTCGAGACGAAGCTCGCTCCCGCAATCGGCTCCGACAACCCGCCTGATATTTTTATCACATGGAGCGGCGGCAAGCTGTTTACCTACGCGGACGCGGACAAGATTGTAGACCTTACGCCGTATATGGATAAGGACGGCTACAAGGACCGTTTCCTTGACGGTGCGTTGAGCCAGGCGACCTATAAGGACAAGCTCTGGGGCGTTCCGGTTGAGAACACCACGGCCGGCGTTTTCTTCTACGACAAAGAGCTGTTTAAAAAGTATAACGTAGAGGTTCCAAAGACTTATGATGAGCTGACGGCAGCCTGCGAAACCTTTAAAGCGGCGGGAATCGCCCCGTTTGCGCTGGGCAATAAATTCCAGTGGCCTGGCCAGCAGTATTATATGTATCTCGCGCTCAGGCTCGGCGGCGCTGAGGCGTTTACCGACGCGGCTGAAGGCAAGGGAGCCTTTAATTCCGAGCCGTTCGTCAAGGCATATGAAATGCTGCAGGATATGATAAAGAAGGACTACTTCAACAAGGGCTACAATACGCTCGACACAGACGCCGGGCAGCCAAAGCAGCTGCTCTATTCCGGCAAGGCGGCCATGTACCTAAACGGTACCTGGGAGGTCCAGCTTATCCAGCAGGAAAATCCTGATTTTTACGACCGCATGGGCGTGTTTGGATTCCCGTCTATCGAAGGCGGAAAGGGTAACGCGGTTGATGTTGCCGGTACGCTCGGAGACAATTTCTACAGTATCTCGAAGGCGTGCGCGCATCCCGACGAGGCGTTTGAGCTGATTCAGTACCTTATCGACGACACCTCCGTCCAGGAAAGAACGGACGCCGGCAAGATTCCTCCTGTAAAGGGCGTCAAGATATCCGACCCGATACAGCAGGAAGTACTCGATATCGTGAATAAGGCGGAATACGTACAGCTGTGGTACGACCAGTACTTCACGGCGGAAGTCGCCAACAAGTTCTTACAGGCCAACCAGTCGGCCTATGCCCTGGAGCTGACGCCGAAGCAAGCGGCTGATGTTCTCCAGAAAGCCTATGAGGAAGACCAGAATAAATAAATGACTGTCTGTGCCGGCGAAAAACGAATTCCTTCTTTCTTTCGCCGGCACAGCTTTTGAAAAAGCCAGGGCGGGCCGCATATGCGGCGGGCTTTGGAGAAAAAGGAGGCGGATCATCTTGTCAGAGATACAACCACCCGGCAGAACGCTCAAGAAGCACCGCCGCAGCAAAGAAAAAATAGTGGTCAACTGCCTGTTTCTGCTGCCCGCAGTCGTCCTGATCGGGGTATATATCGTTTATCCGATAATCAATTCGTTTTATATCAGCATGTTCGACTGGAACGGGCTCGACCCGGTCAAGAAGTTTGTTGGTCTTGCAAACTGGGAAAAGCTGCTGCATGACCCGATATTCGGCAAGGCGGTTTTAAACAATATCTATATTGTCGTATTATCGATTGTTATCCAGCTTCCGCTCGGAATGATTGTCGCGATTTTATTGACGGAAACAAAGCACTTTGCAAAGCTATTAAAAACGGCGTTTTTCCTGCCGATGCTGATGTCGGCAGTATCCATTGGCATTCTGTTTACGTACATTCTCGACCCAAACTTCGGCGTCGTAACCGCTGTTGCGGAGGCGCTCAATATGGCCGCGCCCGATTTACTGGGCTCGCAGGCGACTGCGTTGTTTACAGTGGTGCTCGTCATCTGCTGGCAGTTTACACCGTTTTATATGGTCCTGTTTGTGTCCGCCCTCGCTACCGTGCCGGCCGACACAAAGGAATACTCGCAGATTGACGGCGCAAACAAGTTCCAGTATTACATCCACATTGCAATTCCGATTGTCAAAAATAATATCTTTACCGCCATGGTGTTGTCGCTGATTGGTTCACTGAAATACTTCGACCTGGTGTACGTCCTTACAAACGGCGGGCCGAGCGGCTCGACGGAGCTGATGGCGACCTACATGTATAAAACCGCTTTTACCAGCAGCAACAAGGGCTACGGAAGCACCATCGCGATGGCGCTGTTTATCATCGTTATGATTTTCTCGATGCTGTGTAACTGGCTGCCGCGTAAAATCAGCAAGCGAGGTGAACGGAAATCATGAATGGCGTCATCAAAAAAAGAAGAAAGCCTCTGCGGATAGGCACCGTTATCAAATGGCTGTGCCTGCTGATTATCCTCCTGGTCTGCGTCGTTCCGTTTATCTTTATGATATTTACAAGCCTCAAGAGCAGCGCGGACCTTTATACGATTCCCGTATACCAGATGCCTGAGGTATTCCACTTTGAAAATTACTGGCAGGTGCTCACGGGAGGGACCTTCTTCCAGTACCTGCTGAATTCCTTAATCGTCATGGCGGCAAGCGTGCTGCTTATCCTGCTCGTTTCCTCCATGGCGTCCTTTTCCCTCGTGCGCGTCGGCTTTAAAGGCTCTTCCGGCGTGCTCGGCATGATTATCGCCGGTATGGCGATTCCTGTCCATGTCGCGCTTGTGCCGCTGTATTTGATGAGCATAGACATGGGGACCTACGATACCCTGTTTGCGCTGATTGGCCCGTATGTCGCGTTCCAGATTCCGATGTCCATCTTTATCCTGAGCGACTTCATGCGTACCGTCCCGAAGGAAATCGAGGAAGCGGCCATGATTGACGGGTGCCCGCGCTATAAGGTATTCTTTAAGATTTTCCTGCCGCTGACGTCCCCGGCGCTCGTAACGCTCGCGATTTACAACGCGGTACAGCTTTGGAGCGAGTTCCTGTTTGCGCTCGTTTTGACGCAAAGCATAGGCAGCCGCACGCTGCCGCTGGGCATCTGGGAATTCAAGGGCGTTCACCAGGCGGATATCCCAATGATTATGACCTTCCTGACGCTTTCCACCCTGCCTTTGTTCCTCGTGTATATCGCGGGACAGGACCAGTTGATTAAGGGCATGATGGTCGGTTCGGTCAAGGAGTAAAGGGGAGAATTTTATGCGCAGGGTTTGGCAGACAAAAAACGGGCGTTTGCGTGTATGGGAAACAAAAGACCCGGCACGTATCGACCGCAGTGTGCTCCATATGGAAAACAGCAGGGTCCGTATCAGCGTGCTGCCGGCTGACGGCGGAAGGCTGATAAGCCTTTATGACAAGCAGCGTGATTTTGAGCACATCTGGACAAACGAAAGGACGCGCCGCCTGCCGCGGTATTACGGGGCGAATTACGACGACCTTTCCGCGTCCGGTCTGGAGGAGGCCTTCCCAACCGTGCAGCCCTGTGAGATAGACGGTGTGACACTCCCGTTTTTTGGCGAGGTGTGGTCTATCCCCTGGGAGTATGAAATCGAAACGGACGGGGACGAGGCGGCAATCCGAATGTGGTGCACTACCTCGATTACCCCGGCAAAGCTTACGAAAACATTTTTGCTTAAAGGGGACGAAGCGAAGCTTACGACGCAGTACCGCGCTGCAAACATTGGCGCGGGCAGCTTCCCCTACCTGTTTGGCGTGCATCCGTCCATCTGTGTGACGGAGGATACGCAGGTCTTTGTACCGCAGGCGTACTACCAAACGGGTTTTTTGTACCCGCCGGACCTGTCTGAGCAGAAAGAGTTTGCCTGGCCGGAGCTTTCCGGCAGAAACCTTGCAAAAACCTACCCCTTTGCCGATAACCTATGCGTCAACTTTTACACGGACCACGTGGAAAAAGGGATATACGGCTTTTACCATAACAAAGAAAAATGCGGAATCAACATCCTGTTTTCTCCTAAAGACTTCAAAAGCCTCAGCATTTGGCTGATTTACGGCGGATGGAGAGGGCATTACTGCGCAATGACTGAGATGTTCTCCTGCTGGCCGGCTGATTTACGGCTGGCGCTCGAGCAGGGCATCCATGAAACGCTGCGTGCGGGAGAAGAAAGGGAATATAAGGTAGCATACGAGCTTACCGGCGAACGCGCCGGGAAAGGTTAGGATTACAAGAGACATTATCCTCCTTCTTGTCTTAATATATTTGGGTGGGCCCGGAGAGCCGAAAAGGCGCTTCGGGCTTTTTCCGTGCCGATAACTCCTGTTTTCATGGGGAAGAATATAAATAGGATGCACATAGGGAAGGAGAAGGGTGTATGCGGCAGCTTCAAATAACACAAATAGACGGCCGGAAATGGTACGAGTTTGACGCGGTAATAAAAAAGGTGGAGGAAATTGACGGCGCGTATATTGAAATTCCGTTCGACGTTAAAAAGGAATTCGGAAAGGGGCGCGTCCCCGTCACCGCGCTGTTCGACGGCGTCTCCTATAACGGCAGCCTGGTGCGGATGAAAACGCCGTGCCATATTATCGGCGTGCGCAAGGATATCCGGGCGCAAATCGGCAAACAGCCCGGAGAAATTGTGCATGTGGCGCTTACCGGCCGGGCCTAGCTTATTTTGTAAAAAGGATAAACTTTTCGTGACTTTTTGAAACAGGCATGGTAAAATTAAAAAGACAAATGAGATACTTCTGAAATGGGGGCAGCACGATGAGAAAACGAAAGATGGTCGCGCCGATTGTAATTACGGCGTTAATGGCGGTGTTTTTATTTCTTTATCTCGGCCTTATCCTTTTTGTGGAGGTACCCGTCTGGGTCAAAATAGCGGTAGGGGCCGTTTTGGCTCTTGATTATGGAGTGTCTATTTTTGTTTTGGTAGAACGCATTAAAGAAATAAGGAGCGGTGAGGAAGATGATCTTAGTCAATACTGATTACATCACAGGGAAAAACCTTGAAATGCTGGGGCTTGTAAAGGGCAGCACAATCCAGTCGAAGAACATTGGCAGGGATATTACGCAGAGCTTTAAAACCATCGTTGGCGGCGAGCTGAAGGCGTACAATGAAATGATGAACGACGCCAGGGCGCTTGCAACAAAAAGAATGGTCGAGGAAGCGCAGTCCCTGGGCGCAGACGCGGTTGTAAATATCCGCTACGCTTCTTCCGCCATTATGCAGGGTGCGGCGGAGGTCATCGCCTATGGCACCGCGGTAAAATTTGTCTGATTCTTAAAATAAAACCGCCCGCACGGAAAACCCGTGCGGGCGGTTTTTGCTATGATAAACAATTGTCAGTCTGTCAGGAGCAGGCCGTATTTGTCTTTAAAGGAACCGCAGAGAATCAGAATCCAATCGACAAGCCAGCCAATTCCAAACACGCCGCCGGTAAGAATCCAGAGAATACCGGTACCGACCTTTCCGACATAGAAGCGGTGGATGCCCAGATAACCGAGAAAAAACGCCAGGACAAACGCTGCCCACTTGCTTTTGCTTGAAACCGAAGGCTGCTGGTTGATGTTATTGATAATGACCGGCTGGCCGGCCTGCGCGCCCTGTGGCTGCTGCGCTACGCCGCACTTTGGGCATATAACTGCCTGGTCAGAAATTTGCGCCCCGCAATTTTTACAAAACATGTAATAGACTCCCCCTTCATACGGCAATAGAGGCCGTTTTTTTTATTATAATCGAAAGGGCGGCTGTGTGCAACAAAATAGATAATATTGTCTATATCTTACCAAAAACGTGTGTACCTGCAGGTTATAAATTTGGGGTGAGTTTTTTCAATCTGCGTTGATTCTTTTGAGCCTGAAAGCGCAGATAACCAGCAGCGCAGCGGAGATAATCAGCAGGGGTAAAAGCAATTTTAAATCTGTATTCCCTTGGCACATTGCTTGAAAGCCCCATGCCGCCGGGAATATTTTTCCAACAGCCCCTAAGGCTTCGGGCAGCATATCGGCAGGGAACATGATGCCGGACAGTATAATTGATGGTAAAAAGACGACCTGGCAAAGCAAGGTAAGCTTGGATACGTTTTTGACAAACAGGCCAAAAGCGGTAGCAACGCACATGCTTGAAATAATCAGCAGGGCGAGGGAAAGTACATAGGAAGGCAGGTTTTCCGGGACGGACGCCTTAAAAAGAATCGGCGCCGCAAAAAATATAACCGCGCTCATCAAAAATAGATGGAGAAAACCGGAGATAAAGTTCCCCGCGGCAGCGCTCCACAGAGGAACGCCTCCCGCGCGGTACGCTTTTTTTATGTCGCTCCCCAGTATTTCCGCCAACGGGACGGGGCCGCCCAAAAGGCCGCCCATGCTCACGCCGAATACCGTCATGGACTGGATAAGCGTTTTGTCCGCGCCGGGAAGGATGGAAGTGAAAATACCGCCCATAAAGAGGAAAAACACCAGCGGGACAATATAATACATAATTAGAATTTCCTTGTTGCGCAGGTTCAGCTTTAAGTGAAGGCCCACACTGTACAAAAACGCGCCCATTTAATTTCCCTCCTTAGCAATTGCAAGAAAGCGGTCTTCAAGGCTTTCCTGCTTGAGCCGTACATCACGGATAGAAATTCCCTGCCGTTTTGATAAAACCGCAGCTTCTTCAAGCGCACCGGCCAGGTCTTCCGTTTCGAATGTCCAATACCCACGTTCCTGGCTGATATACCTGCTGTTCGTTAGGCCCTGTAATTCCGGTGGGGAGGAAAAGCGCAGCTGCAAAAGAAAGCCTCGCTGAAATTCCTGGACAAGCTCCGCCGGCGAACCGATTGCCTCTATTTTGCCATCCTTCAGAATGGCTGTCCGGTCGCACAGCTGCTCCACCTCAGGCATATCGTGGCTTGCCAGCACAATGGTTTTTCCTTGTTTTTTTAAACGGCGCAGCTCGTCATGCAGCGCGGCCCGCCCCTCAACGTCAAGGCCTGCTGTCGGCTCGTCGAGAAAAAGGATGTCGGGGTCGCCGAGCATAGAGAGCGCCAGGTGCAGCCGCCTTTTCTGCCCGGTAGACATATCGCCGTATTGTTTATTTAAAAGCGCGTCCGCACCGACCGCGCGCAGGTTTTTTTCGTCAGGCTGTACGTGCTTCCATTTTGAAAAAAAGCGGAGCGCTTCTTTTCCCTTTATATTTTTTGGCAGGGAAGAGGACTGCAATTGTATTCCGATACCGCCCTTTATTTTAATTTCACCCTGCTCGTACCGGCGCAGTCCTTCCATGCATTCCAGCGCGGTTGTTTTGCCCGCGCCGTTTACACCCAGCAGGGCGAAGATTTCACCCTGCTGAATGGTAAAGGAAATACCGTGCAGCACTTCCGTTTTTCCATAGCTTTTGGTCAGGCTTTTAACCTCAATGGCTGTTGTTGTCATAGCTGCTGCTCCATTCCCGGAAATTCTATGCCGCTTTTTAAGAAATACTGTCCTAGGACGGCCTCCATAAAGGGGTCGATTTCTTTTTGTTTGTTCGCGATATCCTCATCCCAGCCTGATTTGTCTGTGTTGAATTCCATCAGATTGGGCAGCAGGCTCATGTCGCCGCCCGTAAATTCCATAATCAAATCCCACCATTTTTTACCGAACGCCATGCTGGCTTCACTGTCAGGCGGCTCGTTCTGCTGAATCAGCCTTAAGGCTTCATCCAGCAGGCCGCGGTATGTATCAATCAGCCTTTCGCCAAGCTCCGGCCGCTGCATAAAGCGTTCCTGTATATGGTCGGTAAGCGTTTTGTCGAGGCATTTCCAGACCCAGTAATTTTTGTTGCCCATGCGCAAAAGCTCAATAATTTCCGCATACTTCTTAAAGTCCACCTCGTCAATGCGCAGCACCTCAGAGCGCAGCGATTCAAGCATCCCGGCGGCTGCCTGGAGGGAATCAATCTGCTGCTCCACTGCCGTCTGCTGCTGTTCCAAAACGGCGGCGACCTCCCGCGGCGTATCCAGGGACAAAAGCCTGTCTTTGATTTCATCCAAAGAGAAACCCAGATATTTAAAGGACAAGATTTGATGGAGCTTTATCATATCCTTTGGGGAATAGAGCCGCCTGCCGCCGCTGCTCAAGGCGGAGGGCTTTAAAAGGCCTTCTCTGTCATAATATTGCAGCGTGCGAACGGTAACGCCCATCTGGCGCGCAAGCTCGCCCACTGTCATGAAGCCGTTTTTTATCTCAATCACCTTCATTTTTATCATTTCCATATTAACATGATAACATATGACGTTACGTAACATGCAAGTGTTTTATTGGAACGGAATAAATTTCCTGTTATCTTTCAAATAGGAACAGCCCGCTTGATTATGTACCAGATTTTTCTATGAAGCGCCGCTCCGCGTTATCTTAAAAACAAAAGTCCGGCGTACTTTAAGCACGCCGGACTTTTGCCTTGATTTACCATAATCAGTCGATTTCTACCATTACCTTTGTGTTGCTTCTGATAGCGGCACTGCGGGCAATCGTACGAATCGCCTTGGCGATGCGTCCCTGCTTGCCGATAATCCTGCCCATATCGTCCTCAGCAACATGAATGTGGTAAACAATTACACCTTCCTCGTTGGGCTCGTCCTCGTCGACCATGACCTGGTCGGGAGCCTCGACAAGACCCTTTGCGATAGTCGTGAGTAATTCTTTCATGATATTAACCTTCTTTCTTAGTCAATCACGTCGTTCTTCTTAAAGAGGGCCTTTACAGTATCTGTGGGCTGAGCGCCCTTGGAAATCCAGTCCTTCGCCTTCTCGGCGTCCACCTTGAACTCCGCCGGCTTCTGAAGGGGGTTGTAATAACCAATTTCTTCAATGAAACGGCCGTCCCTGGGATATCTGGAATCCGCAACTACGATACGGTAAAAAGGAGACTTCTTCGCACCCATGCGGCGCAGCCTGATTTTTACTGCCATGTCGAACTCACCTCCGAACACAATAAAATAATACTTATATCTTCACCAATCAGCTCAAACACCATTGGATGAATACAAATTTTAGAACCTGCCCATTGGACCGCCAAGCCCCGGCAGATTACGCATTTTGCGTTTTGCCTTGCCCTTGCCGCCGAACTGCTTCATCATTTTCTGCATTTGCTCAAACTGCTTTATCAGGCGGTTGACATCCTCGACCTTCATACCGCAGCCCGCGGCAATCCTGCGCCGCCGTGATGCGTTGAGCACGGAAGGCTTTGCGCGTTCTTCTGCCGTCATAGACAGGATAATCGCCGCGTTTCGGTCCATAATCCTGTCGTCGATTTCAACATCCTCAATCTGCTTGTCAACACCCGGAAGCTTCGACAATATATTTTTCAGCGGGCCCATCTTTTTAATTTGCTGGAACTGGTCGAGCATATCGTTTAGGTCCATCTGGTTTTTGGCCATCTTTTCGGCAAGCTGCTCGGCCTTTTTCTGGTCGAGCTTGCTTTCGGCGTCCTCGATGAGTGTCAAAACGTCTCCCATTCCAAGGATTCGGCTTGCCATACGGTCGGGGTGGAACACCTCGATATCTTCAAGCTTTTCGCCCGTACCGGCGTATTTAATCGGCCTGCCCGTAACCGCACGCACGGAAAGCGCCGCGCCGCCGCGCGTGTCGCCGTCGAGCTTTGTGAGGATGACGCCCGTAATGTCGAGCAGGTCGTTAAACGACTTTGCCACGTTTACGGCGTCCTGGCCGGTCATCGCGTCAACCACCAGCAGGATTTCCTGCGGCTCGACCTCGCCCTTTATCTTTTTAAGCTCCTCCATGAGCGCCTCGTCGATATGCAGGCGCCCGGCGGTATCGAGTATTAAAATATCGTTTCCATAGTCCCTTGCGTGCCGCACGGCGGCCTTCGCAATTTTAACGGGGTTCTCCGTACCCATTTCAAACACGGGCGCGCCGGCCTTTTCACCAACGACCTTCAGCTGTTCAATTGCGGCGGGACGGTACACGTCACACGCGGCGAGAAGCGGCCGGTGGCCCTGGCTTTTTAAAAGCCTTGCAAGCTTGCCCGCGTGCGTTGTCTTACCGGAACCCTGCAAGCCGCACAGCATGACAATTGACGGAGGCTTTGGCGCGCTTGCGAGCTTTGCCTGCTGCCCGCCCATCAGCTCGGTGAGCTCTTCGTTTACAATTTTGACGACCATCTGCGCGGGCGTCAGGCTTTCCATAACGGCGCTGCCGACGGCGCGCTCTGTGACCTTATTCGTAAAATCCTTCGCTACCTTATAGTTGACGTCCGCTTCCAGAAGCGCCAGGCGCACCTCGCGCATGGCTTCCTTTACGTCCGATTCGCTCAGTTTTCCCTTAGAGCGCAGCTTTTTGAACGCGGCGTTGAGTTTATCCGATAAACCTTCAAAGGCCAAGGCGACCATCCTTTCTGTTTTCTGTTATTCTTTGAGCCTTCCGGCTGTATCGATAATGACGCGCGCGCATTTTTCGAGCGCGCCGTCGCGGTATTCCTGTTCATTGAGCCGGGCGATTTCCCGCGCCTGCGCGCTGATTTCGCCAAGGCCTTTCTGCATAGCCTCAAAGCGTTTATAAAGGCCGAGCTTTGCCTCCATATCAAATAGGGCGGCCTCGGTGCGCTTGACCGCGTCCCTCACGCCCTGCCGTGTAATGCCAAAGTTTTCAGCCGTCTCGCTTAAGGACAAATCGTTGTTATAATAGCATGCGGTGATTTCCCGCTGTTTTTCGGAAAGGAGGTCTCCGTAAAAATCGAGCAGGAGAGAAATCTGAAGGTTCTTTTCCATCGTTCCCGCTCCTGAAATCAAACTGTAAAGCTTTTTTCTTTACACCTTAGTGATTATACGGTATCTGCGGCGGTTTGTCAACCCTTCTTTCGGGGTATGGGATATTTCCAGCCAATACAAGCTTGACAGGCGGAAAAAAAGGGTGTATGCTTTATCTCGACAAAAATCGAATAAAAACACAGGGGTGCTGATTTTCGGCTGAGAGCGCGGTTGCGTAACCCTTACACCTGATCCGGATAATGCCGGCGGAGGAAGTTTGTTTTCCTGTTTTGTGAAGGCACAGGCTATCATAAAGCAGCGTTGTATATTTCGCCGTACGGTTTTCCGTACGGCGTTTTTTATTTGAAGTTTAAATTTGAGGAGATGTTTTTATGAACCAGAAAACCCTGCGCCTTGTGACAAGCGGCGTGCTGATTGCCCTTGGCACGGTGCTTTCGATGATTAAGGTGTTCGACCTTCCGTACGGCGGCTCCATCACGCTGTTCAGTATGGTTCCGCTGATGGTGCTCGGCTACATGTACGGCATCCGCTGGGGGCTTTTATGCGGCTTTGTGTTCGGCGTGCTGCAGGGAGTGCTCGGCGCGACGACCAGCCAGGCATTTGCAGGCGTTACCGGCTTTAACGTGGTGCTGATGGCGTTTCTTGATTTTATCGCCGCGTTTATGGTGCTGGGCCTTGCCGGCATGTTCCGCAAAGCAATCAAAAAACCAACGCTTGCCTTTGTGCTTGGCGGGATTGTCACGGGGCTTTTGCGCTATGTGTGCCATTTCCTTTCGGGCTATATCCTGTGGGGCAGCTATGCAGAATGGTTCTTCGGCGACGTTATGAACAACGGCACCGGCAATTATATCCTCGATAACTTCACGGGCGATTCGCTCGCAATCCTTTATTCGCTGATTTATAACGCAAGCTACATGCTGCCTGAAATTGCGATTTCCGTGGTTGGGATTATTATCCTGATGTGCGTAAAGCCTATCAGGAAGCAGGTGCTCAGCCATTCCCACGGCCTGGCGTAAAACAACAGGAGAAAAGCAGCCTGTCCAAAACGGACAGGCTGCTTTTTATATCAGACAAGCTCGTTCATCACAAGCCCAGTAATCAGCTTAGGGTAGAAATAGGTGGATTTCTGCGGCATCTTTTCACCCGCAGAGGCAACGTCGCGTATTTGTGTCACCTTAGTCGGGTTGAGCAGGAAAGCGCACTGTGCCTTTCCGCTTTGCACAGCCTCGATTGCCTCGTCAAAGATTTTGGTATAGGTGAGGTTGATTTGCTGCGCCATGTTCTCCGCGTCAATGCCGAAAAGCTTTTCAAGCACCAGCGTATGTAAAACGGTAACGTCGAGCCCCTGCGTCGCTTCGCTGGCATTTGGGAGCAGTTCCTTAATGGGGGCGAGGGTTTTGAGCGTAAGCAGCGACCATTTTTCGCCGCCCGCGTAAAAGGCAAACGCATTTTTACCCTTTTGGAACTCTCTGCTGAGTTCCTGCTCGATAGTCTCCGTCCCTGTTTTTTCCGTGATATCAAAATACCGCGCGCAGGCCTGCATGGCCTTTGCGGCGTCAAAGTCCTTTAAATCGCGCACAAGGCGGTGCGTCGGGAACACGACAAGGCCGGGATGCTCCATCTCGACGAGCATCATCATCTGGTAATCGACGGCGTCGCCTTCCTTGGCTTTGCCGGTTTCCCTGCACCAGTTACGGTAATTGAGCGCCGTCTCGTAACGGTGGTGCCCGTCGGCGATGTACAGCTTGCGTTCGTTAAAATCGCCGCAGATGGATGCAATTTCTGTTTCGTCGGTAATAATCCAGAGCCGGTGCGTCACGTTTTCCTGGTCGGCCAGCTCAATATCGGGCGCGGCCTGGGAAAGCCTGTCAAGCTTGCCGGTTGTCTGGTGCTGTTCATCCATGTAAAGGGAGTAAATCTGGCTGAAATTGCAGTTGGTCGCCTTCATCAGGTTCAGGCGGTCTTCCTTGGCCTTCGAGAGCGTAAACTCATGCGGCAGGACGATGCCCTTTGAAAATTCCTCAAGCCTTACCCTGCAAATCATACCCTTGACCTTTGTGCGTTTGCCGTAGGCCTCGAATTCCTCTTCATAAATATAGATGGCCGGCTTGTCCTCGGCCTTTAAAACGCCGCTTTCCTTTAGGCTTTTAAAAACCTCCGCTGCTGTTTCGTAAGGGCGCTCGCCCTTTGGAAGCTCCAGGCGGATAATGTTGTACTCGTTTGTCTCAATATAGGAAAGCCGCTGCTCTTCGCTGATGATGTCATAGGGAGGGCATACAAGCTCCTCGATTTTTCCTGCCTTTTCGGTGTCGAAACGCACCCCGCGGAACGGTTTTACAATTGCCATAACCCAGTCTCCTTTATTCTCGAAAAATACAGCCGTGTTTGCCTTCCATTGTATCTTTTTTCCACTCGCGCGTCAAGTAACACGGCGCCGCAAGGGGCGGCGTTTTGACTTTTTATAAGGAGAAGCCTATACTAAAGGGACTATAATAAAAAGCTTGGAGGAGGCCCTTGTATGGAGATTTTTGATTTCCACGCGCATATTTACCCTGAAAAAATCGCTCGTAAAGCGGTACAAAGCGTGGGGCATTTTTATGGAATCGAAATGGACTGCGACGGTACGGCGCGCACGCTCGTTGAAAAAGGGAAGGAATCGGGTGTGTCGCGGTTCCTTGTACAATCTGTGGCGACGTCGCCTGCGCAGGTCTGCTCCATCAACGACTTTATCGCGGGAGAGTGCGCGCTGTATCCGGAGCTTACGGGCTTTGGCACGCTGCACCCGGACATGGAGCGCCCGTTTGATGAAATCAAACGGATTCAGGCGTTAGGGCTCAAGGGAGTAAAATTTCATCCCGATACGCAGAAATTTTATATGGACGACCAAAGGCTGTTCAAGATATACGACGCGCTTTCACAAAGCGGCCTGCCTGTTTTGATGCACTGCGGCGATTACCGCTATTCCTATTCCCACCCGCAGCGCCTTGCCCGTGTACTCGGCAATTTTCCCAGCCTTACGGTTGTGGCCGCGCATTTCGGCGGCTGGTCGTTGTGGGACCTGGCGCTGGAATATTTAAAAGACAAAAAATGTTTTGTGGATTGTTCAAGCTCTATCATGTTTTTGGGTAAAGTGAGGAGCCGCGAGCTAATAAAAGCATATGGAGCAGAGCGGGTGCTTTACGGTACCGATTTTCCCATGTGGGACGAAAAGGAGGAAATCGCGCGGGTGCAAAGCCTCGGCCTTTCCCATAGTGAGCTGGAGCTTATTTTCAGCGGCAACGCGAAGCGGGTATTAGGGGAAGCCTGATATTAAAAACTATGAAAGAAAAGAAGCCGGACGCCCTACGGGGCGTCCGGCTTCTTTTCTATGCGGGGACAAAAAATTATTCGTGGCGGGGCGGAAGGTAGGTTACTTTATAAAGAGCGTTGCCGTACTGGTCGTAGCCGGAGATTTCGCCGGTCAGGCCGAAGCTGTTGGTTGGCAGCATTTCGGTTAGTGTGACCGTCTGCTTACCGTTATTATTATTGTTAATGATGAAAGAGCCGGTGTAGATGATGCGGATAAGGGCGGTATACGAGCTTTCTGATGTTTTATACATCTCAATTCCAGGCCAGCTCTGCGGAATAGCGCCGTCCCAGTAAGAAATACGGCAGCCGTTTGCGTTGTCCCAATTTCCGTAGGCCGAGCTGAAATAGATTTTTTTGTAATTGAGGCTGACGCTTACCCAATAGCCGTTGTCCAGGCCGGTTGCTGTCGTTTTGTCGGCAAAAAACGTATCTTTTCCGTCAAGCAGGTCGAGGTCAACAGTCTGGTTGCCTTTTCCATTGGTAAATATAACGTGTTCAAAGGTTTCTTCAACCTCTGCCAGATATAATGATGAGCCGTCCTGCTTTGTCATCTGGACGCCCGGCCAGGGAACATTTATATCGCCCGCGTCGTTCCAGGCGTAGCAGTATACCTCGGCCCAGTTTTTACAGTAGTTATCAAAATAGATAGAACGTGCGGCAGGTGTATCAGCCGCTCCGGCCATAGTCAGGGCGCTGGCGCACAGTAAAACCGCCATACATACTGCAAGCAGCATTTTGATGATTTTTTTTGATTTTTTCATGATTACTTCTCCCTTGTTTAAAAATTTTGTTTGCAGAAAGCAAATACTACCCAGTTTATTCTCTGTTTTTATGGCTTAGGGAAGAACGCATTATTAGGAACATAAATAACTGCCATGCCTTTTACTGCATTGGAAAGCCTCAATCAGAATATTTCTGAAATTATCGCCCATGAGGTTTTAATACGGATGGTCCTTTAAACGGTATGCTGTTTCTGTTAATCCTCAGTGGTTTTAATTTCGGACAGCGCGGTCAGCCTGGACCGGGTTCGTCAAATACGACCTCATACAGCGCGTTGCCATACTGGTCGTGCCCTGTGATTTTTCCGGTCAGCCGCATATTATTGGTGGGCCTGGTTGTCAATACATTTGTCTGTTTTCCGTTGCCGCCGTTGTTGATGATTAGGTTATCGGCGCCGTATGTTCTGACGATATACACATTTCCAGCATGGTACATTTTTATGCCGGGCCATGCCTGCGGCGAGTCATCGCTCCAATATGACGCGTAGCAATCCGTATCTCCCCAGAAATCCTTAGGAAAGAAATAAGTAGTTGCGTACCAGCTGTAGTGCCTCCACTCTCCATTGACCTTTCCCTGCTCGATTTTGTTGCCGTAGAAGGTGTTGTATTGCTCCAGGCGTGTCAGGTCAAACGTCTGCAGCCCTTTGCCGTCGGTAAATATGACAGATGTGAAGGCGGTATCAACATTTGCCATCCAGCAGGATGAATATTCATCGGCGGTCATAAGCACACCGGGCCAATCGGCGTTGTGCTCGCCTGCGGTATTCCACGCATAACAGTAAACCTCAGACCAGCCGGTGAAATAGTTGTCATAATATACTTGTTTGACAACAGGCTCTTCCGCGGCACCAGCCATAGACAACGCGCTGATACACAGCAGCAAGGCCAGGCAGGCGGCAAGCAGGGATTTTGTGACTTTTTTTGTTTTTTTCATAAATAATTTTCCTCCTTTTTATAATCCTTTTTTGTAATTTGAACAGCATACCATTTATCACTTATAATTATATATAATCTTTTTAATAAATACAATTTAAAATTGTAACAAATTATAATTGAAAATATTGTTGCATATTTTACATACCTTTTGTTTTTCGACAATAAACGACAGGCGCGTTTGCGGTACACAAGCTCCCTGTAATAAAATTTTAAAAATAAAATTAAATGTGGATTAATTTTATTGATAAATTTCATAAAAATAGATTTCATCGATAAAATTCGACAAAATATATGATTTATATCACTATAATAGTTAATGAAATAGTTTTTATTTAAACAGTCTGAAAATTTTCTTAATTAAGGACAAATTTAAAAAATCCAGAAAGGAGGCCGGAGGTGTAAATTATATGTCTGCGTTAAGAAAAGCTCGTGATAAAAAATTTTAAAACGGAGGAAAGAAGAAAATGAAACAGAAAATTTTATCGGTTTTACTCGTAGTTATCATGATTATTGGCGTAGTGCCAATCGCTTCTGTAAGCGCTGCTAATCCTATTGACGCGGCAGTAAGCTGGGCGCTGGGAATTGCAAACGATGCAAGATACGGTTACGACCAGACTTACCGCTGGGGAGAGCTGAGCCCCGCTCCGGGTTATACCAACGCATGGGATTACGACTGCAGCTCGTTCTTAATTACCGCGTGGCAAAAAGCCGGAGTTGCTGTTAAAACAGCGGGTGCCTCATATACCGGCAATATGAAAACCGCTTTTATAAGCCAAGGGTTTAAGGATATCACCAGCAGTATTAATTTGTCGTCCGGCTCCGGCCTGAAAAAGGGCGATGTCCTTTTAAAATCGGGAAGCCATACGGCAATGGTGTCTGCTGTAAGCGGCAGCTCCATAACAATCGTACATGCCAGCATTAACGAAAAAGGAACGGCTACCGGAGGCGTACCTGGCGACCAGACAGGCAAAGAAATCTGCACTCGCAGCTACTATAACTTTGCAACCTGTGTTTTAAGGTATGGCTCTACCACACCGCCGCCGTCTTCAAGCTATTATCCGCAATACACAGGCTCGTCTACATCTCTGGTTGAAGCGCTTAATGCCGTTGGCGTAGATTCTTCCTATGATAACAGGAAAGCCATTGCTGCTGCAAACGGAATCAGCAACTACAGCGGTACCGCGGCCCAGAACACAGAATTACTTAACAAGCTTAAGGCTGGCGTTCTTATAAGGGCAGGTTCAGCGGTAAGCTATTATCCCAAATATACGGGGTCTTCTACGTCCCTTGTTGAAGCGCTCAATGCAGTTGGCGTAGATTCCTCTTACAATAACAGAAAATTGATTGCTGCTGCAAACGGAATCAGCAACTATAGCGGCACGGCTGCCCAGAATACGGAGCTGCTCAACAAGCTAAAGGCGGGAACCCTTATAAGAGCATAAATGTGTTTCTGCTGAAAAAGATTCTTTCGATTATTAATTAAAAACCTGTCCCGCTCACCATCAAAGGATGGTGAGCGGGGCCCGGCACTTAGGGAAGGCCCTCCCCCAAAACCACTTAGGGGAGGGCCTTCCCTTTGTTGTAAGCGAAAACCCCCGGCTGTGCCGGGGGTTCAAGAAAAGCTTAAACGATATATAGGAAGTAAAAACTCCTTTTGGTAAGATAAGAGTGCGGCCTGACAGCAGCACTAAAATACCAGAAGGAGAACATTCGGATAGTGAATGACAATAAAAGTTTAGCACATACCACATGGAGCATATCGTATTTGCCCCAAAATATCGACGGCGGATATTCACTGCGTCCTTTTTTGCTGAATTTTACAACCATAACAATCGCGTCCGGACGAACTAAAGATAACGCGGAGATTTGACTTTAGGTGACCATCGGGGGGCAATGGTGGGCCAAGCCGTACAAAACTTTCTGCTTTGTAGGTAACTTTGCGTGACGGTGTGGTTGTCATATATAAAGTCTTCTTACTAATCCATTGATAAAAGATGCAACGCGCTTTAGAGCGGAAGATGTTTATGATGTCCTGCCATGCTTTATTCTTATTTTTTGTAAATCCTGCGGATTATCAACCCACTCTTCAACAAAGCCGCAATTACAACAAACAAATCTATCTACTATTGCTGCGCTGAATATAGTAGCACCTGTAAAAATAACATTACCTTTTGCATAATTAGTTTTTTGACCTTTCACTATTACTATATCGGAAGAGTGACATTTAGGACAAGTTTTTGTATTTTTCACTGCAATCTCCACCTGAATAAAATAAGTAAATTTATATTTTTATTATATCAAAACCTGCCGGCAAAGCAACTTGAGCTTTTTCGATAAGTTTCAGCATCTGGCGGCTAACAGGGAATCCTGCTGGCAGCCAAAAAAAGGCACCCACCTATCGGTGAATGCCTTTTTGGTGGGCCATTGGGGAGTAAAGGCGAACCCATGAAGAAGTGAGAGAAACGGCTTGTGTTAGCGGTTTCTTCCGCTTTTTCATAACCTTTACTAATTTCCTCAAGCTTTGTTCGGTCGCCGGAAGATGTGAAATTATAAGAAATTAATATGTGGTCGTCGTACACATAAACGCTATTCACAAACGTGTCAACCAGTTTGCGCCGGTATTCTTGGTCGGCTATATCGCCGCCCTTGAATTTTTCGAGAAAGAAAATAACCTGTTCACGTGTTACAATAGGATTTTTTAAGCTTTCTTCCGTGATTCCATGTTCAATAGCAACTTTTTCAGCTTCAAGCGTTTCCATTCGGCTTTTGGTGGACGGAGTTATTATTCCCTGTTCAATTGCACGAATGATATTTTCGATTGACTTCTCCACTTCCACAAGTCGATTTTTTAACCCGGACAAGACTTGATTGTTCTGCTCCCGCCGCTGAAAATCAATAACACCGTCGGCAATCCGTTTGATTACATCATCGTTTAAAACTGTATTAACGGTTTCGGATATGACAATATTTTCTATCCAGTCTTTTCCGACGTTATCTTTATCGCAATTATGGTCACGGCGGCGACCAACGCAGGAGTAATAATAATACTTCGCGCCGAGTTTACCTGTACCAGACATGCCCGTCATACCCATTCCGCATTTGCCACAGTATAATTTTGTAGTGAGTAAAAATTCCACATCATTTTTCTTTAGGCGTTTTTTGCTCGCCCTATCATTAAGTTTTTTCTGCACGGCTTCAAACAGCTCCTTTTCGACGATTTGCGGAATGGCCCCCTCGACGTATGTATCTTTATATTTGTATACTCCCATGTATTTGGGATTCCTCAAAATAGAGTTAATACCATTTATTGTGATTTTATTTCCTTTGGTTGAGCGGATTCCCAAACCGTCTAAATATTTCACTAGCTCCTGTATGGTACTACCAGTATTATACATTTGATAGATACGTTTGACAACAGGTGCTTTTTCGGTATCGAGCACATACCGTTTTTTTTCGGTTTTAAAGCCGAATGGGATATTTCCACCGTTTGATATACATTCCAGTGCGTTATCGGTCATGCCGCGTTTTACATTTTCGCGCAGGCTCGCAGAGTAAAATTCTGCTTGGCTTTCAAGTGCGCCCTCCAATAAGATTCCTTCCGGGCCGTCCGGGATATATTCGCGGGCGGAGACAACACGGATATTATATTCTTTCAGCTTCGCCTTATACCGTGCGGAATCGTACCGATTACGCGCGAAGCGGTCAAGCTTCCAGCAAATTACATATTGCCACTTTTTCTTAGCCGCGTCCTTTATCATCCTTTGAAAGCCGTCGCGCGTGTCGGTTTTTCCTGTGAGAGCTTTATCTATATATACGCCTATTACAATCATATTGTTGCGTGCGGCGTATTCTAAAGCTTCTCGTACCTGTCCTTCAATTGATTCTTCCCGCTGTCCGTGCGACGAATATCGAGCGTATATTACGGCGTAGAACATACCCGGAGCTGCTTTAATCCGTTTGTTGTACTTTTCATAGTATTCTAGCAACGCCTCAATCTTTTTATCTTTTTCCCCAGAGGTGTTAATGGCCTGAATACTTTCTATGTATTGTTCCAACGTTAAAAACATAGGTTCCTCCTGCGCCGCTCTTTCCTGTTGCAGTAAGGGAGGGCGGTGTTTTTGTTTATGCTTTTCCTGATAGATAGACTTTTACATCGTCGTATTCCTGGTAACAGTTTGCTTCAGCTTTTTCGGTTTTCCCTGCTTTTATTTGATTTTGTTTATCCGCTGTATATCCAGTATCGCAATATACTATTTCTCCAGATTTAAAAAACAGTGCTGTAAACTCTACAAATGCCGCATCTTTATCTCCGTTGTTAGTAACAGAGACAATGGCTTTATTTTTCACTTTATCAACCTTGTACGTTAGCGATGATAGAACGCAATCGAAATAGTTTTCTTGTTCTGCCTCAATTTTGTATTCAAGAGATGCGTAAGGCTCATCACAGAGAAACCGGAGAGCAACATCACATCCTGATTCAACAGCTCGCACAGCTTCGTTATTAATACCGATTACAGTTTCATCCTTGTCTTTTTGACTAAGCTCAACAGAAATATTAAGATTAAATTTTGAACCGTTATGAATGGTAAGAACCACCCAAGGGTTTTTAATTAAATCTGTGTATTCGTAGGTTTCTACTCTCAGTTGCTTAATAACTTCTTCTTCGTTAAATTCTCCCTCTGCCACAGAAGCGACATTTGAAGAATTATCGCTGTTTTCATCGCTTGATACAGGAGCGCCGTTCACTTGTTGCTCCAATTGTGCCTTTAAGCTGTCGCGCTCAGAAACAACTTTGTTGTATTCTTCCTGTGATACGCCTCCTGAGCAACTCGAAACGCTTACAGCCATCACTGCCGCCATTAAAATTACTAGGATTTTCTTCATGTTCATTCCTCCGATATTTATATACTTGCAGAATTTGACATTTCTCTACAAAGTATATATAATTATTTCGTCGAAGGAGTGACATACCTTCACAATACCTTTATTCAGGCCGTTGCGAGTGCCAGCTCGCAGCGGTCATTTTTTTATATTAAAGGGATAAGCGAAGCTTTTACACTCTTTTTCAAATTTTGGGATTTCAAAGTTTACATCAAAACTCTTTGTGAAAAAAAGAATGCGTTCTAGCTCGTCGAATTGCCTTGTAATTGTTGTTAAGTCTGCAACGATAATAAATTTATAATCACCTTTGCGCAAATCAATTAATAAACGACCAAACGCAGGCCGTTTTCCAGCCTTTTCGTCTCCGGTGTCACAATCCCAATAAATTTGTACTACTTTAACTCTGTATTTTAAAGCGTACATTCTTGCTGTGAAAATCTGTTTCCATTTTTCTTGCCGTGTTTTTGCCCGGACGTATATTGCAGCTCTACCATTCATATTAGGAAACCCACCACCATTTCCCTCGACGTTTTGGGGTTTTTATATCTTCTGTTTTAAGTTCGCGCCTCATTTCATCGGCAGACAGCGGCTTATCGTCAAGGTCGGGGCTAAAATGTAATAAATCATCATCAAAAATGGAATCACGGTCAAATGTATACAAATAGTGTAGCTTGCGCAACTCCTTTGCCCTTTCGCGTGAGGCCCTTAATACAGTACCATCGTGCATGTTTACATCTCTATCGATTATGTTATAAACATAGTAAAAATTAACGATTGTACAACGGTCAATACGGAAGAAGAAGTTTTCTTTGTAATCTTTTTCGATTTCTGCGAGAGTTGCCCGTAATTTAACATCCCCATTGGTGGTATGGGCAATAACATAGTTCCGATTACTAGTAAAATACTTGATACTCGACATATCCAGACCATCATCCGGAATTATCTCAAATTTCACCTTTTTGTGGGCGTCGTTGTATTCCCGTAAAACCTTTCTTATTGCTTCTTCGTAATCTTCATCGCACCCTTTAGTGACAAATGAAAAAACCTCGTGGTTTATTGATTCTTTAATATACTTGCCGTGGCTCGTTACATAAATAATCTTTATTCTCGGATTACTTTTATACATAAAATCGGCAACCTGAAAGCCGTTCATGCCCGGCATGTCCACATCCAGAAAAACAACATCAAACATAGCTTTTTCGTGAGCTGCTAATATTTCATCTGGTTTTGTAAATTCCCTATACGCAAAACTAATCTTACCAAATTCGTTGAATCGTTCAAATAATTCTTTTACCTTTTTTGACACTTCGATTAAATGCAGAGCACTATCATCACATATCGCAATATTCATTTTGACACTCCTTATAAAGATTCTATATCTATTATAAGGAGTTGACATATACTATTTAAAGCGGAAAGTATTGGTAATTCATTAGTGCAAGTTGCACAACGAAATGATTTTTTTATGCAGTTCGTCCCTAATTCGTGCAATTCGTCCCACAAGGGATTTACAAAATTTTGTGGATTGGTATTATGTAATCAACACCCAAACAAATCCATTTGACCGGTCATCATGGATTATCAAATTTGTGTAATTCCGTTATTATTACACATTTTAATACGCCAATTATATAAAAGCAATAGGAGGGATAGTAATATTTTACTGTGCCATAAACGGGACAGGAAATGTTTAGTAGTTAAAAATGCATTGACTAAATAGAACGAATGTTCTATTATTGGTGACAGGCAGAAGGACAAGATGGAGGTAGTTTGAAATGGAAGAAACCTTACATACTGAGAAAAAGGAAGTTCCTCAATCGTTTATTGAATTGGCAAAAAAGATTCAGAAAAGAGGGAATGGAAGAAAACAAAAAGACCTAATCGTTAGATTTATTGAAGAATGCCGAAATAATAACACTCAAGCCATCGAGAAGGTCACTTTGAGCGGTGGAAAGCTCCTGCCCCTCTTTAATGAATCCGTTATCAAGTAAAGCTTTATAAATTCCATATGCTATGTCGTTGATTTCGTCGGCTTCTGTGTCGTTTGACACAGAAGCTTTTTTTATTGAATCTTGAAATAAAAAATTTGCATCTACGCCTAAAGCATCAAATAACGCAAGTAAAACTTCCTCTTTTGGGGAGCTTATTCCGTTTTCATAATTTCCAACTGCCGATGCTGTAATACCCACCTTTGCGGCAAGCTCTTTTCTGGACATATTTAATTGTTCTCTGCGTTGCCTTACTCTATCTCCAAATCTCACTTAAATCACCCCTAATCGCATTGTAAGGCTTGTCTGTATATAAGTCAAGAAAAAAGTTACAAGAAACTTGTAAAAAAGTATTGACATGCAAAGAAACTTGTTATATAGTTAATACATCAACAAGATTCTTGTTAAAAAGGAGGCGCGTTAAGTGAGTTATATTGCAGATAACATAAAAAGTGTTATTCAGGAAAAGGGATACAAACAAAAAAATGTAGCTTTTAAGGCGGGATTTTCTGAAAAAGCATTTAGCGATTTGCTAAACGGAAGAAAAACCATTAAAGCAGAGATGATTCCAGGTATCGCTTCAGCTTTGGGTGTGTCACCAAACAGAATTTGCAATAGGCCAAAAACATGAACATAGAAAGGAGATGAAAACATGCCAAAAGTCAAAGAAATGACACGCACTGAAAAAGCGAAAATCCAAGCCGAAAAAATTCCAACAAGTGTAATTTGCGACTTCTCCGCTTCTCTGATACCCGCTATAAATGCTTATTTTGAGCAACCGGGCGTAAAGGAAGAATATGAATCGTGGTTAACTGAGTATAGGAAAAGGCCGCATAGAAAGGAGGTGAACCACAATGAGTAAAACAAAGGCCCTAGCGTCCGGCTGCTGGTATGCTGTCAGGTACCGCGTTCTCCCGTTTCTGGGCAAAAATGCTGTTGCGCTGCTGATATTCCTGTATTTTGTCTTTATCGTTGGAATGAGCGGTGGGCTTGACGCTTGGTTGATTGGCGACCCGCAAGCTGTACCCATTATACTGCTTGGCACAGGGATATGGCTCATGAGCTTGGCAGTCGTAATGATAATCAAAGGCTTGTGGGCAGGAAAGGAGGGAAGACAGTGAGATTACAGATTTATTACCTTGATATGGGAGCTTATCGCAAAGCTTACATAGGCGATTTTTCCGATGAACAGCTTGCCGAATTATTAACCGTATCTTGCTTTGTCGCTGTAAAGTTAACGGAAAATGACCCATATGGTAAGACGCTACCGGACACGATGAAAGAATTTGATTTTCGGCGCGCGGAAGATGGCACAGCCATAATAGAAAAAGCCGCCCACAGTGCTGACACACCGTGAACGGCAGAAGAAATAAACCTATTTACAGTATAGCAAACCTTTACGGTTTGTCAAGGAGGAAAACACAATGCAAGTAGGGGATTTTGTAAAAGGATTACCAAATAATGGTTACAGTGTAACCGATGAAGATATGACAAAAGGTGTTGTCACTAAGGTTGTTGAAGATACCATCAAAGTCAAAATTATTAATCACAAAAGGGGTTGTAAGGGTATATTTGATGTTTGCGCAGACAAATTCGAGATTATCGGCCACGTCAAAAAATTCAACAGAAGCGAAGTGTTTGAGCTTATTAATCGTGGCTGTATAAAAGCAATATTGGATTACGACCTCAGGTACGCAGACCTCAGGTACGCAAACCTCAAGGGCGCAGACCTCAAGGGCGCAAACCTCAAGGGCGCAGACCTCAGGTACGCAGACCTCAGGTACGCAAACCTCAGGGGCGCAGACCTCAATGGCGCAAACCTCAAGGGCGCAGACCTCAGGTACGCAGACCTCAGGGGCGCAGACCTCAATGGCGCAGACCTCAGGTACGCAGACCTCAGGGGCGCAAATATTGATTTTTCGTGTTATCCATTATGGTGTGGCAGCCTTGGGCTTAAAGCGGATAAACGTCTTGCCTGTCAGCTTGCGTATCACTTGTGTTCCATGCAGTGTGACGACACAGAATTTGTTAAAATGCGCAATTCTGTTCTAAGCTTTGCAAATCAGTTTCATAGAGCCGATGAATGCGGTGTCTTGGAACCTATCGAGGAGGAGGTTGCATAATGAACCGAAAGACAGAACAGTTAAACGTATGCAAAGCAATGCTAAATAGTTCGCAGAGCGTTGCATATTGCGAATTATCGGACGACATAATTGCCGTAACAGCAGACGGCTTTAGTTGCTACGTGCTTTCAAAAAAGGAACTTATTTTTGATTTAACAAAACTAAAAACAGCCGACTTTTCATCGTATTTTGAGAGAAACGAGAAGCAGGAACACCTGACCTATACCGGCATAGCAATGGAATGTGGTTTTAAGCGCGACATGCTTGTTAAGCTGAAAGGGAAAAGCTTTGTGACCTATGCGCGAAAGTCTCTTTTCGACAAGTTCAAAGGGTATAACCTGTATTCTGAATCGCCACGTGACGCAATTATCGCCATAGACGATTTAGGGCGGAAGGTAGGATTTTTCCTGCCTGTTGACAATCCTCAGGACGAGGAAGGTGAATCTTAAATGTACGGCTTAGAAACAGCACAACGTCAGTACGACGCGCAATACCCTGATAATGAGTTGCCGGAAGTTTTAACTTGCTCGGTCTGCGGCTTTGAAGAACCGCGCGAGAACACATACACAGTAGACGGAAAAATCATGTGTGAAGGGTGCTTTGACGATTTTTGCGCTGAAATGTACGACGAGCACGGAACAGTTTTTTTTGAAGAACACAAAGAAGAATACGCTAAAGATTGGTTTGAGAATCTTGAAGACAAAGAGCAGAAGATAATCATTCTTTCGGCGTATGAAAGATATTTGAGAGAAACAGAAGAAGATAAACTGCACGGGTGCTCATGTACCAGTATATTCGAGCAGAGACAAATAAAAGGTTTTTGCTTGCGCCACGGAGATTGGAAAGATTACATTAAGCGCGTTGAATGCGTTGAAGAAAACAAGGAGTAATTTGTATGACTTATGAAGATATACAAAAGGCAAATGGACTAATTCAAAAAACGCAAATCAAAGGAAAGGATTACGCAGAAGTCAATCAGAGAATAAAAGCCTTTCGCTCTGTGTGCCCTAATGGAGCAATAGAAACGGAGTTAATCAAAGACGATGGAGAAGTCTGCATGATGCGTGCAGTTGTGAAGGATGATTCAGAACGCATTCTTGGCACTGGCATGGCCTTTGAAGTAAAGGGCGGCTCTTACATAAACAAAACCTCTTATATTGAGAATTGCGAGACATCCGCTGTGGGAAGGGCTTTAGGCGTGTGCGGCTTTGGTATTGATACGAGCGTAGCAAGCGCGGAAGAGGTTACTAACGCCATTGCACAGCAAGAAGCGTCTAAACCTATCAACGACATTAAAAAAACGGCGTTACTGGAGGAATTGCACCGCGTCGGATGGCCTGTAAATGACATGCTAGAATATCTGCGCAAAAAATATCCGAACGTACCGTTTAAAAGCATAAACGAGATTACAGAAGCACAGTTTGCGCCACTTGCTGCTATGCTTCGCAAAAAGCCAGATTGCAGTGCATCGGAGAATGAAAATGGCTGAATCAATAATGCAGGCTGCGAAAGAGTGCTATTTGACCAAACGAACTGACAATCTACATAAACACCACATATATGAAGGCTCAGGCCGTCGCAAGTTGTCAGAAAAATACGGCTGCTGGGTGTGGCTCACGGGAGAGCGGCACAACCAGTCAAATTATAGTGTGCATTTTAATAAACCGCTTGATTTGCGCCTGAAACGCGAATGTCAACAAAAATTTGAAGAAACACACAATAGGGAAGATTTTATAAAGATATTCGGGAGGTCGTATTTATGAGTGGTCAAGATTTAATGATTGATTTACAAGGTAAAATCCAACTGCTCGATAAGGCATTAGAACAGCTTAAACACCGTGGCAGAACATATGCAGAATCAGAGCAAAATTACCGCGTTGAGTTGTCAAAGAAAATCTTGTTAGAGCGCGACAAAGGAACGCCGGTAACAATTATCAGTGACGTTTGCAGAGGCGATGAAGAAATTGCAAAACTGAAATTTATGCGTGATGTAGCGGAAACAACATTCAAAGCTGCACTAGAAGCAATTAACGTGTATAAGCTCCAGATTAAAGTTCTGGAAAACCAGATAGACAGAGAGTACAGGGGGTAAACCATGAACAAAGTTATCTTAATGGGACGGCTCACCGCTGACCCGGAATTAAAGACTACGCCATCGGGCGTATCGGTTACGAGTTTCGGTATGGCGGTAGACCGCAGATACGCGAAACAAGGCGAAGAACGGCAAACGGATTTCATCAATATCGTATGCTGGCGGCAGAAAGCAGAATTCGTTTGCAAGTATTTTGTAAAAGGCCAGCTGATTGCGCTTGAAGGTTCTATCCAACAGCGCCAGTACCAGGACAAAAACGGAAACAACCGTACGGCTTTTGAAGTGGTAGCCGACAACGTGTACTTTACAGGCGATAAACGGGGCGCAGGGGAGCAAACAGGCGCAGAGCCTAACGTATATACTCCAATCACAAAAAGCTTTACGCAGAGCAATTTTGAGGATGCTTATACAGACGAAGACGACTTGCCTTTCTAAAGGAGTGATAGCGGATGGACATTAAAGACTGGATTCCGGATGGAAAAGAAAACGCAGTTACACGCGAAGAGCTGCGCAAAATCACTGGATATACTGACCGCGAAATTAGAGAAATGATTGAGCGTGAGCGGCGCAACGGACACGCAATTCTTTCATCTCCGGCTGTTTCTGGCTACTGGCAAACGGATGATATAGATGAAATTGAACGCTTTATTAACGCCTTAGACCGCCGCCGCGCGTCCGAAGCAAAGAATCTTATCAAACTTCGTGAAAGGGTAGCAAAAGCGAAGGGTTATAAGGTTATCCAAGTGAAAGCGCACACACGCGCCATAAAGCGAACGGTTTTTGAATAAACCGAACAAAAGCGACTAAAAGCGGGTGGTTAATTTGGCAAAGGAAGAAAAGAATAAAGCGTTCTTGATGTATTACGAGTACAAAGAATATATCAGTCTGCTGCCCGATGATGAAAAAGGTAAATTGCTCATGGCGCTTATTGCGTACGCAGAAGATGGAATTGAGCCTTCTTTTACCGATGGGTTATTGATGTGTTTCCATTTTATAAAAACACGGATAGACCGCGATAACATGCGATATTTAAAGCAATGTGAAACAAATAAAACCAACGGAAAAAAGGGTGGAAGGCCTTCCAAAAAGCAAACGGTTTCTACGGAAACCGAACGGTTTTCTAAAGAACCGAACGAAAGCGAAAAAAACCTAAATATAAACCTAAACTTAAATAAAAAGAATAATAAAGAGAATATGTCAACACAAGAAAAACCTGACACGCTAAATTATGAGAATATATTTTCCTTGTTTAACACGATATGTACAGACCTACCGCGTGTAGAACGCTTAACTGATGCGCGAAAGCGAAGAATAAAAACTGCCGTAAAAGCGTTGAAAGGCGATTTTAAATCATTCTTTGCTAAAGTTCAAGCGTCTGATTTTCTAACAGGGCGTGAAACCAATTGGAAAAGTAATTTCGATTGGATTTTAAATTCAAACAATCTTGTGAAGATTCTCGAAGGCAATTATGACAACAGGAGGGAGAAGCCTTATGCCGCAGGAAATACACCAGAGCGTGCTGGAAGCTTTGCGGAAGAGAAAAAATACGGTGAATACTTCTGACGATTTAGCGGCCTACGAGCAGCGGCGTGTCGATTACATGAACCAGACGGGCGGCGTATTAACCGGATATGATTGTCAGGAATGCCGTAACAAAGGAATTGTATACTACCTCAACAAAGATGGTTATCTGTGCCATCGTGAATGCGATTGTATGGGAACGCGCAGGGCGTTACAGCGTATCGAAAAAAGCGGATTGAAGCAGACGCTTGATTCACAAACCTTTGAATCGTTTGACGTTACTCAACCGTTTCAACGGCGAGCAAAGGCCCTCGGAAAGCAATTTCTTGATGATTGTTACGGGAAATGGTTTTTCTTTGGCGGTCAGGTTGGCTGTGGCAAAACGCATTTATGCACTGCGATTGTTGGGGAGTTTATCAAACGCGGCTATGATGCCCGTTACATGTTATGGCGGGATGATGTAGTCAGAATAAAAGCAAACGCAAATTCGGACGATTATAACGTGCTTTTAGACCCGTTTAAAAAAGCCAAAGTCTTGTACATTGACGATTTTTTTAAAACCGAGCAAGGAAAAAAGCCCAGCACCGCAGAAATAAACGTAGCGTTTGAGTTGCTGAACTACAGGTACAATGACCGGGATTTGATTACTTTGATTTCATGTGAGAGGGACACAAACGCTTTGCTTGACATTGACGAGGCGGTAGGGAGCCGTATTTACCAGCGGTCAAAAGAATATTGCTTGTGCATCGCGCCGGACGCGAACAAAAATTACAGGCTTTTATAGAGGGGAGTGCCGGAATGAACAAGTACAGGAACAAAAAGGTCGTTGTAGACGGAATCACTTTTGACAGCAAAAAGGAAGCAGCGCGATATAAGGAACTGCGAATGCTCGAACGTACAGGAA
>UQFO01000004.1 GCA_900540275.1 uncultured Oscillospiraceae bacterium | reverse complement strand
GATTATAGTTTTATTTAAGAATACCTTGCCGCATATTTTTTACTCCTTTTCTGGATTAAATCATTGTATCACATCAGTTTTAGGAAAGCAAGTACCTAAAAGAAATTTTTCTTCCCCTTACCCGCCCCGAAAACGCCTTGTAGGGCGTTTCTGGGGCGTTTACAGCCCTTTCTTAAATTCCTCCACCAACAGATCGCTCAAAGCCTGTGATGGGCGTATTTTGACCGTTATATGCCCCTCCGGTACGGTGTCCCACCATTTGCGGATCGTTTTCGGATCAAGTCCGGTGTCCCTATGACAATCGGCCTTGCGTCCCTCTGGATGCTCCTGCCGCCACGCATAGACTTGCGCTTTCTTTTCTTCTGCCCCTTTTCTTCTCCATGTGCCGCCAGGATAATCCACTTCCTGCACCGCCCTTGCTCTTTTCAAATGCTCTTTCTGTGATCTACCATTCCTCTTGTTGCGCTCGATGCGAACATCGGTCAGAGCTTCAATATCGGAAATCGTGAAATTGTAATACTCCTTGTCGTAGGCTTCCAGCGCACTCCGTATATCTTCCTCGGTCAATGCGTTCTCATGCTTCACCATCTGCAGATCATCAAAAGCCTCTTTCATATCCTGCCGGAGCTGCTGCTTCGACACACCGCATTTGTAAGCATAGATAGCAAGGCACATCAAAAAGAAATACCGATGCCCGCCCTTTATCTCTCCGATCTGCCGCAGCCACCAATGGTAGAGCGCATACGGATCATCACCATGCACCTTTCCGGCAATATCCCACTTCTTGCGTCCTTTCTCGCCTCTCACAACAACACGCTCATACCACTCCGGATATGCCTCCCTCGCCTCAGCTCGTGTCATTTTGGATGGGCTGAAAGGCTTATTGACATCCACCCTGTTTTCTGGCTTTGCGTAGGCGTTCAGATAATCCAGCGTTACCCGTTCTCCGGTACGGAAAGCGACCAGCTCCGTCCCATGCTTGTCATTGATGCTGCCCACCATGCGGAAGCTCTGATTGATGGATTGATACTGGATCGCCTTGACCTGCGAAGTGCTGCCATACTCCCATAGCCGGAAAGTGAGGTCATATTTCAGACTTTTAAGCTGAATTTTTATATTCGGGTATAGGTCAATCGGCTGCTGGAAAACATAGTAGATATGCAGCCCTGTCCCCGACAGAACAAGGAAAGTCGGCATCGGCAACCGGCGCACTCGCTCCGGATCGCCGCCAAAGCGCAGAAAGAGGTTGCGCAGCTCGGCAAGACCTACGCCATCCAGATCGAAGATCAGAGCATACATCCGCTGGGCGTTCTCCAGCCTGTTCTCCTTTCTGCGATATGCAAGACCGCTGCACAAAGTAAGGCTGTTCCCCTCGACAAACTCCATGTAATCCTGTTCCCATGTGTCGTTATACATCTTCCTGCGCCGGAGCTTCTTATCCTCGCTCTGTTCGTCCCGATACAGATACACAGCGTTCGGATGGGAAAAATCCGTGTGCCGTTCTCCGGAGTTCTCATTGTCCGGAAACAGCTCTTTATAAAACTCATAGCCTCCGACCTCCGGATATTGTGCGCTCAAATACTCGTAGCAGCCTCGATAATTCTCGGTCATATTACCACCTCACAAAAGAAAAAGTACCAAAAAGAAAATCCGCTGCGGCGGGGATCGCCTGCGGGCGGGAAGGGGGAAAAGGGGGAGCAAAAGAGCGGCGGCTACGCCGCCTTAAAGAGAAAGTCACCTCCCCCTTTTCCCCCTCGCTGCGGGGCATTGAAAGTGCCGCCACTATGGAAAACCCGATGGGTTTACCACAGTGGCTTGGAAAACCTCTAACGAGGTTTACCACACTTCCAACACCCCTCCGCTCACCCCCCTTTTCCCCTCCGACTTTCTCCCTTTCAGAGAGAAAAAATATAGGTTGGGAGTACCCTTACAGGGGGCTTAGATTATCAATACAGCAATTCCCTATTTTCAGTTGTTATTATAGCCTGTCCGAAAGAGATTTTCAAGCCCTCCGGACAGGCTTCTTTTACAGCTCCATGCCGCCCATTCCTCGCTGGTGCTGCTGTTGCTCCTGCTGCTGTCCAATCTCCGGATCGGGCAGCAGCTCCCTCGCCTTTTCAAGCAGAGGACGCAGACGCTCCGGCAAGTGTTCTTCCAAGAAGTCCAGCATCCGACCGATGCCGTCCGTCAGACGCTCGGTGAAGCTGCGTTCCTCCTGCAGCTCGGATTGCAGATAATAGTTTTCATCGCGCAGCCTCCGGTTTTCCTGTTCAAGCCTCTGCTGCCGCTGCGCTTCTTCCAGCCGCTTCTTCATGGACGGCACCTGTGACCGCAGACGGGTGTTTTCCTCCGTCAGCTCCTGTACCTTGTGCCGATCCGTCACGCTGCGCAGTGCCATTTTCTTTAGCTGCTCGACCTGATCCACCGTCACGCCCTTTACTGCCCCTGTGAGCGTCTTTTCCGGCTGAATATCATGCAGGGGTGCATTTACCCTGTCAGCCTCCTTTAAGAGCCGCACAGTGCCTTTCAGAGCGTCCCGCTGCCGTTCCAGCTCAGCAACCTCCCGCTCTACTGCCGCTGTCTGCTGCTGCACCGCTTCCAGCCTCGCAGCCGCTTCCTTGAACTGCGGCAAGTCCATGTGCGGTCTGTTCGTGCCGAGAGAGATAATTTCAAAATCGTGCCGCTGGGCGATCTCCGTCAGAGCTTCTTTCTCCCGTTCCATCCACGCCGCCCATTCGGTCTGCTTTCTGCCGACACCGACAAACCCCTGCTGCTTCAATGCCTGTTTCATAGATACCCTTGTAGAAAGTCCTCTTGACTGCTCCGTTGCCACAGGGATAAAATCGACATGGAGATGGGGCGTTGCCTCGTCCATGTGCAGCACCATATTGAACACCCGCAGATGGGGGTTGCGTTCTGCAAAAGACTCCGCAAAATCTTTCAGAGCTGCCGCCGCCCGTTCTCCGTCCGGCGTACCGCACCCACAGTCGCTCATGTTGCCGATCTGGAAGATCGCTTCATGGAACAGCTTTTCCTGTTTACTCTGCCGGATATGCTCATAGTAGTCCGGTATCTTATCTCTCGTTTTGGTTTTCTTTGCGTTGTAGGCTGCGAGAGCTTCATCAAAGACCATATGATAGACCTGCTTCAGATCCTCGTTGCAGAAAACAATGTTCTGCTCCGTCCGGCTCCGGTCTACATTCGCCGCTGAGAAGCTGCGGTTGTTGTGCCGGATGCTCCCTGCACCTGTCATACCCGAAATCGTAACTCCCATAAAATCGCCCCCTTTCCGCTTATTCTTCCGTCCTCTATTTTATCATAAATTTCCGCTAAAAACAACCTCTTTGTTACTTTCTGGTGAGAAAGTAACGCAAAAGCACTTTCACACCGCCACCCCATCGGTGCAGCGGTGTGAAAGTGCTTTGCGCCCCTAAAAGGGAGGGGTTGCCGGAGCTGCTTCACTGCCGGCTCGTGCCTGCTGCTCTGCCAGCTCCGGAGGGGCGCTGCCCCTGCCGTCTGCGGACGGCTCCCCGACCTTCATCCCACCGATAAACTGAAATTTAATACTCAATGACAATTTTCTTGCACTTCTCGCAGAGCCAAGCCTCCGCAGACGCTCCACCAAAAGGTCCACCGATTGACTTTTCATTGAGTTTGATTGACTTGCCCCCACCAATGTTGAGGGCCGCAATAACTCGTTCTTTTTCGCTCCAATAGACACCATCTCTGCATTGAATACAACCAAGTTGCATTTCTTCACCACAATACGGACATTTCATTTTAATCACCCCTACAAATTCCCGATTTGTCGTTCTGTTTAGTCCCCAAAGAACCTACTAAACCAGCTACGCTTTTGAACCGGTTCTGTCTCACGCTCCGGCTGATCGGCTCCGGACTTGCCGGAAAGAAGCTGCTGATGCATTGTCCCAGCATGGAGAGCCTGGGCCGCTGCCGCAGTCTGCTGTGCCGTCACCAACGCCGAGCTGACCTCCGCCAACCTTGCGTTCAGTTCCTCGATCTGCTTGTCCTTTACAGCAAGTTGCTCGCTTTTCCGGTCTAATTCTCCCTGCAGCATAGCGATCAAAGTGGTTTCGCAAGTTTCGCAACTTGCTTTCGCCTGTTGCGAAACTTGCTTTCGTTCAACACCTAAATAATGCTGATATATGGCGGTTTTTTGACTTTCGCTGATTGCGAAACTTCCTTTCGCATCTTTCGCAACATGGTTTCGCCTACACCATGCACGAACTGCCTGTTCCGACACGCCACATTCTATTGCAATTTCCGTTATTACACCCGCCAAATATCATCACCACTCTTTCATCCGGAGTTAATCTCAAAACAAATCGCTATGAGATCCCGTCCTTATCAATTTCAAAATCAAAGTCTGCCGAACAACTTTATAGACCAACAGCCAGTCCGGCTCGATGTGACATTCTCTCATGTCCTTATAATTTCTGGAATTAGTGAGAGCATGATCTCGATACGCCTCCGGCAACGGCTGCTCGTTACACAACAGCGTGATCACTTCCTCCAACTTCTTCGGATCGCAGCCTCTCTTGATCGCAAGCTTGTAATCTCGTTTGAACTGCCCCGAAAACTCCGGCTTAAGCATTCAGCGCCTCCATCAGATCTGCAACGCTATCAAACGGACCATACATATCCTCTCCCTTTTCTGCCGCCTCCATCGCCGCATAGGTAACAGCATTCGGCTCGTCAACCTTGACTTCAAAGGGAAGTCCATGACACCTAAGTGCCTGTCGATAAAAAATACCCGTTGCCGTACTCAAATCCATTCCGAGGGACTTAAAGAGAGCTGCCGCCTGTGCTTTCAGCTCCGGCTCCATTCTTATCGTCATATTTCCTTTAGCCATAATAGCACTCCTTTCCTCGTCATTTTTAGCTTGCACTAATATTATATTCAATATTCGTGACATTTGCAAGTGCATTGCAAATGTTTTTTTGCAACTTTTCTATGAACAGTGCTTTCTATATGCTAACACCGCAGCGTGTACATTTAGGGGGTGAAAAAGCCTTATTTCGCGCGGTTTTCAAGCCTCGTTTTCGGTGGGGTAATATAAAAACCCTTATCTTTACATTACCTTCTGAAACATATGGCGCACCTTGTCCAGGCGGCTGTTTGGACGGCGGGGCTGGATGACCGGCTGACCGACAGCGGCCTGATATCCTTTCAGCTCTGTAAGGCATACGCTCCGCCCGTTGGTGTAAAAGGCCAGATCAGTACGGTATGCCTGTATACAGCGGGCGGGAATCTCGCCAGTAAAGACAACTTCATCCTTTTTTACCTGGGCCGTTTCGATGGTGGCACAGTATTTCGGTGCATCATGATAAGCCCTGGAAAGGTATTCCTGGGGCGCATAGAGGATGAAGGAGAGATAAGGTTCCAGCAGCTGCGTCCCCGATTCCTTCAATGCCTGTTCCAATACAATCGGGGCCAATGAGCGGAAGTCCGCCGGCGTGCTGACCGGACTGTAATAAAGCCCGTATTCAAAGCAAATCTTACAGTCCGTTACGTTCCAGCCGAACAAGCCCTGCTCCAGCCCGTAACGGATACCATCCCTGACAGCGTTTTGAAAACTCTGGTTCAAGTATCCCAGCGAAACCCGGCTCTCGTATTGTACACCGGAGCCAAGCGAGAGTGGTGTAACAGACAGTCCTATGGATGCCCAAAACGGGTTGGGCGGCACCTCGATATGGATGGTGTGGCTGGCTGCTTTGAGCGGCCGCTCCATATAAATGACGGAGGGTTCCTTTACCACTGTTTCAAGCTTGTATTTTTCCGACAGCAAAGCGGAAACAACCTCCAACTGCACCCGGCCCAAAAAAGAAAGAATGATCTCATGGGTGATGGAATCCACTTCGCAACGCAAAAGCGGGTCAGTATCCGCAAGTTGCGTAAGAGCGTCCAGCAGCCGTTCTCTTTGCGCTGCCGTTTTCGGCGCAATCGTCGTCCGCAGCATGGGGAGGGGGTCCTCGCGCCACCTTTTACGAGGGAGCCGGGTTTGGTCCCCTAATACATCGTTTAACCTCACGCTGTCGCTGGGAAGGATAACAATTTCACCCTGATAAGCGGTGTCTGTCCGAACAATTTCCCCTTTGGATGGAATACGCATCTCTGTGATTTTCAGCTTTTCTCTCCCGGCCAGGGCCACCGTATCCCGCAGGCGCAGCGTTCCGCTGTATAACCGTAGATAGACACGCCGCTGGCCGCAATCGGTGTACTCAACCTTGAAAACGCTGCCGCATAGGGCGGCGCCCCCCTGTTCCCCAATCGGTTGGAACAGCCCTGTCACCGCATCCATCAACGGTTGAATGCCAAGGCCATTTTTGGCGCTGCCATGATAGACTGGGAACAGGGAGGCGTCTTGAACCCGCTGCTGTTCCTCCCGCGCAAGTTTTTCCCGGCTGATTGGTTCTCCTGCGATATACTTTTCCAATAATTCATCGTTATTTTCGATGACCGCATCCCATGCTTCTATGTCGGTATTTTCCTCCAGGACTATTTCCGGGGACAGCGACACCGTCTGCTTGATGATAATATCGGCGGAGAGCTTATCCCGAACAGACTGAACCACGCTCTGCAAATCAACGCCAGCCTGGTCGATCTTGTTGATAAAGATAACGGTGGGAATGTTCATTTTCCGCAGGGCATGGAACAGAATACGGGTCTGGGCCTGCACGCCATCTTTAGCGGAGATCACCAAGATGGCCCCATCTAAAACAGCCAAAGAGCGGTACACCTCCGCCAAAAAATCCATGTGGCCGGGCGTATCCACAATGTTAACTTTACATCTGTGCCACTGGAAGGAAGTGACTGCCGCTTGAATGGTAATCCCACGCTGCCGCTCCAAAAACATGGTGTCCGTCCTCGTTGTCCCTTTTTCGACGCTCCCCGGTTCTGAAATGGCTCCGCTGGCATATAGCAGGCTCTCCGTCAAGGTCGTCTTTCCAGCGTCTACATGGGCAAGAATTCCAATATTGATTATTTTCATGTGATTGTCCTCCCTTTACAGCCCCAAAGGGCATAAAAATCCCCAGCAGTAAAATACTTTTACCACTGGGGATTATAAGTTGCGGACATACACATATACAGCATACACCTGTTTGTGATTGCTGTTTTTGGGGATATGTCAAAATTGATAAGGCAAAAGTATTCTTAAATTGGGTACAAAAAACTAAGCCCCTACAAAAGGAGCTATCATAATCCTTTGTTCCCACTATTTGATTATAGTTTTATTTAAGAATACCTTGCCGCATATTTTTTACTCCTTTTCTGGATTAAATCATTGTATCACATCAGTTTTAGGAAAGCAAGTACCTAAAAGAAATTTTTCTTCCCCTTATATGTAACAATCATACCGGCTTCCTAGCGTTCAGAATGTTTTCTGCTGTCTGCTGTGGTGTTTGGTTGGAATTGTCCAACCAAAAGCCGATCCGTGGTGTTGTCTGCATTTTACTAAATACAAATTCAATGTATACAGAAAGATATAAGGAGTGGGAGGGATTCCGCCGTAGTTGGCATTGTAGGAAAATCCAAAAGTTTAGATTTTCCCACAATGCTTATCTTTTGGTCTTTGGTTCGGAATAGTGTAGTGCTGGCGGTCTATCTCTTGTTTTCGGTTGCTTGCTTCCTTACCGTACATGAGCATTTCGGGCAGGTATATTTTTCTTTCTGCAGCTGCATAAATGCCTCAATCCCTTGCTCCCTGACAAGCCGGCTGTTTTCGATAAGGCTTGCGTTGTAACGCGTTTGATAGCTTTTTTCCAAGCCTTTTATCCGCTTACAAGGGTAATCGCCGCATTCATAGCAGTAAGCACAACCCTTTTCCCTCATACAATCCTTGATTTTACAGCTGCGGCAATGCCCCGGCTTTCCCAAACCGCTGCTAAGGCAGCCGCCGCACGGTTTATTATGGGAGCAATGCTTATAGCAAACCTTGCAGTTCATCCCACAGGGGGCAAACATCCCTGGTTCTATCGTTTCCGGCATTTTCATGCTGACAACTCCTGTATAATGGCATATAAGCTTGAAGATAAGCTTATTTCACTTTAAAAACTGGATTACCATATTCTTTTCTTTTTCTGTGAGTATGTGCATATGCCCCCGCCCGACGAGCTCATACAGGGTGCAGTTTGGAATGATTTGCCGCGCCCGCTTTAAGACCTTTCCCGCCGGGAACAAGCAGTCAAGCTCACTCGCCATAACAAGAACCGGAGCGCCGCATTTCCCCATCCTTTCCTTACTGACATTTGAGGGCATCCCCACCTTTGTTTTCACATAGGAAAAGCTGCTTTTTACCGTTTCAAAGGTGTCTTCATCCAATACATCCCGCGTGATTGCCATAATAAGCGCCGCCTGCTCAATGTACCGGTCATCCTTTGTAAAGCAGTATTTAATCAGCGGAACCATCATTTTGACGGAGCCGGTTGGAAAAGCGTTGTTGATACCGGACGGCACCGTCAATACGCTTTTTATAACCTTTTCCGGCGCGGTGCACATGAGCTTTGCCAATACGCCTGCGCCAAACGAGCCTCCGAAGCATCTGATTTTCTCAAAGCCGAGCCCTTCTATGACCTCGCCCGCCCAGCGCCCGTAGCTATAGCCCCTAGGGGAAAGGCAGGTTTGTGCGCTTTTTCCCGGATGCCCAATCGTATCGACCGCATATATGTGAAAATCCTGAAGCAGGAATTTACACATTAAAAGATGATACGCGGTTGTGGAGTTCCCCCCGTGAAAGACCAATAGAGCGGGGCCTTCCGTGTTTCCTGTTTCAACCAGGTGCGTTTCCCCGAATGAGGTTTTGACAAAAATATCCCGGTATTGGCAGCCGAGCTTAGATAACTGTTCATCATACAGCTTCAGTACAGCGGCTTTCCCGCTTTTTGTTTTATAAATCGTTTTCATTCCCTGTCACACTTTCCACCCAATTCAGCAATAAATACATTGCCTGAATGGATTCCTGACGGCTGCCTTCATTCAGCGCTGCCGTGTTTCGTGCTCTTTAAAACAAGCATGGCGGCGTAATGGCGTATGGTAAAGCGCTCCGGCGCAATTTTTGAAAGCAGTTCCATATGCTGCCGGTCAAACGCGCTCACCCGCTCTTCGCTCAGGGACGCGCCGATTCCCCTGCACGCCTTCATGCGCCCGTTCCAGCTTTCCCGTGTGAAGGGTACCTGGAGGTCGAACACCTCGGAATGCTCCTGTTCAAAGTAAGGGCTTGCCTCAGGCTCAAAAGCAAGCGGATGGCGGCGCTCCCCCTTTCCCGACCAATCGGGATTGTATTGGAGCACAAGCGCTTCGCTTTCGCCCGCGATTTTATCCTCTTCCGGCAGCCAGGCCATATAGAGGACGCAAAGCCTGCCGCCCGGCCTTAGTACGCGAGAGATTTCGGGGTATACCCGCTTACGGTCAAAATAAAAGAAGCACTGGCACGCCGTTACGGTATCGAAGGAATTGTCCGCAAAGGGCAGTTCTTCCGCGGGAGAAGCCAAAAAGCGGATGTCCATCTGCTGTTCCCCAGCCAGCTTCTTCGCCTCAAGCACCTGGTTTTCCGAAAGGTCAGTGCCGGTAAAACGCGCGCCGGACCCGTAAAGTGCGCGCGGCAGCACGCCTGTTCCGGTGCCGAGGTCGAGCACGTCCATGCCCGCCTCACATAAACCCCTTTTCCGGATTTTTTCGTAGAACTCGCCTGGATAAATATCGCGGTATTTTGCGTAATCGGCAGAGGTCTTTCCCCAGTCGAAGGCTTTTCCGTTGTCTATGTTATGATTCGTAACCATAATTTATCTCCATTCTATTTTTTTATTTTTGTGAAACGCCGCGCGTCCCCAGCCCGGCAGCTAAACCCATTCGAAGTTTTCTTTGCCAGCGCCAGCTTCAAAATGAAATTTTATAATTCCAAGCTCTATGCCGGAGAATGCACCGTTACTGCAAATGAGCGACACCCTGCTGCCGGCGCCTTTTATCAGGAACGCCTGTTTGTTAAGCGCCGTCGGGGCAAGCAGCGCCGTCTCCACCCCTTTTATAAACCACTCAGGCGCGGTTCCAATATAACGGCTGACTTCCTCTGGTTTTTTGGATTTATGCGCGGCTCCCTGGACAGCGCCGTACCCGACGGCAATGATACCGGCGACCTTATCCGCTTTTGCCGCGCCGGCATTCTTTCTGGCGCCTTTTCTGCTGAAGGAACCGCCGGCCCACCAGGAATTCAACCCAAGCGCCTGCGCAAGCAGCATGACGTCCGCACCACAGTACCCGAGCCTTTCATCAACATCTGGCGTATTCTCCCCGGCTAATACGATGTAATTACGGACGCCCTTCGCTAAAATAAGCCTGGTGACTGCGCCAAACGCTTCTGTATTTTCCAGCGCCAGCTTCATCTTCAGATTGTATTTTCTGTTATTTTGATTGATTTTCGCCGCAAGCTGCTCAACTATATCCTTCGGTATCCTGCGGCCCGTATATTGACGCACCGTATGACGGCGTTCAGCCGCTTCGATTATGGTCATGGCTTCTCCTCCTATCGCCGTTTGTCCGGACAGTACGGCGGCCTACTAAAACAGTTTGCCGTCTTGCCGTATGCGCCTGACCAGCGCACTGTCCGCCGGACAGAATTCATACTGGGAAAGCTCCTCCTGCGTTACCCAACGGCAATCGGTATGCACATGCTTTTGGAGCGTCCCGCCTGTTATCTCCGCAAGAAAAAAGGAAAGCTCCACCGTGGCCTCCGGATAGGTATGGCATGCCTTTTCATAAAGGCGGCCCACCTTGACCGATGTACCCAGCTCCTCCATACATTCGCGCGCAAGGCATTCCCGCAGGGTTTCCCCTTTTTCGAGTTTTCCGCCGGGGAATTCCCAAAGGTTCGCGCAGCTTCCGCCCGCCGCGCGGCGGCAGATTAAAATTTTACCGTCCTTCCTGATAATGGCGGCGGCTACCTGTTTTGTCATGATACGCACCCCTTCCAAACAGCCGGTTACAAAAACAGCTTATTTTCCTTTCTGCCCGCGCACGCCCCTTTCATCTTCCGCGACGCGGCGAAGAGCGCCGCCTTATTCAGCGACCACGCTTGCCGCGGGCAAACCGCGATACACCGCATACAGGAAATGCACTTATCTTCAAACGTACTGGACGGGTCGTCCTCCGGGATAGCTTTTACCGGACATTCCCGCGCGCACAGCCCGCAGCGGGTACAGGCCTTTGAGGATTTCGGACGGAAAGGCACGCCGTTATATTCCCGGTAAGGAAAGCCGCCGGGGACGGCAAGGCCCTGTCCGGGATTGACGCGCCCGGCAGCCTCCCTGATGCTCCGCGCGAACGCAAGCAGCTCCCGCTCATCTTCTTTGTCGGGCCGGCCCGTACCATAACAGCGCATGATGGAATGCTCCGCGACAGCCGAAACCGCCGCGATACAGCAGAATCCAAGAGGAACAAGGGTATCCTTGAGCTCAAGCAGCGTATCGTCGATGGCGCGGTTGCCGTAGACGGCAATCAAAACCGCGGACGCGCCGTTTCCCTTTATCTCCCTGAGCCTGGAAAGCGCAATTTCAGGCACGCGCCCGCCAAAGCTTGGGACGGCAATGAGGCACAAATCGCTTTCCCCCAGCATAATATTGGAAAAATCCCTGTTTGGGTTTGATAAATCGACCTCTGTTTTCTCACAGTCCCACACACTGCTGATGATACCGAGCACCTTTTTTGCGCCTCCCGTGGGGCTGAAATAAATTTGTACCAGGCGCATGGCGTCCTCCCCCTCATCTATGCCGGGCTGTGTAACCCGCCGAAAAACAACTGATTCATTTAAGTTTACGCCTGCCGCCCCTTTCTGTCAACAACTGGGGCGGTATCACGCCGCTTTATTCAAAATTTGTCTTGACAGCCGTTTGCGCCCGTGCTATATTCTATACATACCAACCGTATGTATGAAAGAAGTGGACGCTGTGTCGCGCAACAAATATCCGGAAGAAACCGTGCAGAAAATCCTGGAGGTCTCCTATCAGCTGTTTACGCAGCAGGGGTACGAGAAAACCTCGATACAGGATATTGTAGACAAAATCGGTATGTCCAAGGGCGCGATTTACCACCACTTCAAAAGCAAGGAAGAAATTCTCAACCGTCTTTGCGAAGGTATCTATGAAGGGGCGGACATTTTTACGGAGGTTAAAAATATACCGGGCATTACCGCTTTGGAAAAGCTGTCTCGCCTGTTTCTATATGAGCTGCAAAATGAAAAGAAGGTAGCGCTCGACGCTGTGACCGCCCCTGTTTACCGTTACAACGCGCGCATGATTTTGGAATCCCTTCAATGCGCGGTAGAGGAAATCGCACCTGAAATCGCCTGTCTGATAGAAGAGGGCAACCGTGATGGCTCCATACATACGCAGTACCCGCGTGAAGCCTCGGAGACGCTGCTCGTACTGATGAACATTTGGATTAACCCGGCCATCTTCCCTGTGGAAAAGGAACGCTTTATCGATAAAGTACGCTTTTACCAGCAGGTACTCGACCGGATAGGCATCCCGTTGATTGACAGCTATTTTTTACAGGTCGCGTCCGATTATTACGACGCGGTTAACCGCCGTGAATGGATACAGGAAAAGGAAAACAAAGAAGAAATAGAATAAGATTCGCCCATACGGGCGTTTCTTTTAACATATATACATACCAACCGTCGGTATTAAACCTCAAAGGAGTCTTATTTATGAAAAAAGAAAAACTGTTCCACCGCGATTTTACGCTGATGATTATCGGGCAAATCGTTTCGCTGTTCGGCAATTCTATCCTGCGGTTTTCCCTGTCGCTTTTTGTGCTTGACCAGACCGGCTCGGCGGCAGCGTTCGGCGGGATTCTCGCTGTCTCTATGATTCCGACCGTGCTGCTTTCCCCGTTCGGCGGGCTGCTTGCAGACCGTGTGAACAAGCGGAACATCATGGTGATACTCGATTTTACGACGGCAGCCGTCATTGCCGTTTTCGCGCTGTTCTTTGTGAATTCCGAAAGCCTCCTGCCAATCGGGGCGGCGATGGTGCTTCTTTCTGTTATCCAGTCGTTCTACCAGCCCTCCGTCCAGGCGAGCATTCCCGCGCTGACGAGCGATAAAAACCTGGCGGGCGCCAATGGAACGGTCGTGCAGGTGAACGCACTGTCGAACCTGCTCGGCCCGATTATCGGCGGCTTTCTTTACGGCTTTCTCCACATCGACACGATTCTCTTTATCAGCGGCGTCTGCTTCTTTTTATCCGCTGTGATGGAGCTGTTTTTGCGTATCCCGTTTGAACGCAGGGAAAAAAGCGGGAAAATCCTGCGTACTGCCCGGGAGGATTTATCCGGCGCGCTGCGCTTCCTGACGCATGACAACCCGCAGCTGTTTAAGCTGCTTGGCATTGTCGCGGCGCTGAACCTGTTCTTGTCGGCCCTTATCATGGTGGGCCTGCCCTATTTAATTAAAATATATCTCGGCCTGTCGAGCCAGCTATACGGTTTTGCGGAGGGCGCGCTCGCCGTCGGGTCGATTCTTGGCGGATGCCTTGCCGGGCTTGTCGCCAAAAAGGTGGATTTCCTAAAATCACATAAGCTGCTGCTGATTGCCGGCCTTGCGCTGCTGCCCATTGGCCTGGCGGTCATTTCACCCGGCGCGCCGTTTGTGTCTTATGCCGTCATCCTGCTGAGCGTTATCGCGTGTATGTGCTGCGCCGCGCTGTTTACCATTTTCGCGCAGACGTTTGCCCAGCGCGTAACGCCCGGGCACCTGCTCGGCAAGGTTGCTTCCCTGATTACGGTAATGAGTATTTGCGCCCTGCCCGCCGGGCAGGCGATGTACGGTTTTCTTTTTGACCGGTTCGGAGGCGGTTCCAGCATCATCTTGTTTTTGGCCTGTATAGCAAGCCTTGTTATCGCTGTGCTTACCGGTAATATCCTGAAAAAAATAGAGCCTTTGCCGGAAACGCAGGCGGAGTAAAATACGGGGCGGGAGTATCTCCCGCTCCTTCTTCCTTATTCAAACAGGCTCAGCTGGTCTTGCAGGCAGGACTGTACCGCGCGGTCTTTTATAACGTCCCCGTCCTGTACCTTCCCATAAAGCAGCGCGCCGTGCGGGTCGTGCTCCATAAAACGGCGACGGGCGGCCTCAGCGCCGCGGTTTGCGTAGCAGTAAATACAGCCGTTCTGGCAGGTGCCGTATAAGCCGATGTCTATGCTTTCACAGCAGCCGCAGCCGGGGCGCTGGTTTTTGTCGGAGCCGAGCCTGAGCTTTGCCCCGCAGATACGCTCAATCACCGCTTTGTCGATACAGCTTGCCTTTTCTATACCGTATGCCGAAAGCTCCGGCCGCTCGCAGCAGGCCTTTGGTATCATGCCATAACGCCTCGCCGTATGCGCAAGCGATTGGGAAAGCTCCGCCGTTTCCCCTTCGTCCGGCGCACGGTACGGCTGCTTTATCCCCTGCTTTTGATAAAAATCGACAAAGCTCACCGTTACGCTTTCCGTACTGGCGCAAAGGCGCCTGCAAAGCCCTTCAAATTGCTTTTTGTGGTAAGCGGCATCATATAAATCAGTCAGGAGAATCGGGTCGTACCGCCAAAGCACGCGGCGCCGCCCGATTTTTTTGCTTAAAGCTTCAAACGTCCGGAGGATATCCTCTTTCGGCCTTAAAGCCGTCTCTACCGAATGGCCATATGGCGTGACCGTGAACTGTACATAATAGCGGTAGCCCATTTCGTCAAGAAGCGGAAGCTTGTCCATCATATTTTGGAAATCCTTCGTCCAAAATACAATACAGTCCACCTTTTCCGGCGAAAGCGCAATTTGGCTGATTTGCTTTGCGTTCACAGGATTGCGCACAAGGGCAAAGCCCGCTTTCAGCCTGTTTATAAACCAATCGGAATACCAGCATGGAATGTCTGTCCTTCTGGAGGCCGAAAGAATCATACCCGTTCCCCCTTTTGCTTATCAGAACAAAGCAGAACATATTTTCTATTTTTATTTTAAAACGTGTGGGGGAAAAACGCAATACTTTTGTGCCTTGCGGACAGGCATTCACCATTGCGGGACGGTACGCATATGATAGGATAAGCCGGGTTGTCCCGGCGGCAACGAATATTTGTGCCGTTTTAATGAAAGGAGAAAACTTGTTTTGATTGGACTCCATACAAACGTATATAACTGTAAGGATTTACAGATTACCACTCCCTGTCTGCCCTGCCAGTGCGGATGCGCACCATGCCCGGCGCCCCCATGTCCTACGGCGCCCCCATGTCCTACGGCGCCCCCATGCCCGACGGAAGCGTGGTGACGCATAGCGCGTGTACTCCGGCTTATACCGGATTACGTGTAAATTCATTATCAGGCCGCAAATTTTGAGCTGCGCGCCAGGCCGTAACAGACGACGTGCTTACTATTGCACAGCCGGTTATCATGATTGAAAAAATAAAGCAGCCTCCTGTATCCTTCAATCAATTTGTCCCCCAACCCCTTATGACAAAAGGAACCGGTTGCCCGGTTCCTTTTGTCGTGTAAGAAGGAGAGCATATATGAAAATGGTGCCTGCATATTTCCGCCGGAGCCGTTCAGCGCAAAACGACGCATTGATGGTTTCTTGACGCAAAAGCTTCTTCAAACGCCTCGCGGCTGTACTCCATTTGCCCATAGAGCGGGTCTGCTATCACGACGGTATCATCTGTAAAACCAATCAATACCGCACCATGGTCGTTTGGGCCCCATTCTACATAATCGCCGTTTTCTGTATACCAGCCCTCTAAATCGCCCCTGCTTTGCTGCATTCCAATCGTCACCCATACGAGCACTGGGATATCCTGCTCTACAAGCTGATAAAGCTCTTCCGGGGACGCTCCCGTTAAATCCTCAGCCCTCATTTTGCTGCCGCAGCCGCCGAGGTATGCGTCTGCGGCGGTCACAATGGCTCCCGTGCCGCAAACAATGCCCGACACGCTGAAGGGATCGCCAATAAAGTACTGGTTCAGGTCGCTGCCATAGAGCCTGCCGTCCTCCCCGGTATACTGGTTTGCGGGCATGCAGGGCAGGTACGCGGAAGCCATCGTGGCTTTATCCGCATCAAATCCGTAATAACGCAGCGCCATCGTCAAGGCGGTGATTTCACAGCCTGTCGGAAGCTCCGGGGTTTGCAGGATTATCTCAAACCCATCTATCAGATGGCTTTCCGGCTGCTTTGCCGGCTGCGTACCCGGCGGAATATCCGACGGCAGGTCCTCCGGCGTCTGCCCGCACCCCGGTAAGAGCAGCGCGCAGCTTAATAAAACTAAAATGAATCCGGCAATTCTTTTTTTCATTGTACTCCCTATTTCCTTTGCATTTCCTATAGTTCCCCGCGCGCCTTTGGCGTACCGAGATTTCCTTTTCCCTGTCACAGGTTTTTCGAGCGAGGCGCGGATAAGCCTCCTGTCCGGCGTATCGAATAAAGGCCGCGGATAACGCTTTCCCCGTACTCGTCTGGAAGCATCCGCTCTTTTAATTTCCAGTTTACCACTCGAAAGCTTTTTTCGTCAAGAAGTTATTTTTTTCGCCGCTTTTCAATATTTCCTGAAGCTGTTCTATGGTAATCTGCCTCCTATTCCATGCATCCGGCTTTTACAGGTATTTTAAAGCTATCCTCCCTTTGATTTTAAGGGCAGGATAACACGCTTTACTTAAAACAAGCTTAAATTTTACAAGCAAAAAAGCAGGCTTTCGCCTGCTTTCCGTTTTGCCCCTTCCGGTAAACCTTACAAAAGGGTCAGTCCCGCGCCGGTACAAGCGCCGCCTCTGGTCCTTGTTCTTTGCGCGCAACCGTTTTATACTCCAGCACAACAAGAACGGCGGCCAGCAAAAACGCGAGCACGTCGGCAATTGGCGCCGCCCACAGCATACCGGTAACGCCGAAGCACGAGGCCAAAATAATAACGCCCGGGACAAGAAATATAACATCGCGCGAAAGCGACAAAATGGTCGCCTTTACAGGCCTGCCGATTGCCTGTAAAAAGATGCTGCTTGCCTTCTGCACACAGCAAAGCAAAATCCCGCCGAGGAAAATGCGGAAGCATAGGCATGCGTATTCGTTATAAAGCGCGCTTTCGCTGCCGAACAGGCTTACAATTACCTGGGGGCAAAGCTCAAAAAGAAGCGTTGCGGCAAGCCCGACCACAAGGTTTGCGAGAATGACAAGCCGGTACGCATGGAACACCCGCTTATAATTTTTCGCGCCGTAATTGTACCCGATAACCGGCTGTCCTCCCACCGCTATGCCGACGGAAAACGCGATGACTATGCCGAACACCTTCATAACAATACCCACGACGGACAGCGGGATATCCGCGCCGTACCGCGACTGCGGCCCAACGGCTGTAATCATATTGTTCGCAACGCTGATTACAATGACAATCGCGGTCTGCGTGATAAAGCTCGATATACCAAGCTGGCAGACAGTTTTTATTGTTTTTCCGCACAGCCGGAAGCTCTTTTTCTGAAAATGGAACGATTTCGGCTTACGGAAATAAAGCGCTGTTACAACACAGGAAACGGCCTGCCCGATGACAGTGGCAGCCGCCGCGCCCTGCACGCCCATATCAAACACAAAAATTGCAACCGGGTCAAGAATAAGGTTGAGTACCGCGCCGGCGACGGTAGCCGCCATGGAATAGCCGGGTGAGCCGTCCGCGCGGATAGCGGAGTTCATCCCAGAGGTAAACACAAAAAATGGAATGCCGAGCAGAATAATCCGCATATAGTCCACGGCATAGCTATAACAGGCCGGCGTTGCGCCGAACAGCTTAAGAATTGGCCCGGTCAAGGCAAAGCCAACCGCCATAAGCAGTATACCTGTAACAGCCGTCATGACAATAGCGCTGCCGATACATTTATGGCTTGTTTCACTGTCTCCCCTGCCGAGCGAAAGGCTCAAAAGCGCCGCGCTTCCATCCCCGATTAAAAGCGCGAGCGCCAGCGCCACAACGGTAAACGGGTATACTACGTTGGTCGCGGCGTTCCCGAGATACCCGACACTCTGCCCGATAAAAATCTGGTCTACAATATTATACAGGGCGCTTACAAGCATAGAAAGCACGCAGGGAATGGAAAATTTAAGCAGCAACTTGCCGATAGGCTGCTGTGCAAGGTAAGCGTTTGGCTCTTTTTTGGTTTCTGTCATTTGTTTTTCTCCCTTCAAAGCAAAAGCGAAGCCCGAACGAGCGCAAAAAAAGCGCAGCCTTTCCGGTTTTCACCATGAATAGACTGCGCACTGCTCCCAGCTGGACTTACATCTAATTATAAACGCAGGGCTTTTCCCCGCTGTTTATATTATACTGCATTTGCCGCCTTGCCGTAAGAAAAAAACTACCGTCAAAATGGGAGAATTTATGAGGGAGACCAACGCCTTTATTTTGTGCGTTCTCACGAAAAGATAGCGGCAGGGGGCTTCCTTTTCCGGGGTTATTTTAAATCGAACTCTTCCTTCAGCTTCTTTTCCGCCGGAAGCAGCCCCTGCTCATAACGCTCAATTTTCTTATTGAGCCGTTCAAGCGTCCTTTGCATTTCGTCAATCCGCTGCACAAGCTGGCCGCGCTGCTCGATAAGAATCTGCTTTCTTGCCTCAATCGTCCCGTCGCCCTGCTGGAACAGGGCGATATATTCAATCAGCGCTTCTACCTGCAAGCCGGCGCCGCGCATGCATTTGGCAAACTCCACCCAATTACAGTCGTTTTCCGTATAATCCCGGATGCCGGAAGGCAGGCGGTTTACCGTGGGAATCAGCCCAATACGCTCGTAATACCGGAGGGTATCGGCTGAAATGTCATACTTTTTACTGACCTGCGCGATGGTCATGCCGTCTCCTCCCTTTTATTTCAGTTTACGGTAGGCTTCGTCCGGTACCGGCTCCAGCCATTCGTTTTTTGCCCCCTGTGCAGGAACCTCAACCGCAAGATGGGAAAACCAGCTGTCCTTGGCGGCCCCATGCCAATGCTTTACCTCCGGCGGTATATTTACCACGTCGCCCGGGTGAAGCTCCTTCGCCTCTTCTCCCCACGCCTGGTAATAGCCCCTGCCGCCTGTCACCAGAAGGATTTGCCCGCCGCTGTGATGGATATGCCAGCTGTTGCGGCACCCCGGCTCAAACGTGACGTTCCCAATTGCAACGCCTTCGGCTGTCAGCATATTCAAATAGCTCTGGCCGGTAAAATACCGCGCGAACGCTTCGTTTTTCTCCCCCATCGGGAAGACCGCGCCCGGTCCAAGGCTTTTTTCCATTTCCATATTTATTCCCCCTATGGCCAACTGAATTCCGGCACTATGGAACGCCGGCTTATCTATAGGATTTTTCATAGATTGCTACGCAGTCCGCAACCGAAAGCGGTGAACGGTCGCACTCGAACAGGCCTCCCATAGAGTCCATCGCGTTATGGGCGAGCGTTTCAAGCTCGTCTTTGGTAATGCCGTAATCGGACATCTTCAAGTCCGCCACGCCGCAGTCCTCCTGCAGCTTTGCAAGAGCAGTGATAAAATCCTCCGGGTTATCCGCGTTTTCCATGCCAAGCGCCTTTGCCATGCGGACAAAGCGTTCGCCGCAGACATGCTTTTCGATAAAGTGCGCAAAATACGCCTTGCTTATCATAATCAGCCCCGCGCCGTGCGGCAGCTCCTGATGGTACGCGGACATCGCGTGCTCCAGCGAATGCTCGCTCGTCACGGTTCCGACACACATAACGACGCCGGACAGCGTGTTGCCGAAAGCCACAAGCTCGCGCGCCTCCATATCGCCGCCATCATGTACAGCCTTCGCAAGGTTACGGCCGATATTTTCTATCGCGGTGATTGCGTACATATCGCTCATAAGGTTCGCGTTGGCTGAAATATAGCCCTCCACGCTGTGGAACAGCGCGTCAAAGCCCTGGTAGGCTGTAAACTTCGGCGGGACGGTGCGCATAAGCTCCGGGTCGACGATTGCGAGCACCGGGAAGAGCGCCTCGTTTACCAAACCGATTTTCTCGTGCGTATCCGGATTTGTAATCACGCCGCCGGAATCGGTCTCGGAGCCGGTGCCGGCCGTCGTGGTGATGGCTACAATCGGAAGCGGCTTGCTTTCAAACGGTTTTCCGAGCCCGGTACCTCCGGAGATATAGTCCCAAAGGTCGCCGCTGCTCGTTGCAACCACGGCAATCGCCTTTGCGGCGTCCATTACGCTGCCGCCGCCGAGCGCGACGATGAAATCACAGCCGTTTTCACGCGCGAACGCGCCGCCCTCCATAATGGTCTGCTTGAGGGGATTTGCCTGTATTTTATCGAATACCGCATACTCTATCCCCGCTTTTTCTAGCTGCTCCTGGGTACGGGCAAGCGCGCCGTTTGTTTTAACGGATTTTCCGTTGGAGATTAAAAGCATCGCCTTTTTGCCCGGCAGCTGCTGCCGGTAAAGGCTGTGAAGCTCCCCTGCGCCAAACAGGACGCGCGTAGGTACATACATATGAAAACTCATAAAGAACACTCCTTTTTAAATTTGTTTTTATCCTGATACAAACATAACACCTGGAGTGCACTCCAAGTCAAGGCTTTTTTAAAAATATTTGTTTTATGCCGGTTCAATTACTGCAGGCTGCCTGGATTCTTGCATTTCTCCTTTCTACAAGCTCCAGCTCTTTTGCTATCCACTGTCGATATTCTTCGGCTGTCTGCGGCAAAGGTTTACTAGTGAATTCGCCGTTTCCAATCCAAAAATGCACCTTGCTATAATCGTAAGAAACACAATCCTGAAGGTAGAAGTAATCTACATAGCCTTTAAAATCAACAAGGAGTTCAAAATTTTTCACGAAAACAGTAATTCAAAGTGGTTTTTATGAAACCGCAAAACGCCCTCGTCGCGCAGCCTGCAAAGCTCCCACGACATTGCGCTGCGGTCGACGGAAAGGTAGTCCGCCAGCTGCTGCCGGTTGTACGGAATATCGAACCCGGAAGCCCCCTGCCTTATAGATTCCGCCGACAGGAAGGACAGGAGCTTTTCCCTGGTGGTTCGCTGTGTAATATGCGTAAGTTTTTCCGTCAGGCGCAGGTTTTTCTGCGCCAGGCAGGACGCAAGGTTTTGGACGACCCTGCTGTGGAACGGGCAGGACGCGCCGCAAGCCGTAAGGATACGGCGTACGTCGAGAAAAAGCACAGCCGATTTCATTTCCGCCGTGACGGATACGCCCAAACGCGCGCCCGGCACACAAGCAAACGCCTCCGCAAATATTTCGCCCGGCGTAATTTTAGAGATAATATTCCGGTTGCCCCAGAAATCCTCCTGGACGATACAAACGCCGCCCTCCAAAAGCAGCATGACACAGCTGTTTTTATCCCCCGCGCGCAGGATGTATTCATTCTTTTGATACACCGCCTGTTTTGCGCTGAGGCATGTGAGCATTTTTTCCGTCTCCTGAACGGTTGTCCCGGCAAACAGGACAGAGCCGTGGATTAAACTTAAATCATTTTGCATCCTTTGCCCTCCGTTGGAAATACAACAGACTTATGAGACTGATTATAGTATGATAAGCACGCAAAGTCAAGAAACGTCTGCTTTTAAGGAGGAGCCATTATGATAAGGAAAATGATACAAATCGACAAAGACAAATGCAACGGCTGCGGCCTGTGCGCGCAGGCCTGTCACGAGGGCGCAATCGGTATGGTTGGCGGTAAGGCTGAGCTTCTGCGCGACGATTACTGCGACGGGCTGGGCGACTGCCTGCCTGTATGCCCCACGGGGGCCATTACGTTTGTAAGCAGGGAAGCGGCCGCGTACGACGAAGCCGCCGTCAAAGCAAGCCTGCGGGCAAAACCGCTTGCCTGCGGGTACCCGGGCACGCACGCGAAGGCGCTCGAAAAAAAGGACGCGCCCGCAGAAGCAGGGGCTGCACAGCCGTTATCCTCACAGCTGGGACAGTGGCCGGTGCAGATTAAGCTTGTCCCGGCGAACGCGCCGTATTTCCATGACGCACATCTGCTGGTTGCGGCCGACTGCTGCGCATACGCCTTTGCGGATTTCCACCGGGCCTTTATCCGCGGCAAAATCACGCTGATTGGATGCCCGAAGCTCGATTCAGTGGATTATACCGAAAAGCTTACGGAAATTATAAAAAATAACGAAATTAAAAGCGTGACGGTTGTGCGAATGGAGGTTCCGTGCTGCGGCGGGCTGGAAAACGCCGTAAAATCCGCGCTTCAGGCAAGCGGAAAATTCCTGCCGTGGCAGGTAAAAACAATATCGACTGATGGGAATATCCTGGAGTAATTCGTACAGGTAAATCAAAACAGGGTATAGAAAAGCGTTCACCAAAGGCGCCTGCCGCAATATTGCGGCAGGCGCCTTTTATTGATAAAGCGTGCGTAACCTGCAAAAAGTTAAAACAGCCTTTGCAGGATGCCCTGCACCACCTGTTTGAGCGCAGCCTCATCGATTGCCGGAAGGGCTGCGTCATACCGGTCGCTTTCCTCCTTGGCTTTTTTTAAAAAAGAAACGCCGGACGCAATCATTTCTTTATACGCCTTCTGCGACCTATCGAGCTCGGCCTGATATTTTTCATCCGTGCCTGGCGTCACGCATGTTTTGTAAATATCTATGATTTCGTCCTCGGGCCGTTCGGGAAAGTATTCATGCGGGGCCGTACTGTCAAACAGGCAGAACCCCAGCTCACGGACCGCGACAAGGTCAAGGCTGTCAGGGTCGAGCGAGCAATGGTAGATTTCTGTTCGGAAGCCGCGTGAAACAGCGGTTTGTGCTATTTTTTTCAGGAAGGTCGATTTTCCCGTTCCCGGGCGGCCTTTAATCAAGTACCGTTTTGGGATGTCCTTTGTTACCTCGGGAATGTAGTTTACATTGCCGTCCACAGTCGCCGCGCCGAAAAAGCGGTGTACCTCTGTTCCGGGAGAATCCAGGCCCTTCCCGTCAAAAAGCATATGAATTGTTTCTTTCGTCAAACGGTCGGCAGCGTCAAAATCCATATGTGCGATATAAATTTTTTCCTGTTCGTCATGAAGGGCGCGCGCATTGGTAAAAATTTCTCTTGCCCTGTTTATGTTCTCCTTTATGGACGCTATCGCCCCATCCCTTGCATTCGATAAATAATTGAGCTCATCCGGGTCGTAAGTGTCGAAACCGAACACGCCGCACGAACGCTGCGGAAGAATAATGCCCTGCATTGTGTTATCTAGGCAATGATGGACGATTTCAGCCGGGGTATTTTCCTCCTGCGCCCGGCTGTATACGCCGGAAATAATTTTTTCGAGGACGGCGTGCGGGTATCCGCTCAGGCGCACACACCGGTCAAGCCGCGCGTAATTAGAGCCATAAAACGACACATGGCGCGGAACATTGGAAATCGCAAAAAGATGTATGGTGGAATTCAAACTGGTTCCTCCCTTTCCTACTATCTATTATATTGTATTGCGTCCTTTCCAATTTAGAACTTGAAGGCGTTTTGAGCATTATATGATTTTAAACCAACGCGGTATTACCGGCTGTTTTCCCGCGTTGCTGGGGCAGCTCCCGACGGAATTGTTTACCGCGGGTTCGGTATCAGCCGTTTTTTATACCTGAAATAAATAAGAATACCTGCCAAATCGGCAAGCGCCCACCCGATTGGAACCGACCACCAAATCCCAACCATGCCGACAGCGGGAACCGCCGATAACGTATATGCAAGCAGCACGCGGCTTCCCAATGAAATAACGGTGAGCACAATGGAAATACCGGACTTTCCAAATCCGCGGAACAGGCCGTATAGCAGGAAAAGCACCCCGATACCGATATAGAAGAGCCCCTCAATCCGAAGGTACTCGATTCCTATGCCGATAATTTCAGCCTCGCCTTTCTTTACAAACATCTGCATCAGCGGCTCTGCGAAAACGCAGACACAAACAGAGGCGAATACGCAAAAGGCGCTCGATATTTTAATTGCCGACACCGTTCCCTTATGAATGCGCTCCGGCTGTTTTGCACCATAATTTTGAGCGATGAAGGTTGAAAAAGCATTTCCGAAATCCTGCGCCGGCATATAAGCAAACGCATCGATTTTGACCACCGCGGCAAAAGCGGCGGATGCCGCGAAGCCGAAGCTGTTGACCAGGCCCTGAACCATCAAAATGCCAAAGTTCATAATTGACTGCTGAATGGATGTTAATACGGAATTGCCGGCAATCAGCTTTAACAGGCGTTTGTCAAAACGCATATGCCGCTTGCTCGGGCAAAGGTGCTTTGCCTTAACAAAAGTGTAGCCGGAAATGCAACCCGCCGAGAGGGCCTGCGCCGCAATTGTCGCCAGCGCCGCGCCCGCAACCCCTAAATGAAAGGCCAAAATAAAAATAAGGTCGAGAATAATATTTGTAACGGCTGCCACAGCCAGGAAAACCAGGGGAACGACCGTATTGCCGGCGCTCCTCAGGACAGAAGCAAAAAAGTTATATAAAGATACAAAGGTCATGCCGGCAAATATAATCCGCAAATAGGTCCGGGTATATGCAACGGCCTGGGCTGGTACATGAAGCCATTGGATAAACTGGTCGAGAAGCAGGTAAGAAGCAATATTGACAGCGGCACCAACCAACAATATAAAGATAAAGGCATTAAATACGCTTGTTTTCATATCGTCTGTCCTTCCCGCCCCATAAAGCCGCGCGAATACCACGCCGCTTCCCATACAAAGCCCCAGGATAACAGAGGTCAGCAATACCATCAGCGCGTAAGAGGAACCAACGGCCGAAAGCGCCGCCGGACCAACCGTTTTTCCGACAATCAGCGTATCCGCCACATTATATAATTGCTGCAATAAATTGCCAAGAATCATGGGCAGGCTGAAAACAACCAGAGAACGGCTTATATTTCCTGTAGTCAATTTGTATTCCATTGCTTTACCCCGTTTTTTCACTTTGCTGCCATTATACAGCATTACAATAAAAAAATGAAGCCAGGCGCGCTGCAGGCGATAAATCCTTTCCGTTTGCTGGCTATACTTTCAGAGTGTAGGATTACATACGTATTGGGCAGTAAGGAGGGAAGGAAAGATTTTACTACACTGGAATGTATGCTGTAAAGGGTAGTAATGATACTACACTAAAACAGCAAGGCGGCGGCTCATTTGCAGTGAATTGACGCGATTGCACAAGGAGGTGATACGAAGCCGCAAGGCGGCTAATGCGTAACAGACGGGCATGGACATTTAGAAGTTTTTGACAGCCCTCAAACCCGCATAAATACTGGCTTCTTGTCACGCTTAAAACCTCAAAGTAGGCATGGGCGGTATAAATCCCTTGCCTACCCCCAAAAAGCATACAGGGGCGTTTTAGGGGCTGTACCGTGCCCGAAAACCACCCCCTATTTTATCAACCGTCCATCAATCGGTCAAACTCGTTTTGTTGTTCTATGAGCCAAGAGGAAAAATCGTTCAGCTTCATTTTTCCACACTTGACCTCTCCCTTGCGCTTGACCGCTTCTTTTCGGAACGCCTTGAACGCTTCACCCACAGCCGCCGCCTTTTCGGGATTGGCGGCCTTTTCGCGTCTTAACTTCCGCAGACGGTTATACCAGTAATAATACGCCGCGTCATAAAGCTGTTCCAACCTGTTTCCCTTTGCCCTCTCGTCAAATTCGCGTTTGGCTTCTGCCGCCTGTTTCTTGCGGCACCCGTCCGAACACAATTCATAGTGTCGGCTACGGGCAACGAAGTCCCTGCCGCAGACCTTACAACGCTGAAACACAAAGCCCAATCCTCAATTTTGTGCAGATAGTAGGCAATCACAGGCAGAAACGAGGTTGACGCGACTACATATTCAAACGACCTCTTTAACGCCGGATTACCGCATTCTCTGGGACCGGTTCCAGGTTCTCACTGGATTCCATCGTTCTAAAATAGTGTACGGTTAAGCACACGGCAACAATCATGCCGATAATATCTGCCGTAGGCGCGGCAAACAGGATTCCATTAATACCACTACTAGCTTGATTCCTTTCAAAGATAGATGGTATTAGTATCACAAGCGGTACAAAGCAGACAATATCGCGCGTCAAAGACGCAATGACCGCCATCACTGGCTTGCCCACAGCCTGAAAGAAGATAGAGGACATTTTAATCACACAAGTAAAGATGACGAGCGACAGGAAAATTCGGAATGTGCGCATTGCGTATTCAAGATAGAGCATATCATTTCCAGAGCCAAAAATATTGATGACAACTTGCGGGCAAATTTCAAAAATTAAAGTGGACACAATGCCGACAACAAGCGTTGCAATTAAAATTGTTCGGTATGTTTCCTTAACACGATTATATTTCTTTGCGCCATAATTATAGCCTAATATCGGCTGTCCGCCAAGGACAATGCCGACAATGATGTTGATAACAATGGTAAACACCTTTGTTTCAATGCTGATAACTGAGATAGGAATATCCTGTCCATAAATTGATAAAGCCCCATATTTGGCGAGCATGATATTACAGACTAAGGAAATGACAACGATAGACATCTGTGTGATAAACGAAGATGCACCTAATTTCAAGGCGTTACTGAAAATTTTGAAATGTGGTACAAAGCTATCCCTTGTCAGCCGGAAACTCTTTGTTTTGAAAAAGTACAGCACACAAACAAGAAAAGAAACTGTCTGTCCAATAACCGTTGCCCATGCTGCACCTGCAATGCCCCAATTTAGCACAAAGATAAATATTGGGTCAATAATGATATTCAAAATTGCGCCCAGTGACATAGATGCCATTGAAATCGCCGGGCTTCCATCTGCACGAATGACGGCATTCATCATGTTCATTAGCATGAATGCCGGAAAGAAGCAAAGTACAATGGCGAAGTACTCTATTGCCATTCCAATCGTCTGGTCAGATGCACCGAATAACCGGAGCGGCGGCTCTTTCCACACCGCACAGAGCGCCAGCATGATAACGCTAAGTATCAGCGTAATCGTAATGCCTGTGCCAATACAATGGTGTGCATTTTGGGTATCTTTTTTTCCTTGACAAATGCTAAGATAGGCGGCGCTGCCATCACCGACACACCAGGCAAAGGCTTGTGCGATAATAAGAATTGGAAAGACAATGCCCGTAGCCGCGTTGCCGAGATACCCTAACTCACTGTTGCCGACAAAAATTTGGTCAACAATGTTGTAGAGTGCGCTGATGAGTAGCGAGAGTATGCAGGGAATTGAAAATTTTATCAGCAGCTTAGAAATCTTCTCCTCACCAAGCATACGGTTTTGATTTGTTTGTTCCATGATTTTCCTCCTAAATATATGGCATACATGTTTTGGAGTCTTTATCAGAGAAAAGCTACCTAAAAACTACGAAGGGCAAAAAAATAGTGCGTAGAATCCGTTAGGAATTCTACGCACTTAGCTGTCCAACTTAATAATACTAACATATTTTTTTCGGAAAAGTCAAGAATGCTTTTTGAAAAAATGAATTGCATTTCCGTCCGCTCCATTCTACGGCAAAACCGGCTCCACTAACACGCTGGCATTCGTTAGGTCTTACGGTGGCTCTGCCCCCGCGCCCCCGGCCTCGTCCAAAGAACAGAAAATATCATTTCACCCCTTGACAATTCTCATTCTGCAAAATAGCCTTTTTTCGAATGATGTTTGCCCTTTCGGGCAATGATGCCGCACTTCGTGCGATGATACTGCCTTATGAAGAACCTTTTTCTGCCGTAACTATTTTTGCTTATCCTGTCCATCATGTTTGACAATCCTAAAATGGGCCTTCCGACAATTTTCAGGGTTACTTGATTTGATTCGCATAATCCAATATAATGAAATTATTCATAGTGCTCAGCGGGCGCGGGCATATGCGTATAATTTCCATGGATAATTGCTGGAGCGCTCAAAAGTAATGGCAGAATTAAAATGCCAGAGCGGCGGAACAGAATAGAGTGTCCCTGTTTTTGTGGTATAAGAAACAACAGCGGCTGTTTTGCCGGTGGAAAGGAGAGACGAGGGTTGCATATAATTGAAATACAGCCCTTCCTGTGGGAAGGGATTACCTTTATTGCTTTTTTGCTGGCCTGCGCGGGACTGTTGGAAGGGCGGTTCGGCAGAAGGGGGAATTTCCTTGCGGCGGCCGGTTTCCTGCTCGGAATTGGCGCGCTGCAGGCGGGGCTGCTTCTATCCGGGCAGGATAAGATGCTGCTCCTTACCCTGCTGCCGCTGACAGCGTATCTGCCAGCCGTTATCGGTATACATATTCTGTCCGGCGCGGGCTTTTACCAAACTGCCGCCGTCTGGACGACGGGAATGCTGGTTTCCTGTACGCTTACGTTTTTACAAAAGCTGTCCGTTCGATATTTCCAAAGGCCGGAAAGCATTTCCCCCTTGCAGCACAGCCTTATCCAGACAGGATGCCTGCTGTTCATTGCCGCCCTGCTTTTACTGATAGTTTACCGATATTTACGCAAGCCGTTTCGCGCTTATGTTCTGCATAACCGTACCAGCTGGCTGCTGCTTTGCTTCCCTGTCTCCATGATTTTTCTGCTCTTTTCCTATTTTATAAGCACTACCACAAATTTAACGGTATGGATATTGATATCCCTGACGACCCTGTCGATATTTCTGGTTATGGCGCGGGCGCTGGTATCGGCTGCGTCTGTCCGGCGTATACAGGAATCGGAAAAAGCGGTAGCGGCACAGCTCGAAATCCAACGCAGGGAATACGAGGACGTCCGCAAAAAAATGGAGCTGGGGCGTACCTACCGGCATGATATGCGCCACCACCTCAAGGTTTTGGAGGGGCTTGCCGGCAAAGATAACAATGAGGAGCTTCTGCGGTATATCGGCGGGCTTTCCGGCCAGCTTTCCGAAATCTCACAGGAAAATTATTGTGAGAACATCACGGTAAACGCTGTGCTGTCCTCGTGCATCGGGCGGGCTGCGAAGGAGTCCGGCTGTACGGTAACGAGCTCAGTACATATCCCCGCCCAAATTCCCTTTGATGAAATGGATGTGTGCGTTATCCTGGCCAACGCGCTGGAAAACGCAGTTCACGCCTGTGAGCAAACTGCAGAAAAAGAAAAGCGGCGTATCCATATTACCGCGGATTTTTCAGACAACCGGAAAATGATTGTTTCTGTTGTCAATCCCTGCGACGCCCAAATTGAGTTTGACGCGGACGGGTTCCCGATTGTCCCAAAACGAAAGGGGCACGGCGTCGGACTGAAAAGCATTGCCGCAATTGCCAAAAAATATAACGGGCTGTTTCATTGCGAATGTAAAGAGGGCCAATTTTGGCTGAGGGTGGTGCTCTTTGATTCACAGGGGACGCCCCCGCCCGCAAAGAAAAAAGCCGAGCCGAAAAAAAAGGCTGCGGCGGCGGCGCTGTCCATATTTGCTCTTTTCTTCCTAATCAACTGTATGCCGGCCATGGCGCAGGCCATGGAAGGGATACCGGGGCTTGGAGCGCTGGTTCGGGTTGTAAATCTCTGGTCTTATGATTTCCAATGGGGAGGCACGGCGTTCCATGCCGCACTGCCGCAGGTGGAATTGACAAACAATCCGGACAACACGCCCGACCCAAACGATGTGGGAACAGCACCAACCATGCCGGCGGCCCAGCCGGAAACAGAGCCGCAGACAAAGCCGGCTGCCCCGGCGGAAACAGAACCAGCAAAAACAAAACAGGCGGATACCGCGCCGGAGCAATCGAAGCTTTCCGCTGATTCCGGCACGATTTCATGGGACAGCAATGAAAACGCAGATACCGCCCCCGCTCTTCCAATCGTACCAAAACCAACCGGCCCTTCCCCCACACAGCCTGATAAGGAGCTGGCAGGGCCGCCGGATATCTCCGATGGAATCGACGATATCAACCGGCAGATGGAAGAATACATCCAGGAAATGCAGAGGAAATTCATATGGTATGCGGCGCGGAAATATCATGGGTATGTGGGGATGGATATCACCTACGATACCATCCGGAACGACGACGCACTGCTCTCTATCCGCTTCAACGCCACCCTGAACGCCGGAGGCTCCGGACAGTACAGCCGCTGCTTTACACTGGATAAACAAACCGGTAAGGTACTGGAGCTGGGCGATTTGTTCGTGGACGGCAGCGACTATATCGGTATAATCAGCACGGAGATATTAAGGCAGATGGAAGAGCAGATAAACGCCGGTTTGGCCGACTACTTTATCCCCGGCGGCATCTGGCCGGAGGAAAGCTGCTTCAAGGAGATTGGCCCGGACCAGAATTTCTACATAAACGGACAGGGCCAGCTGGTAATCGTGTTCGACGAATACGAGGTGGCGCCGGGCAGCGCCGGTATGCCGGAGTTCATCCTGCCCGCCGCGGCGTTAGACGGCATATTACGGCAGCCGCCGTTAATTGGCGGCATTCAGGCAAAAGCGAGGTGACCCATTTGCTCAAAGTATGTATCTGCGACGATAAGGAGCTGGATATTATAGAAATCCGGCGGCTGGCAGACCTGTTTTCCAGGGAGCATCCGGAGCTGCCCATTCAAATCCAGGCGTTCGGTTCCCCCTGCGATTTACTCGATTATATTGCCCGGTCGGGCGGCTTCGATTTGTACTTGCTCGATATCGTCATGCCCCATCTGACCGGGATAGAGACGGCGAAGCGAATACGGGCGCGGGGAGAAACGGCGGAAATTATGTTTTTGACGACTTCCCGGGAGTACGCGCTGGACGCTTTTTCGGTAAAGGCTTCGGATTACCTGTTAAAGCCGTTAAAAAAATCCGATTTTGACGATGCGGTTCTATCCTGTATCCGGAATCTCGCGCCAAAGGAAAACCCTTCGCTGATGCTGAAAACAAAAGAAGGGCTCCGCAAGGTCCATATCCGGGAACTGGTGTCGATAGAAAGCTTCAACCACCGCCGTTTGTGCACGCTGGCGGACGGCACGGCTGTCGAGACCCCGAGCACCCTCTCTTTCCTTTTTGAACAGCTGCGGGATTACCGCTGCTTCTTTATCCCGCACAGGGCCTATATTGTGAACCTGAACTATGTGAGCGGGCTGACTTCTTCGGAATTGCTGCTGACGGGAGGTAAGCGCATCCCGGTCGCCCGCGGGACCTATCCCGCATTGAAAACGGCTTATCTTGAATATGTTTTCTAATTGAAGGGGTAAGCATCCTTTTTATTGCATCTTGCACAGAAAAAATAACATTTCACGCAGAAAAAGCTACATTTCACGCGAGTGATACGCTTTTTCTGCGTTTTTTATTTATAATTTTACCAGCAAACAGCTTTTCAAAGGGTATGCCCCGCGCAAGAGAGGGGATTGGTTATAGCCGCTCCTGACTATAACCGGCGCAGGGAAAGCCTGCTGCGGGACAGAAGCGGCCAACCGGCTCCAAGCACCGACGCCGCGCCGCCGGTTCAATACCCTATTAATGTGAATGAGGGATGAGATTATGAAACAAAACAGAAAAGGTTTATCAATCCTGAAAAAGATGCTCAGCGTTTTGCTTGCCTGCGGGCTGGTGCCCACGCTTTTCCTGCCCGGTATGACCGTATCGGCCGCTGGAGGGACCTATGTGAGCGGGCCGATTACATCCGGCGGTGAATATGTGATTCCCAGAACGAGTATAGAAATCACTATAAACACCAGCGAACCTGTCACCCTCTCCCCCGAGGTCCAAAGCGCTGTCTATGCCTATAACCATGTAACAATCAACTGTGTGGCCAGCGGTGTGGACCTGACCCTAAACGGCATCAGGATTTCGCTTCTGGAGGATAAAAACATCATCAGCTTTACCGGAAGCGGCAACAAGCTCCGTATGTTAGGTACAGATAACCTGCTGGCGAACAATCAAGATATGAGCGAGCCGGAGCCTCCGCTGGGTGGGACCCTAAGGGCTCAAAAGAGCCTAATCCATGTACCATCGGGGGTCGAGCTGTATATATACGGTCCGGGCAAGCTGTCTCTCAAATCCAAGCCGGACAATATGACCACCGGTAAAGACGCGTCTTCTATCGGCGGAGACGCCTACGAGAAGGGCGGCAGCTTTCATGTGATGGGCGGAGAGCTATACTGCATGGACGGCGTTGATGGAATCAATGACGAGGGTGGTATTATCGGCGGCGGATTTAGCGCCTGCTGCCGGAAAATCGATATCCTCGGCGGCCGGGTATATGGTTATCTGTCTTCCGGCCATATAAAGGACGACAACTGTGGGCATATAACCATCAACGGCGATTGCTTCGTGTACGGAAAAATTCGTGACGCGGAGTCACACTACACCTTCACCAAGGGCGTCTGGTGCAACACCGATTCTGCATTGGTTGCAGGAAAAGAGGGCGAACAGATTGTTCGGGGCGGCAGCTTTACCATGACGGAAACAGAGAAGCAATATATGTCCGAAACCCGGAACACCACCATTGAAAAAGGGGCGCAGCTTACGCTCTCGGCGCCTTTTCGCATGGATCAAAGAATCAGTAATTACGGCACGCTTGTGATAGACGACCCCTCCGTCGTCATTGCAACTGACGGTTCGGAAAATAAGCCCGGAGGAGCGTTTACCAACCAAACCACCGGCGTCATCACCATCAATCCGGACGCAAAGCTTCAAGTCGGCAATGGAGGCGATAGGACTGCCTACCTGTACAACAAGGGCGCGCTCAACATCGAATCTAACGGGGTGCTTCAAATCGATAACCAAACCTCTGGAGATGCGCTGCTGCATAACTATACCTTCGGCAGCATTACCGTCAAGCCGGACGGGATGCTCCAAATCGGCAGCGGCGGCCCCGGTGACGCCCGGATATTCAATTACAGCACCATCACCGTCAGCCCGGATGCGACACTCCAAATTGGCGGCGGAGGCTCCGGAAACGCCCATCTATTAAACTATGCAGACGGTGTGGTCGAAAACAACGGCACGATTTTCTGCCAAAAGCCCAGCCTTATCACCCCACTGGGTGAAATAAGGGGAAACGAACCAACCGGCGAGCCGGTCTATGAAGAAACACACACCTCTTATTATATCGATACGCCTACCGACACCCTTACGCAGGGCGTGGAGTCCGATAGACTGATATGGATTACCCCCGATAAAATAAGTTATTTGGGTTACGCCAATGCCGGAATCAAGGTTACTGCAATCACGCAGCCCCAGGGCGTAACAAACGGGCTGACCCTCAAATCGCTCACGTCCAGCGGCACAGAGTATGCCGTGGAGGTCGGAAAGCTCTGGAATAACGAGGGGAGCTTTCAGCTTTTTTATAACCAGAAATTCAATCGCGCGGTGAAGCTGCTGGGCAACGAACCGGGCGAATACGAGGTAACGTATGTGGTCGTAAATTTGGAGGACAATTCTGAAATTACCAGCAGTACTGTGAAATATACGGTGGTCGCGCCGCCGGTGGAGACCCTTTCCACCCTGACCGGAATCACCATAAACGGCAAGGCTATTGAGCACTTCGATAAATCCACCCTGTCCTATGAGGCGGAAATCCGCGCCGATACGGACGAGCTGACGGTGACGGCTGCCATGTCCCATCCGGGCGCCAGTTACACGGTGCAAAAGCCCGACAGCCCTGTGGAAGGAATCAATGTGGTAACCATCACCTGTGTCTCTGAGGATAAGAGCAGCACGACCGTCTATACGGTCAAGGTCAACAAGCCCAAGCTAATCGAGGGCATCAAGGCGCTGTACCTGGACGGGGAACTGTGTGAGGATTTCGATCCCCAGAGCACCAATTCTATCGTCACCATCAGCGACGCGCAGATGGGTTCCCGGTTTACATATACCTTAACCAACCCGTCCGACCAGGTGCTGTCCGATTCCTTAAGCAACAAAGCCCTGAAAATCGGCAATAATATCTGCGTTGTAAAAATCGGGGACAGCCGCGGCGTTTTGAAGGTACAGCACGTCATCACGGTCAAGGTGGTCAAGGGCGCCGGCGTTCCCGGCGCGCAGCTGAGCGACAATACCAATTTAAAGAGCCTGACGGTCAACGGCACAGCCGCCGGGCTGACAAACGACCCGGCCAAGATTATCAATATAATTTTGAACGACAGCCGGTCGGCCGCCACGCTCAAGGCGGAAGCGGAGGATTCCAAAGCGACGGTTACCTATACCGCAAGCCTGCCCATCAAACCGGGGAACAACCTGACAACCATCACCGTCAAGTCCTCCGACCAGTCCAAACAGGTAAGGTACACCCTCTGCATCCGTTACCAGACGCTTTCAAACGTACCGCTCCCCCCCACGGGTACCAGCGGCAATACGGCGCTGAAATCGGTGACGGTCGGCGGTGTGCAGGCCGTACTCCCCGCTGCCGGGTCCATCCTGGTGGATGTGGGGCGGATTACCGAGCAGCCGAAAATCGATGTGATAACGGAGGACCCGCAGGCGGCCGTACAGCTCAAATACCTGAGCGCAAGTGTAAAAACCGGCAACAATATGGTACAGATTACCGTCCAGTCCTCCGACAAGAGTAAAAAAGTAACCTATATGCTCGTCTACCGGGTGAGCTGAGGAGATGTTTATGGAAGCAGTCAAGGAAACTCAAGAACAGCAACAGCAGGCCGCCGCGCTGCGGCGGGAGAAGGACCGGGAATCCTCCCGGCAGGAGCGGGAAATACAGCGCGTGCAGCTGGAGGAATACCGCGTCCAGCGGAAAAAGGCGTATAAGCGCGCGGGGATTATCACCTCTGTCAGCCTGGCGGCTGTCCTGGTTGCCGCCGTCGGCGGGTACTATCTGGTCGAATACGCCGTTCCCGCCATTTCCTATTCCAACGCGGTAAACGACTATGAAGCAGCCTACGGCCAGGGCGATTATTACACGGCCGGGCAAAAGCTGCTCTCCTTTACCGACCATGACGGGATTGAAGATAAAATTTATGATTGCGGCAGCAGGCTCTTTGAGGCAAAGCAGTGGAAGCAATGCGTGGAACTGCTGGGCATGTGCCCGGAGCAGGCGGACAGTGCGGAAAAAATCCTGACTGCCTGTAAAAACCTCAAGCAGTCAGGCGACTACCTGACCGCACTGGACCTTCTGATGAAGCATTACACCGGGACGGACTATGCCGCTGCTTACCAGCAAATCAAGCTGCCGAACCTGGTGGCGGCAGGCGTGCTGCATTCCGCCTATGTAAAGCCCGACGGAACGGTCGGCGCCACGCGGTTTGCATCGGACGAAAACGCAACCTACGATGGGCAGGGAGAAGTACAATCGTTCTCCGGCATCCGGGAAATCGCAGCCGGGTACAGCCACACAGTGGGTGTAAAAGCGGATGGGACTGTGGCTGTGACCCCTTATACCGGGGTGGAAAGCCAGGATTTCGGCCAATGCGACCTGAAGGATTTTACGGATATTACCCATATCGTAACCGGACGCTACTATACCGCCGCCATGAAATCTGACGGAAAGGTCGTCGCCAATACGCCCAAGGGTGATTCCATATACGGCGACGGGCAGTTCAAGGTGCTCTCCTTCCACGATACGGTGGAGCTGGCGGCAGGGGAAGGCTATACCGTCGGCCTGTGCAAGGACGGGTCCCTCATGTGTACCCAGCTCGACGAGGAGAAAATCCGCGACGCCGGCCAGAGAGATATCGGTGAATGGAGCGATATCGTTTCCATCGCCACCGGGTATATCCATACGGTAGGGCTCAAGCGCGACGGCACAGTAGTAGCCGTGGGCGACAACACCAACGGGCAATGCGAGGTGGAAGGCTGGAAGGATATCGTCGCCATCGCCGCAGACGCCAATCATACCATCGGCCTGAAAAAGGACGGTACCGTAGTTTCTACCAAGCATCTCGGCGCGCTGGAGCAATATTACGGCGAATGCGAGGTGCAGGATTGGAGCGACATTGTCGCTGTTACGACAGGAGGGACCCAGACCCTCGGCATCAAAAAGGACGGCACGGTCGTGGCTACCGCCTATACCGGGTTTGCCCAATACAACAAGGGCCAGTGTGACGTAACAGGCTGGAAAGTCGCGCTCCCGTGGGAGAAATCATAATAAGAAACGGCGGTGAGGAACATTTATAAGATTAAACCAACCAAATTCGACCGGGAGGATTACTCTTATTTAGGGCATGCGCGCCTGGATTTTTACGAAAAAGAGGAAGAAAAACAACCCAAGCGCAAATATATTCTCCAAAAGGGCAGGAAAAACGGGCCGGAGGAAGAAAAAACACCCGATACAATCCTGCCTCTTTACTCCAAAAAGCAAAAGAAAGAAATGCAGAAAGAACGCAGCAAAAATACCAAAGAACGAAATAAAAATCTCATAGGCGGCGTTTATAAAAAGGACAGGAAACGCAAGAAGGATGAAGTGATTGGCTATCTGTCCGACGAATTCGACAATGATTTAATGGTTTACGACCCCAGCTCCTTTTCCCATCTGTTTTACAGCGAAAAGGGGTATGTTCAGATGGAGGCTGACGGCCGCGAGGATTTTGTCAGGGTCTACCGGCCGAATTGCTTCATCCTCTGGTGGATTTTGGGATTTGTCACATTGTTAGTCGCCGGCATCCTTTTGTTCAATCCCATCAAAGATACTATCGCGCCGAGCTTCACCCCGCCGGCAAATGTGATTGACGGCCCTCTGAAGGATTTGACACAGGAAGAAATCCAAAAACTCCTGCAGGACAAGGTGGATAAGGATAAGCTGGCCATGTCTATCAACGTTTCTCCGTCCAACGAGGCGGGGAAGGATTCCTATCTGCTGCAAATTGAGAATTCCCTTCAGAACCAGAACAATTTTTATGTGGAAATCACGCGTGAAGCCGACGGCGAGCTAATCTACCGTTCCCCCACCCTGCAGCCGGGACAGCATATAAAAGAGGATACCCTGTTAATTAAGCTGCCTGTCGGTACAGTGAAAGCGTTGGCGACCTTTTATTCCACAAACCCGGAAACTGGAGAGCTGATTGGAAAATCCACCATAGCTATCAAGATGGTCACGCGTTAAATTTGTTTATCATGGAACGGTACTGCCCATGCCATTCCATATAAAAATCTATACATATAACAAGGAGGAACTCATATGAAAAAATTAATTACAGCATGTTTGGCGGCCTGCATGGTAGCTGCTCTCGCGGTTCCGGCGGTTTTTGCCGATGAAATCACCAACAACAGCAACGAATTGTCAACACCGGTCGTTGCAAGCGGCCAGCCAGTTGATGTATCGGCCGAGAAGTGGACCACCACCAACCCGAGCGGAAACATCAACGAAGTACACGGACGCGCGATTGCAGCCCAGATTTCTGCAACGGTCGATATTACCGGACGCTTTGTCATTGACGCCAATAAGGATTATGATGAGGCGTTTACCCCCACCTCTTTTACAGTACAGAACACCTGTGCTTCTACTGCGCTGACCATCAAATTTGAATCCCTGAAAGCTAAGGATTTGACCGGACATACCAAGCTGCCGGTCGTTGCCAATACCCGCAGCGACAGCAAGGAATGGAAAGCCCTGGACAAGGATGAAACTCTTGCTGGTATTTCTCTTGGCATTAAAGGCTTGACGCAGGCTCCCGCTACTACGGTTGCTACTGAGCTCGGTCCCGACGCATGGTTCCCCGCGGAAGCAGAGCAGGGGGGTAAGGATGCTGCCCTGTTAATCGCGACCGGCCTACCGGCAGATGAGGGCGTTGTTTTCGAATTGCAGGCGGCTTATGGCATGGCGTGGGATCAGAACTATGAATTTGCTTATGATTCCGTCTTCTATATTGAAGTCGCGTAAAGAAATCGCATAATACTGGTCATTTTAACAGCAGTTTCCATGGGCAGGATACTGTAAAAAAGGGGCGCGGCAGTTGCCGCGCCCCTTTTTGCAGGGCAAACGCAACGGAATGGTTATTCTCACAGTAATAACCTGATTCAAGGCCCCCTGTTTAAACCATAAAGTAAGAGCAGGAACGGTTTTGTCCGTTTCTGCTCTTAAACATCTATCTTCATTTAAAAAGACAAACGCATATAAACACTTGGTTTATTATGCGTTTGTCTCCTTTGGCCCGCCCGGAGGGATTCGAAGTCCCTGTCACGTGCATGAAAAAAGGGCTGTTATACCTTTTATCCAATTTATTCTATCTTTTATTTTTTAGGTAAATATTTATCTATATCATTAACAAAAAATTTTAGCATATCGCCTTTCTTTAATCCCTGTCTTTTTAGTCCCATATCACTCCTTATTTCAAATATAATATCTTCTAAAACAAATAACGTTTGAGTTGCATCAAGATTGTTTGTTTGCGAATGAGTACAAAAAGCAAGCCATTTTTTTACTACCTTACTAGAACCCCACAAAGTAAGCTTTTGAGAAAACATTAGTATATCTTTAAGCATTTCATCCTGTGTGTATTCGCCATCTTCGCGAACATTCTTTTGCATTTTATATACCATGTCAATGAATTGAGAATACGGCTCTTCTCTTTTCTCATATAAGTATCTTTGGGTCTTTTGTTTATATTCTAATGATTTTGCTACTATTGAACTAATTACTACACCGACAATTGATACTGCTCCTGTTAATAAGGCAACAATAATTACAGCATCTGTTTTAGTTGCAATATTACTTAACGCTTCTATACCCTTAACAACAAGCCCACCCACATATTGTAATGCGGCGATAGCTAGTGTAAGTAATAAAAAAATTATTACTAATCCTAATATTATATTTAAGAATTTTTTAAGGTTAGGATGTTTTTCCATTTCTCTTATCCTCCCCAGCCGACTTAAAAAGTTGTCTTTGTCATTTCGGTTAGATTCATTGCCTTAACCGCCGTTATTTCGCTTCACTACTGTGCGAACTCCCAGTTATCCGGCCTTTTTTCCGCTGTGATTCCCTGCGCTTCATCCGGCCTAATCTGTTGAGGGACGCAACTACTAGAACATCACTTGCGAGCAACATCTGGTTTCGTAATGCGAGATTAGCGGGCGGTTCTCTGGCTAACCACGCTCGATTCAGAAAAATTGAGCGTCCTTTGTAATAATTGCTATAAAGCTTATATGTGAAATTGAATAATAACAATAATTAAATATACTAATAAAGCAAGAGGAAGATAAAATAGTACTTCAGTTATTGAAAAAAAGCAATTTTGCCATTTCATCTTCTGAGTTAATAGTTCTGATGGTAACATCATATTAAAGTTAGTATTTTCTTGCTTTCGTATAAAATCGTATAATGCACGAAAACGTCTTTCTTGCATCAAATAATAGCTGTCCAGTCCCCAAAATATGATAATAGGGATATAAGAAATCAGGGAAAACAATAGATTTGAGTCTTTGCTTGATAAAGCGAAAATTCCTGCCACAAGTGTAACAGCCCATCCTTTCAGCATAAATGAGTTGGATGCCATGCGTTTTATAACATCTTGAATCATTTCTAAATGTTTCATTTTATTATTCATTCTAAAACTACTCCTTCAAAATTGGGTGTACTGGTAAAGCCTGAAATATTATTTGAATCAAGAAGAACTTTTATTATAGAAACATATGAAGAAGAAGCAGCTTTCCCGAGTTTGTCTAAGTTTTCTACTTCCGTATTTAAACATAATATCCTTACCATTTTATTGTTATTAACTATAGCTTGAAATTCCTTTTTTCTGTATGGTTCGCTTTTCCAATCAGAAAAATATTGCGCGGTTCCAATAATTAATGCAGCTTTTGTGCGGTTAAAGCCTTTTGTGATGTAAGTATCAATGTCATTTTCCGAATTAACTGAAGTTAAATCACACCAATAGGTAAAACCTGCATTGGATAATATGTTTAAAATCTGTTCAACAAGCTGTTTATCTTTTGAACAGTATGAGATAAAAAAGTCATCTTTCTCAGGGGTTGTTTGCTTGTCTCCTTTTTTATAGATAGCATTAAGTTTTGAAAGAACTATATAACCTTTATATTTTAAAAATATTTTTTTAGTAACTTTTTTCTTCAAACGATAGTCAAACAAGCATGAAAGCAAGAAAGCATGTTTATCAATATATAAAATATCAGTGTTATTAATCAAATCAATGCAATCTTGTGGTAATTTGGGTCCAACAACACACCTAATTTTCAAGGCATTAGCAAATTCCAAAAACGATTTAAAATCTTCTAACTCAATGTCTGCCTCATCAAGCTTCCAATGATCATAATAAAGTATTATTCGATATGAACTTTCCTCTGAGAAATCAAGATATAAAAAATCAGAATATATTTCAGAAAATTCATCCTCAGGAAGTTCTTCTTGAGTTTTACCAATTTTGATATCCATATCAAAAGGCATAGTAAAATCAATCATATCAAGGAACATGCTAAGATTATCCTGTTTCGTATCATACGCAAGATATTTATAAATATTTCTGCCTCGTTCATTATATGAGTTAAGATATTTTTGTAAAATTTCTTCATTAACTGACGGAAGCTCAAACATTTCATTAGTTGAAATCAGATACTTTCGGGCGTTTTCTACAAGTTGAGGATCTGCGTCTAATTTGTCATTTCTTGAACGAGTGATATATTCGATAAAATCATCAGGATCGCTTGGTATCATTGAACTTTTTAATTTTCGTAATTTTGAACGGCTCACTTTTAATGTTTTGCGAACTTTTACCATCTCTAAAGTTTCACCATATTGCAAACAGCCTGAAAACTCAGATAGTTTTCGAGATAAGAATTGTGAAATTAAAGGGTCAAGACTAGTTTCACATAGACGAACAACACCCTCTAGTATGTATGCGGTTAAATCAGCCAATTTCGAGATAGAGCCTGAGCTTATATCAAATGAATAAAAGGCATTATCGCGCAATGAAAGCCCTTCACTCCAAATGTATAACATCAAAGCTCTTGCTAACGCATGAAAGCGCTCCTCAACTAATGTATCTACTTTAATTTGAGAGATATTAGGTAGCAGTGCCATTTTAAAACCATCGACGCCGCACTCAACAATCTTTATTAAATAAAGAGTCAATTCTTTATTTGCATACATTCTTTTCTCTTTTCGAGAGAACTGCCCTTTGTCTAAAATATCCTCAAAAGAACATATATAATATAGAATTGCAAGTTCAATACTTAATAAATGTTTTTGAAATTCAATCTCATTTGTAATGTTTTTTGATTCCACATACTGCTCAATATCACTACAAAGACGCAAAAGGCGTTCATATGTATCATGATAATAAATAAACCCTGCCAATTGACGTCCTTTTATTGTCATTCCATATTTTTTAGTATAATCATCGTAAAAAACTAAGCCACTCTTTTTCATTTTTTCTAATATAGATGAACAGACTTTTTCAATTTTAGTTCTGCTCTCATTTTGCGCGGCTAGTAAAAGGGAGACACATTCAGCTAATTCTTCTTGGTTGATTTCGCTTCTTTGCTGTTTTCCAGATGCCCAACTCAAAGCGTATGGAAGGACATCTAACCCCGATAATGATAATGATGAACTTATTAATACCGGACCAGATAAAACATATTTTTGAAAATTTAAATTAATTTTATTGTCTCTATCGATCAACAAAAAACTTTGTCCTATATTTTGGTCATTGGGATAAGATCCAATGCCAAATCTTCCTGCTCGACCAATATAATTTTTATATTCATAAGTATATAGATCTCGTCTTTCTAGAGTTCCATCTGGCCGCTCTAAATCATAAATTATTACGGTATCAATAGGCATATTGATACCTATTGTTAAAGTCTCTGTCGCGAAAATAACATTTACCAGACCATTATTATCCCGATATTCATCTTCAATGTAGGCTCGTAGTTCTTGGGATAATCCAGCATGATGGAATATTACCCCATACTGCATATATCTGTTAAAAAGAACCTCTTCTTCGTTGTCCAAAGATAAACGTTGAAGTTCTAATCGCTTAGATGTAACACTATTGGCGTCAAGAGTATGTAACGGCACTGTTTTAAACATTTTTTTTACGGAACCGCAAAGTTGTTCAATATTTTCCTTATCAGCATTATAAACTAGAATTTTAGGGCATCTTTCACCAATATCAACTTTTTCTTTTACAAGTTGCTTGATTAAACTCAGTAGCAACTCTCGACGAACAAGAGTATCGTCAGGTTCAGAAGGTTTTTTAGCAGAAACATTAGGATAACGATTTTCTTCATCTATTGGGGTAGATAGTTTACTTTTAGGAGTAAAACGCGCCTTATATTTCCCGCTTGGAGAAATGACATATTCTTTGAACGCAACTGGTCTCTCATCATCAATTAGAATTGCAGCATTATCAAGCCAAACTGATACGTTACGCATATCACAGAACGTTGTTGTTAATCCTAGAATTCTAATATTTTTACATTTAATTTGATTTTCTCTTTTAATATCAACAATGGCAGCTTCTAATTTAGCTCCACGTGAATCTATTAACATTTGCATTTCATCCACAATTACAAGACTGCACTTTTTCAAAATACTATTATTAGGGTCAGCACGCAAAGCCAAATATTTTTCATACACTATAACGGCAATTGAAAAATTTCCAGTTGCAATTTTATAATCTGAATCTTGATAATCAGAAGAAGATGCACAAATATCTCCAATAATATTTTCATCAGAATAATATTTCTTTAAATCAATATATTTTTCTCTAACCATCGATCTTAAAGGTACTAAAAAAATAACAGACTTGTCTTTAAGACATTCAGATAAGGCTGCAACTTCTCCGATAAAGGTCTTTCCTGCAGAAGTTGGCCCCTGTACAATTAAGTTTTGATTAGATTGAAAGTATTCACTTTGGAAGCACTTTTTTTGTAGGCCAGTTGCTCTTGCTTGTCCGTCTTCATAGACCCGACCATACCTTGTATTACAAATCTCAAAAAAATGATCATTAAAGCTACCCCAATCTAATAAATCACGAATGAGACAGGGTTCTTCATTTTCTAATGATGTTCTTACTATATCAGCCATAATTTGCATTTCCCCTTTTACATAGAATGTTGGTAATTTAAAAATTACGTTTAATAAAAATAGGATATTTTTAAATATATTCCCATTTATATTAATATCTTACCATGTTTTTACTAAAAAAACAATATTTAATTGAAAAAACTTTTACACAATAAAAAATACAGCTCATATAATTATGATTAGCAAAATAAAATCTCATGTGTACACACTTATATTTCATCATCCTTTTCATTCATTATGATAACTTAGTGGAAAAAACTGTCAATTCTTCTCTGAAAATTCTCGGCATCCACACGCAAATATGCAATACAAGACGCCGGAACAAGTTGAAGCAGACTACGCACGGAAACAAGGCATCTATTAGTGCGTAATCCTTATACAAACACGGTTCAGATTTATTGGTTTAGGACTTTTCTTTTCTATTTTTGTCTTTTTCTATTTTTATGTCCAATTCTAGTCTAAAAAGAAAAGCGGCTGAAAGCCGCATAAAATCAAGCATAATAACAAAACACCCATTGACGTCTAACCCTAACGGGTTCAGATTTCAATGGGTGTGCAATTGTGTTTGTGCTGCCAAAAAGATACCCCGGCACACATAAAGAAAAGTACAGTAAATACTCTTTTTTAAAACACTTAGTGTAGTATAGCATATCCAAAACCGCAAGTCAACAAAAAAGAAACCAAACATAAAAACCTAAAATTACATCTTTAACAAATGGAGTATACATTTATACTATAATTGTTTGAGGATATAGGACAACAAGCGTTGAGTTCCGCCGTGGCACTCTTATGGCTGATATTTCGTCTTACGCAAAATCATCAATCATATCAGACAACGGCTTAATATCATACAGATTGCTTCTAAATAAGTCATCCCAAATATCGAGACAAATACCTCTAACTCTAAGATCATCCTTCCCTTTATCAAATAAACGAATTACACATTGTATTAAATCATTTATGATTAATCTGCTGCTCCAATCTGTAGGAAAGCATGTAATGCCTTTGCCAACAGCCTTAAAAACATCAGCAAATTTTATAATATCCTCATCGCTTTCATTTAAAAATCTAAGAAAAGAGCGTAATTGATTGACGCTTTGTTTGGATTGCATTAAATTTATCAAAAATTCTTTATCACGCTCAATTACAATATGACTATCTTTAAATAAATGGCTAAGGCTCTGTAAATTTGAAGAGGATGTATCTATTAGATATGTTAAGATTTTTTCACTCAATTCATGATACTCTTCCTGATTAAAAGAAGATGCCGCTTGACTGCATATTCTATTTTCTTGTTTTGGTGAAAAATCATATGTAAAAATAAAATTTAACAGCGCCTCATCATAAAAAAATATAACCATTGCACACACAAAACCAGCAGAACAAATTGACAATTCTTCTATTTCAGAATTGCATGCTTTGATTAAAATAGATCTATAAAAGCTTTGGTTATTGCAATAGTCATGGGATAGAAGTTGAAAAGCTCCCGGAATAGCTAACAAGCGCAAATCATTTAACAGCAAACTTTTAAATGTAGTAATAGCAAAGTCTTGATCTATATTATAAAAGGGAACTATACAAAGCAAAATTCCAACCCGGACTATATCATTTGAGTTCCTGTTCAAATTGGTAATTACTTGTTTAATTCGTTGTCCAATTTCTCGATGCTCCCAGAGCAGTTGCGCAAACGCACGTAGTATGCACCCACTCACACTATCTAAAGATTCAGTTAGTAGTGATTGAGGCGTACAATTTTCATGATTATTTTTCTCAGTAATAGAATAATCATTATATTTTAAATCAGCACACTCAAGTGCTATTTTTACTAGAAGTTCTATAATATCATCCGGCCATTCTTCGTCGGATCTGTGTTCTATTAATCTTGCTATACTCTTTACCATATTGGATTCTAGATTATTGCTTATCTTCCTTATAACCTTACAAGTAAGCTCAACATCAACCTTTTCGTCTTCACTTTCAATATCACGATTATCAAGTGCATTTATTACTGCATGAATATACCCATCATAACAGTTCTCTGGAAAAAATAGCGCAAGCCTAGCAAATCGTGCAGGTTGTTTTTTTGCTTGCGTCGAAAGTGACGATGAAAATGCATCATGTGTGGCTTCAATATAGTATTCATCTGTTTCTTTTCCTCTCCAATGCCCTTTCATCTTTTCATTTGGAGTAGAAATAATTTTCAACCAACATTTATCACTGAGCTTATCAGTATAGCCATCAATAGGGGATGCTACAAATTTAGTTGGGCCAATTTTAAATCCCGAATAATAGAAAGGCGCATGAATCCATGGATTTCTATTTAAAACGCCAAGCAACTCTTTAGAGTATGAAGACAATCTAAAAAAATCCATGAATGGCAATAGTTCTTTTTGAAAATGCCCCCAATAAGCATAATACATCGGTTCCCACTTTTTCTGCTGATTGGTTTCTAATCGATGCCTATAAATACTAACCATTTTTTTGGAATCATCTTTCCAATTACAAATTGCCTGCTCCAACTCGTGAAATAAATTTTTATTGCATGTCGGAGAAAACTTTTTAAGAATTCCTTTTGTGTACGATAAATAATCTGATTGATCGTCAGTAAACACAAAAACAGTATATTCAAAATCTGATAAAAGCCATTTTATTGCTTCATCGCTGTAAGACGTAGGCAACTTACTTATTGCATGAGCAATTAGTTCTTGACCCACTACTGATCTTTGAGAGTTTAAACTTGATAAAAACGAGAGCATCCCTTCAGGATCACTCTGAGCAAATTCTTCTAAAGCTGATTTTACTATAGTGACAATTTTACGCACCGAAGATTCGTCATATTCGCCCTCTGTCCAAATTTGATATTCCTTGTCAAAATTGAAGTGTGGCCAAGGAGGTAATAATGCGTTGGTGGCTTTACATATCTCTTCAAACAAATTTTTTACTATAATGTCATAATTAGAACAAGCATATTTTTTTAATTCCTTTTTTTCTCCAAAATACATAGATTTTGAGTTCCATATAATTTTCTGTTGCAGAATTTTTTTCATAACTACAACTGCACGTTCCGACTTACTTTCAATTAGTTCTGAAAACAAAAAATTGTCAAAAAACTCAACATGACGGTTTAGTAAGCTCATTCTAAACTCAAACATATTATCAGAATCATTTGCTGCATTAAAGCATAAAGTGGCAAATATCTTTTTATCTCTTTTTACGTTCATAAAACTGTAAGGGCGCAAAACATCAACAACAAAGTCAGGAGCTTTGCTGTTGATTGAACTTAGTAATGTAATGCCCTCGTCTTCCATCCATTTGTATTCTTGTGATGCATTCAGCTGCATTATAAATAATGGATGTCCCATATATACAGTTTGAATGACATAATCATGCCACTCAGAATTAACCCGATAAAAGTCCACAAAACTATATATGGCATCATTAATTTGATCACACTGCCCAACAACTTCGAAGACCGCACACTTAAAATAATGCCTAACAGTTTTGGCCTTAAGTAAGCCTTTACTTTGTTTTAAAAACATGGCGGCATCTGAATCAAGTAACCCTTGCAACACTGTTAATAGACGATAACGTAAATTTGGTGTTTGATTTTCATCGCCACCAATCAATTCAAATAGTTCTTTGCCTGCGAAAATTTCTCTCATCGTACCACAAGCAATAAAATAATCTAAAAAGCTTTGATGCGTAAATGATATTGTATTTTGATTTTTAATCATCAACCCCGCAGATACAAATAAATCAATTATTTTTTGACTGTCAGAATATAAATAAATTGGAAGCGAAAATATTGTATTCTCACTCATCTTGGCCACAATATCATCTTTGCAAAGTTGAACATCATGCTGAGGAACTCCATTAAATTCAGAGTTCGCTAATACTTGATTCCACCATGCGTCCATTAATTGATATACCGAAGTAATACTATTAGTTTTTTCCCTTTTATCTAAGCGTGACCATACAAATAAAGACGAAGGGGTTTGTAATAGAATTTTGAGGCGATTTGACAATTTAGGATAATCTTCACCTATAATATCCTGAACATTTTTATTAGAAAGTAGATCTACACATATTTTCTTCCAAATAAATACATCTGAATTTTTATTATCAAATAGCAACTGTAATCCTTTATCATTTTCAAGATCAAAGGTTCGAGTTACAAATATAATGGAAATTTTTCCACCTTCATTATTATTAATAGCCTCTGCTTGAGTAAGCATCTCTTTACATACATCTAAAGCTCTTGCTGAATGGTTGCTGGTCCAACGTAAAGAGTCGAGTTGATCTAAAATTAAGACACATTCTTTCCCAGCTGATAATGTATGCAAACAGTATACTGGAGACTGCGGAAGCCCAAGATCTATTCCATATTTATCTGCAGACATCACGGGGGAGTTTTTATCCAATTTAATACTGAGATATAAAACACCTGAAGCTTTCAAGAAATTTATTACCTCTTGGATACAGCCGCTTTTCCCAGAACCCGCTTTCCCATGAAGAATTACTGAATTTCCTTTCTTTATTTGTTCAATTATGGAATCAGTCGCAGTTCTATGAATAAGCTGACCGCCAATTGGTTGATAAATCCCCCAATACACTTCATTTAAGCAATTAATTCTTGACAGAACTTTATCATCAAATCGATAGTTTCGAATATGTACGCCATGAGATGCCATATAATCAACAACATCTTTTGCAGTAAGTATTACACCAAATTTTCCTGTATCATTTACATATTGTTCTAGTAACTGCCTAGCCGTAGCAGCTTTTCCTGTAAAAAGCATTCCTACATGTTCTTCTAGATCCTTTTCTGCCTCTATCCCAGTTGGATATTGTTCAAAATGGCAATGTGCTAGTATATTGATGAGTTGTTTCAATTCCAATGGAGCTTTTATGTCAAGACCGTAATAATTAGCACAGTCAGTAAAAGTATCTTTTAATCGCGTATTGCTTAGTTGATATTCTAAGAATTCCTGAGGAGATGAGTTCGTTCGTGCGCGTTTACATAACTCATCTAGTCCATTGTATTGCAATGGAGAGACAAAAAAATATGAATTTTGATTACTTCTTGCTACTATATTTTTCGTACGAGCAAAAACTTTATAGCGTTCGAGATCGTATATACTCCAATAAGCATGGGTTGTGTTACTCGCTTTACACTGATAATACGTTTTATTTCCATCAGAATCAGTAGTAATAAATTCAACACCATCCCCTTCAAGTCCAACTGGCTCTACTACAATTGAAACAAATAATTCATTAACAAGCCTCAAAAGCAGCCTTGCTAAATATCTATTTTCGTACTGATTTCCATATTTATCGGCCCTTCCACCGCCTTCGAGGCTCATAATGATCTTATCCCTTCGATAATATTTGCAACTTTCTTTCTGTGTGATATCATATCACATATTTCCAGTATTTTCAACTTATTAAACAAAAATTATACATATATCAGTTTTTGACACCATGACTTTCTGTACTGTTTGCCGTACCAGTATATCGAAACAATCTGTCAGACGATCATCCTGCGTGAGTGACAATTTTTCCAGTTCCTGTGGAATATCGATTCCGAGCTGCTCCAGGCATTCAGTGACCACTGCAACAACATCGAGTCCGGACAGCTTCGTTTTGAGTTGCTTCAATACCGCATTTTTCAGCTCTTCTTCCGGTACGGAGGGGGATTCCTTGCAGTTTTTCGTCCCATTTTCCAGTCTGTTTATGCAACGCCACACGATTTTTCTCTCCTTTGCCCTGTTCGTCCATGTGGTCCTGCGGTAGAGTGCGCCGCATTCCGCGCAAGTCACCTTCCCGGTCAAAGCATACTTGCTGCTGTACCTGCTTTTTTTCTCTTTCGGCTTAAAGACGGAGGCCCGCCTCTGCATCTCCTCATGGACCTGCCGGAACACTTCTTTTGTGACGATTGCGGGGTGGTTGTCCTCTATGAAGTATTGGGGCAGCTCTCCTTTGTTCTTCCTGACGTCGCTGGTCAGGAAGTCTGCGGTATACGTCTTCTGACATAGCACGTCCCCGCAGTATTTTTCGTTGTTCAAAATACTCCATATTGTGTTGGAGTTCCACTGCTGCATGCCGGACGGCGAAGGAACTTCTTCTTTTTCCAGCCATTCTTTGATTCCGCGTAACGACACTCCTTCCAAATAAGAGGCAAAAATCCTGCGGATGATGACGGCCTCATCTTCAACAATCGATGGCTGTCCGTCCGGGCCTTTTTCATAACCACAGAAATGATGGTAATGGAAGTTGTAGCGGCCTTCCTTGAATCCTTTCCTCACGCCCCATGTCACGTTCTGGCTGATGGACTCACTTTCTGCCTGCGCAAACGCGCTGAACCAAGTCAGGAAAGTTTCTCCCATGCTTTCCGCCGTATCGATTCCCTCCTTCTCGAACAGGACAGATACGCCGAGCGCTTTCAGTTTGCGTATCCAGGATAAACAGTCCACCGTATTCCTGGAAAATCGGGAGATGGATTTCGTCAGGATACGGTCTATTCTCCCTCCTTGACACATGCGCACCATCCTCATGAACTCAGGACGCTTTTTGTCGGTAGTCCCGCTGATTCCTTCATCCGTAAAGATTCCGGCCAGTTTCCAGTTGGGTGTTCCCTGTATTTTTTCGGTATAGTATTTCACCTGCATCTCCAAGCTGTTCTGCTGCTCGTCCTTGTCCGTACTGACCCGGCAATACGCGGCGACACGGAGCGGTTTGTTCGTTTCAGCTATGTCCAGCTCTCTCGCAGGTATCTCGATGACCTTTTTATCCATGCACAGCCACCCTCTTTTCAATGGTTTGCTCCATGAACTGCAACGCAACTCTAGGTGACATACAAATCATGAAATAGCCAGCGATGGCAGGGGCTGCGTAGGTTCCGCCGTGATTCCCCCTTTGTGTAACGATCCCGTCAGAGCAGTTTGTCTTCTGCCTCCACAGCTCGATATACTCCTTGGTGTTTTTCCTGTTCAGCCATCCTGCAATGACTTGGTTCGGGGCACCATGCTTCAACTGCTTGGCCAACTCGGTGAGGGAAACATAGTCTGGGTACTGACTTTGCGGCGGTTTCTGCCGTGTCTCTTTGGTCACCTTTTTCGTAGGCCGGCAAGCTTGTTCAAAATGATACATCCCAAATCGGTCAAACAACAGGTTCCCTGCGTCGTAATAGGTTTCATAACGAATGATCCCTTTTTGGAGAAGCGGCTTGAGGTAAAGTTCCACTGCGGCGGTGTAAGTAATCCTGTCTTTCGATGAGCTCATGACAACTATCCTTTCTAAAGTTAAGATAAGGATAGTATGGTGAATTTTATCAGGTTCTACAATACCGGCACGCTTTTTCTTTCGTAAACTGTACGTCGACAAAGTCCTCAAAGGATATGATTCCACGGGCATACTTCCCGTTGGTTAGCACCTTGTCGATGACATCACGTGTCCATCTCGGATTCCCGGAGGGGGATGGGATTCCTGACTCATACAGTTTTTTCTGAATATTCTCCAAGCTGTTACCTTCTCGATACATCCGGAAAATTGACCGAACCACCTCCGATTTCTCTTCATCGATTACGACGATGCCATCTCCACGACGGGTAAATCCGTAACAGATACGGCCAAATAGTTTAGATTCGATTTTGTTCAGCTCCATAACGATACTCCTTTCAAAGTTGGGATTTTTATAGGTTTATATAGAAAGAGCAGAAACGGTTTTACCCCGTTTCTGCTCTCAAACATCCTATTTGACATCTATTTTTACAAGAAAAAAAGACAAACACCTACAAACACTTGGTTTGTTTTGCGTTTGTCTCCTTTGGCCCGCCCGGAGGGATTCGAACCCCCGATCTCCGGAATCGGAATCCGTTGCGTTATCCAGCTGCGCCACGGGCGGATGTTTTTATTATAGCTTTTTTCTTTTGCAATTGCAATCATAATTTTCTGTTTTACATTTTAATTCTTTTTTGTAACGAATTGACTTGCTTAATGGTAATTAGTATAATAAAAAATACGTGAATTAAGTTCACCCAAGGAGGAAAAAATGAGATTCAGTAAAACGAACCGTGTGTTCCATGTTATATTTCTGCTCTCGTTCGGATGGATTGTATTAAACGTTTTTCTTACAATTGGTGCTCAAAACGTCTTTTGTATATTATCCGGCATAGCGCTAGCCGCAATTGCCATTATCGCTTATAAACTGTTGGAGAAGCATGCAAAAAAACATCATGTCAAAAATTATGACAAGGCGTTTTGGATTATGTTTGCCGTTATGCTTTTATTGCAGCTCGCAATGGGGTACCTGCTGATGTGTGAACCGGTAACGGATTTGGGTAAGGTTAACGCTTTTGCAAAAAGCGTCGCACAAACGGGCTCCTTCACAAACACTTACGATTTGTATCCCTCCGCACAGGGATATATGGCGCGTTATCCTAATAATAACGGCATTTTTCTTCTGCTAACCGGATACTACCGTGTCTTATATCTGGCCTTTGGAGAAATACCGCTTTCAGCAGGCGTCTTATTAAACGTAATTGCCCTGAGTGTATCAGTCCTATTCACTTATCAGACGGCAAAGAAAATATTTTCCGCCTCAGGCGCGTTTTTTGCCTTTCTGTTGTGCTTTTTCTTCCTTCCGTTCTATACCTACACGCCGTTCTTTTATACCGATACACTGAGCATGCCGTTTGTCATCATCCCTATATTTCTGTATATCAGCGCCTTGAAAACGAAGAAAACATTTAGAAGATATCTTTACCTGTTTCTTTTTGCTGCCCTTGTGTTTATCGGATATTCCCTTAAGGGAAGCGTTGCCATTATTCTCGCCGCTGCGGTTGTGTTCTTATTTTTAAGTGTACCGGTAAAAAGAGCGCTTGCATGTATGTCAACCGTGGCCGCCGTCTTTTTGGTCTGTATGCTGGCGTTTCATTCCTTGGTGTCAACACTAAATTTTGCGCCGGCCGAGGAGCTCAACGAGCAGCAATATCCCATGTCCCACTGGATTATGATGGGGCTTAAGGGTAACGGCGGCTTTAACCAGGCAGACAGCAGGTTCACACGCAAAAGCGGTACGTACGATGAAAAAAGGGCAGCAAACATTGAGGAAATCAAAAAGCGCCTGCAGGATTATGGACCGGACGGCCTGTTCGACCATCTGACAAAAAAGGCTGCGTGGACTTGGTCGGACGGTACCTATTTTATCAGCAAACATATCTGGAATGAACCGCAACAGCCCAATATTATGCATGAATTTATCTTGAAAAACGGAAAATACCACAACAGCTTTGTTTTTGTAAGCAATATGTTTCATGTAATGATGCTGCTGATGATATGCCTTTCAGCCATAGCCTCAATTATAAGGCCGGGCATGAATTTTTCCGTACTGCTGAAGGGATTGATTTTCGGCGTTTTCCTGTTCTTCCTCGTCTGGGAAACCCGCTCCAGGTACCTTATGAACTTTACTCCAGTCTTCCTATTGGTTGCGGCCGATGGGATTATCGCGGCCGCTGACCTCAAGTGGAAGCGTACCAATAAGAAACGCTCCGGCAAACGGCTTGATACCCCGGCTGCGTAACATAAGCCCAAAAGCCCTCCGGAGAGAAATTACCGGAGGGGCTTTTTTATCTGTTAAAAAGAATCTATTCTGTTTTGGCAGGACATTGCCTTGCGGGCTGGTATATATATCTGGCTGAATAAATCTCCCTGCTGCCGGTTGTTTCTGAAATTTTGTCTCCATTTAACGGAAAACAGTTTTTTTCATAAAACAGCCGCGCCGGAAAATTTTTTTCAAAAGCCCATAAATAAATATTGCCAAGCCCATTGGATTTAAACTGCCCAGGGAGGCGCGCATCAGCTTTGTTCCGGTACCATTCCCGCACGCCTGCGGCAGAAAACAATATTTCTCCCAGCCTTTGTAATCGCAGTCCCATGCAGGCGCGTATGTACAGACGACGGTAATCTGGCCGTTTTCACCTGCAAGCCAGAGTTTCGTCAATACGCCTGAGATAAGTCCCCAGACCACTTGTCATCCGTTATAAAGCCGAGATAATGCTGCGGAATAAAGGTGTACTACTTTTCCAGCGCTGGGTATATACGCGGCTTAAGTCGTCTATTTTGGTCGCATTTCAATGAAAAACGCCTGATTTCCAAGCCGTTTTGACCTTCCTTCGGCTTATTGTATGCATTACTGTGATTCAACAAGCGTGAATGAACTTTATAAATTATAAAAAGCGGCGCAGTAAAATTTACTGCGCCGTGTTTTTATTGCTTTGCCAAGCTGAAATCAAATCAGCTCGATTATTGCCATTTCAGCTGCGTCTCCCCTGCGGGGGCCGAGCTTTGTGATACGCGTATAGCCGCCGTTCCTGTCGGCATACTTCGGGGCAATCTCGCTGAACAGCTTATATACGACGTCTTCCTTTGTTACGAAGGACATCACCATACGCTTGTTGTGAAGATTGTTTTCCTTTGCGATTGTGATCATCTTCTCCGCCAGGGAGCTGACCTCCTTGGCGCGGGTGACCGTAGTCTCTATTTTACCGTTCTCTAAGAGAAAAGTTACCATCGCTCTGAGCATTGCTGTTCTGTGAGCGGTAGCTCTTCCCAGTTTTCTTGTACCGGGCATCGAAAATTCACTCCTTTACCTTGTGATTTGCGAATGGGCCGTTATCATTCGTCGTCTTTCTGAAGACTGAAGCCCAGGGAGTTCAGCTTGTAAACTACCTCTTCCAGGGATTTTCTTCCCAGGTTGCGGACCTTCATCATGTCGTCCTCAGACTTATTGATTAAATCCTCCACCGTATTGATGCCTGCACGCTTTAAGCAGTTAAAGGAACGGACGGAAAGGTCAAGCTCTTCAATCGTCATTTCAAGAACCTTTTCCTTGCCCTTGTCGTCCTTTTCCACCATAATCTCTGTGCTGTAGCCCTGGTCGGACAAATCGACGAAGAGATTGAGGTGCTCTGTCAAAACCTTTGCCGCAAGCGATACGGCCTCCTGTGCGTTGATGACGCCGTTGGTCCACACGTCAAGCGTGAGCTTGTCATAGTCGGTAATCTGGCCGACACGCGTGTTTTCCACCGTGTAGTTCACCTTCAGCACAGGCGTATAGATTGAGTCAACAGGCAATTCGCCGATTACATTGGTACCGTTGATTACCTTGTTGCGCTCCGCGGGGATATATCCCCTGCCCTTATCAAGGGTAATTTCCATATAAAGCTTTGCGTCGTCGCCCAAAGTTGCAATGTGCATGTCGGGATTCAGGATTTCAACTTCACTGTCACACTTTATGGAATCGGCGGTGACCTCACAGGGTCCCTCCGCGCTGATTTCAACCGTTTTGGGGCCATTGCAATGAAGCTTTGCGGTAAGTCCCTTCATGTTCAGGACGATTTCGGTTACGTCCTCCTTCACACCGGGAATGGTGGAAAATTCATGAAGCACACCGTCAATCTTCAACGAAGTAACAGCTACGCCCTCAAGAGAAGAAAGAAGCACTCTTCTAAGGCTGTTTCCCAAAGTGTTGCCAAAACCACGCTCCAACGGCTCCACTACAAATCTGCCATAGGTACCGTCGTTTGATAATTCCTCAGTTTCTATTCTTGGCTTTTCAATTTCTATCATTCAGCGAACCTCCTCCTAACATTGGGCAGTCTGCCTGCCCTGTGTAAACCTTTAAACGACTGCAGGATTACTTGGAGTACAACTCGACGATCAGGTGTTCCTCAACCGGGAATTCAATATCGTCTCTCTGCGGCATCGCAAGAACCTTTCCGCCGAGCGGATTCTGAGATTTTTCAAGCCATTTCGGAACGGTAACGAGCATATCGCTTTCCGCCATGGTTTTAAATCTGTTTGTCGAACGGCTTTTTTCGCAAACCTCGATGACATCCCCAACCTTAATTAGGTAAGAAGGAATGTTGACCCTTTTACCATTGACTGTAAAGTGGCCGTGGTTGACGAGCTGCCTTGCTTCCCTTCTTGTAGAAGCAAGCCCGAGCCTGAATATAACATTATCAAGCCTGCGTTCAATCGTGGTGAGCAGGACCTCGCCGGTTTTGCCGCCCGATTTTTCGGCCTTTTCGTAGTACATTCTGAACTGCTTTTCAAGAATGCCGTAAATAAACTTTACCTTTTGCTTTTCCGTCAGCTGGAGGCTGTATTCGCTCTTTTTCCTTCTGGAATTGCCAAGCGGATTCCTGTTAGAAGTCTTTTTGGAATATCCCATCACTGTGGGAGAAATACCGAGAGCTCTGCAACGTTTCGCAATCGGCTGCATGTTCTTAGCCATTGTTTTTTTCCTCCTTTATTATGACTATACGCGTCTTCTCTTCGGAGGACGGCATCCGTTATGCGGAATCGGGGTCACGTCTTTAATCATGTTGACCTCGAGTCCTGCGGACTGAAGCGCTCTGATTGCGGCTTCACGGCCTGCGCCCGGTCCTTTGACATAAACCTCAACGGACTTCATGCCGTGCTCCATCGCGGCCTTTGCGGCCGTCTCGGCAGCCGACTGCGCTGCATACGGAGTAGATTTTCTGGAGCCACGGAAGCCCAGCTCTCCGGCGCTCGCCCAGGAAACGGCGTTGCCCTGTGTATCTGTGATTGTAACAATCGTGTTGTTGAATGTAGACTGGATATGCGCTGCCCCGCGCTCGATATTTTTGCGCTCGCGGCGTCTGCGCACTGTGGTCTTCTTACCCTTAGGTGCTGCCATAGGTTAACCCTCCTTCACTTATTTCTTCTTGTTTGCCATCGTTTTTCTCGGACCCTTGCGGGTACGTGCGTTTGTCTTGGAGCGCTGTCCTCTTACGGGCAGGCTCTTTCTGTGACGAACGCCGCGGTAGCAGCCGATTTCAATAAGCCTTTTGATGTCAAATGCGACGTCGCGGCGAAGGTCGCCCTCCACGCGGCAGTTTTTATCGATATATTCTCTGAGCTTGGATACTTCGTCCTCTGTTAAATCCCTGACGCGTGTGTCCGGATTTACACCTGTTGCAGCAACAATGTCGCTTGCTGTTTTGCGGCCGATTCCAAAGATATAAGTTAAGCCGATTTCGACCCTTTTGTCTCTCGGCAAGTCTACACCTGCGATACGAGCCATATCTGTTGCACCTCCGATAAATCGTTTATTTGTATTCATGCAGCAAACCGGAAGTTACAATTCGTTCCGGTTCAAAGAAAATGAAAAAGATTGCGTGCAGCGGGCGTATTTGAAGTGCCGAAGGATATTAAAATATCTGGGGCACGGCAAAGCCGTCCGAAGCGCGTGATATTTTTTATTTTAGCCCTGACGCTGCTTATGCTTGGGATTCTCACAGATAACCATGACTTTTCCCTTACGCTTGATAACTTTGCACTTTTCGCAAATCTTTTTGACAGAAGGCCTGACTTTCATAATATAATCATTCCTTTCACTAGAAGCTCTGTCGGTGGAATACAATCTGGACAGCCGTGTTCAGATTACTTGCTGCGCCATGTGATGCGGCCCCTCGTCAGGTCGTACGGGGACATCTCCACCGTGACCTTGTCTCCGGGCAGGATACGGATGAAATTCATACGCAGCTTGCCGGAAATGTGGGCCAGTATCGTATGGCCGTTCGGGAGCTCCACCATGAACTGCGCGTTCGGGAGCGCCTCTGTTACGGTACCCTCTATTTCGATAACGTCCTGTTTGGACATAAGCTTACCTCCTCATATTAAGACGGTTAAAGCTCTTCCCCGCCGAAATTGAACGGGTGGAGCGCTTCTCTGATTTGTCTGTTTGTCTTTAATGAGCTTGCCGGTATTACGGTAGCGGTCGGAGCAAGGTGTATGAGCTTCTTTTTTTTGGGCGTTTCGAGCTTACGGCGCCTGCCGTCTGAAAGTAACGCGCACGCGCCATCGAATCCGATGACCGCAAAAAAGCCGCCCTTGTCGCGTCCCGCTGTCGCTCTTACTACGGAACCTTCCACTATCTGCATCTGCTCACCTCATCAGTCGGGCTTGGTCAGGATAACCGGACCGTCCGGCGTGATTGCTACGGAATGCTCAAAATGAGCCGACAGCTTGCCATCGACGGTTACCGTCGTCCATTTGTCTCCGAGGACCTTTACACGGTGAGTACCCGCGTTAATCATGGGTTCAATAGCGATTGTCATACCGGGCAACAGGCGCACACCTCTTCCCGGTGTGCCGAAATTCGGTACGCTTGGTTCTTCATGCAACTTCGCACCTACTCCATGGCCGACGAAATCGCGTACCACCGAGTAGCTGCGAGCTTCGGCATACTGCTGGACGGCGCTTGCTATATCGCCAATCCTGTTTCCCGCTTTGGCCTGCTTAATTCCTTCAAACAGGCTTTCTCTCGTGACGTCCATTATCGCCTGCGCTTCTTCGCTTACTTCCCCGCACGGGAACGTCCATGCGTTGTCGCCGTGGAAGCCTTCAAAATAAGCGCCGATATCGATGCTGACGATGTCGCCCTTTTTGAGAGTGCGTTTTTTGCTTGGTATGCCATGGATGACCTCATTATTGATAGAGATACACGCGCTGCCGGGGAAGCCGCCATAACCGAGGAACGAGGGCTTGGCGCCCTGTTCCTCGATGTATTTTCTAACGACAGTGTCGATTTCGAGCGTCGTGACGCCCGGCTCGACCGCTTCTCCTGCTAAGCGCAGCGCTCTCGAAGAAATCCGCCCTGCGTCCCTCATTTTGGAAAGCTCTCGGGCAGTTTTTATCACAATCATAGTTACGCCTCTACTTCGGCAAGAATCAAGCGGGTGGTATCCCCGATTTCTTCCTGTCCTTCCACAATTGCGAGCTTGCCCTGCTTGGCGTAATAATCCTTCAGGGGCTCGGTTTCCTTGTGGTAAACGTCAAGGCGCGCCTTGACCGTATCGGGATGGTCATCCTTGCGCTGAACAAGGGTACCTGCGCACTTGTCGCAAACACCGTCTGCCGCAGGGAGCTTATACTCCATATGGTAGCTGGCGCCGCACTTTTCGCAGACACGGCGTCCGGACATCCGTTTGACGATGCGCTCGTCGGCAACCTCGATATCGATTACCTTGTCGATGACAACGCCCATTTTGTCCAGAGCCTCGGCCTGGGGGATGGTCCGCGGGAACCCGTCTAGGATAAACCCGTTTTTGCAGTCGTCCTTCTGGAGGCGGTCCTTGATGATGCCGATAACGACCTCATCGGGAACAAGCTGGCCCGCGTCCATATATGACTTTGCTTTTAAACCCATCTCTGTGCCGGTTTTCAGCGCTTCACGGATAATATTACCCGTTGATATTGTGGGGATGGATAAACGCTCGCAGATAACCTCTGCCTGGGTGCCTTTGCCGGCACCGGGAGCGCCTAACAGAATAATATTCATAATCTTCTCTCCTTAAAAGCCTTAATCAAGGAAGCCCTTGTAGTGGCGCATCATCATCTGGGATTCCATCTGCTTTACGGTATCGAGCGCAACGCCGACCAGGATGATAACCGATGTGCCGCCCATGGAAAGGCCGCGCATGCCGGTAGCACCGCTGTAAACAATCGGGAGCAGCGCGATGAAAGCGAGGAACAATGCGCCGATGAGGGTAACCCTCGACAGGATTTTAGCGATAAAGTCAGTCGTCGGCTTGCCGGGACGGATACCCGGGATTGTGCCGTTGTTCTGACGAAGATTATTGGACATTTCAACCGGATTATACTGGATGGTCGTATAGAAATACGCAAAGAGGATAATCAGGATGAAGTAAAGGATGGAGTAAAGCACTCCATTATAAGCAAACAGGTCGAAGAAGCCTTTCCAGAAATCGTTCGGATTCGGGACAAACATCTCGATTGTGCTCGGGATAGAAAGGATGGAGCTTGCAAAGATGATAGGCAGGACGCCGCCTAAGCCTACCTTTATGGGCAGGTGGCTGCTCTGTCCGCCGTACATCTTCCTTCCGACAACACGCTTTGCGTACTGTACGGGGATACGGCGCTCCGAATCGTTCATAAATACAATAACCCAGATAACAACAAGGAACAGCACGACAAACAGCGGGACCAGCGCATAATACTGCATCTGTCCGTTGGAGCCGAGCTCCCAATACTGTCCGAGCTGGGAAATGGTAACGGGCATTCTTGCCACGATACCGCCAAACAGCAGGATGGAAATACCGTTTCCAATACCATACTGGTTGATTTGCTCGCCGAGCCACATCATCAGGGCCGTGCCGGCTGTAAACGCGAGGATGATAACGGCCGCCGCGAACACACATTCAAAGCCGCTCTTGTAGGTTACGACGTTCGAGGCAAACAGGTAATACCAGTAAGCGGTACCCTGTAACAGGCCTAAGCCGACCGTTACATAACGGGTAATCGTCGCAATCTTCTTGCGTCCATCCTCGCCTTCCTTGGCAAGGCGCTCAAGCGCCGGGATGGCGACAGTCAGGAGCTGAATGATGATGGATGCGTTGATGTACGGGGTAACGCTCATTGCAAACAACGTTGCGTTTGAGAAAGCGCCGCCCGAAAGTGTATTCAGATACGCTAGGATTGAACCGCTCTGATCAAGGCCGCCCATCAGGCTCTGAAGGGCGCTCATATCGAGAAACGGAACGGGTATAACCGAACCGACGCGGAATACTACGATGATCAAAAGGGTAAATAGGATTTTCTTCCTTAAATCGGGGATTCTCCAGGCATTTTGAATGGTTTTAAACAATTAGACCACCTCAGCCTTTCCGCCTGCCGACTCAATCTTCTCCTTTGCAGAAGCAGAAAAAGCGGTAACTTTAACGTCCAGCTTCTTTGTAAGATTACCGTTTCCGAGAATCTTAATTCCATCGAAACCGTTTTTTACAAGACCCATCTTGACGAGCGCCTGCTCGTCGACGACGGAGCCGTTTTCAAATTTCTCGAGGCTGCCAACATTAATCGCTACGATTTCCTTTGCGAAAATATTGTTGAATCCCCTTTTCGGGACGCGCCTCTGCAGGGGCATCTGTCCGCCTTCAAAACCGGCGCGTACGCCTTTGCCGGACCTTGCCTTCTGGCCCTTATGGCCTTTGCCTGCGGTCTTTCCCTGTCCTGAACCATGGCCTCTGCCGATCCTCTTGGCGTCCTTTTTGGAGCCTTCGACCGGTGAAAGTTCGTGCAACTTCATTTCTTCGCACCTCCTTGCTTACGCTTGACTTACCTCGATGAGGTGGATTATTTTTGCTACCTTGCCCTGGGTCTGGGGATTATCGGGCTGTGTGGTCACATCGCCGATTTTCCGAAGGCCTAAGGACTGGGCGGTTGCAATCTGGTCTTTTTTAGAACCGATGAGGCTCTTTTTCAATGTGATTTTCACCTGTGCCATTTTGCTTCCTCCCTATTAAAGTATTTCTTTGACCGACTTACCGCGGATAGCGGCAACCTGGTCGGCCGAGCGCAGCGCGCCGAGGCCCTGAAGGGTCGCGCGGACTACGTTGCATGGATTGTTGGAACGCAGGGCCTTTGTCCTGATGTCCTTGATGCCAGCGGCTTCAACGACTGCACGGACAGGGCCGCCGGCGATAACGCCGGTACCGGGAGCGGCAGGCTTTAAGAGAACCTTGCCGGCGCCGAATTCACCGATAATCTCGTGCGGGATTGTGGTGCCCCTGAGGGAAACCTTCATCAGGTTTTTCTTGGCGTCCTCAATGCCCTTGCGGATTGCGTCGGGAACTTCGCCCGCTTTGCCGATGCCGAAGCCTACCGTGCCTTCGCCGTCGCCGACGACTACGAGCGCTGCAAACTTGAAGATACGGCCGCCCTTAACAGTTTTAGAAACGCGGTTGATGGCAACCACGCGCTCTTTCAAATCCAATGTGGAACCGTCAATAATAGCCAAAGTTATTCCTCCCCTTCTTAGAACTTGAGGCCGCCCTCGCGGGCGCCTTCGGCCAATTCCTTGACACGGCCGTGATAGATATAACCGCCGCGGTCAAATACGACCTCGGTAATTCCTTTATCTGCTGCTTTCTTTGCAATCAGAAGGCCAACCTTCTTGGCTGCCTCTTTGTTTCCGCCATAACCAGCAATCTCTTTGTCCAGCGTTGAAGCTGCCGCAAGGGTTACACCCTGTACGTCATCTATCAACTGAGCGTAGATATGATTGGTGGAGCGGAAAACATTCAGGCGAGGCCGCTGTGCTGTGCCGCTGACCTTGCCGCGCACTCTGCGGTGGCGGTGTAAACGTGCTGCGTTTGTATCGGCTTTGTTCACCATTTGTCATTCACTCCTTTAATTATTTCTTACCGCCCTTGCCGGCTTTGCCTTCCTTGCGGCGGATAACTTCGTCCACGTACTTGATGCCCTTGCCCTTATAAGGCTCCGGCGGACGCTTTTCCCTGACCTCAGCGGCAAACTGGCCAACCTTCTGCTTGTCACAGCCGCGGATAATAATTTTGTTCGGGTTCGGCACCTCAATGGTAACGTCGGAGGTATCCTCCATAATTACCTGATGGGAGTAGCCTAGGTTCATAACGAGCTGCTTGCCCTGTTTCTGCACACGGTAGCCGACGCCATTTACGTCGAGCTCCTTTGCATAGCCGTTTGTTACGCCTTCTACCATATTGGCGATGAGGGAACGCGTAAGGCCGTGGAGCGATTTGTTCAGCTTTTCGTCATTCGGGCGCGTTACTTCTACAACGCCGCCCTCGATGGTAACCGTCATGTTCGGGTGAATCTTCTGGGTAAGCGTACCCTTCGGGCCCTTTACGGTTACAACGCCGTCCGCGAGTTTTACGTCAACGCCGGCGGGAATATTTATGGGTTTTCTTCCAATTCGAGACATGTTCGCACCTCCTTACCAAATAAATGCAAGGACTTCGCCGCCTACATTCTCCTTACGCGCCTGACGGTCCGTCATGACGCCCTTGGATGTTGAAATGACCGCGATGCCGAGGCCCTTCATGACCTTAGGCATATCCTCGACATTGCTGTAAATACGCAGGCCGGGCTTTGAAACCCTGCGCAGGCCCGTGATGACGGAGGTTTTGCCCTCGCCGTACTTCAGCGTGACCTTGATGACGCCCTGCTTGCCGTCCTCGATAACTGTAAAACCTTTGATATAACCCTCGTCCGCAAGAATCTGGCAAATGGCCTTTTTCATGTTGGAAGCGGGGATTTCAACAGTGTCGTGCTTTGCCGAACTCGCGTTGCGAATCCTTGTAAGCAAATCTGCTATTGAATCAGTAATCTGCATACCGTTAACCTCCTTTGCTTACCAGCTTGCTTTTTTTACGCCGGGGATCTCGCCTTTGTAAGCAAGCTCCCTGAAGCATATACGGCAAATTCCGAACTTACGAAGATAGGCGTGTGGCCTGCCGCAGATTTTGCATCTGCTGTATTCCCTTGAGGAATACTTCGGGGTTCTCTTTTGTTTAATCTTCATTGAAGTTTTAGCCACAATATTCCCTCCTTATTTCGCAAACGGAGCGCCCATGAGCGTCAAGAGCTCGCGTGCTTCTTCGTCGGTGTTCGCCGTGGTTACAAAGCAAATGTCCATACCGCGGACTTTATCAATCTTGTCGTAATCAATTTCAGGGAAAATAAGCTGCTCTTTCAGGCCCATATTGTAGTTGCCCCTGCCGTCGAAAGAGTTGGGGTTGATTCCTCTGAAGTCACGGACTCTCGGAAGCGCGACGTTGAAGAGCCTGTCTAAGAACTCATACATCCTTTCGCCCCTGAGCGTGACCTTTGCGCCGATATTCATGCCCTCGCGCAGCTTAAAGTTCGCGACGGACTTCCTGGCCTTGCAGACCATCGGCTTCTGTCCGGTAATTGCGCTTAAATCCGTGAGGATTGCGTCGATTACCTTGGAGTTGTCTCTCGCCTCGCCGGCGCCGACATTGATGACAATCTTCTCGAGCTGCGGAATCTGCATGACGCTCTTGTAAGAGAATTTCTTCATCAACGCTTTAGCGACGTCGTTCTTGTAATATTCCTTAAGCCTAGCCATTTCTTATCCTCCTTAAAGCGACTCGCCGCATTTTCTGCAAATGCGTCCTTTTGTGCCATCTTCATAAAGCTTATGGCCTACACGGGTCGGCTTGCCGCAGCGGGGACAAACGATCTGGACTTTGGAGGCATACATAGCGCCCTCGGCCTTGATGATACCGCCGGGCTCGCCCATTTTGCGGGGCTTTACGTGCTTCTTTACCATATTCACACGCTCTACGATGACCTTGCCCTCTTTGGGGCTGACGGCCATAACCTTACCTTTTTTGCCTTTGCTTTTGCCGCTGATTACGATGACGGTGTCACCCGTTTTTACATGAACCTTTTTATCCATTTAGTGAGCACCTCCGATTAAAGTACTTCGGGGGCAAGGGAAAGAATCTTCATGTAGTCCTTGTCACGAAGCTCCCTGGCCACCGGTCCGAAGATACGCGTGCCCTTCGGGTTCTTGTCTTCTCTGATAATGACGGCCGCGTTCTCATCGAAGCGGATATACGTGCCGTCGTCTCTGCGCACGCCCTTTGCGGAGCGTACGATAACTGCTTTTACTACGTCGCCTTTCTTAACAACGCCGCCGGGTGCTGCTTTTTTGACCGAAGCAACCACAACGTCGCCAATGTTGGCGTACCTCCTTCTGGTACCGCCGAGAACACGAATGCACATTAACTCCTTTGCGCCGGTGTTATCGGCAACCTTGAGGTAGGTCTGCTGCTGTATCACAGTGCGTTCCTCCTTTTCTCAAAGCCGCTAAATAACTTATTTAGCTCTTTCAATAATCTCGACGAGTCTCCATCTCTTATCCTTGGAAAGAGGACGGGTCTCCATAATGCGTACTCTGTCGCCGACTTTGCACTCGTTATTCTCGTCGTGCACCTTGAGCTTGATGGTACGTTTGATAATCTTGTTGTAAAGCTTATGCTTTACGCGGTTTTCGATTGCAACCACGACGGTTTTGTCCATTTTATCGCTGACAACCTTGCCGACGTCGGTCTTTCTCATATTTCTGTCGCTCACGGTCTCACTCCTCCCTTATGCCTTCGCGCTGTTTTCCAGCTCACGCTGACGAAGTATCGTGTTAATTCTTGCAATATCCTTTTTCACAGCACTGATGCGCATCGGGTTATCGAGCTGGTTAACGGCAAGCTGAAAACGCAGTTGAAATAATTCTTCTTTGAGGTCCTTCAGCTTCGCCTGAAGCTCTTCGACCGTTAATTCTCTAAGCTCGGAAGCCTTCATCACTGCTCAACCCCCGTTTCCTCTTTTTTGACAAACTTGCATTTGATTGGCAGCTTATTCGCCGCCAGTCGCAGCGCTTCTCTTGCGGTCTCTTCCGGAACGCCGCCAAGCTCGAACATAACTCTGCCGGGCTTTACGACAGCGACCCAGTACTCGGGAGAGCCTTTACCGGAACCCATTCGGGTTTCAGCCGGCTTCTCGGTTACGGGCTTATCCGGGAAAATTTTAATCCAAACCTTACCGAACCTCTTGCAGTAACGCGTCATAGCGACACGGGCAGATTCGATTTGGTTCGATGTAATCCAGGAGGGCTCGAGCGCCTGGAGGCCAAACTCACCGTACGTGACCTTATTGCCTCTCATAGCCTTGCCCTTCATGCGTCCTCTGTGGACCCTTCTGTATTTTACACGCTTAGGCAACAGCATTATTTACTGCCTCCTTCCCTACGGGGTTTCCGGTTGTCCTGAAGAACCTCGCCTTTGTACAGCCAAACCTTCACGCCGATTCTGCCGTAGGTGGTGGCCGCCTCTGCAAAGCCGTAGTCGATGTCGGCTCTCAAGGTCTGCAGGGGAATTGTTCCTTCATGATACATTTCCGAACGTGCGATTTCTGCGCCGCCGAGACGTCCGGAGCACTGGGTCTTGATACCCTTTGCGCCGAATTTCATGGCACGGCCGATCGCCTGCTTCATCGCGCGGCGGAAAGAAATTCTCTTTTCTAACTGCTGGGCGATACTCTCAGCAACGAGCTGCGCGTTCAAATCGGGGGATTTCACCTCGACGATGTTGATCGCAACCGGCTTTTTGAGCATTGCCTCGCACTGAACGCGGAGCTTCTCGATTTCGCTGCCGCCCTTGCCGATAACCATACCGGGCTTGGCGCAGTGAATGTGAATCCTCACCTTGGAGGCGTCGCGTTCGATTTCAATCTTGGGAACGCCCGCAGCGTAGAGCTGCTTCTTCAGCTTTTTGCGCAGGTTGTAGTCCTCAACGAGCGTGTCGCCGAAGTCCTTGCTCTTTGCAAACCAACGGGAATCCCAGTCTTTGATGACACCAACACGTAAACCGTGCGGATTAACTTTCTGGCCCATTTACTGTACCTCCTCCTGTTATTCTGTTTCCTTGAGCACAAGGGTGATGTGGGACGTTTTCTTATCGATTCTGAATGCGCGGCCCTGTGCTCTGGGACGAATACGCTTGAGGGTAGGACCCTGGCTTACGGAGCATTCCGCCACGTAAAGTTTAGAAACATCCATATTATGGTTAGTCTCAGCATTTGCCATTGCTGACTTGAGCAGCTTCTGCAGCGGCTCGCAAGCGGCCTTGGGAGTATGCTTGAGGATAGCCATGGCGAGGTCGCACGGCTTGTTCCTGATGAGGTCAAGCACAATGGAGACCTTGCGCGGTGAAATACGGACGTAATTTGATTTAGCCCTTGCTTCCATTACCTATACTCTCCTTCCGCTTATTTCTTGGTTGTCTTGGAACCGGCATGGCCCCTGTAGGTTCTGGTAGGCGCAAACTCGCCGAGCTTGTGGCCGACCATATCTTCTGTGACATATACCGGAACATGCTTGCGGCCGTCGTGCACCGCAAACGTATGACCTACGAAATCCGGGAAAATAGTGGAAGACCTGGACCAAGTCTTTAAGATCTTCTTTTCGCCCGTCTCGTTCATCTGTTGAATCCTCTTCAGCAGCACAGGCTGTACATAAGGACCCTTTTTAACGCTTCTGCCCATAGTTCAAAGCTCCTTTCTGTATGCCTTACTTGCCGTTGCGGCGTCTTACGATATACTTGTCGGAACGGTTGTGCTTCTTCCTGGTCTTGTAGCCGAGCGCGGGTTTGCCCCACGGGGTTACAGGGCCGGGACGTCCGACCGGGCTTTTGCCCTCGCCGCCGCCGTGCGGGTGGTCGTTCGGGTTCATGACGGAACCTCTGACCGTCGGCCTCCAGCCCATATTGCGCTTACGGCCGGCCTTGCCGACCTTCACGTTTTCATGGTCTGTGTTGCTGACCTGTCCGATGGTCGCCATGCAGTTAATCGGGACGTTCCTCAGCTCGCCGGAAGGAAGCCTTAGCAGCGCTAGGCCGTTTTCCTTCGCCATGAGCTGCGCCATGTTTCCAGCCGCGCGCGCAAGCTGCGCGCCCCTGCCGGGGTAAAGCTCGACGTTGTGGATGAACGTACCGGTCGGGATATTCTGGAGCGGCAGTGCGTTGCCGGGCTTGATATCAGCGCTTTCGCCCGCGACAATCTTGTCGCCGACCTTCAGGCCGTTGGGGGCGATAATATAAGTCTTTTCGCCGTCCTCGTACTGTACGAGCGCGATGAACGCGCTGCGGTTCGGGTCGTACTCAAGCGTGAGCACCGTACCCGTAACGTCAAACTTCTGACGCTTGAAGTCGATAATGCGGTACTTTCTGCGGTTTCCGCCGCCTCTGTGGCGGACGGTAATCCTTCCGTAGCTGTTGCGGCCCGCGTTCTTTTTAATCGGGGCGAGCAGGCTCTTTTCAGGCTCCACCTTTGAAAGACCGGAATAATCTGTAACCGACATGTTACGCCTTGCGTTTGTAGTCGGCTTGTATACTTTAATGGCCATTTGGTTTCACTCTCCTCATGATGGCTTTGCGGGATTTGGCGTATCCCATACATTCTGCCTGTCGTAACGTTTTTTCCGGCAGGCTTACATCATGCCTTCAAAAAATTCGATATTCTTGCTGTCCTGCGTTAAGGTAACGTAAGCTTTCTTCCAGGAAGGGGTATAGCCCTGCGTACGGCCCTGGCGGCGAAGCTGCCCGCGGACCTGTACGGTGTTGACCTTTGCGACCTTAACCTTGAAGAGCTCTTCGACAGCCTTCGCAATCTCTATTTTGTTCGCCGTTTTGGCGACCTCAAAAGTGTACTTCTTTTCAGCCGTGCCCAGCATGCTCTTTTCTGTGATGACCGGGCGGATGATAATATCCTGTGCTGTCATTATGCGTACACCTCCTCGATTTTCGCAACCGCATCCTTGACGATAATGAGCTTGTCGGCATTCAGCATTTCGTAAACATTCAGCGTGTTTACCTGAGCCGTCGTAACGCCCGGGATGTTGCCTGCGGATTTGATGACCTTCTTGTCAACCTCGGGGAGAACGATAAGCGCCTTCTTCTCCGAACCGACAGCCTTGAGCATTTCTGCGATGACCTTCGTCTTGTAGCTGTCTATTGCAAGGGAATCGAGCACGATGATATCGCTCGACGCCGCCTTTGTTGAAAAAGCGGACTTCATGGCCAGCCTTCTGACCTTCTTGTTGACTGTAAAACGGTAGCTGCGGGGCTTCGGTGCGAAAACAATTCCGCCGTGCCTCCACTGGGGAGAACGTGTCGAGCCCTGTCTTGCATGGCCTGTACCCTTCTGTCTCCACGGCTTTTTGCCGCCGCCGGAAACCTCTGCACGGGTCAGAGCCGACTGTGTGCCCTGGCGCTGGTTCGCAAGGTAGTTGACTACCATGTGGTGCATAACCGCGGCATTGGGCTCAATTCCAAAGATAGACTCGGAAAGGTCGATGCTTCCAACGTTCTTTCCCGCCATATCCAATACTGCTACATTAGGCATGTGAACTCCTCCTTCCCTTAAGCCTTAACGGTTTCGCGAATGACTACGGTACCGCCGTTGGGACCCGGGACAGCACCCTTGACCGCAATCAGGTTGTTTTCAACGTCAACCTTCACGACCATCAGGTTCTGAACGGTCACTCTTTCGGCGCCGAGATGGCCGGCCATCTTCTTGCCCTTCCAAACCCTTGACGGGGAAGAACAGGAACCGATGGAACCGCCGTGGCGTGCTACAGGGCCGGAACCATGGGACTCCTTGAGCCTCTGGAAGTTCCAGCGCTTGATAACGCCGGCGTAGCCCTTACCTTTGCTTGTGCCCGTGACGTCAATCTTGTCGCCGGCAGCAAAAACGTCCGCCTTTACGATATCGCCTACATTGTAAGAATCGGTATCGTCAAAACGGAATTCGCGAAGCGTCCTCTTCGGCGCGACGTTCGCCTTGTCGAAGTGGCCCTTCATGGGTTTGTTCACCTTGTGCGGCTTTAAATCGCCAAAACCAAGCTGAACAGCCGCGTAGCCGTCGTTTTCTACGGTCTTTTTCTGAGAGACGACACAAGGCCCTGCCTCTACGACCGTAACGGGAACGACGTTGCCCTTTTCGTCGAAGATCTGCGTCATGCCGACCTTCTTACCGATCAGTGCTTTCTGCATTTATAATGCCTCCTGTAAGGTTATTGGTTGGGCTTGCCCCAACATGACCCCGTCTGCTTCGGTTGGTTGGAACTGAGATTAAAGCTTAATCTCTATTTCAACACCGGCAGGGAGCTCCAGGCTCATAAGAGCCTCGACTGTCTTGTTTGACGGCCTTAAGATATCGATAAGCCTTTTGTGTGTTCTCATCTCAAACTGCTCACGGCTGTCTTTATACTTATGAACAGCGCGCAGGATTGTGATGATCTGCTTCTCTGTGGGAAGCGGCACCGGCCCCGACACCCTCGCGCCTGTGCGCTTTGCTGTCTGAACAATCCTTTCAGCGGACTGGTCGAGCAGCTGGTGGTCGTAAGCCTTTAACCTTATCCTTATCTTTTCCTTGACTGCCACATGAATCGCCTCCTTAAAATATTAGTTGGCGGGCGCCGCTTTTCGAAATCCGTAACACCCTGCCGGGTGTTCCTTCATGAGCATTTTAAAAACCGAGTTGACCTGCAGTCAGCCCGGGTAGCCGAAAAGCGCCAGAACATCACAAGGCACAGCAACCCTACGCGCCGTCATGGTGTTCTAAAAGTTATCTTTGTCGCCCGGTTTAAAATCGGACATACTCCACGGAAAAACCGGCCCCAAGGGCCGCAACCTCCCGCTTCATCGCATATCTGTTGCAGTCACGCATTGGTTATTATATCATATAGATATAGCTGCGGCAACAAAATGTTCGAATTTATGTTTATAGAACTTACAAGCAATTTTCTTTCTGTTTTTGTACAAATTTTACATTTTAAAGATAGCCTGCTGAAATATGGGTAACGGCAGGCACTCGTACCTATTTAGCTGAGGATGTCAAAAAGGGAGGCATAACGCCTCCCTTTTTGACTAATCAGACTTTAAAAAAACAAAGAAATGAATGGACGAAATTAAAATCAGAAATCCCATGTGAAGTCGGTGTACGAAAGCGTCTTATCCTCACCTGTCGCGATAAAGACATCGGCTGACGAAACCTTGTTTGAGATGTTCTGATAGGCATTTACCGTTACTGTGGAGCCGAGCGGCAGGTTCACCGACAGGCTCTCGAGCGGCGTGGACAGCACCCCTGAGATGCCGGTCTGCTTATTGTAGTCGCCCTTTGCAAAGTGGAAACGGTATGCCATAAAGTAAGTATTGGTATCGACGCGCAGGGTATTGTCTTTACCTTTGACGTGCGTAAAGGAGTAAACCTTTGTACCCGCAAGCCCCTGGCCGTCGTCCGTATAGGTATCGGTGTCCCAATTATTCGTACACATCTGAAAGCGGATAGTACCGCCGGCAGGCATCTCGAATTTGTCGCCGTTTTTCAGGATGGTGCCATCCTGAAGCCTGACTGACATTCTTTTGGGAATCACCGTCGCAATCTCCGTCATTTCCGCGTCTTCACCGGGAAAAATCCCTGCCGACGCTTCGAAATAAAGGTTAGTACCCTGGGAAAAATATATATCATAAATTAAGGATTTGTCAATGTTGTCTTGGTCCAATGTGGAAATTGCCTGATTCTGAACCAAGGTAATGTCGGAGCGTACTCCGTTTTTCATTTTATAGCCTTGAATCTCGTTCAGCGTCTTCCAGCTGACGCCGCCAAGCTTATCGCCGTTATACTTCATCGCGGTAAAACTCTTTACCTGAAACGGCTGCCCGGTTGTAATGGTATCTGTTCTCTCCTGCGCGTCGGTATTATAAAACCGAACGCCCTTTTGATACATTTCATCACTGATACGGTAGGTAATCGTCGATTCGGCAGCGGAAGCAGGTTCGCTGAAGGATTCAGCTGTCTGCGCCGAAGGTTCTGTCGGAACCTCCTCTTGTACGGCAAACGCCGTTACAGATGATGTGGCTGCCATGATAAGGGCAAGCACAAAAGCAAAACGCCTTTTTTTCACAACCAACCATCCTTCCAGTAAATAAAAAAAGTTGCAATTCTACCTTCGGTTAAAATTGCAACTTGACGATCATAGATAAAAGTTTTTATCCTTAGACTCAGAGCTTTGCGTCTCATCCTTTCGAATGATTTGCTAAATATTTACTTTGTACTTATATAATAACCGCACAAACCCTTTTTGTCAACAAAAAACAGCTATTATTCTTATCTTTGTGGAACAGCGATGTAAATTTGCTGTTTAAACTTGGCATTTTATTCCAAAATCACATAATTTCGTCAAATTATCCGACATTTTTTAAATTAGAGAAAATTCAGGCCATAAAAGCGGCCTCGAACCAGTGCTCGTCCGGCCGGCATTGTGAAGGAGGCCGCCGGCCGGACCACCCATCCAAATTTCCCTTCCCATTATATATACCGCCGCCGCCCGCGAAAGGTTACACTTTATTTGATTTATTTTCTGCACTTGCTATGCCGGGACAATTTGTCTATAATCCTATTGCAGGCGTTTCTTCTTTTCTTTTACGAAAGAAGGTTGAGGTTTTTCATTTTATTACGCCATGCTAAAATTTATTCATTCAGAAAAGCATTTGTAAGGAGGACCCGTATTTATGATGAATCCCATCGTTATGGCTGCGTAAGCAGGGCTGTCGCAGCGATTAAAAAAACACGTGTGCAGATAGCCTTTGCTGTCCCTTTATAAAGAAATCAGGATTGGGAGCGCAAAATGAGCTATATAAAAGCAGCACATGTTCTGCCGCAGGAATTGCTCACAAAGATTCAGGAATACGTGGACGGTGAATTCATCTATATTCCAAGGATTCCCGCAAATAAAAGGGATTGGGGAGAAAAAACCACGACCCGTCGGGAACTGCAGGAAAGGAACGCGCGTATTTATACGGATTACCTTTCCGGGGAACGAATGGAAACGCTGGCTGAAAATTACTACTTATCCTTAAAAAGTATTCAAAGAATCATTGGGCAGATGAAAAAAGAACATAAAAGTTAAATTTGCAGGCCGGTACGGTTATAAGCTGTACCGGCCCTTTTCCCGCCTTTTTTTAAGATACAACAATTAGGTTGGGTACAGGGAATTCCAATGCTACAATTTAGCCATAATAATGAAGGCGGAAGGCCTGTTACGAAAGGATTTCAATCATTCTAGCGATGGCTCCATTTTTCCGCTTAAATAAGGAATTATCAGGATGAAGAAATTTATTTGGAACGTCCGGCCCCAAGCCGCGCCGGTTGTACTGAGGCATTGCAAAAAATGCGGAAAAAAAATGGAGTTCGCCTGTTCCCGGCAATTCCGTGTGAACGCCCAGCACAGGCGGCTGGACGTTTGGCTGATATATAAATGCAGGAATTGCAGCAGTACCTGGAACGCGGAAATTTATTCCCGCGTCTCCCCGCAATCCCTTCCTCCAAGCCTGCTGGACGGGTTCCACCGCAACAGCGGGGAGCTTGCCGCGCGGTATGCTGCAGACGCGGGCCTACTGCAAAATGCCGGGGCTGAAATCAAACTGCCACAATATATAATAGAAGGCGAAGCTTTTTCCTTTGGTGAAATTATAGAGCTTACAATCAATTGTGAGTACCCGCTGCCGGTAAAGGTTTCTGCTATCGTGCGTGAGAAACTGCGTCTGTCAAACAAAGAATATACAAAGCTTATACAGGAAGGGAAGATAACGGGCGGCTCCGGACAAAATTTGCAAAAATGCAAGCTAAACGGGGGCATTGTCCTTCTTTTTAAATAAAAAAGCCTGTTTTTACTATGGAAACGGATAAATAAGGCGGGGGATTTGGACCGTACGTCCAAATCCCCCGCCTGCAGCTCTTATAAAACCTTTGAAAGAAAGCTCTTGAGCCGTTCGCTCTTCGGGTGGGTAAAAATTTCGTCCGGCGTGTTTTCCTCGATGATTTTGCCCTCATCCATAAAAATCACGCGGGAAGCCGCTTCCCTCGCAAAGCCCATTTCATGCGTAACGACGGCCATCGTCATGCCGTCCTTTGCAAGGCCCTGCATAACCTCGAGCACTTCGCCGACCATCTCCGGGTCGAGCGCGGAGGTCGGCTCGTCGAACAGCATCACATCGGGATGCATGCACAGCGCGCGCACAATAGCGATGCGCTGCTTCTGCCCGCCGGAAAGCTGGGACGGGTAGGCGCCCGCCCTGTCGGATAGGCCGACGCGCGTCAGAAGCTCCATCGCTTCCTTTTCCGCCTGCTCCCTGCTGAGCTTTAGCAGCTTCATGGGCGCAATCGCCATATTCTTTAGAATCGACATATTCGGAAAGAGATTGAAATGCTGGAACACCATACCCATCTTCTGGCGGTGCTTGTTGATATCGACAGAAGGGTCGGTAATATCAACGCCCTCAAAAAAAATCTTCCCTTCCGTGGGATGCTCGAGCAGGTTCAAAGAACGCAGCAGCGTCGATTTACCGGAGCCTGACGGACCGATAATGACGACGACCTCGCCCTTCTGGATTTCCAGGTTGATATCGGAGAGCGCATGGAGCGCGCCAAAGCTCTTGCCGAGATGCTCCACGCGTACAAGCGCGTTTGTATCAGTGGTCACTGCTGCGAAGCCTCCTTTCAAGCCTGCCGACAAGCTTAGTCAGAATCATGACGACGACAAGGTAGATTACCGCGACGGCAATCAGCGGCATGAACGCCTCGTAGGTGACGCTCCTAATCCTGTCGCCCATATAGGTCAAATCCGCAATCGCGATATAGCCGGAAACAGAGGTTTCCTTTAATAATACGATAAATTCGTTCGCAAGCGCGGGCAGTACGTTCTTAAACGCCTGCGGCAGGATAATATAGCGCATGGTCTGCACATAATTGAAGCCTAAGCTCCTGCCCGCCTCAAACTGCCCCTTGTCAACCGACATAATGCCGGAGCGGACAATTTCAGCGACGTACGCGCCGGAATTGATGCCGAACGCAATCACCGCGACGATAACCTTGTCCACATCGAACGCCTGAAATATCACGTAATAAATAATCATCAGCTGAACGACGACAGGCGTGCCGCGAATGACCGTCAGGTAAACGTTGCACAGCCAGTTGAAGAAAAGCAGCACGCGGTCGGAAAATGTACGCTCCTTTTTGCTTTTGCCCTTTACGGTCTTGTCGGTCGTAGACCGCACAATCGCAATAAGGAAGCCCAGTACAATACCGAGGATAACGGCAAACAGCGTAATCTCAAGCGTTACGCCGAGACCCTTTAAAAGCCATGTCCACCGGTCGTCCTGTATAAAATTCTGGCTAAAGCTGTCCCAAAAGCCCTGCATAGAACCACCGTCCCAACAAACGGTGAGGCTGCCGTTTTAAGACAGCCTCACCGGAATGTTTTAAATTTTATTTGCTTCTGACAATAATAACCTGCCTTGCGGACGCGTATGTATCGGTAAACGCGACGTTCTTCAGGCGGTCTTCCGTAACAGTCATACCCGCTACGCCGATATCGGCCTTGCCGGTAGTAACAGCGGTGATGATTGCGTCAAACTTCATGTCTTCAATCTTGAGCTCCATGCCGAGCTTGTCGGCAACCGCCTGGGCCATGTCGGCGTCGATTCCAACGATGTCGCTGCCTTCGGTGTACTCATACGGCGGGAACTGCGCGTTTGTAGCCATGACGAGCTTTCCGTTGTCCCTCTTTGTGCCTTCCGGAGAAGCGTACTTATAGGAGCCCTTTGTGTCGTCGCCGATGTAATTGTCGATAATCTTCTGGATGGTGCCGTCGGCCTTGAGCTCAGAAAGCGCTTTGTTGATTTTATCTTTAAGCTCTGTATTGTCCTTTTTCAGGGCAATCGCGTATTCCTCTTTATCAAAGGAATCGTCGAGGATTTTCAGTTCCGTGTTTTTCTCCACAAAAACCTTTGCGGGCTCCTCGTCAATAATAACACAATCGATTTTACCCTGTTTGAGCGCCTGGACCGCGTCGAGGCCCTTTGTATAGCGTTCGACCGTAGAACCTTCTTTTTCATAGTCGGATGCGTAAATGTCGCCGGTTGTGCCCATCTGTACGCCGATTTTCTTTCCGGGCAGGTCCTTCTGGCTAAAAACCGTGTTTGCCGGGACATTTGCCGAACAGGACGCCGCCGCAAACGCGAGCATGACGGCCGCAAGCACGACTGCCGCCGCTTTTGTTACCTTGTTCATGTTGTTTCTCCTCCATTATGGCTGTTTTCGTTTTTGCCGCATAAAGCGGCTATTATATTCATTATATCTGTTTTCAGCCGTTGCGCAAGAGGTTTGCGGAAAAAACTCCGAATTTTCCTTATTTCCGTCATAAACAGCACATGCGCGGAAAAGCTAATTACGGGGTGATAATATGCCGGATATGCTCTATCCAAACACACCGCTGGGAATGTCCATGATGGCGGCGCACGACACAGACCTTGGCAGCTATTTTCTTTCCCTGCCTGACGAGGTCAAGGAAGCAATCAATCAAAACGCCGCGCAAATCCACAGCGCGGACGATATGAAGAGAATCGCGCAGGAATTTATGGACAAATCAGCGGAGCATCATAACGACCGATAATACGATTGAGCCGACAATCAAAGCGGCGCACACAATGGCAACCGTCCTGACAAACAGTGTGCGCCTGTTTGTTTTGGTTTTTCCCCTCTGCATATAAAAACCTTCCTTCCGCTTTCTTTTATTGTTTCATAATAAGCGATTTTGAACCGTTTTTCAAGCAGTTCCAGGCATTGCGCAAAAAAAGCGGCCTTGCTATACTTATAATATATAGGAAAGGAAGCGGGTAACATGATTCATTTATATTACGGCGACGGAAAAGGAAAAACGACGGCGGCCGTCGGGCTTGCCGTCCGGGCGGCGGGCGCCGGCCTGCGCGTGCTGTTCGTCCAATTCCTGAAGAGCTCAATAAGCGGGGAACGCGCCGCCTTAAAAGAAATAAAAAACATAACGCTTACGCCCTGCCCGGAAAGCGTTCCGTTTACCTTCCAGATGAAGCCGGAAGAGCTTAAGCGCTTTACAGAGGAATATCGCCTTTTATTTAAAAAGGCCGTTTCAAAGGAAAGCCTTGACCGGTTCGACATGGTTGTTCTCGACGAGGCGTTTTCCCTTATCGACTGCGGCATGCTTTCAAGCGAAAAGCTGTTTTCCTTTTTAAAAAACGCGCCGAAGCACACGGAAATCATTTTGACCGGCCACAGCGTAAGCGATGATTTTACAGCGCTTTGCGACTATGCCTCAGAAATTAAAAAAATCAGCCATCCCTACGACAAAGGGATGGCTGCAAGGCGCGGGATTGAGTTTTAAGGCGCCTTTTTTATTTAAAGATTCGGTATAACCTTTGCAAGATATTTCTGTACCGACAAAACATCTTTTACCGTAATGGTCCCGTCATGGTCGATATCGCCTGCTTCTATTTGTTCTTCTGAAGGCTGTATGATTTTGGCAATCACCTTTTGCATGAGCAGGACGTCGGCCACCTTTATTTCTCCGTCAAGGTCTGCATCGCCCAAAACAACTTCCGCTATAAACAAAAACCCGTTGTCATTCGCATAGGCTTGCGCCGGCGTGCCTTTATAGCCGCAGATTGTAAAGTTATCTATTTTTCCATATTGGAAACCATCATTTGGAATCATATTTTTATACCCGAACGCATGATATCCTATTGTTTCGACACTGCGCGGGATTGTGACCTTCGTTAAATTACTGCAATCGTAAAAAGCACTCCCTCCGATGCTTGTAACCCCTTGCGGAATTTCTACGTCTGTCAGGCTTACGCAAGATATAAAAGTACATTCTTCTATGCTTGTAACACCCTCGGGGATTTTTATGCCGGTCAATTTCCTGCAGCCCTGAAAGGCTTCAGACCCAATGCTTACAACACTTTCGGGAATTTTTATGCTGGTCAGGCTCGTGCAATTCTTAAAGGTATTCTTTTCAATGCTGGTAACACCCTCGGGAATATCTATGTCTGCCAGGCTCGTACAATCCAAAAAAGCACCGACTCCAATGCTTGTAACGCTATCGGGGATTTTTATTTCGGCCAGGCTCGCGCAATCTTCAAAAGCAACACCCCCAATGCTTGTAACCCCTTGCGGAATTTCAATGTTTGTCAGGCTCTTGCAGGAAATAAAAGTACATTCTTCTATGCTTGTAACACCCTCGGGGATTTTTACGCCGGTCAGGCGCGTGCAGTTCCTGAAGGCCTGTCCGCCTAACTCGGTAACGCTGCTCGGAATGGTGATTTCCGTTAAATTACTACAATTTAAAAAAGCACTTTCTCCGATGCTTGTAACCCCTTGCGGAATTTCTACGTCTGTCAGGCTTACGCAGGACACAAAGGCAGCGCTTGCAATTTTTGTAACCTTTTTCGGGATTTTTATGCCGGTCAATTTCCTGCAATCCCGAAAGGCTTCAGACCCAATGCTTACAACACTTTCGGGAATTTTTATGCTGGTCAGGCTCGTGCAGTTCCCAAAGGCATTCATTTCAATACTAGTAACACTATTGGGAATATCTATGCCGGCCAGGCTCGTACAACCCGAAAAAGCACTGACTTCAAGGCCTGTAACAGTTTCAGGGATTTTTACACTGGTCAGGCTCGTGCAGCCCCAAAAGGCTCCTATCCCAATGCGTGAAACTTTTTTACCGTCTATTTCAGAGGGGATGGTTATGATATCGTCTGTTCCGGTGTAGCCTGTAATCCTTACCGTACCGTCATTTATATTTTCATACTCGTAATCCCCGCTTGTTTTCGCACCGGCGGCGGTTACAGGTAAAACGGCGCACATGCCAATCAGCATAACGGCCGCAAGCAATATGGACAGGCTCACCTGCATTTTTCTTTTTTGTTGTTTCATAATCCACTCTCCTTTATGATTGTTATATTTTCTCAAGCTGTTATACTTTACCATGTTAATTCGCTAAATGTCAATTTTTTTATGCGGCTGCGCAACACGACAAAAAATCAGCCATCCCTACGACAAAGGGATGGCTGCAAGGCGCGGGATTATATATTAACGCTTTAATTCAGCGTTTGTCTACAATCTCGCCCTGGTTTTTATAAATGCTGTTTTTCGCTACGACGCCGCGCACCATGGAAAGCGGGTAAATGGTACTGCTGCGGCCTATGATTGTTCCGGGATTCAAAACGCTGTTGCACCCGACCTCAACGTTGTCTCCCAGGATAGCGCCGAGCTTTTTCCTGCCTGTCGGAAGCTTTTCCCCGAGCAGGCTTATCACGACCTGCGATTTGTCAGACTTTAGGTTTGAGGTGATGGAGCCGGCACCCATGTGCGCCTTATAGCCCAAAATGGAATCCCCTACATAATTATAGTGCGGCGCCTGTACCTTGTCGAACAGGATGGAGCCCTTGAGCTCCGTCGAATTGCCGACGACCGCGCCGCTGCCGACGATTACGACCCCGCGGATAAACGCGCAATGGCGGATTTCCGCTTCCGGGCAGATGATAAGCGGACCCGTAAGGCTTGCGCTCGGCGCAACCCTCGCGCTTTTCGCAACCCAGATGTTTTTCCCTTTCTGTTCGTATTCTTCCTTTGAAAGCGCAGGGCCGAGCTCCATAATAAACTCCTTCAGCCCGTCGAGCGCTTCCCACGGGTAGGCCGCATTTTCAAACAGTGGCTTTGCAATGGTTTTGCCAATGTCGAGTAAATTTTCCGCTTTGATTTGTTCAAACATAAATTTCCCATCCTTATCTATCGAACGCCTTGCGGCGTGTGTTACAGAAAAGCGCTTTATGGCTCGTATTCATAAAAGCCGGTGCTGCCGTCGCTTAATTCTCCCGCGATAAACCGCATATCGCTGTCCCCCACACGTATTTTATAAACGGAAAAGCTGCGCGGCTTTTTGGTTTTGGGGTCGGTCACAATCACGCAGTCGCCCTCCATGAGCCACCTGTACTTATATACGTCGATTCCCTTGATACAAAACTTTTCCCCCGTGCCGCTGCCGAGATACGCGTATTTTTTCATTTCAGACCGCCCCTTTTTTCTTTTAAAACGAACTTTTTATATATAAAATAAACAAGCCATGCGCTGAATATGCCGAACAGCACGCCCGCGATTACGTCAGACGGATAATGCACATAAACGTACATCCTGGAAAACGCGATAGACGCCGCAAGCACAACCGCACCAATCCCGAGCCATTTGTTCCCGCAACGCAATAGGATGCACGCCGCCGCGAACGACGAAGAAGAATGGCCCGATGGGAACGAAAAGCTGTCGGGCTTTGCGACAATCATCGTAACGCCCGTGTTGACAAGGAACGGGCGCGGCCGTTCGATGATGTTTTTGAGCAGCACCTCCCCCGCCAGATAGACAAGCAGCATGGCGAGCAGCGCCATCACGGCGTACGGCCTGTATTTTTTGAAGAAGAGCAGTACCGCGCAGATGGTAATCCAAACGATGCCCGCTTCGCCGATTAAGCTTAAAAAAGGCATAAGCACGTCAAAAACCGGGTTACGCAGATGCTGCTGTATAAAATTTAGAATTTCAAGTTCCATGAAAACGCTCCGTTATCTATTTTCATTCATCCAGCAGGTAAAAGCTGAAATACAACCGCTTAGTGATTTCGTCCGTATTTTCAATTTCCGGGCGGAATGTAATAATCAAATGAAAGAGCTCGTTCCCGCTTTTTTTTAAAACCGCAATCCGGTAAATTTTAGGGAAATGCTCGCGGTTCTCGCTAATCATGACGGCGGCAGCCCCGTTTACCTTCAGCTCTTTAAAATCGCGGCCAGTCATTTCGGCCCCCGCCTTTTGGCGCAGGGATAATTCTTCCGGCGTTAAAACGGCCGGCAGCTTTACGCGCTCCAGCTCTATAATAACGGGCGACTGGCGGTAATCCTCTTCACAATCAGCGGAATACGCGATGAGCTCCCTGCTGTGGAAATCCGTCCGGTAAGCAAACGCGGTCGGTATATTTAAAATATAGTCCTTTCCGTGTACCTGTATGCCTGCGCCGAAATTAAAATACCCCTCGTTCTGCGTAAGCTTGAGCCCCATCTGCTGGGCAAGGCTATAAAGGCCGCTGCCCATATGGTTTGCAGCGTCCCTGATTTCCGGCGTTATATTGGAAGAAGTGCTGTAGCCGCCGCCATACCGCTCACTGTAGCCGCAGGTTCCCTTTTTTTCCGCCTGCTCCGGCGTTTTCCCGGGGATTTGCGGCGGAATGCTTTCCTTTGGTTTTGCAGCGGCATGGTCCGGCATGCGTTTTTTACGCGCCAATGAGAATCACCTCAAGCTCATGCTCCTAGATAAAATATATCATACACTAAAATGCCCAATCTTTCAATCTGAAAAACGCATTTTTGACAGAATTCCCCATTTGAAGGCCGCAATGCTTTCTGTTATTTTTCACCGGCGTGCCAACAATATGTAGAATTGGAATGATTATCATTTACAAAAGAGGTAAAGTATGGTATGCTGAATAGGATCATTTCCCTGTTTGACGAGGTGCATCATCGCCTCGTTATTTTTTTTGTTATTTCAGGGAATCATAAATGACAGCAGCTATAATGAAAAGAGGAACTACATGAACGAAACATCTTTTAAGGAACTAAACCTGCCCCGTGAAATCCAGCGGGCTATTGACGAGCTAGGATTTGAAACGGCGACGGAAATACAGGCCAATGCCATCCCATTAATCCGGGAAGGCCGTGACGTTATCGGCCGTTCCCAGACGGGCACGGGCAAAACGCTTGCGTTCGGCATCCCGGCGATTGAAATAATCGACCCGATGCTCCAGTCGCGCAGCGTACAGGTTTTAATCGTATGCCCCACAAGGGAGCTTGCGCTGCAGGCCGGAATCGAAATCAAAAAGCTTGCGAAATATAAAATTGGCGTGAGCACTGCGGAAATATACGGCGGCGCGCCGATGGAAGCGCAGATTCAAAAGCTCAGGCGCGCCAACATCGTCATTGGGACGCCCGGGCGCATCATGGACCACCTGCGGCGCAGGACGATGCGCCTGCACGACCTGAAAATGATTGTGCTCGACGAGGCAGATGAAATGCTGAGCATGGGCTTTAGGGAGGACATCGAGACGATTTTGCAGGACGCGCCTGAAGAACGGCAGACCATCCTGTTCTCCGCGACCATGCCGCCCGCCATTATGGCGCTGACGAAGGATTTCCAGCAGGACCCGCAGCTGGTAGCCGTCAACGTCAAGCAGGCAACGGTCGAAAATATAGAGCAGTCGTTCTACGAAATTCCAACAGGGCAGAAAATGGACGCGCTCGCGGCGCTTTTGCAGTACCATGATTCAAAGCGGACGATTATTTTTGCAAACACCAAAAAAATGGTGGATGAAATTGCAATTAAGCTGCGCCAGTCCGGGTTCAGCGTACAGGGAATCCACGGAGATATGAAGCAGTCGCAGCGCACACAGGTCATGGACGCGTTTAAAAGCGGACGGATTACGGCGCTGATTGCAACCGACGTCGCGGCAAGGGGCATCGATGTAAACGACGTCGATTTCGTCATCAATTACGACATCCCGCAAAACACGGAATATTATGTGCACCGAATCGGCAGGACGGGGCGCGCCGGAAAAACGGGCAGCGCCATCACCATGTGCTGCGGCGGCCGCCAGGTACAGACGCTTTTACAGCTTGCAAGGCTTTTAAAGGTGAGGATTGAGCGGCGCGACTTCCCGAACGCGCAGGCAATGCGTGAAATGCGCATGAAAACACAAATGCATAAAATCGAGGAAACCATCGCGCAGGGACGGTTTGACTATATGGAGCTTACCGAGGAGCTTGTAAAACGCGGCAACAGCGAGCAGCTTATTGCGGCGGCGGCGCTCCAGCTCTATTTCGGAATCCCGAAAAAAGAGGTGGAAATCAAGGCTGTCCAGAGGAAACGCCCAGCGCAGGCGAACGCCCCGGATATGTCCGGCGGCTACGGAAAAATTAAAATCAGCATTGGAAAAAGGCAGCATATCGCGCCAAAGCATATTGTCGCGGCAATTTCTGAAAGCTGCAGTTTAAACGGCAGGGACCTTGGCAAAATTGATATATACGACGAATACAGCGTCGTCGGCGTGCCAAAATCGTCGCTCGACCAGGTACTGGGAGAGCTGTGCGACCTTACCGTATGCGGCAAAAGCGTAACGGTAAGCGCCTACGGAGACGGCCGCAGGCCGGCGGGAAGGCGCCCGCAGCAGAAGCAGGGTTCAAAGCCGAATTACCAGGAACGCAGGCGGCGCAGTTATTAAACGGGCGGGGGGATAATCTCCCCGCTCTTTGTTTTTCTTCGATTTCAGCCGATGACTCGGGCGGTCGGGGCGCTTTTAATTGTCAAAAAAAACCTTACCAAAATTTCTGTATACCAATTCCAAGGATACATATAATAAGTATCGTGACGATCAGGTTTACAACGGATGGTTCCGTGATTATTATCCATATAATTTTGGAGGTTTACTTTAATATGAAAGCGACAGGAATAGTTAGAAGAATCGACGACCTGGGACGCGTCGTCATCCCAAAGGAAATCAGGCGTACTCTGCGTATCCGCGAAGGGGACCCGCTTGAGATTTATACAGACAGTGACGGAGAGGTCATTTTCAAAAAATATTCGCCCGTCGGCGAATTATCGAACTTTGCCGCTCAGTACGCGGAGGTTCTCGCAAAAATTTCGGGCCTGCCTACCCTTATCAGCGACCGCGACCACATCGTGGCGGCGGCGGGCGTGTCCAAAAGGGAATACCTTGAGCGGCGCATCACGCCAGTTATCGAGGAATTCATGGAGACGCGCCGCAGCTTTGCGGCACACGCGGGCGATATGGGCGACATCCAGCCGGTAGAGGGCATGGAGCGCGGCGCGGCAATTATGTACCCAATTATCGCCGCGGGCGACGTCACCGGCAGTGTTATCATGCTCTGCGGCGACAACAAGAGCGTCCCGAGCGAGGCGGAAATCAAGCTCACGCAGTCGGCGGCCGCGTTCCTCGGCAAGCAGATGGAAGAATAAGCAGTGCTTCAATGAAAAACCCGTTCCTTCCGGAACGGGTTTTGTTTTGTCTGTTTTTTATTGCCCGATACCAGAATAACCCGGCATAAGGCGGTGGGACTTCTCATAAAAAGTCCCGCAGGCCTGTATAAAATAGACGTTTTCTCAAATCCAGAAAACAGAGCGGCATAATCAGTAACAGCTAGGTTTTGTAAAGTTGGTCACCACAACGCGTTCTTTTCCAATTACCGCTCAATCATTTTCTCCATACCGCTGCCTGTATCCTTCTCCGTCATTGTCTGGAATCCAAGTTTTTGATAAAACTTCTCTTTTCCTTTGGATGATTTTAAATCAATACACACCTTCCAGCCCATCTGCATTGTACTTTTAATAAAGTTTTCCGAAAAACGGTACAGAAACGTCCCTATCATCTGCCCTTGAAATTCTTTATGCACAATAAACTCTTTCATAAACCAGTGCATACCATAGTCTCCAAGCCAGTTAATGGCCGCAACGGCTTCCCCTTTATGTCGGACTATAAAAGATTTTGTACTGTTTTCTATGGCAAGCCGCATCTGTTCCATCGAAGGTTCATTCCAACCGATGGAAAAAAATAAACCTGCAAGCTCTTCAGCACGCATATCCTGGCTTATTGTATAGTAGTCAATATCAAGCCCTTGCAATATACGAAGTTCCCGGATTCTTCTTTCTTCCAGACACTTGATGTACCCATCATAACCAGACAGGTTATTTTCTTTTCCATATCCTTGCGATACGTGATAATCAATTACAGCATCCAGCCAATCAGTTCCACGTTCATCAAGCACACTGTCAATTGCAGCTTTGACGTCTAATCCATCTATGTAAACAATAACCGGATTCAACGGTTTAATTACTTCCGTTATCTCTGCAATGTAGCCCTTTGAAGCTTCTTCATCCATGCCAAACCGCATCATCGTTTCACACATCGGATTCTGTATGTAAATACAGTTGAAAATATATATCGTATCTTTGTCAAAGCCCTCTGCAAAGGAGCGCCACTTATTAAGGATTTTCTTTCGCTCTGTTCCAAAATCCGGAAAATCATAGTCTGCGTAATCTGCCGGATGTTCCTGTACGCCTTCATCGGCACAAACGGCCTTTTTGCCCTTTTTCTGTAGTTCCTCAGCAATCATTGCCGCTGTTGTACTCTTTCCACTACCCGGAAGTCCTTCCACAATAATTAAATTTGTTTTCATAAATTCACCTATAAATCCCGATTTGCCGAGTAATCTGCCTGGGCGAACAAACACAAAAACCAACTTTATGCTGCTGTACATAACGCTGTTTGTTCGCCTGGATATCATTCGGGCACCATTTTACCCTTTGCAAAATTAGATTGCACACAGCAGAAATACTGATTTCACGGGCTTTTCCGGCTGAAAAAAGGATTCTATATTTTCTATTTTTTATTCTTCGGTTTAATCACGAGGACAATAATAACGGCAAGGCTCAAAACAAGCAGCACGGCTACCATAATCCAGGGAGTATTGTCGCCCGTCTGTGCGTCGCCCTTCCCCTGCTCTGGGCTGGAGGGCGACGGCAAAGAGGAAGCGCCCTGCGTCGGGGACAGGGTGGGCGCTTCTGTAGGCGCCTGTGTCGGCGGCGCTGTCTCCGGCTGAGTGGGCTCAGTCGGCTCCTGCCGGCCTGTAATATCCACAAGCCGGGCATTGTCGATGGAGCCTTCCACACCGACCGCCGCGATAAATTTCGTAAGAGCGTCGTCGCAGGTTGTGTATTCGCTCTGTACCTTCGCGTTTGCAAGCGCCGGGTAATCGGTGCTGTTCATAATAAAGTTATTCCCGGCTACGGTATACCGCTTTTCAACGTCAAGCGGTTTCCCGCCTACCGTTACGCCCTGTACCCTGCTCCCCAGCGGCTTTTCCGTGTCGTACTGTGCGCACAGGCCGCCCACCTGGAGGTAGCTGCCGTCGTTTTCAGGCCAGTCCTTCGATTCCCCTGAAAACGCAAGCGCGTTGCGCATACCCAGGTCGATGGAGCTTTCGAGAATATCCAGGATATCCTGTCCGCTTACCTGCTTTGTAACAATGATGTTGCCAAACGGCGCGACATTGACGACGTCCCGTTTGGTGATGTCTCCCGCCTCGATGGAAGAACGGATGCCGCCGCCGTTTTCAAACGCGATGTCCGCTCCCGTTTCATAGAGGTAGGTGTCTGTCACGACACGCCCGAGATTTGTTTCAAAAGCGCGGACGTGGTATTTCTCACCGTCGAGATTGACGGGCGTACTGCCGACCACCTCGTTCAATATTTCTGCCTGCCCGCCGTTTATCTCATCGACAAGCGCCTTAATTTCCGGATCCTCCGCCGTTTGCTGCGCGTCCTCAAAGGAAATCAATCCCGCCTCTTTAGAAACGAGTTTTTTGCCGCTTTTTGAATAGGTAAGCTGCACCTGGCCAATGTTGTGCATGTATTCCCCTGTTTCAACAATCAGGGTATCCCCGACCTGCTCGCTCATCTCCACATGCAGGTGGCCGCAGATTAGCAAATCAACGTCCTGGACCTGTTTTGCAAACGCCTCATGGTCGACCATATGCGACAGGCAGACAATCACGTCGCACTGCGGTTTCAGTTCGTCTACTATCCTGTTAGCATATTCGTATATATCGGTATATTTAATCCCCTGCATCAGCGCAGGGTTGGTAGAGCTGTAAACCATCGGGTCGATTACGCCGAACACACCGACCTTCACACCGTCGACGTCCTTAACCATATAGTCCGTATTGAAGAATTTTTCATTGCTGTTTTTTACCACGTTGCCAGCCATTACAGGAATACCGGCAATCTGCTCAAGCTTTAAAAGCTGCTCCTGCCCATAGTTCCAATCGTGGTTGCCGGGCGTCATCGCGTCGTAACCGACGGCGTTTACAAGCCTTGCAATGCTCTCGCCGTTTTCAACGGTAGCGAATGCCTGCCCATGGAACAAATCGCCCGCGTCCAAAACAAGGTCCGCACCGATATTGTTTAGTATCGTTTTCATCTTTGGAAAGCCTATCGTCCTGTTATATTCGTCGTAGCTGTTGCGCGCGTGGATATCGTTGGTATGCGCGATGGTTATGACAACGTCATCCAAAGGCTCTGCCGCGCTGATACCGAACGGCATGCAGGTTAGCGCAAGGCAAAGCACGATTGACCAAAGTTTTTTCATGGTTCCTCTCCCTTTTCTTTACCTGTATTTTGGGTCGTTGATGTTATGATACCAGATTCCAGCCTTTTTTTCAATTGCCAGGAAAATGAAGCCAGATAGCCGCTGCGGCTTTTTTATGTACAAGCCGCAGAAAAAGAATTAGAAAAACCCGCCCGTTTTTTTGTAACCAAAAAACGCAAGCAGCAATATACTATAATGTAACGCTTGAAAGGAGGAAAACAACGCTATGTGTAATGGTTTATTCGGCGGCGGCAATAGCTGCACTTGGGTAATTCTTCTTATTATCATCCTCGTTTGCTGCTGTGGCAACAACGATGATGGCTGCGGTTGCGGCTGCAACAACAATGGCTGTGGCTGTGGTTGCTAATTAGCAATTCTTTCTAAGCGGAGCGGGCGCCTAAAAAGCGCCCGTTTCTTTTTTGCTTTTGGCAGGAATATTTTAGGTTATAAAATAAAATCTCAATATTCCCTGAAATAGCAGGAAACAATAAAATCGGAATTATTTAAATTCTCCGCTTTTCTAACCAAGAGATTTGGAAGACAGAGGACCTGCATATTTTTTTCGTCAAAAACTTTATAAAAAACTGTTGACAAGATATCTGTGAAGTGGTATATTATTTTAGCGTCAAGTGCAAACATGCTGGTGTAGCTCAGTTGGTAGAGCAGCTGATTTGTAATCAGCAGGTCGGGGGTTCAAGTCCGTCCACCAGCTCCACGATTTTCTGCACAAAGCGTATAAGGACGGGCTTGAAGCCTAAGAGGGTTTGAGCGTCAGAAAATGCCGCTGGGCGGCATTTTTAGCGAAAAGCGGCGAGGCCGGTACTGAAAGGCGCAGCCTTTGGGTGGCTGAGCTGAAAAGCGCAGGCGAAAGCTGCGTTTTTGTCCGTCCGCTAGCTCCACGATTTTCTCTATCGGTTGTTAAAAACGCCTGAATTCAGGCTTTATATGGGAGAATTCCCGAGTGGCCAAAGGGGGCAGACTGTAAATCTGTTGTCAGTGACTTCGGTGGTTCGAATCCACCTTCTCCCACCAAAACAAAACCACCGCTGTTAAGCGGTGGTTTTGTTTTGTGGCTTTTGGGAAGGTGAGATGAGAACAGGCCGTGCCGCATTGGCGGCGTTACCTTTTCGGATATGCGCCTTACGGTACATGTCAAGGTACGCCCTTTATTTGCTTCCACTTGGTGAATAAAACAAACATTGACCGTTGGGTTTCTGTTAGATATAATATTGTAGTGGAATATCACATATCATAACAGAAAAGGGGTATGACAAATTGAAAAAGATTACAAAGGGCATAATTGTGGCGGCACTGGCTCTTTCCGCTGCACTGGGCATGGTATCCTGTGCGGATTCGCCGAAGGACACCTCTTCCACTCCCAGCAGTGCAGTTTCAAGCCAGACTGAGCCCGCTACCAGCAAAGCCGGCAGCAGCTCTGCCGCTTCGGGCGAAGCCACTCCAGCCGGCGCAAAGTTTGCGACCATGAAGGAGTATGCGGAATCTCCAGAAGTACAAAAGCAAATGGAGACTATGGCGGACTTGTACAAGGACAGCGGCCTCACCTTTACCATGACCGGCGAGGGCAACAAGCTGATTTATACGTATACGTATCCCGAAGGGGTAAATACGTCCGGTATGGCGGATGCAATGGATGGGATTGCCGACCAGATGGCCCCCACCTTTGAACTGATTGCGGAAACGCTCAAAAACGTTGTGGAGGTTGATAATCCTGTTCTGGTAGTCAAATACATGGACGCCGACGGGACAGAGCTCTATTCAAGGGAGTTTTCTTCGGCCCCCTCCTCCCAGGAAGAACTGTAAGCAGCCATCAATAGGATATGATTTAAAAAGGAACCGCCGCGGCGGTTCCTTTTTGTTCACACAATAACACAAAACGCCCGTTCATTACATAAAATAGGAAAAGAATCATATAAAGGACGGTGCGGTTTTTGGAAATATATGTGGTACAGCCCGGAGACACCGTGCTGGGCATTGCGGCTCGATATGGGGTTTCCGCACAGAGAATCATAGAAAGCAACCATATTGTCGATCCAGACAATCTTGTGGTTGGGCAGGCGCTTATCATCCTGATACCGGACGTGGTATACACATCGGTCCCGGGCGATACGCTAAGCGCGGTCGCAGGTTATTTCGGTACGACTGAGCGTGTGCTGCTGCAAAACAACCCAGGGTTAATCGGCGCGCCCTTCTTGAGCGCGGGGCAAACGATAGTCGTACGCTACCAGGGACCGAAAATTCGCCAGGTGCGCCTCAACGGGTATGCTTATCCGTACATACAACGGGCGCTTCTGGAGCGTACGCTCCCGTTTCTCACGAGCCTTACGATTTTTGGCTACGGCTTTACGTTAACCGGTGAGCTGATTCCGCCCGCCGACGACCAGGAAATGATAAGCCTTGCCTACCGCTATCAAACAGCTCCCATCATGCTGCTTTCCTCTATCACTGAGGGCGGAACCTTCAGCAGCGAGCGTGCAAGCAGGCTGTTCCAGGATACCGCGCTTCAGGATATCGTAATCGGCAATGTGCTCGAGGTCATGCGGCAGAAAGGATATTTGGGACTCGACGTCGATTTTGAATATATCAATCCCGACGACCGGGAGGCGTTTACCCGCTTCCTGCAAAATGTGACGAACCGCCTGCATGCGAACGGCTATTTTGTCAATACAGATTTGGCTCCAAAGACATCCGGCGACCAGCCGGGCCTGCTTTACGAATCACACGATTACAAGGCGATTGGGGAAATTTCTGATTTTGTCCTGCTTATGACCTATGAATGGGGCTATACCTACGGCCCTCCCATGGCGGTCGCCCCGCTCAACAAGGTGCGCGAGGTGGTCGATTACGCCGTAACGGTAATCCCCCGGCAGAAAATTATGATGGGCTTGCCGAATTATGGATACGACTGGATTCTGCCTTTTATACAGGGCGTTACCCGCGCGACGACAATCGGCAACGACTACGCGGTTGAAATCGCCGCGCGCAGCCGCGCGGAAATCCAGTTTGACCAGACGGCCCAGTCGCCGTTTTTTGAATACAGGGATACAAACGGCCTTTCGCACGTCGTCTGGTTTGAGGATGTGCGCAGCATGCAGGCGAAATTCGGCTTAATGGACGAATACGGGCTGATTGGCGGCGGCTACTGGAATATTATGCGCCCGTTTGCGCAGAATTGGGCGTTTATCAGCGCACGCTACGAAGTACAAACAATTGTTGCGCCTTAGTGTATTTCGATGGCAATTTGATAGATGCAGTACAAAGCAGGGGGCGTCCGGCATATGCCGGACGCCCCCTGCTAATTTGTATAAATCATTTCAGATGCAGCCCGTCTATGCTGTCAACCGGCAAGGAGAGCACGATACCCTGCGCCGGCGTTCCAAGGCCCGCTTTGTCTAAAATCGCGCGCATCACGTCCGCGCGTATCTCGCTCTTAATCAAAATAGCGATAAGCGCGCGCTCCTGACTGATGGAGATACCAAAAAATTCCGTCGCCTCTTCCCCGCCGACCCGCCGGCAGTGTAAAAGCGTGCCTCCTGCCGCGCCCGCGCCGCGCGCCGCATCCATTACCTCCTCGTCATGCCCCTGGTTCACCATGGCAAGCACCAGGCTGTACTGCGTCATTTCCATCTGAGCCACTTCCTTTTCCGATTGATAATCCGGCGCCGAGAGCTGGCGCGCCATACGTCCGCTGATGCTCGATATGGGAATTCCAAATAAAATACCCTTGCCCGGGCTGTATAGCTTCATATCCTCTACGAGGGCGGCGCGCACGTCCGGAACCTTTTCTTCGGGCGACAGGCTCATGACGAGCGATTTATCCGTTTCGCCAAGCCCGAGATAATCAAGCGTTTCACTCGAAGCGGTACCCTTTCCAAAGGAAACCATATGAAAATGAAGGCCGTATTTTCCAAAGACAGAGGCAACTTTTTTGCCCTTTCCCCTGTCTACTATCGTAATAAGCAGCTTGACCGCGGAGATTCTTTCCTTTTGTTCCATTATACCGCCTCCCTGTCGTATTCGATAATGTCGTCATATACCGTCTGCGGCAGCAGCCCGGCCGCGGCCTGCGGCTCACCCCGCGTTTTCAGCTTATAGTAAAGCCCCAGCAGCTGGATTGTGACGAGCGGCGTCATTGCGACCAGCGCGACAATTCCAAACGCGTCGGTCAAAATATTGCCGCCAAGCGCCTCGCACGCGCCCATTCCAAACGGGAGCAGGAAGGTTGCCGTCATCGGGCCGCTCGCAACACCGCCTGAGTCGAACGCGATGCCCGTGAAGATGCGCGGAACGATAAACGAGAGGAGCAGGGCGAGCGCATACCCGGGAATGATAAACCAAAACAGGGAAATTCCCCAAAGGATGCGCGCCATGGAGAGCGCAATCGAAACAGAAACACCGATGGAAAGGCTCCGCCGCATTGCTTTTCCGCTGATAGCGCCGCTCGTTATCTCCTCTACCTGGCGCGTTAGCACGTGCACGGCGGGTTCGGCAGCGACGATAAACCAGCCCATCACCGCCCCGATAATCAGCAGCGCCCAGGAATAGGACGAGCCCGCGACTGCACCGCCTATCAGATGGCCTACCGGCATGAACCCGACGTTGACGCCGGTTAAAAACAGTATCAGCCCAATGAGCGTATAGCCGAAGCCCACGCCCACCTTAATCAGCTGCCGGCGGCCGAACGCGCGCGAAATAATTTGAAACAGCAGGAACACCGCCGCAATTGGGACGACGGCAAAGAGCACCTCGCTGATATAATGCGGGAAGCCGTCTAAAAAAGCGGCCGCAACCTCTTTGCTGGTCGCGACGTCCGGCACCTGCGTGCGTGTATACTCGGCGGATTCCGGATGATAGCCGATGCCGAGCAGCAGCACCGCGAGCACCGGCCCGATGCTTGCAAGCGCGACCATGCCGAAGCTGTCCTCCTGTGAGGAACGGTCGGCGCGAACGGACGCCATGCCGATGCCAAGCGCCATGATAAACGGTACCGTAATCGGCCCGGTTGTAACGCCGCCGGAATCGAACGCGACCGCCAGGAAATCCGGCGGGGTAAACGCCGCGACGCAAAATACAATCAGGTAGAAAATCAAAAGCAATACGGAAAGCCTGATTTTAAACAGGGTGCGCAGCACAGCCATAACGAGGAACAGGCCCACGCCTGCCGCGACCGTCCAAATCAGCACGGGGTTCGGGATAGCCGGCACCTGGTTTGCAAGCACCTGCAAATCGGGCTCGGCTACCGTTACCATAACGCCCAGAACAAAGAATACCGGCACCACAAGCGAGATTCGCCGTGTTTTCGTCAGGGACGCGCTCAGCGCCTCGCCCATCGGCATCATGGCCATATCGGCGCCAAGTGAGAAAAAGCCCATGCCTAAAATCAGCAGTACCGCCCCAACGAGAAACATCAGCAGCGTTCCCGTCGGCATTGGCGTAAGGGTAACGCTCAAAAGCAAAACAATCAGCGTGATGGGAAGCACCGAGGTCAGGGATTCCATAACCTTTTCCTTAAAACGCTTGCTGATACCGTCCACCTTCTTTCTGTATTCGTTATGAATCTATTGTAACAGAAATTTCCAATCCCAATAAATTTCAGCAAAAAAATATGTTCAAAAACGTGGTAAGATGCGCCTAACTTTATTATCACCCAACATTTTTCCGGAGAATCCTCCAATTTATGTATACGCCGGGTTTCATTGCTTTATGCGGCAAAAATCCCCAAACGGAAATAACCGTTTGGGGATTTATAAGCATTATAATGTAATTGTACCTGTAACACCGGTGAGCAGCTTTTTCATTTTTTCCGCTTCACGCAGCGCAGCCTGCGCGTATTCCTCAGGCGCGCAGTTTTCTTTTTTCCACGCGCACATGATACCCCGCGATGAGTTGACGACCGCGCCTAAGCCCTTTTTATCGAAAGCTCCGGCAATGTCGTCTGCCTTGCCGCCCTGCGCGCCGTAGCCCGGAACAAGGAAGAACGTATGGGGAAGCTCCGCGCGAAGCTCCTTGAGCTGCTGTGGGTAGGTGGCGCCTACAACGGCGCCCACGCCGCTGTACCCGTATTTCCCGGGCAGGCTTTGTCCCCATTTTTCACACATTTTGCCCATGTGGAGGTAAATGCTTTCCCCGCCCTCCAGCACAAGGTTCTGCAATTCGCCAGAGCTTGGGTTTGATGTTTTGACGAGCACGAACATGCCTGTGTCAAATTTGCCGCAGGTGTCGAGAAGCGGCGTGATGCCGTCCGAACCGAGATAGCCGTTGACCGTCAGGGCGTCGGAGCCAAACGCGCTTACAGCGCTCCCCTCGATTTCCGTCTGCCCGAGATGCGCCGCGGCGTATGCCTCCATCGTACTGCCAATATCGTTGCGCTTGCCGTCCGTTATGACAAACATGCCCTTTTCCTGGGCATATGCAATCGTCTTTGCAAGCGCCCGCATTCCCTGCCAGCCGTACATCTCATAGTACGCCGCCTGCGGCTTTACCGCGGGGACGACGCCGCAGAGCGCGTCTATCAGCCCTTTGTTGTAAAGCCAAATCGCTTGCGCCGCGCCTTCGGGCGTTTTTCCAAACTCCCCGTACGCTTCTTCCCTGAGATACGCGGGGATATAATCGAGCTTCGGGTCGAGCCCTGCCACCGTGGGATTTTGTTTTTCTGCAATTGCTTCAATCAGCCTGTCAAGAGACATAGGTTATTCCTCCGTTTTCTTGTTTTTACCTGCTTTATTTATCCTCATATACGACGATGCCGCCGCATATGGTTGTCTTTACCTTGCCCTTTAGCTCCATCCCTTTAAACGGGGTGTTTTTTGATTTCCCGTGGAGCTTTGCAATATCAACCGTATAGCGCTCTTCCGGGTCGAATAACACGATATCGGCGGGCGCTCCGGTTTTGAGCGTTCCCGCGTCAATCCCCAGGATTCGCGCGGGCGCACAGGACATTTTATCGATTATCTCACCGAGCTTAAGCCTTCCGGTATGCACCAGGAACGTAAGCGCCGCGCTTAAGGATGTTTCCATACCAATCGAGCCGTTGGGCGCCTTTTCAAAATCCGCCTTGTCGCGCGGCGTGTGCGGCGCGTGGTCGGTCGCAATCGCGTCGAGCGTACCGTCGAGAAGGCCCTCTATAACGGCTTCCCTGTCGCGCTGTGTCCGAAGCGGCGGGTTCATACGGTAATCGGCGTCCCTTTTCAGGAGCGCATCCTGCGTAAACGTAAAATAGTGCGGCGCGGTTTCCGCCGTCACCATGACGCCCCGGCGTTTTGCGTCCCGGATAAGGGCTACAGACGCCGCCGTGCTGACATGGCAGATATGGATGGGTACGCCGTAAGCCGCCGCAAGCGCAATCTCCCGCGCGGTGCCCGCGTCTTCAGCGGCGGCGGGAATCCCCTTTACGCCGAGCTTTTGCGATACCTCTCCTTCGTTGATAATGCCGCCGTCGGCAAGGTATAAATCCTCGCAGTGGGCAACGACCTTCATAGAAAGCGCCGGCGCCAGGGCCATCGCCCGCGCCATGAAGCCTGTGTTGACCACCGGCCTGCCGTCATCCGTCAGGGCAATTGCGCCCGCGTCACGAAGCTCCTGTAAATTACACAGCTCCTCGCTTTTCAGGCCCTTTGTAATACTTGCCGCCACATAGACGCGCGCTTTCGCAGCCTGAGCCTTTTGTAGGATATAGCGCACCGTTTCCCCGCTGTCCACAGTAGGGCTGGTGTTCGGCATGGCAAGCAGGCTCGTTACGCCGCCCGCCGCCGCCGCCGAGCAGCCCGAAAGGATGTCCTCCTTCTGTGTCTGGCCCGGGTCCCGCAGATGGACGTGCATATCGACAAGGCCCGGCGCGGCAATCAAACCGGATGCGTCAATCACACGCTCCGCTTCCGTTCCGATTTCCCCGATTCTTTTAATTTTTCCAGCTTCCACCAGGATATCGGCCGTACGGTCAATCCCCTGCGACGGGTCGATTACACGGGCGTTTTTCAGTAAACAGGTGTGCATTGCTTTTCCCCTTCCGCTCTTTAACGGTATTTATCCCAATAGCTGTCGCTTTCAAACGCGCCGAGCGCTTTATCGCTGCCCGCTACCTGGCGGAAGCTTTCACGCGCGTTGGGATTTGCCGCGCGCCCTTCCTTTTTCGGCGGATTTGTTTCACTTTGGGGTAAATCCTTCTCTTTTTCAGTATTCCCTGAGGATTCCATATCAGTCTCCCGCTGTACATTTTCAACGGGCTCCGTGCGCGCCTGTAAAATCTCCTTTTCAAAGCCGTCGGGAAGCGGCTGCTTTTCAAGCCCGGCAGGTATGCCCTCGTAGGAAACGTCGGAAAGCGGGTCGTAATCGTCGAGCCTCTGCTCCTTCGGCGCTTCCTCTTCCCCCGCTTCCTGCCTGTTCTTGAGGATATCGCCGATAGAGGAAACCGAGTTCTTTATTTTGGAACCGGCGCCGCCGACAAAAATCCGCAGCTTGCTGCTGCGTATTGTATTTTCCTCCGCGGCCGCCTCGTCGTAATCCTCGTTATTGCTTCTGGTAAGCTCCACACTGTCCGCTTCGTCCTCGCGTAAGGCTTTCTTCTTGTCCTTCGTCTCATCGACCGCGCGGATATTGTCGTCCGACGGCGTGGTGACGGGAACCTCTACAGTAATGCGCACGGGCTGGTTTACAGCGTCACCGGCAGCCTGCGCGGGCTTTTTGCCCTTTTTACCCGGTACCTCGAGCAGGCCGTCCTGTTCGAGCTCATCGTAAAACCCGCGCAGCGGCGATGGGCCGTTCTGGCTGGAAAGCCTTCTTTCCGCATCGAGCAGGCCCTTCCTTCTTTTCTTCCTGCCGCGCAGGATGATGATAACAGCGGCAAAAACGACGATTACCAGAATTGCGATAACCGACGTCAGGATGATGCCCAGCATATCGACCTGAAGAGGCTTTGCCAGTATTTCGTCAAATTTTATACTGGAGGCCGCCGCACTGAATATACCGTGCTCCGCAACAGATACCGGGCTGCCCATGCTTCTAAGTGAAAAGCTCACCTGCATTCCATTTACGACCGTATAGCTCATGACGCCGTAAACAGCAACTGGCTTTGCGCCGTCCTGCGCGGGGATTTCATACTTCGTTTCCATATTGAAAACAACCGTATCGCCTGTCTGCGTCAATGTACAGCCGGTACAGTTTTCGTCCGCCTCCAATTCCTTTTTGACGGCAGCGAGCTGATTTTCGCTGAGCAGCTTTAAATTGTATACGCTGCCGCTGTGCTCGTTTTTCACCATATAAACTTCCACCTCGTAGGACGCGTCCTTCGGAACACCCTTGAGGTAAATATCGGATTCCTTCATGACCTTCTGCGCCTGCTCATAGGTATAGCCAAGCGCCGCAAACGCGGGATCGTTCTCCTTTGTCTGGCGCGTGACGGCCGAAATGTTATCCGGCAGGGTTATGCTCATGCCAAGCTCCTCAATCTGGTAGGACTTGTCCGCCGCCGAAACGGTAATATGGAAAGCGGATATCAAAAGCAGAAAAATCACTGCGCAGGATACCGCGCGTTTTAACCTGAAATGCATAGAAACCTCCTCCGGCGGGAACCGCCGACCCGTTCTGTCTGCAGGCCCTTCCTTATTAAGCCTGCCTGGAAAAGCTTAGATAAAATAAATTATACTATGGCGGCGAAAAAAAAACAAGGCGGGCGGTTTAAAAACAAAGGGATTGCCATGAAAGCAAAAAGGGCTTTGTTAGAATGATGTTTGCCCGTTCGGGCAATGATGCCGCTTCGTGCGATGATGCTGCCTTCGGCAATGATGTGTCCCGCGGGACACAGGGGCTAACATCACATCATGCCGCAGCGAAGCGTAGGCACATCATTTTGCAACGCAATCCATCATTTCGCCGTAAGGCGATACATCATGAAAAATAGTTATTTTTCCAGCTGGTTGTGGCTTCGCTATAAGCTGAAAAGCGCATAGTTACTGGGTTTCTTATAGAATGAATCTATCTGTTAAAGTGGAAAATGGTGCCCGAATGGCGCCCAAACGAACAAAAAGAGTTATGGACAGTAACATGAAATTATGACACGAAATGAGTTGTTTGACATTTCCGCATGTAAATATTAGAATAGAAAAAACTAAATTAGGTTTGGTCGCCTTTAGCGGATAAGGCGAACGACATAACGCAAATAAGCGGAACAGTATTTTAGCTAGGAAGTGATGATATGCCACCCAAGAATCGTTTTCCCTCTGTGCAAAAACAACATTAAAATTGTACAGAGGAGTTGCGCAAAAATGAATAGATTAAATAAGCCCGTCATTACAGGTGAAACAATAAAAGCAATGGAGGATATGTCGTTTTTTACCCATGCACTAATTTTTGACGACTTGCTGATTGTTGCCCAAAAAGAGACAAATTGTTTTGTACTGAAGACGAGCGGCGGCTTGATTGTTATTGATGCCATATGGCCTGCAAAAGAGGCATTTAATGCTATTATTGATGCAATAATCGAGATAGGCTGGAATCCAGACACAATTAAAAAACTGCTTTTAACGCATGGTCATGTTGATCACGTGGGATGTGGTAGGTGGTTTGTTGAACAATATTGTGTTGACACATATCTTTCCCGGGAAGATGATATTTTTTGGGAAGAACATCCAGTTAAATCAGATAGACCGGAAACGTGGAAAGACTACAACATTACCCATTATGTGAATGATGGAGATACCATAGAATTAGGAGATAAGGTAATATATGTCTACAGCACTCCCGGGCATACGCCCGGATGCTTGAGCTATATATTTCCAGTAACGGAAAATGGGGAAATCCATAAGGCTGCTTTGTGGGGAGGAACTACGCCACCTTGGACAAAATCCGGAATAGAACAATACATTAAATCATTGAATTATTTTATTGATACCGCAATTCACCAAAATGTTTGTGTAGCGTTAAGTAATCATACGGCAATCGACAATGGATTGGAGCGCATTGCATACTCAAGAAAAAGGTTGTCCTATATGCCTAATATTTATATCATTGGTTTAAAAGGGTTTCAAAAATACTGTCAAGTCTTTCGGACAATGAGTTATGATATTTTGCAGACATTATAATTGCTTACGTAATTCGCCTTTTTGGATTAAGGCAAAGTTGTTAATATCGGCAGTTCAATCGCGGCAAGCAGGGCAAGTGCATATGCACTTGCCCTGCTTGCCGCGATTGTTTTGTATGGGATTGGGATTCCCACCGCACATAAAAATAGCCCTGGTGTGAGACGGGGCCAGTCTCACGCCGGGGCGGTCATACGGAACGATAGAAGCCCGTTTTCAGGGGTTCAGGATAAATCATACAGGCCCCACGGTTTCAGGGAAAGTGCGGTATACTATGCACACCAGCAGGCTGGACAAGGGCTTGCTGATTTTGTATTTCGTGGTGCCCAACTTTACAAACAATGCTGTTACACGCTATGCCGCATTATGACGGCTTAAATAGCTATACAGGCAATAAAAAATCTCTCCAACTTGTTTGACAAAGAGCGGCCCCGCCACTGCCGGGCGGGACCGCTGGCCTATGAACGGTTATACGCTGAACTCCTCGTAAATGCGTTTTCCCTTTGTGCGCAGGAACGCAAAGCACAACGCGTTAAGTATGCCGAAGTAAAGAACACACAGAAGCATCAGTGCCCAGCCGGGAATTGGGCTGAAGCCCGCAAGCGGCACCGCAATGCCAAACGGCAGCGCGGTCAGCACCATGCTGACCATCACGGTAATAAAAACCGCCATGCTCTGCTTAATGACCGACGTTTCGTTTACCCAGTCGAAGCGCGGGCAAAGCAAATTGACGCCGAGGCCAAGCATTCCGGTAAACGTACAGACGAGCACGGGGAGCACGAGCATCAGCACGCAGTCCACGATACCGACCGGCAAGACAAACCAGCTGATGACCGCCGCGATGAGAATACCGGGCAGGCTTACCGCCAGGTTGCTCATGGATTTTGCAAAGAACACGTCGCTTGCCTTAAGCGGCATAGACTTCATAATCCAAAGTGTTTTCCCCTCCAGGGAGATAGAAGGCGCTGACACGTCGTTGAACGAGGAGAGCAGGCAAATTGCCGCCGTGACGGCAAGCGGCGCCAAAGACGAAAAGCCGGGCAGCTCCTGGTCAAGCGCGGCTATCATATTGGGCGCGATAAAAGCCAGGGCGACACCCATAATCGCACAAAACACCGTACCAAAGCCGCAGTTGAAAATATAAGAAGGGAAACTCAGGAAATATCCCAGCTCTTTTCTGAGCAGCGCGTGGCGCGGGCTTTTCCTATTGACTGATTTTTCCTTATACCTGACCTTGGCATGGCCCTTTTTCGTTGTAATAATGCGGATAAAGCTTCTTGACAAAATGAGGTAAACCACTGTCACAGGTGCCAGGCACCACAGCGCGAGCAGAAGGAAATCCACGATGCTGCCGGAGCCCACCGACATGCCGAAGTTATAAAAAGGAGCCATATAGCTTTGAATCGCATGTGCCACCGCGTCTTTGTTTGTAATCAAAAGATTCAAATAACCCATAAGGTTTGAGAAAAAGAAGATATAAGCAAAGATAAACACAAACATGAAAATAGTTGTAAGAATATTTTTCCGGCGCATTTTAGAAGAAATCAGCGCAATCAGCCAGCCAAGCACACACGTGAGCGCGACCGACAGTAGCGGCAGCAAAAGAGCGCCCAATATAAAATACAAAAGCATCAGCGGGGTAAACGGCGCGAACAAGGCGAAAACAACCCCCGCCGGAATAAAAACGATAAGCCCGTAAATATAGGACAGCGCCAGCAGCATCAGAATACGGCTCAAAAGGATGGCGCCGGGCTTAATGGGCATACTGAGCAGCAGCTCGTTATCCTTTGCGTCAAAGACGTATGACTGCGCCGCGAACACGCTGCCGAACAGCGAAAACGCGACAGCCGCAATGGCGGTCAAAGAGAAATACATCCAGGACATATTGTTTTTGACCAGGCCGTACGCGACAAGCAGGAACATTGAACCCATTGCAAACATAAAGCAGGCCGCAAGGAATACACCCAAAGCAATAAACGATACCATTTTCCCCGCGCCCTGCGGCTTGCCGGTTTTTGCTGATTTCTTGAAAAAAGATGACATAAAAAGCGTGTACAAACGGTTTTTCATCAAAAACCAGACTGTTTTACCCATGGTTCTCCTCCAGTTCCAGGAATACTTCCTCCAGGGACGTATTGCCGCGCACCTCGTCTGTAGGGCCGGATACAATAAGCCTCCCGCCCTTGATTATCGCAATCTTGTCGCAGAGCTTTTCCGCTACCTCAAGAACGTGGGTGGAGAAGAAGATTGCGCCGCCCCTGTCACACAGGGCGCGCATCTGCTCTTTAAGCAGGTGCGAAGCCATCGGGTCAAGCCCGACAAACGGCTCGTCGAGCAGCATCAGCTTCGGGTCGTGAATCAAAGCCGAGGTGACGGCGAGCTTCTGCTTCATACCGTGGGAAAAGGAGTTGATTGGCTGGGCAAGGTTATCTGTAATTTCAAACATATCCGCATACTTTTTAATACGCTGCGCGCGGTCTTCCTTTGAAACGCCGTAAATATCGGCAACAAAATTCAAATACTTAATAGCCGGCATAAAATCGTAAAGGTCGGGATTATCCGGTATATAGGCAAGCCGTTTTTTACATTCGAGCGGATTTTCCTTAACAGAAACGCCGTCTACCGTGATTTCGCCGCTGTCAAACTGCAGCAGGCCGCAGCAGGCCTTGATGGTTGTGGTCTTTCCGGCGCCATTGTGGCCGATAAAGCCGTAAATCTCGCCGGGCCTGATTTCCAGGCTCAGGTCGTCCACCGCTTTTTTATCCCCGTAGGTTTTCGTCAGATGTTGTATTTTCAGCATATATGTACTCCTTCAGTAAAAGTGACATAGGGCGCTTCCCCATATCCATCCCCCATTTTACCCGAAGGAATATAGAAACACAAGATGAATCAGCAAAAAACACACCGGGTAAACAGAAAATCCTATTGCGGAAAGAAAAGTTTCCTAGCAGTTGATTTTTGCGCTATATAACAGCGTTTTTATGCGTCTTCTTCCGGCTAAAAACAAACATAAATTCCAATATGCCACAAATAAATAAACAATTGATTTGACTGGACCTTCTTTTCCTTGGTATGATATATTTGACAGTAAATAAAAGGAACCCCAATTGGGAAACAATCACCGATTCTAAAGGAGGAATTTCTATGAAACGAACCATCTGCGCCGCCCTTTGTATGCTGCTGTGCATACTCTTCTGCCTGCAGCTTGTCTCATGCGGGGAAAGCGGCACGGACGAACCCCTGACCCCCGAACAAAAGGAAGCGACACAAATTACAAAGGAAAACAACGAAGCCGTATATACCGCGCTCGATTTTGGCGACAAGGATGAGTTTGCCTGCGCACAGAAGGGCCTGATTGCGGCGCCGGAAGCGCTTGAGCTCAAGGATGAAAACGGAAAAGTCATTTGGAGCCAGAAGGCTTACAGCTTTGTTGAAAACAATGCGCAGGCTCCGGCGACCGTCAATCCGAGCCTGTGGCGCGATACCCAGCTCAACCATATCTATGGCCTGTTTGAGGTATCTGACGGTATTTACCAGGTGCGCGGGTATGATATGTCAAACATGACGCTGGTAGAAGGCAAAACCGGCTGGATTGTATTTGACCCGCTGATGAGCATGGAGTGCAGCAAGGCGGCCATGCAGCTTGTGGAGGAGCATCTGGGCAAACGGCCTGTGACAGGCATCGTCATCAGCCATCCTCATGTCGACCATTACGGCGGCATCAAGGGGATTGTGTCTGAGGAAGAGGTAACGGACAGGAAAATACCCATCATTGTACCCGAGGGCTTCGAGGAGCATGCCATCAGCGAAAACGTTTATGCCGGCAACGCAATGGGGCGCAGGGCAAATTACCAATATGGGACGCTGCTCCAAAGCTCCCCGCAGGGAACCCTTGCAATGGGCATTGGCATGGGGCAGTCAAAGGGAACCATTACTTACATAACACCAAACGACATCATAAAGGAAACAGGTGAAAAAAGGACGGTCGACGGCATCGCAATGGAATTCCAGATGACGCCCGGTACGGAAGCCCCGGCTGAAATGAACACGTGGTTCCCGCAGAAAAACGCGCTGTGGCTTGCCGAGAACTGTACGGGCACGCTGCATAACCTCTACACGCTGCGCGGCGCGCAGGTACGCGACGGCAACGCGTGGGCAGAGTATATCATGGAGGCGGTTTCCCGATACGGGACGAAGGTGGAAACCGTATTCCAGTCGCACAACTGGCCGCACTGGGAAAACGCAAAAATCAGGAAATATATGGTGGATACCGCCGCGGTCTATAAGTTTATAAACGACCAGACGCTGATGTATCTCAACCAGGGGCTGACGGAAAACGAAATTGCGAACAAAATAAAGCTACCCGCCGAGCTGGAAAAGAACTGGTATACAAGGCAGTATTACGGGACGGTCGCGCATAACGCCAAAGCCGTATACCAAAGATTTATGGGCTGGTACGACGCAAACCCTGTGCATCTTGGGGCACTCGACCCAAGCGAGAGCGCAAAAAAATACGTGGAATACCTGGGAGACACCGGCGCGGTTCTCAAAAAAGCAAAGGAAGATTTCGATAAGGGAGAGTACCAGTGGGTAGCGGAAATTACAAACGTGCTGGTATACGCCGACCCCGAAAATAAAGAGGCGCGCTATCTCTGCGCGGACGCGCTCGAGCAGCTTGGATACCAGGCGGAATCGGGGCCATGGCGCAACGCTTACCTGTCGGGCGCGAAGGAGCTGCGGGAAGGCACCGTTTCGGACGACAAATACCGCGCGAACGGCAGCGCAGATACACAGCGGAGCATGACGCCGGAAATGATGCTGGATTATTTGGGAATCCGTACCGATTCCAACGCGGCGCAGGATTTAAACTTAAAAATCAACTTGAAGATAACCGACACCGGGGAAAATTACCTGCTGACCGTACACAGCGGCGTGCTGCTGTACCAGACAGGCGTACAGAAGGACGGCGCGGACGCAACCCTTACCATGCCAAAGGCCGGCCTGTTCGCAATATTGAGCAAAGACGCCGGGCAGCAAAAGAAATTGATAAAAATTGAGGGCGATAAGGCCGTACTTGATAAGCTTTGCGCCAATATAGTCGATTTTGAGTTCTTCTTCAATATTGTGGAGCCGTAATTATATATACCGCTTTGTGTATATTCGCGGGTAAAGCCGCCCTGTTATAAAGCAGGGCGGCTTTTTACGTGAGATAATATTCCCGTTTGCTGACGTGTAAAAAATACCCGCAACGATATTACGCGCAAATTATAGCAGGGCCGTGTAAATTTCTTACAGGCGCCGTGTCAGTTTCCGGTAAAAGCTTGTAAACAGGCTTGTACGCCGCATAAAACATTTTTATAGAAAAAGGGGAGCGCCTTCGCGCTCCCCTTTTTCGTTCTATGTGATTACTCCTCCAGCTGCGCCTTTGCCTGCTCGATTACCTTCTGGGCAACCTGCGCGGGCGCGTCTTCATAACGGGCAAATTCAAAGGTAAAGCTGCCCCGGCCCTGTGTGACCTGACGGATATAGGTGGAGAAATCGTGCATTTCCGCCATAGGAACCTCGGCCTCGACGACCTGCATGCCGTCCTCGCCGGGGTTCATGCCGAGCACGCGGCCGCGGCGCTTGTTGACCTCACCCATGATATCGCCCATGTTGTTATCGGGAACAGTTGCTTTGAGCGAGCCGATTGGCTCAAGCAATGTGGGGCTTGCCTGCGGCATTCCGTTTTTATAAGCTACGGCCGCCGCCATTTTAAACGACATTTCGGAAGAATCGACCGGATGGTACGAGCCGTCGTAGAGCGTCGCCCTGAGCCCGACTACCGGATAGCCTGCAAGCGGACCCTTTTTGATGCAGTCGCGCAGGCCCTTTTCCACCGCCGGGAAAAATCCCTTCGGGACGGAGCCGCCGACGACACGTTCTGCGAATTCCAATCCGTCGCTGTCGCAGGGTTCAAATTCAATCCAGACGTCGCCGAACTGGCCGTGTCCGCCCGACTGCTTCTTATGCCTGCCCTGTACCTGTACCTTCTTGCGGATGGTCTCCCTGTATGCGACCTTCGGCTGCTCGAGCGTTACCTCTATGCCGAATTTTATCTTGAGCTTGGATACCACGACGTCGAGGTGCTGTTCTCCCAAGCCGGAGATGACCATCTGGTGGGTTTCCGTATTGTTTTCAAGCTTTATGGTCGGATCTTCTTCTATAATCCTTGAAAGCGCCTGGGCGACCTTATCCTCCTCGCCCTTGTTCTTCGGCAGGATTGCCATGGAATAGGACGGCGCAGGATATACGACCGGGTCTAAGATAACCTTGCGGGTCGGCGCGCAGAGCGTGTCGCCTGTGTTGGTGCTTTGCAGCTTTGCCACGGCACCGATGTCGCCCGCGCCGATATACGCCATGTCCTCCTGCTTTTTGCCGCGGATGACCATGACCTTGCCAATACGCTCCTGGTTGCCTGTACGCATATTGATAAGCGGCGTTTCGGGAGATACCTTGCCTGATATTACCTTAAAGTAAGAAAGCTTGCCGACAAACGGGTCGGCTACCGTCTTAAAGACGACGGCCGCCGCCGCGCCGCTTTCATTGACGGAAATCTCGACCGGGTCGCCGTTGGTGTCTACACCGAGCTCGCTGCCCGCGTCAGCCGTGGGCGCAAGCCACGAAAGGCCGTTTAACAGCTGGTCTATTCCGTACGTGTTCTGTGCGTCGCCGCAGAATACAGGGCTGATGGTACCATTTTTGACGCCCTGGCTGATGCCGACAATAATCTCCTCCGGCGTGAATTCCTCGCCGCTGAAATATTTTTCAAACATTTCGTCGCTCGTTTCCGCGACCGCCTCGTTGATTGCGGTGCGCAGCCCTTCGAGCCTGTCGCCCATGTCGGGCATGGCGGTCTGCGTGACCTTGCCGTTTTCGTCGTACAGGTAGGCGCGGTGTTCGAGCAGGTTTATGTAGCAGTTTGCCTGGCCGTCCACGATATAAGGCACAACAACCGGGCAGACAGACGGCCCAAAGGACGCCTTGAGCGTTTCGAAGACGCGGTAGAAGCGCGCGCTTTCGTCACACAGCCCGTTTACAAAAAACACCTTGGTGCGTCCGGCCTTGGTAGCAGACTTGACCGCCTTTTCTGTACCGACGTTCACGCCGTTTTTGCCCGACACGACAATCAGCGCCGTGTCCGCCGCGCGCATACCCTCGCACAAGCCGCCCGCGAAATCGAACAGGCCGGGGGTGTCGATGAGGTTTATCTTGTATCCCTTCCATTCGATCGGCGCGACTGCCGTTACGACGGAAACCTTACGCTTTATTTCTTCCGGATCAAAATCCAGTACGGTATTTCCTTCATTGACCTTTCCGAGCCTGTCGGACGCTCCTGCAAGATAAATCATAGATTCCGCAACAGAGGTTTTTCCTGACCCGCTGTGGCCTGCAAGGGCAACGTTCATAATCTTTTTTGCGTCATACTGTTTCAATAGGGGTAACTCCTTTCGCTTGCCCGTGGGGAATAAAATAAATTCGCCAAATTAAGACAATTTTTACAATTACAGAAGTAATCGCTTTCTAATTATAGCAGAATTGCCAAACCTATTCAAATGAATTTCCCTAAAAATGAAAAATTCACCCCTTGTAACAATAATACAAGGGGTGAATTGTGTACCCTGCACAAAAACAAAGCGTTTTTTTACAGGCTTCCTCCTATTTAGACAGGAACTTTACTCTAGCACCGCGCCTTTTGTCCCGGAGGTCACGAGCTTTGCGTAGCGGGAAAGGTATCCGCTTGTAATGCGCGGGGCGCGCGGCTTCCAGCCTGCGCGGCGGCGTTCCATTTCATCATCGGATATTAAAACGTTAATCGTGTTGCTGTCGATGTCGATTTCGATGGTATCGCCCTCTTCTATGAGCGCAATGTTGCCGCCGACAGCCGCCTCAGGCGATACATGGCCGATTGCGGCGCCCCTCGTGGCGCCTGAGAACCTGCCGTCCGTGATGAGCGCGACGCAGTTTCCAAGGCCGCTGCCCATAATCGCGGAGGTCGGGTTGAGCATTTCACGCATGCCGGGGCCGCCCTTCGGCCCCTCATAACGGATGACCACGACGTCGCCCGCGTTGATATTGCCCTTGTAGATGGCGTCCAGCGCGTCCTCCTCGCAGTCGAACACGCGCGCGCTGCCCTTATGGTGCATCATTTCGGGCGCAACTGCGCTGCGCTTGACGACGCAGCCGTCGGGCGCCAGGTTGCCCTTGAGCACGGCGATGCCGCCCGTCTTGCTGTACGGGTCAGACACGGGGCGTATGACCTCCGTATCCCTGATTTCACAGCCCGCAATATTCTCTCCCACGGTTTTGCCTGTGCAGGTGGGAAGGCCCGTTTCAACCAGGCCGAGCTTTGAAAGCTCGTGCATGACGGCGTACACGCCGCCCGCCTCGTTCAACTGCTCGATGAAGTGGTCGCCCGCGGGCGCTAAATGGCAGAGGTTCGGCGTTTTTGCGGAAATTTCGTTTGCGGAGCTTAAATCAAGCTCTATGCCGCACTCGTGCGCAATCGCAGGGAGGTGCAGCATGCTGTTCGTGCTGCAGCCGAGCGCCATATCGACGGTCAGGGCGTTCTGGAACGCCTTTTGCGTCATAATGTCGCGCGGGCAGATGTTCTTTTTATAAAGCTCCATCACCTGCATGCCGGCGCGCTTTGCCAGGCGCAGGCGCTCCGAATAAACAGCCGGGATGGTACCGTTGCCCTTTAGCCCCATGCCCAGCACCTCTGTCAGGCAGTTCATGGAGTTCGCCGTGAACATGCCGGAGCAGGACCCGCACGTCGGGCATGCCTTGTTTTCGATTTCATTGAGCTTCTCCTCGTCTATTTCGCCGACCTTATAGCGGCTGACAGCCTCGGAAACCGTGGAATAGCTGATTTTTTTGCCGTCGACCGTACCGGCGAGCATCGGGCCGCCGCTTACGAAGATACAGGGGATGTTTACCCTGGCCGCCGCCATCAGGAGCCCCGGGACGTTTTTATCACAGTTCGGTATCATCACAAGCGCGTCGAACGCGTGCGCTTTGACCATGGCCTCGGTGGAGTCGGCAATCAGCTCCCTTGTGACAAGGGAATACTTCATGCCCTCGTGCCCCATCGCGATGCCGTCGCATACGGCGATGGCCGGGAACACGATAGGAATACCGCCCGCCATGGATACGCCCAGCTTGACGGCCTCTTCGATTTTATCGAGATTCATGTGGCCCGGGACGATGTCGTTCTTTGAGCTGACAATGCCGACGAGCGGCTTGCCTATTTCCTCGTCTGTAAGTCCCAGCGCGTGAAGCAGCGACCTCTGCGGCGCCGCGTTAGTCGATTTTGTAATTTTATCGCTTTTCATTCGTATGACCTCCTGTCATGTTTGGTTGTTGTCCCATATACATAATAAATGGGATATGGTATCGTTCTGCTATGTAAACGCGGGGCGGGAAACCCGCCCCGCACAGGATATGTTTGATAAACTGGTTTCAGACTTAAGCGTACCAATTGTTCAAGCCGCACGCCGTTTTCCTATTTCTATAAATCGACACGTCGTTTTATAAAAATCTGGAAAGACCAGAATTCGTATAAGCCTCCAAAAGATTTTTCACAGGCAAATGAATGGGATGCGCGAAAAAGGGGGCATACATGTTGTATGCGGCCGGATTTCCGCGATTTCGTCAGCCGGGACGCGAAAAAAAGCCACAGAAGCTTCAGTCCTTGGGCTTCATCGTCGGGAACAGCAGCACGTCGCGGATAGAAGCGCTGTCTGTCAGCAGCATGACGAGCCTGTCGATGCCCATGCCCATGCCGCCGGTCGGGGCCATGCCGTATTCGAGCGCGGTGATGAAATCCTCGTCTATCATGTTGGCTTCCTCGTCGCCCGCCTCACGCAGCTTTAATTGGTGCTCAAAGCGCCCGCGCTGGTCAATAGGGTCGTTGAGCTCCGTGTACGCGTTTGCAAGCTCGCGGCGCGTTATAAACAGCTCAAAGCGCTCTACAAGCTCCGGAGTCCCCTTTTTGCGCTTGGTAAGCGGGGAGACCTCGACGGGGTAATCGTAAATAAACGTCGGCTGCAAAAGCTGCTCCTCGACATATTCTTCAAACGCGGTATTGAGGATGTTGCCCCAGGTATCCGTCTTCTTTACTTCCAGATGGAGCTTTTCGGCAGCTTCCTTTGCCTTTTCCGTGTCGCCTGTAAACGCGCCGAAATCCACGCCCGCGTATTGCTTTACCGCGTCTATCATCGTCATGCGGGCAAACGGGAGCTTGAGGCTGATTTCCTCGCCCTGGTAGGTAATCTGGTCTGTGTCGTTGACCGCAAGGCACGCTTTGTTGATAAGCTCCTCTGTAATATCCATCATACCGTTGTAGTCGGTGTACGCCTGGTAGAGCTCAATCGTTGTAAATTCCGGATTGTGCTTGACGTCCATGCCCTCGTTTCGGAACAGCCTGCCGATTTCATACACACGCTCCATCCCGCCGACAATCAGCCTCTTTAAGTAAAGCTCGGGCGCAATCCTCAAATACAGGTCGATATCCAGCGTATTATGGTGCGTAATAAACGGCCTTGCCGCGGCGCCGCCCGCGATGGTATTCAAAATAGGCGTTTCGACCTCGATAAAGCTCTTGTCGTCAAGGCACTGGCGGATGGTCTTGATAATTTTGCTGCGCTTGACAAAGGTATCCTTCACCTCGGGGTTTACCATCAAATCGACGTACCGCTGGCGGTAACGCAGGTCTGTATCCTTTAGCCCATGGAATTTGTCGGGCAATGGCAGCAGGGACTTTGCAAGGAGCGTTACCTCCTTTGCGTGGACGGAGATTTCCCCCCGGCGCGTGCGGAATACAAAGCCCGTAACTTCAAGGATATCCCCAATGTCCCATTTGGACATATTGGCGTAGGCCTCCTCGCCGATATCATTGATTCTGATATACACCTGCATGCGCCCGCTGCGGTCGTGGATATCGATAAACGTTGCCTTTCCCATATCGCGCCAGCTCATAATGCGGCCCGCAATGCAGACGTCCTTATTTTCGAGCGTTTCAAAATTGTCGCGGATTTCCTGCGCGAGCGTGTCGCGCCTGCTCACCGTCACCTCGAACGGGTCGCTGCCCTCCTGCTGGAGCGCCGTGAGCTTGTCCCTCCTGATTTGGAGCAGCTCGCTTAAATCCTGCTCTGCCTCCGGGCTGTTTGCCGGGGCCGTGTTCTCTGCCATCTTTACGTCCTCCTCATATCCTGGGTTAAGAAGCAAACGGGCGTGCCGGGGGCACGCCCGTTTCATTTAAAAGCTCTGCGTTACTTGCTGATTTCCAGCACCTCGTACTCGCTCACGCCCGCCGGTGTTTCCACCGAAACACGCTCGCCGACCTTTTTGCCGAGCAAAAATTTGCCGACCGGCGATTCGTCGGAAATGCGCCCCTTCAGGGGGTCGGCCTCGTTTGAGCCGACAATCTGGTATACATTTTCCCTGCCGGCGGTGTGGTTCATAACCTTCACCTTGGAGCCGACGTGGATTAGTTCCGTGCTGATATCATTTTCATCTATGATTTTAACGTTTTTGAGCATCGTTTCAATGGTTGCAATCCTGGATTCCACCATCGCCTGCTCGTTTTTCGCCTCGTCGTACTCGCTGTTCTCCGAAAGGTCGCCGAAGGAAAGCGCAACCTTGATTTTTTCCGCTATTTCTTTTCTGCGGACTGTTTTGAGCATATCAAGCTCGTCCTCCAGGTTCTTAAGACCCTCGTTCGTAAGCAATACCTGTTTCTGCATGGCTTTACCACCCTTTACGGTTAATTTACAGGACGCCGTTACACATGCGCCTATCCTCATTCAAATTTTACAATTTAGATGTTTACATATAAGCTTTATTATAGACAGCGCCGCGGCCCGTGTCAAGTATTTATCCCATTTCTTCCGCATTTTTATGCGTTTGCGCGCCGCGGTTTCCAATTTCCTTTTTTTATTTGAAAATCCGCCTGTTTTATGTATATTTACCTAAAAAAGCGGGAAGCCCCTGTCAAAAAAAGCATGATTTTCAATCTATAAATCCGACCGCATCTATGGTATTATATTATAGACTTTTTATGCGAAGGATGAGGCCGCTATGAATACAGTCCTTTTTGACCTGGACGGGACGATGCTCCCTATGGACCAGGACGTCTTTGCGCACGGCTATTTTTCGGAGCTTGCAAAAAAATTTGCAGCATTTGGGCTGGACGGGAAAAAGCTTGTGGAATGCGTATGGGCGGGCACAAGGGAAATGATAAAAAACGACGGCTCCATGACGAACGAGGAGCGCTTCTGGAAAACCTTTGCCGGCCTGATGGGAGAGGATATTTTAAAGCTGCGCCCGCAGTTCGACGAATTTTACCGCAAGGAATTCAACAACGTACAGAAGAAAACAGGCTTTACGCCGCTTGCCGCGCAGTGCCTTACAATCCTCAGGGACAAGGGCTACCGCCTGATTGCGGCCACCAACCCGATTTTCCCGAAGGACGGGACGTTGAACCGCATGCGCTGGGCGGGCGTAGACCCCGATATGTTTGAAATGATTACTACGTACGAAACATGCTCCTACAGCAAGCCAAACCTCAAATATTACGAGTCCCTGCTGCAAACGGCCGGGCTTGAAGCGCGCGACTGCCTGATGGCCGGCAACGACCTGCGCGAGGACATGTGCGCGGGAAAGCTTGGAATCGACACGTATCTTATTACCGACTGCATGATTGCGGACGAAGGCGCGGACCTCTCACAGATTAAGCACGGAAGCTATGAGGAGTTTAAGGCGTATGCCTCTTCCCTGCCCGATATTAAATGAAAAATACAGGTTTGAAACGAAAGGTATGGTAACACCATGAATTACGACGTTATCATCGTAGGCGCGGGGCCGGCGGGCATTTTTACCGCAATTGAGATGGTCAAGCGCGGCACACATAAAAAAATCGTCATTCTCGAAAAAGGGCGCCCTGTCGAAAAACGCAGCTGCCCTAAGCTCAAGACCAAAACCTGCATGAACTGCAAGCCGTACTGCCACATTACGACCGGCTTTTCCGGAGCGGGCGCGTTCTCTGACGGCAAGCTCTCGCTGAGCTACGAGGTCGGCGGGGATTTGCCGACGCTCATCGGCGAGGATTTGGCGCAGGAAACAATCGATTATACCGACCAGATTTACCTGGAGTTCGGCGCGTCTAAGAAGGTAGAGGGCGTCGGGCAGGAGGAAAAGGTCAAGGAAATCCGCAAAAAGGCAATCCAGTCCGGCTTAAAGCTCGTGGACTGCCCCATCCGCCATCTTGGCACGGAAAAGGCGCAGACGCTTTATAAAAGTATTGAAAGCTGGCTTCTGGAGCACGGAGTGGAAATCCTGTTCGGCTACGCGTGCCGCGATTTGATTATTGAGGACAGCGTATGTAAGGGCGTCGTTGCGCAGAACGTATACGAAAGGGACGAAACGCTTACAATAAACGGGGAAAATATAATTGTCGCGACAGGCCGCAAGGGAGCGGACTGGCTGGAAAAGGTCTGTGTGGAGCACGACATCGCGCACCAGCCCGGAACCGTGGACATCGGCGTGCGCATCGAGGTGCGCAACGAGGTTATGGAGGAGGTAAACGAGGTCCTCTATGAATCAAAGCTCATCGGTTATCCGAAGCCCTTTAAAAACAAGGTGCGCACCTTCTGCCAGAATCCCGGCGGTTTTGTCAGCCAGGAGAACTACGATAACAATTTAGCAGTTGTCAACGGCCATTCCTATAAGGATATCAAATCGAACAACACGAACCTTGCCATATTGTGCTCGCACAATTTCACCGAGCCCTTTAACCAGCCTATCGCATACGCACAGAAGGTCGGCGAGCTCACCAATATGCTTGCAAACGGCCATATACTCGTGCAGCGCTATGGCGATATATTGGACGGCAAGCGCACCTGGCCGAAGGAATTAAGCCAATCGAACGTAAAGCCCACCATTCCGGACGCCGTCGCGGGCGATATTACCGCGGCCATGCCCTACCGCGCGATGATGAACATCATCAATTTTATCCAGGCGGTAGACCATGTGGTCCCGGGCTTTGCGAGTACCGAAACGCTGCTTTATTCGCCGGAGCTCAAATTCTACAGCAACCGCGTCAAGATGGATAAGGACTTTAATACCAACATCAGGGGGCTGCACTGCCTGGGCGACTCCAGCGGATGGACAAGGGGCTTGATGATGGCGTCCGTCATGGGCGTGCTCATGGGCCGTAAACTCTGATTTTCTTTTTTTCATATAAACAACACACATGTACACGAATTTGTAAGTTCAGTTTTTGTGTATTATTGACATTTTATACAGGATACACTATAATTAATTTATTGTACCTGTTCCATTCTGGGCACCGTCTGCCGGTTTTCCCAACGTATGGGTATTACGCGCCGCTGTTTTTTCTATGTAAAATGAAGCTGCGCCTATTAATCGAGGTTTAAAAATGATGAAAATCAATTCGAGAAAAATTATTCTCGCTTTGTCCGATATGTTTGTCATCGGCGTCAGCTCCCTTCTGTCCTACTACCTTCTTAATTTTCTGGGGGACGCCGGCGCGAAAATCATGCGTCCCGTCCAGCTTGCCGTCATCACCATACTGCTGATTATTTTATGCTTTGCGTTTTTGTTAGTCAGCGGCGCATACTCAAAGCTTTGGCGGTATTTTAAGCTCAAGGACTATATTTCCTGCTTTGCGGGGACGGCGCTCGGCAGCATCGTCGTATTCTTCCTATCCTACCTCATCTTCAGCGAACCCAACCTGATTTACTTTTGCATGCAGTTTCTGATGGGAACCGTGGGGATTGTGCTGTTTCGCATCCTCTTCCGCAAAACGTTCCTCGTTTTGGTAGACGAAGGAAAGAGCGAGCTGAAAAAGAGGACGCTGATTGTCGGCGCGGGCCAGGCCTGCAACCTGATATTGAAGGAAATAGAAAACGCAAAAAAGGACCCGAACAACCCGTCGAACGAATACCTGCCGATTTGCATTGTAGACGACGACCCAAAAAAATTAAAATCCGAGGTGCGCGGCATCCGCGTAATGGGTACGAGCGAGGATATCATCGACCTGTGCAGGGAAGAACAAATCGATATGATTATCTTCGCCATCCCCTCCTGCACCGAGGCGGAACGGCGTTATATCCTGGACCTCTGCTCGGAAACCTCATGCAAAATAAAAATTGTGCCGTATTTAAGCCAGCTGTTTTTCGACGGCGACCAGCTGAACCTCCTGCACCAGATTTCCGATATCAAGGTGGAGGACCTCCTGGGCCGCGAGCCTATCACCTTTGACAAAAAGGATATCCGTTCCTTTATCAAAGATAAGGTCTGCATGATTACGGGCGGCGGCGGCTCCATCGGCTCGGAGCTAACCCGCCAGATTGCGAAATACGGCCCAAAGCAGATTATCATCGTCGATATTTACGAAAACAACGCCTACGACATCCAGCAGGAGCTGTTAATGGAGCACGGCGAGGACATCAACCTGGTTACTCTGATTTGCTCTGTGCGCGACTACGAAAAAATGAAGCTCGTTTTTGAAAAGTACAAGCCGCAGCTCGTGTTCCACGCGGCGGCGCACAAGCATGTGCCGTTGATGGAAACCTCCCCGGAGGAAGCGGTCAAGAATAACGTCATCGGCACGTTCAACGTGGCGTCCCTTTCAGAATTTTATAATGTAGAGAAATTTGTCATGATTTCCACGGACAAGGCGGTCAATCCCACAAACGTCATGGGTGCGACAAAGCGCTGCTGCGAGATGATTGTGCAGTATATGGCGCAGTTCGGCAACACGAAAACGGAATTTGTTACGACGCGCTTCGGCAACGTGCTCGGCTCGAACGGCTCGGTTATCCCGCTTTTCAAGCGCCAGATTGAAACCGGCCGGCCGATTACCGTAACGCATCCCGACATCATCCGCTATTTTATGACCATCCCGGAGGCTGTTTCGCTTGTATTGCAGGCGGCTTCCATGGCGCACGGCGGTGAAATCTTCGTGCTGGACATGGGCGCGCCTGTCAAGATAACGACGCTCGCGGAAAACCTTATCCGCATGTACGGCAAGGTGCCCTACAAGGATGTTGAAATCAAATTCACGGGCCTTCGTCCCGGTGAAAAGCTCTTTGAAGAGCTTTTAATGGACGAGGAAGGGCTCAAGGCTACCGCGAACAAGAAAATTTTTATTGGAAACCAGATTCCCATCGATTCGGGGGAATTTATAGAAAAGCTGACAAAGCTCAAAAAATCCGCGCTTGCAAACGATTCGGACAAAACGCTTTCCGTATTAAGCGATATTGTCCCGACGTTCCACCACGTTACAAACGGAAAGCAGGCACAGGAAAATTTAGCAAATGACATAAAACAGGAACCGTCTGAATAAATATCAAGCGGTGCGATTTTTCTATATGGAGGTAAAAAGGTATGTGTGGTATTGTCGGTTATGTCGGCTACAGGGACTGCAGCGACGTGCTCGTAAGCGCCCTTTCCAAGCTTGAATACAGGGGCTACGATTCCGCGGGCATCGCCGTATTTGACGAGGGCGAAATCAAGGTCGCCAAATCAAAGGGCAGGCTCAAGGACTTGGAAGCGAAAATGGAGAAGGAGGGCAGGCCGCAGGGCAAGGCCGGTATCGGGCATACGCGCTGGGCAACGCACGGCGAGCCGTCCGACCGCAACTCCCACCCCCACAGCGGGGAAAAGGTTTCGATTGTACATAACGGTATTATCGAAAACTACAAGGAATTAAAGGAATTCCTCCTGCGCAAGGGACGTGTGTTTTTAAGCGATACCGACACGGAGGTCGTCGCGCAGATGCTGGGCTACTACTACGACGGCGACCCTATCGATACGATTATCCATGTCATCAAAGAGCTGGAGGGTTCGTTTGCGCTGGGAATCGTATTCCAGGATTTCCCCGATACGGTTTACGCCGTGCGCAGGGAAAGCCCGCTGATTGTCGGCGTAGGCAAGGATGAAAGCTTTATCGCGTCAGACGTTCCCGCCATCCTCAAATATACAAAGGACTATTACCTGCTCGAGCACGATGAAATCGCCGTACTGACGCACGACGAAATCAATATTTACGACACGCACCACCAGCTTGTCGAAAAAGAGCTGAAAACCGCGGATTGGGATATGGACGCGGCGGAAAAGTGCGGCTACGAGCATTTTATGATTAAGGAAATCCACGAGCAGCCGACCTCCATCAATATGACGGTAAAGCCGCGCATCACAGACGGCCTGCCGAACCTGGAGGAATGCGGGATTACGCCCGAAAAGCTTACGGAGTACAAAAACATCCATGTCGTCGCCTGCGGCACCGCGATGCACGCGGGTATGGTTGGAAAATATGTAATTGAAAAGCTCGCGCGCGTCCCCGTAACGGTGGACATCGCGTCGGAGTTCCGCTACCGCGGCCCGCTCGTCGGGGAGGGCGATCTCGTCATCATTATCTCCCAGTCCGGCGAAACGGCAGACAGCCTGGCCGCCATGCGCCTTGCCAAAAAGCTTGGCGCGCAGACGCTCGCGATTGTAAACGCAAAGGGCAGCTCCATCGCCAGGGAGGCCGACATGCTCATTTATACGCACGCCGGCCCGGAAATCGCGGTCGCTTCTACAAAGGCGTATATCGTCCAGCTTTCCGTCATGTACCTGTTCGCGTTTGAGCTTGCGCTCGCGAAGGGGATTATCGATGAGGGAAAGTGCCGTGAGCTTACGGCGGCGCTGCTCGAAACGCCCGCCCTGATTGAACAGGTTCTCGAAAACGACAAGGAAGACGTCCAGTTTATATCGAACCAGCTCATAACGGCCGACAGCCTGCTGTATATCGGCAGGGGGCTCGATTACGCGCTGAGTATGGAAGGCTCGTTGAAGCTCAAGGAGATTTCATACATCCATTCCGAGGCATACGCGGCGGGCGAGCTCAAGCACGGCACGATTTCCCTGATTACAAATGACATGCCGGTTATCGCCGTCGCAACGCAGGCCGTGCTGCTTGAAAAAACCGTCAGCAATATTAAAGAAGTCAAGGCGCGCGGCGCAAAAGTCGTGCTGGTGTGCCGTGAGGATTTCAGCGTGGATGAGGAAGCCTATGATTACCTGGTCCGGATTCCAAAAACGTGTGAGCTTCTGACCCCGATGCTTACAGCCGTCCCGCTGCAGCTGATTGCTTATTATACGGCGGTGCTGCGCGGCAACGACGTCGATAAGCCCAGAAACCTTGCAAAATCGGTCACAGTCGAATAATTTAACGCTCCGTAAGGCGCCGGATTTACTTCCGGCGTCTTTTCTATTTTTAAATTGTAAACCAATAATACAAATTAATTGGTTGACAATCAAAGCAGAAAGAGATATACTGTTCCTATCAAAAGGAGGATAATATGATGGATAACACAAAGCCAATGAAAAGCACAAAAATATACGCAATTATTATTACCGCGCTGTTCGCGGCGCTGACCGCCGTTTTCTCACAAATTTCTATCCCCATCGGCCCTGTGCCGGTTAACCTTGCGCTTCTCGCCGTTTTTACCGCCGCAGGGCTGTTAAGCCCCGGGCGCGCCGTTTTAAGCCAAGTGGTTTACCTGCTGCTCGGCGCCGTGGGCGTCCCGGTGTTCTCCGGTTTCCGCGGCGGGTTTGCCGTGCTTGCCGGGCCGACGGGCGGCTATATTGTTGGGTATATTGTTGCGGCGCTTACCATTTCCCTGCTGCTCAAGCGGTTCGGCAAAAAAATCCATACGGTAATCCCATCCATTATTGCGGGCCTTGCGCTCTGCTACACGTTCGGTACGGCATGGTTTGTAATCAGCACCGGAACCGGAATATTGGAAGCGCTGATGGTCTGCGTCGTGCCTTTCTTAATCGGAGACGCCGCGAAAATCGCCGCAGCGACGCTCCTGATTCACCGTCTGAAAAAAGTGGTATAAACAGCGCTCCCCTGTGCCGCGGCGCGTTTTGGCACAGGGGATTTTTGTACCCTTCTGTAACCGGACTGTCATCTTCCTTCTATTGACAATTCCGCCCCAAAACTATATTATCATCTTATCAGAAAAATATCTCCTGTAGAAAAAAGGAGGCGGAAAGCCGATTGGACGCTTTTTTGGACTCGCTTAATTTCCAGGTCATTACGGACCTTGCCATAGTCGTCCTGCGTGTTCTGATTCCTATCCTTGGAATCGTGGTGGTGTTCCAGTGCTATTCCTCGATGCGCCGCCAGCGCAGGGATGAAAAGCCGCTGGTTATGCTTGTCAACAAGGAAAACGACGATTGCCTGCCCGTGCTCGCGTGGGAAAATTCAATAGGGCGCGGCCGCAGCTGCGACATTACGCTCGGCGACATGGCCGTTTCGCGCGACCACTGTGTTTTGCTGCGGCGTGAGGCAGGCTGGTTTATCAGCGATACCGGCTCGAAATACGGCACGTTTGTAAACGGCAAACGCGTGGAAGAGCGCACGCCTGTTTACATCAATGATGAAATCAAGGTCGGGCGGACAGCCCTTACTCTCAGGCGCGCGGAGGATTATACCGACATCAGCAAATCCTGGTTCTTTAAAAAGCCGGGAAGCAAGGCGGGCATCTCGCCGTTTTCCCTGATGATGCTCATCAGCATATTCCTGCTGTTTATGGCGTCCGAGGCCTGCGTCAGCACGGAAATTACCGATTTCATGCCGCTAGCCATCTGGGGCTGCTTTATGGCGGTCGCCTGGATTTTTTATCTGGTTTCCACCAAAGCGCTGCGGCGCGTTGGGTTTGAGCTTGAGAGCCTTGCGATTTTCCTTTCGGGGGTAGGCGTTATGCTCTCGGTACGGCAGGAGATACGGCAGACCTTCGTGCAGATAGCCGCAGCAGCCGTCGGCATGGTTGTTTTCTGCCTGCTAATCAAGTTTATCGAAAACCCGGACCGCGTCACGAAATGGCGCTGGTTTATTATGATAGCGGCAGTCGGCCTGCTCGGAATTAACATCATATTCGGCACCATCCGCGGAGGCGCGGCGAACTGGATTGTTATCGGCGGCGTATCCGTCCAGCCGTCTGAATTTGTGAAAATTGCTTTTATCTTCGTCGGCGCGTCGGCGCTCGACCAATTGCAGAGGAAACGCAACCTGATTGAATTTATTATATTCTCCGCCATCTGCGTGGGCGCCCTTTTCCTGATGAGCGATTTTGGTACGGCCCTTATCTTTTTTGGCACCTTCCTGATGATTTCCTTCATGCGCTCAGGCGATTTGAAAACGGTTATCCTCGCGGTCGCGTCCGCTGTGTTCGGCGGGGCGATTATCCTGCGGTTTAAGCCGTATATCGCAAACCGGTTTGAGGCGTGGGGGCATGTGTGGGAATATTCCAACACGACCGGCTACCAGCAAGCGCGCGTGCTTACCTACGCGGCAAGCGGCGGGCTGTTCGGCGTGGGGCTTGGCAACGGTTATTTAAAATATGTCGCGGCTTCGGAAAGCGACCTCGTCTTTGGGCTGATGTGCGAAGAGGTCGGCCTGATTATGGCGCTGACTGTCGCGGCCGCAATCGGCGCGCTGTTCTTCTACGCGCGCGCCATCACGACGCGCAGCCGTTCGACTTTCTATTCCGTATCGGCCTGCTGCGCGGCAGGGCTGTTCGTCTTACAGTCAATGCTCAATATCTTCGGCGCAACGGATATCCTGCCGCTGACGGGCGTTACGCTTCCGTTTATCAGCACGGGCGGTTCGAGCATGATTGCATGCTGGGGGCTGCTTGCGTTTATCAAGGCGGCGGACGAGCGCACCTATGCCACCAAACGCAGAATAACGCAGTAAAGGCCGGGTACCCGGCAGGAAAGGGGCGGCATTTTGAAAAAGGCTTTGACACGCTCTATCTTTATTTTTATTATAACGCTCGCGTTCTTTGGGGGGCTTGCCCTGTTTACCTTCCGTATCTGCACAAACGCCGGCGGATGGATTCAGCAGAATTACAACGGGCATATCTCCGGCAGCGGGGGGCTTGAGCAGGCGGGAATTATGTACGACCGCAACGGCAAGGTGATGGCGCAGAGCAAGGACGGCAAGCGCTATTATAATGACGACTTGAATACGCGCCTTGCGACGCTCCACGTAGTGGGCGACAACAGCCTGAATATTTCTACGGCGGTGCAGAGCATGTACCGTTCGGATTTGCTGGGCTTCGATTATATATGGGGGCTTGAAATGCCGCCGTCCTTCCGGGGTGGAAACAGCCTGACGCTTACCATCGACGCGGACGTGTGCAGGACGGCGTACGAGGCGCTTAATGGCGCCCACGGCGCGGTCGTTGTGTTCAACTACAAGACGGGTGAAATCATCTGTAACGTAAGCTCCACCACCTATGACCCGCAGGACCCGCCTGAAATTACGGAGGACAACGAAGACCAGTACAAGGGCGCGTACTTAAACCGCGTGCTTTCGAGCACCTATACGCCCGGCTCCACCTTCAAGCTGGTGACGGCGGCCGCCGCAATCGATTATTTGCCGGACGTCTTTGACAAAACGTTTACCTGCAATGGAGGCGTCGTGATAAACGGCGAGGAAATCTCCTGTATGTCGCATCACGGGGAAATCAATTTCCGCGACGGGCTTGCGCAGTCGTGCAATGTGGTATTCGCGGAGCTTGCCGTCGAAATCGGCAAGGAAAAAATGACGGAAGAGGCAAACAAGATTGGCATTACCCAAAGCTTCAATGTCGGCAACACGCCTACTGTAAAAGGAAAATACGACGTTTCCAAGGCGCAGGACAACGACCTTGGATGGTCTGGTATCGGCCAGTATACCGACCTTGCAAACCCCATGCAGATGGCAATCATGTGCGGCGCGGTTGCAAACCACGGGCAATCGGTGCAGCCTTATTTTGTGTCGGATATTTATAAAGGGGACTTTTCCCCCGTACGCGCGCCGGGCGCATCAGCCGATAGGGAACTTTTGAGCAGAAACACGGCGGATACCTTAAACGAAATGATGCGGTATACCGTTACGTCGAACTACGGCGACGGCATGTTCCCGTCCCTTGAGGTCTGCGCCAAAACGGGAACGGCAGAGGTCGGCGACCCGGACAGCAACGACGCGTGGATGGTCGGCTTCTCTCGCGACGAGGACGCGCCGCTTGCGTTTGCGGTCGTCGTGGAAAAGGGTTCCCTTGGATATTCCACCGCCGGGCCGGTCGCTGTTGCGGCGATGGAGGCCGCCGCCGCTTCCCTGCGCGGCCAGGACTGACAGCTTTTCATACCGGCCGGAGCTTGCTTCCGTCCGGTATTCTTTTTGTCCTGTTCACAAAATAATGGATGATTTTTTGAAAAAAGTATGCTATAATAATTTGACTTGTGCAGGTAAGTAAATTAAAAGCTCCTGCGTGAGCATCTCGAAGGCGCAGCCGGCGCTGCGCGCGATGGAAAGGATCGATTGCCATGAATTTTTTAAAAGCAATGTTCGGCAACTACAGCAAAAGGGAAGTCAAACGGATTCAGCCCCTTTGCGACAAGGTTCTGTCCCTGGAGGACAAGTATAAGGCGATGTCCGACAGCGAACTGAAGGAACAGACCGATATATTAAAAAACCGTTTAAATAACGGGGAAACAACAGACGATATACTGCCCGACGCATTTGCCGTCTGCCGGGAAGCCTCCGACAGGGTGCTCGGCATGCGCCATTTCCCGGTTCAGATTATCGGCGGTATCGTCCTGCACCAGGGACGTATCTCCGAAATGAAAACAGGTGAAGGCAAAACGCTCGTTGCAACCCTTCCGGCATACTTGAACGGCTTGACGGGCGAGGGCGTGCATATCGTTACGGTCAATGACTACCTTGCGCGCCGCGACTCGGAATGGATGGGCAAGCTTTACCGCTTTTTGGGCCTTTCTGTCGGGCTGATTGTGCACGACATGGAAAACGATTTAAGAAAAGAAGCCTATGCGGCGGATATTACATACGGCACGAACAACGAGCTGGGCTTCGACTACCTGCGCGACAATATGGTCGTTTATAAGGAAAATAAGGTACAGCGCGGCCATGCCTACGCTATTGTGGACGAGGTCGACTCCATATTGATTGACGAGGCGAGAACCCCGCTTATTATTTCCGGCGCGGGCGACAAATCGACCGACCTTTACGAGCGTGCCGACAAGCTGGCGAAAACATTAAAGGCTGAACGCTTTACAGAGACCGACAGCAAAGAGGACAACGATGAGCTTTACAAGGAAAAAGGCATCGATTATATCATAGACGAAAAGGCAAAGTCCGCGACACTTACGCCCCTGGGCGTCAAAAAGGCGGAGCAGTATTTCGGCATTGAAAACCTGACCGACCCCGACAACCTGACGATTCAGCACCACGTCAACCAGGCAATCAAGGCGCACGGCATTATGAAACGGGACATCGACTACGTCGTCAAGGACGGCGAGGTCATCATCGTCGACGAGTTCACCGGGCGTTTGATGTACGGCAGGCGCTACAACGAGGGGCTGCACCAGGCAATTGAGGCAAAGGAAGGCGTCAAGGTCGAAAACGAGAGCAAAACACTCGCAACCATCACCTTCCAGAACTATTTCCGCCTGTATACAAAGCTTTCCGGTATGACCGGTACGGCCATGACGGAGGAGGAGGAATTCCGCGAGATTTACAAGCTCGACGTTGTGGAAATCCCGACAAACCGCCCGATGGTACGTGAAGACCTGCCGGATTCCATCTTTAAAACAGAGCAGGGCAAGTTTGAGGCGGTCATCAAGGATATTATTGAATGCCATGAGACAGGGCAGCCTGTCCTGGTCGGTACCATTTCGATTGAAAAATCCGAGCACTTGAGCGCCATGCTCAAGAAAAAGGGCATCAAGCATAACGTATTGAACGCAAAGCAGCATGACAAGGAAGCTGAAATCGTCGCGCAGGCCGGTAAAAAGGGAGCCGTTACGATTGCGACGAACATGGCCGGCCGTGGTACCGATATCATGCTCGGCGGCAATGCCGAGTTCATGGCGAAAACCGAAATGCGCAGGATGCAGTTCAGCGAGGAGCTGATTGCAGAATCGACCGGCTTTGCCGACACGGAAGACGAAGAAATCTTAAACGCGCGCAAAACCTTTGCCGAGCTCAACAAGAAATATAAAGAGGCCATCAAAGAAGAGGCCGACGAGGTAAGAAGGGCCGGCGGCCTGTTCATCATCGGCACAGAACGCCATGAATCCCGCCGTATCGACAACCAGCTGCGCGGTCGTTCCGGACGTCAGGGCGACCCCGGCAAGAGCAGGTTCTACCTGTCCACAGAGGACGATTTGATGCGCCTGTTCGGCGGCGAGCGTATGAAGGCCGTTATGGAGCGGCTAAACGCGCCGGACGATATGCCGATTGAAAATAAAATGCTTTCCAATATTATTGAAAGCTCCCAGCAAAAGGTGGAAAGCCGCAACTTCGCCATCAGAAAGAACGTTTTGCAGTATGACGACGTTATGAACCGCCAGCGCGAAATCATCTACGGGCAGCGCGACCAGGTCTTAAACGGTGAGAATATCAAGGACCAGATTATCAAAATGGTTGAGCAGACCATTGAAAAGAACGTTTCCACCTTCTGCCCCGACGACGTGACGAGGGACAACTGGAACCTGGGCAGCCTGCGCGACTTCTATCTCGGCTGGCTTATCGATGAAGGCGACCTGCACTATACGCTCGACGATTTGGAGGGTATGGAGAAGCAGGACCTCATTGACGAGCTGACCAAAAAAGCGATGGACCTTTATGAAGAAAATGAGAGCATCCTCCCCGAAGAGACCATGCGCGAAATGGAGCGCGTATACCTGCTCAAGAATGTCGATACCTACTGGATGGACCATATCGACGCGATGGAGCAGTTAAAGCAGGGGATACGCCTGCGTGCTTACGGACAGCGCGACCCGGTTGTCGAATACCGCTTCGAGGGCTTCGATATGTTTGACGAGATGATTGCCTCCATTCGTGAGGATACCGTTAAAATGGTGCTCGCCGCGCCCAAGCGTATTGTAGAAATTCAAAAGCGCAACGCGGAAATCGCGCGCAAACAGCAGGAGATGGCAAAGCAGGCCGCCGCAGCACATCAGGTGGTCCTGCCGGGACAGCAGCCGCAGCAGCAGCCACAAAACCCGCTCAATGTGGTCATTAAGCGCGAGCAGGTTGCAAAGCCCTTGGCCACAAGCTCCGACGGCACCGACACAGTAAACCGTACTGTAAGGAAATCGGCAAAGGATAAGGTCGGCAGGAACGACCCGTGCCCGTGCGGCAGCGGAAAGAAATATAAAAAGTGCTGCGGAAAAGACGAATAATCATTTATTTATGGCTTAAAAGGGCTGCGGCAGAAATGCCGCAGCCCTTTTTTGTTTGCCCGTTCGCTTGCCCGGGCAAATATTGGTCCTAATACAAACGTGTCATTTCTTATACGGCTTTATCCTGCTTGTCCTGCCCAAAAGGTAGTCCAGGCTTGTTTTATAAAAATCGGCAAGCTTTTCACACGACTCCATCGGGATTTTCAGCTTGCCGGTTTCGTAGCTGCCGTAGGTCGTCTGGTGAATACCCAGATATTCCGCGATTTCCTCCTGCGTAAACCCTCTGCTTTTCCTTAAGTCTTTAATCCTGTTTGACATCAAAACCACCTCAAAGCTTTATTTTTTAATCCATTCGGATTTATTTAACCTTTCATATGCCGGTAACGGCTGTCATCCATAAAAAATTCCGCCCTTTAACAATTTTCCGGATAGTTGAACTCGTTCTGCAAATCGTTAAATTCAATAAAAGAAGCCCCCCGCGTAATGCGGAGGGCTTGTTTTTATCCTGCAACTGCAATTTTCTATTTACTTTGTGCTCCGGGCAGCTACCGGAACCTCCGCTTACGCATAAATTAAGCCGGAAGAAAACTGCGGGGACACGGCGTGGTGGTTTCGCCGTATTTCGTCCCGTTATTCCACCTGGACCTGTTCGTATTCGTTCACAGCGGCAGCCGGGTACGTTTCTTCCAGCTCTACGTCGCTGTAACGGTGCATACCTGTTCCCGCCGGAACGAGCTTACCGATGATGACGTTCTCTTTGAGTCCCATCAACGGGTCGACCTTGCCCTTGATTGCGGCGTCGGTCAGCACTCTCGTCGTCTCCTGGAACGAAGCCGCCGACAGGAAGCTGTCGGTTGCGAGGGATGCCTTTGTAATACCGAGAAGCATCTGTGTACAGGTGGCTTCCCGCAGGCCCTCTTCCCCATTTTCGACGCGCGCGCAAATCTCTTCGTTTGCGCTCAGGAACTCGTTCTTGTCTACCAGCGTACTGGGCAGCAGGTTGGTGTCGCCCGGGTCTTCGATTCTTACCTTCTTCATCATCTGGCGGACGATTACCTCGATATGCTTGTCGTTGATGTCAACACCCTGCATACGGTAAACACGCTGGACCTCCTGAATCAGGTAATCCTGCACAGCCTGCGCACCCTTGATGGCAAGCACGTCGTGCGGGTTGACCGAGCCTTCGGTAATCATATCGCCGGCCTCGATTGTCTGGCCTTCTTCCACCTTGACCCTGGAGCCGAAGGGGATAAGGTAGGATTTTTCGTCGCCGGTCTCTTTATTAAAGATAACCGCGTGGCGGTTGTTCTTGATTTCTTCAAAGCGTACATCGCCGGGAATTTCACTGATAATGGCGAGATGCTTCGGCTTGCGGCCCTCAAACAGCTCTTCAACACGCGGAAGGCCCTGTGTGATATCCTCCGCGGAAGCGACGCCGCCCGTATGGAACGTACGCATAGTAAGCTGCGTGCCCGGCTCGCCGATAGACTGCGCGGCGATAATGCCGACCGCCTCGCCGACCGTGACAGGCATACCGTTTGCAAGGTTCGAGCCATAGCACTTGCGGCAGACGCCGTGCTTTGCGCGGCAGCCGAGGATGGAACGGATTTTTATGCGCTCCACGCCGGCGTTTACGATGATATTTGCTTCTTCGTCGCCCATCATAGTTTCGCGGGAAACGAGAATTTCGCCCGTCTTCTCATCGACAAAGTCCTCGCAGAGGTACCGGCCGAGCAGACGCTCGTGCAGGCTCTCTATGGATTCCTTGCCGTCGCGGATTTCGAATACCTCGATGCCCTCGTGTGTGCCGCAGTCGTCCTCACGGATGATGACCTCCTGCGATACATCGACCAGACGCCTTGTAAGGTAACCGGAGTCCGCCGTACGCAGAGCCGTATCGGCAAGGCCCTTTCTCGCGCCGCGCGAGGAGATAAAGTATTCCAGAATGTTAAGCCCTTCACGGTAATTCGCGCGAATCGGGATTTCAATCGTTTTACCAGATGTATTCGCGATTAGTCCGCGCATACCGGCAAGCTGGCGAATCTGGCTCATGCTGCCGCGGGCGCCGGAATCAGCCATCATGAAGATTGGGTTGTAGCGCCCAAGGTTCTTCTGAAGGGCGGTCGTGACGTCGTTTGTCGCCTTTTCCCAAATTTTCAGTACGCTTTCATAGCGTTCCTCATTTGAAACGAGACCCTCTTTAAAGAGGCCCGTGACGGTATCGATATCCTCTTCCGCTTTCGCGATAATCTCTTTTTTAGCCTTCGGGATTTCCGCGTCGCAGACGGCGACGGTAATCGCGCCCTTGGTAGAATATTTAAAGCCCTGCGCCTTTACGTCGTCCAGCACCTTGGAGGTAACCTGCGTACCGTGTACGCGTATGCACCTGTCGATAATCTTGCCAAGCTGCTTTTTACCGACCAGGAAGCTGATTTCCAGCTCAAAAAGGTTTTCCGGCTTGCTGCGGTCTACAAAGCCAAGGTCCTGCGGAATCGGGCGGTTGAATATAATCTTGCCGACGGTCGTTTCAATCATCGCCGTCTTTACTTCTCCGTCGATTTCGAGCTCGCGGCGCACCTTTATCTTCGCGTGCAGGCTGACAACGCCCGTGTCGTATGCCATGAGGGCTTCGTCAAAGTTGCGGAACACCTTGCCCTCGCCCTTCTCCCCATCCTTGTCGAGCGTCAGGTAATAGGAGCCGAGCACCATGTCCTGCGTCGGAACGGTAACGGGGCGCCCGTCGGAGGGCTTTAAGAGGTTGCCCGCTGCGAGCATTAAAAAGCGTGCTTCCGCCTGCGCTTCCGCGGAAAGCGGAACGTGCACAGCCATCTGGTCGCCGTCGAAGTCCGCGTTGTACGCGGTACAGACGAGCGGATGGAGCTTTAACGCCCTGCCCTCTACGAGCACCGGCTCAAACGCCTGGATGCCCAGCCTATGCAGCGTGGGGGCGCGGTTTAACAGAACCGGATGGCCCTTGATGACGACCTCGAGCGCGTCCCAAACCTCGGGCTTTGCGCGTTCGACGGCCTTTCTTGCCGCCTTGATGTTCTGCGAAACCTTTGTTTCAACCAGACGTTTCATAACAAACGGCTTAAAGAGCTCCAGCGCCATTTCCTTCGGCAGGCCGCACTGGTACATTTTCAGCTCCGGCCCAACGACGATAACGGAACGTCCGGAGTAATCGACGCGCTTGCCCAGAAGGTTCTGGCGGAAACGCCCCTGCTTGCCCTTGAGCATGTCGGACAGGGACTTGAGCGCGCGGTTGTTCGGCCCAGTGACCGGCCTGCCGCGGCGGCCGTTGTCAATCAGCGCGTCCACGGCTTCCTGCAGCATGCGCTTTTCGTTGCGGATGATGATATCGGGAGCCTCAAGCTCCAGAAGCCTTTTCAGGCGGTTATTTCTGTTGATTACCCTGCGGTACAAATCATTGAGGTCGCTCGTTGCGAAGCGGCCGCCGTCCAATTGTACCATCGGGCGGATATCCGGCGGGATGACCGGGACGACGTCCAGTATCATCCATTCCGGGCGGTTGCCGGAAAGGCGGAAGGACTCTACGACCTCCAGCCTCTTTAAGAGGCGGACCCTCTTTTGGCCGGACGCGTTTTCAAGCTCTTCCTTCAGCTCAGCTGAGAGCTGTTCCAGGTCGATTTCAGACAGAAGCTTTTTCACGGCCTCCGCGCCCATTCCGGCCTCGAAATCGTCCTCGTATTTTTCACGCATTTCGCGGTAATCTTTTTCTGTAAGAATCTGCATCTTCGTAAGGCCCCTGGCGTCGCCCGGGTCGGTTACGATATAAGCCGCAAAATACAGCACCTTTTCAAGCAGGCGCGGGGAAATATCGAGCATCAGGCCGATTCTCGACGGTATGCCTTTAAAGTACCAGATATGGGAAACGGGCGCAGCCAGCTCAATGTGGCCCATGCGTTCCCTTCTGACCTTCGCGCGTGTAACCTCAACGCCGCAGCGGTCGCAGATTTTGCCCTTATAGCGGATTCTCTTATACTTTCCGCAATGGCATTCCCAGTCCTTCTGCGGTCCGAAAATGCGCTCGCAGAACAGGCCGTCGCGTTCCGGCTTTAAGGTGCGGTAGTTGATGGTTTCCGGTTTTTTTACCTCGCCGTGCGACCAATCCCTGATCTGTTCGGGAGAAGCAAGTCCTATTTTAATTGATTCAAAAACGTTAAACTCCATATTCACCAAGCCTCCCCTTACAGTTCGTCGCTGTCAAAATCATCGATTAAATCGTCTTCTTCCTCTTCAAAAATAGACGACTCGTCAAACATGTTGTTGTCTTCGGGATCATCCTCGAGCTGGAAGCCCTCCATCGTGGTCATAACCTCGTCCTCAGCGAGCGCGCTGTCCGGTACCGCCGTGATTTCATCGTCCTCGTCAAAGTTCTGCTTGAGGTCGATTTCCTCGTTGTCCTTGTCGAGCACCTTGACGTCGAGCGCGAGCGACTGAAGTTCCTTGATGAGAACCTTGAAGGATTCCGGAATGCCCGGCTTCGGAATATTCTGTCCCTTGACGATTGATTCATAGGTCTTGACACGCCCGACGACGTCGTCAGACTTGACCGTCAGGATTTCCTGAAGCGTGTATGCCGCGCCGTAAGCCTCGAGCGCCCAGACCTCCATCTCGCCGAAGCGCTGTCCGCCGAACTGCGCCTTGCCGCCGAGCGGCTGCTGTGTTACGAGCGAGTACGGTCCTGTGGAACGCGCGTGGATTTTATCGTCAACCAGGTGATGGAGCTTCAAATAGTACATATAGCCTACGGTGACGGGATTATCGAAATATTCACCCGTCCTGCCGTCCTTGAGCCATGTCTTGCCGTCCTCGCTCAGCCCCGCCTGGCGGAACGCCTCAAAGATATCCTCTTCGTGCGCGCCGTCGAACACGGGCGTCATGATTTTCCAGCCGAGCGCCTTCGCGGCATAGCCCAGATGGACCTCGAGCACCTGCCCGATATTCATACGGGAAGGAACGCCGAGGGGATTGAGCACGATATCGAGCGGCGTACCGTCCGGCAGGAACGGCATATCCTCAACAGGGAGGATTCTGGAAACGACGCCCTTGTTGCCGTGGCGTCCCGCCATCTTGTCGCCGACCGAAATCTTCCTCTTCTGCGCAAGGTAGCAGCGCACGACCTTATTGACGCCCGGCTGCAGCTCGTCATGGCTGTTCTCCCTTGTGAACACCTTGACGTCCACAACGATGCCGGACTCTCCGTGCGGCACGCGCAGGGAGGTGTCCCTGACTTCCCTTGCCTTCTCGCCGAATATGGCGCGCAGCAGACGCTCCTCAGCGGTAAGCTCCGTCTCGCCCTTCGGCGTGACCTTGCCGACCAGGATATCGCCTGCCTGTACCTCGGCGCCAATGTGGATAATGCCCTGTTCGTCCAAATCCTTGAGCATATCCTCGCCGACGTTCGGGATGTCGCGCGTAATTTCTTCCGGGCCGAGCTTCGTGTCCCTGGCCTCGGTTTCATATTCCTCTATATGGATAGACGTATAAACGTCGTCCCTGACAATCTTTTCATTGATGAGGACAGCGTCCTCGTAGTTATAGCCTTCCCAGGTCATAAAGCCAATCAGCGCGTTCTTTCCAAGGCTGATTTCACCGTTCTTCGTGGCCGGGCCGTCGGCGAGCACCTCGCCCTTTACAACGCGCTGCCCCTTATCGACGACAGGAATTTGGTTAATACACGTGCCCTGGTTCGAGCGCATGAACTTCGTAACCTTGAATTCCTCGATTTTTCCGGAATCGTAGCGCACGGCGATTTTGTCCGCACTTACGGAAAGGACCACGCCGTCCTCTTTGGACAGCAGGCACACGCCGGAATCGACGCCCGCCTTATATTCCATGCCGGTACCGACAATCGGGGACTGCGTGACCATCAGCGGGACAGCCTGCCTCTGCATGTTCGAGCCCATCAGCGCCCGGTTTGCGTCGTCGTTCTCAAGGAACGGAATCATCGCCGTCGCGACGGAAACGACCATCCGCGGCGAAACGTCCATATAATCGAAACGGTCACGCTCAAGCTCCACGAACTCGTCGCGGTAGCGTCCATTGATTTTTGGGTTTTTAAAGCGTCCTTCGTCGTCGAGCGGTTCGTTGGCCTGCGCAACGTAGAATTCATCCTCCACGTCGGCCGTCATATAAACGACCTCGCTGGTGACGATGCCCGTCTCCTTATCGACCTTACGGAACGGCGCCTCGATAAAGCCATATTCGTTGATGCGCGCGAACGTCGCAAGGTACGAAATCAGGCCGATGTTCGGACCTTCCGGCGTTTCAATCGGGCACATACGGCCGTAATGGCTGTAGTGGACGTCGCGCACCTCAAAGCCCGCGCGGTCACGTGAAAGGCCGCCGGGGCCGAGCGCGGAAAGACGCCTTTTATGCGTAAGCTCCGCAAGCGGGTTCGTCTGGTCCATAAACTGGGAAAGGGGCGAAGAGCCGAAGAATTCCTTGATTGCCGCGGTGACCGGGCGGATGTTAATCAGCGCGTTCGGCGACAGGTTATCAAGATCCTGCGCCTGTAGGGTCATCCTCTCGCGGATTACCCTTTCCAGCCTGGAAAAGCCAATGCGGAATTGGTTTTGCAGCAGCTCGCCCACGCTGCGGATGCGGCGGTTGCCGAGATGGTCGATGTCGTCCGTCGTCCCTAAGCCGCAGGCAAGGCAGTTCATATAGTTAATAGTAGAGAAAATATCGTCAATAATAATATGGTTCGGAATAAGGTCGCCGCGGCGCTGCGCGACGGTTTCCTTGAGCAGCTCCTGGTCGTCGCCGCAGGCGTCTAGGATTTCGCACAGCACGGCGAAGCTCACCTTCTCGTTGATGCCGCATTCTTCCTCAGCGTTAAACCCAACATACCCGCTGATATCGACCATGCCGTTGGAAATGACCTTGACCGTCTTGCCCTCCACGTCTACAAACGCGGTAGTAACGCCGGCGTTTTCGATTTCCATGGCAAGCTCGCGGCTGATTACGTCGCCCGCCATCGCCATGACCTCGCCGGTGCGAGGATTTGCAATCGGCTCCGTAATCTTCTGGTTTGCAAGGCGCGCCGAAATACCGAGCTTTTTGTTGTATTTATAACGGCCGACACGCGACATATCGTAGCGCCTGGCGTCAAAGAACAGATTGTTGATGTGCGTCTGCGCGCTTTCCACCGTCGGCGGTTCGCTTGGGCGGAGCTTGCGGTAGACCTCAATCATTGCTTCCTCTGTGTTCTTGCAGGGGTCCTTTTCTATCGTCGCGCGGATGCGCTCGTCCTCGCCGAAGTAGTCGAGAATTTCGCCGTCGCTTCCCAGCCCCAGCGCGCGGATAAACACCGTGATGGGAATTTTGCGGTTTTTATCGATACGGACATAGAAAACGTCGTTCACGTCGTTTTCATACTCAAGCCATGCGCCCCTGTTCGGGATAACCGTGGAGCTGAAAAGCTTTTTGCCCGTCTTGTCATATTCCATCTTGTAATAAACGCCCGGGGAACGAACCAGCTGTGATACGATGACGCGCTCGGCGCCGTTTATTACAAACGTGCCGCTCGAGGTCATAAGGGGAAAATCGCCCATAAAGACGTTTGATTCCTTGATTTCGCCCGTCTCTTTGTTGAGCAGGCGCGCGACGACGCGCAGGGGGGCGGCGTAGGTGGCGTCCCTTTCCTTGCATTCCGTTACGCTGTAATTGGGATTGTCAACGTCAAGTGTGTAGTCCACAAAGTCGAGAACCAGATTGCCGGTGTAATCGGTTATGCCCGATACATCCTGAAATACTTCCTTCAGCCCTGTGTCTAAAAACCATTTGTAGGATTTTTTCTGTACCTCGATGAGGTTCGGCATATCGATAACCTCGTCGATTTTAGAAAAGCTCATCCTCTCATTTTTACCAAGCTTTGTCGGCTTGACATTCACCATGGGCGTATCACTCCATTCCTGATAGTTAGTCCGCTGTCTTCCATAAGGCCCCGCAACATTTTTAAAAATACCACTTGATTTTTGAAAAATTTTATGCTAATATCAACCCGTTGAAAGGGCGATAAGGGCAAGCTATGCCATTATGGTGCATTTTCTTATTTTATTTGATTGTCAAGAGTTTGTCAAGAGAAATCGCCTGTTTTTTTCACATTCTTTATGTAAAAGAAAAAATAATTCCGCAGAAGCAAAAACGCCTCTGCGGTTTCTTTTTTCGAATCAAAAGCAACGCCCGGCAAGGTTGTTTGAATCTATTCAGACGGCACCCACGCTTTTTAAGATAAAATAGATAATGCCGTACACGACGGAGGCCGTAATTCCGTATACTAAAACAGGCCCCGCGATAATAAACATCTTCGCGCCAAGGCCAAGGATATAACCTTCGCTTTTAAACTCGATGGCAGGAGAAACAATTGAGTTTGCAAAGCCCGTGATTGGAACAAGCGTACCGGCTCCCCCGTGCTTTGCGAGCTTGTCGTATACGCCGACGCTCGTCAGCAGCGCGCCCAAAAATACAAGCGTCACAGAGGTAAGCGTCGCGGCCTCGGTCTTTTGCATGCCGCACAGCATATAAATATCGGTGAAGCCCTGCCCTATGGTGCAAATCACGCCGCCAAACAGGAACGCCTTGAGACAATCTAAAAAAAGGTGGCTGTTCGGCGACGCTTTTTCTGTCATTTTGGAATATTCTTTCTTTGATACATTCACGTAAACTCACCCTTTCACAGTCAATTATTCCCTGTTTGGGCCTGCTTAATCATATTGATTTCCGATTTTAGAACATTTTGTTAAATTTCTATTATTTATTTGCAGGCGCGGGCGTTTCGTGTATAATGATATGTGACTTGCGGTCTGTTTTTATATTTGAGGCAAGAGGTGTTTGAAACGGGCACGAACGTTTATCTGGACAACAGCGCGACGACGGCTGTATGCCGCAGCGCCGCGCAGGCGGCCTACGACATGATGACGCTGAATTACGGGAACCCTTCCTCCCTGCATACAAAAGGGCTGGAGGCCGAAAAAGAGATTACAAAGGCCCGCTGCTCCATAGCGAAGCTGCTCTGTGCGGAAAAGGCGGAAATTTATTTCACAAGCGGCGGGACGGAAGCGAACAACCTGGCCGTTTTCGGCGCTGTGGACGCAAGAAAACGCATGGGCAATAAAATTGTAACGACCGCGGTTGAGCATTCCTCTGTCTTTGAAAGCTGCAGGGAGCTGGAACGGCAGGGATACGAGGTCGTTTTCCTCAAGCCGAAAAACGGCGGCCGCATCACGCCGGAGCAGATTTTTGAAGCGGTGGACAATAAAACGGTACTCGTCAGTATTATGCTCGTCAACAACGAAACGGGCGCCATTCAGCCGGTAGAAACCGCAAGGAAGGCCGCCGTGCAAAAATGCGCGCCGGCGCTTATCCACTGCGACGCGGTGCAGGCGTTTGGAAAAATCCCGGTTTCGCCGCGTAAGCTTGGAATAGACCTGCTCACGGTTTCCTCGCACAAAATACACGGCCCGAAGGGGACCGGCGCGCTGTATGTAAAAAACGGCGTGCGCATTACGCCGCGCATGTTCGGCGGCGAGCAGGAAAACAGGCTGCGCCCCGGGACAGAGGCCGCCCCGCTGATTGCGGGCTTTGGAGCCGCCGTGCGGGAAATCGATTTAAACACGATAGAAGAAATCCGCGCATTGCGCGACTACTGCGCCGAACAGGTTATAAAGCTTGAGGGCACGGTTCTGCACTCAGACGGAAGCTGCCTTCCCTATATTGTCAATTTCTCCGTGCTCGGGATAAGGAGCGAAACCATGCTCCATTTCCTCGCGGCAAGGGGTATCTATATTTCCAGCGGCTCCGCGTGCGCAAAAGGGAAGAAGAGCCATGTGCTTACGGCGCTCGGGCTTTCCGCGGAGGAAAGCGACAGCGCGCTGCGCGTAAGCTTTTCAAAATATAACACGAGAGCCGACGTGGATTGCCTGATAGCGGCAATCGATGAAGGAATGCGCACGCTTGCAAGGCGGTAGGAAAGCGTGAAAAGCAAAAGAAGGATGAAGAGGGTAAAAAATGAAGGAAATGATACTGATAAAGGTCGGCGAGCTTGCCTTAAAGGGCCTGAACAGGCGCACCTTTGAGGACGTGCTCGTCAAAAATATAAAAAGAAGCATTTCATATTTAGGGCCGTTTGAAGTCAAAACGGCACAATCGACCGTATATGTCACGCCGCTCAGGGACGGCGCCGACCTCGACGAGGCGGCGCGCCGTATTGGATGCGTGTTCGGTATCGCCGCCTATTCCAGGGCGTGCTTTGCTGAAAAAAGCATGGACAGCATCAAGATAAACGCGTTGGAATATTTAAAGGAGCAGCTGGAGCTTGTAAGCACCTTTAAGGTAGAGGCTAAGCGTTCCGACAAGCAGTTCCCCCTGAAATCGCCGCAAATCTGCGCCGAGCTGGGCGGGTATTTGCTTGAGCATTTCCCCCATCTGGGCGTCGATGTACATAACCCTGAGCTGACCGTCACGGTGGAGGTACGAGATTTCGGCGCGTATATCCACGGGCAGGCCCTGCGCGGCGCGGGCGGCATCCCCGTCGGCACGGGAGGACGGGCGGCTATCCTCATCAGCGGCGGCATCGACAGCCCTGTCGCGGCTTATATGATGGCAAAACGCGGCGTAGAGCTTACCGCCGTCCATTTTGCAAGCCCGCCCTACACGAGCGAGCGCGCCGAAGAAAAGGTCAAGGAGCTCCTTTCGATTGTTTCGCGCTTCAGCGGCAGGATGGTCATGCATACCGTCCCGTTTACGGAAATCCAGGAGGAAATCCGTAAAAACTGCCCGGAGGAGCTGTTCACCATCATCATGCGCCGTTTTATGATGCAGATTGCCGAACGAATCGCGCGGGAAAACGAATGCGCGGCCCTGATTACGGGCGAAAGCCTGGGGCAGGTAGCAAGCCAGACGATTCACGCCATCTCCTGTACGGACGAGGCGTGCTCCATGCCCGTGTTCCGTCCGCTCATTGGGATGGACAAGGATGAAATCATTAAGACAGCGCGCAGAATCGGTACGTTTGAAACCTCTATCCAGCCGTACGAGGACTGCTGCACGGTATTCACGCCCAAGCACCCGCGCACAAGGCCGGTGCTGAAATTTGTAAAGCTCGCGCAGGAGGAGCTGGATTGCGAGGAGTTAATCGAACGCGCTGTAGAAAACACATATTGTACGAAAATCGGTTATATGAAATAAAGGAAAGCCGCGCACACCTGCGCTTATGATACAGGACAGAATACGGGAGGTATATGCCATGAATGCTGAAATATATTCGGTACGCAGCGGCAAGGAGGAAACGCAGTCATTGAACAAGGCGCTGCCCTCCGTTATGGAAGAGCTGCGCCAGTCGGGCGTCAATATTCTCTATAAGACAGAGATGGACCCCGACCGTGTCAAAATACTGGAAGGAATCAATCAGTCAATCGATTCCAAGGACGATATTGAATTAATCGTCATGGCAAACGCACTCGACGGCAAAGAAGACAACGCCGCGTTTGAAGCGCTCTGCGGCCTTGCCGCAAACCATACGACGCCCGACAGGGAAAAGCTTAAGGAGCTGCACGAGCAGGGCCTGCCCGACCTCGTCATGGCAATGGACTATCCCGCGCAGCGGGAGGAAGAGGCAAAAGAGGACCCCACCGCTCCCGCCTTTGCCAACGCGCTTTCCATGGGCAACATGGGAAACGGCTATGAAGGCTACTGCTTTTTCTGCTACGGCAAAAAAATCGTGCTTCTGCCAAAAGAAAGCCTGACAGGCGTACCCGCCGGCCAGATGATAAAACAGGGCGTTTATTTTGCCCTGACGAACAGCCCGCTCCCGGACGGGGAGCTTACGCAAAAGGGGGTATCTTTTATTCCAAAGCCAATTACACAGGACACTAAGAAAAAAAAGAAGGGCTTCTGGAGCGGCGTAATCCCCAAAAAGGGCGACAGCGGCAAGGAAATTGCCCGCAAAATCGTTTTAATCGTCGCGTCGCTTACATTCCTTTTTACTGCTGGATACCTAATCAACTACCTCGTAATCCAGCCGATGCTCAACGATAATACCGTTCACGAGATTCAGGAAACCGGTCACATGGACGAACCTATAAAGGAAACCGACCCCAAAACCGGCGAGGTTACCAATACGATTTCCCACGACTGGGACGCGCTCAAGAAAACGAATAAAGAAATAGTCGGCTGGCTGAAAATCGACAATACCGATTATCTCGACTACCCCGTGCTGCAGTCAAAAACCGATACCATCAGCACTCAGAAATACCTGTATGCCGACTATAAGGGAAATTACAGCGGCTACGGGAGCCTGTTTATCGACTACCGCAGCAAGCAGGGGGCCGACTCCAAAAATGTTATTATCCACGGCCACCATATGAACGACGGCCGCATGTTTGCGGGATTGATGGGATACGGGCGTACCTCGGGCGACCTCGATTTTTACAAAAAGCACCCTATCATCCATTTCGATACGCCTGAGGGCGACGCGCAATGGAAGATTATTTCCGTTTATAAAACGAATACGCTCGAATCACAGGGCGAATACTTCGATTACCTGACCGGCACGTTTGCAAGCGACGCCGAGTTTATGAATTATGTATATTTAATCCGCGAGCGCTCCCTGTTTGATATCCCCGTAGACGTCAACGAAAACGACCAGCTGCTCTCGCTCTCCACCTGCTCCTATGAGTTCAGCGAGTTCCGTACGGTAGTCGTCGCAAGAAAGGTGCGCAAGGGCGAAAGCTCCAAGGTCGACGTCAAAAAGGCCGCGATTAATTCCGACGCTTTGTGGCCGGACGTCTATTACAACACCTACGGCGGTACAAAACCGAAGGTCACGAGCTTTTCCAAAGCGTATAAGGCCGGCCAAATCGACTGGTACGACGGCAAGGGAAAGCTAAAGGGCAAGGAACGCGCTTTTACCCTCTACGACAACACAAAAAAAGAAGAGGAAACACAGCCTGCTACTGAAAAGGCAACCGCTGCGCCCGTTCAGAAAATTGAAAACATCAACATTTTTTTCGACTATTCCTCCGTTACGATGAACGTGGGTGATAAAAGTAAAATAACCGTACAATGGAATCCCACAAATACAACCGATAAATCCGTTACATGGTATAATTCCAATATTAACGTCGTATCGGTCGCAAGCAACGGTACGCTTACGGCGGTCGGCCCGGGCACGGCCACTGTCCGTGCAGTTACAAAAAACGGGAACCAGGCGGAATGCACCGTCAAGGTTATCCAGCCGGTTACCGGCATTGGCCTCAATTGGGCGGGCTATAACCTGAATATTGGTACGACGGTACAGCTTAAGGTCAACGTTTCCCCGTCTAACGCGTCCTACCCGGCCGTTACTTGGCGTTCCTCAAACCCCGCGGCCGCTACAGTCGATGCAAACGGCCTTGTAACGGCGAAGGGCGCCGGAACCGCTAAGATTACCGCATCGACGGACAACGGGCTGACGGCAACCTGTATCATAAAGGTCTATGCGCCTGTGCCGCCCCCAAGCAGCTCGCAGCCTTCGACAAGCGCGCCGGACAGCGGTACCGACGCCGGGGCCGGTAATTCCGATACCGCCGCCACGGCCGCGGCACAGTAAACCTAAACCGAAAAGTAAGACGGTGAATTAATATGATAAAATGCGGACTGGTTTTTTATATGGCCCACCAGACCGGCTATTGCGAAACAGCGATTTCCGGCTGCCTTGCTGCAGCCGGGTTAAATCCCGTGGACGTCAGCGCTGCTTTTTCCCCCGGGCATCTTGTGGACGCTCTGAACGAAGCGTTCAGCCATGAAAATATTGTTTTTGTGGTGGGCGGCCTTGCGAGAAAGGATGAAAACAACCTGGCGCAGGTGCTTTCCAAGGCGCTTTCCACAGGCGTCCCTCCCCAGGTACAAAAAATAGAGGGGCCGGCAGGCACGGCGCAAGGCTATTTCCTTAAGAGCGGAAAGCAGGCGCTGATTGCGCTTCCCGACGACCCGGAACAAATATCCCTGCTGTGCAGCCCGGCGCTGTTGGCGGCGGCAAAGGAAGCTTAAAATTTATTTCCGAATATTTCATTGACTTTTCTATTTTGCCGTGGTATACTAATAAAAGTATTCAAAATGCTATCTTAGGCGCGCATGTTTTTGTAAGTCATGGTTCGTTTTGATGATTTACAAAAATGTGCGCGCTTTAAATTGCACCAACGGATATGAATTTTTTAGATGGAGGTACCAGAATGAACAACGGTACAGTAAAATGGTTTAACTCAGAAAAAGGCTTTGGATTTATTTCCAACGACGACGGCAGCGGCGACGTATTCGTACATTTCTCCGCGATTGCTTCCGACGGCTACAAAACGCTCAACGAAGGCCAGAAGGTCACGTTTGATACGGAAGCCGACCCGAAGAACAGCAGCAAGGTAAGAGCGGTCAACGTTTGCCCCTGCTGATTAGCTGAAAAAACACAAAGCATCCGGCGGAGCCTCACGGTTCCGCCGGATTTTTGTTTTGAAAAGGCCCCCCTTTTTATAGAAACGGGAATTGCAAAAACAGAAAAACCCTGATATAATAAAGTGATATTTTGAGCATGTTTACATTATGGTGAAGCATATGAGGATGAGAAGAAAGCCTTGGGCGCGTCCCGAGCTTGCCGCGTGCGGCTTTTTTGTGGATAATCCCCCGGAAAACAGGGGGAAATGGGCAGGGTGGTTTCCAAAAAAACAGCCGCTGCAGCTGGAGCTGGGCTGCGGAAAAGGCGGGTTTATGGCGCAGCTTGCCCTGCAGAACCCCAACGTCAATTACCTTGCGGTCGATATCAAAAGCGAGGTGCTCGCGGTTGGACGGCGCAATATTGTAAAGCTATTTGAAGAAAACGGCCGGCCGGTCGATAATATCGCGCTGATGTCGCAGGATATCGAGCGGATTGACCAAATGCTCTCTCCCGACGACCAAATCGAGCGGATTTACATCAATTTTTGTAATCCATGGCCGAAGGCCAAGCATAAAAAGCGCAGGCTCACCTTCCCGAAACAGCTAAATCTTTATAAAACCTTTTTGGCGAAAGGCGGGGAAATCCGCTTTAAAACGGATGACAAAGCGCTTTTTTACGACAGCCTCTGCTACTTTGGCGAGGCGGGGTTTTCTGTTATATTCCGTACAGACGACCTGCATCACAGCGAGGTTCCGGACAATATTGAAACCGAGCACGAAAAAATGTTTACGGAAATGGGCAAGCCCATTTATTACTGCATAGCCGTAAACCGGTGAAATACCGGTTATCCCAGTGGAAAGGAGGACGGGGCATGAAACGAAAGATTACCGCGGCCGTTTTGGCCGTGCTTTTGGCAAGCCTTATGCTTACCGGCTGCACGCCGTCAGGCTTTGATAATTCAGATTTGCTGCGCCCGCCCCGCGCCACGGGAGACAAGGCGGAAATCCAGGAGGTCATCGAAGCAAAGGCGGGCGGCGATTACACGCTGAAATACCCGCAGAACGGCGACTACCATTCCGCAATTACAACGACAGACCTCGACGGCGACGGGACGCCCGAGGCCATTGCCCTTTACAGGCCGGCGGGGGATTCCGCCGCGACGCACGTCCTGTTTATTAAAGAGATAGACGGGGTATGGCAGGAAATCGGCGATTTTGCCAACCAAAATACGGAGGTCGATAAAATATGCCTTGGTGACCTCGACGGGGACGGCAAAAACGAGGTGGTCGTCAGCTGGAGCAATTTTGTTGCGCCCGTCAACCAGATGACCGCCTATACCTTTAACGGCAACCATACAACCGAGCATACCGTATCTGAAACCTACTCCCAGCTTATTGTGGAGGATTTGACCGGCGACGGCCATGACGACATCATCCTGCTGTCGCTTGGCGCCTCTGAAATTCCGGCTACCGCAAAGCTTTTGCAGTTCAACCCGGAGGTCCAGTCGCTGTTTGTCCGTTCCGTTACAGAAATGAGCAACAGCGTTACCCGCTACGCAAGTGTCCAGAAGGGAAGGACTTCCGATGGTAAAAACGCTGTTTTCGTAGACGGCATTTCCCCCAACAGCACCATGACCACAGAGGTTTTGTATTGGAACGAAGCGGATTCCTCATTAAAGAACCCGCTTTATGACACATCGGATAAAAACATGCCGACAAACCAGACGGAACGCGTCAGCTCCACGGTCTGCAAGGATATCGACAGCAACGGCGTAATGGAGATTCCAATCGTCGAGCTGATGAAAAAGCAGGTGTTTGAAAAGGACGAAACCGTCTGCAACCAAACGAACTGGAATTCTATCAGCACAAAGGACGCAAAGCTGCAAACGGTAATGGAAACCGTTATCAACGCAACCGACGGCTATTACTTTATTCTCCCGGACAAGTGGAAGAACAAGGTAACGGCACGCATCGATACCACCGCGCGCTCCATGACATTTTATGAATGGAAGACTGCGGGCAGAGTACAGAGTAAAGGAAGCGTCCTGCTGACCATACAGGTATTCACCCAAAAGGACTGGTCCGAGCGCAAGGATACAAGCGGGTTTGTCGAGCTGCTGGGCAGCTCGGGGCTGACCTACGCGGTCAATATCCCGCAGGAGGGCTCGAGCCTGCTGCTTCCCATGAGTGAAATCGACAGTAATCTTGAGCTGCTTAACAGCAACGCACCGTGACACAGCTGGAAAGGAAGGACAGAAATGAAAAAAATATTGGTATGTGAAGATGAAGCAACCATCCGCGACTTTGTTGTAATCAACCTGACGCGGGCGGGATATGACGTAGTGGAGGCAGACTGCGGTGAGGCCGCCCTCCAGAAATATGACGAGATGGGCGGGGATTTTGACGTCGCGATTCTCGATATTATGATGCCCGGCATCGACGGCTTTGCCGTGTGCAAGGAGCTTAGGAGCCGCAACGGGAGCATCGGTATTATTATGCTGACTGCGCGCACGCAGGAGATGGACAAGGTGACCGGCCTGATGCTTGGAGCGGACGATTATGTCACAAAGCCGTTTTCCCCGTCAGAGCTGGTTGCGCGTGTAGACGCTTTGCACAGAAGGGTCATGCTTGCGCAGCAGCGCGACGAAAACAACTTTAAAGAAGAGCTGAAGTCAGGCGACTTCGTTTTAAACCTGAGGAACCGCGCGCTGCTCAAAAACGGCAAGATGATTGAGCTGACGCAGGTGGAATTTCAAATTATGGAATACTTCTTCTCGAATCCCGGCACGGCCCTCGACCGCACCGATATCCTCACGCACGTTTGGGGCGACCAGTATGTTGGCGAGGAAAAAATCGTCGATGTAAACATCCGCCGCCTGCGTATGAAAATCGAGGACGAGCCGAGCAACCCCAAGCATATCGTGACCGTTTGGGGTCTCGGCTACAAATGGGACGCCTGAGTGTTCCAGGCGGGCTATTAAAGAAATGATTTCAGAAGGGAGCTGACCACAGGTGAAAAAGGGCATTACGCGCCGCTGGCTTATCAACACGCTCGGCGTAATCCTTGCAATCCTTGTGACAATTATTGTCGTGCTCTCCTTTTCAATCCAGACCTTCTATTACAACGGAATCCAGCAGACCATCAGCGGCCGAAGCAACGAGCTTGTTAACTTTTTTGGCAACTACACGGCGGCCGATACAGAGCAGTTCAACACGACCGCGCGTGAATACGTTGAGAATTTTCCGGACAAAGAGCTGATGGAGCTGATGGTCGTCAACAGCTACGGAAAGGTGATTATTACCTCAACCGGCTTTGCGCCGGACGAGTCGCAGTCCATGCCCGACTATGAGAAAGCCAAAAACGACCCTGAGGGCTTTGGCCTATGGACTGGAAATTTAAGCTCCGGCGAAGAGGTCATGACCGCAACCCGCGTTATCCAAAATTCAAACGGGGAAATCATCGGCGCGGTCCGGTATGCCGTCTCACTGGAGGCAGCCAACCGCAAAATTTTCCTGGCTATCACGGCGCTTATTCTCGCAGGGCTTTTCATCACGTTTTTCGTTGTTATCTCCGGCGCTTATTTTATCCGTTCCATCGTCAATCCGGTGCGTGAAATGAGCGCGACCGCAAACCGGATTGCGCAGGGCGATTTCAACGCAAAGCTCGATAAAATGTACGACGACGAAATTGGCGAGCTGTCCGATTCCATCAATTATATGGCGCACGAGCTGGCCGCGTCTGAAAAAATGAAAAACGATTTTATCTCCTCCGTCTCGCATGAGCTGCGCACACCGCTTACCGCCATCAAGGGCTGGGCGGAGACGATGCAGCTCGGCGGTGTTTCCGACCCGAAAACTATGGAAAAGGGCATGTCGGTCATTGTCAAGGAATCGGAGCGCTTGACGGGCATCGTCGAGGAGCTGCTCGACTTTTCACGCATCCAAAGCGGCAGGATGGTACTGATGATGGATAAAATCGATTTGCTCGCGGAGCTCGACGAGGCAATCTATATGCTGCGTGAACGGGCGCTGGGCGAAAACAAGCATTTGCTCTATGACGAGCCCGACCATGTCCCGCCTGTGATGGGCGATAAAAACAGGCTGAGGCAGGTCTTTATCAATATCATGGACAACGCCCTGAAATACACGCCGGCAAGCGGCGTCATCGGCATCCAGGTAACAAGCGACGCCGACAACATCAAAATCGCCATCAGCGACAACGGCTGCGGCATTCCGGCAGTGCATATGCCGCATATCAAGGACAAGTTTTACAAAGCAAACCAGACGGTGCGCGGCTCCGGCATTGGGCTTGCGGTCGCGGATGAAATTATGCAGCTTCATGGCGGCTCGCTCGATATTGAAAGTACGGAAGGCATTGGTACCACCGTTACGCTTACTATCCCCGTTTTACACGAGGAGGAAGAACAGGAGCAGGCGTAAGCCTGTTCCTTTTTACTGTGCGAAATTCATGATAATTTAACAAATCGTCCCTGAAAAACGATTATAATGTCATTGCAGGCAAGTCATTTTCTTTTATATAAATTATATCGGATTGTCCGCTTGCGGCAGACCGGACAGGAGAATAATATGGCGACAGATAAAACAAAAAGGATTACCTCCATCGGCGGTAGCGCGTTGATTGAGGGCATTATGATGCGCGGCCCGAAACGCACGACCGTTGCGGTGCGCATGGGAGAAGACGACATTTATACGGAGGACCTTCCCTTTAAAAGCCTCGCGCAGCGCTTTAAAATATTCCGTGTGCCCCTCATCCGCGGCGTTGGGGGCCTTATCGATTCCATGCGCCTGAGCTTTAAGGCGCTTTCCCTTTCGGCTGAAAAGGCGATGGACAGTATTCCGGAGGATGAGCAGGAGCAGCCCTCCAAATTTGAAAAGTGGATTGACCGCGTATTCGGCGACAAGTTTATGAAGGTGCTGATGATTTTCGCTTCCGTTATAGGCGTGGCGCTCGCCATCGGGCTGTTTTTCGTGCTTCCCACATGGCTTTATAATATTACCTCGAACGCGGCCACTTTTTTACAGGGCAACATGCTGTTCCGCAGCGTATTTGAAGGCGTTTTACGGATTGGCCTGTTTCTCCTATACGTCATTTTGTGTACACAAATGAGCGATATGAAGCGCGTATTCCAGTACCACGGCGCGGAACATAAGACCATTTTCTGTTATGAAAACGAAGAAGAGCTGACGGTCGAAAACGTGCGCAGGCAAAGCCGGTTCCATCCCCGCTGCGGCACGAGCTTTATGATTATCATGCTGCTTCTGGGTATCATCATCGGGCTGTTCGTCCCGTTTACTAACCCGTTTGTGCGCAGCGCGGTCAAAATATTGCTGCTTCCGATTTCCTGCGGACTCGGCTATGAGCTGATTAAAATCTGCGGTAAATACGACAATGCGTTTACAAGGATTGTCGCAGCGCCCGGCCTCTGGGCACAGCGCATTACGACAAAAGAGCCGGACGATACGATGATTGAGGTCGCAATCAAAGCGATGAAATGCGTCATTCCGGAAGACGGCTCCGACCTTCTGAAAAAGTAACGCTATGACATACAAGGAGCTTTACCGGAAAACAAAAAATACGTTTTTACAGGCGGGGATAGAAAGCCCCGCCTTTGACGCGTCCTGCCTTTTGGAGCACTGCTTCGGCATCGGCAGGCAGGGGCTTATCATGAATGGAAGCCAGACGGCTCCTGCGGGCGGCATCCCCCGTTTTCAGTTGCTTTGCGAGCGCCGCGCAAAGGGCGAACCGCTCCAGTACCTGCTCGGCTCCTGGGATTTTATGGGAAGGCAGTTTTTTGTCGGCCCCGGCGTTTTGATTCCGCGTGAGGATACGCAGGCCACGGTGCTTCGGGCGCTTGAATTGCTGTCCCCCGTCCCCCGTCCCCGTATCGCCGACCTGTGCGCAGGCAGCGGCGCGATTGCCGTAACGCTTGCCAAGGAACGGCCGCAAAGCGACGTTACCGCGCTTGAGCTTTCAGACAAAGCGTTCGGTTATCTTAAAAAAAATATAAGGCATAACAACGCCCTGAACGTGCGCGCCGTAAAGGGCGACGTATTCAGGGACTTTCACAAATTTGAGCGGGGGGCGTTCGACGCTGTCATCTCAAACCCGCCGTATATCGAAACGGAAGAAATCGGCACGCTCCAAAGGGAAATTTCTTTTGAGCCGAAAATGGCGCTCGACGGCGGGCCTGACGGCCTGCTGTTCTACCGGGCAATTATAAAGGACTGGGCGCCGTTGCTCCGCCCCGGCGGCATTATGGCGTTTGAGGTCGGGGAGGGCCAGGCTCAGCCGGTAAAATCAATTTTCTTGGAGTACGGCTTTTCCGGCATCAGCTTTGTAAAGGATATCGGCGGAACCGACCGCTGTATCAGCGCCGTTAAAATTTAATATCTTTGTCCATTCCTTTCCTGCTGTTCCAAATATGAAACAGCAGCAGGGCAAACAATCGAAAAAACGTTCTATTTTTATTGCAATTCCTCTGAATATCGGTTATAATTGCAATTGGAAACGCAAGAAAAACACTTATCCTATTACGGGTATCGGAGGTATTACAGCATGGCAGCAGATAATAAGGCGAAAGCGCTGGAAACGGCAATTTCCCAGATTGAAAAACAATTCGGAAAGGGCGCCGTCATGCGCCTTGGGCAAAATGAGCATATGAACGTCGGGCACGTCTCTACGGGCAGCCTTTCGCTCGATATCGCGCTGGGTATCGGCGGCCTTCCCAGGGGAAGGATTATCGAAATTTACGGGCCGGAATCCTCCGGTAAAACCACGCTGTCCCTGCACTGCATCGCACAGGGGCAGAAGGACGGCGGCAACGTCGCGTTTATCGACGTTGAGCACGCGCTTGACCCCGTGTATGCGGCGGCGCTCGGCGTAGACGTAGATTCCCTGCTTGTCTCACAGCCGGACACCGGCGAGCAGGCGCTTGAAATCACCGAAGCGCTCGTGCGCTCCGGCGCAATCGACGTAATCGTCGTAGACTCCGTCGCGGCGCTCGTGCCGAAGGCGGAAATCGAGGGTGAAATGGGCGACTCCCACGTGGGCCTTCAGGCAAGGCTGATGTCGCAGGCGCTGCGCAAGCTCGCGGGAGCCATCTCAAAATCCAACTGCGTTGCAATCTTCATCAACCAGCTGCGTGAAAAGGTCGGCGTAGTCTACGGCAACCCGGAGGTCACCCCGGGTGGAAGGGCGCTGAAATTCTATTCGTCCGTGCGTATCGACATCCGCCGCATTGAAACGCTCAAGGCAAACGGCGAAATGATTGGCTCGCGCACCAGGGCGAAGGTCGTGAAAAACAAAATCGCTCCGCCGTTTAAAGAAGCGGAGTTCGACATCATGTACGGCAGCGGAATCTCCCGCGAGGGCGAGCTGATTGACCTGGCCGTCAAAGCGGACGTTATCCAAAAAAGCGGCGCGTGGTTCTCCTACGGGGATGTGCGCCTCGGCCAGGGCCGCGACAACGTCAAGATTTTTTTCCGGGATAATCCAGACATCGCCTCTAAAATCGAGGCGGAGCTGATGGATAATATCGGCCTGCTCGTAAATAAAATGGGCCCGGGCGCAAGAGCGCCCAGAGGCGGCAAAGCGCCGGCTCCTGTCGCCGCGGCAGCCCCCGCCCCTGCGCCGGAGGCAAAGCCCGCCGCGGCAACAAATAAGGCAAGCATCGACATCATGGTGGAAGACTGATGCTCATCACCGCCATTGAACCGCGCAGGAAGGGCCTGAGCGCCGTCTACATTGACGGAGAGCTTGCTATGAAGCTCGACACACAGACTCTTTTAGAACGGCATATAAAGCCGGGAACGGAGCTTTCAGACGAAGCGCTGCATGAGCTCATCAGCCAGTCTGACACACGCCGCGCAAAGGAAAAGGCCCTAAACCTCATTTCTTACCGCGACCACTCCAAAAAGGAGCTGACCGATAAAATCAGGCGCACCTGCTCAGAGCAGGCGGCGCAGGCCGCCGCCGAACGTATGGAGGAGCTAGGCCTCATCGACGACGAAGCCTACGCGCGCCGCCTTGCGCAGGAGCTGGTTTATAAAAAACACCTGTCCCCCACGGCGGCGGCATACAAGCTGCGGGAAAAGGGCGTCGGCCGTGAGCTGATAGAAGAAATCCTTTTGGAATACGAGGTGCCCGCGCAGGAGCAGATTGCAGCGCTCCTTAAGGGCAAATACGCAAATAAAACAGCAGACGAAAAAAGCCGCAGACGTACTGTCGCGGCTTTACAGCGTATGGGATACCGCTGGGGGGATATCAAGCCTGTTTTAGAGGAGCTCGCCCCCGCCGAGGAAGAATATTGAGCGGATGCTGTTTTCATGCAGCCGCAAACAGATAAGGAAGTCGTTTATGTCTTATAAAGTTGGAATTATAAGCCTTGGCTGTGCGAAAAACAGGGTAGACGCGGAAATGATGCTTTATACCCTGCGCGAGGCGGGCTTTCATATTGTGGACGACCCCGCTATGGCTGACGCCGCCATTATTAATACATGCGGGTTTATCGAGTCCGCAAAGCAAGAGAGCATAGAGGAGATATTAGAGCTTGCAAAGCTCAAAAAAGAAGGGCGTATCAAGGCGATTATCGTCACCGGCTGCTTAAGCGAGCGCTACCAGGGCGACGTGATGAAGGAGCTTTACGAGGTGGACGCCGTCATTGGCATCGGCGCAAACGCCGGTATTGCAGATATCGTGGCAAAAGCGCTAAGCGGCGAAAAGGTCGAGGCCTTCCCTGACAAGCTCAAAATGCCGCTTACAGGCGGCAGGGTTCAGAGCACGCCGCTCCATTACGCTTACCTGAAGGTAGCCGACGGCTGTGACAACCGCTGCACCTACTGCGCTATCCCGCTGATTCGCGGGCCTTTCCGCAGCCGAACCCTGGAGGATTTGACCGAAGAAGCGCAGCTGCTTGCGAAAAGGGGCGTAAAGGAACTGATTGTAATTGCGCAGGACACCACGCGCTACGGCGAGGATTTATACGGCAGGCTGATGCTGCCGGAGCTGCTGCGCAGGCTGTGTGGAATCGACGGAATCGAGTGGATTCGCCTGCTTTACTGCTATCCCGACCGCATGACGGACGAGCTAATCGATACCATCGCTTGCGAAGACAGGATTTTAAAATACATAGACCTGCCGCTCCAGCATTGCAGCGGCGGCGTGCTCAAGGCCATGAACCGCCGCGGCGATAAGGAAAGCCTGGCCGCGCTGCTTGCAAAAATCAGAGACAGGATTCCCGGTGTGGTGCTGCGCACGACGCTGATTACCGGCTTCCCCGGTGAAACGGAGCAGGACTTCGAGGAGCTTTCCCAGTTTGTAAATGACGTCCGTTTTGAACGGCTTGGCTGTTTTCCTTATTCACAGGAGGAGGACACGCCCGCCGCGTCGTTTAAAAATCAAATCGACGAAGAAATAAAGCTGCGCCGGCAGGAAATTATCATGGAACAGCAGCATACAATTATGGAGAGGTACTGCCAGGGCCTAATCGGAAAAACCATAACGGTCTTGACCGAAGGCTACGACCGCTACGCGGAGTGTTATTTTGGAAGGTCGGCTGCCGACTCCCCCGACGTGGACGGCAAGGTCTTTTTCACCGCAGACGGAAAAAAGCCGAAGGCCGGGCAGTTCGTGCAGGTAATGGTGGACGATTATCTCGACTGCGACCCAATCGGCACGCTCGTACAGTAATTTCCATGTTTGAAACTCTTTAGAACGGTGGGCTATCTTATGAACACACCCAATAAACTGACCCTGCTGCGTATTATACTCGTCCCGTTTTTTGTCGCGGCGCTGCTTATCACCGCGCTGCCCCACAACTTCTTGATTGCGGGGCTGATTTTTGCCGCCGCGTCGCTTACCGACATGTTTGACGGGAGGCTTGCGCGCAAAAACAACCAGGTAACGGATTTCGGTAAATTTGCAGACCCCCTTGCCGACAAAATCCTCGTGCTTTCCGCTCTGATATGCTTTGTGGAGCTCGGCATCGTCGGCGCCGTCCCGGTTATCATTATATTGTTCCGCGAGCTTATGGTCACCTCTATGCGCCTGATTGCCGCAAACAAGGGTAAGGTCGTCGCGGCGAACCTTTGGGGAAAGTCGAAAACAGTCAGCCAGATCGCCGCAATCGGCTGTGTATTCCTGCTGCAATATGTCCTGGAGCTGATGCACATGAACGTCATACGCATGTCGCCCGACGCGCTTTACGCATGGGAATGCGTCGTGATGATTGCCGACAACGTTTTAATCTGGATATCCGTCGTTTTTGCTGTGATTTCCGGCGTAATTTACATCAAGGACAATAAGGAATTCATTGAAAACGCACGCTGATTATATTTTTTCAGGAAAAACCGTTTGCAATTTTGCGAACCTGTTATATAATGGAAGCGTATTCTGATATAGAACAAATGCGTTTATCGGGAGAAGTAGCGGGAAATTTCTTCAACAGAGAGAGGCCGTAGCAGCTGGAATCGGCCTTTGACAGAAAGCCTGTGAAATGCACCCGTCAGCACACAGCGGGAAAACGAGAGTATCGCTGTGCGGCCGCCCCCGTTACAGGGCGCACAAGGGCGGATTTCTTATCCGCTGAACTTGGGTGGAACCACGGAGCAATCGCCCCGTCCCTGTTATGAGGGGCGGGGCTTTTTATTGTGCTTTACGCGGCTTTCACGAAAACCACTCGGAAAGGAAGGGCCGGTTATGTTTGATACATTAAAGGCAGATTTGGATTCTATCATAGCGCGCGACCCCGCGGCGCGCAGCCGGGCAGAGGTCTATTTCCTATATTCAGGCTTCAAGGCGCTGCGCGCTTACCGCAAATCGAACTGGTTTTACCGCCATAACATGAAGTTCATCGCGCGCTTTATTTCACAGCGCAGCCGTCATAAAACCGGGATAGAAATCCATCCAGGTGCAACAATAGGCAGGGGGTTGTTTATTGACCACGGCATGGGCGTCGTCATCGGTGAAACAACCATCATTGGCGACAACTGTACCATATACCAAAATGTGACGCTCGGCGGAACCGGCAAGGAGCACGGCAAGCGCCATCCCACGCTCGGCGACAATGTGCTCGTCGGGGCTGGCGCAAAGGTGCTCGGCCCGTTCAAGGTTGGGGACAACGCGCGCATTGCGGCGGGCGCCGTCGTGCTCGACGAGGTACCGCCCAATTCCACGGCAGTCGGCGTTCCGGCGCGCATCGCGCGCATCAACGGGGTAAAGAATAACGACTGCCTCGACCACATCCATGTAGCCGACCCGGTCGCCCAGCAGCTGTGCAGGCTCGAATACCTGTATACAAAGCTTGAGCGCCATGTGAATTTACAGGGGAAGGAAAACAAAACGGAACCAAACGTTTGACCAGAATAAAGGGAGGAACATCCGATGAAAATTTACAATACGCTGACAAGGCAGAAGGAAGAGCTCAAAACCATCAAGCCAAACGAGGTGAAAATTTACGCCTGCGGGCCGACGGTCTATAACTATATCCATATCGGCAACGCACGGCCTATCTGCATTTTCGACATTCTGCGCCGGTATCTGGAATACCGCGGCTATCAGGTTACGTTTGTCCAGAATTTCACCGATATTGACGATAAAATCATAAACAAGGCAAACGAGGAAGGCGCCGATTACCTGACCGTCGCGCTGCGCTACATCGACGAATATAAAAAGGACGCCGAGGGCCTTCAAGTCCACGAGGCGACCATCCATCCCAAAGCGACGGAGAACATGGATGAAATCATCCGTATTGTAAAAACGCTTATCGATAAGGGCTACGCTTACGCCGTACAAAACGGCGACGTTTACTTCCGCACGAATAAGTTCCATGAATACGGCAAGCTTTCCCATCAGCCGCTCGAGGATTTGGAGGCGGGCGCGCGTATTACCGTGGGAGAAGTTAAGGAAAACCCAATGGATTTTGCCGTGTGGAAATCAGCAAAGCCCGGCGAGCCAATGTGGGAAGCCCCCTGGGGCAAAGGCCGTCCCGGCTGGCATATCGAGTGCTCTGCCATGGCACGGCGGTATCTTGGGGATACCATAGATATCCACTGCGGCGGACAGGATTTGATTTTCCCCCACCATGAAAATGAAATCGCGCAGAGCGAATGCTGCAATGGCGTGCCGTTTGCCCACTACTGGATGCATAACGGCTATATCAATGTGGATAACAAAAAAATGAGCAAATCTGAGGGCAACTTCTTCACCGTGCGCGATGTCGCGGAAAAATACGGCTACGAACCTATCCGTTATATGCTCATTTCCTCCCATTACCGCAGCCCAATCAACTACAACACAGAAATTATAGAGCAGTGCAAAGCATCCCTCGACCGGCTGCGCAACTGCCGCGACAATACGGTGTTTGCCCTGCAAAACGCCGCCATAGAAAAGAACGAAACGGACGAGGAGGCAAAGGTGAAGCTTGCGCTCCACCGCGATAAATTTATAGAAGCGATGGACGACGACCTAAACACCGCCGACGCGATTGCCGCCGTATTTGAGCTTGCGAGGGACATCAACACGCAGCTCTCCCCAGCAAACAGCCCGTCACAGGATTTATGCAGGTTCTGCCTTGATTTATTCGACGAACTCAACGGCGTGCTCGGTTTAATCAGCGTAAAAAAAGAGCAGTCGCTCGACGAGGAAATCGAAGCGCTTATCGAGCAGCGTACGCAGGCCAGAAAAAATAAGGACTGGGCGACGGCAGACAAAATCCGCGACGAGCTAAAGGCGCGCCATGTTATTCTGGAGGACACGCCGCAGGGCATAAAGTGGCGCATCGAGCAATAAAAAGCGGGGTACAAGGCCCCGTCCGCCTGATAAAAACGGGAACGAAGGCAGTCTTCGTTCCCGTTTTTTATTATGTATTATGGCATTTTAAAGTAAATACAGGCGACAGGCTCTCCCGGCAGCGGGGCCTCTGTACTGCCTGTCTCAAACTCGACGGTAAAGGGGGTGGCCGCCGTTACGTTATTGAGCGTGACGCCGCCGTCATAGGAAAGCGCCTTGTCCGTCTGAAACCGATAGGCAAGGAGAAAACCGCCGCCCGAATCCTCCCGCAGCTCAAAGCGCGCCTTGGAAAGGCCGTCGAACGGGAGGTAATCCTCCCACGCGCCGGAACTGTTATATTCCGACATCACGAGCCTGCCGTCCGTTACGGATAGCCGCCTGTCCCCTTCGTCTGGTTTGAAAGCGGCGGCGTTACCCATATCCGCTGACACAGCCTCTCTTGCAACCTCCGCCGTATGGTGAATCAGGTTCTGCGCCTGCGTAATCTCCTGCCCGCTCAGGGCGATATTCGTGTTTTTCTGGAACGATTGCATCACGACGCCGATGACCGCCACGCTCGCGCCCGCCAAAATGGAAAGCAGCGCGATGGTTGCGACAAGCTCCGTCAGGGTCACGCCCCTCTTGCTTTTGATTTTCTTCCTTGCCACCGGGCCATTCACCTGCTTTCTCAATCGGGCGCCGTGCGTTCCGGCGCGAACGCCTCTACCGTAATATAGCTGTTGTCCTTATAATAGACAGCAACCAGAATCCTTGTCCCCGCTATCTGGATACCGCTGCTTATGCCTGAGGCATTGTTCTTCGCTTCCATTTCATAGACTGCAAACTGGATTTCCCCATCGCCCCGCGAATTTGGGAAATTACTCTCCGCCTGCATACTGTAGGCGGCCCCCTCCAGCTCACTGGAAGGGATTGCGGCGGCGGACGCATAATTATCCGTATAGGGCTTGCCGGACATTTTTTCCACTAAGGTGTCCGCCACCTGCTGCGCTTTTAGGGAAGCCTGCTCCTTCAGGCTGTCGTTTAATATATTCTGCTGCGCAAGCACGACGCCCGATACAGTCCCAACGACTACGATGGCGATTACTGCGACAGCCGCAATCAGCTCGACAAGCGTTACGCCCTTTTTGCTTTTAATCATGGCCGTAAACACCTCCCGAAAAGTTGCTGGAATCGACGCTTATGACCTTGCCTGTGCCGTCGCTCTTGTCGAGCTCCTTCTTAAAGTCGAACAGGTTTACCTTCCCGCTGATTTTGTACCTGCCGTTCTTGATGGTATAGGAATCGTCCTTGCTTACGCTTCCGTCGCTGTTATATACAGTGACGGCCACGTCGTTATAGAAGGTAACGGTCTGCTCCTTGAGCCCGGCGCCCTCTTTTCCGAGGATAAAGCTGCCCAGGTATGTGCCGAACCTCTTTTCAACGGAAAGCTCCGCACACGCAAAGGTGATTTCACTGCTGTTCAGCCATAAATCCGCACCCGTCACGTCGAGCACATCGCCCTCTACCCAGCGGAAATTGATTTTGCCGGCGGAGTAGGCGTATTGCCCGCTAAGCGGATCGCTGTTTCCGGTAATTAGGTTGTGCTGGCCCGCGGCGTCCAGGTCGCCGCCGGTTATGCCGCTTGCAGGTGTTTCCTCAGGCACATCCAGCGCGAAACCGGGATTTACGGATTCGGGGTCGGCAAGCAGCGACCAATCCCCTAAAAAGTTCTTGTTGCCATTCAATGTTTCTCCCAGTGTAAACAGGATGGTCTGCCCCGTTGTGACATCGATATATCTGGAGGCATATCTTCTTCCGCTATCATAATCAATTTCATATGTATCGCTGATATTGAATCCAAATTCAGCATCCTGCAGGTTGATATTGCCCGGAATATCGGCGTAAAAATAGTTTTCTACATGGCTTTTAGTTAAAGTTACCTTAAAAGATCTGTTGTATAGATTTAAGGTAATACCGTTTTCTTCCGGCCACTTTTTATCTTTGTTGTAAAAATACACCCGCACCGGCGCTTTCTCCGGCGTCGTGCCGGACGAACCGGGTGTGTCCGCGCCGAGTTTTCCCCCAATCAGGAAATTGACCGTACCGCCGACGGGCACGCCCGCGCCGCCTGCCTTCCGCAGGTTTCCGTCCGCGTCCGTCCAGCCAAGATCCACGCTTGAGCTTGCAGTATTATCAAACCAGAAGTTTACTGGGTTTGTGAAGAACGCCTTTGCATCCGGGGAAAACAGATTGATTCCCTCAGGGAATTCACCCTTCTTAATCTCATATACGCCCGCATAGATGACATACTGCGTCCCATCGTACCTTACGGTGGTATCGTAGGTGACGGACAGCTTGAAATCTTCTCCCGCCTGCTTTGGCGTATATACGCGCTCTTCCCCGCGCTTGCCGGAAATGGTGCTGACGCCGATTACCTGGAAATCGCCGGCGGTATTTTCGCGCCACATCCCCGTCTTATTGTTATAAACCCAGACCTCGCCCGCCTTGATTCCGTTTTTGCGGGCGGATTCCAGCCCGCCGGTATGGGAAGCAAACTTCGCCCAAGCGTCGCTCCCCGTCGGGATATCGATGAAATAAAGGTAATAGCCCTGGCTGTTGTACTGGGTAAGGCTGTCTTTCTTAACGGCGCCTTCTGTAATGGTTCCGTCATCCGCCTGCGTATAGGCCGCGTATTCTATGGAGCCGGGACCGCCTAAAGCAGCCAGCACCGGCCACTGCGCCTGGTTGTCGAGCACCACGACTGCCTGCCCGGGCTGTACGTCGGTTCCGCCGGAGAGCTGCAGCTCCAGCGAATCGATTGCCCTTCTCAGCTTGCTCGACTGCGAGCGGATTTTCTGTGCCGCCGCTGCGCGGTCGGTTATACCGAACACCTGCATCGCCTCGGTATGCGCGTCCAGCAGGTTAGCAAGCGACGCTTCGCTGTATGTAACGCTGTTGTCGTAGTACCGGTGCTCAGGGTATCCTTCCAGATAGATGCGCGCTTCACGAAGGATATCGTTGAATTTGTCGATGTCCGCTACATATGTATTGAGCAGCTTCGTATATGTCCCAAACTCATTGAAGGAATCGTTGTCGTATACGGCGCGCGCGTCGGTAATCAGGGTTTCCAAAACGGTAAAGCTTACCACATCGTCCTTATTTTCTGTATTTTTTTGTATCGTCGAGCGGTTGAGCGCGGCGGTTCCGTCGCTGATTGCCTTAAAGAGCGCGTTTTTCGGATGGATATAAGATTCCCACTGACCCGACGCATTATTGAAGCGGACCTTCGTGCTGTCCGCCTGCAGCGTCTGGATACCGGTCTTTTTGCATTCGGGGCCATCTATCGCGGCCCCGTTATTGAATACGAGGAATGGGGAGCCGCTGGGAATCGTCGCGTAATACATTTTGATATTCTCGTCGTATTTCATTTCCTTGCCGGGCCACGACATGGTCTTTACGCCCCAATAATAAACATAGACCGGCTGGTCGTGGTTTTCACCGCCCCAAAGCGCCTTGTCATCGAGATATACGGTTGTTTCCTTGCCCGCGTAGTTGTCTTCGGGGTCGTAGGTGTAAACCGAAAGGTCAGTGAGCTTTCCGCCAATATTTTCTGTGGTATTGAGCGTAATCCATGTATCCCCGCTCAGGCTGTTGACCACGGCGGTGGATGAGCCGAGCTTTGCCCTGCCGGCGTCGGTGCTCAAATCATCCGTACCGCTCTCAAATGTATTTTCCTTACCGTTCAGGCCTGTAAACTGCAGGGTATAGCTCCCTCCCTGCGTGGGGATTTTATAGGTATACCAGTCATTTAAGTAGCAGGTAGCACTGTTGCCCGCGCGCTTCTCGTCAATACCGTAGGTGTCGTATGGCGTAACGTCTGTAATTACATCCTCCGCGTTTTTGTACTTGCTCATATAGGTATTGTAATACTGTACCTTGGTTCCCCGTGCGGACGCAATCTCAATATTTTCCTGCGTCCACGCCCCGTCAAAGTCGATGATTCCGTCCATCGATGGCGTATACGCGCCGTTGTCTGCTAGAATATATTTCCCGTCCTTCTGGTAGAGCAGGTACAAATGGTCTTCCTTCGCGTTTTGCAGGAAATCCGCAGCAAGCGCGGCTGTATTCACCGACAGCCTGATGTGGTTGCGCACAGCCGGAATCTCCGCGTAGGAAAGGAAGAAATCCTGTTCCCCGCCGTTATATGCAATGCGCGACGCGTCACTGTTCAGTGCCGCCGACGCAATATAGCTGGACACCGTGCCGCCCGCGTCCCTGCACTCGACATCCGGCGTTTTCCAGCCGTTCCCCTTGCTGCTGACAATAGACGAGGAAACGCCGAGATAGATATTAAAGCTTTCTTTCGCGGCAGACGGCCGCTGTGTTACCTTTAGTGTATAAACAGCCTTACCGCCCGCGGTTTTCCGCCCGTAGGTGAACGTCACATCAATCCGGTCGGAAATTACACCCATGGTTTGCAGGCTCATTTCCTTTCCGCCGGCCTCCAGCGCGGTGTTTTCCGCCGTATCCCCGCTGAAAACCGCGCCGTTTTTGCCTATGGCCGTATTGTCGTCGTATAGGTTGAACTTATAGGAAGAGCCTCCGGGCAGCGTCATGGTATACTCAAATTTTTCAAAGCTGCCGTCCGCCGCCTTCAGCCTGTAATCCTCGTTGTCATATGCCCAGCTGTTGAACGTGCCCGTAAGGTATACGCTGTCGGGATTTGCGTCGTCCTGCTGTCCTTCATTTGTTTCGTTCAATGCGTAGCTTTGCAGCGCAGCGGAAACCGGCTGCATCCCCGTAAACGCGGCCGGGGCAAGCCAGGACCGGAGCCAGCCGCCAAACACGGACAGCAGGCTTTGCCCTTGGAAGGGGCTTTTTGCGGATAACGCGCCGGGAAAAGCCTGTAACACCGCCGCTTTATCATTTTGAAGCGCCGGGCGCGCCGGCAGCGCGTTGGCGTCTGCCAAGCCGGGCGCGCGAAGCGACAGGTAAGAAACGCCGGCGTCCGCACCAGCGTAGACGTACTTCTCGACGGCGTACGGGCTGCTATAGGAATTGTCTTTTATGTAATATCCCTGATTGTTCACGTCCTGCGAAATATTGATATTTTCTGTCTTTGCTTCGGGGCTGCCGCTGTTGAAAATAGCGGCGGCGTATTTTCCAATAGGATAACGGTAGCGGTAAACCCTCTGTCCGTAGCTGTTGTCCTCTACATAATCCATTATTTTTCCGGGGAACGCGCTGTTTTCCGTACCTTGAGCTTTGTCCCATACGTAAAAGTTAACTTGGTGCCATGTAAAACGGTTCGTAAAATAGATTGTTTTTACGCCGGTCGTGCTTATGAGTATATCTTTCCCGTTGTCGGCGTTTCTGCCGTCGCCCGCATTATCATACCGATAATAGAAAAACGGCTTGCTTTCACTGAGCGTCAAATCTATGGTCTGTTTAAAGCTTTCGTTTTCGGAGCCGTTAAAAATAATCCGGTCATAACCCGCGTTGAGCGGCACCTCATAGGAATAGATTTGGTAGCCCTCCACGGTTTTGCCCGTATCGGTCATTTTTTCGCCCGGCCAGTTTCCCATATTAGCCTTTGTGCTGTCGTTCCAGACATAGGCCTTCACATCCGTCAGGCCCCTTAGATTGCTGAAATATACCGTTACGGAGGTTTTCTCCCAAACAGCGTAAAGCGTAAGGTCGTCCTCAGGGACAACCACCTGGCCGAGCTTGTACTGCGCGGACTGGGCGTTTTTATCCTCGGACCAGCCGAGCAGCCTGTGGTTCTTTCTGGTAAGGCCGGAGCCATTGCTTAACGTGACAGAACCGCCGGGCCTTATACTCTGCTTTGCGGGGGCGGTCCCTTCTCCGCCGTTTTTATCGTATGTGATGGTAAAGCTGTCCTTCCAGACGGCGTAAAGCGTTATACTCGTTTTACCGTTCATAACGGACGGGTCGATTGTATCTCCCGCTTTATACAGCGCGGCGCCGTCCCTTGCCGTAGCCCAGCCGATAAACGCGTAGCTTTCGTTTTTCATATTGCCCTGGGAGGCAAACTGCGCAGGCGTTTCCACCGTAAAGCTCTGCGTGGGAGGCGGGTTTTGCCCGCCGTTTGCGTCGTACTGGACGAAATACTCAATCATTTCCCACACGCCGTACAGGTAGGCGTCCCCTTTTACGGTATACGTATCGCCCGGCTGGTAATCGGGCTGCGTCTTCGTGCTGCTCGTCGCCCAGCCCTTGAAGGCGTAGCCCTCGCGTGAAAGCGACGGCAGGGTGACCGCCTGGTTTGCGTCGTAAAGCTTTTTATTGACCGTGTCTTTTTCGTCGTTGTATTTGAGCGTCAGCAGATACTTGCCGGAAGGCTCAGGCAGCGGGATATCCCCGCCGGATTCTTTTACAAAATAATTCATCAGGACCGCGGGTACATCGTCGATGTTCTCACGGCTGAGCGCCAGCCCCTTTACATTTACGGTCGAATAGTCGCATTTGTCCTCTTTCCCGTTGCGTTGCGCCATATCGGCAAACGCGGCCTTGGCCTCATTTTCTGTTTTAAAAACGCGCGGGCTTTCCGCGCCCATATCCGCCGACGGAAGCGCAATCCAGATTTGATTGTCCGTACCGCCCGATTCCTCCCCGTCAGACTGGAAAACCGTACTGCCCCCATCCTTAATCGTAAAGGCAAAGGCGCGTTTGGTCGGCACGTTGATGCGGTACCAGCCGTACCCTTCATAGAGCATGGCGCCGCCGCTGTAATTTACGGGCGGCTCGTTCTCCGTCAGCACGGTAGTCAGGTTTTTGTCGGCGAATTCCGCCGTTTGAAGCACAGGCGCGCTTAAAACACGCCCCTCATCCTTCGCGCCGGATACGCGCACATGCACGGCTGTGTAATCCGCTTTGACGTAGCTTGTCAGGTATTCTGTGAACGAATCGGGATACACCCGCGGATTGCCGCCTGCGTCCCTGTCCATCTCGTAGCTCCTGAAATCATGCAGGCTCTCGCTGTTGAGGGTGATGTAAACGTCCTGCGTTTCCCCCGCGTGCTCCGGTACGGGCAGCTGGAATATTTCATGCGACTGCGTCGTATTGTCGCCGTTATCGCGCAGCGCGCCCTTTTTCGCAATGATTGCGTTGATGTATTTCACATTGTCGTCGTGCAGCTCAATTTTTGTGTAGTACCACCCGTTCCAGCCGCCGCCCGCGCCGCCCGATTCGCGCAGCATGGCGCCCTGCGGCCCTCTATACAAAAAGTTCCCCTGCCCGTCGGTTGTGTCTTTTTTCAGCCACTCGCCGGAGAAAAGCGTATTCGGCGGGTTACCGTCGGGCTTTTGTTCCTCCTGACCTGTGCTGTACCCCCAAGTGTAGAGATAGGGCTGGAATACGTCGTCATACGGTTTTACGTGGATATAGACGTAGCGCGACTTGTCTTTTGTCTCGATTTTCTTGACCACGGTCGTAATCCTGCCGTCGGCGTCGTACCCTACGTCATAGGTGCAGCTTAGTTGCAGGGTCTGCGCGCCGTCGAGCGATGCGCTGCGAAAGCGCGCCGTCGCGGTGAGCTTAAACGTCTGCGCCGCCATATCGTAGTGCGCTTTCACGTATGTTTCGGCGTCCGGCGGCGTTTCCGCCCGTCCGGCGCTTGCTACGGCCTTAGACCTGTCCGCTCCTTCGCTTACCGCGCCGTTTTCAGAGGCAAAGGCAAGGTATTCGTCAGAATCCGGCAGCAGCAGCTGGTCGATATAATACGACTCGGCAAAGCCGAGCGCGCTCTTGGCGTTTAAATACGCCTGCCGCTGGTCGATATTTTTTGCCGTCATGTTCATGCTCATCATCGCGGCGGTAATAAGCCCCGCGGTCAGGATGAACAGCACGACTGAAATCACAATGGCGCTTACAAGCGCAAAGCCTTTTTTGGACTGCTTCAAATCGCAACACCCTTTTCCCGTTTTACCAAAAATCCCAAAATTGCTCGTTCTGCAAAATGTTTATGTAAACGATTACTAAACATATGCGGCATACCGCCTTTACCGCGCGGAGGCCGCATTCCTATACTTTTTTAATTATACTATAAATTGTGAAATTTACCAAGGGGAAAAGCCCCGTCTTATCGTACAAATTGAGGTCGAAGCTTTTGTTCATCCTTCCGGTTTGGTAAAATTATCGCAGAACAAATTCTTCCAATTGGTTAATTCTTACAAAATATGATTGGTTTTTTTTACACGTAAATTTTTTATAAGTTGTTGACAAGTTCTTCGCTCATGCGTTAGACTATTTATGCGATACGTCGAATCCCGGCGTACTACTTCCAAAATAATCCAAACAGAAAAGAAAGAGGGAACAACATGGAAAACACCACAATCATTCAAAAGCTTCAGGCCAAAAAGAACAAAAAGGGCTTTACTTTGGTCGAACTTGTAATCGTTATCGCAATCCTCGCGATACTCGCGGCAATTGCCATTCCGGTCATTATTTCGACAATCAATTCGGCGAACCTAAGTACATATCAGAGCGAAACGGCCACTGCTAATATGCTAATTAAAGCAGCTCTTAACGAAGCTAGAACTGGTGTTCACACCGAATATGATGTAAGTACAAGTGTGAAGGAAGATGTCACTACTGGAAAAGTCACTGTAGATCAAGTTTTCAACACGAATGGCTTTAAGGCTACTTATACAAAAGATATTGGCGGGACTGACTATCATATGTATTGGAAAGATGGAGATGTTTTTGCCGCTGCTGAAGGTAGTACCGATGCCGCGGGTGCAACAGAAATTACTGCTGCCCTTTATATTGGAACCGATGGTACATTAACAACAACTGCACCTACTATTTAATTCTTAAATTTATTGAAAGCCCGCTTCGGCGGGCTTTCTTTTTGCCCCGCCATTCCCGCCCGTTTTTTCTAAGCGCCCTTTCCCTTCTCCTGACTCCGCTTTCCCCCGCATCTTATTCATGAAAAAAACTTCACCCTATGGGAAAATATCGGTATATCTTATCATTGCGGAGAGCCCCCCGGGCGTAGTATAATAAAGGTTAATAAGCCGCTTGGCAGCGGATGGTATGCCGCGCGCCCTTACCCAGGGCTTTGTGGCGCGGCAGAACGGCACAGGATGGAAAACATAATGGTAAAACAGCAGATTATAGGTGGTGTAACGCTTGAAATTCACGATTTTGCAAATCAGCAGCGAATTTATCGCCCTCACGCCCGCGGAAACGCTCAAAAACCGCCAGGCAAGGGAAAAAAAGGGCCTGTTCTCCCCGCCCGCGGCGCCGCAGGCCGTGTTCGGCGCGACCGAGGTGTTCGAGCTGCCCAAGGAGCTCAAGGACAACGCGATGGCTAACTGCCGCCGTCTGGCGGAGTTTACAAAAAACTGCCTCGACCGCGCGCAGATAGACTGTAACGAAATCCTCCTCTGCCCGGACAGGCACAGCGTCGCAATCAAGGAGTTCCAGCATCCCCCGGCAAAGGACAAATACTTAAACCAGCTTACAGTCCTTGAAACGGAATCGGTCATTTCCGACGAGGTAGCGAACTATTCCATCGTCCGCTACGAGTACGGTATGGAATACGGAAAAGCGCTCGAGCCTGCGTCCCAGCTGAACGCGTCCCTCTTCGCCATGCCGACGGCGCTGATAAACGAGCTGAAGGCGGCGTTCGAGGAATTCCGTTTAAAAATCTATAAAATTATCCCGCCGAGCGCCGCCATGCTGCGCGCCGCGAGGGAGGGCGTGAACAGCGTAAACCAGGTGGCCGCGCTTTTGAGCGTGGATTACTCGGCTATCCGCATTGTGCTGGTGAAAAACGGCGCGCCCGTTTACGCCCAGTCGTTCGATTCCCCCATTGGGGAGCTTGCGCAGGCCGTGGCGAAAAAACGCAGGCTCGAGTTTGAAGAGGCGCTTGAATCCATCCTCGAGGACGGCGTGCTCGGCCTGCTCGACGATGAGGACGACCCGCAGACGGTGCGTATCGTCCAGTCGATTCTGGACAGCAATTCAGGCGACATCATGCGCAGCCTGCGCATGGTGCTTTTGAGCCAGCGGCTAGAAATCGATAAAATCTATGTGTGCGACCGCTTTTCAGAGCTGCCCAATTTCCTGAAATACCTGCGCCAGCTTGGATTTATGATGGAGCTTGAAAGCGCGTCCTCCGCCTTTTCGCAGGAAGACGTCCCCCTGCTCACAGAGGAGGCGCAGCGCAGGGGCTTCCGCCCGTCGAGCTATTTTATGCTCTCGAACCTTGTCGCGCTCTCCGCCGACAACAAGTGTAATTTCCTGACCCCCATCAACGCCCCCTCGTCCCGCAAAAGCGATATCGGAAGGGCGGCGACGATAGCGTTCGGCGTTTGCGCGGGCGTTATGATGCTCGTAATTGGAAGCCTGTACGGCTATTTGTACATACAGCAGGCAATCGATACCCAGCAGCTGAACGACCCCAAATACAACGAAACCAAGCAGCTCATCGCGCAGGAAGAAGAGCTGACCACGAAGATTGACAACGTCGAGCGCGACAAGGCGCTCTTGCCAAGCGCGCCCCGCCCCGTAAGGGACGTAATCAACGAGATTTTCACCCAGGTAACGGACAACGTATACCAGGTTGCCTCCTATCATTACGACGCGGCGCAAAACCGCATTTCCCTGAGCTTTTATGTCGACGATTTCGACGCGTACGTCAAGCTGAAAACGCAGGTCGAAAGCAGCGGCTATTTTGATATTGCCATCCCGTTCTCCTATACGGAAAACGGCGCGCAGGGCAAGGGCAGCTGTACCGTTACGCTGTCTGTAAGCCCGGAGGAAGCAACACAGGGAGGTGAGCAGTAATGGAAATGATGGGTAAAAAAATACCAAAATATGTTTTCGCCCTCGCCGCCATCGTGCTGCTGCTCGTCCTGTTTATCCCGCTGGTGCTGATGCCTTACCTCAACCAAAAACCAGCGATGGACGCAAAGCACATAGAGGCGCAGACGACCCTGCGCCTGTACGATATGAAGCTAACCAGCATCGAAAACTACCGCGGGCAGGTAAACGACCTGAAAATCCGCTGGGACCAGCTTGAAACGCTCATGTTCGTCGACGCGAAGGATACCGCGAACGACCTCAACCAGATGTTCCAAAGCCTTGACGTCACCCCCTCCTCCATCAGCGTGTCGGACGAAGCGCAGGCAGTCGAAGCGGCGCAGTCCTCTACGGGCGCCTCCTTGTTTTCTACGAATATCTCCCTTAGCTTCGTTGCCTCCCGGGAAAAGCTGCTGCGCGTCATCAATTATTTTGAAGACCAGTCGGCAGGCTCCTATTATATCAGCGGTATCAGCATGAGCACCGTCACGCAGGGCGCGGGAAGCGGCAAGCAGGCGGTTTCCGCCGGGGACTTGAACGTAAGCATGTCGATTTCGCTCTATTACTTCAGGGAAGGCGCGCCCGCGCAGGACGCGGCGGCGCAGTAATGCGCGCTGTAGCCTGCCTCGCGGCGGCTTGCCTGGGCGCGGGGCTTGCCTTTTTGGGCCGCCTTATCATAAACGCCGTCCCGGCAAAATGGCTCTGCGACTACGGCGAAGAACCGGCACAGGAACTTCTGGCCGGGGAACGCCTCACTATTAAACGCACGGTACCGCTTGCCGCGGCCCTTGCCATAAGCGCCGCGGGGGCTGCCTTCGTGTATGGGTCGGCGCCCTACGCCATACTGCTCGTCCTGATTTTTTTTGTATTGGCGGCGATTGCGTGGTGCGACGGGAAATACACGATTATCCCCGACCAGTTCACCGCGCTTCTCGCTTTGCTCTGCCTTGCGGGCGCGTACTGCGACTTATTTACAGGGCAGTGGTTTATCCGTACCTGGTACAGCCCGCTGCTCGGCGCTGTGTGCGGGTTCCTGCTTTTCTTTTTGATTGACCTTATTTGCCGCGCCGTGCTGAAAAAAGACGGCTTCGGCTTTGGCGATGTGAAATTATTTTCGGCACTCGGCGCACTTTGTGGCTTCCCCATGGTTTTTACAGCGTTTATTTTTGCTGTTTTTACAGCGTTTTTCCATATAATCGTTCTTTTTCTCACCAAAAAAACAAAAAATGGGGCGTATCTGCCGATGGGGCCATACATCTGCATCGGCACTGCCCTGCTTCTTCTGCTGCGCGGCCCTGTTTTCTCAGCCTTGCGCATGTACCTCAGCCTGTTGGGCATATAAAAGAAAGACCCTAAGCAAACAAAGGAGTATTTGAATGAGAGGTTCCAGCCTGAAAATCGGACAGATTTTAATCAATATGAACGCCATAACGCCTGAAATGCTGCAAAAGGCGCTTGCCCGGCAGAAGGAAACCGATAAGCATCTCGGCGAAATCCTGCTCGAAGAAAAGCTGATTACAGAGCAGACGCTGTGCCAGGCGCTTGCAAAGCAGTTTTCCATGCAGTATATTGATTTGGGCGCGGTGGAAATCGACCCAAAGATTTCGGAAATCGTACCGGAAAACATCGCGGTATCCAACAACGTCATTCCTATCCGGCTGGACAATAAGGTGCTGACGGCCGCGCTGTCCGACCCGCTCGACTATAAGGCAATCAATACGCTGGGCATCTACACAAAGCTGCGCATCAACGCCGTATTGGCGGAAAGCTCCGCTATCAAGGAGAAGCAGCGCGAGGTTTACGCCACAAAGAAGGCGTTTGACGACGCGCAGGAATTTGTAAGCTCCCAGATGACGAAGGGGCAGAGCGACGAGCTGGAGGCCGCGCAGGCCGCGACGGAAGACCAGCCGATTATCCGGTTTGTCAATAATATGATTGAAGAGGCCGTCCACCAGAAGGCAAGCGACATCCACATTGAGCCCTTGGAAAAGAAAATGCTCATCCGCTTTCGCGTAGACGGCAAGCTGGTAAAATACCTGGAAACCGGGCCGGATTTGATTCCCTCGGTCACAAGCCGTATCAAGTTTATCGGCGGCATGAATATTGCAGAAAAGCGCGTACCGCAGGACGGGCGCATCAATTACCGCGCCGGCCTTACCGAGGTGGATATGCGAATCTCCTCCCTGCCGAGCGTGTTCGGCGAGAAAATCGTTATCAGAATTACGACGGCGCTCGGCATTACGCTCGATAAATACGACATCGGGTTCCTGCCCGAAAACCTTGCCGTATTTGAAAAGCTGCTCAAAAGCCACCGGGGAATTATCCTGCTCGCCGGCGCTACCGGCTCCGGCAAAACGACGACGCTTTACACGGCGCTCAAGGAAATACAGCGCGACGACATCAACATCGTCACCGTCGAAAACCCTGTGGAAATGATTATCCCCGGTATCACGCAGGTCGATATCAACGACAAGGCGGGCCTTACGTTCGCAAGCGTCCTGCGCTCGATTTTGAGGCAGGACCCCGATATTGTCATGATTGGCGAGATTCGCGACCGCGAAACGGCGGAAATCGCGTCTTCCGCCGCCATTACGGGCCATCTTGTCCTTTCCACGCTCCACACATATAACGCCGCAAGCTCTATCATCCGCCTGGTCGATATGGGCGTAGAGCCTTTCATGGTCACCTCGGCGGTGCTCGGCGTTGTGGCGCAGAGGCTCGTGCGCAGGCTGTGCCCCAACTGCCGGGAGCCGTATTTCGCAAGCGACGAGGAGCTGAGGTTTTTAGGCTTCCCCGCCGGAACCCGCCAGAAGCTCTACCGCGAAAAGGGCTGCGACAAGTGCAACAAAACGGGTACGAAGGGAAGAATCGCGGTGCATGAAATCATGCCTGTCTCCCCTAAAATAAAAGCGGCAATCCACTCGGGGGAAAGCACGGCGCATATCAATGAAATCGCGCTTTCTGAGGGGATGCTCCCCATGCGGGAAAATTTAAGGCGGCTCGTTTTAAACGGGACGATTTCCCTTGCCACCATGATCGATACCACAATCGACGACGATATTGTTTAAATCCGCTGGAGGGATTACCCATATGGATTTTGATTCATTCGTAAAAAACGCCGTGTTAAACGGCGCGTCCGATATTCATTTATCTGCGGGCAACCGCCCCGCTGTCCGTATAAACGGCAAAATCTGCTTTGATGAAAGCGAGCCTGTCCTTACACAGCAGGCGGTTACTGACTGTATTGAAGCCGTGCTGTCACCGGAGGCGTTCCAAAAATTTTGTCAAACGGGCGACGCCGACGCGTCCGCCAATATAAATAACTACGGGCGGTTCCGCATCAACGCGTTTCGCCAGCGCGCGGGCGTCACGCTTGTCATGCGTATCATCAACGCGCAGACGCCTCAGCTGAGCGCTTTGAGCCTCCCCCCCTCTGTCTCGAAGGTATTGAGCCTGCGGGAAGGCCTTGTGCTCGTAACAGGCCCGACAGGAAGCGGCAAATCAACGACGCTCGCCGCCCTAATCAACGAAATCAACAAGACGAAGGACCTGCACATCATCACGATAGAGGACCCAATTGAATACGTCCACACGCCTATCCGCTGCGTCATCAACCAGCGGGAAATCGGCACGGACAGCGAATCCTACGGCGCCGCGCTGCGCGCCGTATTGAGGGAAGACCCCGACGTCATTTTAATGGGCGAGATACGCGATTTGGAATCGATGTCGATTGCGCTTTCCGCCGCTGAAACGGGGCATCTCGTTTTCTCGACGCTCCATACGGAGGGCGCCGCCAAAACAATCGACCGGTTAATCGATATGTATCCCGTGGAACGCCAGCAGCAGGCGCTCGGACAGCTTTCCACAACGCTCAAGGCGGTCATTTCCCAGAGGCTGCTGCCGCGTGCGGACAGACCCGGGCGAATCGGCGCGTTTGAAATTATGTTTGTAAACTCCGCAATCGCAAACCTCATCCGCGAGAACAAAATCGCGCAGATGGAGCAGATGATACAGCTCAACAAAAATACAGGCATGACGACTATGAAGGCGAGCATCCAGCTGCTGCTCGAAACCGGCTTTATCACGCCGCAGACGGCGCAGCAATACAGCTTCGACGTCGGAGCGCAGCAGGATATGCCGCAGGCAAGCATGGGCGGCATGTACGGCGGGATGAATTCCGCAAGATAAGTAAGGAAAAGAAAAAGGTGGGACACGCTTGAAGTATGTATACACCGCTGTCAACAGCAAAAACAGGAAATACAAGGGCGAGATGGTCGGCGGCTCGCGGGATGAAATCAGGAAAAACCTGCAGGCGCGCGGCCTGACGGCCCTTTCGATTGACGAGTTCAGGGAGGCCGCGGAGCTAAATGCCAATAAAAGCATTTGGGAAAAGGATTTAAACACCCGCGACATCCACAAGGTAAAAATCAAGAAAAAAAAGCTGCTCGCCATGATGCACCAGATGGGGCTTATGATGAAGGCGGGCATCTCCCTTTCCCTTGCGATGGAGGTCTTGATTGATACAGAAAAGGACAAAAACGTACGGAGCATCCTGGCGGAAATCAATAAGGAGCTTTATAACGGCGTACCGCTTTCCGGCTCTATGGCAAAGTTCCGCGCGTTCCCCGCGATTGTCATCAATATCGTGCAGGCGGGCGAGGCGAACGGGCGGCTCGATATGTCGTTTGAGCAGTGCGCCCTGATTCTGGAAAAGGAAATTTCCCTGTCCGGAAAAATCAAGAGCGCGATGGGCTACCCCATCTTCCTGCTCGGCCTGACCGTTGTATTGATTCTTGTCCTGTCGATACTCGTTATCCCGACGTTTGCAAACCTGTTTGCAAGCTTCGATTCCGAGCTGCCGGGCATTACGCAGTTCATTATGGGCGTTTCTGACGTCATCATCCATTACTGGTACATCATTATCGCTGCGGTGCTTGCGCTCGTGTTCGGGTTCAAGGCGCTCAAAAAATACAACGAAAGCTTTGCCATGCGCTGGAGCCAGGTACAGCTTAAAATCCCGCTGGTGGGAACGGTTATGCGCCTATCGCACATTTCGCGCTTCTGCCGCATGATGGCCACGCTGTCAGACGCGGGCGTCAGCATCCTGCGCTCGCTGGAGCTTTCACGGGACGTCATCCCGAACCTTTACATGAAGGACTGCATGAACCAGATTATCGAGGACGTGAAAATCGGCACGCCGATAAACGTTTCCATGTCGCGTTATCCTGTTTTCGATTCCATGCTCGTCTCGATGATACGCGTCGGCGAGGAAAGCGGCATGCTTGCCGATTCTCTCAAAAAAATGGCCGATATGTACGAGCAGCAGGCGGATGAGTCCACCAAGCGCCTGACAGACGCCATGACGCCCGCCATGACGATTCTCATCGGCGTTGTCGTCGGAACGGTAGTCATCTCTATCGTCGTGCCGATGTTCAGTATGTACGATATCGTCGCCTCAAGCGGAAATTAATAGAATTCTAACGCCGTCCCCCGCATACACATGTGTATAAGGGGGATTCGTTATGAAATTTTTTGTTTTCACCAAGCAAAGGCTTCTGATTCTCGGCTGCTGTGTCATTGCGTGCATCCTTGCGGTTTCCATATGCTTCAGCAGCTACAGCGGGGTAGTGAGCGCATCGACAACGGAACGTAAAATACCAATTTATTGTGTCGAAAAAGAAGAGAAGGTTGTGAGCATATCCTTCGACGCCGCGTGGGGCAACGAGCAAACGCAGACGCTGCTGGATATTCTCGATAAATATAAGGTAAAGTCTACATTTTTCCTCGTCGGCCAATGGGTAGAAAAATATCCGGATTCGGTCAAGGACATCGCGAAGGCCGGCCATGACGTGGGCAACCATTCGAGCACCCACCCGCATATGCCGCAGATGAGCAGCAAGCAGATGCTCGACGAGCTGAACGACTGCAACGATAAGGTCGAAAAGCTCATCGGCAAGCGCCCGACCTTATTCCGCCCGCCCTATGGGGACTACAACAACACGCTCGTAGAAACGGTCAACAGCATCAATATGTACTGCGTCCAGTGGGACATTGACAGCCTCGACTGGAAAGACCCCACGCCGCAGCAGATGGTTGACCGCATCAAGAAAAAGCTGCAGCCCGGCAGTATTGTCCTGCTGCATAACGGCGCGAAAAACACGCCGGAGGCGCTCCCGATGATTATCGAAATGATTAAGGGCGAGGGCTATGAAATCGTCCCAATTTCCCAAATCCTGTTAAAGGGCTCCTATACGACCGACCATGAGGGACGGATGCATTCATCAGGGCAAACCGCAACGTCCGCCGCTTCCTCCGCATCCCCATCGTCCGCGGCATCCTCCAAGGCGGCCTCCGCGCTTTCCCCTGAAACGGCAGCCGGTGCGCAGGCTTCTATAACGCCGACCGGCGCAGCTTCAGCCCTGGAAGGCGCAGCCACGGATGTTTCGGCAATGTCGCCGGATATCGAGTTTGCCGAAGACCTCAACTAAATTAATTTTACCGTGCGCGTTTTGGGCCTCCGTTTAAACGGAGGCCTTTTTTCTTCAGGAAATTTCTGTATTCGGGGCGTTTCGCCATAATATTTCCCGCTTTTTGTTGACCTTATTGCACCGTCAATTTATAATTGATAACAGAAGTGTCAACAATATGAGTGAACCCGGAAGGAACTGGAAGCGTTCTTCCGCCGTAATTCACGTTGAAAGGAATATCCCTCCTATGAAGCACAAGGCTATTTTAATTACAATGGTATCTGTCGCAGCCGTCTGCGCGGCTGCGGCCGGCGTCCTGTTGTTCAACCCGTCACTCGTGACAAACCTGGTCGCGCGTACCTACGCGACGCAGTCCGCCACGGAACCCGCAACGCAACCGCCAACCCAGGCGCCTACAAAATCCTCTTTAACGGCGCTTGCGATTGAAAACGGGAAGATGGAATTGAAATATGGGGAAACGCTTGCTTTAAAGGCCTTGTTTACGCCGCTGGACGCGGAAAACAAAGAGGTCGTATGGGAAAGCTCGGATGAGAATATCGCATCCGTTGACAGCAGCGGCAAGGTTACCGCGCTTTCCGCGGGCAGCTGTACCATAACGGTGCGTTCTATGGCGGAAAAGGCCGTCTCCGCGGAGCTTTCCTTGAAAGTCACGGACAGCCGCATTGAGGAAATCAACCTGTTAAATGAATATTTGTCAGGGCTGCCTCTGAGCCAGAAAATAAAGGTAAATAAAAAAGAGGCGGCAATCAAGCTTTCACAGTGTAAAATCCTCGACATCGACGGGGACGGCCATTATGAGCTTTTGATAGAATACCAGGCCGGCGCGGCAACCGGAGCAGAGGTTGTAAGGCTCCAGGATAATAAGCCGGTTTCCGTCAAGACGTTCGACAAGCCCGAGACACTGCTTACGCACGGCGGTACATCGTATGAGGAGGCCGTCTGTACCGACAAGGACAAAAATCTCTACATCAAGGCAACGGAAATCCAGAACGGCGAAACGCAAAATACACGCCGCGTCACAATTTACCGCCTGGAAGGAGACAAGCTTTCCTCCGTAAAGGTCCTGAAGGACGTATACACCTATAAAAAGAACAGCAATGTCCCTGAAAAGGGCGAGTTTACCATAGACGGTAAAAAAACAGAAGAACCGGAATACCTGGAGGCACTCTCCTCCCTCCAAAACGCTTACCCTGAATTCAGCGGCTATGTGAAGCGCTCCCTGACCCTTATCAGCGGAAAATATGAAAAGGCGCTTCCAGTCGTAGATTTGGAGGAAGCATACCTGAAAAGACTCAAATGGTCAAGCTCCGCCCCGGAAACGGGGCAGGTCAGCCAAACCGGCGTTATTACGGCGAAAAACGAGGGAAAGTGCACCGTGATTGCCGAGCTTTCCTGTTTTATATCCCCCATTGCCTCTGCCGAAGTCACAGTGCGTGACAATTCTGAGGTACTCAACAAATATCTCGATTCCGTCAAGGAAAAAGTTATCACCGGCGACAACAACGCGACGCTCGCGCTTTATGCAAGCAAGCTTGCCGATGTTGACGGCGACAGCGTCAAGGAGCTGCTGCTCTATTACACCGGCAGCCGCAGCTGTCGGATTGATGTTGTAAAGCAAACGGGCGACGACGTAAAGCGTTCCACCGCTTTTCAGAAATCGACAGACAGCGATAAAGTTTGCAGGCTCGACCTTTATGTGGACAGCTCGACGAATTCTATCGTCTTATGCGAAGAATACCGGACGTCAGGCAGCAAGCAAACGGTTGAATTCCGCTTCAATAAGTATGAGGACGGCAAATATACACAGGAATCCCCCGATTATAAGGCAGTTACAAAATCTTCGGACGACAAAGACCCGCAGTGCTACATCGATGGTGAACGCACGGATAAAGCGGCGTTCGACTCCTCAATCAGCCACTACGGAAAATATGCCGATTGGGATTTAAACAAATAACCGATTACCCGAAAGGAGTTACCGCCATGCCCTCCGTAATATCGCATTATCTGCTCGCGGGCCGGATGTCTGCCTATTTGCAGCAGGCGTATCCTGATTTCCAGATAAATCAAAACGCGCTCTATTGGGGCGCGCAGGGGCCGGATTTTCTGTATGCGCATCCGGAAAAGGAAATGCAGGAGCTAGCCGGTTCCCTGCACCGCAGTGACCCGTACCAAACGCTTTCTTATATCGCGTCCTTCGCGCGGGATACAAAAAACGACATCGACAAAAGCTATGCGCTTGGTTTTTTTACACATTACGCATTTGACAGCACAGCGCACCCGTTTGTCCTGTACGGCGCGGGGAAAATTGCTTCGGCAGAGGCTGGCCTTACGGAAAACATCACGCACAACCTTATCGAGGTGAACCTCGACGTGATTCTGCTGCGTTATGAAAAAAGCGACCTGCCAAGCTCCGTCAGTCTGATTTCCTGCGCGCCGAAGGACGAAACCGTCACCCAGCATATCGCCGTCCTTTTCCCCATGCTGGCACGCGCGGCCCTACAAAGGGAAGTAACCCTGGACGATATTGCGCAGGGCGCGAAATACTATCAAAAATGGCTGAGGAAGCATACTGACCGGACAGGGCTCAAAAAGGATTTCATCCTGCGCCGGGAAAAGAAAAAGCGCAGCGCGCCCTGCTCCTCTGTGATGTACCGAAGCATCACGGAGGACGATACATACGATTACGCCAATATTGCGAACAACGAGTGGGACGGCGGCGGCACACCCCGTACGGACAGCTTCTTTGACCTGTTTGAACAGGCGGACGCCCTGTCCAGGAGAATGGCGGACGCGTTTCTTACAGGCGGCGACGCCGCGGCGCTTTCGGGCGGGAAACCGTTTATTATTTAAAAAGGAGAGACTTTCATGGATAAAATCGCGAGCTTTCAGGTGGACCACAACAAGCTGACGCCGGGAATTTACCTATCGCGCGCAGACGGGGATATTTTCACCTACGACCTGCGCTTTGTAAAGCCCAATACCCCGCCGTTTCTGGAGACGGCGGCCATGCATACCATCGAGCATCTTTTTGCGACCATGGCGCGTAATTCCGGCCTGAAGGACAACGTAATATATTTTGGCCCGATGGGCTGCCGGACAGGCTTTTATTTTCTGCTGCGCGGCACAGCGCATGAACAGGCGATTGCCCTGATTCAGGAAATCATCAGGGGCATCGCGGAGTATGAGGGGGAAATTCCCGGGACGTCCGCCGCAGAATGCGGCAATTACCTGGAGCACAATCTCCCGCTTGCCAAAGAATATGCCAAGGAATATTATGAGGCAATTCAAAACTGGGAGCCGGGCGGACTAAAATACCAGGCTTAATACTTTTAGAGCAATCTGCTTTTGGGAGGGAACCCATTCACATGGGCTCCCTCTCTTTTTATTTAAAACGTTCCGTTTCATTTTCTTTCTTGAAACGTCGTATTTCTTGGGTTTCTTCATAAAACATTTTTGTTCAGACAAAAGAGGAAAAACCGTTTCGGCGGTTTCCCTCTTTTCAGGACATCAGGGTACCGGAGCCAATGCGGTTTGAAGATCGGAAGAGCACACGTCTGAAC
>UQFO01000003.1 GCA_900540275.1 uncultured Oscillospiraceae bacterium | reverse complement strand
CCTAATCGACGCGGTGCATGAAAAGGGCATGAAGATTGTACAGGACGTCGTGTGGAACCACACGGGCAATTTCGGCGAAGCCTTCCTTGCCCCGATGTTTGAGAAAAAGTATGAAAATGTGCAGGATTTGGCCAACATCTCCAGCATGGTCCCGATTGAGGGTTCGGAATTCGTAAAGTCTTATCCGAACTATGATTCAATGACGCCGGCCGCACAGTACCAGGCAAGGCTTGCTATTATGAAAAATACCGACGGCAAGAATCATGACGTAAAGAATTATTACCATCATTCACCCGACATGGGTTATGAAAGCAAAATTGAGCAGACCGGCCAGATGGCGGGCGACTGCGTCGATATCAATACGGAAAACCAGGAGGTTGCGACCTTCCTGACCAGCTCCTATATGGATTACGTCAATATGGGCGTCGACGCTTTCCGTCTCGACACAGAGAAGCATATCAACCGCTGGACGCTCAACTCCGCATACTTCCCGGTATTCAAAAAGGTGGATAATTTCTATATCTTCGGTGAGGTCTGCGCGCGTGTCCGCGACGTATGGAACCACAACATTCCCTCCAGCTCCCCCCCGTTCTTCACCTGGGCGGAAACGGAAAGCCAGTGGAAGAACAACTGGAGCACAACGGATTGGGAATCCAACTATGAAAACGCATATGCGCATTACGACGCGCACAACAATACGCAGAATGTCGAAACGAGCGACAACGCTTTCTTAAAGGGCAACAACTACCATACGCCCGACTACAGCAAATCGAACGGCACGGGCGTCATCGATTTCTCGATGCACTGGAACTTCGACAACGCGCAGGAAGCTTACCGCGCCGGCCTTGCTGAGGACCAGTATATCAACGATTCCACCTGGAACGTCATGTATGTTGATTCCCACGACTACGGCCCCGACTCCAGCCAGACGACCAGGTATAATTCCGGTACGCAGGCATGGGCGGAAAACCTGAACCTTATCTTTACCTTCCGCGGAATCCCCTGCCTCTATTACGGCAGTGAAATCGAATTCCAGAAGGGCCAGGTCATAGACGTCGGCCCGAATGCACCGCTTTCCACTACGGGACGCGCCTACTTCGGCGACCACCTCGAAGGCAATGTTACAGCGACCGATTTCAGCGAATACACAGCGAGCGGCGCGGTAGCCGACACGCTCAACTACCCGCTTGCAAAGCATATCCAGAGGCTCAACCAAATCAGGCGCGCAATCCCCGCGCTCCAGAAGGGCCAGTATTCGACCGATAACGTAACCGGCGATATGGCTTACAAGCGCCGCTTCACAGGCGACGGTGTGGACAGCTTCGCTTGCGTAAGCGTAACGGGCTCCGCGAACTTTACGAATATCCCCAACGGTAAGTACATCGACGCCGTAACGGGCGACGTAAAGAACGTAACGGACGGCAAGCTTTCCATCCCTGCCTCCGGTAAGGGCAACATGAGGGTTTACGTACTCTCTTCTAACGGCTTTACGGGAATCGACGGCAAGATTGGAACAAACGGCACCTATCTCAAATAAAACAATTCTAAAAAACGCCCCGCAGAGGTTTCTCTGCGGGGCGTTTTATGCTGGAATATAAACGCTTTCAGCATTATGGCGTTTCCCATCATTTCTATGAAAAAAACTCCCATCCCTTTGCTTCAAAGTAAGTATGCCGCTTTTTCCCTATAGGTGGATATTGGCCTTTCCATACCACAAATGGCATACAAAAAGGAAAGCCCCGCCCGTGCTCAACCGCTCGGACGGGGCTTCCTATATGTGAATAATAGGGACAGGCTTTGTTATTCTATATCCTGCAAGGCAGCATAGCCTCTCTCCCCTGTGCGGACCTTGATAACGTCCTCCACATTGTAGACAAAGATTTTTCCGTCGCCGATGTGTCCCGTGTAAAGCGCCTTGACTGCCGCGTCGATGACCGTCTGTACCGGTATCCTGCTGACGACAATTTCTACCTGCATCTTCGGCAGGAGGTTCATCTCGACAGGAACTCCGCGGTAATATTCCGCTTTGCCCTTCTGTACGCCGCAGCCGAGCACCTGTGTGACCGTCATGCCGGTAATGCCGATGGCGTCCATTGCGGTCTTGAGTTCTTCAAGCTTGCTCTGCTTGAGCAGGATGTCGATTTTCGTAAGCTTCACGTCGGAAGCAGGGACGCTGCCGGCTGCCGCGACCTGTACGGGTACGGCGTCCATTACGGAAACGTCGCCTGTAACGCTCATAGACGGGTCATCAAGGGAAGCGCTGCTGACGACCGTAGGCATAAAGTCCGCATAGCTGCTGACAAGGCCGTGCTCCATAATATCGAGGCCGACCGTCTCCTCTTCCTTCGAAACGCGAAGACCGACCGTATGCTTGATGATGAGGAATACGGCAATCATGACAACCGCGACATACGCCATAACCGAGAACACGCCGATTGCCTGTGTGCCGAGCACCTCAAAGCCGCCGCCGAGGAACAGGCCCTTTTTATCGCCAGTGCCGTAGCCGTTTGAGAACAGTCCTACACAGAGCGTACCGAGCGCGCCGCAGATTCCATGGACGCCGACCGCGCCGACCGGGTCGTCTATCTTACAAACCTTATCGATAAATTCAATGCCGAATACGACCGCGAAGCCGGAAATAATGCCTATGACCGCCGCCGCCCACGGGTCGACCGTGTCGCAGCCCGCCGTAATGGCGACTAATCCGGCAAGCGCGCCGTTGAGCGTCATGGAAACGTCCGGCTTTTTATACCGAATCCAGGTAATTGCCATAACCGTGACGGTAGCGACCGCCGCGCAGAGGTTTGTTGTAAAGAAAACCTCGCCCGCGTTGAAGATGGCCGGGCCTTCCATGGACACGGTAGAGCCTCCGTTGAAGCCAAACCAGCAGAACCAGAGGATAAACACGCCGAGCGCGCCGAGTGTAAGGCTGTGGCCGGGGATAGCCTTGGGCTTTCCGTCCCTGCCGTATTTTCCGATACGGGGGCCGAGTATTTTCGCGCCGACAAGCGCCGCGACGCCGCCGACCATATGAACAGCCGTGGAGCCCGCGAAATCATGGAAGCCGAGCCCCGCGAGCCAGCCGCCGCCCCAAATCCAGTGGCCGGAAATCGGGTAGATAATCAGGCTGATTGCCGCTGAATAAATACAGTACGCGCTGAACTTTGTACGTTCCGCCATCGCGCCTGATACAATCGTAGCGGCTGTCGCACAGAAAACCGTCTGGAAAATCATGAAAGCAAAGAGCGGGACGCCGTCGGGAAGCACCGCCGAATAATCGCCGGTAAGCCCGAAAAAGTCGAAGCCGCCGAAATAGAGGTTCGAGGTGCCGAACATAATACCAAAGCCGGCCAGCCAGTAAAGCGGCGTGCCGATTGCAAAGTCCATCAGGTTTTTCATGATGATATTGCCGGCATTCTTTGCCCTGGTGAAGCCCGTCTCCACCATCGCAAAGCCCGCCTGCATAAAGAATACCAATGCGGCGCCTACGAGAACCCATATTGTGTTAACAGCAGAAAATTCCATGTTTGGGAACATACCAATTCCTCCCCGAAAATAAAATCGGCGCGTATTCATACCAACCGCAAAGCTCTCGCTTCCTGTCCCAGTATGAAATACACGCCGTTGTGTCATTTATTTAAACGCCGGTCTCCCGGCGATTTTCTTAATACCTATGGGTACTAAGAAAGGTTAGTCGTATACGCCGAACAGCAGCTGTCCGTAAGAAGGATAAGGCCAGTATTTTGACGAGGTGTTAATTTCCATTTCGTCGGCTACCGCGCGCAGCTCCTGCATGGCGGCAAACACATGGTCCTTATAATAATCCGCGAGCTCCTGTACGCCTTCGACCTCTTTGGTGCCGAGCAGCGCCTGCTCAAGCGCAGCAATCTTCTTTGAAAAGCATACCGTGAGCGAAGAAAGCTTTTTGACCAAATCGATTTCCGCGTCGCACGGAATATCGGCGCAAAGCGCTTTTTTCGCGTTAGCCGTTTCGGTCAGCTCTTTTACATAGGCCGAAACACCCGGAAGAATATCCTTCTTTGCCATGTCGAGCATGGTCAGCGCTTCAATATTTAATACCTTCGTATAGTTTTCGAGCTGGATTTCATAGCGGGAATGAACCTCCGGCTCGGTAAAGATACTATTTTTCATAAATAAACCAATATTCTTATCCGCGATGTAATAGCGCATGGCCTCCGGCATGGTACGAAGGTTTAGAAGTCCCCTCTTCCTCGCTTCTTCAACCCACTCGTCGGAATAGTTGTTGCCGTTAAAGATAATCCTTTTATGTTCCTTGTATTCCCTTTTGATTAGGTTCATCACAGCCGTCCTGATATCCTCCGCGTTTTCAAGCTCGTCGGCGAACTCACAGAACGCCTCCGCGACAATCGTGTTGAGCATAATGTTCGGGCAGGCTATGTTGAGCGCAGAGCCGAGCATGCGGAACTCGAACTTGTTGCCGGTAAAGGCAAACGGGGAGGTACGGTTGCGGTCGGTCGTGTCCTTTTTGATGTTCGGGAGGACGACAGTGCCCATTTCCATCCTGACAGAGCCCTTGTTTGCATATTCTGAATTGTTCTCTATGGAATCGAGAATCTCCGTCAGCTCATCACCGAGGAACATCGAAATAATTGCCGGCGGCGCCTCGTTCGCGCCTAAGCGGTGGTCGTTGCCCGCGCTTGCGACGGATAGGCGGAGCAAATCCTGGTACTCGTCGACCGCCTTGATGACAGCCATCAGAATCAGCAGGAACTGCGCGTTATCTTTCGGCGTTTTGCCCGGGTCGAGCAGGTTTTTGCCCGTGTTGGTGGACAGCGACCAGTTGTTGTGCTTACCGCTTCCGTTTACGCCCGCAAACGGCTTTTCATGCAGCAGGCATACCATACCGTGCCTTCTGGCGACCTTACGCATAATTTCCATTGTAAGCTGGTTGTGGTCGGTCGCAAGGTTTGTTGTGGTAAAAATCGGGGCGAGCTCATGCTGGCCGGGGGCGACCTCGTTGTGCTTTGTTTTTGCAAATACACCAAGCTTCCAAAGCTCTTGGTCAAGGTCCTTCATATATTCGGAAACGCGCGGCTTGATGGTGCCGAAATAGTGGTCCTCAAGCTCCTGTCCTTTGGGCGCGCGCGCGCCGAACAGCGTCCGTCCCGTATAGATTAGGTCTTTTCGTTTTTCGTAGAGCTTCTTGTCAATCAGGAAATACTCCTGCTCCGCACCTACGGTGGTAAGCACCCTGGTTGTTTCCTCGTCGCCGAACAAACGGAGAATACGCAGCGCTTCTGTGCTGATACGGTCCATGGAACGCAGCAGCGGCGTCTTTTTATCGAGCGCTTCGCCCGTATAGGAGCAGAAAGCGGTCGGGATACAAAGGGTATCGTCCTTGACAAACGCATAGGAGGTCGGGTCCCAGGCGGTGTAGCCCCTGGCCTCAAAGGTTGCGCGCAGCCCGCCGGACGGGAAGCTCGAAGCGTCCGGCTCGCCCTTAATGAGCTCCTTGCCGGAAAATTCCATAATCGCCCTGCCGTCGTCGGTCGGGTTGATAAAGCTGTCGTGCTTTTCCGCTGTAATGCCGGTCATCGGCTGGAACCAGTGGGTGTAATGGGTGGCTCCCTTTTCAACTGCCCAGTCCTTCATGGCGTTTGCAACAATGTTTGCCACATTGATGTCGAGCGCCTCGCCAAGCTCGATGGTTTTCTTCAGCGCCTTATAGGTTTGCTTCGGAAGCCGTTCCTTCATCGATACATCATCGAATACCATGCTGCCGAAAATCTCAGGAATACTTGCCATACTAAAAACTCCTGTCCCTAAAAAATATTTTAGTAAAACAAAACGGCGCCGCAGGGGAATTCCCTACAGCGCCGTTGCTGTTATGTCTAGAGTATATACCAGCCAATTCCATTTGTCAATGATTTTTTCAGATTTTGCAGGATTTTATAAAAAACTTGCATTTGAAACGCTGTTTGTCAAATTAAATCAGCTATATTTAACATTTCATGAAATTTTATCCAAACAAATTTCAAAAATTAAAAAGAAATGCTTGACATGCTTCTTCGTGCGGGGGTATAATGTGCTACGGATAAAAATGCAGGTTTTAATTACAACAATTTCAATAATCAGTATATATCCTGTTGCTTACGCAACTTATACCAGCTGTTTATGAAATATTAAAAGTAAAACATGCAAAACAAGCTTGTCGGCATTAATATTTGTTTTCATACCCTTACTATATGATAGTATATGCAACAGGCTGAATATGTGAATCAATAAGGAGGAAACGTTATGAGAGAGGGACAGGTAAGAATACCGTCCGGCTGCGCGATTTCGGGCATGATTTCAAAAAACGGAACGAGGATGAATGGGGAAAGCATCATTCAATCGATTTCCGTCATGCACGACAGGAGCAACGGCCTCGGCGGAGGCTTTGCCGCTTACGGTATTTATCCGGAATTCAAGGATTTTTACGCCTTCCATGTATTTTACGACGATGATTTTTCAAAGGAGCAATGTTATAAATATATAAGCGGCAGCTTTGAAATCGTCAGCATGTCGAAAATGCCGACCCGTAAGCTCAAGGCGATTACCGACGAGCCCCTCATCTGGCGTTACTTTGTGAAGCCCCTCCCCTACCGCGTGGAGGCCATGCAGGTGTCGGAGGACGAGTTCGTTTTTAAAAGCGTGATGCATATCAATAAAGAAATAAACGGCGCGTATGTCTTCTCAAGCGGGAAGGATATGGGCGCGTTCAAGGCGGTCGGCTACCCGGAGGACGTCGGCGTATTTTACCGTTTGGACGAGTATGAGGGCTACTGCTGGACAGCGCACGGACGTTATCCGACAAACACCCCCGGCTGGTGGGGCGGCGCGCACCCGTTTGCGATGCTTGGCTGCTCGGTCGTACATAACGGGGAAATTTCCTCTTACGACGCAAACCGCCGCTATATTGAAATGATGGGCTACAGCTGTACCCTCCTTACCGACACGGAGGCGATTACCTATATTATAGATTACCTCGTGCGCAAGCAGGGGCTGACCTATGAGGAGGCGGCCTTTGTGATGGCGGCGCCGTTTTGGAGCACCATCGAAACAATGCCGAAGGCGCAGCGCGAGCGCATGACCTATTTGCGCAACGCTTTCGCAAGCTTTTTGATTACCGGCCCATTTTCCATCCTTGTCGGCTTTACCGGCGGGCTGATGGCCCTAAACGACAGGCTGAAGCTGCGTTCCATGGTCGTCGGGGAGAAAAATGATATGGTTTACCTTGCAAGCGAGGAAGCCGCAATCCGTGTAATCGAGCCTGAGCCCAACAAAATCTGGGCGCCCAAGGGCGGGGAACCCGTCGTCGTCACAGTAAACGGAGGTGCGAACTAATGCCGGTCAATTTTTTATACCCCGAATATGAGGTTGTGCGCGACCATACAAGGTGCATAACCTGCCGCGTGTGCGAAAGGCAGTGCGCAAACAACGTGCACCATTACGATAAAGAGCTTGGTATGATGTTCGCGGACGAATCGAAATGCGTCGTCTGCCACCGCTGCGTCGCGCTGTGTCCGACAAGGGCGCTGAAAATAGTCAAGACGGACCACACCTTTAAGGAAAACAAAAACTGGACGAAGGACGCCATCAGCGAGGTTTACCGCCAGGCGGGCACGGGCGGCGTGCTGCTGTCCTCCATGGGCAACCCGCAGGAATACCCAATCTACTGGGACAAAATGCTCATCAACGCCTCCCAGGTGACAAACCCTTCCATTGACCCGCTGCGCGAGCCGATGGAAACGAAGACCTTTCTCGGCAAAAAGCCGCAGCGGGTGGATCGCGACGATAAAGGCCGCATCAAAAACAACCTCAGCCCGCAGCTTGAGCTGAAGGTTCCCATCATGTTTTCCGCCATGTCCTACGGCTCCATCAGCTACAACGCGCATGAAAGCCTTGCGCGCGCGGCAAAGGAGCTCGGCACCTTTTATAACACGGGCGAGGGCGGCCTGCACAAGGATTTTTATCAGTACGGAAAAAACACCATCGTGCAGGTGGCTTCCGGGCGTTTCGGCGTCTATAAGGATTATTTAGAGCAGGGCGCGGCGATTGAAATTAAAATTGGCCAGGGCGCAAAGCCCGGTATCGGCGGACATCTGCCGGGCACGAAGATTGTAGGAGACATTTCAAAAACGCGCATGATTCCCGAAGGCTCCGACGCCATCTCCCCCGCGCCGCACCACGATATTTATTCCATTGAGGATTTGCGCCAGCTCGTCTATTCCTTAAAAGAGGCGACGGATTATAAAAAGCCGGTTATCGTCAAGATTGCGGCGGTGCATAACGTGGCGGCAATTGCAAGCGGCATTGCAAGGGGCGGCGCGGATATTATCGCAATCGACGGCTTCCGCGGCGGGACGGGCGCCGCGCCGACGAGAATCCGCGACAACGTCGGCATCCCGGTTGAGCTTGCGCTCGCGGCAGTCGACCAGCGCCTGCGCGACGAGGGAATCCGCGGCAGCGTCTCGATTGTCGCCGGCGGCTCTATCCGCAGCAGCTCGGATATCGTCAAGGCCATAGCGCTCGGCGCGGACGCCGTATATATTGCGACAAGCGCGCTTCTGGCGCTTGGCTGCCATTTGTGCCGGAGCTGCCAGACCGGCAAGTGCAACTGGGGCATTGCCACGCAGCGCCCTGAGCTTGTGCGGCGCTTAAACCCCGATATCGGGTGTGAACGGCTCGTAAACCTCGTGACGGCCTGGGACCACGAAATCAAGGAAATGATGGGCGGAATGGGCATCAACTCCATTGAAGCCCTGCGCGGCAACCGCTTGATGCTCAGGGGAATCGGCCTGACGCAGAAGGAGCTCGGCATACTCGGCATCAAGCATGCCGGAGAATAAGGAGATGTGGCTATGAAACGAATTTATGTCAATGAAAAATGGTGCCTTGGCTGCCATCTCTGCGAATATTACTGCGCGTTCGCGAATTCCGGCAAGGACGATATGGCAAAGGCCCTGAAAAATATCACCATCAACCCGCGTATCCGGATTGAGGAGCATAACTCTGTCAGCTTTGCCGTCTCCTGCCGCCACTGTGAGGAGCCGCTGTGCGTAAAGGGCTGTATTACGGGAGCGCTGTCTGTGGAGAACGGTGTTATAGAGGTCAACCAGGACAAATGCGTGGGCTGCTATACCTGCGTGCTCACCTGCCCGTACGGCTGTATCACACCATCGGAAGGCGGCGTGGTGCAGAAATGTGAGCTTTGTGTGAAGAACGCCGGAGGAACACCCGCCTGTGTCAGGGGATGCCCCAACAAAGCGATTGAATGGGAGGAGCGGTAATATGAACTATGTCATCATCGGCAATTCCGCCGCGGCCGTAGGCTGTGTGGAGGGTATCCGCCAAATCGATAAAAAGGGCAAAATCACCATTATTTCCGACGAGCCATACCATACCTACTCCCGCCCGCTCATCTCTTACCTGCTGCTGGGAAAAACAGACAGCGAGCGCATGAAATACAGGGACGGCAATTTTTATAAGGAAAACGGCGTGACCGCCCTGCTTGGCAAAAAAGCCGTGTCGGTAGACAGCGAAAAAAAGGAAGTCACGCTGGACGGCGGCAAAAAGGTTAAATACGACCGGCTGCTCGCCGCGACCGGCTCTTCCCCCTTCGTCCCCCAAATGGAGGGGCTTGAAAAGGTGGAAAAGAAATTTACCTTTCTGTCGCTCGACGACGCGAAGGCGCTGGAACAGGCAATTACCAAGGACAGCCGTGTGCTTATTATCGGCGCGGGGCTGATAGGGCTCAAGTGCGCGGAAGGCATTGAAAAAAGGGTGAAGCACATCCATGTGGTCGATATGGCGGAGCGGATTCTGCCGAGCATACTCGATAAAACGGGCTCTAAAATTGTACAGGAGCATATTGAAAAGCACGGTGTTGAGTTTACGCTTTGTGACAGCGTCAAAAGCTTTACCCAAAATACGGCGACGCTTAAAAGCGGCAAAAAAATTCCGTTCGACGCGCTGGTGCTCGCTGTCGGCGTGCGCCCGAACACAAAGCTGCTGCAGGACGCGGGCGCGCAGGTACAGGGCGGCATCGTAACGGACGAAGCATGCCGCACGGCCCTTCCCGATGTTTACGCGGCGGGCGACTGCGCCAGGAGCCATGACATCACGACGGACGAGGACCGCGTTCTGGCGCTGCTGCCTAACGCCTACATGCAGGGTGAATGCGCGGGCATCAATATGGCGGGCGGCAGCGCCCTGTACGACAAGGCAATCCCCATGAACGCCATTGGCTTTTTTGGCCTGCACGTCATCACTGCCGGAAGCTACGGCGGGCAGGAGCACATCGTAGCGGACAAGAGTACGCAGAATTATAAAAAGCTGGTTACAAAGGACGATTTATTAAAGGGCTACATCATGGTGGGCAACGTGGAGCGCGCGGGCATTTATACGTCGCTTATCCGTGAAAAAAAGAGCCTTAAAACAATCGACTTTGAATTGATTAAGGAAAAGCCGCAGTTGATGGCCTTTTCAAAACGCGAAAGGGCCAAAACGCTTGGAGGGATGACGCTATGAAGGTACAGGCGGACCGAATGCACTTTAAAAAGCTCAACAGCCTGATTAGGGAAACGGGCGACCGGCAGGTTACCATCGACAGCTGCACAGGGCAGCGCTATATCGCAAGCGCGCTTGCCGGAAAGGATATCGTTATCAACGGAACACCGGGAAACGCCCTGGGTTGTTACCTGAACGGCTGTACCATCCATGTGTACGGCAACACCCAGGAAGCAACGGGAGACACGATGAACAGCGGCAAAATTTATGTCCATGGCTCGTGCGGGGACGCTACCGGCTACGCCATGCGCGGCGGGCGCATCCTGATTGAGGGCAATTCCGGTTACCGGACGGGCATCCACATGAAGGCATATAAGGATAAGCTCCCCGTGATTGTAATCGGCGGGGCCGCCGGAAGCTTTTTAGGCGAATACCAGGCAGGCGGCCTGATTATTGTGCTTGGCGTCAATACGGATTCAAAATCGATTGTCGGCAACTTCTGCGGAACCGGGATGCACGGCGGCAAAATCTACCTGCGCTGCAAGGAGCAGGATTTGCCGCAGGGCCTTCCAAAGCAGGTGGCCGCGCGGCCCGCGACGGAAGAGGACATGAGCGTAATTGACGAATATATAGACGACTACTGCAATGCGTTTAAAGCGAAGAAGAAGGAAATCCTCCATCATGATTTTTACGTTCTGGAGCCCGACACCAAAAACCCTTACAGGCAGTTATATACCTATAGCTGATATACAGTGCAATTTAATTAAAGCAACAAAAAAGAGCGGGGCGTACCGCTCTTTTTTTACGCCCGGACGATGTACAAAATTTTTGTTTCACTGTATACTATATATCATGCCATTTCGGCAAAAAGAGGGGATCTTTTTGAAAAAGGGCAAGCTTTCCAGCAATATCCCAATTCATGAAACGCTTTATATCGGCCTTTGCCTTGCGTTTGTGGGCGGCTTTCTTGACGCATATACTTATCTTTTACGCGGCGGCGTCTTTGCAAACGCGCAAACCGGCAACCTTGTGCTGCTCGGCGTCCATATGGCGCAGGGCGAGCCAGCGGGCTTCCTGGTTTATCTCGCGCCGGTTTTCGCGTTCCTGCTGGGCGTGCTGATTACGGAGCTTTTCAAACGGAAATTCAGCCCTAGGAAATTCGTGGAATGGCAGCATATCGTCGTTTTAATAGAAATAGCGATGCTGTTTGTCATCGGGCTCCTGCCGCGGGCCGTCCCAAACGCTGTGGTAAATATCGCGATTTCGTTTGTCTGCTCCATGCAGTTTAACAGCTTCCGTAAAACGAATGGCCTGCCGTACGCGTCTACCATGTGTACGGGCAACCTGCGCAGCGCGGGGGAATTCCTGTTTACCTTCCTTGAAACTAGGGATAAAGAAGCGGGAAAAAAGTCCCTGCGGTACTTTGCGGTCATTCTCGTTTTCCTGGCTGGCGCGGCGATTGGCACGCTGCTTTGCGGCCTGTTCGGCACCCCTTCCATCTGGGTATGTTGCGGGGTGCTTGCCGCCGCCTTTTTTATGATGCTTTTTGGAAAATAACAAGCGGCATAAATCTAATCCATATGCCGTAAAATCAACCGGAAGAGGGTCTTTTCCTTGCAAAACGCGTTACAAACAGTTAAAAAAATAATTCCGGGCTTTCTGGTCTGTGCCGTGATTGCCGTAATTGCCCAGGTTTTAGCCAATTACATCCCGTCAATCGGCTCGGCGCTGATTGCCATCTTGCTGGGTATCCTTGCCGGCAACACCTTTTTAAACCGCGAGGTGTTCAACGCCGGCTCAAAGTTCTCTGAAAAAAACCTGTTGGAATATTCCATCGTCCTGACTGGCCTGACACTCAATTTAACAGATATTATGGGCGTTGGGATTACCGGCGTCATCTTTATCCTTTTACAGATGGCGCTGACTATCACGGCGGCGTATTTAATCGGCAAAAAGCTCGGCTTCGGCAAGAAGTTCACCATGCTCATGTGCGCGGGCAACGCAGTGTGCGGCTCGTCGGCGATTGCGACGGTCGCTCCCGTGGTCAAGGCTGAGTCGAAAGATAAGGGTATTTCCATTACAATCGTCAATGTCACCGGTACGTTTATGATGATACTGCTCCCACTCATTGCGGGGCTCCTGTACAACCACGAAACCCTGCAGACCGCGGGGCTTATCGGCGGTACGCTGCAGTCCATCGGGCAGGTTATCGCCTCGGCTAAGATGGTCAGCACCGAGGTTGTCGATATGGCGACCATCTTTAAAATTATCCGCATCATCTTCCTTGTGCTCGTTGCGCTCGTCTTTTCCAGGCTCAACACAAACGAGGGCGAAAAGCTTTTTTCCAAACAAACGGGAGAGCACGGCAAGGTCAAAGCGGGCGTTCCCTGGTTTATCATCGGCTTTTTCCTTTTGAGCATCATCACCAGCATCGGCTTTTTGCCGCAGGTCGTCGGGGCGACCGCAAAAACCATCAGCGGACAGTTTGAAATCATTGCGCTCGCGGCAATCGGTATGCGCGTAAAGTTCCGCGACCTTGTGAAGGAAGGCCCGAAATCGATGCTCTTCGGCGGGCTTGTGGGCGTATGCCAGATTATTTTCGCTGTAGGGCTTATCTTTTTGCTGCTGCGCCCGTCTGTTGGATAATATCCGGCAGGCATACCATGTTGTCAAAGCGTGCCGGAAAACCAGATTTTGTGACTTGACAATCCGGCCCGCCGTGTTATAATGGGTAACGAAAATTCAATAACATCTGCTTATCAAGAGTGACGGAGGGACAGGCCCTGTGAAGTCCGGCAACCTGCATGAATGTAAGGTGCCAAATCCTGCGGTTTAACCGGAAGATGAGAGCTTTGATTCCGCTTCCGGTACGCCGGGAGCGGATTTTTATGTTAATCAGAAAGGAAGAATAGATTATGGCAAAACACTTTTTCACTTCGGAATCCGTAACGGAAGGGCATCCCGACAAGGTATGCGACCAGATTTCCGACGCGGTGCTCGACGCAATCCTGGAACAGGATAAAAACGCGCATGTCGCCTGCGAGGTCACGGCGACGACCGGCATGGTCCATGTGATGGGCGAAATTACGACAGACTGCTATATCGATATTGCCTCCATTGCGAGGGGCGTAGTCTGCTCCATCGGCTACGACAACCCTGCCTGCGGCTTTGACGGCAGCACCTGCGCGGTGCTCACGTCTATCGACGCGCAGTCGCCCGATATTGCCATGGGCGTAAACGAAAGCTACGAGCGAAAGCAGGGCGAGAAGGACGCATACAACCTGTACGGCGCGGGCGACCAGGGCATGATGTTCGGTTACGCGTGCGACGAAACAAAGGAGCTTATGCCGCTGTCCGCTTCCCTTGCGCACAAGCTTGCAAAGCGTTTGGCGCAGGTGCGCAAGGACGGTACGCTCCCCTACCTGCGCCCGGATGGAAAATCACAGGTTACGGTCGAGTACGACGGCAGCCAAATCAAGCGTGTGGAGGCTGTTGTGGTATCGACCCAGCACAGCGAAAAGGTTTCTTTGGAGCAAATTCGCGGGGATATTGTGGAGCATGTCATCAAGCCCGTTATACCTGCTTCCCTGCTTGACGACGATACAAAAATTTATGTCAACCCGACGGGCCGTTTCGTTATCGGCGGGCCGGTCGGAGACAGCGGCCTGACGGGCAGGAAGATTATCGTAGACACCTACGGGGGCTTCGGGCGGCACGGCGGCGGATGCTTTTCCGGCAAGGACCCGACGAAGGTAGACCGCAGCGCGGCGTACGCGGCGCGCCATGTGGCAAAAAACATAGTCGGCGCGGCGCTTGCCAAAAGGTGCGAGGTACAGCTTGCCTACGCCATAGGCGTGGCAAAGCCCGTATCTGTCATGGTGGACGCGTTCGGTACCTCCGAATATACGAACGAACAGCTTGCAAAGGCTGTAAACCAGGTGTTCGACCTGCGCCCCGCCGCGATAATCGACAGCTTAAAGCTGCGGGAAACGAAATACCGCCCGCTTGCGGCCTACGGGCATATGGGACGCGAGGAGCTCGGCGTAGAGTGGGAAAAGCTCAACAAAACAGAAGAGCTGAAGGCCGTGCTGAAAGCGCTTGTTTGAGGCCGCAGGTTAACGGAGGTACCTTATGTACGATGATATCAGGGACATCATGCGGAATTTTGAATCGCTCCCGCAGATAGAGGCGCTCGCTGTTGGCGGCTCGCGCGCGACAGGAAAGGCAGACGCAAGGTCCGACTACGACGTGTACCTTTACGTAACCGGTCCGGTCGGGCTGGATGCAAGGGAAGCAATCCTGCAAACGTATTGCAGCGTAATGGAAATCGGGAACCACTATTGGGAGAACGAGGACAACTGCACGCTTAAAAACGGGATTGACATCGATATAATCTACCGCAGCCTTGACGATTTTTCGCACGGAATTGCAGCGGTTGTGGACGAATGCCGCAGCGCAAACGGGTATACCACCTGTATGTGGCACAACCTGCTGACCTGCGATATCGTTTTTGACAAGAAAGGAAGGCTTTCGGCACTCAAGGAACGGTATACCGTTCCCTATCCGGAGCGGCTTAAACGCAATATTATTACAAAGAACCTTAACTTATTGAGCGGCGTGCTGCCGTCCTACGATTTACAGATTAAAAAGGCGGCCGCGCGCGGCGATTTGGTCAGCGTCAACCACCGCGCCGCTGAATTTCTGGCGAGTTATTTTGATGTGATTTTCGCACTCAACGAGATGACGCATCCCGGAGAAAAGCGCATGGCGGCGCTTTGCAAGGCGCAATGCAAAATCCTGCCCGCGGGCTTTGAGGAGAACCTGAACACCCTGTTTTGCTCTATGTTTGAAGGGGACGCGCTCAACCGGGCAGTGGAAACGCTTGTTCTTGAGCTCTATAAGGTTGCCGGAGCTTATCGGCTGTAAGAGAAGGGCGCAAAAAGCCTCTTTTCAAAAAAGCCTTGACAAAAAAATTTTCCGTGCATATAATTGTGATAACAATTGAATGACTCATCTGAAAGACTGTGAAGGGAATAAGATGCGAACGCCTCGTGCAAAGAGAGCTGCCGGCTGGTGTAAGGCGGCGTCGGGCTTCGTATGGATAGCTCATCCCGGAGTTGTCTGTCCGCAGGGAATTATCCCCCAGGGCAGGACGCAAGGCTGCGTTAACGGCCAGGGCTTTGATAGAAGCCTGTGAGGAACACGTAATCGTGTTTGAATTTGGGTGGTACCACGGATTTTATTCGTCCCTTTCTTTACGGAAAGGGACTTTTTATTTTAATACACCCTTTAAAAATTCCATCCCGCAAAATGGTCAGAAGTGAGCGGTTCAATGTAATTTTACAAACGGAGGTTTTACTATGTACGAAGCATACAAAAAGTACATCCCCTTCAAGCAAATCGATTTACCCGACCGTCAGTGGCCGAACAACGTCATCACCAAAGCGCCCATCTGGTGCAGCGTAGATTTACGCGACGGCAACCAGGCGCTTATCGACCCGATGAATTTAGAGGAAAAGCTCGAGTTCTTCCATGCGCTGTGCGATATGGGCTTCAAGGAAATCGAAATCGGCTTCCCGTCCGCGTCAGAGACGGAATATGAAATTTGCCGCGAGCTGATTGAAGGAGGCCATATCCCCGACGACGTATCCATTCAGGTGCTCGTCCAGGCAAGGGAGCATCTTATCCGCAAAACATTCGACGCTATCAAGGGCGCAAAAAACGTCATCGTCCACTTCTATAACTCCACCTCTACGCTTCAGCGCAAGGTCGTATTCAAGAAGGATATGGCGGGGATTACGGAAATTGCCGTAAACGGCGCAAAGCTTATTAAAGAACTGACCGACAATTACAGCGGGGACACGAACATCCGCTTTGAATATTCCCCGGAAAGCTTCAGCGGAACAGAGCCTGAATTCTCGGTCGATATCTGCGCGGCCGTCATGGAAGCGCTCGGCGCGGCAAAGGAAAAACCGGTCATCTTGAATCTTCCGAATACAGTCGAAATGTGCACCGCAAACACCTATGCCGACCAGGTGGAATACTTTATCCGCCATCTCCCAAACCGCGAAGCCGCCATTATCAGCATCCATCCGCATAACGACCGCGGAAGCGGCGTCGCCGCGACGGAGCTTGCGCTTCTCGCGGGAGCGGACAGGGTTGAGGGCACGCTGTTCGGCAACGGTGAGCGCACAGGCAACCTCGATATCGTAACAGTAGGGCTCAACATGTTTACGCAGGGCGTCGACCCGCAGCTCGATTTCAGCGACCTGCCGAAATACAAGGAAATCTATGAGCGCTGCACCAACATGAAAATCCATGAGCGCACGCCGTACGTGGGCGAGCTGGTGTTTACCGCGTTTTCCGGCTCCCATCAGGACGCAATCAACAAGGGCATGCAGTATATGCGCGAGTCCGGCACAGAATACTGGGAGGTTCCGTACCTTCCCATCGACCCGGCGGACGTAGGCCGGCAGTACGAGCCGATTATCCGCATCAACTCCCAGTCCGGCAAGGGCGGCGCGGCGTTTGTTATGCAGAACAACTTTGGCTATAACCTGCCGAAGAAGATGCATCCTGAATTTGGCGCGCTTGTCCAGAAGGAGTGTGACAAGCTCGGGCGCGAGCTCGTCCCGAACGAGCTTTTGCATGTATTCGAGAAGGAATACCTCTATATCCCGAAAAAATATGAGCTGACCGTACACAAGCTCTTTGAGGAAGGCAGCGGCCAAAATGGGGCGCATGAGGTGCATTTCCAAGGCAAGCTGCGCATCCACGAGAACGAAGCTGTAACCGACCGGGAAATCGAAGGCCGCGGCAACGGCCCAATTGACGCGTTCTTCAACGCCCTGAAAACTGTCGGCGTTTCTAAATACAAGTTCCTATCCTACCACGAGCACGCCATCAGCGAGGGCTCCGACTCCAAGGCGATTGCGTACATTGAGATGCAGAAGCCGGACGGCAAGAGCATTTTCGGCGTCGGAATCGAGAGCAATATCAATATGGCGTCCATCGCGGGCGTGTTGAACGCTATCAACCGCGCAAGCTACAGCGAAATTAACGTATAAAAAAGCGGGAGGGGCCAGCCCCTCCCGCTTTTTGTTATCAACCATAATCAGGGCCTCCGGAAAGATTTCTCTCCGGAGGCCCTTTTGTTCTTTTATTTCTCCTTCAAATACGCGTCAATATCCTCATAGCGGATATCGACGCCCTTGCTTTTGCCATTCTTAGTCAGCGTAACATACATAGGCGCCTTGTCTAAATCCGTCCCGGCGGCTGTCAGCTTATAGCCGTCCTCCACCGGAAAGGCTACGACAACCATCTCCTTGCCTGCGTTTGTCCCCTTGTATTTTGTAATATCTGCCCAGGTGAGCTGGCCGCCTTTTTTGGCAAGCTCCTTGACCTGCTCCATGGTAAGCGACTCCTCCCCGGTCTGAACCGACGTCACCGAAGCCGTACCGCTTCCCGCATGATTATCCCCGTTCTGGCAGCCCGCTAATGCCGCGCAGGACAAGGCTAAAACCAGCGCAAGTACCAATGCAGTTCGTTTTTTCATAATGCTTCCTCCCGATATATTCGTCTTTTTCTATTATAAAGCACAATCTATTGCCGTTCAAGCTTTTTTTCTTTTCACGGCAGAATCAGCCCGCAGATATCTTGCAGCTTATTATAAAGCCTATGTTTGACATTTACCGGCTTTTCCTTTAAAAAACCCGCCAAGATATCGAAAAATACGACAGGCAGCAAAAGGAGCAGCGGAAGCAGGCTTTCCGGTGAGAAGGTTATCTTCACCCCTCTGGCGATATCACTGGCAATTGTATAGGCCAGCAAGCACAGCACAAAAGCAAGATAAATCCAGTCAGAATACGGCCGCCTGCGCCAATAGGTCAGCAGAATTCCGCCGGAATAGGGCTGCGTTTTTCCTGAAAGGATATACCGCCGTTCGCTGCCGAGAATCACACGGTAATAAAATAAAAAACGGCCGCCCGATATGCGCCCGATAAAATCCCCGTCTACAGAAGTCCGTTCGTCGTTTTTCACATTGACATGCCGGATGTTTTCCCGAAACCTCCGTTCAAATTCCCTCTGTGTCATCGGTAAAAACACGGTTTTTTTCCTGCTCATTTATTCCTCCTCCCTGCGCGAAGCCACCAACAGCCCGCAGCAAATATCGTCAAGCTTATCATACAGCCGTTTTTCCGCCCGCGGCGCTTTTGCAAGCATGAGTAAAAGAAAAACGGCAAAAAACGGGATTGGCAGCAGCAAAAGGGCGGCGTTGGCCTGAGACTGGATAACCGCGTATAGCCCAACCCCCTCCATCAAAAGGGCAATTGCAGATATCAGCGAGAAAACAACCATGAGATAGGCCGATTTCCTGTAATGGTACGTAAGTAAAATCCCACCCTCGCATTTTACCGCTTTTCCGGATAGCACCGTAAAAAGGCCGTGGTTATAAACCTGGAGATAAGAAAGCGTAAACTGCCCGTTTTTCAGCCTGCCGATATAGTTTTCATCCGCAAAATAACGGAAAGGGGTTTTCAGATTTAAATACGGGACGTTCGCACGAAAGCTCTGGTCAAAGCCTTCAAGCGTCATCGGCAAAAACACAGTATGCTTTTTCATTTTCATCCCACCTCAAAACGTAATTGTCCGCCACAAAGTTCATCCAGTTTTTTTGATAGCCGTTCCCGATAACAATATGGTTTTATAAACAAGAAAAAGGTGAAAATCGTTACGGTTCCGGCAGAACCAATTATAATAAACGGCAAAGAAAACGCACCAAGGCCAATCAAAAACAGGAGCAGCCAGAAGAAATTTGCCATACTAATCGCGGCTATGGAATTCTCCACAACAACGGCTGCCGTTTTTTTAATCCGGTACGTCAGGTAAAAACCACTGCCGGAAGGCTCAATTTCCCCGGCAAGCATATCGGAACCACCCCAGTAAAGTATGGTTCTGAAGAAAAAGCGAAACCTGTCGTTTGCAATGCTGCCAAGATATCCATCCGGCCTGTTCCACCAACGCCGTTCAAAATGCGGCGGTTCAACTTCTTTTAAATAATTCCCGCGAAACAAAACCGGAGAACACGGAACATATAACCTCGTTGCTTTATTGCTCCACCGCATAAAAACACCCCCGCTGTTTTGATTATAGCGGGGGTGGGAAATTTCGTCAAGAAACTGTGTTTTTCGCTCACAAAAGCATAAGCGTTATTCGGTTACCATATCGAGGATAATCTGTTTCGCGGCGACGAGCGCGTCGTCCACCTTGGAAACGTCCTTTGCGCCAGCCATCGCCATATCGGGGCGCCCGCCGCCGTTGCCTCCAGCAATCTGCGCGACCGCCTTGACAATCTTGCCCGCGTGCGCGCCCTTCTGCTGCGCTTCCTTGCCGCAGGCGCAGGCAAACGAAGCCTTGCCGTCCGCGATGGCGGCAATCGTCACAACGCACTTCGGCGCCATGCTCAGCGCCCTTTCGCACATTGTTTTGAGCATATCGGCGCCCACGTCGGTAAACGCCGCCGTGATAATACGTACGCCCTTTACAAGCTCAGAGTTTGCGAACATATCGTCAATTTTAAGCGCCGCAAGCTTGCCGTTAAGCTCGTCGATTAGCCTGTCGCGCTCTTTTAAATCTTCGTAAATCTGTGTGCAGCCGCGGATAAGCTCCTTCGGGTTGCCGATTTTAAGCGCCTGGCACGCCTCGCCGATAACGCCCAGGTAGCTATTGAGCGTATCGATGACGCCCATTCCCGTGACCGCCTCGATTCTCCTGACGCCGGAGGCAACCGAGCCCTCGCTCAAAATCTTGAATAATCCGACCTTCGACGTATTGTCCACATGCGTGCCGCCGCACAGCTCGGTAGAGAAACCGCCCGCCTGTACCACGCGCACGATATCGCCGTATTTTTCGCCGAACAACGCCATAGCGCCGCGTTCCTTCGCCTTTTCAATCGGCATTTCCTCTACGGTTACGTCCGCCGCCTTCAAAATTTCGGCGTTTACCATATCCTCCACTTCGAGCAGCTCGTTTGCCGTCATAGCGGAGAAATGCGTGAAATCGAAACGCAGCTTGTCGTCGGTAACGAGCTGGCCCGCCTGCTCCACATGGGTGCCGAGCACTTTTCTCAGCGCGGCCTGCAGCAGGTGCGCTGCCGTGTGGTTGCGGCGGATGGCCGCGCGGCGGCTTGTATCAATCTGAAGCGTCAGCGTATCGCCTACCGATACCGCGCCGTCGTCAATTACCGCACTGTGCAGGAAATAGCCGGAATGGTCCTTTTTCGTGTCCCGTATGGTTAAAGAGGCCTGCGCGTTTCCCGCCTTGCCGCTGTCTCCCGTCTGCCCGCCGCTTTCCGCGTAAAACGGCGTTTTGTCAAATACCAAAACGACCTGCTTTCCCATGTCTGCAGCACCCACGCGTTCCCCCTCATGGACGATTGCAAGCAGCTTCGCCTGTGCAGTGTCTTCCGTATAGCCGGTGAACTGCGTCGCGGGCAAGTCGGAAAGGTCTATGCTCTCGCTGAGCCATGCGTCTGCCCCGGCGTTCTTCCTTGCCGCGCGCGCGCGCTTTTTCTGTTCTGCCAGCAGCTCGCGGAAGCGTTCCTCGTTGACCGTCATGCCTTTTTCGGCCAGAATTTCTTTTGTTAAATCGATTGGAAACCCGTAGGTATCGTTGAGCATGAACGCGTCTTCGCCCGAAAGCTCCTTGATTTCGTTACTGCCCAGGATATCGTGCAGCATGTTAAAGCCCTGCTCGATGGTTTTGGAGAAATTCTCCTCTTCAATTTTTATCAGCTTAATGATGAAATCCTTTTTCTGCGCAAGTTCAGGGTAAGCCGACTCATTTTCCCTGATGACCGTCTGCGCAACCTCATAAAGGAACGGGCGCTTTACGTCCAGCAGCCTGCCATGGCGCGCGGCGCGCCTGAGCAGCCGGCGCAGGACATAGCCCCTGCCTTCGTTTGAAGGCATGACGCCGTCGCCTATCATAAAGACTGTGCTGCGGATATGGTCGGTAATAACGCGCAGGGAAATATCGGTCTTTTCGTCTTTTCCGTAGGGTGTGCCCGTAATATCGATAACATGCTTCATGATATTCTGCACGGTATCAACAAGAAACAGGTTATCTACGCCCTGCATGACGCAGGCCAAACGTTCCAGCCCCATGCCGGTGTCGATATTTGGGTGCTCAAGCGGCGTATAATTGCCCTTTCCGTCGCTGTCAAACTGCGTAAAGACGAGGTTCCAGACCTCTACATAGCGGTCGCAGTCGCAGCCGACCGCGCAGCCGGGCTTACCGCAGCCCTTGTCCTCTCCCCTGTCAAAATAGATTTCAGAGCACGGCCCGCACGGTCCGGTGCCATGCTCCCAAAAGTTGTCCTCTTTCCCAAGGCGTACCATATGGTCGGGGGAAACGCCGACCTGTTTTGTCCAGATATCATATGCCTCGTCGTCGTTTTCAAAAATAGAGACATAAAGCTTATCCTCCGGCATCTCCAGTACCTTTGTAAAGAACTCCCAGGCCCAGGCGGCCGCGTCGCTTTTAAAGTAATCGCCGAACGAAAAGTTGCCGAGCATTTCAAAAAACGTACCGTGGCGCGCCGTGATGCCCACACGCTCGATGTCCGGCGTACGGATACACTTCTGGCAGGTTGTGACGCGCTTTCTCGGCGGCGTAACCTCCCCGGTAAAGAACTTTTTCATCGGCGCCATACCGGAATTGATAAGCAGCAGGCTTTTATCGTCCTTCGGTACGAGCGGATAGCTCGGAAGGCGGAGATGCCCCTTGCTTTCAAAAAAGGAAAGAAATTTTTCCCTCAGCTCATTGAGTCCTGTCCATTCCATAATATAATCTCCTGTTCATTTAAATTGCGGCAAACAAAAAGCTCTTGCCCCAAGTATGGGGCAAGAGCATAAACTCCTGCGGTACCACCCAAATTGCGGACAGAGCGCCCGCCTCTTTCGGCCCGTTAACGCCGGAAACGCCGCGGCTCCTCGCCGCAGTAGCTCGGGGGCGGCCCAAACCGCACGCACAGAGGGCCTTTCAGCCGTGGGCCCATCCTCTCTTCAGCGCGCAAGCCGGTTTTTCTTCCCGTCAAAGCCGTTTGCTATTGTTAAAATTATACCGCCGGAATAAAACGCTGTCAAGACACAACGCCAATTTTTTGTTTTATAGATATACATTTTACGGCGTTAGTACTGAACAGAGTCGATTGACTCAGTTATATTCTGCTTTATGACCCAGCCGCAGGGATTCAGGCAGGACAGAAGAGAAATCAATGTCACCAGTAAAATCCCGCCTATCGTCGCGGGCAGCATACCGCCCAGGATAACGTTTGCAATCGGGATGCCGTGCCCGCTTGTCACATAAATAAATGTGCTCGCGGCGAAGCCAACGCAAATGCCGATTAACGCGCCCGTGAGGCAGATGCGCAGGGTGGAATAAAACACAGATTTGAGCAGCTGCTTTTTATCGAGCCCAATGGCGCGCAGCAGGGAATAGCTGCGCAGACGGCTCTTGATTTTCACGCTGTTTGAAAGCGTGAGCGCAAGGAAAATAATCAGCAGGAACAGCCCGACGAGCACGAGCACCGGAATTTGAATCTGCCGTGCCGCGGCGTCCCATTTCTCGCTTAAATTGAGGTAATCCATAAGCTGCACGCCCGTGGACTGCGCGACCGCCGTCTGGATTGTGTCCTCAGCGCCGCGTACCGCCTCCATATTCCCGCGGTCGCCTGTGTACGAAATTGCCGTGTAGTCGTAACGCAGGCTGCTGTCGAGGCTCATCAAAAATTCGTCGGACATTGCAATCCAGTCGGGATACCGGGTTTTCATCTGCTTCATGAACGGGGTTTGCAAATCGTCCGTTTCGCAGACGGCGGCAATCTCGACCTCTACGTTGTGGATGACGGGCTTTGCCGTTTCCTCGCCGTACACGTCCTCCGGCTTATAGACGGGGATAGATACTGTGAGCCTGTCGCCCTTCTGGTAACCGTCGCCGAAGGCGACCGCCTGCCTGCCCTTTGTATAGGCCGCCCGGTCTACCGCCTCGTTTTGCAGGGCTTTGCTTGCCGCCGTCACCTGGTCGAAGCTCAGGCCCACAAACTTCTGGGAAAGCAGGTTTTCCCCTTCCTTGTAGCCCGCGTACTTCAGGTTTTCGCGCTGCTCCTTTTCATCCCCGTATTTCGTATAATAGGAGCCCTTCTTTTCATACCGTTTTAATACGTCCGAGGACATATTGCCGGGGGATAATATCCACGCGGTGCACATGTCGTCAATCGCGTAGCTGTCGACCGTCAGCCCCTCCGTCTGCCTGAGCAGGCCGATATTGCCAGCGGAAACGCCGCTCTCTCTGGGGGTATTAATTGTAAAGTAAGGTAAAACGCTGTCACCTTTCCCCATATAGATTTCGTAATCGCAGCCGTATTTCTGGCTGTTTTGTCCCTGCCAGTAATATAATTGCAAAGCAGAAAACTGCGCGGTAAACGTACCGAACAGCAAAATCGCGACGCAGCCGGCAATGAGCACGGCGGAGAGCTTATCCTGTACGCCGCCGCTTCCCCTGCCCGCCCAAAGCCGCGCAAAGGAGGTCTGCTTTTGTGCCCCGGAACGCGTGCGCTTCGGTTTTGGCTGCGTGCCGTAGGACAGGACGCCGCGGCGCAAAAGCGTAATCGACTGTAATATAAACGCCAGGAGCACGGCCCCCGCGCAGACTGCGCAGGAAATGAGCACCGGCTGCAATTCTATGACAAGCGTGAAGAACGGGTAGCCGGAAAGCCGCATGACGAGCGCCGCCACCCACGCAAAGCCTACGCCGAGCGGCGCGCACAGCACAGCCGCGCACAGCGCGAGAATGATTCCCTGCACAACCAGCGACAGGACAGTCTGCCCCTTGGTCATGCCGATACAACGCAGCAGGCCGATGTGGCGCTGCCTGTCCTGGAACGTGATTTTCACGACCGTGTACACGCCGAGCAGCACGAGCAACAGGAAAAACGCCGAAAGCACGGTGCTCGTCACCCGCATATTCGCGTTTACTATCTGCTCGTTCGGACTCGGCTTTTCATCAGTCGCCGTCGGACCGTTATAGTCCTGCGAACCAAACAGATTTGCGTCCCTATTTTTATTTAAATCAATTCCATATACAATATTAGTTTTAAGGTATGTATTCCTGTCGCCCTGCTCGCCTGTGAGCACCTGCGGCATGACCCGCCAGGAATCGAGCGGGTATTCCCGCAGGATGCCGGCCAGGATAAATTTCTTTTTTGCTGTTTTGCCGTCTTCCGTTATATTGAGGGTAAACGTTTCCCCAATTTCCCCCAGCCCGAGCGCCTTGGCAGTGGTTTCGACTACCGCCGCTTCTGTCGGCGCTTTGGGGTAACCGCCCTTTTTCAATAAGAGCTTTTGCAGGTTCTTCGCCCGCTCGTCCATAAAGCCCACATAGGTCGTGTTTTCATAGGTATCGAAATCGGTCTGCGCCTCACCCGTAATGTAAATCGCGCCGGCGTCCCATTTTTCAAGCTCGCCATCCGTAATCAAAGACGGGTCCGCGTCCTGCGCGTAGCCGCCGAGCCTGCCCTCCTGGCTAAACCGTTCCTCGCGCGTGTTGTTGTCGCTCGAAAGCCTGAAAAGCTGCACCGCGCCGATGGACGCGGCGAACACGGCAATGCAGGCGATGGAGGCGAAAAACTGCTTTTTATGCTTGCGGATGTACCGCCCGGTCAATAAAAATTCAGCCTTCACAAGCGCCGCCCCCCACCGTGCCGTCCGTAATGGTGATGCGCCGCTCCATCTGAGCGGCAATTTTTTCGTCGTGCGTGACGACAATTAGCGTCACGCCTAAATTATCGGACAACTCATGGAGCAAACGCATGACCTCCTCCCCGCTCTTTGTGTCGAGGTTGCCGGTCGGCTCATCGCACATTAAAACGGAGGGCTTGCCGATGACGGCCCTCGCAATCGCGGCGCGCTGCTGCTGCCCGCCGGACAGCTCCCCGGGGAAGTGCCTGAGCCTGTCGGAAAGCCCCAGGGTATGTACCACCTGGTCAAAGTAGCCCTTGTCTGGTTTTTTACCGTCGAGCAGAAGGGGCAGGCGGATGTTTTCCTCCGCCGTAAGCTCCGGCACCAGATTATAGCTCTGGAAGACAAAGCCCACGTTCTGCCGCCGAAACCTTGCAAGCGCCGCGTCCTTTTTGCCGTACAGGTCTTCCCCATGGAACAATATGACGCCGCCCGTGGGGCGATCAAGCCCGCCGAGCAGGTGCAGGAGCGTCGATTTTCCGGAGCCGCTCGCGCCGACGACTGCTATCTTTTCCCCGGCGCATACGGTGATGTTACAGGGCTTGAGCGCCCGCACCGCCGCCTCCCCGCTGCCGTAGGTTTTGTACAATTCCATAGTTTTTATGATGGTTTCCTTCTGCATATTTGCCCTCCGTTATATTGATACAAAATCGAGTCGGGGCAGGCAAGCCCGCCCCGGCCGTAGCGATGGTTATTAGGTCCAAAGGTCGCCCCAGAAATTTTCGAGCCAGGCGCTTGGATATTCGATGGTTGCGCGTAAACCAGATGAATACTTATTGTTATGTGCTTGAAGTGTCGTGGAATAATTTCCCGGATTGGTATCACGCCACCAAGCTCTAATCTGCTGGTTTACAGGTTTAATCTGACTTTTTGGCATTAGAGTTGCACCGTTCCAGTAACAGGCGTAGAGATTATATGTTACCGTTGCTGATGAAATATTGCACTTCGGCGTCGCGACAAACCGGATGCGGTTGCCAGGGCTGGCGTTAAAATATTTTTGGCCGCTGTCATAGAAGTTGTCCGTTTTGAACGCCCAGTTATACTTGGTCGCGCCCGCAGACATGCAGAAGCATGACGTAAGCACCGCAAGCAGGGTGATAAAAATTGCCGCCTTTTTTAATTTTTTCATGTAATTACCTCCTTAACGAATATTGTTTTCTATGGATATCCATATTTGTATTATAAAAACAATTCTTATGTTTGTCAATGCGACATAGACTTGATATCTTTTATTTTGATAATTTTAGTTATATTTACAAATAAATAGAGAAATCTAAAACAATTTGCACAAAGAAATTTAAGTTATTCAATATAACAATTTTTACAGATACAAATAAGCGCCATCCTTATTTGGCCCGAGCTTGATATGCGCTGTTCTAGAAAAAGTTCTGAAAACATGCGGGTTGTTAAAAAGGAACTTGTATACTTTTTTTAGTTGTATTCTGTCTTTTTTTGTTATATAATTGTTTATATTCTATTTACAGCTTTGTTACAATTTGCTTACATTTTTTGGAAGGCGGTACTTAAAATGCAGCTTTTAGAGGACAGGATTATGAAAGACGGCAGGGTTTTTGCCGGCAATATCCTGAAAGTAGACAGCTTTCTGAACCATCAAATCGATATCGATTTGTTACAGGAAATCGGCAAAGAATTTTACAGACTATTCGGCGACTGCAATGTTACGAAAATCCTTACCATAGAAGCCTCCGGTATTGGAATTGCCTGCGTAACGGCGCAGTTTTTTCATTGCCCGGTTGTGTTCGCCAAAAAAACACAGACTAAAAACATCGCGGGCGACTTATACACCGCGAAGGTGGAGTCCTTCACCCATGGCAGGATTTACGACATCATCGTTTCAAAGGACTTTTTAAACCAGGACGACAACGTGCTCGTGATTGACGATTTTTTAGCGCAGGGCAACGCGCTTGTGGGGCTTATTAACCTAATACGCGATTCCGGCGCGTCGCTTGCGGGCGCGGGCATTGTGATTGAAAAAGGCTTCCAGCCCGGCGGGACGCTCATCCGCTCTATGGATGTGCGTTTAGAGTCGCTTGCTATCGTTGAAAGCATGGACCCGGAAACGGGTGTTGTGTTCCGCCATCCAACCTGTTAAACGGGGATCCCTTCCCTGGAATAAAAACAATATATCAAAACGGAGGATTAGAAAACATGAAGAAGTTACTCGCAATCATTCTCGCGGCCCTCATGGTAATGTCCTTTGCGGCCTGCTCAGACGGAAACACCTCGTCGGGCGGCGGCAGCAGTACGGATTCCGGCAGCAGCACGCAGACGGCCGGCATCGCCAAGGACCAGATTAAGGTCGGCGTTATCCACATTGGCAACCCGAGCGACGGCGCGGGCTATTCCTATGCGCATGACCAGGGCATCGTAGCCATGCAGAAGGACCTCGGCCTTTCTGACAGCCAGATTGTCCGCAAGAATAATATCTCCGACGGTGACGCCGCCGCGACAAAGACGGCAATCGAGGAATGCATCGAGGCCGGCTGCAACATCATTTTCGGCACTAGCTGGGGTTATATGGATACCATGGCCGACCTTGCCGGGCAGTATCCCGACGTGTACTTCTCTCATGGCACGGGTTATAAGAGCAACGACAAAAACTTCAACAACTATTTTGGCCGCATCTATCAGGCGCGTTACCTCGCCGGCATTGCGGCGGGACTTAAAACCAAGACGAATAAAATCGGTTATGTCGGCGCGATGGGCGACACCAACGCCGAGGTTACCGGCGGCTGCAACGCGTTTGCGATGGGCGTTGAATCCGTAAACCCGGACGCGAAGGTTTATATCAAGGTTACGAATTCCTGGTTTGACGTAGACCTGGAAGGCCAGGCGGCGGAAGCCCTGCTCGACCTTGGCTGCGACGTCATCGGCCAGCACTGCGACACAACCGCTCCGCAGCTTGCCGCTGAAAAGCGCGGCGTATGGGGATGCGGCTACAACAGCGATATGACGAAGGACGCGCCTAAGGCGCACCTGACTGCTCCCGTATGGAACTGGGGCGTTTACTACACCAAGGCCGTGCAGGCTGTCATCGACGGCAAATGGGGCGAGCTTGGCAACTACTTCGGCGGCATGGACGACGGCCTCGTCGCTATCTCCCCGCTCTCTGAAAACTGCGCGGAAGGTACGCAGGAAAAGATTGACGCTGTTTCAAAGATGATTAAGGACGGCAGCTTCAAGGTATTCGAAGGCAAGCTCATGGATAAGGACGGCAAGCTTACGGAGGCCGACCTCGTGGACAACAAGGGCAACGTCGTATGTAAAGCGGGCGAGGTGCTCGACGACGCGACCATCACAGGCGACATCCACTGGTACTACAGGAACGTAGAAGTCGCTTAACCCAGCAGAATATTAAGGCACACCCAAAGCGCGGGCGGGTTATAAAGCCCGTCCGCGCTTTTCCTTGAGCCGTGCTCTAAGCATACCGAACCGCCGGCCTGTTTAAAGGACAGTTCAACCCTTACTTTTGTAAAGCAGGTGAAACTATGGGCGAACAGCAGCAAAAAAATGCGATTGAACTGCGCGGGATTACGAAAACTTTCGGCAGCGTAGTCGCAAACAAAAATGTCGACCTAAGCGTCAGGCAGGGGGAAATCCTGGCGCTGCTCGGAGAAAACGGCTCCGGCAAAACGACCCTTATGAACATGCTCTCCGGCATTTACCGCCCGGAAAGCGGGCAGATTTTTGTAAACGGGAAGGAGGTTTCCATACACTCCCCCGAGGATTCCAAACGGCTCGGCATCGGCATGATACACCAGCACTTCAAGCTGGTTGACGTCTTTTCCGCCGCGGACAACATTTTTATCGGCGCAAAAAAAGAGGGGCGCGTGCTCAGCAAAAAGCGGTACCGCAGGGCGCGGGAAATCAGTGAGAAATTCGGCCTGAATATCGACCCGCGCAAGCGCGTATTTGAGATGTCCGTCAGCGAAAAGCAGACGGTAGAAATCCTGAAGGTTCTCTATTATGGCGCGGATATTTTAATCCTTGACGAACCGACCGCGGTCTTGACCCCGCAGGAAACGGACAAGCTTTTTGGAATCCTGCGCAACATGCGCGACAAGGGCTGCGCGGTCATCATCATCACCCACAAGCTGGGTGAGGTGCTTGAAATCAGCGACCGGGTGACTATCCTGCGCAAGGGCGAGAGCGTCGCGACCGTAAACACAGCGGAAACGAACGCGCATGAGCTGACCGAGCTGATGGTTGGGCACGCGGTAGAGCTTGCTATCGACTGCCCACCCTACCAGGACGACGGCGTGGTGCTCAACGTGCACCACCTCACCATATCGAACAGCGATGGCGCGCAGGCGGTCAAAGACGTTTCCTTTGACCTGAAAAAAGGGGAAATCCTCGGCGTCGCGGGCGTTGCGGGCAGCGGGCAGAAGGAGCTGTGCGAAGCAATCGCCGGCCTGCAGAAAATAGATAAGGGCGCTATCCTTTATAATCAAAAAAATATTGAAGGCAAAACCCCGAAGGAAATCATCGATTTGGGTATCAGCATGAGCTTTATTCCTGAGGACAGGCTTGGAATGGGGCTTGCGGCTTCCCTGAGTATCACAGACAATATGATGCTCAAAAGCTACCGCGAAGCAAAGGGGCCGTTTGTCGACCGGAAATCAGCGGAAAAGCTCGCGGAAAAAATAATCAAGCAGCTCGACGTGCAGACGCCCGGCACTGAAATACCCGTAAGGCGCCTTTCCGGCGGCAACGTACAGAAGGTGCTGCTCGGCCGTGAGATTGAAGCCAACCCCCATGTCCTGATTACAGCGTACGCGGTGCGCGGCCTCGACATCAACTCCTCTTATACGATATACAACCTGCTCAATGAGCAGAAAAAGAAAAATGTCGGTATCCTGTTCATCGGAGAGGACCTGGACGTTATGCTGGAACTGTGCGACAGGATAATGGTCCTGTGCCACGGAAGGATTACCGGAATAGTCGACGCAAAGAGCGCGACCAAGGAAGAGCTTGGTTTACTGATGACCGACGCGATTGGAAAGGAGGATGCATCCGATGGCGCAGCAACAGCCTAAATTGAGCCACAGGGAACCGCTTGTCCGTGTGGCAAAACGCGGGGATGTATCAGGTAAAAAGACGTTTGCCCTGTATATCGTGGCGTTCATCGCGGCGTTTGTGGCGGGCGGCATCTTCATCCTGGCGCTCGGCGTCAATCCCATTGAGTTTTATTCCACCATCGTGACCGGCTGCTTTAAAACGAACCTTTCCATGATTGCACTGGTGCGCATCATCGTACCGCTGCTGATTACCTCGCTTGGCGTGGCGCTTGCGTTCAAGATGAAGTTCTGGAATATCGGCGCGGAGGGCCAGTTTATTATGGGCGCGGTGTTCGCGTCCTGGGCCGGCCTGTTTTTAAGCGGCCTTCCCCACTGGCTTTTAATGATATGCATGTTTATCGCCGGAATGGTCGGCGGCGGGCTGTGGGGACTAATCGCCGCGTTCTTTAAATGTAAATTCAATACCAACGAAACGCTATTGACGCTCATGCTCAATTACATTGCGCTCTATATCGTCCAATACCTGCGCGACGGCCCATGGAGGGACCCGAACGCCGGAGGCTTCCCGAAAATCTCCTCATTCCCGGAAAACGCGTGGCTCGATAAGGTCTTCGGGATGGATATGAGCTGGATTGTCGGACTGGTGCTCGTCATCCTCGTGTTCCTCTATTTGAATTACACGAAGCAGGGCTATGAAATTTCCGTTGTTGGCGACAGCCAGAACACGGCGCGCTACGCCGGCATGAACGTCAAAAAGGTCGTCATGCGCACTATGTTCTTAAGCGCGGCGCTTTGCGGCCTTGCAGGTATGCTCCAGGTTTCGGGAGACGCGACGAGCCATACCCTCAGTATGGGAATAGCAAGCGGCGTCGGCTTTACTGCGATTATCGTCGCATGGCTTGGCAGGCTCAACCCGTTTGGAATTCTGGCGATTTCCTGTATGCTCGGCATCCTGGAAAAGGGCTGCGGCGTTACGGAAAGCACCTTTGGCCTTTCGGCGGCAGTATCCGATATTTTACAGGGCATTATCCTCTTCTTTATTTTGGGATTCGACTTCTTTATCCGCTATAAGCTTGTCTTACGCAAACCGTCTAAAGGAAAGGAGCTGAGCACAGTTGGGAACAATCATTAATTTTTTGTTTGCCGCGATTAAAGCCGGCACGCCTCTGCTGCTCGGCACAACCGGCGAAATCATCACGGAAAAATCCGGCAGCCTGAACCTTGGCGTCGAGGGCATGATGTACATGGGTGCGTTTGCTGGCTTCTTCATCGGCTTCCATACGGGCAACCTGCTGCTTTCCCTGCTTGCCTCCTTTGCAATGGCGGCGTTTGGCGCGCTGATTTTCGCGTTCCTGACCGTAACATTACAGGCCAACCAAAATGTTACCGGCTTGGCGCTTACAATTTTCGGCACAGGCTTCGCTAACTTTTTCGGCGAGCAGATGATTCAAAGCACACCCGGCGGCAACCCGAAGCTCTCCGGCGATTTCACCGCCGTGCTGTCGGAGCTGAAAATCCCGTTTTTAAGCGACATCCCGTATATCGGGAAGGTACTGTTTTCCCATAATATGCTGGTGTATCTCGCCATTGCCGTCGCGATTATATGCTGGTTTTATATCAAGCATACAAGGGCGGGCCTGCGTATGCGGTCGGTCGGCGAAAACCCCGCCGCCGCGGACGCGTCCGGAGTGAACGTCAACCGGATGAAGTATTTCAACATCATCCTCGGCGGCGGCATCTGCGGCCTGGGCGGCGCATATATTGCGTTGATTAACGGAAACGGCGTGTGGAACAACGGCTGCGTCAACGGGCAGGGATGGATTTCCGTCGCGCTCGTTATCTTTGCAAGCTGGAGCCCCGCGAAAGCGCTGCTCGGTTCGCTCGTATTCGGCGCGTTCTCCGTTTTCCAGGTACGTGCAAACGACTTTGCCACCGCGTTCCCGGCCCTGTCGTTCCTGGCAGACATCCCCAAGGCGTTTTACGTCATGCTGCCGTTCCTTGTGACGGCGCTGGTGCTGATTGTCAATTCCATGCGCAAAAAGAAAAACCTTTCTCAGCCCCAGTCGCTCGGCGTCAACTATTACAGGGAAGAGCGTTAGCAGCCTGAATTCACACAGTAATCTTATGGAAAGAGGCGGATAAACCGCCTCTTTTTGTTATAAAATTAGAATTAGGTTTATAATTTACAAATAAAAAATGAAGTTCAGATTAAAATGTAAGCTTTCTTCTTTTGTGGAAAATGCTTGCTGTAAACACCATAAAATGCTATAATGAAATACGTATGATATTGCGCAGAAAACGGCAAACTATTCCTTGAAGGCGCATTATACTGTGTTGAGAGAAAACGCAGGTACAGCGCTGTTTGAATTAAGGATAGGAGCTGTATCATGAGCAATTCAAAAAATGATAAAAAGGACCAGTTCGTGCCCAACCCGTCCGAGCAGGATAACGATAATAACGAATCGCTGGAGGAAAGCAGTCCCATCAGCGAAAGCAATACTGACAAAATCAACGAAACCGGGTCCATTATTACAAACAACGGCAAGTACACCATCCACTGCCTCACCATAATCGGGCAGATTGAAGGCCATACCATCCTTCCCTCCCAGAATAAGACGACGAAATACGAGCATGTAATTCCGCAGCTTGTCGCAATTGAGGAGGAGGAACGTATCGACGGCCTGCTCATCCTGCTCAACACGGTAGGCGGCGACGTTGAGGCGGGCCTTGCGATTGCGGAGCTGATGGCCGGTATGACCAAGCCGAGTGTTTCGGTCGTTTTGGGCGGCGGGCATTCCATCGGCATTCCGCTGGCGGTTGCGGCAAAGCATTCGTTCATCGCGAAATCCGCGTCCATGACCGTGCATCCTGTGCGCATGACCGGGCTTACGCTCGGCGTTCCGCAGACGTTTGAATATTTCAAGCGTATGCAGCACCGCATTACGACGTTTGTAAGCGAAAATTCCAATATCCCGTACGACCGCTATAACGAGCTTGCAATGAACATCGGCGAGCTGGTGCTCGATGTCGGCACCATCCTTGAAGGCGACGACGCCGTAAAAGAAGGTTTAATTGACGACGTCGGCACGCTTTCCGACGCGATGAACTGCCTGAACAAAATGATTGACGACAAACGCGCGGCAGACAAGCGAAAAGCAAGAAAACAGCCCGAAAAAAAGGCCAGAAAAAAATAACGCTTGATGCGTTTTGGCGGGCATACGCCCGCCTTCTGCGCCCCGCTTCCGGGCGTTTACATAGAGAAAAGGAAATCAATTTGGAGGTATACATAATGAATATTTTTGATGCGATTATTCAGGGCATCGTACAGGGGCTGACCGAATTCCTGCCCGTATCGAGCAGCGGCCACCTTTCCATTTCACAGCATATCCTCGGCGTGACGGAAAACAATTTGTTTTTCAACGTCATGCTTCACCTGGGGACGCTTGCTGCCGTCTGCGTCGTTTACTATAAGCTGATAGGCCGGCTGTTCAAGGCGCTGTTTTCCACACTGCGCGATATTTTTACCGGCAAGTTCAAATGGAGCGAGATGGACGACGACCGCAACCTGCTTGTGATGCTCGTTATCGGCCTGATTCCCCTGTTCCTGCTGTTTGTCCCGATTCCATTCAGCGGCGGGATGACCGGCAAGGACCTGGCGGACATATGGTCGGGAAACAGCGGCTATTTCATCATCGTGGGTATTTCCCTGCTGTTCACCTGCCTGCTTCTTACGCTCGGCATCCTTTCAAACAAGCGTACCGCCAAACGGTATGAGGCCAAGGGTATCGTCAAGAAAAACGGCGCGGGCCGGACGCGCTTTAATATCGTCGACGCGCTGACTGTCGGTATCGTCCAGTGCTTCGCCGCCATATTCCCCGGCCTTTCGCGCTCTGGCTCCACGCTCGCCGCTGGAGAGCTGCGCGGTATCAACAAGCAGACGGCGCTCGACTATACCTTTGTGCTCGCAATCCCGTCCATCCTCGCGGCCGCTGTCCTTGAGCTCAAGGACGCGCTCACGACGCCCGGCGTAATGAGCAGTATTGAGATTATGCCGATTATTGCGGGTGTAATCACCTCGGCGGTCGTTGGCTTCTTTGCCATCCTGCTGTTCAAATGGATGCTGGCAAAGGACCGCATGTACATATTCGTTATTTATACGGCGGTCGTCGGTATCGCCGTGATAATCATCAGCCTGATAGAAATGAACACGGGCGCAAACGTATTTACAGGCGTCCCGATTACTTTTGGATAAATACAAGGACGTTCCTTTTATATGATGTGAAACATTAAGGGTGTGAATCAGTTTGGCAGCAAAAACAAAGCAGGCCACAAAAAAAGCGGCGGCAGGCGGCAGAAAAGCGCCAGCCAGAAAACCCGCCGCAAAATCAGCCGCCAGAAAACAGCCGGCGCCGCAGAAAAAGCACCGCCTTTCAAGCCAGTCGAAAGCGCTCCTGCTCCTTGCGGGCGCAGTGCTGCTGCTGTTTATCATATTCATTCCGGGCGAAAACGTCTGGCGGTTTTTGCACAGCTTTATGCTCGGCCTGTTCGGGACGCTGGCTGTGCTGTGGCCGGTACTGCTTATCTATGTTGCTGTGATGACAGCGCTCGATAAGCAGCTCGGCACAAAAATGGCGGGAAAAACGGCGCTTGCCATCGGATTTATTGTTTTTTTATCGTCACTGATGTACATATTAAAAGCGCCGGCGGCATCCGGTATCTCGTATTTCAGCGAGCTCGGCAGGCTCTACACGCAGGGCGCGGACACAGGCGGCGCGGGGCTTTTGAGCGGCGTGCTCGGCATACCTCTTGTCATACTGTGCGGCAAGGCGGGCGCAGAGGTCTTTTCAATTATTGCGATGCTTTTATGCTTTATGTTCCTGTTCGGTATTACGCTGCGCCATATCTTCAAAATTATGAAGAAGCCCGCGGACAAGGTTGCGCAGGGCATGAACGCCGCGCGGGAAAACCTCAACCGTAAGCGTGAGCAGCAGCAAAAAGAGCGCGAGGAATTTGAAAACCGCCCCCCGCTCTTCCAAAATCCCGAGCTGGAAACCGGCATGGATTTAAAGAAAGAAAAAAGCCAATCCCACGGTTCCCCGTTCCGTATGGGAAAAATCGACATCCCAATCGACGGAGAGAACAAAACGCCGGAGAATTTGAACGACAAGCGCAAGCGGCTTGAAATACTGATGAACGGTAAAACGCCGTCTCCCTTGCAGGAGGACGACGCTGAAAAGCCCATGGCTACCTTCGCCGCGAAGGACGTAATGGAAAAGAAAAAGAAGCCGCGCAAGAGCGACCCCGGCCAGATACAGCCCGACCCGCAGACGGTACCCGTAGAACTGGACGGGGAAAGCGCGGAACAGAAGCACAGGGAAAACGAAAACGGGTACCATTACCCGCCAGTCGATTTGCTACACCCTAATTTTTCCGGCGAGAACAGCGGCGCGTTCGACGAGCTGCAGGAAAACGGGCAGAAGCTTATATCTACGCTCAACAGCTTTGGCGTACAGGCCAATATCATCAATATCTGCCGCGGCCCGTCCGTTACGCGCTTTGAGCTGCAGCCTGCGGCGGGCGTAAAAATCAGCAAAATCACAAACCTTTCAGATGATATCGCACTGAACCTTGCCGCTGACGGCGTAAGGATTGAAGCGCCTATTCCCGGTAAGGCCGCGATTGGAATCGAGGTGCCGAACAAGGTAATCGGCATGGTTACCATGCGCGAGCTGATTGATTCCAAGGAATTCAAGCATGAAAAGAGCAAGCTGACCGTCGTGCTCGGCCGGGACATTTCCGGCAACATCGTCGCGACAGACCTTGCGAAGATGCCGCACCTGCTCATCGCGGGTACGACCGGCTCCGGTAAATCGGTCTGCGTCAACTCCATCCTGCTAAGCCTTCTGTACAAGGGCAGCCCCGATGAAGTAAAGCTCGTTTTAATCGACCCGAAGATGGTCGAGTTCTCAAAATACAAGGGTATCCCACACCTGCTGATTCCGGTTGTATCAGACGTTAAAAAAGCGGCCGGCGCTCTCAACTGGGCAGTCAGCGAAATGCTCGAGCGTTACAAAACGTTTGCGGCCTACAATGTCAGGGACATCCACGCATACAATTCCATGATTGACAAGTACCGCAAGCGCTATGCGAATGTCCCGCCCGAAACACCGAAGGAGGACCGCCCGCTTACTGACGACGGCCTTCCGATTCCCGACAGTAAAATGCCGCAGATAGTCATTGCAATCGATGAATTGGCCGACCTGATGATGGCAGCACCCAACGAGGTAGAGGAATCCATCTGCCGCCTGGCACAGATGGCGCGCGCGGCGGGCATGCATTTGGTCATCGCGACACAGCGTCCCTCGGTCAACGTTATTACCGGCGTAATCAAAGCGAATATTCCAAGCCGTATTGCGCTGAAAACCTCATCACAGGTTGACTCCAGAACCATTTTGGATTTCGGCGGCGCGGAAAAGCTCATCGGAAAGGGCGATATGCTCTTCTCCCCTGTCGGCGCGCCAAAGCCTTTACGCGTACAGGGCTGCTACGCCTCCGACGAGGAGATTGAAAACGTCACGGGCTATATCAAAAAATCCTACCAGTCCGATTACGACGAAACTGTTGTGGAGCAGATTGAAAAAATCGCCTCGCAGGACATCGGCGCAAACGGCAAGGACTCCGCTTTGAATAACGGCGGCGACGAAAACCGCGACCCCATGCTCGAGGAAGCGATAAAATGCGTCGTAGAGGCCGGGCAAGCATCCACCTCCCTGCTGCAGAGGCGCCTGCGCTTGGGCTATGCGCGCGCAGGAAGGCTGATTGACGAGATGGAGCAGATGGGCATTGTCGGCCCGCACGAAGGCTCCAAGTCCCGCCAGGTGCTCATGACGCACCAGGAATGGCTGGAGCGCAACAACTTAATTGGAGAATAGGTAAAGATTTGGGAGGCAGCGTACGCTGCCTCCCATTTTGTTTCAGATTCTTTTGACGACAGGCTTCATTTTCCCGCACAGAAAGACAATCGGAATGGTCAGGAAGCCCCACAGCAGGCTGTAGAGCGGGCAGATTTGGCCAAGCAGGTTTAAGGGCATGTTGGAATAATCCCATACTTCAAGCTTTAAAATAAGATTGACGATACAGCCGACAATCAGCTCCACGCCAGTGATAACCGCCGAGCCAATCAAGCATTTTTTAAGCAGGGAAATCCGCTGCATTTTATTAAAAATCCTGAAAAGCATCACAAAGCATACGCCGCCCGTAATAATCATCGACCAGTGCGTATACCGCCGCCACAGCAGCTCTATCAAACCATATGCAATTCCGCCGAAGGAAAACAGAAACCCATCCTGTTTCATTTTTCTCATAAAAAAACCACCGCATTTATTTTCTCCTGCGGTGATTTTATTTATGCTGTTTTTTTGCCTGACAGTTTAATCCTTGTCAGTTTCTGTCTGATTTACAGTACGCCGGACGATGAGCTTCGTAATGCGCTGCTCGGTAACCTCTGTTACAGTAATACAGAGCTCCCCGAATTGGAAGCTGTCTCCCTTTTCTGGAATACTGCCGAGCGTTTCAAACACCCAGCCGCCGACCGACACGCTGTCGCTTTCAATTGCATTTTCATTCATTCCAAACAGCGAAAGCATTTCGTCAATATCCATATCCCCATTGATTTCATATCCGCCGTCGGGCAGGGCTCTGTACTGCTGCTCTACCTCTTCATCCTCGTCCCAGATTTCCCCTACGATTTCTTCGAGCAAATCTTCCATTGTTACAATGCCGACCGTTCCGCCGTATTCGTCGGAAACGATTGCCATATGGAGCTTTTTACGTTTGAAGTCGGTAAGCACGGTAGAAAGTTTTTTCTTTTTATAAATAAAATACGCGGGCTGTATAAGCTTTGCGATTTCCGGCTTTTCGCCGTGAATCATCGCTTCCAGGAAATCGCGCGTATGCAGGATACCGACAATATTGTCTATATTGTCCTTGTAAACGGGAATCCTCGAAAAACGCTCAGACAGAATCAGCTTTGCCACTTCTTTTGCGTCGTCCTCTATGTCGACCGCCGTAATATCGACGCGCGGCGTAAGGACCTCCTGTACTGTTTTTTCATCAAAATCGAGCGCCGACTGGACGAGCTCGCGTTCCTGCTCTTCAAGCACGCCCTCTTCCTCAATGCTCTCTATAATAAACTTCAACTCGTCCTCCGTAACAGACGGCGATTTTTCGTTTTTGCGCATCCTGTCAAGCACAAAGGATTTCAGTTTGACAAACAGAAAAACAATGGGGCTGAATATCGTCATCAGGACCCGCAGAACCTGCGCCGTGTGCAGGCAATAGCTGTCTGCGTGCTCCTTTGCGATACATTTCGGCAAAATTTCCCCGAAGGTCAAGACAAGTATCGTAACGGCGCCTGTACTGATAGCCGCGCCCATATCTCCGAACAGGTTCAGGCACAGCACCGTCGCAATAGACGAGCAGCCGATATTTACAATATTATTCCCGATTAGAATCGTCGTAAGCGCTTTGTCATAATTTTCTGTAATTGTAAGCGCCGTTTTGGCCCGTTTGCTTCCGTTTTCCGCGTCATGCCGCAGGCGAATCGTGTTGACTGTGGAAAACGCCGTTTCAACCGAAGAAAAAAACGCGGATAGAATAATGAGCAGCAGTATACAAACGCCCATTAAAATATTGACTTCCAAAAAATATCACCTCATAAAAATTGCGGATGCTGCTATTTTTTCCGGGAAAACCGAAAAAACCGCCATTATGGAAATACTATACCATATCTCCCTCAAGTTGGCAAATATGAAGTGTATTGATTCTCGTATTCTCACTCAATAAACCAAAAGCGCCGCGGAAAACCGCGGCGCTCTCTTAAATTTATTTATTTTTTTATCAAATCAGATGTAATTTGATAGTCAGTCAGGTTCAAATATTTCCCGTCGGCGTCTTTGCGCATACTCAGGAACTGCTTAACCTGCGGTGAAACCGCTGCGGTTCCTTTTCCAATGACATCAAACGTTAAAGTCACAAGAACGCTTCCCTCCGGCAAATCGTAACCTTCATCCGGGTCTGCCGAATTAAAGTAAACCGCGCTGGAACCGTCAACCGGGGTAAAATTCAATACAGAGCTGCCCGTCGCAAAAGCGGGGATGACTTGATTTTTTTTGGATGTCAGCGTTTCGTTGGAAAGCTTCAGCACGCTGTCATTATAAGGAACATACGCAATGATTCCGGCAGCCGCCTCGCTGGCGCTGATATATGCCGTGTAGGTCACCTGGTCGCCGATATTTGCAGTAACGCCGTTGATAACCGCGTCGCTAGCCGGGTCCGTGGTTCCCTTGATGACCTTCGTTTCGCCGGTCAGGGTATAGTCCTTGAGCGGCTGGTTCTTGTTCGAGGAATCAAGCTCCATCGAAAGAATCTGCGCGATTGCCGTTTTTATCTCCGCTGTTCCCGCGCCGATAACGTCAAACGTCAGGGTGACAAGCACGGTCTTTTCCGCGAAGAACTCATAGCCCTCGTCGGAGTTCGCACCGTTGAAGTAAACGGAATTTGTACCGTCCACCGGGTCGAAATTAAGCACGGAGCTGCCTGTGGCAAGCACCGGGATAACCTGTGCCTTTTTGGAGTCGAGCGTCGCCTGTGAAAGCTTGAGTACGCCGCCCGTGTACGTCACGTGCGCGTTCACGCCCGCTACGAGCTCATCCGCCTTCAGGTAAGCCGTATACGTTACCTGGTCGCCGATGTTTGCTTTCTGACCGTTGATTACCGCGTCGCCGGAAGAAGGCGTGGTCGGCTGCTCTGTCGGCTTCTGGGTGGGTTTCTCTGTAGGCGCTTCTGTGGGCGCCACAGTCGGAGCTTCGGTAGGTTTCTGGGTTGGCGCCTCGGTCGGCTCGGTCGGATCAACTGTACCGCCTATTACCTCAGTTTTATCAGTCAGAGTATAGTCCTTGAGCGGCTGGTTCTTGTTCGAGGAATCGAGCTGCATTGAAAGAATCTGCGCGATTGCCGTTTTTATCTCCGCTGTTCCCGCGCCGATAACGTCAAACGTCAGGGTGACAAGCACGGTCTTTTCCGCGAAGAACTCATAGCCCTCGTCGGAGTTCGCACCGTTGAAGTAAACGGAATTTGTACCGTCCACCGGGTCGAAATTAAGCACGGAGCTGCCTGTGGCAAGCACCGGGATAACCTGTGCCTTTTTGGAGTCGAGCGTCGCCTGTGAAAGCTTGAGTACGCCGCCCGTGTACGTCACGTGCGCGTTCACGCCCGCTACGAGCTCATCCGCCTTCAGGTAAGCCGTATACGTTACCTGGTCGCCGATGCTTGCTTTCTGACCGTTGATTACCGCGTCGCCGGAAGGCGGCGTGGTCGGCTGCTCTGTCGGCACCTGGGTGGGTTTCTCTGTAGGCACTTCTGTGGGCGCCACAGTTGGCGCCTCGGTCGGCTTCTGGGTTGGCGCCTCGGTCGGATCGGTCGGCGCGGCCGTGGGCTTATCTGTAGGCGCCGCGGTCGGTGCTTCAGTCGGCTTGTCGGTCGGGGCCTGTGTGGGAGCCTCGGTCGGGTCAACCGTACCGCCTATTACCTCAGTTTTATCCGTAAGGGTATAATCCTCAAGCGGCTGGTTCTTGTTCGAGGAATCGAGCTCCATCGAAAGAATTTGTGTCATTGACGTTCCAATTGAAGCGGTTCCTTCTTTAATTACATCAAAACGCACGGTTACAAGAATACTTTCCTTTGCGGAGAAATCATAGCCTTCATCCGCGTTGGCACCATTGAAATAAATCGAATCAGAGCCGTCAACCGGGTTAAAATTCAAAACACTGCTGCCATTTGCCAAAATTGGCAGGACAGCTTTCTTTTTAGAACCCAGTGTGATATCTGAAATCTTTAAAACATCACCGGTATAATTTACATAAGCGTTTACGCCGGCTACAAGGTCCTTCGCATAGAGATATGCAGTGTAAACGATTTCATCACCGACATTGGCTTTTTTACCATTAACAAGCGTATCATAGCGCTCCGGGTCGGTCGGCTTAATCGTGGGAGCTTCGGTAGGGGTGGTGGTGGGAAGCTCGGTCGGCTGAACCGTCGGGTCAGTCGGCTGGATGAGCTCCACCGGGAATACATCGATTACCTTTGCGACATATTGCTGGATGAGAATCGCGTCTTTTACGCTTACTATCCCATCTCCGTTGACATCCGCCGCCTTGAATGCGTCGCCTGTCAGAGTAATGATTTTTGCGGTATGCTTGGAAACCTCCATCGCATCGGCCGCAGAAACCTTACCGTCCCCGTTTACGTCTCCGTAACGGAACGGTGCGCGCTGTGCATACACGCCGATGCATGCCATACTCAGCAAAATTGCCGCGGCAAGCACCCACGCGGTGCACTTTTCAATTGTTTTGACCATTTGTTTCATCCTTTCATTTCAAGAATATCCTAAAAATTTTTTTCCGGAGCATACCCGTACCTACCATTAAAATACGGAAATCCGGCGTTTGGGACGAATCGCCCCAAATTGTTATAATTATACTGTTTTTCCAAAAAAAAAGCAAACAAAAAGATGCAAATTGACAGCCTTTTTTGCTTGAAAAACAAACAAAGTTTGTCTTGTTTTTTTAGAGATTCTGCCATACGAAAAGTAAAACCGCAGAGGTTTTCCCCTGCGGTCCTACTATATAGAATACATTGTGCATAAAACGGCTGCGGTTGATATTTGGAGGTATCAAATTATTCATATGGATTGCACAGTTGAAAGCCGTTTATGCCGCAAGATTCGGCAAATCAGATTGTGGTTTTACCGGACTCTTTCCGCCGGAAGCTTATCGATAATTTTTGCAATGAGCTTCTGCATTTCGAGAACGTCGGCTACCTTGATGTCTCCGCTCAAATCGACGTCAGCCGCTATCTTCTGCGCGTCGGTCAGCTCAATCATACGTGCGAGATACTGCTGGACAATCAGGACGTCGGCCACATTGACAAATCCGTCGCCGTTTAAGTCGCCGTACTTGATTTGTGCCGGTGTATACTTGCTCCAGGAGCCGTATGCAGCCTCGGTTGTATCGTCGCCTTCTATGGTATAAATACGGTCGAAGCCCTCGAACGCAACGTCGATAGTCTGGTAAGTCTTGCCGTCGTTGAACGCAAGCTTGAAATTATGGCCGCCGCTGAACATTTGGCCCTTCTTCAAGGTAAAGGAATAAATGTCGTCTGTTACCTTAGTCATCGGCACGCCGGACCATTCGCCGACATACGCGCCGAAGAACGCATAAACATTGGCCGCATCCCAGGTGGCAGGCTTCTTGAAGTAGAACGTACCGGCATCCTCGCCGTCGTCCGCCTGCTTGGGATATTTCTCAAACGAGGTGTAGAAATGGCCCTGGGCATCCTTTTCACCGGTTAGCTTATAAAGCAGGTTGAAGCCCATGAATTCCAGGTCCACCGTCTGCTTGGCTGTACCGGATACAGGCCCTTCGTTGAAAATCAGGCCGAATGCGGAAGCAATCGTCGTAGAGCCATAGAGCACATATTTGTAGAGGTTGCCCTCAACATGCGTCATCTGTGTTCCGGGCCATGTCCCGCCGTAGCGGCTGCCCCATGTATAGATGTACGCGTCCTTCCAGTCGTCTGGCTTCTCAAAGTATACAACGCCCTCCGGCGGAGCATATTCCTCGTTGACCGAGACGGTGGATTTCTGCGGGTCCTTATCGTCATCGATGTAGTAAAGCTTGTTGTACTGCGGGTTCTCCACCGTTACCGTAGACTTCTTGTTTCCGTCATTGAAGCTGAAGGACAGGTTCTTGACGTCGTAAGGAATCGTATAGGTGTAAATGTCGCCCTCGAGGAGAATCATCGGCGCGCCGGGGAATTCCTTTGTGGATTTGTAAGCGTCGCTGTAAATATAAACGTCTTCCCAATCGGCAGGCTTCTGGAAGTAAATCACGTTGTTCGCGTCGCTTAAGACGTTCTCGCCGATTTCGCCGTTCGGGTCGTACTCGTTGTTGAGCACGTCTGTAACAAACTGGTGGATTTCCGTGTTGTCTATCGTATTATATTGTGTAAGCTCCTGCGCGCCCTTGCCGTAAGCATAAACCGGAACGGATTGTCCCGTATGCGTACCGCCGGACTTAAAGAGGCTGTTCGTCAGCTGGGATTTGTCTGTTACGCCGCTGAGGTCCAGCCCGCCTGTTTCATGGTCGGCCGTAACAATCAGGAGCGTGTCGGGATGCGCGTCAACGTATTCCTGCGCCACCTTTACCGCGTTGTCGAATACGATGATTTCATCGAGCATATCCGCCATGTTGCTGTTATGCGCGTACGCGTCGATATCGGAACCCTCTATCATGACAAAGAAGCCGTCGTCGTTCGTCAGGCGTTCAAGCGCCGCCTTGGTGGTATCGGCCAGCATCGGAAGGTTCGAGTCGGAATGCTTGATATAGGAATCCTTGAACGCGCCGATGAGCTTCTGGTCAGCAGGCACGTTTGATACGTCGGAGAAATTCGTGGTATATGAATAACCGAGGTCGTTCATCAGGCTCTTCCTTGCGTTGAAGTAGGTCGAACCGCCGCCGAACATGAGGTCGATGTTCTGCTTAATCTGCTGCGTCGCAATTTCGTCGTAGGAATGCCTGGAATCGACATGCGCCGTAAAGCCCGCGGGCGTTGCGTGCGGAAGCACCTGTGTGACGACGATGCCAGTCTTGAGGCCTCTCGCTTTAGAAAACTCGGTCAGGTTTTCCACCCATTTGCCCTCTGGGGAAATACCGACCACGCTGTCGTGTACCTTAACGCCGGTGGCAAGCGCCGACGCGGCGGCCGCGCTGTCCGTAAATTTGGGGTAGTCCGCGTCATGCGTCGTCTGCCAATTGCGGTACCAGCCGTTTTCCTCGCCTGTGCGGAACACAAGCTTGCCGCCTTTGTAGAGCTCGCCGGCCTGCGCCTGCTTTTCACCGAAGCCGTCGCCTATCATAAAGATGACGTTCTTGACCTTTGTATCGGTTTTAACGCCCTCATAAGGTGTAATTTCGTCCGTATTAACGGAGACTGCCTTATAATCGTAATACTCCTTGCCGCCGGTCACTGTCGTGCTTCCGGTCAGCTCAAAGCAGTTATTCTCACCTAAGTCCTTGATAAAGTCGATATCCGCCGTACGCCTGTTTGGGACAGAACAGCCAAGTATCGTTCCATCATCGATTTTTATGCGGTCGTATTTGTTGGAATCGAACGCGCAGGAATAAATCTTAGTCTTTCCAACGGTTCCCTCAAGCGTCATGCGCGTACCGGGATAAGCCTTGTCATCGCCTGCCCCTGTACTTGAAAACGCATAAAGGTACGGGTCGCCCCAGCCAATCGTATCCTTGTAATAAACCGTGAACATTTCCGTAGCGTCAAGCCCGGCAGGGTCTACCTGAATAGGCTTAAATTCATACTTTCCGCCGGAGGACGACCCGGTCAGGTAATAGCAGTTGCTGCCGTTTTGCGCGTCTGCCGCGTACAGAATGTTGTCTGTGCGCCTGTTTTCCGTGGTTCCGTCCGAGAATTTGATGGTGTCATACGTTTTAGACGGGAAGGTATAGGAATAATATTTCGCGCCCGCCTTGTCCTTACCTGCGTATTCCATCCTCTGGCCGGGATACGGGCCGTTGGAGGTATTGCCGTCCGCGCTGCTGAAGGTGTAGGCGTAAATTTCCTCCCACTGAAGGTCGTCGCGGAAATAAATGGTCGTCAAATCAGATTTATCGAGCGCCTTTATATCGACCGTGCAGGCCTCGGCTTCCAGATTGCTCGGCTTAGCTGGGTCCGCGCTGCCCGTCAGGCGGTAAGCGTTTAATTCGCCTGTAAGCTGTGTGCGGTATTCCAGGTTGCCTGTGCGCTTGTGGTCTGAGGAAGAAGCGCTCTTGCCATTAGAAAACTTGATTTTTGCAAAATCAAAGAAATTAAACGTATAGGAATAAATATCCACGCCCTGTGCGTCCTTGCCCTCATAGGTCATGGGCTCGCCCGGGTAATCGCCGTTTGTCTGGCTGTCGTCCGCCGACAGGACATATGCGTACGGAAGGCCCCATGCCGCGGTATCGGCAAAATAAACGGTGACGTCTTCTTCATCGCGGACAATCAGGTTATCGGTATTGATATTCGCCTGCTCGATTCCGTAATACCGGGAGTCGTCAGGGTCCATCAAGCCGTTGAACTGATAGCCGTTGTTGCCCGCCGACAGCGCAACGGGAAAATTATTCGTGCGCCTGTTGGAAGCGCTGCCGTCGGAAAATTTAATGGTGTCGTATTTTGTAGTGTCAACATCGACGGAATAGACCTTGTTCTTTTCGACATCCCTGCCGATAAACTGCATTTTTACGCCGGGATAAACGTTATTATCTGAGCCGGTGGAGCTGAACAGGTAGGCGTAAATACCATTTACAAAACCGTCGCCCCAGCAGTTGGTGTCCTTAAAATAAATAGTGAGCGTGTCCGGCAGGTCAGGGTTCGTAGGCTCAGAGGGATTCGTCGGTTCAGACGGCTCAGTTATATCCAGCCCCTCTGTCTGCGCCTTGCACTGCGCGACCTCAAAATATTTGTTGCCGGAGGTCATGTTGCCCGTAAAACCGTAGCCGTTATTGTCACTCGTCAAAGCGACGGGATAATTATCCGTGCGGTTTACGGTGCCGCTCTGCGCTCCGTTTGTGAATTTAATCGTATCGTATTTCGTGGTATCCACCTCGATGGAATAAATCCTGTTTTGCTCTGCGTCCCTGCCGAGATAGGTCATCGCCTGTCCCGGATAGCCGTTGTTTTCAGAGCCTGCCGAGCTGAACAGGTAGGCATAGATACCGTCTGCAAATTTCCCCTGCCAGCAGTTCGTGTCTTTAAAGTAGACGGTCTGCATACCTTCCTGCGCGCTGCCTGCTCCGGCCGCCGTGACATTTGCCACCGCTCCGAAAACCATCAGCAGCGATAAGAACAATGAAAGCAGCTTTACTCTCTTTCTATACATCTCACTGATATCCTTTTTCATATAAATTTACGGTTTTGGCAGGCACCGCATCAGCCTGCGCCTTTTAAGGCGTTCCATCTTGATTACCCCGGCAGTCCCCCTTGTTGTTTTTTGCCCTCTCCCAAAGCGGGAGCGCTGCGAAAGCCCGACTGGCTTTCTTCCACCAAACCAAAAAAATTTCGCGCCGGTCTTTTCACTATGTTAAGACCGTTTCATCAAAACGGCGGCTTGCGCATCTAAACACAGGAAAAAAAGGAAGCCGACGCGACTGCAATTGGTATCTGACACAACGCAAAACATATAGCGGAAGCTCTATGAAATGTTCTTTTATATGTAAAATTTTGCTATTTGGCACAAAAAAGAACAATATTCCACAGGATATTCAGCTATAATATTTCATGCTAATCCTATGATACAATACCCCCACTTTTTGTCAATGTCACTATTTATCCATTTTGTTGTCAAAATTTAAGGTAAATCAAATGGAGTTTCAATATCCTAAAATTTCATTATAAAACACAACCGAAAAAGCCTTTCAAGATTTGTAATAAATCAACAAGAAAAAATATTGGAAGTTAAATATTCCCATCCTGCCCAATTACGCCCTATGGCATTAGAACACGCCCTATCCTGTTGGTTTATCTTGACATATACGCTCTGAAACATTAATATAGGATAGGATATTTACTTAACACTTTTCTATTGAAAGGAACCTTCCAACATGGATAACAGTAAAAAAACAATGGAAAAAATCGTTTCCCTGTGCAAGACCCGGGGATACGTTTATTCCGGCTCCGAAATTTACGGCGGCCTTTCCAACACATGGGATTACGGCCCGCTGGGCGTTGAATTCAAGAACAACGTTAAAAGAGCCTGGCACAAAAAGTTTGTACAGGAAAGCCGGTATAACGTGGGGCTCGACTGCGCTATCCTGATGAACCCGCAGGTTTGGGTCGCTTCCGGCCATGTAGGGGGCTTTTCAGACCCTTTGATGGACTGCAAGGACTGTAAAACGCGCCACAGGGCCGACAAGCTCATTGAGGATTTCGGCGCGGACCCGAACAATATGACCTTTGAACAAATGGCGGATTTTATTAAGGAAAATAACATTGCCTGCCCCGAATGCGGCGGCAGCAATTTTACAGATATCCGCAAATTCAATCTGATGTTCAAAACGTTCCAGGGCGTTACGGAGGACGCAAAGAACGAAATTTACCTCCGGCCTGAAACGGCGCAGGGCATATTTGTCAACTTTGCAAATATCCAGCGCACCACCCGCCGTAAGATGCCATTCGGCGTGGCGCAGATAGGCAAATCGTTCCGCAACGAAATTACGCCCGGGAACTTTGTGTTCCGTACAAGGGAATTCGAGCAGATGGAGCTTGAATTTTTCTGCAAGCCCGGCAGCGACCTCGACTGGTTCTATTACTGGAAGGATTTCTGCGAAAACTGGCTGCTGTCGCTGGGCCTAAAAAAAGAAAACCTGCGCCTGCGCGACCATGAAAAGGAAGAGCTTGCCTTCTATTCCAAGGCGACGACCGATATTGAGTTCCTCTTCCCATTTGGCTGGGGCGAGCTTTGGGGCATAGCCGACCGTACGGACTACGACCTGATGCAGCACCAGAACCATTCGGGCAAGAGCCTGGAATACTTTGACCCGACAGACAATACCCGCTATGTTCCCTATGTTATAGAGCCGTCACTCGGTGCTGACAGGGTTGCGCTCGCTTTCCTGTGCGACGCATACGACGAAGAAGCTATTGACGAAAAGGACACGCGCGTCGTCATGCGCCTGCATCCGGCGCTCGCTCCCTACAAGGCGGCGGTGCTCCCTCTGTCCAAAAAGCTCTCCGAGCAGGCAGGCGAAGTTTTCGAGGTGCTTCAAAAGCACTTTATGGTGGAATACGACGACGCGGGCTCTATCGGCAAGCGTTACCGCAGGCAGGATGAAATCGGTACGCCGATTTGCATCACCTACGATTTCGACAGCGTGGAGGACGGCTGCGTAACCGTGCGCGACCGTGACACGATGGCGCAGGATAGAATTGCAATCGATAAGCTTGTAGATTATGTCAACGAAAAAATCAAATTTTAAGTAATTTTTCAATAAACGGGCGCAGGCAGAAAATTCTGCCTGCGCCCGTCTTTATTTTTTCCTGTTATTCCAGCCAGCATTTTTCCGCCTGGCCTGATAATCCAGAAAGGTAGTCAAGCGAAACATTATAATAAACCGCGAGCTTTTTTGCCCGTTCAAGCGGCAGGTCGCGCTGCCCCTTTTCGTAAGTACTGTAATATTGGTAGGTCGTACCCAGCACCTGCGCAATTTGGAGCTGCGTCTTTCCGCGCGCCCTCCGGAGTTCCTTCAGCCTGTTTTGAATCATAAAAAACACCGCTTTCTCTTATAAAGATGGAGCCTTAAAAAACTATTTTCTTAATATCAACCGTATATGGTTCAATTCTATTATAAATAAACCATATATGGCTGTCAATGAATAAAATTGTTTCTTTTTCCGCAAAATAAAAGCAAAAAAATTTTTTTATTATATTTTTTATGAATTCCTTTGCAATATCCCAATGCTATTCAATTGATAATAAGAGATATAAACCGCATATGGTTGTTTTTTATTATAAATTTGTTTTATGCCTATTTTCAGCCGTATTGACACTGTTTTATGCTCGACATATAATGTTTTCATAGCTTTCATATCTTTAACAGGAGGAAACCAGCATGCCGAACAAAGATTTAAGAATTACGATTGACAGCAACATGCTTTTTAAGCTGAAGGTTATGTCATACCGCGAAAAACAAACGGTAAACCACGAAATCCTTTCTTTTATTGAAGAAGCCATCAAAAATTATGAAGAGGAACACGGGGCAATCGAAGAAATCCAGTAACAGGAAGAAAAAAGCAGGCTGCGTCCCGGACGCAGCCTGCTTTGCTTTTCAGTTTATAGTTTCCATGTGACGATATATCCGTCGACGTTGTTGCCCGATATTTCATATTCGCCGTCCTGCGGGACAGGCACCTCGGTACTGCCGGACTCCTGCGCCTTCACAAAATAAACCTTGTATTCATTCATTGAAAGGTCCTTGAGCAGGAGCGGCTCCTGTGCGGAATAGTCTCTGAGTAAATCGATATATTCCTCAAGGCAGAGGTCGTTCTGAACCATATAGATTGCGTGCTGCTGGCCAACATAGCGGAAATGCCAGGGCTCGTTTGCAATCCCCGTAATTTCCTTTTTCTTGTCGTCGTACCGCACGACAAAGCCATAGCGGGAACAATTTTCATTAATCCAGCCGTAGTCGCCCGTTCCGTCGTAATCGTACATTGTACCGTCCGGCGCCATCAGGGAAAGGTCAAAAGCGTAGCCCGTCTGGTGCTCGCTGTAGCCCGGCTTTGCGACCCACTGCGTCCCTTCCTCACCCTTGGAAGCAAGCGTATTGTCATAAATGGTCTGCTGGACGTCCTGGCTGCGGTAGGCACTGTTTACAAGCAGGTCGTTGTCTCCGTACTGGCCGTGAAAATCGCCGAACATGGAATTAATGTTCTCCATAATCGCGCCGTTTACCTGGACGTCGTAATCCGCCACCTTGAACGTTTTGTTGTATTCCTCCATCATACCGACGAGGTTTACCCCGTCGATTCCGCATTTATGGTCGTTGTTCACAAGAATCAGCGGGCCTTTATACAGGCTTTCCCGCGCAACGGAAACCGTGGTAAAGCCGCTTGGAAGCTTGTCCGCGCCGGAGGCTCCCGCAGACGCCTTGTTCCCGCTCTCAGAAGAAACGGTTCCCGCGGAGGCATTCGCCCCCGCCTCACGCGCCGCTATCGCCGGCCCCACATTGACCGCAAACGTTACCATGATAACGAGCAGCGCGATAAAAATAATAAATGCGGACGCCACAATAATAGATCGTTGGTCGAACGTCTCTTTGATTTTATGCAGGATTCCCTTGTTTTGAGCCATACCGTTTTCTCCTTTTCCGCCGAAGCGCAGCATCAAACCAAAATGCTCCGATGCCGTTTTCTATATTATGGACGTAACCGCATCAAATTATTTCTCTTCTTCCGCATCCCCAAGCTGTGAAGTGCAGTGCGGACAGCGCGTCGCCCTGATATCGATTTCCGTCAGGCAATAAGGGCATGCCTTTGTTTCCGGCTCTGAGAGCAGCTCCTCTTCCTTCCTGAGCCTCTTTCCAATGCTCATAACCTTGTTGATTCCCTTGATTAAAAGGAAAATAACAAACGCCATGATGATAAAGTTGATAAGCGCCGTCAAAAATGAGCCGTATTGAATCTGCACGCCGTTGATGTCAAAAACCCAGTCTTTAAAATCAATCTTGGCAAACAATCCGATAAACGGAGAAATCACGTCGTTTACCAGGGAACTGATAATCGCCTGGAACGCCGCGCCGATAATCACCGCGACCGCAAGGTCCATCACATTGCCGCGCATAATAAATTCCTTGAATTCCGAGAAAAATTTCCTCATATGCCCGCTCCCCTTCCTGTCAGGTCTTAAAGGCTCACCTTATGGAACGCCTTCTTGCCCTTTTTGATGACAATATAGCCCTTTTCCTCAAACTGCGCCTTTGCGACCGTTTCGTCCGGCTTTGTCACCTTCATATCGTCAACCGTAACGCCGCCCTGCATGATAAGCCTGCGCGCCTCGCTTTTGGAGGGGGTAAGCTTTGTTTTCAAAAGCAGGTCGATTACCGTTACCGTACCGTCTGTAAAGTCGTTCTCATCGATTGCAGTGGAGGGCATGTCCTGTGCGCTCTTTCCAGCGCCAAACAGCGCGCGCGCCGCATCCTGGGCTTTCTGTGCCTCTTCCTCCCCATGGATAAGCTTCGTCACCTCAAACGCCAGAACCTCTTTTGCCCTGTTAATGTCGCTGCCCTCCAGCTTGGAAAGCGCCTCGATTACGTCGAGCGGTACAAAGGTCAGGATTTTCAGGCAGCGGATAACGTCCGCGTCGGCAACATTGCGCCAGTACTGGTAAAACTCGTACGGGCTCGTCTTCTCCGGGTCGAGCCACACGGCGCCGTTTTCCGTCTTGCCCATCTTTTTGCCCTCGCTCGTTGTAAGGAGCGTAAACGTCATGCCGAAGGACTCCGCCGTTTTGGGAATGGGTTTGCCCGTTTCCTCCGCTTCCTTGGCGGCGATTTTACGAATCAGCTCTACGCCGCCGATGATATTGCTCCACTGGTCGTCTCCGCCAAGCTCGAGCTGGCAGCCGTATTTTTGGTTAAGGACATAGAAATCGTAGCTTTGCATCAGCATGTAGTTGAGCTCAAAGAAAGTCAGGCCGCCGCGCTCCATGCGCTGCTTGTAGCATTCGGCCGCAAGCATTTTGCTGACCGGGAAATGCACGCCGATCGTGCGGATGAAATCGATATAGTTCAAATCGAGCAGCCAGTCGGCATTGTTGACCATTAGCGCCTTGCCCTCAGAAAAATCGACCAGCCGCGACATCTGCTTTTTAAAGCAGGCGATGTTATGGTCGATTTCTTCCCTTGTAAGCATCCTGCGCATGTCGCTCTTGCCGCTCGGGTCCCCGATCATACCTGTACCGCCGCCGAACAGCGCAATCGGCGTATGTCCCGCGCGCTGCATGTGCGCCATGACCATAATCTGCACGAAATGCCCGACATGCAGGCTGTCGGCCGTCGGGTCGAAGCCGATATAAAACGCTGTTTTCTGATTATTGAGCAGGTCTTTTACCTGTTCCTCGTTCGTTACCTGGGCAACCATGCCCCTTGCTTTTAGTTCGTCGTATACGCCCATTTGAAATTCCTCCTGTTTTTCGCTTTTCAAAGCTTAAAATACGGCAGAAGCCGGCGCATCATAAAGAAAACCGTCCCCTGCAAAATCCAGAGGACGGAATATTCCGTGGTACCACCTCAGTTTACCGCCGCCTCACGGCGACAGCCTCACGGGTACGCAAACGCATACCCCTCCGCTGTAACGGGCGAAACCCGTCCGGGCCTAATAAAAGCGCGCAAGCGCCCGTTCAGCCGGCGGCTCCGGGATGTATTTCAACAGCCGGGCACAGCGGCTCGCACCTTACGCCGCCTCTCTTTAGCGCCCCTGTCTGCTTACTTCTTCCCTTCCATGCCTTTGTGGTCTAGTATAGTAAACGCGGTGCGATTTGTCAAGGAATGCGCGAACAATCTTACATTCATTTCCTGATTGTAATGACGCCGTCGTCTTGAATCAAAAGAATATCCCCCTGCTTTGCGTTCTTGGGAAGCTCAGAAAGCTCAATCGCGTAAAGCTTCTTCTCTTTGTCGGTGCAGATGGCGTACTGTGGGTCGAACCGGTCGATTTTCAAGGTTTTCATCATCTTAACTCCTTTGCGTATGTATGGTGAGCCGCTCGCCGTCGCTGTAAAATACGACGGTACCGTACCGGTCAGTACGATAAACCTCTGTCCCGAGCTTTTCAAGCCGTTTGATTACTGTTTTTTTGGGAAGGCCATAGCTGTTGTCCCCAACGCTTATCACCGCGTACCGCGGGGAAACCGCCTTTAAAAAATCCTTGGTGGAGGAGCTTTTGCTTCCATGGTGCCCGACCTTTAAAACGTCGGACTTTAAGCCCATGCCGCTTTTCAGCATGTCGCTTTCCGCTTTTTTCTCCGCGTCGCCGGTAAACAGGAAGCTGTTCTTGCCAAAGCTCAGCCTTACCACAATGGAACTATTATTTGTATCGCTGTAGATTTTGGACGGCGACAGCACGGTAAACACCATATCGCCGAGCCGCAGGTATTCTCCCGCCCACGGATGGGTAATTTCCGTTTCCTGTTTTTCCAAGTTCCAGAGCATACCGGTGTAAAAGCCGGAGTCCGGTACAAGCTTTTCCTTCACCTGCGGTATCCAGAACCGTTCAACCGGGAATGTCCCGGCCACTTCCTGCATCCCGCCGATGTGGTCTTTGTCGGGATGCGTCGCGATAACAAGGTCGAGCTTTTTGACGCCGTTTTCCCGCAGGTAGGCTGCGGACTTGTTTTGCAGGCTCTCGTTGCCCGCGTCGATTAATACATTGTAATCCCCGCAGTTGATATATACGCTGTCCGCACAGCCGACATTCAAAAAATGCACGGACAGCTCCCCTGATTCCGGGTTTACGTCCGTAAAGCCGAAGGCGGCGTAAATATCCTGCCATGAGGGGAGTCCGAGCGGCTTTCCAAAGGAAAACAGGAGACTTATAGCGAGCAGTACGGCCGTGCAGGAAAGAGCCGCGAACCGCTTTTTCATTCGCCTGGTGGTCATCTGCCCCTTCCCCGCTTTCCGCCCGCGCTTCTATTCCCCGCCTTTTTGCTGTTTGGGCGGCTTTTTCCTTTTCCGGTACCGCGTGCTTTCAGTTCCGCCAAATACTGCGGCGTGGGAGCGGCCAGGCAGTTTTTCCCGCTGCCGATTAAATCCGTCCTGCCCGCCGCTTTGAGCGCATCGATGACAAGCTGCCTGTTTTTTGGGTTGAAATATTGCAGCAGCGCGCGCTGCTGCGACTTTTCCTTCTGCGTGCGAGGTACATAAACCTCCTCCATCGTATACGGGTCGAGCCCCGTGTAAAACATACAGGTCGAAACCGTGCCGGGTGTCGGATAAAAATCCTGTACCTGTTCAGGACGGATATGCTCGCGTTTTAAAAACAGCGCAAGCTCCACCGCGTCCTTCATCGTCGAGCCGGGATGGGAGGACATCAGGTAAGGTACAAGGTACTGTTCCTTTCCGGCCTGTTTCGTCATACGGTAAAACTCATCCTGAAAACGCTTGTAGGCTTCGATATGCGGCTTGCCCATTTTGTCGAGCACGGCCGCCGAGCAATGCTCCGGCGCAACCTTCAGCTGCCCGCTTATGTGGCAGCTTACCAGCTCACGGAAGAACTCGCTGTTTTCGTCCTCCATCATGTAATCGAACCGTATGCCGCTGCGGATAAATACCTTTTTTACCTTCGGCAGGGCGCGCAGCTTGCGCAGAAGGCCTAAATATTCCGTGTGTGATACCTGAAGCTGCCTGCACGGCTTTGGGGCAAGGCATTTCCTGTTTTTACAAAGCCCCGCCTTTTCCTGTATTTTACACGACGGCAGGCGAAAATTCGCGGTTGGGCCGCCTACGTCGTGGATATATCCTTTAAAGCGCGGGTTTTCCGTCAGGCGTTTTGCCTCCTCCAGCACTGACTCCTCGCTTCTTACGGTGACGGCCCTGCCCTGGTGGAACGCAATCGAGCAGAAGTTGCACGCGCCGAAGCACCCGCGGTTATGCGTGATGGAAAATTCAACCTCTTCTATTCCCGGCACACCACCCATGCTTTCATACACCGGATGGAACATCCTCTCGTACGGAAGCGAATAAACCCAGTCGAGTTCCTCCGTCGTAAGCGGCGGCATCGGCGGGTTCTGCACTACTATTTTCCCGCCATGGCGCTGGATGACCGTACGCCCGCGCACCGCGTCCTGCTCTTCCATCTGCTTGCGGCAGGCCGCCGCGTACTCTCTTTTAGATTCCCTTACCCTCTCATATGACGGGCAGTCGGCGGCGGGCATTGCAGCGTAATCCTTCGTATCGACCGCGTAGCAAATCCCCCTGATGTCCGTAAGCGACGAAACGGGAAGCCCATCGTTTAAACGGCGGGCGATTTCAAGCGTCTGGTTTTCCCCCATGCCGTAGGTCAAAATATCCGCGCCGCTGTCGATTAAAACAGAAGGCCGGACATTGTCGTCCCAGTAATCATAATGGGCAAAACGGCGCAGGGACGCTTCCAGCCCGCCGATAATGACGGGGCAGTCCGGGTAAAGCCGTTTGATGATTTTGGAATAGACAATCACCGCGCGGTCGGGCCGTTTGCCCGCCTTGCCTCCGGGTGAATACATATCGTCACTGCGCCTGCGCTTTGCCGCCGTGTAGTGCGCGACCATGCTGTCGATATTGCCGGACGTAACGAGAAAGCCGAGCCTCGGCCTTCCGAAGCGCGTAAAATCGCGCTCGTTTTTCCAGTCGGGCTGCGCAAGGACGCAGACGCGGTATCCCTTCGCCTCCAGCACGCGCGACAGGATACTCACGCCGAAGCTCGGGTGGTCAACGTACGCGTCGCCAGTGACAAACACAAAATCCGGCGTGTCCCAGCCGCTTTGTTCCATTTCTTTTTTCGTTACGGGTAAAAAAGCCATAGGTCCCTCTCTCTGTACAGACAGCAAACGGGGCGGGACAATGCCGCCCGCCCCTCAATCAGCATCCCGCAAAAGCAGGGCTGCCACATCCGCTGGATATCAAGCTGTTTTATTTCAAGCTCTTGATTCTCCTGACCGCTTCTATTGTATTTTCACGGCCGCCAAACGCGGTCAGTCGGAAAAAGCCTTCGCCGTTTTCCCCAAAGCCCGCGCCGGGCGTGCCGACCACGTTCGCGTTTTCAAGCAGGTAATCAAAATATTTCCACGATTTCATGCCGCCGGGGCACTTAAGCCAGATATACGGCGAATTTTTGCCGCCTGTATACCACACGCCAAGCTCGTCGAAGGCCCTGGCAATGATGGCGGCGTTCTCCATATAATAGCCTATCGTTTCTTTCACCTGCTTCTGCCCTTCCTCCGTAAAGACGGCGGCAGCGCCCTTCTGGACGATATAAGGCACACCGTTGAACTTTGTCGTCTGGCGGCGCAGCCACATTTTATTGAGCCCCATCCCCTGGCGCTCAAGCGCAAACGGGACGATGGTATAGCCGCAGCGCGTACCGGTAAAGCCCGCTGTTTTGGAGAACGAGCAGAACTCGATGGCGCACGTTTTCGCGCCTTCAATCTGGTATATGCTCTTGGGAAGCGTGGGGTCGGAAATAAAGGCTTCATATGCGGCGTCGAACAAGATAACCGCATCGTTTGCGTTTGCGTAGTCAACCCATTTTTTCAGCTGCTCCCGGCTATAGACCGCGCCGGTTGGGTTGTTCGGCGAGCACAGGTAGATGATGTCCGCTTTTACGGTTTCGTCCGGAAGGGGCAAAAAACCGTTTTCAGCCGTCGCGTCCATGTAGACAATCTTCCTGCCCGCCATGGTGTTCGTATCTACATATACGGGGTAGACCGGGTCGGGCACCAGTACGGTATTGTCCGTGTCAAACAAATCCAGGATGTTGCCGACGTCGCTCTTCGCGCCGTCACTCACGAAAATCTCACCCTGCTCAAGCTCAACGTCGTGCAGCATATAGTAAGCTTTGAGCTGTGTACGCAGGAAGTCGTAGCCCTGCTCCGGGCCGTAGCCGCGGAAGGTAGCAGCGTCCGCCATTTCATCGACCGCGCCGTGCAGCGCGGTAATAACCGCCGGGCACAAGGGCTTAGTTACATCGCCTATTCCCAGGCGGATAAGCTTTTTATCGGGATGGGCTTCCCCAAATTCGTTTACCTTTTTTGCAATCGTCGAAAAAAGGTAGCTGTTCTGTACGTTTTGATAATTCGTGTTGATTTTCATGTAAAATCATCCTTTCCTGAATCGGGTTATGAATATAAGATGCCCGTTTCCGGGCTGAAAATTTCGATTCAATGATAAGAAAGCTCTATTATCTGCGCCTGCCATCCTTGTTAAAGCGCTTTTTAAGCGCGCGTTCGACCGGTAAGATGGAGCCAAGCATGACGAGAAGCTGAAAAACAAGGATGCCTGTCGCGAAGAACGCGGTGCTTTCCATATTCCTGCCGAGTAAAAACAGCATGGCAATAACGGTTATTATGAGTAGTACAAGGCCGAGCACACGCCAAAGCCTGCCGCAGGTACGGTGTGCAAATTCCCAGCTTTCCTGATTTTTCATCGACAATTTGGTGCGGTAGCCAAAGGCGCTGTTGATTTTATCCGGCGGTTTTTTATAAAAAAGGCTGCCGAAGCCGAGCATGGAAAAAGGAAGCAAAAGGTTTACCACCAGCATAAAGACCCAGAACCACATTTTGCTCCCTCCCTATTCCCATCCTGCACGGACCGGTTATTATTCTTTATCCACGCCGCCTGAGTGAGCGGCGACATCGCCAAGCTCGCAATCCATACCCCGGTGCCGAATTTCAATCCACGCCGCCTGAGTGAGCGGCGACGCTGTTGCCTTGTTTATCTTTCCTATATTCTCCATATTTCAATCCACGCCGCCCGGATGAGCGGCGACTGTTTGCGGTCGTTTTGTCGATAACGAGCCGAGCCATTTCAATCCACGCCGCCCGGATGAGCGGCGACAGTAAAACAACACAAAAAAGCATTTTCAGATTATGCATTTTACACAAAATCAAAGCATATAGCTTCTGTTTGGAATAAAACAAGGTCGCACTTATCGCCCATTACACAGTTATGTAACAGAAATTATGGTGCGAACCTCCCTGTATTTTTATGTTCGCTTGCGGTTCGCACAAACCCCTGTTTGATAAGCCTGCCTGTTACCCCTGATGCTCAAGCGAAGCCTTTACAAATTCCCTGAACAGCGGGTGGGCAAAGTTCGGGCGGCTCTTGAATTCCGGATGGTATTGTACGCCGACATAAAAACGGTTATCCGGTATTTCGACGGCCTCAACGAGCATGCCGTTGGGGGACGTTCCCGTCACGAGCATACCGCGGGACTCGAATTCCTCACGGTAATCGTTGTTGAACTCGTAGCGGTGGCGGTGGCGCTCTGCAATCTCATTCTTGCCGTAAGCCTTCGACATGATAGAGCCTTCCCTGATTTTGCACGGGTACGCGCCCAAACGCATGGTACCGCCCTTCGAGACGATTCCCTGCTGGTCGGGCATCAGGTCGATGACCCTGTTTTCCGATTCCGGCGCGAACTCGCCGGAATTCGCGTCCTCGTAGCCGAGCACGTTCCTGCCGAACTCTATAACCGCCGTCTGCATGCCAAGGCAGATGCCAAGATACGGGATATTGTTTTCCCTCGCGTATTTTGCCGCCTCTATCTTGCCCTCGATGCCCCTGTCGCCAAAGCCGCCGGGCACAAGGATACCGCTGCAGCCTCCAAGAAGCTCCTTCGCGGTATATTCGGTCACAAGCTCCGCGTCCACCCATTCGATGTCCACGTTCGCGGCGTTTTCATAGCCCGCATGATTGAGCGCTTCCGCAACGGACAGATACGCGTCGTGCAGCTGTACATACTTGCCGACGAGCGCAATCTTGACGTTTTTATTCCTCGATTCGATACGCTTGAGCATTTCGAGCCATTCTGTCATATCGCCGGGCTTGTTTTCAATGCAAAGCTCACGGCACACAATATCGGAAAAATTATTCCTTTCAAGCATCAGCGGTGCCTGGTAGAGCACTGGCAGCGTGATATTCTCGATAACGCAGTCAGGCTTTACGTTGCAGAACAGCGCAATCTTCTTAAAAATGCCCTCGTCAATCGGCTCATCGCAGCGCAGCACGATGATATCCGGATTGATGCCGAGCGAGCGCAGCTCCTTGACGCTGTGCTGCGTGGGCTTCGACTTATGCTCGCCGGAGCTCTTGATGTACGGGACAAGCGTTACATGCACAAAAATGCAGTTGGTCGGGCCAACCTCCAGGGACACCTGGCGGATTGCCTCCAAAAACGGCTGGCTTTCTATATCGCCGACCGTACCGCCAATCTCTGTAATGACGACGTCCGCGTTCGACTTTTTGCCGACGCTGTAGATAAAGTTCTTGATTTCGTTCGTAATATGAGGGATGACCTGGACGGTCTGCCCAAGATACTCTCCCCTTCTCTCCTTGTCAAGGACGTTTGAATACACCTTGCCTGTGGTGAGGTTGGAGTATTTGTTCAGGTTTTCGTCAATAAAGCGCTCGTAGTGGCCGAGGTCGAGGTCGGTTTCCGCGCCGTCCTCCGTAACATATACTTCTCCGTGCTGGTACGGGCTCATCGTGCCGGGGTCTACGTTGATGTACGGGTCGAGCTTCTGCGCCGCGACCTTAAGCCCCCTAGCCTTTAAAAGCCTGCCTAAAGACGCCGCCGTTATGCCTTTTCCCAAACCAGAAACTACTCCGCCTGTTACAAAAATATATTTTGTCATTCCTCATCGTCCTTTTCCATTACTTTTTTGTTGTCCTTGCCTGTCCCCTGAGAAACCACAATACGCAGAACGTTACATTCTGCGCATGGGTTCCCTATGAAAATAATATCGCGTCCGGCGGAAATGCAGCGCTTCCGCCGGAAAAATCCAAATATCTAAGCCATTCTGGCTTTACAGGACGATTGTCCCTTCAAATACACGCTCGGCCTCGCCGGTCATATAGACGGTGTCGCCCGTGTAGCGGATAACCAAATCCCCGCCCTTGAGCTTTACGGTAATATCCTCGTTCATCGGGCAATAGCCGTTCTCAACGGCGGCCACAGCCACGGCGCACGCGCCTGTCCCGCAGGCCCATGTTTCACCGCTGCCGCGTTCCCACACCCTCATGCGGATGGTATGCGCGTCGAGCACCTTTACAAATTCCGCGTTGACGCGCTCCGGGAAGAGCCTGTCGTGCTCGAACTTCGGCCCAATATCCTCAATGTCCAGCCCGTCTATATTATCAACAAAGACGACACAGTGCGGGTTGCCCATAGAAACACAGGTAATGTTGTATTCTTTGCCGTCAATCTGTACCGGCTCGTCTATAATTTTTTCCTTGTCCATCGCAACCGGGATGTATTTCGGGTTAAGCTCCGCCTTGCCCATATCGACGCGAAGCCTCTTGACCTCACCGTCCTGCTTATAGACCTTGAGCGTCTTGACGCCGCTTAACGTCTCAATGGAAACGGTATCCTTATTCTGGTCGACCAAATCGTGGTCATAAAGGAACTTTCCAATGCAGCGCACGCCGTTGCCGCACATCCTGCCCTCAGAGCCGTCCAGGTTGAACATACGCATCTTCGCGTCCGCCGCCTCAGACGGGCAGATTAAAATAATGCCGTCTCCGCCAATACCGTAGCGCCTGTCGGAAAGGCGCACACTCAGGCCCTCCGGGTTGGTGATGGTATTTTTCAGGCAGTTGAAATAGATGTAGTCGTTGCCGCAGCCCTGCATCTTCGTGAACTCGTACTTCATCTTTTCGCTTCTCATGTGGTTGATGTCGACAAGTTCCGTGTTGCGCGTGGAGTACCTGCTGCGCAGGCAGCCCGCAAGGGCGTTCGCCGTATCGATGGAAGTAAGGCACGGTATATTGCGCTCGACCGTCTTTCTGCGGATTTTTACACTGTCGCGCGTTGGGATACGGCCCTTGGAGGAGGTGGAAATAACGTAGCTTACCTTTCCGCTTTCGATGAGCGTCAGCGTATTGTCGGCCGATTCGTGTATCTTGCCGACAACCTCCGCGTCAATTCCGTATTCCTTCAGGACGTCAGCTGTTCCCTTGGTCGCGTAAATCTTAAAGCCGAGCTCCGCGTATTTCTTGGCGACGTCGCCAATTTCGCCCTTGTCGCTGTTGCGCACCGTAATGAGCACGCCGCCCGACTTGGTCATTTTATAGCCCGCGCCCACAAGCCCCTTGTAAAGCGCCTCCTCGAGCGTTTCGGCAATTCCCAGGACCTCGCCGGTCGATTTCATTTCCGGGCCCAGGTGGTTATCGACGTTAATCAGCTTTTCAAACGAGAAGACAGGAACCTTAACCGCAATGTATGGGGACTTTTTAAATAGCCCTGTGCCGTAGCCCATATCCTTTAACTTTTCACCAAGCATTGCGCGCGTAGCCAAATCGACCATCGGTACGCCCGTGACCTTGCTGATATAAGGGATGGTTCTGGAAGAACGGGGATTTACTTCAATGACATACAGGTCGTCATTATAAATCAGGTATTGGATATTGACGAGGCCCTTCGTATCGAGCGATAGCGCCAGGTCGCGCGAGGATTTAATTATCTTCTGCGTCATTTCGTCGTTGATGTTCCACGCGGGGTAGACAGCGATAGAGTCGCCCGAATGGACGCCCGCGCGCTCAATATGCTCCATGATGCCGGGAATCAGGATATCCTCGCCGTCGCAGATGGCGTCGACCTCAAGCTCCGTACCCATCAGGTATTTATCGATGAGCACCGGGTTTTCAATATTCTGGGAAAGGATGATAGACATGTATTCCACAATGTCGTCGTCGTTATATGCGATAATCATGTTCTGGCCGCCGAGTACGTAGGAGGGACGCATTAAAACCGGATAACCGATTTTCGAAGCCACGTCGAGCGCTTCCTCCGTCGTCATGACGGTAAAGCCCTGCGGGCGCATGATGTGATGCTTCTCCAAAAGCTCGTCAAAGCGCTCCCTGTCCTCCGCCTTGTCTATACTGTCGGCGGATGTGCCGAGGATATTGACGCCATGGTCGCTCAGGTACTTTGTAAGCTTAATCGCCGTCTGGCCGCCGAACGCCACGACCACACCGTACGGGTGCTCCGTACCGATTACACCCATGACGTCTTCTGTGGTAAGCGGCTCAAAGTAAAGGCGGTCGGCCGTGTCGAAGTCGGTCGAAACGGTTTCTGGGTTGTTGTTGACGATAACGACCTCATAGCCCGCTTCCTTGAGCGCCCATACACAGTGGACGGACGCGTAGTCAAACTCAATACCCTGGCCGATGCGGATTGGGCCGGAGCCAAAAACGATAATCGTTTTCTTGCCCGTTTTGTTTGCCTCTATGAATTCCTCCGCCTCGTTTTCCTCATCAAAGGTCGAATAGAAATAAGGCGTCTGCGCGGAGAACTCCGCGGCGCACGTATCGACCATTTTATACACAGGGCGTGCGGGGGCTTTTATTTCTTTCCCGCTTATTTTTGTAATCACCCTGTCAAGGAAGCCCATGCTCTTGGCTTCCATATACAACTCATCGCTCAAATCCTCCTGCGAGAGCCTTCTCTCCATATCGATGAGCTTCAAAAGCTTCTCTAAGAACCATTCGTCAATCATGGTGACGCTGTGCACCTCATCGACTGTGATTCCCTTTTTCAACGCCTGGTACACGCAGAAAAGCCTTTCGTCGTCGCATACCCTGAGCCTGTTCCTGAGCATTTCCACCGGCATGTTCACAAACTTGTCGCTGTTTAGGGTATCGAGCGAAATTTCCGCGCCGCGCACGGCCTTCATGATGGCCTGCTCGAAGGTCGGGGCAATTGCCATGACCTCACCGGTCGCCTTCATCTGTGTGCCGAGCGAGCGCTTCGCATAGACGAATTTATCAAACGGCCATTTGGGGAGCTTTACGACCACATAGTCGAGCGCCGGCTCAAAGCAGGCGTAGGTCGTGCCCGTAACCGCGTTTTTGATTTCATTGAGCGTATATCCGATGGCGATTTTCGCCGCCACCTTTGCAATCGGGTAGCCAGTCGCCTTCGATGCGAGCGCCGAAGAGCGCGACACCCTGGGGTTTACCTCGATGACCGCGTACTGATTGCTTTCAGGATGCAGCGCGAACTGGCAGTTGCAGCCGCCCTCTACGCCGAGCGCGGAAATAATGTTGAGCGACGCGCTCCTGAGCATCTGGTACTCCTTGTCGGCAAGCGTGACCGTCGGCGCGATGACGATGCTGTCGCCCGTATGTACGCCGACCGGGTCGAAGTTTTCCATTGAACATACGGTAATGACGTTGCCCATGGAATCGCGCATGACCTCAAACTCGATTTCCTTCCAGCCGGAGATACATTTCTCGACGAGCACCTGCGTAATTGGGGACAACGCAAGGCCGTTCGCCGTAATTTCACGCAGCTCTTCCTCATTTTCCACAATGCCGCCGCCTGTGCCGCCGAGCGTAAACGCCGGGCGGATAATCAGCGGATAGCCAATCTCATTTGCAAAATCCACGGCGCTTTCCACGTCGTTTACTACCTTGGAGGGGATGACCGGCTGGCCGATTGCCTCCATGGTATCTTTAAACAGCTGGCGGTCCTCCGCCTTGTCGATTGTTTCAGGGTCCGCGCCCAATAGCTTTACGTTGTTCCTTTCCAGGAACCCTTCCTTTGCAAGCTGCATGGAAAGCGTAAGCCCCGTCTGCCCGCCGAGCGTGGAAAGCAGGCTGTCCGGCTTTTCCTTCTCGATGACGCGCTTGACCGTTTCAAGCGTAAGCGGCTCAATATAAATTTTGTCCGCCATGGCGTTGTCGGTCATAATCGTCGCGGGGTTTGAGTTGATGAGGATAACCTCCAAGCCTTCCTCCTTGAGCGCGCGGCACGCCTGTGTGCCCGCATAGTCGAACTCCGCCGCCTGGCCGATAACAATCGGGCCGGAACCGATGACCATTACTCTTTTGATGTCTTTATTTAAAGGCATTGTGTACCATTCCTTTCCTTATACAAACGCTTTGATAGGGCCTCTTCATGCTTTCGCGCCCTGTTCCATCAGCTCGATGAACCTGTCAAACAGGAAGGCCGTATCGAGCGGGCCTCCGCAGGCCTCTGGATGGAACTGTACGGAAAAGGCGGGCATGTCCGTATATTCCACGCCCTCACAAGTGCCGTCGTTGCCGTTTTTATGGCTTTCCCTCGCGTTTTGCGGCAGGCTTTCGCTTACGACCGCATAGCCGTGGTTCTGGCTTGTAATATATACCCGGCCGGTGCGTGTGTCGGTTACCGGCTGGTTTGCCCCGCGGTGGCCGTATTTGAGCTTTTCCGTCGCCGCCCCCTGCGACAGTGCTAAGAGCTGGTGCCCAAGGCAGATGCCAAAGGTCGGGATTTTCTCTTTGCACAGCTCTTTCAGCTGCTCGATAACCGGCGCGTTTTCCTGCGGGTCGCCGGGGCCGTTCGACAGCATTACGCCGTCGGGGTGCATTTCAATAATTTCCTTCGCGGTTGTTCCGGCAGGGACGCACGTGACGTTGCAGCCGTGGTTTTGAAGCTCCCTGCGGATGTTGTCCTTAGCCCCGAAGTCCCAGAGCACGACGTTATATTTTGCGTTTTCCGCCTGATATACTTCATTTTCCGTTTTTGTAACGGACTTTACAGCGTCCTTTACCCTGTAAGCCTTCAGCTCCTCTATATCCTGCTCCAGGCTGTCAAGAGAATAAGTAAGCCTGCAGTTCATTACGCCGTATTCGCGCACAATCCTCGTCAGCGCCCTGGTGTCCAGCCCATACATGCCGGACACGCCTGAGGCTTTTAAAAAGGTGTCAAGAGTACCCTCACAACGGTAGTTAGAAGGTTCTTGACACCTATTTCTTACGATATACGCTTTCAAAGCGGGTTTTTTGCTTTCAAAATCGGAGGGAATCACCCCGTAATTACCGATTAAAGGGAACGTCTGGATAACGACCTGCCCATAATAGCTGGGGTCGGTGAGTGTTTCAAGATATCCTGTCATCGCGGTAGTAAAGACGAGCTCACCCGTCACTTCATGTTCGGCGCCGAAGCTCTCGCCCTCAAACACCTTGCCGTTTTCCAATACCAGGTATGCCCTGCGGCCCATATATATCAAATCCTTTCCCATTTTATACTTTTTAAGGCGTGTGCCTCCGCGCGGCAAAGCGGAAAATGATAAAAAAATTTTCCGGCTCCCGCCTATTATGCACAAGCTTTTTGGAGGATATTCCCTTAGCTTTCATACGTGTTGAGAACCTGCTCGGCAACCTTCCGCTTGCTTTGGCGCATGTCCATCGCCTGCTTTTCAAGGTACCGGTGCGCCTGCGGCTCACTCATCGCAAGGCATTGCATCAGCACCAGCTTTGCCCGGTTAATCAGCTTGATTTCCTCGACCTGGTTTTTCAGCTCCAGGTTTTCCCTTTCAAGCCCCATGAGCCTGCGCTTTGAAACCTCCCACATTTTGACCGTCTGGTGGAAGTAGCTGCGGCTGATTGGCTTCGGGACGGGAAAAACGCCGTGTTCCTCCAAGCTTTTGCGGCACTGCCCCAGCGCCTCGCTTTTAATAAAAAGCAAAACGCCCGCGCGCGTGTTGTCCGCCATATAAAAAGAAAGCTCCAAACCGGAACAGTCGCAAAGAGGCGTATTGACAACAATCAGGTCGAATGCGCCGTCATGCAGCTTTTCTTTTGCTTCCCGTGAAGAGAACGCCGTGGCCGTACAGCAGTAACCCTCCTCCTCGAGCAGACTGGACAAGGGTGTTATACTCTGCTGTGTTTTGGATACAATCAACACGCTCTTCACAAGTATCACCATCATATTATTTTAAAGGATAAGACTAAAAAAAGCAATCAAAAATTTATTTAAAATTCCCCTTTTTTTTCGTTGCTTTTCTCTAATGCGCGTTTCTTCACAGGCTGCGCCTTTTACGCAGGTAGCTGCCGGCGGGGATTTCCCTTTCCGTTTGGGCGAGCAGCCGCTGCATCGGGTGCGGCGCGCTCTCCGCCGGATTGCCGTATTCGTCGGAAAGCGTGAGGAGCTTTGTCTCAAACGGTACGCCGCTTGGCGGCAGTACGTCGAAGGTGTCCCCGCAGAAGAAGCGGTTGCGCTGTGTAATGAGCGCTTTGCCGCCCGCCGTTCCCTCACAGACGGCAGCGACCTCATATTCCCGGATATAGCCGCCGTTTTTAACCGTCTGGCCAGGCTCGCTCCCAAAAAAGAAGCCGGCCGAATATTCCCTGTGGCTGATTTTATGAACCTCGTCCGCAATCCACTGCGGCACTTTATAATGCTCCCGCCCGCCGTTTTCATAATAATCGTCGAGCGCCTTGCGGTAGGCGTTCGTAACAACCGCGGTATAATAGGCGGATTTTGCCCTGCCCTCAATCTTAAAGCTCGTCACGCCGGCTTTTACAAGCTCCGGGATATGCTCTATCATACATAAATCGCGTGAATTGTACAGGTAAGTGCCCCCGCCGTTCTCCTCTACTGGAAAATACTGCCCCGGCCTGCTTTCCTCGTACAGGTGGTACTTCCACCGGCACGGCTGGGCACAGTCTCCGCGGTTTGCGTCCCTTCCCGTCAGGTAAGCGGAAATCAGGCACCTGCCGGAAAACGAAACGCACATCGCGCCGTGGACAAAGCACTCGATTTCAAGCTCCTTCGGCGCCTTCGCACGGATGCCCGCAATGTCCTCGATTGTAAGCTCGCGCGCGAGCACCACACGCGAAGCTCCCATATTGTAAAAGGCGTTTGCGCTTTCAAAGTTGACGATGCCCGCCTGTGTTGAGATATGTATCTGCACACGGGGCGCGTATTTTTTCGCCAGCGTGAGCACGCCCATGTCCGCTATAATAAGGGCGTCCACCCCCGCGTCCTGCACAAACGCCAAAAACTCCGGCAAACGTAAAATTTCCTCATTGGAGGGCAGCGTGTTGCAGGTCAGGTATACCTTAACCCCCTGTGCGTGCGCAAGGCTTACGGCGTTACGAAGCCCCTCGTTGTCAAAATTTTTCGGCGCGGTGCGCATACCGAATTCCTGCCCCGCCAGGTAAACAGCGTCCGCGCCGAAACGCAAAGCGCTCAGAAGGCATTCCGTATCGCCCGCGGGCGCGAGTATTTCATGCCGTTTTGAAGTGAGCCCCATAGAAAAAACCCCGCATTTCCTTTTAATCATTTTCTTGCTGAAAGAAAGGGCGTACAAGATAAGCTGTACGCCCTTTGGTTTCAAATCATGCCGCCTTTAGTCGAGAAGCCCCGCTTTCCTCATATTCTGCTGGTGCTCGTAATACGTGTATGCGTAGAACGCCTCAGCGGGAGAATTCTCCGTAGCCGCCTTATGGCAGAAGTAATAATAGCCTGTATCCTTCGGGTTGAGCGCCGCGTTGATTGCGACCGAGCCCGGGTTACAAATCGGTCCCGGCGGAAGCCCCGTAATATTGTACGTGTTGTATTTGCTCTTGAACGTATCCTTGATATCCTTTGGAATATCCTCCAGCGAGGAATATGGATAGTAAATCGTAGCGTCGGATTTGAGCTTGTTCAAATCGCCGTCGCCATATTCGTTCGTACCGTCCCATTTATCGGTAGCGAGCCTGTTATAGAAAATGGAGGAAACGTAGTACATGTCCTTTTCATCGGCCGCCTCCGCCTGAACGAGGGAGGCCATGTTGATTAAATCGTCAACCGTCATGCCCTTGAGCTTCGCAAGCTCGGCGACGCTCATTTCCTCATCGTAGCCGGAAAATTTTGTTTTATTCTTAAATACCTTTTTATTGAAGTTGTCGAGGAACTTGACGACTACTTCCTCCGCTTCCTCATTGACGTAGAACACATAGGTATCGGGGAAGAGATAGCCCTCGAGCTTATATACCCTATCCTCATCCTTACCGATTGCCGCGATAAAGTCGTAGTCCTCGTCGAACGCGTCGGAATTACAGGCTTTCATGAAGTCCTCCGCTTTACAAACGCGCTTTTCCTGCAGCAGATTTGCGCATTCGCGTACCGTCAGGCCCTCCTGGAACTGGACAGACACGACCTCTCTCGGCCCGGAATTGTAAAGCAGGTAATTGAGGATGGCCTCATAATCCATGTTTGTGTCCATATTATAGCTGCCCGGCAGGAAGCCCTCGGTCGATTTTGTAACCTTCGCATATGCCTTGAAGAAAAACGGCTCGTTGATAACGCCGTTTTCACTGAGGATTTCCGTTACCTGGTCAAGCGTTGCGTGTTCTGGAATTGTTACAAGCGTCTTATTCTCCTCCGCGCGTGAAACCGCAAGCAGGTCGTTCACGCCGGTCACAAGGAACATGCCCAGCACAACCGCTACAAGCGCGACCATTGCAAGCCACACAAACCGGAAAAGACAGCCGTTGCGCTCCGCCTTTTCCTTTTTACGTTTCTTCACGGACTTTTTATAGTTTTTCAGCGCTTCCTTTTCCGCTTTGTCCATGCGCTGCTTCTGTTCTTCCCCACTAAAGCTCGTAATATCCTCAGTGATGGCCTGCGGCTCTTCCTGCCCGGAATGCGTATCGTTCAAAATGGCGTCCACAACGTCGTCTCCGGGCATACGCCTGTTAAACAGCTCCGTTTCATCTTGGTTGAAAGCCGCTGGCTCTTCCGCCAAATCGTCGATGGAAAGCCGGAAGCCTTCAATCTTTTTTTTGCGCGCCTGGGCGATTTCCTGCTCTTCCGGAGTGCCGTCGCCCGACAGGTACCCGTTTTTATTTTTCGGGGTGTAATCCTCGTTCATAAAGAATCCTCCTGTGCCGCGGAATATTCCGCAGGCATGGATAAATTTTAATTAAATATCATTATACCATAAAAAGAAGGAAATTTTACCTAAAATTTAAAAAATTTCAGCTTTTTTCGTTGAGACGCTTTTCTTTATGGATTTTTCGGAAATACCGTTCAGTTACCAGCAAATCGACCGGCCTGTCATAAAAACCGTGAGGAAGCTCCCACTTTACGCATGCGCTGTAGCAAATACCGATTTTACATCCGTCAAAATCGTTGAGGAAACGGTCGTAATACCCTTTTCCATAACCCAGCCTGTACCCTTCCGAATCAAAGGATAAGCCGGGTACGATACACACGCCGTCGGAAAAATCGGTGGCCTTCCTGCACACGTCCGGCTTCGGCTCTAAAACGCCAAAGGTCCCCTTTTCCAAATCCGCAAGGGAAGAAATGTAATAGAAGTCCATCAGGCTCCCTTCCGTAATGCACCTGGGTGCGGCGACCTTTTTCCCATCTGCCAGCGCCTGTAGGATTATCTGCTTTGTATCGACCTCAATATCCTTCGAGACATAAACAAAAAGCTGGCGGCAGCTTTTATACTGCCACAGGGAAAACAGGCGCTTCCTGATATCGGCGTCCATCCGCTCCCGTTTCAGGGGTTCCATATTTGTACGCTGCTTTTTAATTTTAGAACGGAGCTGTATCTTGATTTCCCTAATGTTTCTTACGGGCATTGGAGAGCCGCCCTTACCTCGGCCGATATTTCCTTACCCGCCATTTTTTCTGCGGCGAGCAGCGCAAACTCCACTGTTGCGCCCGCGCCTTTTCCGGTTATGATGTTTCCGTCTGCCACAGCCGGAGCCCCGGTTAAATTCGCATTGGCCAGCTCTTTTTCAAAGGAAGGGAAGCAGGTGGCGTTCTTTCCGTCCAGCAGGCCCATATGCGCTAAAATTGAAGGCGCCGCGCAGATTGCACAGATAAAACGGCCGTTTTCCGCGCAGCAGCGCACACAATCCTTGACAATTTCCGACTGTTCAAGATTGAGCGTACCGGGCATTCCGCCGGGCAGAACGACAGCGGTAATCGTTTCTTTTTCAATTTCCGCTTCCGTCATATCCGCAACGACCGTAATGCCGTGCGAGCCGGTCACCTGTTTTGCCCCTACGCCTGCCGTGCGCACGTCAAGCTGCGCACGCCTTAAAATGTCCACAGTAACCAGCGCCTCGGTTTCTTCAAAACCGTCGGCAAGAAAAACATATATCAATTGTAGTTCCTCCTTTTCAGTCAAGCGCCAATCCCAGGTAGGGGCAGCGCATCGCGGCAGGCGGCAGCGCGTCTTTGCTTAAGGGCTTTATCATGCCGCAGCGCGCCATACCGCCGGCACTGCCGATAAAAGCGGGCAGCCTGAGCCGGTAAAGCTTTGCGGGAACCTGCATGGCAAACGTTTTGAGCAAAGTTTTTAAATCCGCGTCCTTACAAATAATTTCATGCGCGTAGACATTCTGTCCCTCGCGCAAATAATAAACCGCGCCTTTGTCCGCCGTAAACAGCCCGCCGCCGTACTGTCCCGAAAGCTTTTGGGCAAGCGCAAGATGGCGGCTGTCCCACAAAAGGCTGCCGTTTTGTTCTAACAATATATTAAACCGTAAACCGGCCAGCTTGTCAAATGAACAATTTATGACCTTGCACGTTTCTGCTGGCAGGCTAAACAGCCGCGCCTGTGTTGCCGCGGCGCATTTTGACCGGTAAACGGGCCTGTAGCCAAACCGCGCGTAAAACTGGTACAGCCCCCTGCCTGCGGGAAGCAGCGCGGAATACCGGTCGCCGCGCGCGGCGGCACAGGAAAGCGCGTAATGAATCAGCCCGTTCATGAGCCCCCTGCCGCGGTATTTCGGAAGCGTACCCGCCGCGAACAGGTAATGCGCCTGTACCGCGCGGCCGTTTTCCGCAGCCTGGGCAGGCAGCAAATAAAGCGCGGCCGCAATTTCCCCGCCGCACAAGGCGGCATGGCAGTACTGTGCCAGGCCGTATTCCTCAAACAAAATACGTACCGCCTCGTCCTTTTCATCAAAGCAGGCCTGGTAGAGCCGCTTAAGCTCCTCCGCCCTATCGCGCGGCGCTGTCAGATAGGCGTTCATTGCGCACAGCCCTCAAATTCTTCCAGTAAAATGCTCGGCCTGTAAGAAAGCTTTGCCCTGCGCAGCCCCTCGATGCCGAGGTCCTCTTCCCTGTTGATATATTTATACGCTGTAAGCTCCTTTGCAAAAAAGCTGTTGATTGCGGCGTACAGCCCGTCGTAGCCGGGCAGCGCCTTTTCAAAATGCACGACGAACACTTCATTGCAAACGCGTTCCCCGGCTGTCATTGCAACGGGCTTTCCGTCTATTTTCATAATGGCGCCCTTAAAATGAAGCTCGTCGAAATAACGGAACGCCTCCCTGATTGCACAAATTTCATGTGTCAGGCCGTTGTCCTCGCCGAGCACATTCTGCTCGCACCAAAGCTTTGCAACGAGCAGCGCGTCTTTTTTATTGTCATTGTTTATCAGCTCAAACGTGTAATCGTACTGGTTTTTGAATTTAGAAATATGGTTGCGTTTTCCATGAAATTTTCTTCCTTTAAGCTCGGCCAAATCCTCTGTAAGGTAAATATACTCAAAATAGTCGCGGTCCTCACGGAAGGAAAAGACGCCTGGAAAGCAGGACTCGAGCATTTCCATCTGCTCCTTGGTCACGCCGCCGAAACAGGGCTTGAGCCCACGCTCCCGCGCGTCTTCCATCAGCGCGCCCAGCGCTTCCTTGATATTGCCTGCTCCAACGGGAAACGCGTAGCGAATCGTTTTTTCGTCTTTTCCGAAGGTTTTCAGGACAAAATCCCTGTAACGGCAAATTTTTATATTGTACATGCCGCGCCAGACAAAATTTGTACCGAACGCAACGTCATAGCTCAAAAGGGTTTTATCCCTTCCCTCACACTCGACCAGCTCGTTTACCCACTGCCTGTCCTCTATTGTCGGTTCCTTAAATTCTAGCATACATATATTCCCTCGGTTTTTTAATTTGATAAGACAGCCTGCGCCGCGGCGAGCACATCGCGCCCGATTTCTTCAATCGCACGCGGCTGTTCGCCCTGCGCGCAGGATATAATTTTCCAGCCGTACCGTTTTGCCGCGTAAAGCGCGGACCGCCGGCACTGCGATAAAAATGCGCGGTTGCTTTCGTGTAAATCTTTTTTGCTTTCATCGCCGCCGTAACGCAGCGTCATGAGCTTTTGTGAAACATCCGGCGGCATGTCGAGGTATATCACCAGGTCAGGCTGCGGGATTTCAAGCTTATTATATTCAAAATCCTCTATCCAGCCTAGAAACCCGTCCCACTGTGTATTTTCAACCTTTGTCAGCTGGTAAATCGCGTTGGAGGTCGCATACCGGTCGGCAAGTATGATTTTGCCGCTGCGGTAATCGCCTTCCCAAAACTGCCGGTAGCTTGCATACCGGTCGACGGCATAAAACGCCGACGCCGCATAAGCGTTGACGTCGTCCGGCTTATCACCGAACACGCCGTCGAGATACATCCGGACAAGCGCCGACGAAGGGTTGTCATAATCCGGGAAGGTAAGCTTTCTTACCTCTTTCCCCATTCCTTCAAGGCTTTCCTTAAGCAGGCGTGTCTGCGTTGCCTTGCCGCTGCCGTCAAGCCCTTCTATTACAATCAGCTTTGCCATTACTGTTCCGCCTTCTCGCGCATTTCAGCAAACGCTTCCCTGACCTCTTTTGCTTTTCCACAGGTCATTTTCCCTTCTGTGCAGCCGCCCCTGGTACAGGGCGGCCCCGCTTTTTTAAAGAGCGAGGGCGCGGCCTCCATGCAAAGGCGGAGCATCTGCATAGCGACGTCTCGGATTTCCCACTGCGCCCGGTTGCAGCAGCGGTGGGAGAAAAAGTTCATCAGGCTGCGCGCGTTGAACGTGCAAATCATTTTGGTGCAGCAGGCGTTCGGAAGGACGAAGCGCGCATCCTCAATGGCCTGCTTCTCCGCTTTTTTTGCCGCTCCCTTTTCGTCAAGACCCTGCCGCATATATTCCGCCCGATGCTTTTCCTTTAATATAGCGGTTATACTGTCGTAATGGCGCTGGTCCTCTTCCATAGCGCGGAGAAACTCCTCCTTTGCCTGCGGAACAGCCGCGATTTCAGGCGGCAGGACATATTCAAACTGCGCTTCCTTGACATACCGCTGGCTCTGTACGCTGTAGGATGCAATCCTGTGGCGCGTAATCTGAGCGAGAAGCGCACGGGAAACGCCCTCTATGCCGAACGTAAAGCTTGCGTGCTCAATCGGGCTTTCATGCCCAATTGCCGCCAGCATGTCCACAAAAGCGGACGTCTTTTCCTCTGTAAGCCCATCCTTTACCGTTGCAATATCCGACGGCGAATAGCAAAGCTTCGCCGCGCACGCGACCGTCTGTTCCGGATTCGGCGTAAAAGCTAATAATGTGACCTTGGCTGGCATAGTCGTTCCCCATTTCCTATTCGTTTTATTTTTTCGTATATATAAAGGATTATAACAGGTTTTCCGTTTTTCTACAACAAGCGTCAGAAAAAAACGAAAAAGCATGTAGGATTACAATTGATATTGGACAGCCGGAAACAAAAAATGAGGAAGATGAGGATATACGGGTATTGGGTTGTATTGAAGTTACCACGCTGCATAAAGGACTTTTTAGAATGATGTTGCCCTTTCGGGCAATGATGCCGCACTTCGTGCGATGATGTGTCCCGCGGGACATAAAGGCAAACATTACATCATGCCGCAGCGGAGCGAAGGCACATCATTTTGCAAAGCAATCCATCATTTCGCCGTAAGGCGGTACATCATGAAAAATCTATTTTGTTTGCCAATCCTACACGTCAGAAAAAAACGAAAAAGCGCGCCGGAGCCTTATGGCCCGGCGCGCCGAAATCATCGTTCGCTTGTTATTTTTTCCTTTTTACGTTCCGCATAACCGAGCAGCTGCGGCAGAACATTTTTGAGTCATCATACCGTATACTGTAAATCGACCCAGCCGGTCACCTCGCCGGCTTTCCCAATATTTTTCCTGCTGCTTGTAATCCGTACCCTGCCGCTTACAACCTCGTCGTCCCAGCGGTAGTAGGTTCCGTTGACCTCGGCAGACTGTTTGGCGGCAGAAGCGCTCACATACAAGGGTGTGTGTTTGAGTTCCAGGGCTTTCGCCTGTGTCTGCGGCGTATAAACCTTTTTCCCCTTGCTGTCAAACACATAATAGCCGGAATTTTCATCGGCCATCTCCTTCGCGTACTGAAGCATGGTAAACGCGCCGATTTGGGATTTCACATCGCTCCACGTTTTTCTTACACGGTACATTTCCAGGGTTATATCTTCGTTCTCCTGCGAACCGCCGTTTCCCGGCTGGTATGGCACGCCGTAAAAGCCGCACACGCCTTTCGCTATAGCCTCCCCAATCTTTTCGGTACTGCCGATTATAAAAGCCGCGCCCTCCTTTGTATCGTGGAATTCCACCTCGGTATATACGGCGGTAGCGGAGGTCGCGTTCAATTCGTAAAGCTCCTTATTGGTCCGTATTGCGTAATCGCCGCCCGGCGTAATCGGACCTACGCTGTTTAAAATTGCTTTTCCCGCCCGGTAATTTTCTCCTTCGGAGCTGTAAAGCATCACAAGCGTTCCGCCTGTCGTTTTTCCGTCAAAGGCGTTGGTATGGATTGGTATGTGCAAATCCGCGCCCCATTCATTGCTTTCTCTTACGCTTACGTACATTGATTGTCCCTGTGCCGCCTTTTTCACAGAAAAGCCGCAGCGGGCAAGCGCCTCCTTTGCGGAAGAAGCAATTTTATTGCATTGTACCATTTCATTCGTATCGCCCACAGCGTATTTATTGTCGTTCTGGTTGCTGGGCGATAAATATATTTTCCTAGCCACAGTAAAGCTCCTTTAAGTTAAAGCCGCTTGCGTACCGTATGATAAGCGGCTTCATACCCGTTTTAGATGAATTTCTGTTATACGGGTATGTAATTGCAGAAATAACCGTCCCTATTGCTTTTCCAGCTGTGCAATACGCGCTTCCAGTGATTTAGAAAACGCAGCAAGCTCCTGATAAGCGGCGTTCAGGTCACGTTCATATGTCAGGGAAAGCTCTCCGGCATTGCAGCTGCAAACGCTGCCGGACAGCCTCATGGAAACGGGAGGGAACTGCTTTGCCAGCGGTGTTTTAAGCGGTACAACCGCAAATGCGCTGCCAAAATAGCCCAGCGCCTTCTCCCTTGCCTGAACCGCGGTGTCGCTGCCTGTGATGCCCAGCTCTGCCTTTGGCAGAGTAATTTGTATTTTCCCCTGCCAATCCGTGGCGTTTGCAGCCGTTACGGCGCCATTACAATAATAGTAATAATTTTTGTTGGCGGGGCTTATTGGAGATGTAATCCAGGTTATATTTTCCAGCTTCTCATTATAATCGTAAAGCCATCCCGAAGACATAGGGACAACGGCGCAGTTTTCTGTTTTTGAACCCGACAAGAAGTTATAGGTATCCCGAAATTCATTTTGCGGCGTGCTGTACAGGGCGATTTCCTGCGGCAGGCTCTGTATTTGCTCCGTATATTTTTCATAAGGGATTTCAGGCGAGTCACCCGGCGTCGCCCATATACGGCAGGTAAAATCGTCGGTAAAAATGGTGTTGTTTGTAAGCCACAGGGAGGTTCCCTTCCAGTCTGGAGCTCCGTTTGAGAAATACCTCGTCTGTGTTTTAAACGCAACGAGCGTATCTGGTGTAAAATACATTCCAGCTCCCGTGGAGCTGCCGGCAAGCACCTGGATATGAAGGGTAAACGGTACGTCGGGCCGGGTAATCTGGTCAAAGAAATAAAGGTTTGTCCCCGTACACGTTCCGCTGATTGCAATCAGGTCGCCGTCGCAGGCTACGGCCAGGCCTCCGGCTGTGCGCCGGTCTTCCTTTAATTTCAATAAATTCAGCCCGTTTTGAGTACAGGCGGACAAAATGGATGCAGACAATGCCTGCGTGCCGTCCGCATCTTCATTGACAATCGATTCTCCCTGAACCAATAGCTGATGGAGCTTTGTTCCAGCCATACCCTGTGCGGCAGTTACAAGCTTTCCGCTTTTTGTTTCCGTCAAAATGCTGGCGCCCACGCCGTCGAGCCGCCGGACACCGTTTTTATCAAATGAGAAAAACGTCCCGGTATCGATATGGGAAACGGCTACCCCACCATCATGATATGCGCGCAGTGCGTAACTGTCCCCGCTTAAGGTATTGTCGATTTTTAGAACTTTTTCTGAATCAAGCGGCAGGCTGTATTTTTCAAGCCTTATCCGCTGTTCAATATAATCCCTGCTGTCCTGCGATAACTTATCGCTCGTTACCGCGCCCGCCGCTATTTTGTCTGCTGTCACACAATCTTTAGAGAGCTTGCCGCTGCTTACGCACTCCGGCTCGATTTTGTCGGCCGATACGCAGTACCTGCCGAGGTTTTCATTTAGGACACCCTGTCCCGCCAGCTGCTGCGAGCCGATGCAACGCTCTGCAATTTTGTTGGCAGTTACAGCGCCCGCCGATAGGTGCCGGGTCTCCACGCAGCTTTCCGTTAATTCTCCCCGGTCGCCCTTTTCCCCCTTGGCGGAAATGCCGCTGTCCTGATATACGTCCGCTTTCTCTTGATAGAAAAACCAGTTGCCGTTTTCTCCAATAACCGGCGCTTTCAGGGATGCCCTCCTGACCGCGTCCAGCTTCTCGTTCACTTTTTGTTCCAGCTCCTCAAATTCTGTGGGAATCTGGGGAGGGTTTGATATTTCAAGGGATTCCAGTACAAGAAAAAAGTCCGGGCTGCTGTGCCAGATTTCTTCCTCTCCCTGATAAACCTTGAGCTGCGCCTGGACGATTCCGTCTTCAAAAATGTGTTCTCTGCGAATATTCCAGCAAAGTGTCCCGCCGTTTTGCCCGCCGCATGGCTCCAGGACGAAAAAGTTTTCCGCTCCGCTTTTGAAGCGGAGAAACAGCCGTACCCGCATATCCCCGCTGTAGCCGCCGGAAATAAAAAACTCTCTTTTCCCTGTGAGATGGTCGCCCAGGAAACCCAAAACACGTTCCTCTTCCGGAATAATCATCCTTTTATTTTGTACGCTTATCAAATTCACGCGCCCCCTTTCATAATTCCTTACAAAAAAGAAAAAGTTAACCATATCCGGTCAACTTTTGACATGTAAAAAATTCTCTTTGAAGGGCGGATGGATTATAAAATGGTCCTGCAAACAAAAAACGGACGCCAGCCGGCGTCCGTCCCTCTTAAAATTCTTAGTTATTTTGCGTATTCGATTGCCCTGCTTTCCCTTAAGATATTTACCTTTATCTGTCCGGGATATTCGAGGTCTGATTCAATCTTCTTGCAGATTTCCCTTGCGAGCGGGACCATCCGCTCGTCGTTTACGACCTCAGGCTTTACCATAATGCGGATTTCGCGGCCCGCCTGTATAGCGAAGCAGCTTTCTACACCGCCGAAAGAGGAAGCGACCTCTTCGAGCTTTTGCAAACGTTTGATGTAATTTTCAAGGTTTTCGCGGCGCGCTCCCGGCCTTGCAGCGGAAATCGCGTCGGCAGCCTGTACCAGGCACGCAACGACCGTCTTGGCCTCCACATCGCCGTGATGCGCGTGGATTGCATGGATGACCGCTTCGCTTTCCTTGTATTTCCTGGCGACTTCCACGCCGAGCTCGATATGCGAACCCTCCATCTCGTGGTCAAGCGCCTTTCCTATGTCGTGCAAAAGGCCCGCGCGCTTTGCGACCGTCGGGTCCATGCCGAGCTCGCTTGCCATCATACCGGCAATATACGCGACTTCAAGCGAATGCTTAAGCACATTCTGGCCATAGCTCGTACGGTAGCGCAGGCGTCCCAGCAGCTTGATAAGCTCCGGATGGACTCCGTTGACGCCCGCCTCGATAACGGCGCGCTCGCCTTCCTTCTTGATAGTGGTTTCGACCTCTCTTCTGGCCTTCTCCACCATTTCTTCAATTCTCGCGGGGTGGATTCTGCCGTCTGAGATTAGCTTTTCAAGCGCGACCCTGGCAACTTCCCTTCTCACCGGCTCAAAGCTCGAGAGCGTAATCGCCTCCGGCGTATCGTCGATAATCAGGTCAACGCCCGTGAGCGTCTCAATCGCGCGGATATTTCTGCCCTCGCGTCCGATAATCCTGCCCTTCATCTCATCGTTCGGGAGCGGGACGACCGAAACCGTAGCTTCCGCCACATGGTCAGCCGCGCAGCGCTGGATTGCAAGGGATATGACATTTCTCGCTTTATTTTCCGCCTCGTCCTTGAGCTGCTGCTCATAATCGAGGATTTTGACGGATTTTTCATGCGTGAGCTCATCCTCGAGCTCCTTGAGCAGATATTCCTTCGCCTGTTCGGCCGTATAGCCGGAAATGCGTTCCAGCATTTCAAACTGGCTCTTTTTGACCATTTCGGCCTCGTTGAACTTTTCTTCCGCCGCTTTTAGCTTCTTCGCGACGTTTTCTTCTTTGACTTCCAGATTTTCAAGCTTTTTGTCGAGCGTTTCTTCTTTCGACTGGATTCTGCGCTCCTGGCGCTGAACCTCTCTTCTTCTGTCCGCCAATTCCTTGTCCGCTTCGTTCCTCAAGCGGTGGATTTCATCTTTGCCTTCTAAGATGGTTTCTTTCTTTTTAGCTTCCGCCGTTTTCAGCGCGTCGCTGACAATTTTTTTAGCCTCAGCCTCGGCAGAACCGATTTCCGCCTCAGCAATTTTTTTCCGGTGGTTAATTCCCGCAAAAAAAGCAACAGCGCCGCATACAGCCGCGATGACGACGATTAAAACAATCGCCAACCATAAATCCATCTGAATTGACACCTCCTTGATTTGATTTTTCATCGTTTCCATAATTTGTAAGAATGATAAAAGGAATCAACTCAAGAAAGCCGTTATTACGGATAATATTCAATTGTCTGCAAAAAATAAACACAACAAACCCCCTGCCCTTGGGGACAGGGACAATGTATCTCATCCGCGCGGCATCGGCGCGGCCAGTTACACAGATTGGTTTATCTATATATAACGGCCTCTTAAGAGTCCAATTAAAAAAAACAAACGGCGGTTTTTCCGCGTTTGAGCAGATTTCCACAAAACAAACGCACCCGGCCTTAACAGGGAGGTGCATATTTTGCGGTTATCTTTATCTATTTTATATTCAATCGCTGCGAAAGTCAAGGATTATTTGTATATATATGTATAAAAATGCATATAAAAAAGAACCCCTTCCCGCCTGAAAAAACGGCAAACCTCATAAAAAAGTCCTGTTTTATCGCATTTATTGCGTTACAATAAAATCCAATGGCCCTATGTTATGAAAAAGATAAAAAATTTTTGTTAAATTTTTGTCAAAGCCTTGTATTCTCCGTAAAAATGCTATATGATAGGGATGTTAACCAAAAGTTTCAAATTTCAGGAGGTAAATCTTATGTCAGTAAAAGTTGCTATTAACGGTTTTGGCCGCATCGGCCGTCTTGCTTTCAGGCAGATGTTCGGCGCAGAGGGCTACGAGGTTGTTGCGATTAACGACCTTACGGATGCGAAAATGCTCGCTCACCTTTTAAAGTACGACTCCGCCCAGGGCCGTTACAACAAGCCTGTAGAGGCAAAAGAAAACTCCATTGTCGTAGACGGAAAAGAAATTACGATTTATGCCAAGGCGAACGCCGCTGAGCTTCCCTGGGGCGAGCTCGGCATCGACGTTGTTCTCGAATGCACAGGCTTCTACTGCTCCAAGGCGAAGAGCCAGGCTCATATAGACGCAGGCGCCAAGAAGGTTGTCATCTCCGCTCCGGCCGGCAACGACCTTAAGACGATTGTTTACAGCGTAAACGAAGACACCCTGACAAAGGAAGACACCATCATTTCCGCCGCTTCCTGCACAACCAACTGCCTCGCTCCGATGGCCAACGCCCTCAATAAGCTTGCTCCTATCAAGAGCGGCATCATGAGCACAATCCACGCTTACACAGGCGACCAGATGGTTCTCGACGGACCGCACAGAAAGGGCGACCTCAGAAGAGCGCGCGCCGCTGCTGTCAACATTGTACCGAACTCCACAGGCGCCGCGAAGGCAATCGGCCTGGTTATCCCGGAGCTCAACGGAAAGCTCATCGGCTCTGCACAGCGCGTACCGGTACCGACAGGCTCCACGACCATTCTGACCGCGATTGTAGAGGGCTCTGTTACGGTTGACCAGATTAACCAGGCAATGAAGGCGGCTTCTTCCGAGTCCTTCGGCTACAATGAGGACCCGATTGTTTCCTCCGACGTCATCGGCATTACCTACGGCTCCCTGTTCGATTCCACCCAGACCATGGTCATCAACCTCGACAACGGCACAAGCGAGGTTCAGGTTGTATCCTGGTACGACAACGAGAACAGCTACACCAGCCAGATGGTCAGGACAATCAAATATTTCGCAGAGCTGTAATTAAATAATCTGCAAATTTACAGTGCGGGTATTCTGGCCCGCGTTCTGTCAAAGCTTTTACCGGAGAGGATGCCTCGGCGTCTTCTCCGGTTTGTTTTTGCCCTTGGTTTTATTTGATTCCAGGGCCTGCCATGCTTTGTTAAGCATGACATATAGCCAGTATCCTCTGACTGCATCAGACAAAACCGCAGCGGAGGAAGGCATAGAACAAAAAGGTTCATCGTATCGGGCGGCGGCTTTCATGGATTTATGCACACGAGATGGACGCTGTCCCCGGTTAAACGGTAATCATCGCAAAAAACGCCTGCGCTTAATCAATGCGCAGGCGTTCTTATACGTTTAGACAAAATTCCCACTGCTGTCCGTCATTCTGACATACCGCCGCAGCGGGTATTCCCCGTCGTGCGTGTCTGCGCAGGTAACGCCGGACATATCACCCGCGCCCGTTACCCGGTCGACTCCCGCCTTGAGCAGCAGCATGGTCAGCCCCTGCCTTTCTTCCGTCCCGCAGAGCAGCCCAGCCGTTTGTAAATAGCCCTTTTTACGGCGCAGAACCGGGATAATTTCTTTACGGGGCAGCCGCTTGACAAGACAGTTCCCGAACATCAGGGAAAGCGCTAGCTCCTTGTCCGTACAGGCCAAAAGGCTGCACCCCCTGCCCTTGTAAACCCGCTGCGCCGCTTCCTCTTGCCCCGACACCAGCAAGTCCAGCTTCTGATGGTAAAGGCGCAGGGAAATTTCAGCCTGCGCGCCTATGCTTTTTACGGGGTATTTTTGCGCAGCCTCCTCCAAAACCGGCAAAAACCGCCGGCAGAAGGCATACACGTCCTCCATACCGTCCGTATCGATATAAATCGTCTGGCATGAGCTGCACAGCAGCTGCTTTGTCTCCATGATATGGCGCGCAAGCTGCCGCAGCTCTGCATTGGAAGGCGCTCCGGACAGGTAGGCAAAGCTTAGCTTATGGCCCCATTCTATCAGCCTTGCGCCAACAGGCGCCATACTGCGCACAGCGGAAACCGCCTCGTCTCCACCCCATACGACGATACCGTCCGACATCTCCGCCATCCTTTTCATCGCGCCAATATCGGAGGATGGCGTGTCGAACACATAAATATAATCGGTAAGCGCGGGGGCGGTCGCAATCAATTCACAGAGAATCCGGATTGAAAGCCCATTGTCCGCCTGCGGCAGCTTTAAGATATTGACGTTGCCCGTCATCAGCCCTTCGGCCACGCTGTAGGCCGGAAGGCCGTCCACGTTGCCCGCGGCGATATGGAACAGCACGCCGAGCGGCAGGGCGCGCTTTACAATCGTCCTGCCCGCGCGTACTGGGCAGATTTCTTTTTCTATAAAAAAATCCCTGCCCAGCTCGGTATCCAGCTTAAACTGAAGGCTGTCTCGTTTAAGCAGTGACGCCGCCTCACAAATTTTTTCCTCTATCCCCTCAATATCGAGCTTTTCAATCAGTTCATCATATGCGCCGCTTTCAATTTTTTCTGCAAGCCTGTCGAACGCGCCGATTACATATTCGGGTCCGGGCGGCTCCCTCAAGAGCGTCTGGTTGATTTGGGCCTCCATGCGGCAGAGCAGCTCGCTTTGCTCGTCCGAACCATATAGCTTCCCTTTAAAAAGTATCATAGCTCCAGCCCCCTGAGCAGCTCGGCGGCGCCCGCCGCGCATGTTTTGATGTCGCTGAGCCCAACGCGGCCGATGATTTCAAGATACGGCGACCCTATCCCGCAGCCGCACTCTGCCGCGTCATGCAGCACGCCCAAATCGTCTGTCATCACACTGAGCACAGGCGCGCCGTATACCATGGGCGTCAGCAGGCTGACAAGCCCGGTCTCCCCGTTTTTTACCGGCTCGAGCGTATTGGCGTCGCGGATGATTACGCGGCTGTACGCCGGGATATGGAAGTGATGGTTTTTGCAGTCGCAATATAAAACCGGGTGCTCGACCGCGCCAAAAAACTCATGAATCTTATTCTCCTCAATCCCCAGTACCTTTTCCGCTAACCGGTACAGGATATGCTTTTCCACCTGCTCCTGGTAGAACTGCTTCCATCCGCCGCCGAGCAGGATTCGCGAGCCCTTTTTCAGCTTTAGGGAAATGCCCTGTTCGTCCATCGATTTCAGCAGAAAATAGGTGTAGGACGGGAACCCGACCAGGCGAACAGGAAAGGATGAGCGGCTGTATTTTAAAAGCGCGCAGATTACACCGTCCAAATCCGCTTTGTACCCGCCGTCTTTGAATTTCAAGGCATATTCCCGATGGATTGCAGGCGTAAACAGCGTCGCGCCAAACGCCGTTTTCGTTATTGCCGTTTGGTTTCCTTTATGGTGCTTGTAGCCGAGCAGTACATAATTAGCTGGAACCGCGGAAAACAGCCCATGCAGCCGGCCGAGCCGCAGCACCATTTTCAGCCCGCAGTACAGGCCGTATGTATCGAACGCAATACGGCTCATTTTCCCGCTGGTGCCGGATGAGGTCGCCTCTATCGGCGTTCTGCCCCTCGGCATGGTCAAAAGCTCGTGCGATTTGAAAAAGAGCGTCGGCAAAAAAGGCAGGCGCGCAAGGTCCTCATATACCCTCAGCTGTTCCGGCGCGAACCCAAGCCCGTCCAGAATTTTGCGGTACGGCCCGCAGTGGTTATACTGGTACGCGCAGTTTTCCCGCATCGCGGAAAGAAAAAGCCCGTTTGTTTCCTCCAAAAGATAAGGCTGTTTTACAGAAAACAGCCTCCCGCGCACACTCATTTTCCTCTCCCCTTCCCTATTAAAGTCCGGTTCCAACAAAGGCTACAAAATAAAAACCGCCGAAGTGCCCATACCCGTAAAACCCGCTTTTCTCTACAATCCAGCCGTTTTCGCCGGTAGTCCCATTGCCTGCGGCCCATTCATTTATTCCGTTGACGTTATCCCGATAAGGCTTAACGTCATAGATGACATAGAGGTAAGCCTTATCTTCCTCAGGAAATAAGGACGCTTCCTTTATTTTATATTCGGAAACGCCGCCGAAAAAATCGAGCTTCTCATATCCAAAATAGCCCTCTGAAAGCTTCTGAGCCAGTTTGTCCTCCCGCGTCGCGTCCGCCTGCGTGATATAAATGGGCCGCGCAAGTACAACCACGGCAAATACCGTGACGAGCGAGGCGGCGGCAATCAGCGCCGCTTTTGTTTTTTTGCCGATGCTTGCGCCAATGCAGACAGGTATCGTAATTCCAATTAAAATGGCAGCAATTAAAAGATAAAGCAACCCGTTCATCTCCTTTTTTCTATTATAAAGGATTATGCGAAAAAGGACAATCGGCTCTGGGGTGAATATTTTTCTCATGCAAAACAGGTTTTCTGCCAACAATTGTTTTTGCTAAGCCCGCATACTTTATGATAAGATAAGCATATCGGATTACTATGAATTTTAAAGCCAAAAAAATATGCCGTGAATTGCGCGCCCTTTTCGCCTTTTCGACAGGGCCGCGATGGTATGATGGGCGTGTTTTCGCAAAATGCCTGATTTCCGGCACAACGGCGGTTAACGCTATACAGCGCCGTTTTTGGGTACATCACAAAAATTTTACTAAATTATGTGGAATTAAAATTTAAAAATCTATTGAATTTTTACCGAAACATTGCTATTATATTATGGAGAGATTGTATATATTGGCAAAAAATCAGGAAAAATCTTGCATCGGCTCCTTTTTGTACAGGGTTTTATTCTTTTACGTCCGGGGGAAATATCATGGATGAACCGATATATACATTACAGAATGCGGAAGGAGAAAAACTTATGGCAGACGAAAAAATAACGGCTACCGAAGCGAAGGTGGATTCACGTTCCCCGCTCGAATTATTTCTTGCGGGTGAAAGCGTCAACGCATACGAATATATGGGGGCGCATAAATGTTATCGGGACGGGCTCGACGGCGTGGTGTTCCGTGTATGGGCGCCGAACGCCCTGACGGTTTCCGTCGCGGGTGATTTCAACAGCTGGGACAACATGAAAAACTATATGGAGCGTGTGGACGGTACGGGCGTATGGGAATGCTTTATCCCGAACGTCAACCAATATCAGGCATATAAGTACTGTGTGGAAACGCCCTGGTTTGAAAAGCTATATAAAACCGACCCATACGGCTACCACTGCCAGACACGTCCCGACAACGCGTCGCTTTATTATGATTTGGACGGCTTTGAATGGACCGACACGGGCTGGCAGGAAAAGAAAGCGGAAAAGCCGCATTATGAGCGGCCAATGAATATTTATGAGGTACACGCAGGTTCCTGGAGGCTGGGTGAAGACGGCTCGCGCTACAGCTACCGAAAGCTTGCCGACGAGCTGATTCCTTACGTCAAGGACATGGGCTATACGCATATCGAATTCATGCCGCTGACGGAATATCCGTTTGACGGCTCATGGGGCTACCAGGTCACCGGCTACTTTGCGCCGACCTCCCGCTACGGCACGCCGCACGATTTTATGTATTTTGTCGATAAATGCCATGAACAGGGCATCCAGGTCATTCTCGACTGGGTTCCCGCCCACTTCCCGCGTGACGCGCACGGCCTTGCAAAATTCGACGGCACCTGCTGCTATGAATACGCCGACACGCGCAAGGGCGAGCATAAGGAATGGGGTACGCTCGTTTTTGACTACAGCCGCTTTGAGGTAATCAGCTTTTTAATGTCGAGCGCAATGTTCTGGCTTGACAAGTACCATATCGACGGAATCCGCGTGGACGCGGTCGCCTCGATGCTGTACCTCGATTATAACCGCCACGACGGCGAATGGGTTGCCAACAAATACGGCGGCAAGGAGCATCTGGAGGCGGTCGCCTTTATCCAGAACCTCAACTCCAAAATTGCCGCGCTCTATCCGCAGGATTATATGATTGCGGAGGAATCCACCTCTTGGCCAATGGTCTCCCGCCCTGTTGAGGACGGCGGGCTCGGCTTCAACTACAAGTGGAATATGGGCTGGATGAACGACATGCTGCATTATATGTCGCTCGACCCGCTTTACCGCCCCTATCATCACGACAACCTGACCTTCTCGTTCTTCTATGCGTTTTCCGAGAATTTCCTTTTGCCGATTTCGCATGACGAGGTCGTATACGGCAAAGGCTCCCTTATCAACAAAATGCCGGGCGAATATGAACAGAAATTCGCGGGCGTCCGCGCTTTTATGGCTTATATGATGATTCATCCCGGCAAAAAGCTCACCTTTATGGGTGCGGAAATCGGCCAGTTCGACGAGTGGAACGCAACCCAGCAGCTCCAATGGAACCTGCTTGAATTCCCGAAGCACCAGGAGCTCCATGAGTTTTACAAGGCGCTCAACCATTTTTATCTGGAAAACCCGCCGATGTACGAGGTCGATTTCTCCTGGGAGGGCTTCTCCTGGATTCACCATGACGACTATATGCAGAGCGTCATCGCGTTCCGCAGGATGGATAAAAAGGGCAACAACATCATCGGCGTGTGCAACTTCCAGCCGGTCCTGCGCGAGGGCTACCGCATCGGCGTACCGCAAAACGGCTACTATGCCGAGGTATTCAATACAGACGACGAGCGCTTCGGCGGCACGGGTATTACAAACGGCCAAAACATCAATTCCGACGGCGAGGCGCTGCATGACTGCGACCAGTCGATTCTTCTGACCTTACCGCCGATGTCCGTCATGTACTTTAAGTGCATCAGGAAAAAGCCGCCCAGAAAGAAAAAGGCACCCGCCAAAAAGGACGCTGGCAAAAAGTCGGAAACAGCCGCCCAGGACAGCGGCCAAACGAACGAAGGCAAATAACCGTGGTTTTCGGTTATCTGCAAAATATATCGGCAATTTGGAGGTATCGGTATGTATCCGAAGCAAGAGGTAGTCGCCATGCTGCTGGCCGGCGGACAGGGCAGCAGGCTCGGTGTTTTGACAAAAAAGCTTGCAAAGCCGGCGGTCCCGTTCGGCGGCAAGTACAGGATTATTGATTTTCCGCTTTCCAACTGTGTAAACTCCGGTATTGAAGCGGTCGGCGTGCTGACACAGTACCAGCCGCTCGTGCTCAATGAATATATTGGCAACGGCCAGCCGTGGGATTTGGACGGCATGCTCGACGGCGTGCACTGCCTGAGCCCCTACCAGCAGGTAGGCGGCGCCGACTGGTATTCAGGCACGGCAAACGCTATCTACCAGAACATGAACTATATTGAGCGGTATGACCCGGAATATGTGGTCATCCTGTCGGGTGACCACATCTATAAAATGGACTATTCCAAAATGGTCGCGTTCCATAAGGAGCACAACGCAGACTGCACCATCGCGGTTATCGACGTACCGCTTGAGGAAGCATCGCGCTTTGGTATCCTCAACACCAATCCCGACGGCTCTATTTACGAGTTCGATGAAAAGCCCGCCGTACCCAAAAGCACAAACGCCTCCATGGGCATTTACGTGTTCAGCTTCGACAAGCTGAAAAAATACTTAACGCTCGACGCGGCACAGCAAGGCTCCAGCAATGACTTCGGCAAGGACGTTCTGCCTGCTATGCTCAGTGCCGGCGAGCGGATGTTTGCATACCAGTTTGAGGGCTACTGGAAGGACGTCGGCACAATCGACAGCCTCTGGGAAGCAAACATGGATTTGCTCGACCCGAACGTCCCGCTCGATTTAAGCGAGGACAGCCATAAAATTTATTCCCGCAACCCCGTCATGCCGCCGCATTATATCGCGGACGCAGCCAAAATCCAGAATTCGCTTGTGGCGGACGGCTGCAATATTTACGGCGCGCTGGAGTTTTCCATCCTGTTCGCGGGCGTAACGGTCGGTAAGAACGCAGTCGTGACCGATTCCATCATCATGCCCGGCGCGGTTATCGAGGACGGCGCTGTCGTACAGTATGCAATCGTCGCGGAAAACGCGGTCATCGGCAAAAACGCGGTGGTCGGCGCGCGGCCAGAGGATATCAGCGACAAGGATGCCTGGGGCATCGCCGTGGTCGGCGACAACCTGACTGTGGGCGCAAACGCCGTAGTGCCGCCGAAGGCCATGATAGATAAAGACATACCGGAGGTGGAAAAGGCATGAGAGGAAACAACGTACTGGGCCTTGTGTTCCCGAACATACACGACGAGCTGATTTCCGAGCTGACGGCCAAGCGCACGATGGGCTCCGTGCCGTTCGGCGGAAAATACCGCCTGATAGATTTTGTGCTGTCCAATATGGTAAACTCCGGCATCAACAAGGTCGGCGTGATAACAAACAACAACTTTGCGTCCCTGATGGACCATGTCGGCTCCGGCAAGGCGTGGGATTTATCAAAAAGGCGCGGGGGGCTTACCGTGCTCCCTCCTTTTTCGCAGGGCTACAGCAAATTCAACACGCCGGTCGAAAGCATTTACGGTGTGCGCGGCTTTATCAACAACTCCTCTGAGGAATACGTCCTGCTGTCGCAGTGCGACTGTGTGTTCAATATCGATTACCAGAAGATGATATCCTCCCACATCAAGTCGGGGGCGGATATTACAATCCTATATAAAACCGGCGAGGTCCCGGAGCACCGGGAGCAGGCAATCGTATTAGAGCTTGGGACCGACAACCGCGTGGAGGAGCTGCTCGTAAAGCCCCGCCCTGAGGGCGAATGCAATTTTGCTACCGGCAGCGTGCTTTTAAAGCGGGAGCTCCTGATGGAGCTTGTGACAGACTGCATCAGCCGCAACGCGCTCGATTACAAGCGCCACCTGCTGCAGGACAATTTCAGGAAATACAAATTTTACGGCTACGAGCTCACAGGCTACAGCGCCGTTATTTCGTCGATGGACGACTATTTTGCCGCGAACATGGCGCTTATGGAACCAAAGATGCGCGCCGAGCTGTTTAATGGTTCCCGCCCAATTTATACGAAAGTGCGCGACGATATGCCCAGCAAATACGGCCTTGGCTCCTCCGTGAAAAACTCGCTGATTGCCCAGGGCTGCATCATTGACGGCGAGGTTGAAAACTGCGTCGTCTCCAAGGGCGTGCATATCGGAAAGGGCGCGAAGGTGTCGAACTGCGTCATCATGCAGGACACAAAAATTGGTGCAAACGCCAACCTCAATTACGTTATCTGCGACAAGGACGTTGTGATTAAGGACGAACGGGCGTTGATGGGTTATCAGAGCTATCCTATTTACATTGCGAAGATGAGCGTGGTATAATAGTTTCGTATCAATTGCATTTTGTGCAAAATCCGGGAGGTTTTTTGAGTGAGAATTTTATACTGCACGAGCGAGGCAAACCCCTTTGCCGGTTCCGGCGGCCTTGCCGACGTCGCGGGCGCGGGCTCGCTGCCCAAGGCGCTGTGCGAACGGCAGATTGACTGCCGCGTCGTTATGCCGCTTTACGGCGATATTCCGCAGTCGCTTCGCGACAGCATGCGCTATATTACGAATTTCACCGTCCCTGTCGCGTGGAGGCGCCAGTACTGCGGCGTTTTTGAGGCGCACTACAACGGCGTTATGTTCTACTTTATCGACAACGAATATTACTTCAAGCGCAGCGGCCTGTACGGCTTTTACGACGACGCGGAGCGCTTTTCGTTCTTCTCAAGGGCGGTTATGGAAATGCTCCCCTATGTCAACTTCCATCCCGACCTTGTCCACTGCAACGACTGGCAGACGGCGCTTATACCCACATATTACTACCTGTTCTATTCGCACAACCCATGGTACCACAACATCAAGAGCATCTTTACCATCCATAATATCCAGTACCAGGGCATGTACGGATGGGAGGTCAATACCGAATGCGTCGGCATTCCGCCGGCGGAAACGAGGCTGCTTGAGCAGGACGGCAAGCTCAACATGGTAAAGGGCGCCATTGAAACGGCAACGCGCGTCACCACCGTAAGCCCAAGCTACGCAAACGAGATTTTAGACCCGTGGTTCTCCCATGGGCTCGATACCATCCTGCGCAACCGGCAGTATAAGCTGTGCGGTATCCTCAACGGAATCGACAACGCAAGCTACGACCCGGCGACGGATTACCAGCTTTACCGCAATTATACCGCGGACGACATGAGCGGCAAGGCGGAATGCAAGCGCGCGCTTCAGGAGCGCTTGGGCCTTGCGCAGCGCGGCGATATCCCGATTATCTCAATGGTATCTCGCATGGTACAGCACAAAGGGCTTGACCTTGTCCGTATGACGCTCGACGAAATCATGTGCGGCCATGACGTACAGTTTGTCATTCTTGGCTCCGGCGACAAGGAATATGAGGATTTCTTCCGCCATATGCAGTGGAAATACCCGGGCAGGGTATGCGCGTGCATCGGCTTTATCCCGGAGCTTGCGAGAAAAATCTATTCCGGCTCCGACATTTTCCTGATGCCCTCCATGAGCGAGCCGTGCGGCCTGTCACAGATGATTGCCCTGCGCTACGGCACGGTTCCCGTCGTGCGCGAGGTCGGCGGCCTGCGCGATTCCATCCATGACAGCCTTGACGGGAAGGGCAATGGTTTTACGTTCTCCAAATATGAGGCATATGATATGGTGCAGTGTTTAAAGCGCGCCATCAACGGCTACTGGAACCGCGACGGCTGGAAGAAGCTTATGCGCCGCTGCATGGTAAGCGACAACAGCTGGGCGCGCAGTGCAAACGATTATATCAACGTTTACAGCGACACCGTAAACAATTGGAAATAAAAAATATGGACCTGCGGGAGAGGCTTTTGCCCCTCCCCTTTCTTTTTGCGGGTTTCTTGCGCAGGGGCAGTTTTCACACGGCGGAAAATCTTTTTTATATATGCCTTGCCTGGAAAGCTGCAATGATATAAGATAGGGATAATCCCTAAAAATGGAGGAAACCGCCATGAAGCTGCAAGCGCCCAACCTGCCTAATAACCCTATCACGACCTCAAACCTCCGGGAGCTGCTGGAGGAAGCGCATATCCTCGACGGCGCGGTGTATAACGCGCGTGTTAAAAAAGCCGTATATTGTGAAACCGGCGCGGAAGGCGTATCGTTTAAAAACGTGATATTTGAAGGCTGTAATTTCACAGGATGCCCATTAAAAGGGGCTTCCTTTTACGACTGTTCGTTTTCCTCCTGTAATTTTTCTAACGCCGGTTTGAACGGGAGCTATTTCTCCCGCTGTGAAATAAAAAGCTGTAAGGCCGTCGGCGCGAACCTGCGCGAATGCCGGATGAACGACGTATCGATTTCTGACAGCAACCTGAGCTTTGTAAATTTTGATGAATCCAAAATGCAGGGCGTTATAGTGCGTGACAGCGATTTCAATTCCGCTACGTTTACCCAGTGCAAGCTGAAAAACGCCGTCTTTGACAATAACCAGTTTGTCCGCACCAGCTTTTTTAAAACGCCGCTTAAGGGAATCGACCTGCGCACCTGCGAACTGTCCGGGCTTATCGTGTCGATTGAATGCACCGAGCTCAAGGGCGCTGTCGTCACCATGTTCCAGGCCGCCGAGCTTTCCCGCCTGATGGGGCTGGTTATCAAATAAAAGAAGCATAAGCCGGTCTGGCACAGCGCTACATATAAATAGTCACGCAGAATGGGGAAGATGGTATGGCAGTTACATATAGAAAGTCAATAAAAACGGATTTTGATACGTTGGCTGAAATGAGAATACAACAGCTGATGGAGGAAGGGGCGAAGCCTTCTTTTGATTTAAAGCCGAATCTCCTGGATTATTACAGCAGGCATTTTGACGACGGCACGTTTATTTCATGGCTTGCGGCCGACGGAGGAAGGATTGTAGGAACGAGCGGGATGTCCTTTGTTGAAAAGCCGCCCTATTACAGCTGCCCGTCCGGGAAAATCGGCCTGCTATCAAGCATGTATGTCATAAAAGAATACCGGAGAAATGGGATAGCAAAAATGCTGCTGGATAAGGCGGTAAACGAAGCGAAGAATTTTGGCTGCGCCGCGGTACAGGTAACTGCGTCTGACATAGGCGTGCTGCTGTACACAGGCTATGGCTTTCAGAAAAACAGCAATTTCATGTATTACCCATTCTGACAGAATCGGGCTATGGCGCGGCGGCTCTATTCGTTTTATCCAAAAGTTTTCATCACCTGTTATGTACAAAATTCTTCAAATTGTTTATAAAACCGCGTTGACATTTCCCGTAAAAATCGGTAAAATTTGGTTTAGTAATCGGCCGCAATCCGGATAAAGTAAGGATGAGACGGCCTAAACAGCGGCGAAAGGATGAACAAAATGAAGAAAACGGTTCCCGTATTTTTAACGTGCCTGCTTCTTTGCGCGGCGCTTCTTTCCTCCTGCTCACAGACACCGCCCGACCCAAAGGCAATTGTCGGCGCATGGGAATACCGCAGCCAGGTATGGTGCGATTTTAAAGAAGACGGCACCTGCGCAATCGGCGGTACGACAGGGACGTACAGCGTTTCGGACGATATGGTGCTCACCATGACGCCGAATGGCGGCGATGCCCAGACGTTTGAATGGGCTGGCGCAAAAGAAAAGGTTACAACCTCAAACTGGCTGATTGCGGACGGCACGCTTTACCTCAACGGCGGCGTATACCCGCGTTATACGGAAGACGATACGCAGGCGCAAAGCGGGGCGTCTTCCTCCGAGGCGGAAACAGCCTCTGCCAGCTCATCTGGCAGCTCCTCCCAATAAATACTCTTTTACTGGCAAGGGAACGTTGGGCGTTCCCTTCTTTCTTTGCTTTCTTCTGGTAAATCCAGCCTGTTATATGGAACGCGCTGTGTACCGGCCCGCCCTTTGACACTTTATTTCGCTAAAATACTTGACCGAAAGCCCCAATCATATTATAATTATCTTTAAACGTGAATGCGAAATAACCGCAGGCAACTGTTTAAAAATACAGCAACCGACAGGAGTGAACCGGCATTATGATAAGCGGTGCGGATATCATGGTCAAATGTCTGGAAAACGAGGGTGTATCCGTCATCTTCGGTTATCCCGGCGCTGCCATATGCCCTTTTTACGATTCCCTTTTAAATTCAAATATCAAGCACATTCTAGTCCGGCAGGAACAGAACGCGGCGCACGCCGCAAGCGGTTACGCGCGTTCCATCGGCAAGGGCAAGGCGGGCGTATGTGTTGCGACCTCAGGCCCGGGCGCGACGAACCTGATTACGGGCATTGCGACCGCCTACACGGACTCCATCCCCGTCATTGCGATTACCGGCCAGGTACGCAGCGATTTACTGGGGCGCGATGTGTTCCAGGAGGCGGACATCACCGGCGCATGCGAGCCGTTTGTCAAGCACAGCTACCTGGTCAAGCGAACGGAGGATTTGCCCCGCGTATTCAAAGAGGCGTTCCATATCGCTACGACCGGAAGGCCGGGGCCGGTACTCATCGATATTCCAATCGATATTCAGCAAAATGAAATAGAAGAGTTTATCTATCCGGAAAAAGCGGAAATCATCGGCTACAAGCCGAACACGAGCGGCCACGCCATTCAGATTAAAAAGGCGTGCGAGCTGATTAAAAGCGCGAGCCATCCGGTCATTTGCGCGGGCGGCGGCGTATTGTCCTCCGGCATTAAGCTCAAGCTCGTTGCGTTTGCTGAAAAGACCGGCATTCCCGTCGTGTCCACCATGATGGGAATCGGCGTTATGCCTTCCGACCACGAGCAGTACCTTGGCATGCTCGGCAGCCACGGCAAGGGCGCCGCAAACCGCGCCATCCATGAGGCCGACCTCATCATCGTATGCGGCGCGCGTTTGGGAGACCGCGCTGTCGCCGCTCCCGACCAGGTCAGCGAACGCTCAAAAATCATACATATCGACATCGACCCCGCCGAAATCGGCAAAAATATCAGGACGACCGTGCCGATTGTCGGCGATATGAAAAACGTTATCGACAAGCTCACAGACGGCGTGGGCGACTACCATATCCCCCATTTATGGGAGGACACCGTCACCCGCTGGAAACAGGAGCTTTACCGTACGCCCCCGCAGTTTGAGGGCTTTGTGGAGCCGCGGAGCTTTGTCGCGGCCCTTTCCTCCATGCTTCCCAGCAAGGCGATTCTCGTCGCCGACGTCGGGCAGAACCAAATTTGGTGCGCGAATAATTTCCGCATCAAGGAGGGCCGGTTCCTCACAACGGGCGGCATGGGCACGATGGGCTATTCCATTCCCGCCGCAGTCGGCGCTAAGCTTGCGCGCCCTGGCAGGGAGGTCGTTGTGGTCTGCGGCGACGGCGCGTTCCAGATGGGCATGAACGAACTGGGAACCATTGCGCAGAACCATTTAAACGTAAAAATTATCATTATGCGCAATACGCGCCTCGGCATGGTGAGGGAGCTGCAGAAAAACCTTTACGGCTCGCGCTACAGCGCGACGTTCCTCGATGAGGAAACGCCCGATTTCCAGAAGATTGCGGAAGCCTACCATATTCCCTCCGCGGTCGCAAACTCAAATGAAGAAGCGCAGAAGGCCGCGGCCGAAATGCTGAAATCGAGCGGCGCTTATATGCTCGTCTGCAACGTAAGCCCAGACACGCCGTCTATTTGAACGGCGCATAAAATCCGCGGAAAGGATTTGTTTTTATGAAGCATACGCTTTCCATCCTCGTGGAAGACCACGCGGGTGTCTTAAGTAAAATATCGGGCCTGTTTTCCCGCCGCGGCTTCAACATCGACAGCCTCGCCGTAGGCGTGACGAACGACCCGAATGTGTCGCGCATCACAATCGTTGCGGACGGCGACGAATATGTGGTGGAGCAGCTCGAAAAGCAATTAAACAAGGTGATTCCCGTTATCAAGGTCAAAGCCTATGAGGAGGGCACCTATTTAAGCCGTGAGCTCGCGCTCATCAAGGTGCATTGCAGCACCGCGAAGCGTTCCGAAATCATGCAGATTGCACAGGTGATGGACGCAAAAATCGTGGACGTCGCGCAGACCACCGTTACGTTCGAGTATTCCGACACGGTGGAAAAAATCGAGACGCTCATCAATTTACTCAAGCCTTATGGTATCCGTGAAATCGTAAGAACAGGCACCGTCGCCATTGAAAAGGGCGCGGCTACCGCCCGCTGAACCACGGTTTAACAGATTCATATAAATTTATACCGCCATATACAATGGCAAGGAGGAATTCACAATGGCAAAAATTTATTATCAGTCGGACTGCAACCTAAGTCTTTTAAACGACAAGACCGTTGCGATTATCGGTTACGGCAGCCAGGGGCACGCGCACGCGCTCAACCTGCATGAAAGCGGCGTAAACGTCATTGTCGGCTTATATGAAGGCAGCAAGAGCTGGGCAAAGGCCGAGGCCGCTGGCCTTAAGGTCATGACAGCCGCTGAAGCTGCGAAGGCGGCCGATATTATTATGATTCTCATCAACGACGAAAAACAGGCCGGGCTTTATAAAAACGATATTGCCCCGAACCTCACCGAGGGCAAGGCGCTCGCGTTTGCGCACGGCTTTAATATCCATTACCAGCAGATTATCCCCCCGAAGGACGTCGACGTGTTCATGATTGCCCCGAAGGGCCCGGGCCACACGGTCCGCAGCGAATATGTTGAGGGCAAGGGCGTACCGTGCCTGATTGCGGTATACCAGGACGCCACCGGCAAGGCGCAGGACCTCGGCCTTGCGTACGCGGCGGGTATCGGCGGCAGCAGGGCCGGCGTGCTTGAAACCACCTTCAAGGCTGAGACCGAGACCGACCTCTTTGGCGAACAGGCTGTCCTGTGCGGCGGCGTAACCGCCCTGATGAAAGCCGGCTTTGAAACACTCGTTGAAGCGGGCTACGCACCGGAGAACGCATATTTCGAGTGTATCCACGAGATGAAGCTGATTGTTGACCTCATTTACAAGGGCGGCTTCAGCATGATGCGCTATTCCATCTCCGACACAGCCGAGTACGGCGATTACGAGACCGGCAAGCGTCTGGTTACGGACGAGACGAAGAAGGAAATGAAGAAGGTCCTTACCGAGATTCAGGACGGCACCTTCGCTTCCAAGTGGATTGCCGAGAACAAAAATGGCCGTTCCCACTTCAACTCCTGCCGCCGCATTGAAGCGGAGCATCAGCTCGAGGCTGTCGGCAAGGAGCTCAGAAAGATGTATTCCTGGAACGAAGAGGAATAATTTGCTTCTGTTTTCATAAAGGCTACATATAAAGGAGCGCGTTTAAACGCGCTCCTTTTCGTTTTATCCGGCCTGAAAGGCGCGAAAAAGGGAAACCGCTCAGGCGGTTTCCCTTTTTCATAGAAATAGATAGGTTAAGCTTATTCAATCGATTTGAGCGACTCCACCATGCTGACCGCTTTCATCTTATAATACATCAGCCAGTTGACAAGCAGCGAGAACAGCGCTGTCAGGCCGATTGCCCACAAAAAGCTCATGGCGTTCATCCCCCTGCCGAACATGATGTTGTCAATCTCAACCGTCTGCACAATAAAGTCAGTCAGGAACACGCCCATTACCAGTCCCAGAAGGATACCCACTATCGTCAGGACAATATTCTCGCGGTATACATAGGCGCTTACCTCTTTATTATAGAAGCCGAGCACCTTAATCGTCGCGATTTCGCGCACGCGTTCGGCAATGTTGATATTCGTCAGGTTATAAAGCACAACGAACGCAAGCGCGCCCGCGCAGATAATCAGGACATACACAACCATGTTGAGGCTCTGTATCATATCCTCAAAATTGCTGATTCCGTCGCTTGTAGACGAAACAGCCGCTATGTCGCCACGTGCGAGCATATCCTTGGCAAACGACTTCTGGTCGTCCTCTTCCCCGCTGCTGGTTTTGGCAAGAATCATATTATATTTGGAGCTTTCCCCGTATACCTTCTCATAGCTTCCCGGAGAAAGGTAAATATAGCCATACAAATAATTTTCACTGATACCCGTGACCGGGACCGAGTACTCCTCTCCGTCGTCTTCAAAGCGGATGGTATCCCCTACCCCGATATTGAGCGTCTTGGCGAGCTTTTCCGTCACGACAGCGCCATCGTCGGACAGCGTAAGCTTTGCGCCCGATTCCCTTTCATGCAGGTCGATGACGTTCTCCATATCGCCGGTGTCCTGCGGAGTAAAGACATAAATCTCATCGATTTTTTCACTGCTCTTATCAGAAAACGCCTTTACGGCCTTCTGCTCCACCAGCGCCGCCCCCGCAATGCGGCTGTCGGCATTTACATCGTTGAACAGCGGCTTCGCCTGCTCAAAATCATTTGAGGATTTTGTGACGATGACCGTATCATACTTGTAAATCTCCTGGAATTGCTTGTCAACAATCACACTGATAGAATCCTTGATGCCAAACCCCGCGATAATCAGCGCGGTACACCCGGCAACGCCGAGCACCGTCATCAGGAAACGCGCCTTATACCGCAGCAGGTTGCGCGCCGTCACCTTGGAGGTAAAGCTCATGTGCTTCCAGAGGATTGGTATGCGTTCTAAAATGATGCGCTTGCCCTTCTTCGGCGCTTTCGGGCGCATCAACCCCGCCGGGCGGCCCTTAAGCTCTTTATAGCAGGTGATATACGCGACCGTCGTCGTACAGACAAGCGCCGCCGCTATGCCGATTACTATATAAAGCCACGGCATCACAAACGTAAGCGGTTTGATTGAATACATCATCGCGTAGGCGTTGAATATGATATTCGGCAGTATCGGCACGCCGAACGCAAGCCCCACAAGCGCTCCGGAAAGCCCCGCAATCGTCGCGTAAATCAGGTATTTCGCCATGATGCTGCCGGAGGAATACCCCAGCGCCTTGAGCGTCCCGATTTCCGTACGCCTTTCCTCGACCATGCGCGTCATGGTGGTCAGGCAGACAAGCGCCGCGACGAGAAGAAAGAACAGCGGGAAAACCTGTGCCACCGCATCGACACGGTTTGCGTTATCGATGAAGGTGGAATAGCCCGGGTTGTCGTCGCGCGTGAATATGTACCATTTCATTTCGGAGAAGGAATCGAGCCTCTTCTGCGCGAGTTGAAGCTCCAGCTCCGCATTCTTCAGCTTCTCCTGTGCCTCTTCTTTGGAGGAAGCAAGGGTTTTCTTTCCCTCGTCGAGCTTCTCCTGCCCTTCCTTTTCCTGCCTGTCAAGCTCTGACTTACCGTCTTCTAATTCATATTTTCCGGTAATCAGCTGCTTTTGCGCGTCGTCAAGCTGCCGCTTGCCCTCTTTTTTAGCCTGGGCAAGCTGTCCTTTCGCTTTTTCAAGCTCCTGTTTGCCGCTGTCAATCTCTTCCTTTGCCTGCGCAAACTGCTTCGCGCCTGATTCTTTTTGCTCCTTGAGCTCCGCCGCGCCGTCTTCAAGTTTCGTTTTTGCGTCCTTGAGCTGCTGTTCGCCGTCTATGAGCTGCTGCCTGCCGCTTTTGATTTCGTCCTGGTAGACAGAAATCAGCCCCTGCGCCTTGGAAAGCGCTTCCTTAAGCCTCTGGGCCGCTTCACCTGTTGCTCCCGCCAGCTGCTCCTCCAGCGTTTTTACCGTCTGCTGGGCATCATGGAGCAGGTCTTCCAAGGCGTCCAGCTTTGCGGCTGCCTGCGGTTTTGTATGGGTATAAAATTCTTCATACTGCTTTTTGTATTCCGCCTCGCCGTCTGCAAGCTCCTTCTCCGCGGCGGCTATTTTTTCATCGTATTCCTTTTTTGACGCCTCGTATTGCAGCTCCGCCTTATCAAGCTTTGCTTCGTTTCGGCTTATCTGCTCCTGTGCCTGTGCGATTTCCTCATAAAATTCTGTGATTTTAGAGGGCAGGAGCGCCTGCCCTTCCTCAAGCTGCTTTTGCGCGTCTGATAGCTTCTCTTTGCCCTTTTTAATCTGGGTGTCGTATTCCCTCTGTGCGGCATCAAGCGCTTCCTGTGCCTTTTTGAGCTCTTTCTCCGCCTTGTTTTTCTGGTTGCTATATTCCTTAACGCCGTTTTCAAGCTCCTGCCTTGCCTGCTCCAGCGTGCTTTGGTCGAATACCTCCAGCCGTTCGCCGCTTAAGCTTTTGAGCTTTTTCGATATATCGTTCACGCCGTCCTTGTATGTATCGCTGAAAGAAGAAATATCGGCGCTCAAATATTTTGTCGTCGCGTAAATATCGGTATACCTTTCATAGGAAAAATCCTGCGGAGGTATCATCATATACTGTGACACCTTGCCGTTCCCGATGGTCGTCGTGCCGCGCTCAAAGGAGATGTACATCGGCGACTGCACAAGGCCCACGACCTTATAGTCGAGCGTCTTCAATATATCCTTTGTGTCTGTGTCGTCGATTTTCGCTTCAATATGGATGGTATCGCCAATTTTAAAAGCGCCCTCGTAGGAACGGCTTTCCACGGCGATTTCCCCTGATTTCTCCGGCAGGCGCCCATCCACGAGCACCGGCTCGCTGATGGGCTGTTTATCCCCGTCCTTCTGCGGCAGGGAATAAAGCCGCACGACGTTGCCCGTGCCGTCCGTATTGACGATAATGTCGGCGCTGTACGCCGCCGCCACCTGCTTCACGCCGTCGATATCCGCAACGGCCTTCAAATCGCCGTCGTCGAACCCAACCGTGGATACCAGGCGGAAATCCATTAAATTCTGTTCAACATAATATTCGTCGGAGGTCTTTGTCATGGCGGGGCTCGCAGCCTTGACGCCAGCAAAAAAGCCGACGCCCAGCCCGATAATTGCCAGGATTGAGAGAAAGCGCGCTTTTGTGCTCCTTATCTCACGCAGCGTATTTTTACGCAGTGCTTTTGTCACCGGGCTTCCCCCTTTCCACCGTTTCCCTTTTCATCTTACCACTCGATTTCATCAACCGATTTCGGCTGTCCGTTATGTACGTTGCTGATGACCTTTCCGCTTTTCATGCGGATGATATGGTCGGCCATCGGCGTAATCGCCTGGTTATGCGTAATCAAAACGACCGTCATGCCGTCACGCCGGCAGGTCGTCTGTAACAGCTTTAAAATCGATTTGCCCGTGCTGTAGTCGAGCGCGCCGGTCGGCTCGTCGCATAACAGAAGCTTCGGGCGCTTTGCAAGCGCCCTTGCAATCGATACACGCTGCTGTTCTCCGCCGGAAAGCTGGGACGGAAAATTGTCCATGCGTTCCTCAAGCCCGACGCTCGCAAGCGCTGTGGCCGGGTCGAGCGGGTTCTTGCAAATTTGGGTTGCAAGCTCTACATTTTCCTTTGCCGTCAGGTTTGGCACAAGGTTATAGAACTGGAAAACAAAGCCGATGTCGTACCTGCGGTATGCGGCAAGCTCCTTTTGCTTGAATGTGCTGATGTCCTTCCCGCCGACAATGATTTTCCCTGCGTCGCATCGGTCCATTCCGCCTAAAATATTGAGCACCGTCGTTTTGCCCGCTCCGCTTGAGCCGACCACAACGGCAAACTCGCCCTCTTCTATTTGAAAAGAGATACCGTCGACAGCGGTGATTGTCACCTCTCCCATCCGGTATCTTTTATAAACGTCTTCAAATGTAACCAAACCAGCCATACCGTCACGCTCCGTTCCCATCTGCAAATATGCGGTTCCGTATTGAATTATCATAGCACAGGGCACATAAAATGTAAATGGATACAAGGAACGGAAATCACCGGCCAACCGCCGGATTTTTGCACATTATCTCATAAAACAGCAGCCGTCCGGGGAAGTGAATCCACCGGACGGAAAATGCCTTCTATACGCCTGTCTTACAAACGGGACGGCTCAAAGCCTTATTCGCCCGCTGCGCCGATTTCCACTCCGCACGCGTGTTTGGGACGGGAATCGAAGCCCTCGTCAGACGTTACAATATCGTAAAACCGGAATCCGCCCGACAGATTATAGCAGGTAAACCCATATCCCGAAAGAATGCGGCACGCAATATAGCTGCGCAGTCCGCTGAAGCAGTTGACATAAACGGGCTTAGACCTGTCAAGCTCGCCAATTCGCCCTCGCAGCTCGTCGAGCGAGATATTGACTGTTCCCTCGATGTGCTTCCTTTCATATTCAGACGGCGTGCGCGTGTCGAGCAGAATCGCGCTTCCGTCGCGCGGCAAATCCTTCACATCGTGCCAGTGGTACTGCCTGACCAGCCCATGGCGCACGTTTTCAATCACATAACCCGCCATGTTGACCGGGTCTTTTGCCGAGGAAAACGGGGGCGCGTAGGCAAGCTCAAGCTCTTCAAGGTCTTCCCCCGCCATACCCGCGCGGATTGCGGCTGCAATTACGTCAATTCGTTTATCTACCCCGTCGAACCCGACAATCTGCGCACCGAGAATTTTACCCGATTCCTTGTCAAATACAGTTTTTATCGTCATATTGGACGCGCCGGGGTAGTAAGCCGCGTGCGAGGCGGAAAAGGTAACCACCTTGTCATAGGAAAGCCCCGCGGCTGCCGCTGCTTTTTCACTGAGCCCCGTGGCGGCGGCTGTCATGTCGAACAGCTTCAGGACAGAGGAGCCCTGCGCGCCGTGATAATAGCTTTCCCTGCCGCATATATTGTCAGCGGCAATCCTCCCTTGCTTGTTAGCAGGCCCCGCAAGCGGAACAAGCGCCTTTTCTCCTGTAATAAAATGGTTGGTTTCAACCGCGTCTCCTACGGCATAAATATCAGGGTCGGACGTCTGCATTCGGCTGTTTACAGCAATCGAACCCTTTACGCCCAGCTTAAGTCCCGCCTCCCCCGCGAGGTGCGTATCGGGTACGACGCCAATTGAAATAACCGCCATGGAGGCCGCGAGCACTTCCCCGTTATCGAGTGTAACGAGCAGGCCGCCGTCCGTTTCTTCAAGGGAGGAAACACCTGTGTTAAGGCAGAGGTTCACCTGCTTTTTCTTCAGGTACGCGTGTACGCTGCACGCCATATCGTAATCGAGCTGCCCCATGACCTGCCGGTCCTTCTCTACCACTGTCGTCTTCACGCCGAGGCTAGTCAGGTTTTCCGCCATTTCCAGCCCGACAAAGCCTCCTCCTACAATAACGGCGCTTTCAGGCTTTTCGTTTTCCGTATATGCTTTGATGCGCATGGTGTCCTCTACCGTGCGCAGCGTAAAAACGCGGCCGCTGCCGATTCCTGGAATATTAGGCTTCACAGCGTTTGCGCCCGGGGAGAGTACCAGCTTGTCATACGCTTCTTCATAAACGCTTTCATCCGCAAGGTTCTTAACCGTCACCGTTTTCTTTTCCCTGTCAATTGAAAGGGCTTCGTTTTTAACGCGTACGTCAATTCGGAAACGCGCGAAAAAGCTTTGCGGCGTCTGTAGGGTCAGCTGCTTTTCGTCGGTGATTTCCCCGCCGATATAATAGGGCAGCCCGCAATTTGCATAGGAAACGTACCCGCTGCGCTCCAATATAATGATTTCCGCCTGTTCGTCCAGCCTGCGCAGCCGCGCGGCGGCTGTAGCGCCGCCCGCTACTCCCCCGATAATGACAACCTTCATGTTATTCTCCCCCTGTTTCAATTTCACCGCGCCATGAGCAGATTCCGCCGATATTCACAGCCGCTTTATACCCCATTGTGAGCAGCCGCGCGCAGGCGCGGCTGCTCCTTGCCCCGCTGTGGCAGTATACATAGACTGGCGCATCCTTCTTATCGATAATAGTATGCGCAGATTCGATATTGTCAAGCGGCAAATTGACGCTTCCACCAATATGCCCGCTTTTGTATTCCTCCCTGGTGCGTACATCGAGCAGCACCGCACCGTTCTCTTTGCGCGCCTTCACAGCCATTTCATTGATATCCAGATGCTCCGCGCGCCCTTTTAACATTCCCAAAAAACTCATTTGAACATTGCCTCCACCTGGTGCTGGGGCTTGAGCCCTGTGGATTGGGACACGACTTCGCCTCTTTTGAATAAGAGCAGCGTCGGAATACTCATAATATTATATCTCTCAGCAAGCTCCGGTTCCTCGTCAATATTGATTTTCGCGACCTTTACCTCCCCGCGGTTTTCCTCCGCGACCTTTTCGAGTACAGGTGAGAACATCTTGCACGGCCCGCACCACGGTGCCCAAAAGTCTACGAGCACCGGTTCGTCTACGGAAAGCACTTCTTTGTGGAAATTTTTGTTTGTAATGGATATTGTATTCATAATAAAGTCCCCCTTGCTTTGTCTTTACCAATAGAATATGCGGTTTCCACCAAAACTTCTGTAACCACGTCACATTTCCCGCCTTTCGATTGAAAACACCATGGAACCTGTTATATAATATGTGCAGATATACCCGAACAGCATGTACATACAACGTTGCGGCATCCAGGCCGTTAGGAGTGAACAAGCGATGATACCGTTTGGCAACCTTTTCCCGTTTTGGAGCCAGCTCAGCAGCCGCCAGCAAATGCTGCTGAAGTCCTCCTGCGCAGAACGCACCTTAAAAAAAGGAACCGTCATACATAACGGCTCCGACGACTGCGTGGGCCTGCTTCTCGTGCTTGACGGGCAGCTCCGTGTATTTACCGTTTCCGATGAAGGCAGGGAAGTCACTCTCTACCGGCTGTTTGAACTGGATATCTGCCTGTTTTCAGCCTCCTGTATTATGAGCAGCATCCAGTTCGAGCTGCTTGTTGAGGCATGGGAGGACACGCGCCTGCTCGTTATCCCGTCGCGCGTATACCAAGAGCTGATGGACACGTCGCTTCCCGTCGCTAAATACACGAACGAGCTGATGGCATCGCGCTTTTCCGATGTAATGTGGCTGCTCGACCAGGTTATGAACAAGAGCCTCGACCGCAGGCTTGCGGCGTTTTTAACAGAAGAAGGCGCCCTGCAGGCTTCAGGTGAGCTAAAGCTTACGCATGAAGATATCGCGCGCCAGCTCGGCAGCGCGCGAGAGGTCATTACGCGGATGCTCAAGTACTTCCAGTCGGAAGGGCTTGTTTCCCTATCGCGCGGTACGGTTAAACTGCTTGCAGCGGATAAGCTTAAAAAGCTCGCCGCGGACAGCCTGCGATGAATACAAAAAGCCCGTCAGGAAATTCCGGACGGGCAAACTAACGCTATATAAATCCATGCTCTAATCAATAAAAATAATCGTGATTTCATAAAACAAATAAAGCTTGGAGGATACTCAAATTGCAGACAGCGGCAAAATGAATTTCATGGAGCTGCTTTTAAACCGCATATGTTCACATTACAGGCGCATATATAAGACAATGCCTGTAGGAACAGGCGACATCTCATGGATTATACAGTTTTATCTGAAAAACGGTTTTCGGATTTCTCATAAAACCAAGGGCTTTTTCACGGATAATTATGACTATCCAATGTATGAAGATGGTATTCAGTTAGCAGATGTGGTTTATCTTTCTATTACGCTTTCGTCTGCACGGCCTCGTCCATAACGGACGCCATCGTTTTTACCACCACCCGGTTGCGGCCGTTTTCCTTGGCGGAATAAAGGGCGTCGTCCGATGCGTTGATATACTGGTATATACCGCGCGCGTCGCCGCCGGCAAAGTCCGTATAGCACACGCCGATTGAAGCGGTAACGATACCTTCAATGCCGCCGCTGAACTCAATTTTCAGTTCCCGCAGCATCCGGGCGATGTCATTGGCGATTTCTTTTGTTTGTTCAAGCGGTTTACCATCCGCGAAAATAATAAATTCCTCTCCACCATACCGGAATGGGGCGACGTCATATTTTTTCCCCGCGCATGTCAATAGCTCGCCGATACGGGCCAATACCCAATCACCCTTGACATGTCCGTAGGAATCGTTGTAATTCTTAAAGTAATCGATATCAAGCATCATAACGCCTAGTTGTCCCGCTGTTTTTTCCGGATTCATATAATTGTTTTCCAAATAACTTTGCAGGCTCCTCCTGTTTTGAAGCCCTGTCAGCGCATCCTCATAAGACATCTGCCTAATCTCAATTTTACTGATTTCATTTTCGCAAAAAGTGCGGTATTTTAAAAAACTGCTTACAATAATAAAGGATACCAGGATTACAAGATTGGCAAGATTTCCGAGAAAGATTGATAAATTGTTGCGCGTGGCATACAGAATTGCCAGCAGCGCGGCCAGCGAGCAGATATTCATAACGGAGAACAGCTTTGGCCGGACCTCCAGTATACTTGCGATAACAATCAACGGAACAAGATACGCAATTACCTGCTTATACATCTGCTGATCCAAATAGATGATATACAGTCCCCAAACCAGCGAGACGGTCACATAAGCAATTAAAACCATACGAAACGGCTTGATTGACTGGTAATCCTGCGGACAGCTTTTGCGGTAATGGTAGGAAATAGCCGCCGTTACCAGATTAAACAGGCAGTATAGGATATAGGCAAGCATATAATAAACCTTAATTTCCTGTAAATAAAAGTCGCCCGCAATTATGTTGGCGCCAATCATGACAAGCTCCCAGACGGCAGTGAAGAGGGAAAGATAAAAAAGCCGCGGGACATTCAGCTTCAGCCTGGCAAACTCGACCTGTTCCCTATAGCGGGGATCCACCTGGAAACCTTTAAAAAACATATCGGCACATTCCTTCACAATAAACGGTGAGCCCACGCTCTCCTTTTTTTGGTACTAAAACTATTGTTTATATTTTTATATTACTCTAAATTGTCGCGTTTTGCAACGGTAAACCCTGACATTTGATGTCCGGCAACAAATATAAATTGGATTTTTAAAGAAAATAAGGCCGGAACAATATATCTATCGTCCCGGCCTTGTTATTGATAAAAATATGTGTAATCATCGTTTAAAAGCACATGCGTTAATATTACTTTGACTTATAATATTGTCTTGACTTATAATTAAAAATGGCCTACAATTTAACAAACGCTTTATCATAAATAAAAGCGGCCGCCACCGACTGCACTCGGAAGCGGCCCGGATATAAACACAAAAAATCGTCTATCCTCCAGATATTATTATAAACGCTTTGCGGTATTTTGTCAAATATTGCGGAGAACGCAAACAGGAGGATAGCATTATGAAGAAAATTTTATTGGTGGCAATGGTTGCGGCCATGCTCTTGTCGGCAGCGTCATGCTCAACAGGTGGAGCGCCTGGCAGCAGTACTGTCATAGGAAGCGCCAGTTCCCAAAGCCAAAGCGAGCCAGCTACGGAAAAGCCGACGGAAGCTGCAAAAACAGCTTCAATTGGAGAATACGTACAGTCTGATACTTTGAAAATTACGCTGACAAGCGCAAAGGTGTATGATGAAATCGTTCAAAACGAGTATATGAAGGCCACGCCGGCAGACGGTAAAAAGTACCTTGTTTTATTTTTAGAGGCTGAAAATAAGTCGGATGAAGACCAATACGTCAATATGTTTTATTATGAGGCTTATGCTGATGACAAAAGCATAAAGTCTACAGCTTTGCTTGTAAATCCGGAGGATGAAGACATGTTTTCTGGAGATTTGGCACCGGGAAAGAAGCTCTCTGGTTATGTCGCCTATGAAGTAAACAAAGATTGGAAAGAATTCGAATTCACTTATAAGGATGGCGCCTTAACCGGCAGCACAAAATTTTCATTCGCGTTTTCTTCTGAAGATATTAAATAGTTTTACCAGGAAAACGTCAGTCTGAATAAAACACGGCAATAGTGAACCGCTCTTTAAGCGGGCTTTTATTGCAACAGCAGCGTGTCACAGCATCGGCTGGCAATACATATATCGTTGTTTTCATGCGCAGCACCGTTCCTAATGGCACATCGTAAATATAAACAAAAAATCCCCCGGTTTTAGGCCGGGGGATTTTCATTGTATTATAGACTTACTTTCTATTTTGGCTCCTTATACCGCATCGCCTGAGCGCTGTCGCTTAACCCCTTTGTCGTCGGGTCGCTCACAACGCCGATGAACGCGAGAATCTGAAGCAGCATAACAACAATGTCCATCACCTGCTTCTGCTCAAACTGCGGTACGATACCCGCCATGTTGAGTAACGTGTAAATCAAAGTCAGTACAAGCGAAATCAAGCCTGCCCAGTATGGGCCGCTTTTAAGCCTCACCTTCCAGTTAATATTCATGCTCCATCTTCCTTTCCAAATCTTCTATCCTGTGATTGGCGACCCGGATTTCCTTTTCCGCGACAGCCATACGCTCCACCACGGAATTGTGCTTTTCCACCTTTTTTTCAAGCTGCTGGATACGGTAATTCGTCAGGCGGCTGGACGCAATCACGCCCAGCCCTGAACCGATTACAGTACCAACAAGCGACAGCAGCGCTATGATGATTTCATTCGACACCGCGTCACCGCCTTACAGCTCCTTGATAAACGCGTCAAATCCCTTTGCTTTTGCCGCTTTCACCTGTGCCTCTGCATTCTTCTTTTCGGCATACGCGCCAATCTGGACATAGTATTTCGCCTTTGCCGCCGTACCTGTTGAAGCTGCTATGTACTTCACCCCGTAATAGCTGCATATGCCTTTGACGATTGCCTCACCGATTTTGGTTGTGTTATTGATGATAAATTCCGCGCCGGTTTTGGTGTCGTGGAATTCACACTCGCAGTATACAGCGATTGCTTTTGTCTGACTGAGTTCCGCAAGTCCTGAATTGGCCTGCACCGCATAATCCGGGCCGGGCGTAATCGGGTCAAGCGCCGCCTTGATTGCCTTTGCCGCTTTCGCGTTCTCCCCGCTGTTGCTGTAGACCATGATTAACGTACCGCCTGTAATCTTGCCGTTACAGGCGTTTGTATGAATGGGTACATGCAGGTCAGCGCCCCATGCGTTCGATTCGTTGATGCTTACGCTCATGTTCTGCCCTTTTGTGGCGCGCTTCACGCTGAACCCGCACCGTTTCAGGGCGGTTTCCGCCGCAGCAGCTATCTTATTGCACTGTTCCATCTCGTTTGTGTTTCCAGCCGCGTACTTGTTCCCGTTCTGGTTGCTCGGTGATAAATAGATTTTCTTTGTCATCGGGTATTATCCTTTCTTCGTTTCAGCCGCTATGCGCGGGTTTCATTTGTTTTTTGAGAGGGTCTTTCCAATTTATACGCCGCTTTCAAGCTGCGCGATGCGTGCTTCCAGCGACGTGGTATACTCCAGCAAATCGAGATAAGCCCCGTTTATATCGCGGCAGAAGACAGCCTCGGTGTCCCCCTGGTCCGCGAGCACCGTAGCATTGCCCGAGGGCAGGCACACCGAAGCAGGCATAAGCTGTTCAGTTGCCGGCTGCTTCAGCGGTAAGATTGCGTATGAGCTTGCAAAATATTCCCTAGCCTTTCGCGTAGCGCTTTCCAACGTGTCCTCCGCGTTGATTCCAACGTCAGATTTATTGACAGTCATACTGATTTTACCCTGCCAATCGGTCGTGTGCGTCGTTACGGTACCGTCATGCACAAGGTAATACTGCTTTCTTTCCGTATAATACTGATTTGTAATCCACGTGACTGTCTCACCCTCTGTGCTGTAGGAAAAAAACCATCCGCTGGCAAGCAGGAGCTTCGTGCAGCGGCTTGTGAGCAAACCCGAAACGACGTCATAGGTATCCCGGAAGCCATCCGGCGTACCATAGAGGGAAAGGCCCTCAGGCAGCAATATTTCCTGCTCACGGTATGGCTCATACGGCATATCCGGCGTATTGCCCGGCGTCGCCCAAATACGGCAGGTAAAGTCGTCGGTGAATACGGTGCTGTCTGTAATCCATCGGGGGGAGCCTTTCCAGTTTGTAATTCCATTTGGGAAATACCTTGTCTGCGTTTTAAACCCAACTAATGCATTAGATGTAAAATACATTCCAGCACCGGTAGCACTTCCGGTAAGCACCTGAACGTGGAGAGTAAACGGAACATCGAACCGCGTAAGCTTTTCAAGGACATAAAGGTTTGTTCCTGTACATTTACCGCCAATTGCTATCAAATCTCCATCACAGGACATGGTTAGCCCGCCTGCCGTGCGTGTGTCCTGTTTTAATTTCAACAGGTTTGTCCCGCACATATATACCTTCGAGGGCGCGGCAGGGTATGCGTCCGCTTGGCCCTCTGCAGCACCGGCCCCAACAGATGTACCGCCTGATATAATCAGGCTTTTAATCACTGTACCCGCAGCAGCACCGGAAATTTCCGCAGTTGCCCCGCTTGCCTTCCCGGCCACCTGGTTGTTCCAGTACGGCCCATATTGCTCTGCCAGCTCACGCCTCGCTATTTCCGCGGCAGCGTCCGCAGCGTTTTCTGCAGCGCCGTCAGCATAATCGAAAAACACCTTCGACGGCGCGGTCTGGTACTTGATTGTATACGCCCCGCCGCTGTAAACCCTAATACCGGCAATCAAATCTTCAGCGGCAACCTCGATAGGCACATCGAATCCCAGCGCCTCCACAACCTTGTCTGTCCCGTAGTAATAAAGGGGATTGCCGTCTGTCCTGATAAATCTCGCAGCATTTGAGCCGTCTGTCATGGTCAGGATTACCTTCGAGCCCGGTAGAACCTGTTTCTCATCCATCTTGAAGGTGTTTACTGTGGATATGACGGCTGTACCCGCGTACTGCTGGTCAAGGGTAGCAAAGCTTTCCGGTAAGGCTGATTTTTGTGTGTCCTCATACGTGTTCAAATCCGGATTATATACGTACCAATTGCCGTTATCTCCAATATACGGCAGTGATTTTGCGGTTTCGTCGAGTTTCTGCATCGCGGCATAAAAGTCCTTGAGGCTCTGCTCCAAAAGGCCAGCCGCCGCATCCTCAGGAAGGCTCTGAACCCCGCCGAGGCTCTTTTCAATCGTCCCTTTAAAGCAGGAGGATTTCTTTACCTCAAGCGCTTCATCGTCTACAGGAACCGCAACGACCTGGATATATAAGCTCCCTTCATACGTGACTGCCGCGGGCAGCAGGACAGTTACCGGCCATTCCTGAAGCTCTGTCTTATATGCCTTACCATTTGCCGCCAGGAGGCTTACATAGAACCTCAGGCTATCGTTTTCCGACCATGTTTTTGGAAATTTAAATTGAAGCTGCGTCGCCAGATGCTCTCCGGCATAGCCAAGCGTGGCCTGTTGTGCCGTCAGCTTATTCCCGCTTTCATCTGGTGACACGGCCATTTCTATCATTCTCGCTTCCATTTATACACCATCCTTCCATGCGCCGTTTGTCTTGACGCATACTTTTTTCGCTTTTTTCCAGGTACCGTTTACTTTGACATATGCCGTCCCCTGCTTCCACGCGCCGTTTACCTTGACGCGCGCCTTTCCCGTTTCAGCCGGCGGCGGCGATAAAACGCGCAGGGTCGCCGTTTTGGTATATACCGACAACCCGCGCGCGTTTACCGCCTGGACCCGGAAATAAAAGGCGCTTCCCGCCTTTCCCCCGTAAGAGGAGGGCAGAAAGCTCTGCGACTTTGCCGTGCCGGTATAAAACGTTGTCCATTTACTGTTATCCGTGCTGTACTGGTAGTTATATTTGCCGGCCCCGCTGTCTCCCCATGAGCCGCCGGACACGCCAATCTTGACCGCCGCCTCTGGCAGCGCGGCCGTATTTGAAAGCTCAATCACCGGCGCCGCCGGGGCGGAACCCGCGGGGACATCGACAGTACAGCTCCCGCTTGACGCGGAGCCGGACGTCTGCGTGCTCGCAAAGGTAATTTTTGCGGGCAGCGTAGCGGCGGAGGTAACACCCGCCACCGAATACCAGCCCGTGCTCGACGGCAGGTATTTCACGCGCGCCGAGGTCCAAGTGCTCGGCGAAGCGGGCTTCAGCTCCGCGTCAGTTGCAACCGATTTACCGTTCAGTGTAACAGAGCAGACGAGGTTATAGCCAAAATAAGAGCCGCCGCTAATTGGCGCCGTTGAAATTTTAAAACGGTAGTACACCGTGCTTCCGGACCGCTTGGTTTCATACGAAACGGTATGCTTGATGACCGGTGTGGTCGACATACTGTAGGTGCTTTGAATATCAGCCATATGCTCACCCCTCGTACATTACGTAGATGTCGCCGTTGCTGCCGAGGGACGCGGCGGGCGCCGACGTACCGCTGAGTATCTGGTGGACGGACGGCTTGTTCGTCAGGTTGCTGTAATCGAGATAATACGAGCCCTGTTTTCCGTCGAGCAGGTCCGAGTCAAGCTTTGAGCCAGCACCATCTTTATCGAGCATAATTTGAAATATACGCGATGCCAATGGTTCATCTTCCAGATGGTCTGTTAAATGCGCCGCTTCATCCGCGCCAAAGCTTCCGAGAGCAACTCGGGCGTCCGCTTTAAAACCATCTAGCGTCTTATTAAATTCCGTAATAAATTCACTCAAATTTAACGTATATAGCGCCTGACAGTACTTTGTGCGCTTGTCTGAATATTCAATGACCTGGTTTCCGCCTGGGGCAACATACACGTACGCAAGCGTTATGTCATTGCTTTTGGGCGTAGGTTCTGAATTAGCTGAGCCCATCAGGTATGTAACGGCAATTTTCTTATTCACGGTATCGCGCCGCAAAACAATTAAATCCTTTCGGGGTACTGCCGGCGAAACTGGGATATTTACGGTTAGGCTGCTGTCGTTGTGGTACCAATACCCATCGATTATCGCGTAACCCGCTGCGACCACCATCGTCCCCGTTGTGCCTTTTGTAACCTTCAGCGAGTCTTCTGCCGTAGAATTTGTTTTTTCATTTTTAATAATACCCGTAGAAAAAAAAGTGCGGAGTACCTCTGCGAATTCATCCGCGCTGTACACCCTTTCGTCGCCGTCGATACTGTCAAAAAATCTTGATTTTTCTGCCATATTTAAATTCCTCCTATCTGATTTTTGGCTGCAGCGCGCGGATCGCCCGTCCGATATGCGGCTGTGCCGTACCGAATGTAATATTTAAGGATATGCCGTTCGGTTCAAAGCATTCCTCTGCCTCTGTTACGCGCATATCCTGGGCAATTCCAAGCTCTGGGACATAAATTGTCACAAGGTCGCCCAAATCATAATGCTCGCGGTATTTAAAAGGGCTGGCGGAAGATATGCTTGCGGTCATGCTTTCCGCCCTTTTGTATTCCTCAAGCATGTGCTTGCCCTCTTCCGTAAGGGACAGCGCCGTGTCGGTCTCAGTTATGTCGAGAGAACCGCAGTCTACAAAGGTCTCCTTCCTTTGGTAGCCGCTCGGCATTGCCTTCTCATTCGTAACCGCCAGAACTGTACGGTTATAGTCTTCACCCGCGCCGCCGGCGTAGGCCACGTTGCGGTAGGACGTAGTATCCATCGTATATTGAATATCGGCGATGCTCTCAAATTCCAAAGACATAATGACGCGTGAGTTTTCATTTTGCCCTTCTGTCCGGTCAACGCCCTCTATGACGTCAAACACATAATAGGCCGAACCGTATTCTTCAAAACACATCGCAATCCCGTACCCCATGTCCGTATACTCGCAGACGCTTTGCAGCACCTCATCGAGCGGGTCATATCGGCTCATCCACACCGTCTTCATCCCGCGGCCCATATCCGACTCCATATCGAGGTACATCCCGCGCGGATTGATACCGCTTCCGCTCGTTGCATATGGGATTTGCTCCCGGACAAACGTTTTTAGGATGGTTTCCGCAGGGACTGGTTTAACAACGCTTGAAACCGATGCTTTCTTCGGCACACAGAAATAGCCGCCGTTCGCTTCTCCCTCATAGGGAATCACGATACGCTGGCTCAAAAGACCGTCGAGATGCTGCCCCTGTATGACAATTTCCAATCCCGCGCTGCTTACAGCCGTATCCATCTTGCGTATGATGCCGGCGCGGTGAATATCCCCGTCAAGCATTATGAGGTTATCGGCGGCAAACAGGGAGGGATTATATTCCTGTGCAGCGATGTGTATCTCAAAATCGCCTATGCCCTGCCATGAACGTTTGAAGCGCAGGGAGGTATACAGGTCTATTTCCCCTAAAAAAGTCTTGTCTGGCGCCATTATTTTAATGACCGGCCAATCCATAATTACACCCCCGCATAAAGATTTGTCCATTCGATGTTCACACGCGCGTGCTTGGAATCATCGGCGGATTTGTAGGTGATGACGTTCTTGCCCGGCTGTAACGACCAGAACTTAGAGCGTACGCCCACAAGATGGAACGCGTCTGTAATCTCGCTATCGCGCCGGAGCTTGACGCTCTTCTCGCCTTTCTTCGTCCAAATTGTTACGCTCTCGTCTGCTTCTAAAGACAGGTTCTCTACATAAATGGTTTCGCCCGTCGTTTCGTTCGTAATCTGCGGTGAGGGCGCTTCCCCCGTTATGGTAATACGCACTGGTGCGGGAACCGAACCCTGGTACAAGATTTCAACAGTGTTGTTCTGCATACCGAAGGTAATCGACGGGTTAAAGCACAGCGGGAATTTAAAGCCAATGTTCTCCTGATATGCAATACCCACATTTTCAGTTTCTAATGCTTCCCAATACGGTTCCGGCGCATTAAAGGTAACGCTGCATTTGTTATAGCTGTTGATTCGTTCCGTAAAATTCGCCGGCAAGGTCGGGTATGCTTTGATTTTCACAGAAATATAGTCGTTTCGGTATCGCAGCTCTCCCGGCTCTTGCTGTGGGGCGAGCTTTGAAATCAAATCGAACCTGTTTTGATACATTTTTTGCCGTGTATCGCCCTTGACATATACCGTACAGGGGATTTCCCTGCTTGGAACATGAAGCCCATGTACGATTACGCCGTCTATACCAGCGGCCTCGCTTGTAACCATCGAGTAATCCATCCCGCTTATACCGGAAATCTCAGAAAGCAAATATGGCTCCTGAAATTTAAATTCCGCGCAGCGCGATAAATCCACAATAGAGCCGCCGGGCGGCACATAAATCAATTCCTGCATCTTATTCCTTCTTTCATTTTATAATTTGGCGGGCAAGCTCCTGCGCCACATTCTGCAGCCTGCGCTGGGTCTCAACCGGGCTTTCCACCGGCTGGTTGAAATTGACCGTCAGATTTATTTTCGGCGCTTTTACCGGCGCTGTCGTCATCCCTGTTTGGCGGTCATATTCTATACGTGACTTCCAAAACTCCTCCGCTGCCTTTGCCGCGGTGCCGGCAGCCTTTGCATATGCGGCGCTGACTCCTTTTTGAATATAGTCGGCATATGCGTCGATATCCCAATTGTGGCTCCTAAAACCCTCAAACAGCTTATCAGCGAGCGACTTTCCGGCGAGATTGAATTCCGGAGCATACGAATTAATCAGGTTAATTACGCCATTCATGCCTTGCTGCATGATAATCTTCTGCGCTTCCTGCTCGAGTGCAAATGAGGAAGTAAGCTTTTCATACTGCTTATTCAGGGCCTCCTGCCGCTTTTTGAGCATCTCCTGCTGTTTCTCGGATTCCTCCTTGACCTTGTCCATCTGCTTCTGAAGCTCTTCCTTCTGCTTCTCGCGCGCCTCTGCTTCCAACCGCTTTGCTTCTTCCTTGTCGAGGCGGTTTAACTCCTTTTGGAGCTGCTTGCGGTTGTAGTCGTCCTTTTCATAAGCGAGCTGCAGGGCGGCAGCTTGCCTTTTCTGTTCATATTCCTGGCGCTGTTCCTCACTTTCCTGCGCCTTGGATAGCTCGTCGAGCGCGTCAATCTGCCCCTGGATGGCTGTTACAGTTTCGTTCTCCCATTTTTTCCAGCTGTCTATCGACTGGTTAATCCGCTTTGTCTCAGACTCCTTTTGCCTCTCGTACTTGTTTTCCAGCGCCTTGATTACACCGTCCGCAATATTGTCAAGCTTGTCGGTCTGCTCGTTCTGCAGGTTCTTTTTCAGGTTATACAGCTTGATTTCAAGGCTCATCGCGTCTTCAGCGTTCATCCGGTAGGTCTGCCGGATGCGCTGCAGCTGATTGATTTCTTCCTCGGTCGTAAGCTTACCAAGCGCTTTTTTGTTTTCAATCCCCTTGATTGCGGCGTCAAGCGCTTCCTTAGCCGCCCTTTCTTCCGCCTCCTGCTGCGCTTTGCGCGCGTTGTACAGGCGTTTTTCCATGTCCATCTGTTCATCGGAATTTTTCGAGTACGTGGAATTGATGCGTTCAAGCCATGCGACCTCTTCCTGTGCGGAAACCTGGTTCAGGGACTTTCTGTGTTCAAGAAGCTGAAGCTCCTGCTGCAGCGCTTCGTTGCGGGCCGGGGCTGACGCCGTTTCTCTTGCACCGCCGGAAGAAGACGCATAATCATCGATGCTAAGGCCCTTTATGGCAGCAATCTGCGCATTGATTTTGTTAAGCTTTTCCGAGCTTTCCTCAAATTTCTGCTGTGCCTCTCCCAATGGCCCATAAATGTCGCCAAACGCTCCCCCGCCATAAAGTGCCTTATACGCTTCCAGCTGCTTCTGCAGCAATTGGATAGTTTCCATTGTCGCATTACGCTTGGAAATCACATCTTGGCGATCTAATTCAAGGCTCTGCAGCGCCGCGTTCTTTTTGGTTTCAAACAGGGACCTTACGACAGCTTCCTGGTCCGATAAGCAAAGCGACCCGTCCGCTATTGCCTGAGCAAATTCCGGATAGGTATCTATCATTTGCAGCACGGTGTTCAGGTCGAGTTCCTGTCCATCATGCAGGGTTGCATACACGCTGCCGAGATTTGACAGCTCGCTGCTTACCGCGGAGAGGTCGAGCGTTTGTAAGTCCGCGGCACTTGCTTTATAAGCAATCAGCGTTTCCTCCACGTTTTTCAGCAGCGTAATCTCTTCATCCGTCAGAGTTTCTTTTTCCTCAAGCGCCGCCTTCTGCTGCTCCAGGTCTCTGATTACAGCGTCTCTCTGTTTTTGGTGAAGATTAGCAATTATTTCACCGTTTTGGAAGCTGACGTCTCCCGTTTCTTCAATATAAGCGGTAAGCTCTGGGTATCTGTCGCATAGGTCGATAAGGGAATCCGTACTCAACTTTTGTCCGCTTGAAAGTGTTTCGTATGCGGAGGCAAGTTCCTGCATCGCACCAATATTATTGTGTACCAAGTTATACTGGTTTTCCATATTTCTGAGAAATGCATCATTGCCGCTGGTTGCAACAACTTCTTCAGAATATTCTATTTTATTCTGAATCCTTTTACTTTCTAGAATTTCGTCTGAAGTTGCTTCTTGGATTTTGTTTAAAATTTCAAATAATATATCATCATATTTTTTGATTTCACTATCAGATGCACCGTTGCTCTTAGCATTATCTCTTTCTTGTTTAACCAATTCAAATGCTCTTCTAAGTACATCTTCCGCATCACCAGCATTAATTCTTAACTGGAACTCTCTGGAAAAGGTATCCTTGTCGCCTATATTTATGTCATAGAAATCTGTAGAAACAGATTTCATGATTCTATCTAAATTTTTCTCAAAGTCAGTCATATAGGGAGTAACCTGCAAAGAACCTAAATGATACGACACCTCTTCATTAAGTACTTTTTCCGCATCTTGACCGGACTTAAAAGTATCTTGTAGATATTTTTTCGCCTGCGCTACTGATAATTTTTCAATTTGATCTGTCTGATCTTCAAGCTTGCCATTTACAAGATCTAATCCGTTTGCCTCACTTCCAAACATCTCGACTAATTTTTCCTGTATTGCAAGAAGTTCCTTCTTTGCTTCGATTTCCTCGTCATAAGAAAGTCCTCCTGAATCAAGCGTTTGCTTCAGGCTTGTGTATTCACGGGTAAGTTCCTGTAAAGATTCTCTGGTGTGATCATACTCTTCTGTGAGCTGTATAGCCTTTTGGCGCGCTTCCTCCTGCTTTTGCTTCATTTGCTCTATCAAAGAAAAAATGAGCGTAAATGCAGCGCCTGCTCCCGCCGCGATGACGTTGCCCCACATCAGCGCGGGATTCGCGCCGCTTTGAAATGCTTGTTTGACTGCCTCAATCTGTGTGATGATATCCGATATGTTACCAATCACATCGGGAGAAACCTGGTCAAATGTCCTCAGCGCGGTAGTAAAAATATCGATTCCGGCACCTATATTATCAGAATCAAGTATTTTTTTGACAGCTTCCGCTTCTTTCCGCGCCTTGCTGGTATCGAGCACAAGCTCAGCGACCAGCCTGCCAGTATTACGTTCTTCCGGCAAATTTATCATCCCTTTCTTAAAAAAATTGCATAACAAAAGCACCTGCCTTTCGGGCAGGTGCTTTTTTCAAACAACAGTTGTTATTTTCGTGGAAGGACAGTTATAAAAACATGACTTTTATAACGTTGGATAATAACCGAAATATCTTCATAATTATAAAAATCATACTTGTCGACTTTGGTTTTATCCGCCCTTTCCAAGCATTTATTTATCTCATCATTTGAAATTCCGGGGCAGAAAACGCGCAGAATTGTTGGGAGGTTTTTCCGATAAACATCGTCACCATAGCAACTTATAGCCGCAGCATCCATTAAATCTATATGACTATTAAACGAAAGCGTAATATATAATTCTTTATTGATATCCCATGTCCGCAAATAGATATCCTCATCAACAGTGCCGGTATCCGCTTCCCCCAGCTTAATTCCGTCGCTGAAATAATTGAATTTTTCCGCAAAAGCCTCCGTTGTTAAAAGAAAGTAATTTTCTCCTTCCTGCTCATAGAGAGCGACCTCCGAAAAAACTTCTTTTTCCTGTTCCTTCACGTAATTTGTATACAGCACGCCGAATACAATCCCCGCGATAATCAGAACTGCCGCCGCAGCCGAAATTATAATGATACGCTTTTTCTTTTTAGGCATCGGTTCTTTCTGCTGTTCTTCCAACCGTTCCCCACATTCCTTACAGAATACGCTGTTGTCCTCAATTTGAGCACCGCATTTTTTACAAATCATACCGCATTCACCTCAGCAAAATTTTACCATAATTCAATATTAAAAACAAGCGTATATATTCAAAAACCCAATGGTATAAATAAAATTTGACTACAATCACTAATAAGGCGAATAAGGCAATTTTTAATGCGTGCATTAAATATATACACGGAATTGCTCCGCAGAAATTATATCACAGCCTTAATATCAGGCGCTGCGTTTAAAGCTCGTCCGCGTAAACTTCCTCATCCCTGGCATTGTCGGAATCGATGCTGTGCATCTCATTGTAGGCGTCCATCATAGCAATAAACTCATCATAACAATACTGCTCAAAAAGCTCCTGTTTGCTTATACCTATGCTTTGAGCAACCGCTAACCAGCGCTGGAGCCAGTATTCGTCCGTGCGCTCAACCTCTGTTTGATCGAGCGCACGATTACGAAAAAATCCGTTAAATCGTTGAGTTCAACAAATGCCTGAACGACTTCCGCCAATTCCTTGAGGCTCAGCGCATTCTCACATTCCGGGTCAAGCAGCCATTCCTGAGGAATTTCCAGCAAATCGGATAAAAGCATACAAAACCGCTTTGGCGCAACGCTTAAAATTTTGCCAAAGATATCAAGGAACTCATCGCGTTTCATTACGTTCAGCTGTGCGATAAGCGTACCAAAGTCAGACGTATCAGGAAAAATATCGTCCAGCAGTATGGCGGGAAGATTATTGACCGCTTCCATTACCTGCACATATTTTCCAACCGGCAGTTTGCGGATTTTCACGCCGTATAAAATGTAGCTTTTCGGCGCGCTCATTTTGACGCTTTTATCTCTTCCAAACATTGATTAACCCTCCGCGGGTGTTTCAGGCAAAGAAGGAATCGTCTCAATCCAGGTCAGCGGCGTGCCCTGCTCGACATCCTTTGTTTCTCTGATAATATGGTCAATTTTACGCGGGGAGCATTTGAAGGTCAGCTCATAAGCCTGTGCCTCTGTCGTTTCACCCTTTGTATTGTGGGTAATCTTATAGCCTGTGCAGCGGCAGGAAGGATAACGGAACATACGGTATCCGAAGTCGCTTCTCAGCGCAGAAAATGTGAACGCAACAAGGGGCGCGTTGTCGCGCGAGCCTTCTTTAAGCTCACCGGTCGATTCGTCGAAGGCCGCTCCAGTAAGAGACGCGATGTCCTTTGCGTCAGCCTCCTGAAGGGTAATCACAAGCGTAGAGTCCTTCCACTCGGAGCCGTTATCATAGATTTCGTCGTCCGCATAAATCGTATACTCCGTCTTGTTGTCGGTCGGAGCGCAGCTCTTGGCGCCGGCAAGCTTTGTGACCTCGCCTACCTTATATGCTGTTACCGTATCTTCCTCTACCTGTGCATAGCCACAGTTTGCAAAACCTCTCAGATATTTCTTTCCCATATTTAAAATCTCCTTTCAATTTTTGCCCCAAAGGGCAATTTCGCAGTAAATCGTAACAAATCCGTCCCCGCGTTCCAAAAGTAAAGGACCGCGCTGCGGGCGTGCAATACAAAAAACCTTGTCCGTCAGTTGGACAATACCTTCATTCATGCCGCTGTCAAGCAGTGTAAAAATTCCCTTACATGCGTTGTAAGCCTCTTCATAGCTAATATCGCGGCATTGAACCTGGATAAATTGGGTGCCTGTCCCGTCATTAATCTCATCGACAATATGGTCCAATTTTACGAGATTGACAGCCTGCACCCGCTGTGATATATCCGGCATCAGTTCGTAGGATACGTTCTCATATCCCCGCGATTCCAGATATGTCTTTAAAGCGCTGAGCAATGATTTTCCACCTCCGAGAACTGTTTATACGCCCGACAGCAAGGTTCGTCGAAGTGCCGGCAATGATGTTACAGAAATTTCGCCAGCCGTAAATCCCGCTGATAGCCACGGCGTATTCGGTACGGTAGATTTTGACGTAAGTCAACCAGGTATCAACCATCAACTAATAACTGTTGAATTGTGTTTGAGCGTTGCCACAGTCCTGCTTTGCTGCCGCAAATCATTCAAATATGAGCACACCTAATTTTGCGGCAGATTCTTAACAGGCTTTCAGAAAAGGCTGATCAACTGAATACTTCCATCGAAATCCGACATAAATCCCCTTGCTTTTGCCTGTCCGTAATAAAAGCCGCCTCCTGATACAGCGTTATAAAAAGCTAAGCTTGTGTTTACGCTAAATTGGCGAGTGCTCCAAAAGGGTGCACACAATTGTTTAAGAGTAAGACCAATCGCAGGAATTGCAGCCTTTATTTTAGAGATCTTAACAAAAAGAGAAAACACTTTATTTATTCGCGCTCTGCTTAGACGTCCCGCCGCTATTTAAAGCCGTCTTTCAGTTGCGCGCTTGGTACTTTCCGCCTTCAGAATGCGGGATCATTCTGAGTGGGCTGCCGTACCTTCGTGTGTAAATAAATTAAGTGTATCAGCTTTGCGGTTACCGCAAAGTCCAGAAGCTTTTCTGTACGATCTCTGATTATAATTCTAGCAGGTCTAAAAAGGACATGCAGGACATTCAGGACGCATCAGAAAATTTTTTTAAAAATCGTTCGGCTTTTTTTCTGTAAGATTCTCCAGAACGGCTGATGCCCATCTCCATCGCGACTTCTCCCCATTGAAACCCTTCAACATAATGCAGCTTCATTACACGGAGAATATTTGCATCCTCAATCTTGTCCAAAAAAAGCTCGACATCAGAAACGAGTTTTTCCAAACGCTCGGCGCGTTTTTTTAGCCGCTCCTTTTCAAGGTTTGCCATTGTCCCGCGCACCGTAAGCAAATGTTCCGTATAAGGATATTCCGAGGATGAGGAGGTAACTGTATCCATGACCTCTATCTGATCCGGCATATTTTGCATTTCCCTCCGTATTCCGGTTAATTCTGCTTTTGCGCTTTTGTATTGAGATAACTCTTTTGCCGTCATTATAATCCCTCCACACATAATTCCATTGCTGTTAGCCCTAACCATCCTTTTAACTTCCCCCCCCTCTTGAGAGCTATCTGTCAAAGGATAAACTTTTCATACAGAAATCCCCATAAATCCAACAGCTTTTATAATAGCGCGCGCTTATTTAAGGAATATTTCTGCAGGAAGTTTAAAAACATTTTAGAACGTTTGTTCTATATTGTCAATGACTTTTGACTTACTGTACGTTTTATGAAACAGCAAATGATTTATTTCTTCTTTGATTATTTTTATATCAAGCGCACCTACTGCTCCGCATTGGTCATTACGGTATATAAAAAACATGCCCTGCCATTATGGCAGGGCATGTTTTTTATCAAAGCTTGAACAAGCAACCTTCACCGCTCTTTTCTATTTGACCTTACAGCCACACCAGTACGGCAAAGCCGCCTTTAAAATAGTAGGTGTTCGTGTAATGTCCATCTATAAAGCACCCCCGCCGTCTCCCGGCGGGGGTGCTTTATTCTGGTGGAGATGAGGGGAATCGAACCCCTGTCCGAGAATCATTTACCGTGGCTTTCTACGAGCGTAGCTGCTGTATTATAATTCCCTTTTCACAGCGCCCTGCAGCAGGCTCAGTGAATCGGTAACCTTAAATTCATGACCGGATACAAGGCACTCTCCGGTTCACGTGCACCGCTAATCGACGCTCTTATCCGGACCGCGGTACTTCCGGCAAGAACGGCAGCTGCTAATTAAGCAGCTGCGTAAGCAACTTTATTGTTGTTGTTTAATTTTTAAATTTGCGGATTTTATAGCGGTTCCGCACCGCTGCTCGCTTACCAGGGCTTGTGGTCCCCGTCGAAACCTTTACATCCCCAAATAAAAAATATTGTTTACCGGTTCTGCTCCTTCATTGCACGCTCCATCTGGCGTTTGGCATCCTTCTGTGCCATATCCGCGCGCTTGTCGTAGAGCTTTTTGCCCTTGCACAGCCCAACCTGCATCTTAACGCGGGAGCCTTTAAAATACAGCGATACGGGAATAAGCGCATAGCCGTCCTGCTTTACAAGCCCAAACAGGCGCATAATCTCCCTTTTGTGCATTAAAAGCCTGCGCACACGCGATGGGTCGCGGTTAAAGATGTTCCCCTGCTCATATGGACTGATATGCATGCCGTTGACGAAAATTTCCCCGTCCACGACTGAGCACCACGTGTCCTTCAGGTTCACTCTGCCCTGACGCAGTGACTTTACTTCAGTCCCGCTCAGCTCTATTCCGGCTTCAAAACTTTCCTCAATAAAATAGTCGTGGCGTGCCTTTTTATTTTGCGCAATTGTTTTTAAGCTTTCCTGTGCCATTTCGGGACCTCCTCTCACCGCTTCTATGCTTAGCCATTCTAACACACTCCCATTTTGCTGTCAAATCTATTTTATGGCATAAAACCCGCCTAAATTGTCGCAAAAACTGTTGAAAAGAAGGCCTGTTCATGATAGAATCAGCGGGTATAACACAGCGGAAAGGTGATTTCATGTGTGATTTTTCAAGAACTGCAATGCTTTTGGGAAAAGAAGGCGTAGACAGGCTCAGCCGTGCGCGCGTCGCTGTGTTTGGCGTCGGCGGGGTCGGTTCCTTTGTATGCGAGTCGCTTTGCCGCTGCGGCGTCGGCACGCTCATCCTGTTTGACAGCGACACGGTCGCGCAGAGCAATATCAACCGCCAGATTATTGCCACACAGCAGACGGTTGGAAGCTATAAGGTTGATGCCATGAAAGAACGCATCCTTTCCATCAACCCTCACGCGCAGGTGGAAACGCACGCCGTCTTTTACACAGCGGAAAACGCGCGGGATTTTGATTTATCTTCCTATGATTATATCATAGACGCAATCGATACGGTTTCCTCAAAGCTTATCCTGATAAAAACAGCTGTAGGGCTTCATATCCCCATCATCAGCAGTATGGGCACAGGCAATAAGCTGCATCCGGAAAAGCTGTCTGTCACAGACCTCTCAAAAACAACTGTATGCCCGCTTGCGCGTGTCATGCGAAGAGAGCTTCGCAAGGAAGGGATTACACATTTAAAAGTCCTCTGTTCCACTGAGGAGCCGATTAAACCCCTGTTCCAGACGAAGGAAGATAACGCAGGCGGCGCACGCAGGCAGACGCCTGGAAGCGTTTCTTTTGTCCCATCCGTCGGCGGGCTGATGATTGCCGGCGAATGCATACGCGATTTGCTCCGGATTGATTAAAGAATACAAAAAACAACCGCTGCGTACTGAAACTAAACTAGTACGCGGCGGTTTCTTATATGCATCTACGCATCGATATTTAATCAAACCCGGCAATAGCATGCGCAAGGTAGCGCTGAATCAGCAGCACATCAGCTACCGACACCGTCCCATCGCCGTTTACGTCAGCAAGCTCCTTCTGTTTTTCATTGAGCGTCACCGCCTCGGCCAAATACCTTTGGATTAGCAAAACGTCCGCCGTGTTAATCGCCCAATCGCCGTTGACGTCGCCCTTCTCCCCGCCATTTTGTACCGCGGCAAGGGCTTTTTGAAAATCAAAAATATGCGTTGCGTAGGAAAGTGACGCATCCGAACCGTTTTTTGTTTTTAACCCCGTTATCTCTACGGTAAAATTATCGCTGTACGTATCCGTTTGAAAGCTTTCCGTACCCAGATGGAAAACGATACAGTTGCCTGCGCCCAGCCCACGCTGTGTCACGTTGAGATACGGCTCCTGCCTGTCGGGACGGTCCGTATGGTCTTGATTGGTCAGGTTCCAAACCATACCGTCCGATAAACGCGTTACCTTTACCGTAATTTTTTCAAGCTCAGGGTTTTGAAATTTCTGAGGATTGAGCGTAACCGACCATGGTGTGCCGGAAGTAATGATATTGTTCGGAAACTCCCCCTGCGCGGGCCAGGAAATAAAGGAATAGTCGGCGTCCGCCGCGCTTTTATCCGTAATTTGCGTCACAGCGAAGTCGTAGCCCTCCGCATTGCGCGCATAACCAAATCCTGTGTATAAAAGCTTTGGGTTGAGCATCCACTGCCTGTGCCCGACCACCAGCATATTTTCCTTACTGTTGCTGTCATCAATACAACCCTGAAGGGAGCTGGTCAAAATTTTCCGGCTGTCGAATATATAGCGCATGGAAATATTACTCGTCGCTGTGCTCGAAGCGCCAAGCTGGTAAAAAGCATCGCTCATATCGGCAGGCTTTGACGGCGTGTGGGTCAGCTCGCCGTTTGCCGCGAGCAGGACCGCCCCGTGCTGTGCTTTGTCAGTAAGCGTATCGCTGAGCGCGACATCCGGCAAACCCGCGGCGTACCTCAGGTAATTAAAATACAGCTCAGCCTGATTAAGGAATCCGGCATTCAGCTTTCCTGTCCGATACGGCGCATTTACATACGGATTTTCATCAAATATTTTAACAGCATCTGCTTTATCGTAAGCAAGCCATTTTTCCACAATATCTTTTCTTGTGCGGGCTGAAGCAAGCGTGCCGCTGTAGCCGGACAGCTGCGTGTTTTCCGCTGGAGCAGCCGCGCTGCCCGGACATATTGCGGTGACCGCCGTCAGCACGGCGAGCGTAAGCGAAAAAAGGATGCGCGTCTTGTTTTTCATAGAAGGCCTCCGCTTTTTAATATATTTATCTTACCATGAGTGTGAAAATCTTTCAATTATAAAGATGTGGAAATTGACACCTCCTATATTCGTGATAAAATAATATTATCTTACTGTTTTTTATTTTATGCGGTTAATGCGGTGATTTTTTTGAATAAAACAAAGCTTAAAATACATTTTATAAGAAAAGCGACCTCTGCCTGCGGCTACGTCGTCACCTTTTGCAAATGGGTACTGATTGCGTTCCTTACAGGCGCTGTGGGCGGGCTCATCGGCTCTGCCTTTGATAAAAGCGTTGAGCTTGTGACCGGCCTGAATACACGGAACAGCTGGCTGCTGTATCTGCTCCCCGTTGGAGGAGTGGTTATTGTGCTGCTCTATCAAATCAGCAAAATACCGGATGAAACCGGTACAAACCATGTTATTGATTCCATCCGCTCCGACAAAGGCGTACCGCTTTTGCTTGCCCCGCTGATTTTTATCAGCACTGTCATTACACATCTGTTCGGCGGCTCCGCCGGGCGCGAAGGCGCGGCGCTCCAACTGGGCGGGAGCATCGGCTCGCAGGTCGGCAAAATCCTTCATCTTGACGAGAAGGATATGCACCTGGTTATTATGTGCGGTATGAGCGGCGTATTCGCTTCCCTCTTCGGCACCCCGCTTACAGCGACGCTGTTTGCCATGGAGGTCATCAGCGTCGGCGTAATCTACTATTCCGGCATCGTGCCGTGCATTGTTTCTTCCCTGACGGCGTACGGCGTTTCCATCCTGTTCGGTATTTCCCCCATCCGGTTCAATTTAAAAACCGTTCCCGGCCTTTCGGTTGAAAACATCCTGCGCGTGGCGGGCCTTGCCGCGCTTTGCGCGGTCGTATCTATTTTATTCTGCCTGGCCATGAAAGGGACGGAAAAATTTTTAAAAAAATTTTTCAAAAACCAATACCTGCGTATCATCGCAGGCGGCGCGGCCATTATATTGTTAACACTGCTCGTCGGTACGCGCGACTATAACGGTATCGGCATCAGCGTAATTGATGGAGCCATACTGGATGGCGCCGCGCGCCCCGAGGCGTTCCTCCTGAAAATCGTTTTTACCGCCGTTACCATTGGCGCGGGCTTTAAGGGCGGCGAAATTGTTCCCACGCTCTTTATCGGCTCAACGTTCGGCTGCGTTGCGGGCGGCCTGCTGGGGCTTGATTCCGGCTTTGCCGCGGCGGTCGGCCTGGTCGCTTTGTTCTGCGGCGTGGTCAACTGCCCGATTGCCTCGTTTATCCTGAGCATCGAGCTGTTCGGCGCACAGGGTATGGTGCTCTTTGCGGTCGCTTGCGCCGTCAGCTACATGCTGTCTGGCTACTATGGCCTTTACAGCAGCCAGAAAATCATGTATTCTAAGCTCAAGGCTGAATTTATCAACATTAACACAAAATAAAATCGGAGGCGATTCCATGAAAAATATTAAGGTCGGCGGCCTGCTTGAATGCTCGTCCGTCGTGATGGGCTGTATGCGCATCGATAAAATGCCCGTCAAGGAGGTTGAGCAGCTTATCTTCACAGCTGCCCTGTGCAACGTAAACTTCTTCGACCATGCCGACATATACGGCGGCGGGCTATCGGAAGAGGTATTCGGCAAGGCGCTCAGGCTGCACCCGGAAGCGCGTGAGAAAATCATCCTTCAAACAAAATGCGGGATTCGCGGCGGCTATTATGACTTTTCAAAAGAGCATATAATCGAATCGGTGGAGGGCAGCCTCAAGCGGCTGCAAACCGATTATGTGGATATCCTTTTACTGCATAGGCCGGATACGCTGATGGAACCCGAAGAGGTAGCCGAAGCATTCGACAAGCTTTACAGCGAGGGCAAGGTACGCCACTTTGGTGTGAGCAACCAGAACCCCATGCAGATAGAGCTTCTGAAAAAATATGTAAAGCAGCCGCTGCTTGTCAACCAGCTCCAGCTGAGCGTTAAGGTCACAGGCATGATTGACAGCGGCTTCAACGTCAATATGCAGAATCCCCCGTCCATCATGCACGACGGCTCAGTTCTGGAATACTGCCGTTTAAACGATATCACCATACAGGCGTGGTCGCCGTTTCAGTATGGATTTTTTGAGGGCGTCTTCTTAAACCATGACAAATTCCCGGAATTAAACGACTGTATCAGCCGGATAGCGTCGGAATACGGCGTTACAGACAGCGCGGTCGCTGTCGCGTGGATACTCCGCCACCCGGCGAACATGCAGGTTGTCACAGGCACAACAAATGCAAACCGTTTTACCGATATCTGCAAGGGTGCCGATATCACGCTCACCAGGGAACAATGGTACGAAATTTACCGCGCAGCGGGCAATGCCCTGCCGTAATAAATTCATATAAAAAGCGTACGGGCTAAAATCCGTACGCTTTTATTTTTTCTGTATTTATACCGTTTTAGCCCAGGAACACAAGAAAGAGACGGCGGGCAGGATGTCCGAATTGGTTAGCAGACATAAAGAATCTGGGCCTGGGGAAGCTTTTCCTTTATCTGTTCACGCAGCATCAGCTCCGCAGCCGCGCGCGGCTCACTGCGGTAGGTATACCTGCCGCGCCCACGGCCTGTCATCAGCTGCGGGTCGTAAAGCTCCACAGCGCTTGGGAACGCCTCACTGTTGATGGCACGGTGCACATAGCTGTAGGTCATAAAAATAATTTCAATAAATAAACGGCTTTTTACCTTTTCGGAAAGGCGGCTGTGCAGCGTGTCAAGAAGCCCGCTGTAGAGCGTTTCCCAATCCTCGGCCAGCACGACCGGCGCAATCAATATACCGCAGGGATAGCCCGCCTCGCACATTTGATTGAGCGCGTCAATGCGTTTTTCGAGCGGGGATGTGCCAAGCTCGATTCTCTGGATGATTTTTTCTGGGTTGACGCTCATACGGAAAATTGTCTTTCCGCGGTGGTCGAGCGATAAAAGCGGCCCAACCATGTCAAATTTTGTTGGAAACGTAATCTTTCCGCGCCCCTTTTCCGCAAATTCAGGAATCAGCCACTCCAGGTTTCCAGTAATCGTATTTTCCAATATCAGGTCGCTGTTGCTGCCGACCTCGAATACCTTTTCCTCTTCGCTTTTATATGAAAATTTTATCAGGCGCTCCAGCATCTGCTCCCGGTTTACAAAAAGGCGAAGGTACGCACATTTGTTGTAGTTGCAAACCAAATAGCAGTACAGGCACATGGCGGTGCATCCACTCGATGTAAACGGCACCAAATAGTCCGACACCTTAAAATTATCGGAATATTTGTGCGTTTTCCGCGTGCCAATGATTAAAAAGCGTTTCATTTCAGGAAAATCGCTGTTCTTTTTCTTTGTCATTTCTTCAATGCGGTTATGGCTTTCAATCGGAATCCATGGCAAATCTTTATATTTTTCCCGCAGCATTTTCCCAAGCGGATATTCCAGGCTCTGCGGCTCATAGTAAACGGCTGTAAACAGTTGCAAAATAATCGCCTCCATCCTTTAGTATGGTCGCCCAAGGGGAAAGTAACGGGCCGATTCGCTGTAAAATTATGAAAATCAAGCTTGTTTAAATTGCATATTTAATGCAGCGTTGTTTACGAGAATTTAACATGTGATTTGCTTTCACATATTTAATAAATTTTTAATATAAATAGACATATTTTTATTCTATTTGCTGTATTCTGGGATAAAAATGTCTATAATTGGAATCGGGTAAAACATAACAAGTTTTAAATATGAAAGGGGTGGCTCCAGTGTTTTAATCCCTGCTTTATTTTCGCGGAAACGTTTGGACGAGGTAAAGGAGGAAAATATGTTGAAGGCAAAAAACATTTGGAAAACAGCAATTACGGTTCTATTATCTGTTGCTCTTATTCTGTCCGCCGTTGTCTCTATGGGTGCGGTACAGGAAAATTCCAACAGCGGAGAACCAGGCGACAGCTATCGGCCATACGGCTATACCGACCCGGAAAAACCGCTTGAGGGCCGGACGTATTTTATCAGGGCCAGGAGCAGCGGAAAATATATGACGGTTTCAGGTAGCGGCACACAGGCGGGAGCGTCTATTATTCAAGCTGCCTATACCGGAAACGCAAATCAAAAGTGGGTTCTGAGCGACCCTGACGGTGACGGGAAATATGCGCTTGTATCGCTTGCAGGCGAAACGCCGATGGTAATTGCCATTACCCCCGCCAACAATACGGACGGTACATACGCGGATTTGCGTCCTCAGTCAACAGCCGCAGGCAGCACCCTGTTTACAATTGAAAAGGTTTCGGAGCTGGGAAGCTACAAAATCGCTTCCCAATGCAGTGACTTTACAAAAGTCCTTGCTGTGCAGAACGCGAGCCAATCGAATGGTGGGAGAATCGTCCAGAATACATATAACGCCAACTGGAACGAGGAATGGTTTTTTGAATCACCGATAGACGATTATTCCGCGTTCGACCCGCAGCATACGCCCACATCGATTGACGGCGACACCTACTACATCAAAAACAAAAACAGCGGTATGTATCTCGATGTGGCTGAGGACGGCGCCAATGTCGTACAAACCCACTTTCTTGCACTTGAAAGCCAGAAATGGCGATTTGAACAGCAGCCGGACGGAACCTACATGCTTGTAAACGCGGCCGGCCAAAAGGCACTGGCGGTTGACGGTTCCTCCACAGTGAACAACGCAAACATCAAAATTCAGGATGACGACGGAAGCGGTGCGGTAAAATTCAAGCTGGAAAGAAACGCCGACGGGCAATCCTACCGTTTTTTGACAAAGCCAACCAATTACCAAAAATGTGTCACCGTCTACGCCGCCAGTATTGCCCACAATGCAAATATTATTCAATATACTTACAACAATGGCCTGAATGACAGCTGGATTTTGGAAAAGGACAGGCCGGTTATGCAGATTGAAAGCAACAAGCGCTACTATATTAAAAACAGGCGCAGCGGCCTGTATCTGGACACGCAAAATGGCCATACTGTGCCGGGTACACAGATTATCCAGCAAACGCTCAATCCCAACTCGGTTACGCAGAGATGGCGAATTGTAAATACGGATGAAGGAATTAAACTGATTTCGGATGTGAGCGAAGATACGGAGCTTGCGCTCTCTATCCAGAATGCCGCGTCGGCAAACGACGCCAAGGCCGTATTGAGCGAATACGATGCGCAAAACAGCGGTATGCAGTTTAAAATTGTAATGAACAGCGACGGCTACACATACCGTTTGCTTACGAAGAGCAGCAACTACAGCAAATGCGCAACTGTTTACGCCGCATCCTTTAACGCAGGCGCAAATATCATCCAATATACCTATAACGACGGGTGGAACGACGCATGGGTCCTGGAACCGGCGATTGAGGTCCATTCTTATTATGACAACCATTACATTTCCGATAATTCCATTACAGACGGTGAATATTATATAAAAAACAAAAACAGCGGCCTGTATCTGGATGTATATTGGGCCAGCGACACGGATGGCGCAAATATCATTCAATGGACCCGAAATAACCAAGCCGGCCAAAGATGGAAGTTTGTCCCCGCGGGCAACGGTACCTTTAAGATTATGACTATGCTCGGTAACAGCACCAGGGGGCTTTCCGTCAACCCGGCGGAAAATATAAACAATGCAGACATCGAGCTGAAAACATACGATAACAGCAGCGGTATGCGTTTCAAGCTAACGAGAAAAAATCCCAACGATGACAAGCCCTCATACCGGATTACATCGGAATGCAGCAATTTCTCTAAGGGCCTGAACGTTTACTGGGCCGGAACAGAGGCTGGCGACGAGGTTGTCCAATATGGTTACTACGGCGATGCAAATGAAGAGTGGTATCTTGAACGGGTGACAAAGGATACCGAACAAACGGTAATCGAAGAAAATGCGGAAACATACGCCGTCAACAAGCTCAAGGCATACTGGGATGACTTGGCGGAGGCGATTTACGCCAAATCCTCTATCCACATGATTGTCAGCTACGAAAAAGTATTCTCCCCCGTGGACGAATGTGCCTCAGGCAACACTTCAATTTGTCCGCATGAGGAAAAACATAAAAACTGGGGAAATAATTTATACTGGATTAATAATTATAATCAATCGCGGCATCCCGGAACCTACGCCTCCCTGCACTCAGGGGCAACCGGCACCATTTCCGGCCAGGCGATTTACTCACCGGGCGCCTCGGCGTTTGTCATTACAATATCCCAGAGCCAAGGTACGAGTTATAATGTCGGTGTAATGGCGCATGAATTCATTCATACCTTCTCGGCGCCGCATCATAACGCAGACATTCCGGACCCCTATGAAGAAATCTGGGAATGCTGCCAGAGTACAAATAAGGTATATGCAAATGTTTATGCGCAGAAGCCGGATTTCTGGTGCGACCATTGTTTGCGTAAGATGGTGTTCTTTGGCTCCAGGCATGCAGGCTGAACCGGATAAATAAGAATCTTTACTGTCCAGTAAACAGTCAATAAAATTCCCCCGGCAGGAGCCGCACTCGGTAAAGTGACGGCCCCTGCCGGGGGATTACCATTGTCCATGTTAAACGGTTATGCCTGAACCTGTAAAAACTGCTCCTGCAAATAATTGTAAACGTCGTCCGGCAGGTTTGAGAAGAAGTAACATTTATCCAGGTACTCCTTCGGCGGGTAGGCAAGCTCGTTGTTCCTGACTTCTTCGTCCATCAAATCGTAAGCAGCCTGGTTCGGTGTGGAATAGCCGATATACTCGGAATTCGCCTTACCGACCTCCGGCTCGAGCATAAAGTTGATAAACTTTTCAGCAAGCGCCTTGTTTTTGCTCGTCTTCGGGATGCACATCGAATCGACGAACAGGTTTGAGCCTTCCTGAGGCAGCACATAATCGAGGTTCTCGTTGTTACCCATCATCGTGATGATGTCGCCGGCGTAATACGGCGCAAGCGCCGCCTGGCCGCCCTCCATCTCGGTAAAGACCTGATCCATTACGTACTTTTTCAGCAGCGGCTTCTGCTGGCGCAGGTAACCGGCCGCCGTATCGACGTCCTCCTTGGTCACAACGCCCGGGTCGATGCCCTTGAGCTTCATGGCGATTGCCATCGCGTCGCGGGAGTTATTGAACATCAGTATCTGGCCCTTATACTCCTTGTCCCAAAGGACGTCGAAGCTCTTGGGCTTTTCTTTTACCATCTCTTTGTTATAGACGAGCGCGACCACACCCCAGGTATAAGGAACGCTATACTTGTTATCCTTGTCGAAATCAAGGTTCTTGTACTGCTCCATTACGTTTTTGTAGTTCGGGATATTATCGAAATCGAGCGGCAGGAGCATATCCTCCGCGATAAGCTTTGCAATCATATAGTCGGACGGGATGATTACGTCGTAAGCGGAGCCGCTGTTCTTCAGAATGTTGTACATTTCCTCGTTCGTCTCGTAATTGGTATAGTTGACCTTGATGCCCGTCTGCTTTTCAAATTCTGCGATAACATCCATCGAGCCGTCCTCGCCGTTGCTGATATTCTCGCCCCAGTTATAGACGTTAATTTCCCCGGCGGATTCACCGGAGCCGCAGGACGCAAGCGTAAGCATGCAGGCCCCGGTAAGCAGCGCGCACAGCGCAAGGCAAAGTAATTTTTTCATGTTTTTGTTCCTCCCTCTCGTTTTTGGTTTATAAATCCACGCAAACCCTTTACCGCGGAGCGGCCGCCTGTTTTTCGGCGTGCCTGTCGCGGACGTTTACGATGATTAATATCGTCAGGGTAATGACGAACAGAAGGGTGGAAAGCGCGTTGATGGTTGGGGAAATCCTCCTTCTGAGCATGGTGTATATCTCAATCGGCAGCGTCTGGAACTGCGCGCCCCTGGTAAAATACGTGATGACGAAATCGTCGAGCGAATACGTAAAGGACATCAGCAGCCCCGACAGTACGCCCGGCAGTATTTCCGGCATGACCGCCTTGAAAAACGCCTGGCGCTGGTTGCAGCCCAAATCGAGCGCCGCCTCATACACGTTTTTGTCCATCTGCCGGAGCTTTGGCATGACGTTTAAAATTACATACGGCGTACAAAAGCCGATATGCGCAATCAGCACCGTTCCAAAGCCCATTTCAAAGCCCAAAAGGCCGCCCGCGAAGGCAAACAGCAGCATAAACGAAACGCCCGTGACGATTTCCGGGTTGATAATCGGGAAATTTGAAACATTGGTTAGAAGCGTCCTTTTTATTCCCTTATAGTTATAAAGGCCGATTGCCGCCGCCGTGCCGAGCACCGTCGCAACGAGGGAAGCGAGCACCGCGATAATCAGCGTATTGTAAAGGGACGACATAATGGCGGTGCTATGGAACAGCTCCGAATACCATTTCAGCGTAAAGCCCTTCCATACGGAGGTTTTTCCGTCGTTGAAGGAGTAAAGTATCAGCACAAAAATCGGTAGGTACAGGAAAAGCATGACAAGCCCCACATAAATTTTTGAGGAAAGCTTCTTCATACGACCACCTCCTCGTCCCCGAAGCGGTTCATCACAATCAGGAATATCAGGATGATGACCATCAGTGACAGCGACAGCGCCGAGCCGACGTTCTTGTCGCGCTGGAAAATGTTCTCAATCACGTCGCCGATGAGCTTGTCGTTCGTGCCGCCCAGGTACTGGGACACCAAAAACGTACTGGCAGCCGGGACGAATACCATCGTGATGCCGGAAATGATGCCTGGCACCGAGAGCGGGAACACAACCTTGCCGAATACGCGTACACTGTTTGAGCCCAGGTCCTGCGCCGCTTCAATCAGGCTGTTGTCGATTTTTGTCATGACAGTATAGATAGGCAGAACCATAAATGGCAAAAAGTTATAAACCATACCCAAAACGACAGCGCCGCTGTTGCCTAAAAGCGCAATGTCCAGCCCCAGGAGCTTTACACCCAGGTCAATTAAGCCGTCGTTTTGCAAAAGCAGCACCCATGCGTAAATGCGCAGGATAAAGTTCATCCACATCGGCAGCATCAAAAGCATGACGAGCACCTTCTGCGAGCTTTTGCGCGCCCGCGCCGTAATAAAGGCAAGCGGATACGCAATCAAAAGGCAAATCACGGTGGAAAGCAGCGCAATCCACAGCGAACGGATGAATACGTCGGAATAATAAAGGCTGTCAATAAAGGGCTTTAGCGATACGCTGCCGCTGCTGTCGGTAAACGCGTAATAGACAACCATAGCAAGCGGAATAATCGTAAATACGAGCATCCATAAAAGGTAAGGGTAAGATGGCGCTTTTGATTTCATTTTGCGTCCACCTGCCCTTCTGCGGCAATTTCGGTAAACACCGCCTTATCGAACCGGAAGCTCAGCTGTACATACGTTGCAATCTGCTCGTCAAAATCACTGCTCATCAGCCATTTGTGCTCGTCGGTTTCCACAATGATTTCGTTATGCTCGCCCTTCCAGATGACGGATTCAATATAGGCTTCCAAATCCCCCGTTCCGTCGCCCGCGATATACACGCCGTCAGGCGGCAGGGAGACATGGAGCTTTGTATCCTGGGGATAGCAGCGTCCCTTGACCGCGACGCTTTTTCCCTCTATTTCAACTTCCATACTGTTCTCCTCAGCATTTGAGGACACGACCACCGCGTCGAACTCGTTGTCCGTGGTTGGGAACAGTTTATCCATGATATGAATATTGTCAGGCACAACCTCAATGCCGATTTCCGTACCCGGCTCCACGCTTTTGGTGTTGTGAATCAGCCACATACAGCCGTTTACCGAGACGGACATCTCATAGTGGACGCCCTTAAAGACCGTGTCTGTGACCGTACCGGAAAGCTTTGCGCCCTGCGGCTTGACAATCTCGACGTCCTCCGGGCGGATGACCACGTCGACCGGCCTGTTCTTACCAAAGCCCTTGTCTACACAGGGGAACTCCGCTCCGCCGATTTTTACGCGGCGGTCCTCAAGCATCAGGCCGTTTAGTATATTCGCTTCGCCGATAAAGTCCGCGACAAAGGCGTTCGCCGGCTCATTATAAATATCGATAGGCGCGCCGATTTGCTCAATCTTGCCGTTGTTCATCACAACGACGGTATCAGACATCGTCAGCGCTTCCTCCTGGTCGTGCGTTACGTATACAAACGTCGTCTGGAGCTTCTGCTGCAGGTTTTTCAGCTCAAGCTGCATGTCCTTCCTGAGCTTTAGGTCGAGCGCGCCGAGCGGCTCGTCGAGCAGGAGCACCTGCGGTTCGCATACGAGCGCGCGCGCAATCGCAACGCGCTGCTGCTGCCCGCCGGAAAGCTTGCTGACAGGACGCTTTTCATAGCCCTTCAGGTCAACGGTCGCAAGCATCTGCCTGACCTTCTTTTTTATTTCCGCCTCCGGCACCTTTTTAATCCGCAAACCGAACGCCACGTTTTCAAACACATTCAGATGGGGAAACAGGGCATATTTCTGAAACACCGTGTTTACGTTGCGTTTATGCGGAGGCACCTGGTTTATGCGTTTGCCGTCAAAATAAATTTCGCCCCGGTTCGGCTCCAAAAAACCTCCGATTAGGCGCAGCGTCGTCGTCTTGCCGCAGCCGCTCGGTCCAAGCAGCGTGACAAATTCCTTGTCCTTGATGTCGAGGTTGATTCCGTTTAAGATAACCTCGCCGTCAAATTCCACGTAAATATCCTTTAAGGATACGACGGTATTCTGGCTCAAATCCCCACCCCCAAACAAAATTAAAAAGAATTTGTGTCCCTTTGCGCGTTACGCACAAGTGAATCACTCCAAGGTAAAAGTATATGAACATTTTGTCAATTTGTCAATCCATAAAAACAAAATAAATTTTACGGAAAAACCGCGTGGGGTTGGGAAGAATTCCAGTTTGCGCGAAAAGGGGCAGCTTGTACAATGGAATTATAAAAACTGAGATTTTTTCATTGCGGTTTTTGTAGAAATATCGTATGATTATATTGGAAGATATATGTGGCAAGGAGGAAGCTTTATGAAAAAAATAATTGCCGCCGCTCTGTGCGTCCTGCTGTGCGCGGGCGCCTTTCTTAACGTCTACGCCGCGCGGGAAAGCACGGGAAATCCCGTAAAGGACACCTTTCAGGATTTTCTCGATACAAGCAGAAGGCTGGAAGAGCTTAAAAACCAGACCGACCCTCCCACGGAGGCTACGGTTCCCACTGAGCCTCCAACCGGTATTCCGGTGGAATCGGTCGTGTTTACAACACCCGGCCTGATTTACCTTTACCCAGGGCAGACTTATGACCTGGACGTTTTGGTGCTGCCTGAAAATGCCGCCGACCGCTCTGTCACGTTTGAAAGCAGCGGCAAAAGCATTGCCGCCGTCGATGGGAACGGCCAAATTACCGCAAAAACCTATGGAACCGCGCAGATTACTGCCGCAAGCCATAATGGCAAAACCTCGGTATGCACGGTTGAGGTCGTCAAACGTGCCGACCGCATCGCGTTTCCAGGCGCGTCCTATACCATCGGCAAAGGAGAAAGCATCCGCCTTCCCGTCAGGGCTACCCCGGCGGACGCTTATGTAAAGGGCCTGCAATTTTCCTCCTCTGACACGTCCATCGCTTCCGTTGATAAAAACGGCACGGTCAAAGGGCTGAAAACAGGCAGCGTAACTATTACAGCAGAAACGGAAAACCATCAAAAGGCAAGCTGCAAAATCAATGTAAAAAACGCGCCTTCCTCGATGGCGCTCAACGTCACGTCAAAAAAGCTTTTCATCGGGCAGACGCTTGCGCTCAAGGCCACGCTCAACTCAGGCGCGGCAGCCAATATCCTAAGCTATTCTTCAAGCAGCCCCGCCGTCGCTTCGGTAGACAACAAGGGCGTAATCACCTCAAAAACGCGCGGAACCGCGGTAATCACCTGCAAGGCATACAACGGCGTGAGCGCCAGCTGCACCATTACCTCACGCATCGTTGATTATACAAAAGCCTATACCACAGACGAGGTTATCCGTGACGCCGGGCTGATTGCAAAGCAATATCCGGACGCCGTCACGGTATCCTCCGCCGGAAAGAGTACGCTCGGGCAGGACTTAACGCTTGTAAAGCTTGGGCACGGAAGCAAAAAGGCGCTGATTACAGGCGGCATCCACTCGCGCGAGCACCTGACCGTCACCTTTACGATGCTTTGCCTGGAGGAATACGCGGCGGCCTACTGCTCTAAAACTGGCGCCTACGGCGGTTATAATATGAAGCAGCTGCTCGACAGCTACACGCTTTACATCGTGCCGCTGATGAACCCCGACGGTATGGATGTCGTGACGAAGTTTACAAACCCGCTTTACAAATATACCGGCAGCCGCATGGAATTCAAGTCCAATGCGAACGGCGTAAACTTAAACAGAAACTTCCCGTTTTACTGGGGCTCTATCACCGACGGGGGTATCAGCACACGCTATACCGATGTGCAAAGATACAAGGGCCCTGCGGCCGGGAGCGAGGCGGAAACAAAGGCCATCATGAACCTTTGCAAACAAAACCGCTTTGAATGGCTTTTTTCCATGCACCTGCGCGGCAATTGCATTTATTGGCGCGACAGCGCCAGCGGCACAGTCTCGGGCGATTGGGACCTGACGCAGAAGCTTGTAAACAAATGCGGCTACTGGGCGGTAGAGACATCCACTTTGGCAAACGACTACGGCGGCGGTCTTGAAAATTGGTTCCGCGGCGCGTATAACCGCCCCGGCCTTTGTGTAGAGCTGGTGCCGTCGAACATCCCGTCCCCGACGGACAACTCATCCTACCACCGCGACTATGTGAACGCAACCAACTGGACGAAAACAAAGTATACGTTTGTGCAGGGAATGCTTTAACAAAAAGGAGGAACCGTTATTGGTTCCTCCTTTTTTATCCCGCATTTATCAAAACATGCTGTTTTTTTAATTTTTTCATGAAACTTTCTGTCAAAAGGAAAACCAGCTCGGCGGTTATCCGCCGGCCTTTTCCAGCCGGGAAAGGTACTGCGGCCCTTACTATCCCCGGTTATAAAAATCGCGCCCGCCTGCTCCTCATTTAATATGCGGGGCTTAAAGAATAGATAGTACGAGTGTTACAGCGCTGCGCCCGCGCACAGGCCGCTTTGTGTGGCAAGTCCTTTTTTATTAATACCGCTCCATAGATAACAAACACAAATGGACGACTGATACCAATTAATCCATTTGTTCAATTAATTTTAAAAGAAGCTCTTTTTGTTCAGACGTCAATCGCGACCATTTATCAAACATAGCTCGCTGCTCCGTTGTTAAAGAATTGAGATTCTCCCCATCGGCAAAGAATTCTGATAAAGAGATGTCAAAGGCTTTGCAGATACTTTCCAGTGTTGTAATAGTAGGTAAATTGCTGTTTCTAAACATTGAATTAATTGTACTTTGCGGAACTCCGGACACACGCGATAAATGATATTCAGACCAACCTTTTTTGTTCATAAGAAGCCTTATTTTATTTAATACATCCACAAGATTCTCTCCTTTTATAACGGTATGCAATTTTTATGGATTAACCCCTTCTGAAGCATTCCAACCACTTGCACAAAAGAAAGCGGATGAAAAAGAAAATCAAACTGATGCCTTATAAAAACTGTATGAAGGACTATACCCGTGAAATACTCTGTGCGCTGGTACGGCAGGTGATTCCAAGGTTTTTGTCCTGCGCCCCGCACATAAAACGAGGAGCGCCCTTAAAATTATTAAAAGAGGGAAACCATGAATGGTTTCCCTCCCCTTTTGATATAAAGCTTAGTCCTGAACGCCCGGAATTTTCGGCAGGCCGTCAAAGCCCTTCTGCAAATCCTCGTCCGTCGGGATATAATCGTTCATTTTACCCTCGTGGAAAGCGGCATACGCCGTCATATCGAAGTAACCGGTACCGGTCAGGCCGAACAGGATGGTCTTCCGCTCGCCCGTTTCCCTGCATTTGACGGCCTCATCGACCGCCGCGCGGATGGCGTGGGCAGATTCCGGCGCGGGCAGGATTGTCTCTACCCTTGCAAACATGGTCGCGGCCTCGAAAACCTTCGTCTGCTCAACGGAAACAGCCTCCATATAGCCGTCGTGATAAAGCTTGGAAAGAATCGGCGACATACCATGGTAGCGCAGGCCGCCCGCATGGTTGGCAGATGGCATGAAACCGCTGCCGAGCGTATACATGCGCGCCATCGGGGTTATTTTCCCCGTATCGCAGAAATCGTAGGCGTATTTTCCCCTTGTAAGCGACGGGCAGGAAGCGGGTTCCACCGCGACGATGCGCGGGTCTGTCTTTGCGAGCAGCTTATCCTGCATAAACGGCGCGATAAGGCCGCCAAGGTTCGAACCGCCTCCCGCGCAGCCGATAACGACGTCCGGGTACTCATCAAGAATTTCCATCGCCTTTTTCGCTTCCAGGCCAATAATGGACTGGTGCAGCAGCACCTGGTTCAATACAGAACCGAGCACATATTTATAGCCTTCCGTCGAAACGGCCCTTTCGACCGCCTCAGATATGGCGCAGCCAAGGCTGCCGGAGGTGTTCGGGTTTTCTTCCAGGATTTTACGCCCGACCTGCGTAGTCGTGCTCGGGCTTGGGATGACGTTTGCGTCGAACGTCTCCATTACCGCTTTGCGGAACGGTTTTTGCTCATAGGAAACCTTCACCATATAGACGGTCAGCGGCAGATGGAAATAGGAGCACGCCTCGCTCAACGCTGTTCCCCACTGGCCCGCGCCCGTTTCGGTTGTCAGGCCTTTGAGCCCCTGGTCCTTTGCGTAATATGCCTGCGCGATTGCGGAATTGAGCTTGTGGCTGCCGGAGGTGTTGTTGCCCTCAAACTTATAGTAAATCTTCGCGGGCGTTTTCAGCTCTTTTTCCAGGTTGTACGCGCGAATCAGCGGGGACGGGCGGTACACCTTGTACATCTCCATAATTTCTTCCGGGATGTCTACATAACGCGTCTGCGCGTCCATTTCCTGATGGGCAAGCTTCTTGCAGAATACGGGGTACAGGTCCTCCTCCGTCGCCGGCTGCATCGTCGCCGGGTTAATCATCGGGTCGGGCTGTTCCTTCATGTCGGCGCGCAGGTTATACCACTGCTTCGGGATTTGATCCTCCGATAAATAAAACCTATAAGGTATTTTTGCCATAGTAAAGACTCCTTTCTGTTTTTAAAAATCAAATAAAAAAAGCTTCCGTCCACAAGGGACGAAAGCGAACTTCCGCGGTACCACCCAGATTGATTATAAAATCCTCCTGCTCCGCACGTCAAAAAACGCGCGCTTCCTTGATAACGGGTGAAGCTCCCGGCTCGGCTACTGCAATGTTCACCTTGCCCTCGTAAGCCCATTCGCCGCACAAACACCCGCCGCGCTTCCACCGTCCGCGGCTCTCTTTCGGGCATTCACCCTGCGGTTACTCCTCTTACTCTTCGGTTTACCGGATAAAATTTTCTTTATTGTAACCCTTATTCCGTGTTTTGTCAACAATTTTTATGAAAAATATTGAATTATAAATATAAAACCGCAGTATAGACGCCTGTTTTTTAATTTTTTTGATAAAACAAATCGGATTACATAAACTAAGTCGAAGTATTTTACATTTTCCGGCAGAAAGGATTGACGCTATGAGCCTTTCAAGCAATATCGACGACAACATCAAGCTCTTTAAAGAAAAACTGCGCGCAAAGGAAAGCTTTGATTTGATTTACCGCACCATTACCATCAACAAGCGGCGCGCCTGCATGTTCTTTATAGACGGCCTTTTAAAGGACGAGGTCATGGAAAAGGTAATGGAATTCTTCTATTCCATCGACGACGATTCCGCCATGGCCGACGCACACACCTTTATTAAGACCTGCGTACCCTATGTGGAGGTCGACCTAACCGGCGACGCGGACAAAATCTGTATGAACGTGCTGTCCGGCGTAACGGCTCTCTTTGTAGACGGTTTTACGCAGGCCATAATGATTGACAGCCGCACTTACCCCCAAAGGGAAACAAGCGAGCCTGAAAAGGACAAATCCCTGCGCGGCTCAAAGGACGGCTTTGTAGAGACGCTCATATGCAATACGGCGCTTATCAGGCGGCGCATCCGCGACCCGCAGCTCACCGTCAGCCCGTTTGTCGTGGGCAGCGTCTCGAGGACCGACGTGGCTGTCTGCTACATGGACAACCTCGTCGATAAAAAGCTGCTCGGCAAGCTGACAAGGGAAATCAACAACATCAAGGTAAAGTCCCTGACCATGAATCAGCAGAGCCTGATTGAAGCCATTTACAAGCACAAATGGTATAACCCCTTCCCCAAGGTCAAATATACCGAACGGCCCGACAGCGCCGCGTCCGCAATCCTTGAGGGCAATATCATCATTTTAGTAGACAATTCCCCCTCTGCACTCGTGCTGCCGACTTCGATTTTCGATATCATCGAAGAGGTAGACGACTACTATTTCCCGCCGCTTACCGGCACGTATATCCGCCTTGCCCGCTATCTTGTCACGTTTGCTACGCTCGTCATCACGCCATTGTGGCTGCTTGCACTGAAAAATCCCGAGCTTATCCCAAAGGCGTTTGAATTTATCCTGATTACCGAGCCGGTCAATATCCCGGTGTTTTGGCAGTTGATTATCCTGGAGCTCGGAATCGACGGCCTGCGGCTGGCGTCCGTCAATACACCGAACAGCCTGAGTACCTCGCTCAGTATTATCGGCGCGATTGCCCTGTCGGATTTTGCCGTCACAGTCGGTTGGTTTTCAACCGAGGCCATGCTTTATATGGCTTTTGTCGCAATTGCGAACTATACGCAGCCGAGCTACGAGCTGGGGTATTCGCTCAAGTTCCTGCGCATCATGCTGCTCATTCTCACGCAGCTGTTCAGCATCTGGGGCTTTATCGCAGGGTTTGTCCTGATTATCGTCCTGCTTATTACAAATAAGACGGTTTCCGGCAAGAGCTACCTGTATCCGCTGATTCCCTTCAACGGAAAAAAGCTGCTCCATAAGGTCATCCGCCCGCAATTGAGCAAATGACCTTACCGGAAGAAAAACCGCACTGAAAGCACCGCCATTACCATGCCCGCAAAATCGGCGCACAGCGCCGCCGGCACGGTATGGCGGATTTTTTTAATCCCGACCGAGCCGTAATAAACGGCAATCGCGTAAAACGTGGTTTCCGTCGAGCCGGCCATCACGCTCGCGCACCGGCCGATAAAGCTGTCCGGCCCGTAATCCTTTAGAATCGTATTTAAAATCGCTGTCGAGCCGCTTCCCGAAACGGGCCGCAGAAGCGCAAGCGGCATTATTTCCGCCGGAAAGCCCAGCAGCGTCGCCGCAGGCTCTATAAAATGTATCAGCATATCAAGCGCGCCGGAAGCCTTGAGCATGGTCACAGCGACAATCAGCCCAATGAGCGACGGCGCGATTTTGTAGGTAGAAATAAGCCCCTGCTTTGCCCCCTCGAGGAAACAGTCGAAGCAGGGAACCTTTTTGATAAAACCAAAAAGTACAATCACCGCAATGACGACCGGGATGATATACCCGCCAAACTGCTCCAAGCCCTATGCCTCCTTTCCCTTACCTCGCCTTGCTTGCAGCAGCTTTGCAGCCGTAATGCCCACCGCAAGGGCAAAAATAGAGCTCACCCAGACGCATGGCAGGATATCGAGTGCTGAAGCAGAGCCGTATTTCTGCCGGAGCACGGCAATCGTCGTCGGAATAAGCTGAATAGACGCCGTATTAATCACGACAAACATCACCATACTGTTGTTTGCGGTTTCGTTCTGCGGGTTTTTCACCTGCATGCGGCGCATTGCTTCAATTCCAAGCGGCGTCGCCGCGTTGCCCAGCCCCAAAAGGTTTGCCGTAACGTTTGAACAGATTGCGCCGGAAGTTTCTTTGTCGTTTTTATAATCGGGGAACAGCAGCTTTAAAACAGGGGAAAAGGCCCGCGCAAGCACCGCGGTCAGCCCGCCCTGCTCGGCAATGTCCATCAGCCCCGACCACAGGCACATCATACCGCACATGGTAAGCAGAAGCTCTATAGCGTCCTTTGCCCCGTCAAGCGCGGCAGCACTGAGCTGTGCGGTTTTTCCGTTTATGATGCCGCATACGACGCTGATGAGCAGGATTGCACCCCAGATATAATTCATCATAAACCGTCACTCATTTCGACAAAATTTGTAAAAATAACAAAAATGAGATAATTATTGACAATAATACCACTTTTTGGTAAAATAAAGTCGAGCTCAAGAGAGGAAGCAAACTTTATAAGACAAACAAGGGAAGGGAGTCTTAAAATCATGAAACCTGCCGGATTTTTATGCAACATCGATAATTTGGGAAGAATCGTCATTCCAGCGCCCCTGAGGAAATCCTATGGACTGGATAAGGGCTGCGCGGTCGAATTGTTTACCGACAGCGAGGGGATTACAATGCGCAAGTATAATCCCAGCTGCATCTTTTGCGGAAGCGCCGACAATATTACGACCTACCGCGGCAAAATCATCTGTGAGGACTGCCGCAGGGAAATTTATCGCGGGAGATAATTTCAAACAGCGGGGGCCGTCCGCGCCCGTAAACGGGCTGCCATATATTTTACGCGGCTGTGCGTTTGCCCGCAGGGCAGCCAGCGCGCTGCGCGCGCCGCAAAATCAAAGATTTTGCACAGCCACTAAAAATATATGCGTCCGGTTCCAAAACATGATAAAACCCCCGCCGTGCATCGACAGCACAGCGGGGGTTTTTCTGCTTTTCATTTTTTAATATCCGGAAGCGCCCTCAATCGACTCATCGTTTTCCACCCAGGAATCAACATAAACAGCGGTAAAGGTATCCTTTGTATTGCGGATAATCACACGCGTTATCCCGGCGTTGATAATCAAGCGTTTACACATGGCGCAGGAGTTCGCATCCTCCACATAGGCGCCGGTTTTCGCGTCCTTTCCGACAAGATAAAGCGTCGCGCCAAGCATGTCATTGCGCGCGGCATGGATGATGGCGTTCGCTTCCGCATGCACACTCCTGCACAGCTCATACCGCTCTCCGCGCGGCACCTTCATGTTTTCACGTACGCACACGCCCATATCCATACAATTTTTCCTGCCTCTCGGCGCGCCGGTATAGCCCGTGGAGATAATCTGGTCGTTTTTTACGATAATCGCCCCGAAATTCCTTCTCAGGCACGTCCCGCGCTCCAAAACGGTTTCCGCAATGTCCAGATAATAATTCTTCTTGTCGATTCGGTTCACAACAGCACCTCCGCTATTTTTAACTTCTGTTCTTATCATAACGCCGGTTCACACAATAATCAACATATTTTTTATCAAAATCCCATTTTATCTAGATATTCCGCGGCATAAGCGGCCGCGACCGCCCCGTCGGCAGCAGCCGTTACAATCTGCCTTAAACGTTTGGTGCGCGTATCGCCCGCGGCAAAAACGCCTTCTATATTCGTTTTGCAGTCCTCGCCCGCCGCAATATACCCGTTTTCATCGAGTGTAATAAACCTGCGGAACACTTCGTTTGAAGGTATCAGCCCAACCGCCACGAACACGGCCTCCGTTTTGTAAAACCGCTTTTCACCCGTGCTGCGGTCGGTTGTCTCCACGCCCTCCACCTTGTCTTCACCCGTAATTTTTGTAATGCTCTGGTTAAAATAGATTTTGACGTTTTGTTTTTCCTGTAAACGCTTCGCGGCCATACGCTCGCCCTTAATGATGTCCTTACGTATGAGCATCGTCACGTTTTTACAGATGTTGGAAAGATACAGCGCGTCCTCTATGGCTGTATTGCCGCTGCCCGCGACAATAACGTCCTTATCACGGAAGAACGCCCCGTCACACGTCGCACAATACGAAACGCCCTTTCCTGTCAGGCGTTCCTCGCCTTCACAGCCAAGCTTCCTGCGCACCGCTCCGTTTGCAATCACGACTGTACGGGCGCTGTATTCCCTGCCTGCGCCGCTGAGTATTTTTTCCGCGCCCGAAAGCACAACGGGAAGTACGTCTCCGTATTCATACTGCACGCCGAGCTGTTCCACCTGCTCGTAAAGGCGCATAGCGAAATCTGTCCCGCTGATTGTTTTTATGCCGGGATAATTTTCAATTTCCGGCGTGTTGACCGTCTGCCCGCCATATACCGCTTTGTCGAAAACCAAAACGTCCTTTCCCGCGCGCAGCGCGTAAAGAGCCGCGGTCAGGCCCGCCGGCCCCGCGCCGATAATAATCATATCCTTCATGGTATCCGCTCCTTCCGGCACGGTTTTCCCCTGTCTGTTTACAATTTTTTGGATTTATTGTAAACTAAGGATATCTTAACCATGCCCGGCGCAATGCCGCGCCATTTTATTTAATTTCAGTATACCATAAATAAATTGACAGAAAAGAGAAAAATAATGAATAAACTATTTGTGTCCGGCCTGATTAATACGGAAACCACTGTAAAAGTCGATGGCTTCCCCATCCAGTACTGCCCAATCCTCTTCCCCTTTTTTGGCGTGGAAACCGCTGTATCGGGCGTCGGCTTCAATATAGCGAAGGCCCTTACCGTGCTTGGGGACGACGTGACGTTTTTCTCCCTGACGGGCGGCGGCGACAGCGCCTGCCTGATTAAGCAGACGCTTCTTTCCTGCGGTATTTCGAGTAAATATATAGAACCCGGGCTTAAAAGCACGCCGCAGTCGGTCGTATTGTACGACAAGGAGGGAAAACGCCAGATTTACTGCGATTTGAAGGATATCCAGGAAACGCAGTGCAGCATCCCAAAATTCAAAGAGGCCGCCGCCCCGTGCGGCATCGCGGTACTCTGCAATATAAACTTCAACCGCCCGCTTTTAAAGCTTGCCAGGGAAATGGGAAAAACCATCGCCACCGACGTGCACGTCGTTTCAGATTTGTACGACGTGTTTAACGCCGATTTTATGCGCTATGCGGATATCCTGTTTATGAGCGACGAAGCGGTCAAGGGAGACCCGAAGGACTTTATCCGCGAAATAGCAGGGTTATACGGCAATGATATTATCGTCATGGGCTTAGGCGCAAAGGGCGCGCTGCTCTATACAAAAGAAAGCGGCGAGATTGTTTTACAGCCCGCTGTAAAGACGAGGGACGTCATAAACACCGTGGGCGCGGGCGACGCGCTGTTCTCCGCTTTCCTGCACCAATACGCCATTACAAAAGACCCGGCCTTCTCCCTGCGCTTTGCCGTGACCTTCGCTTCATATAAAATCGGGGAATCGGGAGCCGCGAGGGGCTTTGCCGAGGAGCAGACAATCCGCACGCTTATGGAATAAAAAGCCGCGTATATATGAACCATAAAATCAAATAATATTGTTACATCCGCGGCTTTACATAAACCCGACAGAAATGGATGAGTGGAATGCCAGTTGTAGCGCTTTGTTCCTGCCGTAAAGACCACGACCTGTTCGACGCCTTGTACCGCGCGCTCTCCCAAAACGGCGGCGTACAGAGCTTTTGCCGCAATGAGCTGAAATCGAGCTGCGAAAGCCCGCTCTTTTCCCTCTGCCATACCTCCTGTGTACCGCACACATACGGTATAACCGGCGTCCTTGTTTTTGACGACGGCTTTAAAAGCGGCGGCAGCTTTGAGCTTTCCGAAACCCTTATCCCGGTACTCGACAGCGACAACAAAAAGGCGCTGTCCCGCCTGAAGGAAGCAGGGCGTGTCGCCATCACCTGCGGCACCGGCTCCCGGGACACGCTGAGTATCGCAAGCATCAGCGAATCACGCGCAACCGTCAGCCTGCAGCGGGAGCTTATCGATATTTACGGGAACAGGGTCGAACCCCGCGACATCATCGTTACGTTTGAAAACCGCATGGAAGTCTACCCGCTGCTTGCTACCTGCGCGGCGCTATTGCTATGCGGCGCCGAACCGGACGGCGGATACGCCCTTTAACAGAAAATAAACCCTGCCGGATTTCCGGCGGGGTTTTGTTTATTATAATTTACGAAAATATGTTCGTTTTCTCTTGACTAAAACGTTTGTTCGAGTGTATACTGTATATATCGGGAGGGGTACCGTATGGATATGTTCGACAAACTGAAGATACTCGCCGACAGCGCCAAATATGACGTAGCCTGTACTTCAAGCGGCGTAGACCGGAAAAATGGAAAAGAAGGCATTGGCAGTGCAGTGAGCTGCGGTATCTGCCATACCTTCTCGGCCGACGGCCGCTGTGTATCCCTGCTCAAGGTATTGATGACCAACGTCTGCATTTATGACTGCGCTTACTGCGTCAACCGGCGCAGTAACGACGTGCCACGCGCCGCGTTTACGCCGAGGGAGCTTGCGGACCTAACCATCCAGTTTTACAGGCGGAATTACATCGAGGGCCTTTTTTTGAGCTCCGGCGTGATTAAAAGCCCTGACTATACCTGTGAGCAGCTTATCAAGACCGTTGAAATCCTGCGGGACGAATACCGTTTTTTCGGCTATATCCACGCAAAGGCAATTCCCGGCGCAGATGAAGGCCTGCTTACAAGGCTCGGGCTACTTGTTGACCGCATGAGCATAAATATAGAGCTGCCAAGCCAAAAAAGCCTTGCCATGCTCGCGCCCGACAAATCCAAAACCTCTATTTTAAAGCCAATGGGCTTTATTACCGGCAAGCTTGCCGAAAATAAGAACGAGCTGGTAAAATACCGGCACACACCGAAATTCGCCCCCGCCGGGCAAAGCACCCAAATGATTATCGGCGCGACTGAGGACACGGACTTTCAAATTCTGAAGCTAAGCAGCGCCCTGTATAAAAAATACCGGCTCAAGCGCGTATTCTTTTCGGCCTATATGCCGGTTGCATCAAACCCGCTGCTGCCGGCGGTAAACACGCCGCCTCCCCTGCTGCGCGAGCACAGGCTCTACCAGGCGGACTGGCTGCTGCGCTTTTACGGCTTTGAAGCCGACGAGCTGCTCGACGAACAGCACCAGAGCTTTAACCCACTGGTCGACCCCAAATGCAACTGGGCTTTAAGCCATATGGAGCGTTTTCCGCTGGAGGTAAGCCGCGCGCCGTACGAAGCGCTTTTGCGCGTGCCAGGAATCGGCGTAACGAGCGCAAAACGCATATTAACCGCGCGCAGGGTCAGCAGGCTCAGCTACGAGGGGTTGAAAAAAATGGGGGTGGTGCTCAAGCGGGCACAGTATTTTATCACCGTCAACGGAAAGCTCAACGATGGTCTTGTAATTTCGCAGGATACCGCTTTACGCAGCTTGATTTCCCAGCAGGGGCTCGATTATATTCGCGGGCAGGCGCCGCAGCAATACGAGCAGCTCAGCCTCTTTCAGGATGGGCAGATAAAAGCGGAGGAGGTACGCGCATGTTTGACCGCGGGAGCGTAGGCTATGAATATGACGGGACATTCGAGGGCTTTTTATGCTGTGTGTTTGAAAGCTTTGCGCGCAGGGAAACGCCGCTCGAGATACAGGCGGACGGCGCGCCCCAATTGACACTCAACCCATTAAGGCCGGTCAAGACGGATTTGCATAAGGCAGCGCGGGTCAGGCGTTCCATTCCGCTGAAGATTTCACGCGAGGCAATGGAGCTTACAGAGCATGTGTTCCTGACCTTTTTGGAGCACAAGGAGCTTTTTATGCTGCAATTTTTGCAGATGGGCTTTTCCATCGGGCCCGATGTCATAAAGCTTTTGCAGGACGATACGGTCTGTACCTTATTAAAGGCGCAGAAGCACCTTTACAATGAAAGCCACCGGTTCAAGCAATTCCTGCGGTTTTCCGTAACAGGGCGGGTACTCACCGCTGTTATCAAGCCGATGAATCAGGTGCTGCCCCTCATTGCGCCGCATTTTATCGACCGTTATCCGGAAGAGGCTTTTTTAATTTACGACGAATCCCACGGTATGGCGCTCGTCCACAGGCCGGGCGAGTCGGCGATTGTTCCGGTAGATTCCTTTGTTATGGACGGCCCGGACGAGCAGGAGCAGATGTACCGCGATTTATGGTGTGATTATTACGATACCATCGCCATTGAAGGACGCTATAACCCCAAATGCCGCATGAACCATATGCCAAAGCGTTACTGGGATACAATGACCGAGTTCTGCCGCAGCCAAAAGCCAGGCCTGAGAAGGAACGGGCCGTAAATTCCGGCGCGGCGGTATATCCTTTCCCTGGCCAATTAAATAAAAGCAAACAAAAGCCAGCGTCAAACAACGCTGGCTCATTTTATAGCGATACGGCTTTATTTCGCTCTGCCCAGTCCCGTGTGGGGAGCGACACGATGGAGAGGCTTGATTTTTTATACCGCTCGATTTCAATCCACGCTCCCGCGTGGGGAGCGACCTCAAATCCCGGGAGGAAAAGGAGCGCGAAGCGCATATTTCAATCCACGCTCCCGCATGGGGAGACGCTATCCGAGTTCATGCAGAAATGGCTAGAAATGGATTTCAATCCACACTCCCTGGAGGTATGAGTCCAGGGCGGCGTTTTTGGACTCCCCACCAATATAAAACCGCGATTCTTAAAACACCTCGTCGGCGTCTACCTCGCTGATAGGCTCCGGCTTACTGCTGATTTCATCAGTATCTCCGCCGCTCTCAGCCGCCTGTGAGGATGAGCTCTGCGAGCCTCCTTCATTTTTGGAGCCCTGCGAAGAGGTCGGCGGACTCTGGCTGGCGCCATTGTCCTTTGGAGGCTTTACGTTATCCATCACTTCACCGAGAAGCTCTTCCTTTGACTTATCGTCCACCTTTTCATCCGGCTTTACGTCATGGTAGTAGACAAAATAGGTACGGTACGTGCCGTCAGGCAGGCGTACCGTTTTAAAATAGCCAAGAATATGCCTGTCAGCGGTCTTTCCGTCCGCAAGCTCTACCTTCATTGTGATGTCCGCGACAAATCCGTTGTCGAAATCCGAAAGCTGCACATCTGTATATTCGACGCTCTGGACATCAAGGCCGCTCCCTATCATATCGTCGCGGATTTCGTCAAGCGAGGTAACGACGACAGCCCTCTGGCGGGAGTCCTCCTCCGTCTGTGAATCGCTGTAATATTCAAGCTCCATGCCGGGGTAAGGGTTTTTGTTCGTGTCCGCGTCGCCCGCGTCGTAAACAGGGTTTGTAAACTGTATATCCCCTTCGCCGTTCCCGCTGCAGCCGGAAAGCAGGACGGAGGGGAGCAATACCGCCGCTGTCAAAAGAAGCGCCACCATTTTTTTCATGTTACGTTTCCTCCTCGTTGTATTGGAAGAACCATCGCAGCGCCTGCGGAAACCGCCTGCGCCATGCCTCTTCATTATGCTTTTCTTCCGGTATTTCTTCATATAAAAGCTTCTCCCGCGGGTACCCCAAGGAAATAAGGCGCTGCTCCATACGGCGCGTCCCGCCGAGAAGTATGGTTTCCAGCCAGTCGCCCGCCCCGTTAGAAAGGTAAAGGTACGGAATATGTTTCTTTTGGGCAGGCTGCAGCTTTTCAAAAAAACGTTTCCATGTGTCCTCTTCAAACAGGAAAAACGCCGGTGACAGCGCCGCGATACAGCCGTATGTGCCGGGGTAACGCATTCCAACATAGAACGCTTCCAGCCCGCCGCTTGAGCTTCCCGCTATAATGGTGTTGGCCCTACCCGGGCAGATATGATATTTCCCGCGGATATGCGGGTCGAGCTCTTCCTTTAAAAACCTTGCAAACGCGATTCCCCTGCGTACGCTGAAATCGTGGCCGTCTATCGCCTGTATCGCAGGCGGCACGGGGCCTATATCGGGCGTCAGCTCTTCTTCCCGCTTTCCATCCGCGTTGTCTACGGCAACAATCATATAGGGAATAGCTTTCTGCTCAGATAAAACGGCTTCGTCCGCCTTCCATCCGCCGTAAGGCGCATCTGCGCCAAACAGGTTCTGGCTGTCGGTCATATAAATCAAGCCGCAGCATTCCTTTTGAAATCCAGGCGGAATAAAAACGGTTATTTTTTTAAGCGCGCCTGCAAATGGAAGCATAAATGATTCAAACGTACCGTTTTGGACAGGCATCCCGCCGCCTCCTTCTACTGCTCAATTCTCAGTCCTGCAAATCTGTTCCGGCCGGTTCATCGTTTAAAAAAGTTTCAATAATATAACGCGGCCTCTGCTTTGTTTCCAGATAAACCTTCCCGATATATTCTCCGATAATACCAATTGCAAGCAGCTGAAGGCCGCCCAGCGCCCAGACGGAAACCACAAGGCTCGTCCATCCGGATACTGTGCTTCCCAATGCGTGGGAAATCAGCGACCAAAGCAGAATAATAATGCTGATTCCAAAAACAACGGCGCCCAGTCCCGTAACAAATTTAATGGGCTTGACGCTCAAGGAGGTAATCCCCTGCCACGCAAGCGAAAGCATTTTTTTCAGCGGGTATTTGCTTTCACCCGCCAGGCGCTCCTTGCGTTCGTACGTAACGGTCGCTGTTTTAAAGCCGACCATCGGCACAATTCCGCGCAGGAACAGGTTTACCTCTTTAAATTGGGCGAATTCCTCGAGCGCGCGTTTGCTCATCAGGCGATAGTCCGCGTGATTGAACACGACCTCCGCGCCCATAAATTTCAGGATTTTATAAAAGCCTTCCGCGGTAAAGCGTTTGAAGAAGGAGTCCGTCTCCCTCTTGCTGCGCACACCATAAACGATGTCGCAGCCCTCTTCATATTTTTCGAGCATTCTATCGATTGCATCGATGTCGTCCTGCAAATCCGCATCGAGAGAAATAACGCAGTCAGCATGCTCTTTTGCAGTCATCAGGCCGCCGTACAGGGCGTTTTGATGGCCGCGGTTCCTGCTGAGCTTTGCGCCGGATACAAGCCGGTTTTTATCGTGCAGCTCACAGATGATTTCCCAGGTGCGGTCCTTGGAACCGTCATCGATATACATAATACGGCTGTCACCCGAAATTTTTCCCTGTGACAGCAATTGGCCGAATTTTGCAAGCAGCTTTTCCGTCGTGTCGTAAAGCACTTCCTCTTCGTTGTAGCATGGAACCGCCAGATAAAGCGTCGTCATAATAATCCTCCGTTTTTCTTAACTCATTGTCACATTTCCGGCCTGTTCAATGCAGGCCTGTTCTTTCTAGCTTAAAATCCATCTAAAAGCTTCTCTCCCATATTTTCCAGATGCCTCGCCTGTATTTCGCCTATAATACCACGCGAGGCATAAATAAGTGGCAGTTTTATGAAGAAACCAGTCGTTTCAGTACATTTTCATGGTTCCAATTTAATTTTACAGCGGTTCGTCTAACTGTCCTTATTTTTTAACAATATTGCAGCAATATAAATTTTACTATAATTTATCAATGAATTCAATGCCTAAATCAAGCGCCATGACCATTCCCAAGGCTGGCGGCATACGGCGCGGCCTATAATCCTTTGCCGCTGGTTTTTGGCTGAACGCACTCATTCGCAAGGAAAACTCAATGGTTCCCATTTTTTCATCAAAGCGTACAGCGGTTCAGCTGGCAGCCGTACCCTATTAAATTGCCCAAATAAAACAAAAACCGCCCGGCGCAAACCGGGCGGTATGTATTCTTAAATTACTTACGGTTGAAGATGGACATAATATCGTAGAATGTATCATCATCATCCGCTACGTCGCTGTTGCTCTTACGCGCCGCAACATCCTTTGCCGCCGCTACAGAAGCCGCCTGGTTCCTAAGCACCTCCGTACGGGAATAGCTGGCGCGGCTGCTGCTCCTGTTGTCCTCCTTTTTATCGAAGGAAGCAAAGCCTGTAGCAATCACGGTAACGCTCATCTCGTCCTCAAGGTTCTCGTCGAGCACAGCGCCCCAGATAATGTTCGCGTCGGGGTCAGCCTGGTCGGTAATCATTGCGGAAGCCACGTCGATTTCGTCCAGCCCAATATCGGCGGAAGCCGTAATATTGACGATAACGCCCTTCGCACCGTCGATAGAGGTTTCAAGCAGCGGGCTTGTAATTGCCATGCGGGCCGCTTCCTCCGCCTTGTCCTTCCCCTGCGCGTAACCGATGCCCATGTGCGCGTAGCCCGCGTTGTTCATGATGGCGGTAACATCTGCAAAGTCCAGGTTGACAAGGCCGGGAATCAGGATTAGGTCGGAAATACTCTGCACGCCCTGGCGGAGAACGTCGTCGGCCAGGTCGAACGCGTTTTTCAGCGTAATGCGCTGCTCGCTTGCATATTTGAGCCTTTCGTTCGGAACGACGATTAGGGAATCGACATGATCGCGAAGCGCCGCGATACCCGCTTCAGCCTGTTCCATACGCTTTTTGCCTTCAAAAGCAAACGGCTTGGTCACGATAGCAACGGTAAGGATACCCATATCCTTTGCAATCTCTGCAACGACAGGAGCCGCGCCCGTACCGGTGCCGCCGCCCATGCCTGCTGTAATAAACACCATGTCGGTGTCCTTTAAAACATCAGTGATTTCCTCACGGTTCTCCTCGGCGGCCTCTCTGCCGACCTCCGGCTTGGAGCCGGCACCCTTGCCGTGAGTAATCTTCTCACCGATTTGAATCTTCTGAGAAGCGTTAGAAAACTGTAAAACGTGGTCATCTGTATTGACAGCAATAAACTCAACGCAGCGAACACCCATTTTCACCATGCGGTTGACTGCGTTTCCGCCGCCGCCGCCGACACCAATTACCTTAATCACCGGAATATTGTTGCCGTACTCTTTTTCAAGCTCGAATGCCATTTGAACTTCCTCCTAATACACATCAGTTTCTTTATCTGAAACGATAATAATGCAAGCTTTTTTCAGTATAACCCAATCGATTATACGCCTATTGAATAATGTATCACAAGAGCGCGGAAATTTCAATCTTTTCTTAAAGAAAAATTTAAAAAAACGTGAAATTTGCGCCATTTTAACGTTTCAGGACGATGAGGTTTCTATATTATGCCGTCATCCCCCCGCCGCATAACCGCCGCCATAATACTGCGGTTATCCCGGGATTCCATCGCCATCCAGGTCGTCTGGGATTCCGTCCCCGTCGTTGTCGGCAATACCGCCGTCGCCGTAATAATCCGGAATTCCGTCCCCGTCAAAATCGTCGGGAATTCCATCCCCGTCGGTATCGGCGCCATAATTGGTATCTGAACCGGAATCGTCACCGCTGCTGTCCTGGCCGCCTTCGCCGGGATAAGGTTCGGTCGCGGGCTCCGTTGCCGGCTCCGTCTGCGGCTGGGTTGCGGGCTCTGTTGCCGGTTCCGTCGGGTACAGCGAGCTGTCGGCGTTATAGTAGGAGGCCTTTTTCCCGCTGTTGCAGGAGGATACGTCCAGCACGCCCATATCAGTCTGCGCGAGCTTTTCTGAAATAATCGCCATGGCTGTCCTGATTTTATAATCAATGTCTTCCGGCGTGCCGAGTATAATTTTGATGCGGTTTGAATAATTGAGCGAAATCGCCGCAGCGTCCGTCACGTCGATTTCCTTGATTCCTTCAAACTTGTTTTTTTGAAGCGACTGCGTGATGGCATTGAGAATCGACAGCATCTTTTTATCCTTAATCTGCGCCGTCTCCCCCACCTTGGTTTTCGTAATCTCACAGCCCTTGATAATCGGCGCGTCAAAAGTATTTTTGGTTGCGCGCTCGAGCACCCTGCCCTGTGTGCTGATGACAACGAAGTCATCGCCCTGCGCAATCAGGTAAGCGGGCTTTGCCTCTGTAACCTTAATGACAATCGTGTCTGGGATTTTAATGCCCACCTCTGCCTTTTCAACATAAGGAAGCGCTTGTTCTACCCGTTTCCCGCCCGATTCCTTATCGCTGAGGAAAAGGTTTTCCCCGAGCGCCAGGCCGCTTGCCTGCGCGACCTGTTGTTCCGTATAATGGGTGGAACCCTCCACCGCAATCTTTTCCGTTTTAAAGAGCACCGTCAGCGAGAGCACTACGCCCGTAATCAAAACGACAGCTACAATCACACCGCAGACAGCAATATTAATCATTTTGCGTGTACGGCGCGACATCGGTTCCTTCTGGAGCTCTTCCTCCTGCCGCGCGCCGCGCTCCTCTTTCACCTGCCGCCGGCGCTTTAGCTCCACCTCGTCGGTATAAAAGCCGTCGCCGTAATCGTCCCTGCGGATAATTGGCTCCTCTGAGCGGCCGTAGCCGCCGGGCCTTCTCTGCTTACCTTTCGGCGCCGTGTTTTTCTTTCCATTCTTCACCTGGCTGTTTGCCGGCTGCTGCACGCGTGCCGGCCTGGAGGGATTTTTCTGCTCCCCCTTTTTCTGCGGCGGGCGGCTTCCAGCTTCCGGGCGCATACCCTGGCCCTGCCCAGGGGCTTGTCCCTGCCCTTTCTTTGCACCATTGCTGATTTGCGCGCCATTGGCGCCGCGCTTCTGCCCGTTTTGGCGCTGCGCTCCGTTGTGCGGCCTTCCCTGCTGTGTACTTCGGCTTTGACCGCCCTGGCCCTGGCGTGTGCCGCCCTGATTGCCGGATTTGCCCGCGCCCTGACGGTTTGCCTGTTCGGAGCCTGCCCGGCCCGCGTTTTTAGCGGAAGCGCCTTGAGGCCTCCCTCCATTTTGGGAAGGCGGCCTTCTCTTCTGCTCGTTTCCGTTTGATTTTCCGTTATTTTTCACGTCGTTGTTTTCCATATCCACCGTCATCCTTACCGGAAATATTAGACTTTTTTAATGCAGGCTCCCGCACTGCTCAAACAAAGCTCAAGGTTTTCATATCCACGCTCAAGGAAATTGAGCCCCTTAAGCTCCGTCTCGCCCTCCGCCGCAAGCGCCGCAACTACAAGCGCCGCGCTGCCGCGCAGGTCGAGCGCTTCAACCGGCGCGCCGTACAGGCGTTTCACACCCTCCACAACGGCGACTCGCCCTTCTACATTGATATTCGCGCCCAGCCTTACAAGCTCGCCCACGTGCTTATAGCGGCTTTCAAATATGTTCTCTACAAATACGCTCGTGCCGTTTGCCACCGCGGTCATCGCCATGACAGGCGCCTGCGCGTCTGTCGGGAACCCCGGATACGGCATCGTGCGGATGAATTTAACTGCGTTTAAGCGTTCGGGGGCGGAAATCATCAGGCTGTTCCCGGCGTTGCGGATACAGCAGCCCGCCTCCTCGAACACAGGGATGATAGAGCCCAGATGCGCCGGCACCACATGCTCCAGCGTCAGCTCCCCGCCCGTGACCGCTGCCGCCGCCATATAGGTCGACGCGACGATTCGGTCGGGTATGATTACATGCTGCGCCCCATGCAGGCGCCCAACGCCGTCTATAAAAATCGTACCTTCCCCGGCGCCCGAAATCTTTGCGCCGCAGGCGTTTAAAAAATCCGCCAAATCGGAGATTTCAGGCTCGCGCGCGGCATTCGTGATGATGGTCGTTCCCTTGGCAAGCACAGCAGCGAGCATAATGTTCTCCGTCGCGCCGACGCTCGGGAAGGATAACGCGATTTTCGCGCCGTGCAGCCCGTCGGGCGCCTCACAGTCGAGAATGCCATGATGGTCCGCAATATCGATACCCATCAGGCGCAGTGATTTCACATGCAGGTCAATCGGCCGCGGTCCAAGCTCGCAGCCCCCTGGGAAGGTCAGGCGCGCCATACCGGCGGATGCAACGATTGCGCCCAGGAAAATAATCGAAGACCGCATTTCCCGCATCAGGTCATCCGGTATATCATAGCGGCTCAGGGGGCGTGTGTCAACCGTCAGGGTCGTTCCGTCGCGTTCGACGGTACATCCCAGATAACGCAGTATTTTCACAGACGTCTCCACATCGGACAGCTGCGGACAGTTATGTAACACACACCGGTCGCCGCAAAGAAGCGTCGCCGCCAAAATCGGCAAAACACTGTTTTTCGCCCCCTGCACCGCTATATTTCCGGACAATCTGCTGCTGCCTTCTATAATAAGTTTCGACACACAGAACACCCTTTCACCCTAAACTCTGGCCTCAATAGCCAACCCTTTGATATTCTATGTGAAGGGGATGTCTGTGGTGACAGTGTCCGCATTTTAAAGGCGGCGCTTTTACTTTTTTGATACCTATATAAAAACGGCAAAGGGCGCGTCAGTTCATATGACCGCCCAATACCTTCTTGATTACGGAATAAATACGTTCGTTTGCGTCAGTTATCGCAAGCTTCTTCGCATTTTCAGAGTACCTGAGCAAAGCCGTTTCATCGCCGGCGAGACGGTCAACCGTCTCGGTAACCGCCTGGCCTGTCAAATCCTTCTCCTCAATAAGCACGGCGGCCCCCGCCTCTACCATCGCCATAGCGTTATGATACTGGTGGTTTTCCGCTACGTTGGGCGACGGGATAAGCACGGCGGGCTTTCCCTGCGCCTGAATTTCGCTGAGCGTAATCGCCCCCGCGCGCGCAATGACCAAATCGCTTGCGGCAAGGCACGCCGGCATATCGTCGATATATTCCCTGATATCCAGATTCCCGCATTTGTCGGGGTCGGTCCCCTTTTCTCTCAGCAGGTCGGGAAACCACGTTCCGTACTGGCCGTACGCGTGGATAATCTGGTATTTGCCATCCTTGCCGCTGCGCGCAATCAAATCCGCCACATTTTCGTTGATTTTGCGCGCGCCCAGGCTTCCGCCGAACGACAGGATGACGGGGCGCCCGTCCAGGCCGAGCGCTTTTCTCGACTGTTCCTTGTCCGCCGTCAAAATTTCACCGCGCACCGGGTTTCCGGTGACGATGCAGCGGCAGCTTTCGTTTAAATATTTCTGCGCCTGCGGCATGGCGAGCATGACGCGTTTGACGTATTTTGAAAGCATCTTCGTTGTAACGCCCGGGAACGCGTTCTGCTCATGGATTACGGTGGGAATCCCAAGCTTGGCCGCGGCGCGTATGACCGGTCCGCTTACATAGCCGCCCGTCCCCATGCAGATGTCTGGCCCAAATTCCTGAATGATTTTTTTGGATTCCGCGCTTGCCGTCACTGCGTTTTTTACCGTGACGAGGTTGCTCTTTATCGCGGAGAGGGAAAAGCTGCGCTTGAAACCCGAAACAGTGATTCCTTTAAAATCGAATCCCGCCTTTGGAATGAGCCGCTCTTCCATGCCTCCCTTTGCGCCGATATATAAAATCTCCGCGTCCGGCGCTTTCTTTTTGATATAGCCCGCGACCGCGAGCGCCGGGTTGATATGCCCGGCAGTTCCGCCGCCTGCAAACAAAATTTTCATAAAAACCCTTCCCGTAAAAGGCCTACGCCTTATTGATGTTAGAAGTGCGCGAGATGGAAAGCACGATGCCCATCTGCGCAAGCAGCATAACGAGGGAGCTGCCTCCCGAGCTGAAGAACGGCAGGCTGATGCCGGTGTTGGGCAGCAGGTCGGTAATAACCAGGATGTTGAGGATAACCTGCAGCCCCACCTGCGAAGTCAGGCCGACACCCAAAAGCGTGCCGAACTTATCTTTCGCTTTCATGGATATGGTAATGCCCCTCCAGACGAGCAGCGCGAAAATACCGAGTATAATGACCGCGCCGATAAGCCCCAGCTCTTCGCAGACGATAGCAAACACAAAGTCGTTCTGCGGCTCGGGCAGGTAGAGGTATTTCTGCCTTGACTGGCCGAGCCCCAGGCCCATCAGGCCGCCGGACCCAATCGCATACATGGAATTCCTCGTCTGCCATGTGGTCTGCCACATTTCCGGCGTGGTATATTCAAGCGCCTGCCCCCAGCCGTCCATACGCTCCATCGCGTAGGACAAAAGGCCGGTAAAGTACATCAGGCCAAACACCAGAAGAATGCCAACGCCCGCAAACAGGAACCATTTGCCCTTGACGCCTGAGATAAACATCATCAGCACCGTCAGCAGCGTAACGATAACAATACCGGAATAGTGCGGCTCCAGGAGCAGCAGCACGACGGTCGGTACCAGGATGACAACCGCAGGCAGGACGCCGTATTTGAACGTATCCATCTTATAAAAATAGACAGACCCCCAGTGGGCGAAAAACAATATCAATGCGAACTTCATGAGCTCCGACGCCTGGAAGCCCGCAATGCCCAGTTCAATCCATCTATGTATCCCGTTTTGCGACGGCATGAACAGCACGACGACCAGCAGCAGAAAGCCAAGGCCCAAAATCCAGACAGCCATTTTATGGAAATGATGGTAGTCGAAAAATGAAATGGCCAGCATTAGAATTACGCCGATTACGGCAAACAGCAGCTGCCTTTTTAAATAAAGGTAGCTGTCTCCGGTCGTATAGTAAGCGACCGGATAGCTTGCCGAAAACATCATGATAATGCCAATGACAAGCAGTATGAGAATCAACAGCAAAAACGGCATGTCGAGACCCGCCCTTACGGAAAAGAGCTTGAGCCTTTTTCGGAAGCCGCGCTGCTTTCCAGCGTCCCTGGTCCGCGCGGACACGCCCTGCGCGCGCGCTGACGGCCGGTAGGGTTCCTTCCTGCGCCTGTTGTATTCTTCCTGTGCTTTTCTTTTTTCTTCTGCCTGATATCTCAGCGGATATTCTATCGCCATTAGCTACACCACCATAAAACACTTCTATATATTCTGAATATATTTTTCATCTGACAACGCCCATAACCACAAGCATAAGCGCGATAATACCGCATACCGCCGTTACCGTGCTGAATACCGCGACAATTTTGACCTCCGACCATCCGCACATTTCGAAATGGTGGTGAATCGGGCTCATTTTAAACAACCGCTTGCCGTGCGTGATTTTAAAATAAACGACCTGCAGCATAACAGAGAACATCTCGCAGAAATATACAAGCGCCACCGGAATCAGGATAATCGGTATGTTCAGCCCAAACGCCAGCGCGCAGAGGAAACCGCCCAGGTAGAGCGAGCCGGTATCTCCCATGAACACCTTTGCCGGGTGGAAATTCCAAAGAAGGAAGCCAAGGCAGCCGCCCGCAAGCGCCGCCGACATAATCCCCATGCCCTGGGCCGCAAGCGTAGAAGCAATCAGCATAAACGCAAGGGCGGCAAAGAACGTCATCGAACCCACAAGCCCGTCGATTCCATCGGAAAGATTGACCGCGTTGACCGTACCGACAATCAGGATTGCAGCAAGCACCCAGTAAAGCCAGCCCAAATCGACCGCTCCGACAAACGGAATAATTGTTTGTGAAGTAGCGCCCGTCAGGTTGAGCGTCAGTAAAAACGCCGCCGCGACCGCAAACTGCAAAATCAGCTTCTGCGGGGCCGTAAGGCCGAGATTCCTCTTTTTGACGACCTTGATATAATCGTCAAAAAATCCGATTGCGCCATAAAGCACTGCCATCGCAAGGCCCGCAAGCACGCGCGGCATCATAAGCGTCGCCTGGGCAAAAGCCTCGTCCTCCGCAAGCAGGCTGTAAAGGAGGGCGCAGACGACCGTAGTAACTACTGTACTGATGACGAACATCAAGCCGCCCATCGTAGGCGTTCCCTGCTTGCCCTTATGCCACTTGGGCCCAATATCTAAAATGGTTTGCCCATATTTCAGCTTCTTCAAAAACGGCACGAGCCATTTCCCCAGGATTGCCGCGATGGCAAACGACACAATCGCGCTGCCGAGTATCCAACCAACGTTCATCGTAAAACCTCCATTGCTTTCTACCTCAATCTAATACTATGTCAGTCCCCTTGGGCAAAATAACCGCTCAGGCCGTTTGTTACGTCAGAAAGCGAAATACCGGCCGAAAGCAAAGCTCCGGAAAGCGCGAGAGCCGCCTCAACCGTGAGGCATGAGCCCTTATGGAGCTTAATCCTGCCGATAATTCCGGTCCCCAGCAGCTCAAAGCTTGTGTATTCATCTGCCTCGACGATATTTTTCGCCACAAGGTCGGCGCAGTCCTCGTCGTGGGAATATTCTATTACCTGCGCCCCGTCTCCGGGAAGGCGTTTCTTCCTATCCTTATTATACGGGAAAACCACGCGATTATATTTCTGCAAGAACGCTTCCTCACAGCCCTGCGCCGCGGAGCCGATTATAGCCCCCGCGCTCTGCGCGCCGGGCAGCCCTTCAAACTCAATCGTGGCGACGCTGTAATCCTCAAGCGTACTGATTCTCCCGCCGCGCGAAACGATATGCAGGCCGCTCGATACCAAAACCTGCTCGACAGCCTTTCCTGCGTCGCGGGCAAGCGAATTTTCGCACGCAATCGCAATAACGCCGGCAGCCTGCCGGCAGTTGTTTTTTAAATCCTGCATACTCTTTCCTCCCTCTGTTGAAAGATGTAGGCTACATAATCGGTTCCGCCTGGCTCGTGTCCTGCGCAAACGTTACCGTTATGACAGTCCCGGGGCTTACCATCGTCCCCGGCGATATATTCTGTGACCTGGAAATCCAAGTCCCGTCGTCCGCCGCTCCCGATAAGCTGATATTCAAATCGTTCTGCGCGGCCGCTTTATTCACCTCTGAAACGGTCAGTCCCGTCAAATCGGGAACCTCCACCGAGTTCTCCTTCGCCTGCGCCGCGTCCGTGTACAGCACAACCGTGCCGCCCTGCGGGATTTTAGCGCCTGCCGCCGGAATTTGCGCAGCGACCGTTTCCCCTTCGCCCTTTACAAGCGTCTGGAAGCCGTCCTGCTGCGCGGTGGACTGCGCTTTGTCGAGCGCCATGCCTGTGTAGTCCTGCGCGGTTGTATCGAGCGTCTTGAGCTCCTCTTCCGTGTACTCGGTCTTGACGCCAAGGTACGGGAGCACCTCCGCCATGATTTCCGCGAAAACAGGCGCCGCGACCGCGGCTCCATAGTAGTTGTCGCCGGTCGGCGTATCGAAATATACAATCAGGGCGACCTGCGGGTCGTCCGCGGGAGCAAACCCGCAGAAGGAGGAAATGTAATCCTCCATGCCGTCAGCGTTTGAATCGGTGAGCTTTTCCGACGTACCCGTCTTGCCGCCGATCCGGTAGCCCGGGATATACCCGTTCTTCGCGGCGCCCGACACGGCGTTCTCCTCGAGGATTTCACACATCTTTTTCGAGACGTCCCCGTCAATCACATGCCGTTTGACCGTCGGCTCAATTTTTTTGACCGTTTCCCCTTCGGAATTCTTGATTTCCTTCACGAGGTACGGCTGCATCAAATCGCCGCCGTTCGCTACGGCGCAGATGCCTGTAACGAGCTGGATTGGCGTAATCGAGAAGTTCTGCCCGAACGACGCGACCGCCAAATCCATCGGGCCCATCGAGCCGTCGGCGTTGAAGAAGATATCCTCGCTTTCGCCCGGCAGGTCGATGCCCGTTTTCTCGGAGAAGCCGAACGCCTGGTAATACTTCCAAAAGCGTTCCGCACCGATAAGGCTGCCGATTTGCATAAACGCCGGGTTGCAGGAATTCCAGATAGCCTGCTCAAACGTCTGCACGCCGTGTCCCCCGTGCTTATGGCAGCTGATTGCGCGCGCCCCTTCGAACGGGACGTATGAGCCGCTGCACGAAAAACGCGAGCTTTCATTGACCAGCTTCTCCTGCAGCGCTATGGAGGAGGTAATTATTTTCCAGACGGAACCCGGATAATATGTATCGCTGACCGCCTTATTCCTCCACTGTTTTGCAAGCGCGGCATTCTCGGCGGCGGCGCGCTCCTTTTCCGGAAGCGCCTCGATTTCCGCCTTAGCCTTTTTATCGGCGACTTCAAACGGCTTGTTTAAATCAAAGCCGCCCTCCACCGCCATTCCAAGCACGGCGCCCGTCTTGACCTCCATCATGATAGCTACCGCGCGGTTGTAAACTTTATTTTCCTCAACGCCCTTTTCCAGGTATTTTTCCATGATGTGCTGGATAGTTTCGTCGAGCGTGAGCACGAGGCTGTCGCCGTCTACGGCATCCATCTTCTGCTCATAGGAAAACGGCATCGCTGTCCCGTGCGCATTCTGCGCGGTGACAAGCCTGCCGGGCGTTCCCGTAAGCGTATCGTCGTACTGGTATTCCAGGCCCGAAAGCCCCTGGTCGTCGCTTCCGGTAAAGCCGATAACCGCCGACGCGAAATCGCCGTATGGGTAGTAACGCTTGTAGTCCTCAATCAGGTTGATGACTCCCTTGATGCCGTGCTCGTCCTCGAGCTCGTCGATGAGCTTTAAAACCTGCTCCCTTACGCCGCTTTCAATCTGGCGCTTGACCACGACAAAATGCGTCTTCTCCTTTGCCTTCTTGAGCAGGTCCGCTTCGTCGAGGTTCAGAATCTTTGCAAGGCCCTTCGCTGTGATTTCCCTCTGCTCGTCGTTTTTGAAATTGCTTGGGGCGAACACGATTTTCCAAACGGTCGAGCTCTGTGCAAGCACCTTTCCCGCCGCGTCGTAAATCGTTCCCCTTCTCGCGTTGATGGTCGTGTCGTTTAATTGCTGCTCAACCGCCCTTTCGGCAAGCGCCTTCCCGTCGATGACACTTAGCTGCGTCAGGCGGAGAACCGCACAGCCGAAGCCGAGTATCAGCAAAACCGAAAGAATTGCCGTACAGCGGTGCGCAAGTGTTGTGTTTGCTCCTTTTTTCATAAAAAGGCTAACCTCCCTTTCGCGGGCGGCTGTGCCTCCCGCTGTGCAGTGGGCAGCCGTCCGTTTTAAAGGGAACGGCTGTTTTTTTACGTCCGCAGCGGGAACTGCCTTTTTATGCTTTGTTCTTTTTTATTATCTATTTAGAAAATCGGCTGTGCGCTGCTCGTGTCCTCCGCAAACGTTACGGAAATGACCGAGCCACGGCTTACCGATGTTCCTGACGCGATATCCTGTGATTTAGCGTATCCTTCCCCTTCACTGCTCACACCAGCAATGCTGATGTTGAGGTCGTACTGGGATGCGACATACCGGGCGTCTGAAACGGAAAGGCCCGTAAAGTCCGGCACGCTTACCGTATCCGCCGCCTGTGCGGCAAGGTCGGTGTAAAGCACGACCACGCCCCCCTGCGGGATACGCCCCTCCGCCGCCGGGGACTGTGCCGCGACAGTGCCTTCCCCGCCGTTTGTAACGACAGTAAAGCCCGCCTTCTCGGCCGCCGCTTTTGCTTCTTCCACCGTCATGCCGGTATAACTTCCGGCAGTCGTATCAAGCTTGGAAAGCTCATCCTCGTTATACTGCTGTTCAATTTCGAGATACGGCAGGACCTCCTGCATAATCTCGGTGAACACGGGCGCCGCAATGGCACTGCCGTAATAGCTGCCGCCCGTGGGCGTATCAAAATATACAAGCAGCGCAACCTGCGGGTTATCCGCAGGGGCAAAGCCGCAGAAGGATGCAATGTAATCCTCGGCGCCGTCGTCGTTGGAGTCTTCCAGCTTTTCAGAAGTACCCGTCTTGCCGCCTATTTTATAGCCCTGAACGTAGCCGTTGGTCGCGGAGCCGGACTGCTCGGTGCTCTGCGCAAGCAGGCTGGTTATCTTTTTCGACGTTTCTTCAGAAATCACCTGGCGCTTGACGACGCTGTCAACCGATTTGACGACGTTGCCGTCGCTGTCGAGAATCTGCTTTACGACATAGGGCTGCATAAGCTTGCCGCCGTTGCATGCCGCGGATACCGCCGTAATCATCTGGATTGGCGTAATTGAGAAGTTCTGCCCGAACGACGCGACCGCCAAATCCATCGGGCCCATCGAACCATCCTGGCTGAAGAAAATATCTTCGCTTTCACCCGGCAGGTCGATGCCCGTTTTCTCAGAGAAGCCGAACGCCTGGTAATACTCCCAGTACTTCTTTGCGCCGAGCTGCTGGCCAATCTGCATGAACGCCGGGTTGCAGGAATTGGAAAGCGCCTGGAAAAAGTTCTGCGTGCCGTGGCCCAGGGTATTGTGGCAATATACGGGCGGCTCTCCTTCGACCGGCGTGTACGAGCCGCTGCAATAGTAGCTGGACTGGTCTGTGATGACGCCCTCCTCGATTCCCATTGAGGAGGTTATGATTTTAAAGACAGAGCCGGGGTAATACGTGTCGCTGACCGCCTTGTTTCTCCATTGCTTGGAAAGCGCGGCGCTCTCGGCCTCCGCCTGCTTATCGTCCGCAAGCTTTGCAATCGCCGCTTTATCCTCTTCGTTAACGAGCTTAAACGGCTTGTTGAGGTCATAGCCGTCCTCGACCGCCATGCCGAGGATTGCGCCTGTGTTTACATCCATCATAATAGCAACGGCGCGGTTATATACCTTATTTTCCTTAATCCCCTTTTGCAGGTACTTCTCCAGGGCATGCTGAATTTTTTCATCCAGGGTAAGCACCAGGCTGTTTCCGTCCTTCGCGTCTACCTTCTGCGCGGCGGGGAACGGTACCGCGTCGTTTACATTTTGAGCGGTGATAAGCCTGCCCGGCGTTCCGGTCAGGTCGTCGTCATATTGGTATTCGACGCCCGCAAGCCCCTGGTCGTCACTTCCGGTAAAGCCGATGACGGAGGATGCGAAAGAACCGTAGGGGTAATACCTTTTGTAATCCTCCATCAGCCGGATGACGCCTGTAATATTATAAGTTTCCTCCAGCTCGTCTTCAAACTTTAAAATCTTGTCGCGCACGTCGCTTTCAATCTGGCGTTTGGCAACAACATAATGCGATTTTTCCTCCGTCATTTTATAAAGCTCTTCCTGCTTCATTCCGAGGATTTCCGCCAGGCCCTTTGAAACGATTGTTCTCTTCTCGTCCCTGGTCCGTCTATTGCTGCCCTTGCCCTCGTCGTCCTCAAGGTTAATCGGCGCGAGGACAACCTTCCAGACCGTCGCGCTCTGCGCAAGAATCTTGCCGTTGGTATCGTAAATAGAGCCTCGCTTCGCGCTGATTGTTGTATCGGTAAGCTGCTGGTTGACCGCCTTCTGGGAGAGCTCCTCCCCCTGTACGACGCTCAGCTGCGTCAGCCGCAGGATTGCGCTGCCAAAACCGAGCACCAGCAAAATAGCCAATACGGCAATCGACCTGTGAATAAGCTTTGCATGACCATTCGACGACATAGGCTTCTCCTTTCCAAAACCGCGCGGCCTTCAGCCGCGTATCTTTTTCCATTCCTTCCGCGCGCCGATTGGGGCTGCGGCCTTTCCCGGGCGGGCCTTTTTACAGCCTGGCCGGATTCCTTTATTTCCGCGTATAAAAAAACAGGGCTGTAACATAAGCCGGTATGGCATACCCTTTTCACAAAGTAATACGTCCGTCTACCAACTCATTCTGAAAGCGGCAAACGCCGCCTCCTGTTACAACCGCTTCGTCATTCTCTTCTATATGTATTAGAAAACAAATTTGGTTATGACCAAAGACCCGCAATAGCCTGGGCAATCGATTCAAACAAATTGCCGCTTTCGGTCTGCGCAACCTCCGCTTTGTCGCCCTCAGAAAGGCTGATATACTCCTTCTGGTAGCTGTCCGCCCTGCTCATGCCGAGCTCATTCACGGCATAGGCCTCGACAACCGAGGGAGAAAGCTTAGATTCCACCTTCATCTGCAGCTGCGTATAAAGGCTCTGCTGGTCGGCAAGCGCGCTCTGCGCATTGCTAATCTGCTGGTTTAATTCCGTAAGCTGAACCTGACCGTGCACAATCATCGCAACGACGCCGGTTACAACCAGCCCCGCCATAAATCCCGTAGCAAGCTTTAAAGGATTGTGCCTGTGCCTGCGGATTCTGTCAAGCTGTTCCTCTGGGATGCTCAGCACATTGTTTTTCTTTTTTCTATGTACCTGCTTTTTCTGCTGCGCAGAATCAGCGTCTATATTTTCAGCCTCTTCAAACAAACTGATGTCGTAGGCTGCGTTTCTCTCTTCAAAAGCCATTCCTTACACCTCTATATAAAACACCGTCAACGTCTGTAATTTATGATACGAAATCGTTACAATATGTATTCCTGTTTTTTTCGACAGCATCCTGCCAAATCCATATAAAATCGAGACGAGCACAAGGCAAATTGCCTTGTATTACTTTTGTAACTTTTTTAATTTTTATCTATTTTTCAGCGGCTAGTCAGCCGAACATACGGTCGCACAATATGTGGTAAACAGGCCGTTTTTCACCCCTTTGACCACAACATCTAGTTTACTACAGATACCCTGTTTTGTCAAAACATTTTTTTAATAATTTTTACAAGGTTGTTACAATTTTTTCCAAAACCCGCAGCTTTGCGCTTCTGCTCCTGGCATTCGACGCAAGCTCCTCTTCTGACGCCTCAACCGGCTTTTTCTTCCATAGCTTTGCCTGCGGTTTTTTCCCGCAGACACAGACCGGAAAATCCTTCGGGCAGGTACATCCGGTGCAAAGCTGTGCAAAATACTGCTTTACGATTCTGTCTTCAAGCGAGTGGAACGTAATTACAGCAAGCCTTCCGCCGGGAGCAAGCAGCGAAAACGCCGCCTCAAGCCCCACTGAGAGCCTGTCCAGTTCCCCATTGACCGCAATTCTGAGCGCTTGGAACGTCTTTCTTGCGGGATGGCCGTCGCGCCGTTTGGCGGCAGGTACTCCGCTTTTGACGATTTCCGCCAGCTCAAGCGTTGTTTCAATCGGCTTTTTCTCCCGCTCCCGCACAATCGCGCCCGCAATCGAGGATGCAAATCTTTCTTCCCCATACATCCTGATAATCCTTGCAAGCTCGCCGTGCGGCAGTGTATTAACTAAGTCGCGAGCGCTTGTCCCTTCCTGGCTCATCCGCATATCGAGCGGCGCGTCGTTGTGAAAGGAAAAGCCGCGCTCCGGCGTGTCAAGCTGCCGGGAGGATACGCCAATGTCCAGCAGCACGCCGTCCACCCGGTCAAAACCGAGCGAGCGGACCACCTCGTCCATTTGGCTGAAATTCGCCCTGGCGACCTTTACGTTTTTATTGCCTTCAAAGCGTTTTGTGACAGTCTCAACCGCGTCCGGGTCCTGGTCGATTGCGATAAGCGTCCCCTTCTCGAGCCTGTTTAAAATCTCCTGAGAATGGCCGCCGCCCCCGGCGGTGCCGTCCACATAAATTCCATCGGGCCTGATATTGAGGGCCTCTATCGTTTCGCGGAGGAGTACCGGTATATGTGAAAAATCCACTTGGGCGCCCTCCGATTCAATCAGATCATTTCAAGCGACGCAAACAAATCGTCGCCCGCCTGCATATTGACATAGCTTTCCCAGTTTTCACGGTCCCATATTTCCACACGTGTGCCCGCGCCTATGACGACGGCCTCTTTTTCAAGGCCGGCATGCCGGCGCAGATGGTCGGGAATTAAAATCCTTCCCTGTGCGTTTGGCTCCGAGACGTCCGCCCCCGCGCAGAAATAGCGGTATAGCCCTGTCGCTTTCGCAACGGGCAGCGCGCTTATTTTCGCGAGGAATTCTTCCCATTTCGCAGGCGATAACACCTGCAGGCAGCCGGCGCATTCCTGCGGGCCGGTGTGGATGCCCTTTGTGACATAGAAAGTATCGCCAAGCTCCTCACGAAACTTAGACGGCATGATGATGCGGCCTTTCGCATCGATGTTATGCTGATAAGTACCGATAAACATAACAACACTTTCCTGTCATTGACGCATATATTAATGCTATTGTGTGCCACAAAGTGGTCTAAAGTGCCACTTTGTGCTTCAATTATAGTCTATGGGTTTTAAAAAAGCAATATATTTTTCAAAAAAGATGTGACGATTTTTTAAATTTTTCCGCTTTTTTCCCCGTTTTTTTCATTTTTACCAAATAACGCAGAAAAATACGCATTTTATGCCGTTTTTATGCGCCTGGAAGCTCCACGTAAAAAACATCGCAGAGCGCAAAAAAGGAACAGGCGTTCCGCCTGTTCCTTCAAAACTGCATATATTCCTTGTTTTTCGTTAAACGCGGGCTTAAAGTCCCGTTAATTGGTCAGTTTCCCGTGCGCTGGCTTGCCTTGAGGCTCTGCCTGGTCTTTTTGATTTCGTTGACCTGCGCCGTCATCAGCTCGTCGGTTTTTCTCATGAGCTCTTCGACATATTCATTTGCGGCTTTGCGGATTTCCTTCGACTTGAGCTTTGCGTCGGCAATGATTTCGCTTGCCTCCGTCTGCGCCTGGCGCACGATTTCATTCTGGTTGACGAGCGTTTTCTTACGCTCCTCCGCGCTGCGGAGAATGCTCTCGCCCTCTTTTTTCGCGTCGCTGATAATCTGCGCCCTGTCGGCTACAATGGCCTTTGCCTGGCGAACCTCCTGCGGAAGCGTCTCTTCGATGTCGTCCAGGATTTCCTTTATATGATCCGCATCGATCACCGATTTTCCTCCGGAAAGCGGCAGCGTCTTCGCGTCGTCGATAACCTCTCTCAATTCGATGATCAAATCTTCTACTTTCATTTCAATGTCATTCCTTTCTCATGATTCCCTAAATATTGACGTTACTAAGCTTGGCACACGTTAGCATAGCGTTTTTTATTTATTGGAATAGAGCCTTTCTTTTATTTCATCATGAATACACGGCGGGACAAAATTCGTAATATCGCCGCCGAGGCATGCGATTTGCTTGACAATGCTGGAGCTCAAATACATGTACTCGGAGCTTGCCGTCAAAAAAACCGTTTCCAGCCCGGGATTGAGCTTCTTGTTCGTGAGCGACATCTGGAACTCATATTCAAAATCGGACAGCGCCCGCAGCCCCTTTACAACAGCCGTGACGTTCCGTTCTTTTGCATATTCGGCCAGCAGGCCGTCGAAAGTGGTAATCTCGATATGCTCGATACCCTTCGTCGCTTCCTCCAGCAGGTGGATACGCTCCTGTGTTGTAAAGCTGGGCGTCTTCGAGACGTTGCACAGCACAGCGACAATGACGTGGTCGAACATCTTCGCGGCCCTGCCGATAATGTCAACATGCCCGAGCGTCACGGGATCAAAGCTGCCGGGGCAGATAACCGTACGTTGCATCAGACCACATCCTTGTGACAATAAGTACTAATTTTTATTTTACCATAGCGATAGCTTCTGTCAAGCACAAAATTGTCAATTTGCCCGGGTAATTCCTCATTTTGTGGACTTTCACATATAATTATGCCGCCTTTATTCATGATTTTTGCAACCTCGGGCAGCGCTTTCTGCAAAAGCCCCGTTCCGTAGGGCGGGTCTAAAAACGCAAGGTCGAACGGCTCCGCCTTCTGTTTTAAGAAGGCAATGGAGTCCATATTCAGCACGCGCGCGTTCGCTTCCAGGCCGGTTGCGCTCAGGTTTCTTTTGATTATCTCAGCGCTTTCCCGGCGCATATCGACAAAAACGGCCTGCTTTGCGCCCCTGCTCAGGGCTTCGATTCCCATCTGCCCGGAGCCCGCGAACAAATCCAAAAAGCGCCTCTGTTCCACCTGGAACTGTATCATGCTGAACACCGCTTCCTTGACGCGCTCGGCAGTGGGGCGCACGTCCTCCCCCGTAAGCGTTTCAATCCGCCTGCCTCTCGCGCTTCCTGTAATTACTCTCACAGCAAACGGCTCCTTTCTATACATTGTACGTTTTATCGTACACTTTAATTTCTGCTTCTTTTTTATTATCTCATCCGTACGCATGGCCTGTCAACCATGAAAATATTTGTAAACCGCCTGTGCGCTCGCTTTGGTCATGCACGGCGCGCTTTCGAGCTCTGAAAGGTCTGCCATGCTGATGTTTTTAATCGTGCCGAAATGCTTGAGCAATGCCCTTGCGCGCTTTGCGCCGACTCCCTCAATCTCAGTAAGCGAGCTTTTGAACGCGCCGCCGCTTCGCTTCTGGCGGTGGTAGCCGATGGCGAAACGGTGCACCTCGTCCTGGATGGAGGAAACGAGCGTAAACGCCCTGCGCTTGGAATTGATGGCGATTTCGCCGCCGCTGCCGGTTACGGCGCGCGTGCGGTGCTTGTCGTCCTTTACCATGCCGAACAGTGGGATATCGTACCCGCGCGCGCGCAGGACAGGCTCAATCACCGCGACATGGCCCTTGCCGCCGTCGAGCAGGATTAGGTCGGGCAGGCGCCCGAAGCCGTCCTCTTCATCGCCTCGGTTCTCATATTCGTCGAGCCGGCGGGTAACGACCTCGCGCATGGAGGCGTAATCGTCCTGCCCTTCAAAGCCCTTGATTTTAAACTTCCGGTATGCGCTTTTAAGCGGGCGGCCGTTTTCAAAGACCACCATGCCCGCTACATTGTCGCTGCCCGCAAGGTTCGAGATGTCGTACGATTCAATATACTGCGGCACCGTCTCAAGCCCCAAAAGCCCCGCAAGCTCATCGAGTGCCGAGGCCTCTTTCCCGGTGCTCCCGCGCTGCTGCGCAAGATGCTCCGCCGCGTTGTTCTTGCACATGGAAACAAGGCCCAGCTGCTCTCCCTTCTGCGGTACGGTGATATGCACGCGCCTGCCCGCCTTCTGTGTAAGCCATTGTTCGAGTGTTACGCTCCCCTCCGCGGGTCCGTCGAGCGTGACGCGCGGAGGCAGCTGTTCCCTGATGGAATAATACTGCGTAAGGAATTCCGCTCGCGCGGTTTTGGGGTCGCCCACGTCGGGCACGATGAAATGCTCCCGGTCGCACAGCCTGCCGCCGCGGAACCGGAACACCTCAAAGCAGCCGCCGCTGCCCGCGCCGCGCACGAGCGCCATAACGTCCTGCTCCTTCACCTTAGCCGCGACGACCTTCTGCCGTTCCCTCATGCGCCGCACAGCGGTGATACGGTCGCGGATTTTCGCGGCGCGCTCGTATTCCATGTTCTCTGCCGCTTCGTTCATTTTTTCAGTCAGCTCTTTAATGGAAATACTGCTGCCGCCCTTTAAAAATTCCACTGCCTCGGCAAAAATTTCGTTGTACTCTTTATTGGACATCTTCCCGCGGCAGGGCGCGCAGCACTGCTTGATATGGTAATTAAGGCATGGCCTGCCCTTGCCAAAATCCTCTGGGAATTTCCTGTTGCAGGTGGGGAGCTTAAAAATTTTTCGCGCTTCGTCCACCGCGTTTTTCACATAGTAGCCGCTGTTGTAAGGCCCGATATATTCCGCGTTTTTATCAGTCGTCTGCTTGCATTCCGAAACGCGCGGCCACGCTTCCTTTGTAATCTTGATATAGCTGTAGCCCTTGTCGTCCTTGAGCAGGATGTTGTACTTGGGCGTATGCTGCTTGATGAGGCTGCATTCCAAAATGAGTGCCTCGAACTCGCTGTCGGTAATGATATAGTCGAAATCCTTGACGTTTTCGACCATGCGGCGTACCTTTTCAGGATGGTTGTTCTGCGAGCCAAAATAGGAGCTGACCCTGTTTTTAAGCGCCTTGGCCTTGCCGATATAAATAATCTTCCCCGATTTGTCGCGCATGATGTATACGCCGGGAAGAAGCGGCAGCTTCATCGATTTTTCCCGCAGGCCTCTTAAATTTTCGCTGATCACCGCTTATCCCCCTTTTCCTGTTTGCCGCATAAAAAAACGGACGGAGCCTGCTCCGTCCGCTGTCAACCTAAACTTATCCGCTTACTCTGCAAATCCGGATTCAACAAGTTTTACAAGATCATTTACGGCCTTTTCCTCGTCGGCGCCGTCGGCAATAATCCGGATGGACGTTCCGCCCACGATACCAAGGGAAAGGACTCCCAGCAGGCTCTTGGCGTTGACGCGCCTTTCTTCCTTTTCTACCCAGATGGAAGATTTATATTCGTTTGCCTTCTGGATAAAAAAGGTTGCGGGGCGTGCATGCAGGCCTACCTGATTTTGAACTTCTACATCTTTCACAAACATGATTGAACCCTCTCCTACCTAAATTTAAGTTGTTTACGGTTTAAAAATTTGTTTGGCAACAATTAAAATTTAAAAGAAAAAACAGCACAGCAAAATTGTGCATGTTAGTATTATATCACAAAGAAGCACTCCGTCAACAAAAAAATTGTATTTTCGGATTGATGAACGATTCGCCATGAGAAATGGTATCGTTTTCTTGTGCACGTTAACCAGAAACAATACTAATTTTTGTGGTGGACATACAGTAAATTATGCTCCAAAGGAAATAACCGTCAATTTTCCTGGAGGTTCTCCTCCAAAAATCTTTTTTCTTCGTCGGTAAGCGCCGCTTTTTCAAGCATGTCGGGGCGCTGCTTTGCCGTGCGCAGGATTGCCTGCTGCCTGCGCCATTTTTCAATGTTGCCATGGTGGCCCGAAAGAAGGATTTCCGGCGTTTCCCTGCCGCGCCAGAGCGCGGGGCGGGTATAGTGCGGGTATTCGAGCAGGCCGCTGTAGTGGCTCTCCTCCTCGAAGCATTCCTCGTCGGCCAGCACGCCGGGGACAAGGCGGCAGACCGCGTCCGCCAGGACAAGCGCGGGCAGCTCGCCGCCCGTCAGGACATAATCGCCGATAGAAATCTGCTCGTCGGCATATTCGTCCAGAACGCGCTCGTCCACACCCTCGTAATGCCCGCATAATATACAGATATTATCGTACTGCGCAAGCTCTTTTATTCTCTCCTGCGTCAAAACCTTTCCCTGTGGGGACATATAAATAAAATGCGGCCTTGTACCCGCCTGCCGGCAGACGTCTTCAAAGCACAGCGCAATCGGCTCCGCCTGCAAAAGCATGCCCATGCCGCCGCCGTAGGGGGAATCGTCCACACGGTTGTGCTTGTTGAACGCATAGTCGCGCAGCTGGTGGCAGAACACCTCCAAAAAGCCCGCGCCGCGTGCGCGCCCGACAATGCTCTCCCCCATGACCGCCTCGCACATTTCCGGAAAAAGGGTAATCAGGTCAATCCTCATCGTCAAACATTCCTTTCATTGGGCGGATGGCGAGGAAGCCGTTTTCCGGGTCGGTTTCAATGACGACCTGCGGGATAACCGGAATTAAAAACACGCGTTTTTCATTGTCCGTTAATTCGTACACATCGTTCGCTCCCGTTTTAAATACATCCGTAATAACGCCGTATTCCCCGTTTGTATCGGCGTCTACCGCCCTTAGGCCTATAATATCCTGAATAAAGTACTCGTCCTCACTCAGCGGCGCGTCCTTACGGTCCATATAAAGGATAGTCCCGCGCAGCAAATCGGCCTGCGATACCGTGTCGATTCCTTTGATTTTCATAATCGCCATATGCTTGTGGGGGCGCGATTTCACAGCAAGCTTGTCCGCCCCTTCATTTTTATAGAGCGATGTAAGCCGGCAAAAGAATTCCGGCGTGTCGCACCAGGGCTCGACGCGCAGCTCTCCCTTGATTCCGTGCGTGCCCACGATTTTCCCGATTTCAAGATATTGTTTGAGCATTAGGCGCCCTCTCCGTTTCATTTTAAGCTTTGCCTATTGTAGCACAGCGCAGCCGTTTTTGCAAAGAGGGGGAACCGTTCTGCGGTTCCCCCTCTTCCCCATCTTCTCTTTTTTGAAGGAAGCCTTCTGCTTCTTGTTTTTTTGAGAAACGTCCCGTTTCTTTATGAAGCATCCTGCTTCTCTCTTTTTATTTGAAACGTGCCGTTTCTTGGTTTCTTTCATAAAACTTTATATGTTTAATCAAAAGGGAAAAACAATTCGCTGTTTTTCCCTTTTGCAAACCCTTTTCATCGACAAGGGAAAACCTCGTCGCAGGTTTTCCCTTGACCCTTTCCAGCCGAGCAAG
>UQFO01000002.1 GCA_900540275.1 uncultured Oscillospiraceae bacterium | reverse complement strand
AAACCCAGCTTTACTACCTGATGAGCCGGTATTACGACCCGGTGACGCATAGGTTCTTGAATGCGGATGGGTATTTTAAAACGGGAGATGACTTGCTAGACACAAATATGAATGTCTATTGCAAAAATAATCCTGTGAATTGTTTTGATCCGACCGGAGAATGGTGTCATGCATTGGAAGGCGGACGAATGGGACCGATGTGTCCCGTTAACATGGTAACAGGATATTGTTCGGTTTGCCATTCTTGGGATTGTTGTAAGCCACCCAAAAAGCCAAATAATAATAATACAACTAATACTACACCGAAACAAGATAAATTTAATACAGGTGAAAATATATCAAATGCTTTTGTTGGAGGCGTAAAGACAGCAGTAAATGTTGTAGGGAAAAATTTGGATGCTGCTGGGGCGGCAACATTATCGGGTACATCATATGCTGTAACTGCCCCTGTAGCTATGACCTTTCATTGGATTAACCCTTCTCTTACAAATTCACAAAAATGGATTTTGACAGGAATGGAGGCACTAAATGCTGTAGAGGGTGTCTTATTAGCTTTTTCAATTGCTAATTGTTGGAATCCTCTTGGATGGGGCGGAGTTGCTGTTAGTTTAATGTATAGTACCTTAACATTCCTAATAACAAGCGCAGTTAATGAGAGTTTCATAGAAGAAAACAGGAGAAACGGAATTATTTAATTATTAATTACAGGAGGTAAACCTGAATGTCAATCCCAAAGAGTCATAAAGAAAAAATTCAGTTCCCAAGAAATTTAAAGCAGTTAACAGAATTCTCCATTTTATTACCGTTAGCTTTATCCTGTTTTGTAATAATTTTTCGGTGTATACAAAAATTTAATCCCAACATACTGTCAAGTGTGAGTATATACTATTTGATATTTCTGCTTATTGCTATTTACTTGTTTGCCTGGGGCTTTATACCTATCACAATCCAGCATTATAAAAGGCTAATTAGGGATACAGATATGAAACCCGATAAGAAGAGATTGACTCTATTGATCAAAATACAATGCGTTATTCTGATTCCAACAACTTTCTTTTTTATTTCCTTTTTTCTTCAATTGCAATGATTGCAGAAACAAACGACCGCTCAAAACCAAAGAGCATATGGAAATAAGAGAAAATATGGAAGTAAAAGATTTTGTTAGTCTTGAATAAGTCTAAACTTTAGTAGGAAGATGTAAAGGCTAAGGGCAGAGGATTTATTCCTCTGCCCTTAGCCTTTAATTCTCCCAGTTATCAATCCTCGTAAACCGCAGCCCATGTATCGCCATAGTCTTCTAACCGGTAACTCAACCCTGTATAAGCTATGGCCTTTTTGTCGTCAGACACAACCACGGGGGAAAAAGCATATCCGCCATCCTCTATTACAACAGCTGCCCGAATATCAACATCATTTTCAAAATCGTGAATCAGGAAGGTACGTTGGCCTGTCATTTCACCTATGATTTGCTTTAGGGTATAATACTCCCTCCCTTGGATGATGGGACGCAATAAAAACGGAAATATTTCTTCTGGTACAATCAAATTTACAGAAGAGCCAATCGACATTTCATAGTCACCATCATCGTTTTGTATATATTCGGAGACTTCACCGCACCCAATGGTGACTTGTACACTGATACCATCCTCTATTTCGAATGCTGCGTCATAATCGCTTTTAAACATAGCTTTTCGTCAGGCGGAATCAAATGGAATTCCATATGTTAATAAACCTATTTATTTTTTTATTTGTATTTATTATAGCTGTTTGATTATTTATGTCAAATTAAAAAGGTCATCGACCTCAAATAGCGCAAAAAAAGGCAGAGGAATAAAATCCTCTGCCTTAACTTTTCATATGCTTTATTTGCTGTCGTCCCTCGGCCTCTCGTATGTAAGCGCCTGCTCGCTGTCATTGATACCCTTCGTCGTTGGGTCACTCACAACACCGACAAACGCGAGAATCTGAAGCAGCATAATAACGACATCCATAATCTGCTTCTGCTCAAACTGCGGTACGATGCCCGCCATACTCAGCAATGTGTAAACAAATGTGAGCACAAGCGAAACCAAACCAGCCCAAAACGTACCGCTCTGCAATCTTACCTTCCAATTGATTTTCACAGCAATCACTCCTTTATTTATAAAGCTTCTCAAACGTATTCTTTCCCGCAATACCGTCGACTGCAATCTTGGATGCTTTCTGGAACGCCTTAACCGCAGATTGTGTCCCCGTACCGAAATCGCCGTCAAACCCGTTTGTAGAATAACCACGGCAAATAAGTATCCCCTGAAGCAGATAGACGTAATCGCCTTTTGCGCCTATTGAGACCTCTCTGATTGCGGCCTTCGTCTTTGTCCCAAATATACCATCCACGGCAAGCTTCGCCTTGTATCTGCTGTTCAAGTAACACTGGAGCGCCCCTGCGTAAGCGGCCTTTGTATCCTTTCCGAAGATACCGTCTATGGCTATTTTTGTACCATAGTTTTTGTTTACCCAGGTTTGCACCTGCTTAATTGCAGTCTTGCCGGCGGCTGCGGGCGCTGTATCCGGCTTTGACGGGGCAGAGGAGGGAGCCGGATAATTCGGCCTGAAGTAGCCGTTGATTTTAACGCTGTTAATCGGGTAAGAACGCTTCTGTACCTTGGAAGTATCGTTAGTACCGCCCGCATTGCCTTCAACCGTATAGAGTGTATTTCCAGACACGGAAACGACAAAGCCTACGTGGTCGCTGAAATACTTATCCTGGTTTTCATCAGTATAATCGCCCTTGTTGTTCCAGCAAAAACTAATTACGTCCCCGACCCTGGGAGTGGAGCCGCCCTCATACCATTTGCCCCAGCCCTTTGCTACGCCCTCTCTCGCAAAGCAGCCGGCACCATCTGTCTTGACAATGTACTTATTCAAAGCGCCGCCTTGATTTGCAAGCCACGACACGAACACGGCGCACCACGGCACTCCTTTTGCATCATAGCCGTAATACCATTTCCTGTATTTTGATGGACCGTTTCCAATCTCGTTCAGCGCAATGCTTGCCATTTTTTCCTGAATTGCAGCCATAAAGTTCCTCCTTAAATAAAAACAGCCCGCCGGTTATGGCGGGTTTATACATGTTCAGTTTAGAAGAATGAATAGAGGGGATGGATTCCGTTAAGGAATTCGTCCCCATTTTTCTTACCTTTCTACATTCAGGCACAAAAAAAGACAAGCCGTAGGCTTGTCTCAAAACATGGTGGAAACAACTGGACTCGAACCAGCGACCTCCTGCGTGTGAAGCAGGCGCTCTAACCAGCTGAGCTATGCTTCCGTAATATGAAGTCCTGCATCACAAAAGCAATACAGGACTTGTTCTGGTGGAGATAAGCGGGATCGAACCGCTGACCTCTTGAATGCCATTCAAGCGCTCTCCCAGCTGAGCTATACCCCCATAAAGTGTTCCGTTTTACAACAAGCAATATATTATCATATTGCCAATCTTTTTGCAAGATGTTTTTCTGTTTTTTTTGATTTTTTCATAAGTAAGGCGGACGCCGTCTAAAACTGAACATGTAAAAAAATACGCTGTAAAGCTGCCCTTTTGCAGAAAAACCAGAAAACAATCCCTTTTATTTTACAAAAATGTAATAATATAAACGTATGCCGCGGTTGAAATTGCTTGTTTTCCTGTGCTATAATGAACTGAATAATCAAAAAGAAGGTGTCGTTATGTCTGAATTATGCTTGGGATGTATGGCGAAGAACAATGGCGAAGACATCTGTCCCAGCTGTGGATTTGACAAACACTCTGAACAGCTTCCGCCGTTTCTGCCCTTGGGGACAGTCTTGCAGGGAAAATACATTGTCGGACGAGTCCTCGGCAGTACAGCGGAATATATAAAATATATTGGCTTTGACCAAAGCGTCGATTCGGCTGTTATCCTTCGCGAATATTTTCCCGCGGGAATTTGTACGCGAAACGCTGCCTCGCCCGATGTCATTGTAATTCCTGATAAACAGGAAACTTACGAAAGGCTGATGCAGGATTTTCTCAGCCTCCACAGGAATGTTGCATGTTTTAAAGAGCTTTCCGCAATTATTCCCGTATTTGATATTTTTAATGAAAACGGCACCTCCTATGTAGTAGAGAACCACGAGGAAGATATTCCGTTTAAAGAATATATCGAACGCAGCGGCGGTTCTCTGGAGTGGGACACGGCACGTCCGCTGTTTATGCCTCTTTTATCCGCTTTGTCAAAAATTCATCAAAAGGGCCTGTTCCATCTTGGTATCAGCCCGGAAAATCTTGTGATTGCACCTTCCGGTAAAATGAAAATCGATAATTTTTCAATTCCCGCCGCCAGGCAGAATGGGAAGGGGATTCCTGCCCAGCTTTATTCCGGCAGCTCTGCTCCTGAACAGTATGAGCCTTCGGAGAAGCTCGATGAATCAACCGACATTTATGGCTTTACCGCAACCCTGTTCTATGCGCTTACGGGAAAGCTGCCGTCTGACGCGCGGAAAAGGAAAGAAGACGGCAGGCTTTTAATCAGTACAAATGTAGTGAAGCGTCTTCCGCCGCATGTCATTACTGCGCTTGCCAACGGGCTGCAGGTCGACCGTTCTATACGTATTGGTGACTTTGAAACGCTGCGCGCGCAGCTTTCCGCCGCTCCTACAGTGAAAGCGATTCAGGAGGAAATTGCGCGTCCTGCGGTTATCCCGCAAACGGAGGAGGCAGCCGGCAAGAAAAAGCTTTCAAATTTTGGTTACGGTGTTATCGCGGCCGTAGTCGCATTGATAATCTTTTCTGTTGCAGGCTTTTTCTGGATTTCATCCAATCCTTTTCAGGGAATGTTTCTCCCTTCGCCCGGTACGTCGGATGCTTCCGACCCAACATCACCTTCCGACAACTCTATTCCCGAGGACTACACATACCCGAAGGACAGCAAATATTTCAGGGTACCCAATTTTGTTAATCAAAAGTTTGAAGATGTCGTAAAAGCTGCGGAAGCAAGCGGCGAATACTATGTTGTGCGTACAACGAGCGACGAATTCAGTGATACGATTCCCGAGGGCTACATTTGCAGCCAGGCGCCGGCGGGTATGACGACTGTCGGCAGGGGAAACGACGGCGTGACGATTTCCGTAACCGTCAGCAAAGGGCCAAAGCAAAGGGCGCTTCCAAAGGTTGAAGGCCTATCCCTCGATAAAGCGGCGCAGGCGCTTGCAGAGGCGGGCTTTATCACCAATACCGTTTTGGAATTCAGCGATAAGGTTGAAGAAAATAAGGTGATTGGGTATGAAAAGACCTTTAAAGAAGGACAGAAACTCGACTACGGCTCGGAAATTACGATTAGAGTAAGCTTAGGGAACAAGCCTGACCTGTCTTCTTCCGAGCAGGGCGGCGCTTCCGCTTCCCAGTAACTGCGCAAAAAATCCGGGCGGCAAATTTTTGCCGCCCGTTTCTTATGTATTTGTATTTATGATTTTAGCTTTAAATTCATTTTTCCTTCTGTGGTTTGAATCAGGTTAAACAGGGAAGTGGCATATAACGGGAATTCTTCCCCGATGCTCTCAGGCGTAAGCAGCGGCATACTGTCCTTGCTCAGCCCGTCAAAGCCCGCCGCCTGATGCCCGCCGGCGATTGCGGAAGCGTTTGCCTCTGCAATACTTTGGACAGCGGAGGAAAACCCTTTGTATAAATGCGGCGCAATGGAGAACAGGCCCTGCGGATTTTTGGCGTTGGCGGAATAAACGGTACGGAACATCTTGTATACGGAAACCATCAGATAAGCGGAAACCTCAGTCGTCAGGCCTTTGCTGCCGGCTTTGCCCAAAATATCAAACAGCACGTCGATTGAGTTGAGCAAAAGCTTTTTATTCAGCGTGGGAAGAAGGTTTCCTTTTAATACTTTCCCTTCAGGCAGATTATTGCCGGCCTCCGGGATATCGTTGACAGTCAGCGTAGCACCGGTACGTTCCGGCGTCCTTCCCAAAAGGTAGTCACAGGAAACGCTGTAATAATCGGCTGTCCGCACAACGAAATCAAGTCCGCACTCCCTGATTCCCTTTTCGTAGTGTGAAAGCAGGGCCTGTGAAATATTCAGGTCGGCTGCCGCCTGCTTTTGGCTTAAGCCACGCTCTTTCCGCAGCAAAGTAATGATTCTTGAAAAGTCCTTGTTCATCGTTTCCCCCACAAATAAGCCCCAAATTAAGGTTACTAAAGTAAAACAATCTTTAAAAAAGAAAGACAAAACAATTACAGAATTGTTACGACTATACATATAGTATATCCGAAATTCAACAGTTTGTAAAGTCTTCATTTATTGTCATAATAACAAGATTTTGGAGGAATTATTATGAAATCTTACCAAATTCATTTGATTCGGCACGGCTTGACCGAAGAAAACAGAAAAGGCGCGTATATTGGTTCGTCAGATATCCCGCTGTCCAAAGAAGGGATAGAAAAGCTCAAAGAGACAGATAATACGTATGTTTATCCGGGAACCCCGATACTATATTCCAGCCCTTTGCTGCGCTGCATTCAAACCTGCAACGTACTGTATCCCGCCCTCAAGCCGCGTGTGGAGCCGGGGCTTGCCGAATGCGATTTCGGGCAGTGGGAGGGCAAAACCGGCGAAGAGCTTGCTATGGATATGGATTTTTATAATTGGCTTGCTAATTCAGCGGATAACGCTCCTCCAAAAGGAGAGAGCGGTTCAGCCTTTACCAAGCGTATATGCCTTACGTTTGAACGCATTGTGAATGACCTGATGCGTACAGGCGATACTACCGCGGCAATCGTAACGCACGGCGGGGTAATCATGACGCTCCTCTCCGTTTACGGCCTGCCGCAGGCGCAGCCGTATGACTGGCGGATGGACAACGGCTTTGGGTATACCCTGCGGGTCACTCCGGGACTTTGGATGCGCGATAAGGTAGCGGAGGTATGTGACAGAATACCATATGCAAGGGCAAATGAGGATTAAATACGGAACAGATAGACGAAACGTTCCGTATTTCCCTTATGCAATTGAAAAACTGTGTTATATATGATACAATTATAAATTAGAAATAAAAAGAAAAGCTTGGAAAAGAGCGATTAGAGGGATTTTATGGGTGAGAGAACAAATTTACGCAACGTAGCGATTATTGCGCACGTCGATCACGGAAAAACAACGCTGGTCGACCAGCTGCTCCGGCAGAGCGGCATCTTCCGTGAAAACGAAGCGGTCGCGGAACGTGTGATGGATTCAAACGATTTGGAAAGGGAACGCGGAATTACCATCCTTTCCAAGAACACTGCCGTCATGTACGACGGTACAAAAATTAATATAGTCGATACGCCCGGGCATGCCGATTTCGGCGGCGAGGTTGAGCGCATCCTTATGATGGTAGACGGGGTACTGCTTCTTGTCGACGCGTTTGAGGGATGTATGCCGCAGACACGCTTTGTTTTAAAGAAGGCGTTGGGGCTCGGCAAAAAGCCGGTGGTCGTTGTAAATAAAATCGACCGGCCAGGCGCCCGGCCGGAGGAGGTCGTCGACGAGGTGCTCGATTTGTTTATCGAGCTTGGCGCGGACGACGACCAGCTCGAATTTCCTGTCGTGTACGCGTCGGCACGCGATGGCTACGCAACGCTCGACCCCAATACGCCGGGAACAGACATGACCCCTCTCTTTGAAGCGATTATAAAAGAGGTTCCGGCTCCGCAGGGCGACCTTGACGGGGAAATGCAGATTCTTTTTTCCAATATCGATTACGACGACTACGTCGGCAGAATCGGTATCGGCAGGGTGGAGCGCGGCACAGTGAAAAATGGGCAGAACGCCGTACTTTGCTGCCGTGACGGCAGTACCAGGAATGTGAAAATCGCCAAGCTCTATCAGTTTGAAGGGCTTAAGCGCGTAGAGACGGAATCAGCCTCGCTCGGCGATATCGTCTCTGTTTCCGGCATTACCGATTTGAACATTGGGGAAACGGCCTGTTCGCCCGACAGGGTGGAGGCGCTGCCCTTTGTCAAAATAGACGAACCGACTGTATCTATGATGTTTATGGTAAACAACAGCCCGTTTGCCGGCAGGGAGGGCAAATACGTCACCTCCCGCAACATTCGCGACAGGCTGTTTAAAGAGGTGGAAACGAATGTCGCGCTGCGCGTTGAGGAAACGGAAACCTCCGACACCTTCAAGGTTTCGGGAAGGGGAGAGCTGCATCTTTCCATCCTGATTGAAACCATGAGAAGGCAGAACTATGAATTCCAGGTTTCGCGGCCCAGCGTTATCATGAAAAAAATAGACGGAACGCTCTGCGAGCCGATAGAATACCTGATTATTGAGGTGCCGGACAATTATGTGGGTGCCGTTATGGAAAAGCTGGGTTCCAGAAAAGCGGAGCTTATCAATATGGGCGCGCGTGAATCCGGCACGACGCATATTGAATTTAAAATTCCGGCACGCGGCCTGATGGGCTACCGTTCGGAATTTTTGACCGATACCAACGGAAACGGAATTATGAACCATGTGTTCGACGGCTACGAGCCTTTTAAAGGAGAAATCATCAGCAGGCACCAGGGCTCCCTGATTGCGCACGAAACCGGGGAATCTACCGGCTATGGCCTGTACGCCGCGCAGGAGAGAGGAAGGCTCTTTATCGGCCCCGGCGTTCCCGTATACGAGGGAATGATTGTCGGAGCAAGCCCCAAGGCGGAGGATATTACCGTCAATGTTTGTAAAAAGAAGCATATCACGAATACGCGCGCGTCCGGCTCGGACGACGCTTTAAAGCTTACTCCGCCGTCCATCCTCAGCCTTGAACAGTCACTGGAATTTATCGCGGATGACGAGCTGGTAGAGGTCACGCCGCACAATATCCGCCTAAGGAAGATGATTCTCAATAAAGAGCAGCGGATGAAGAAACAGTTTAAGAATTAAGGAACGGTCGGATATCATGTTTGTAATTCTCGATTTGGAGTGGAATACCGCCTATAGCGCCCGTATAAAAAGCCATTTAAATGAAATTATTGAATTTGGCGCGGTCAAGCTCGATGAAAATTATAAGGAAATCGAGACCTTTTCCATGCTGGTAAGACCACAGGTTGGAAAGGCGCTCACAAGCCTTGTCGAGAAGCTTACGCATATCAGCAATGAGGATTTGAAAGATGCAGATACCTTTCCCCATGTACTCGAACGGTTCAGGAGCTTTGCAGAGGGCTGTATTCTGATGGCTTGGGGCAATATGGACATTCTTACTTTACTTGCAAACTGCCAGTATTTCCTTAATAATGAACGTCTTGACTTCGTCCGGCAGTACGTGGATTTGCAGAAATTCTGTGAACGCTGTTTCCATTTTGAAGAGAATGCAAAGCAAATCGGGCTCTCGACTGCCGCGCAGGAGCTTGAAATTAAATTTGACGAGCAAACGCTCCACCGCGCGCTTGCAGACAGCAGGCTGGAGGCTGCCTGCTTCCGCCGGCTTTTACAGAAAGAGGAGAACAAATCGATACTTTCTGAAATGATTCATCCAATGAATGAGGAGTTCTACAAAAAGATATTGTTTAAAACCGTCGCGCTTACCAATTTGAACGACCCCAAAATCGATAAAAAAGAGATGGTCATGTTTTGTAAAAAATGCGGCAGGCGGCTGAAACAGAAAACCGCCTGGAAGGTGGTTAATAACGGCTTTCGCGCTCGGTTTTTATGTGAAGCATGTAAGCTGGATTTTGAGGCGAACGTCCGCTTCCGTTTAAAATACGAGGGCGTCAGCGTTTATAAATACATGAGAAAGCTTGTCCCAAAAGAAGCGCAGGAAAAACAGCCGCCGTGCGTTGAAACGTCGGGGAAACGGCAAATATAAAACCGATATGCAATTAGACAGGTATGTGAAGCGGGCCGTGACGGCCCGCTTTTTTTGTGTCGTTTTTTAATATGGGAAACTTACGGCGGCGGAGCAGTTAAAAAAAACTTTCTATTTAACGGCTCTGCGTGTATAATAAAAATATATTTTAGATTTTGAAGCGGAAAACGGGGAGTGGAAATAATGCCTGCTGAGAATCTGGCAAACCTATTAGACGCGCTGACCGAAACCAGCGTTTATGTCGTTGAAGCAAAAACTCACCGTCTGCTGTACTTTAATAAGCGCTGCAGGGAAACCGGCAGGGGAAAAGCTGCGCTTGGGACTAAATGCCATGAGGTTTGGCCCGAGGTATGCTCAAATTGCCCGCTTAATGGAATGGGCGAGAACCCCAGTAACCATATCGTTTGTTATGACCCTCTGCTGAAAACCACGGTTGATGTTACCGCCAACCGGATTGCCTGGGACGGGAATATCCCTGCCGTCGTAATAACCGCTACCCCGCACAGGCTGAACTTTGAAGAGGAGCAGGGCCTGCAAAAAATCAAGCATATGTACGCACAGAGCCTTGTTACCGTTTTTGATGAATGCATCATTGCAAATCTGACCGCCGACTATTATGTTAATTGCCAGAAGGATATCATGTGGACGGATATTCCGCAGCAGGGGAATTTTGGTGATGAAAACCGTAAATATGCAAAAAAAACGCTGCATCCGAACGACCTTCAGGCCTTTATTGAAAGCTTTTCCCGCGAAGCGATGCTTCGTTTGTTCGGTGAGGGTAAAAAACAGATTTCAAGGCGTTTGCGCCGTTTAACCAGTGAAAATGTTTACCATATGGTGGAATTTACCGCAGCGCGGATTGAGCAGCTCGGAGAAAAAGAATGCTGGTGTGTCCTTGTATTTCGGGACATTCAGGATGAATATTTAATGCAGCAGCGCCGCAGTGTTGAAATCAGCCAGCTTGCGACCGCCGCCAGAGCCGCATACCAGATGCTGATAGCGGTCAACCTGACCCAGAACACCTACCATATGCTCGAATACCAGCGGTACCCAGTAGAAAAGCCTGAAAACGAGGGCTGTTTTAATAACCTGATAAAAACTGAGCTTGCTACCGTCCATCCGGATTACCGGGATGAATTCCTGCGTAAGTTTACCCGTCAGAACCTGATTGACGCTTATACGAACGGAGAGCGCATCGTGACGATGGAAGTACCCCATCTCGGAAAAGACGGCGTTTACCATTGGAACTTTACGCAGGTGGTGCGGGTCGAAAGCCCTTATACCGATGACATGATTGAGATTACCCTATCCAGGAATATCGATGAAGAACGCCGCCTGCAGAAGGAAGCGATTGAAAAAGAGCGCAGGGCAAAGCTAATGCTTGAGGATGCGCTGCAGAAAGCGGAGAAGGCGAACGAAGCGAAAAGCGATTTCCTTTCCAAAATGAGCCATGACATCCGTACCCCGATGAACGCGATTATTGGAATGACGGAGCTTGCGCAGCTGCATACCGGCGATGAAGAAAAGCTCAAGGGCTATTTGAAAAAGATAGAAGGCTCCGGGAAGCATCTGCTGGAGCTCATCAACGAGGTTTTGGATGTCAGTAAAATCGAAAGCGGCACGACGGAGCTTTCAGAAAACGAATTCGATTTGCGGACACTGGCGCGGGAAACGGTGGAAATAATCCGGCTTTCTCTGCAAAATAAGAAACAGGAGCTTTCGGTCCAGATAGACGAAGGACTCCATGCCCGTGTGCTTGGTGATGCAATACGCCTGAAACAGATACTTGTCAATATTCTTGAAAATGCCTCGAAATATACCGGGGAAGGCGGGAAAATTACATTTTCGCTGGACGAGTTGAAAAAAGAGGAGCAGAATGTCGGCACCTACCGTTTTGTAATTGAAGATACCGGAATCGGCATGAAGCCGGAATATCTGGAACATATTTTTGAACCTTTCAGCCGTGCGGCCGACAGCCGTATCAGCAAAATTACTGGAACCGGCCTTGGAATGACAATTGTAAAAAACCTTGTTTCAATAATGGGCGGCGATATTCGCGTCGAAAGCGAATATGGAAAGGGGTCGCGCTTTATAATTACCCTATGTCTTGACAAATGCGGCAGCCCGTCGAGCGCTTCTCCTGAGGAAACGTATAACCAGGAGGAGACGGACTTTTCCGGCCTTTGCGTTCTGCTTGTCGAGGACAATGAATTAAACCGCCAGATTGCGGCTGAAATGCTTGAGCTTCTGGGAGCGCGGGTTGAAATTGCCGAGGACGGCCGGCAGGCGGTAGACGCCGTTTGCAGCCATCCCGTTTTATATTACGATATTGTTTTTATGGATGTCCAGATGCCGGTTTTAAACGGCTATGAAGCGGTGCGTGAAATCCGCGGCTCAGGGCTGCCCGGAATCAGCGGGCTGCCGATTATCGCAATGACGGCCGACGCGTTTGCCGAGGATATGAAACGCGCGCGTCTTGCTGGTATGAACGGGCATCTCGCCAAGCCGATATCGATAGGGCAACTGAAAAGGGCTTTGTCAAACTGCCTTGCGTGGAAACAGGGCGGCCTAAAGCGTGCTGTTTCTGAGGGGGAGTAATCGTCACATCAAAAACAGGAGGCATGTTTTTAACTTATTACATAAACAATTCAGACTGCGTAATTTATTTACGCAGTTTTTTCATTTTTTTGAAAGAAAACATTGACAATCTCAAAGGAACATAATATCATATGAATAGATGAACATATGAAAGGAAGATGAAGGATGAATAACGCACAGGAAGAGCGCTGTGAATTTCTATGTGTGCATGAGGATGTCGTACAAAAGGTAATAGCCGATATGCCGCAGGATGAAACGCTTTACGATTTGGCGGAGCTGTTTAAGGTGTTCGGCGACTCCACGAGAATTAAAATATTATATGCGCTGTTTGAGGCGGAGCTTTGCGTATGCGACATCGCGCAGCTGCTCCACATCACGCAGACCGCGGTTTCCCACCAATTGCGCGTGCTTAAAACGAATAAGCTGGTAAAGTGCCGCAGGGAAGGAAAAAATGCTTTTTATTCACTTGCGGACGACCATGTGCGCAGTATCATCAATCAGGGAATAGAGCATGTGGAAGAGTAATTTCTATTTTAAAAAAAATAATAAAATTGTATTATGGGGTGTTTTTTATGAAAAAGGTTTTTAAGCTTCAGGATTTGGATTGTGCCAACTGCGCAAGAAAAATGGAAGATGCCATCAAAAAAATAGACGGCGTGCAGGATGCCTCCGTCAGCTTTATGACACAGAAAATGACCCTGGCCGCAGATGAGGCGTGCTTTGATAATATCATGAAAATGGTCGTAAAAACCTGCAAGCGTGTGGAGCCTGACTGTGAGATTTTAATTTAAAAGGGAAATTGGGCTGTTTTGAATCGATTCCAACTAAATTTTACAAAAGGAGAAACGGTTATGAATAAAAGACAGAAAAATATGCTCCTGCGCATCCTGATAAGCGGCGCGTTTTTAATTACGGCGCTGTTTCTGCCGTTGGGCGGCTGGCTGCGGCTTTTGATATTTCTCGTCCCATACGGCGTCATCGGATGGGACGTCCTTTGGAAGGCGGTGCGCAATATAGCGCACGGGCAGATTTTTGACGAAAATTTCCTGATGTCGATTGCGACAGTCGGCGCTTTTTTTACCGGTGATTTTCCAGAAGCCGTCGTAGTTATGCTCTTTTATCAGGTGGGCGAGCTGTTCCAGAGCTATGCGGTGGGCCGTTCCCGCCGGTCTATTGCTTCGCTGATGGATATACGGCCCGATTACGCGAATATCGAGCGTGATGGAAAGCTTATACAGGTAGACCCTGAAGAAGTTTCCGTAGGTGACCAGGTTGTAATCAAAGCGGGTGAGCGTATACCGCTCGACGGGGTGGTGCTTGAGGGCGCTTCGGCTGTAAATACGGCTGCGCTTACGGGCGAATCGCTCCCGCGCGAGGTGGTGCCCGGCGACGACGTCATCAGCGGCTGTATCAACCAGAGCGGCCTGCTGCGCGTACGGGTAACGAAAGCCTTTGGGGAATCGACTGTTTCAAAAATACTGGATTTGGTCGAAAACTCGAGCGCTAAAAAAGCAAAGGCGGAAAACTTTATCACACGTTTTTCGCGCTACTATACGCCCTGCGTAGTCATTGGCGCTTTCCTGCTCGCGGTGCTGCCTCCGCTGATACTCGGCGGCGGCTGGCCTGACTGGATTCACCGCGCGCTTATCTTTCTGGTTATTTCCTGCCCGTGCGCGCTTGTCATATCGGTTCCGCTCAGCTTTTTCGGAGGAATTGGCGGCGCGTCCAGAAATGGCATCCTGGTCAAGGGCGGCAACTATCTCGAAACGCTTGCCAATTCTGAAATCGTCGTGTTTGATAAGACAGGAACGCTTACAAGGGGAGTGTTCAACGTAACCGCAATCCATCCCGACAAAATTTCCGAGTCAGACTTACTTGAGATTGCGGCGCTTGCGGAAAGCTATTCGGACCACCCGATATCCCGTTCGCTTAAAGAGGCTTACGCCATGACGATAGACAATACCCGCGTAACCGGAGTGGAGGAGCTCTCAGGGCGCGGCGTCCGCGCCAAGATAGACGGAAAGGACGTCAGCGTCGGAAACGACAAGCTGATGGAGGAAATCGGCGTGGAATGGCATCCCTGCCACCACATAGGCACCACGGTCCATGTGGCTGTCGGCGGAAGCTACGCCGGGCATATTGTAATTTCAGATGAGATTAAAGAAGACGCCGCCGCTGCGATTGCGGCTCTAAAGCAGGCAGGCGTTCGAAAAACTGTTATGCTCACTGGCGACGCCAAGCCTGTCGGCGAGAGCGTTGCAAAGGAGCTTGGGCTGGACCAGGTGTACGCCGAGCTGCTTCCAGCCGGCAAGGTAGACCGTGTGGAAGCGCTTTTGAATGAAAAATCAAAAAAAGGAAAGCTTGCGTTCGTAGGCGACGGTATCAACGACGCGCCCGTTTTATCCAGGGCGGATATTGGTATCGCTATGGGCGCCATGGGCTCTGACGCGGCAATCGAGGCCGCGGATATTGTACTGATGGACGATAAGCCCTCCAAAATAGCAGAGGCGATACGCATTTCCAGAAAGACGCTGCGGATTGTGCGGCAGAATATTATTTTCGCATTGGCAGTAAAGCTTCTGATTTTGGTTCTCGGCGCTTTCGGATTTGCAAATATGTGGGAAGCGGTATTTGCCGATGTAGGCGTTTCTGTGCTTGCTATATTAAACGCGATGCGGGCTCTCAGGACGCAAAACAAAAACGAGGCTTAAAAAACCGGCCTGAAAGAAGGAAAACGTTATGCTGAAGCTGGAACATCTTGCCTGGGAGCTTCCAGGCGGCGAGGAAATTATAAAAGATGTTGATTTATCTATACCGGACAAAAAGCTGGTAGTTGTGACCGGCCCAAACGGAGGCGGCAAAACAACGCTTGCAAAACTAATTGCGGGGATTGAAACGCCTTCCTCAGGGCGTATCCTGCTCGATGGAGAGGACATTACCGGCCTGAATGTGACGCAGCGCGCGCAAAAGGGCATCGGTTATGCCTTTCAGCAGCCTGTACGGTTTAAAGGGCTGACTGTACGCGGCCTGCTGGAGCTTTCCGCGGGAGAAAGACTTAAGGAAGAAGATGTCTGCGAGCTTTTGGGCAAGGTGGGGCTATGCGCCGACGAGTACAGCGAAAGGGAACTGAGCGCCGCTCTTTCCGGCGGGGAAATCAAGCGTATTGAAATTGCGTCTGTTCTGGCGCGCGGCGTTAAGCTTTGTATTTTTGACGAGCCTGAGGCGGGAATCGACCTGTGGAGCTTCTCGCGTTTGGTGGAAACCTTCAAAAGCCTGCACGAAAAGGGGGACAGCACCCTTCTCATTATCTCACATCAGGAACGCATTTTGTCTATTGCGGACGAGATTGTCGTCATAGCAGAGGGATGTGTGCGTTCGCAGGGCGTCAAATCCAAGGTGCTGCCGACTCTGCTGTCGGACGAAAAGGCAGGACGCTGCCCGCTCGGAAAGGGGGAAGCTATGGTATGAATAAAATAACAGACGAATTGCTGCGCATCGTTTCTGGCTTTAAAGGGACCTTCCAGGGCGCGTTTAATATCCGGGAAAATGGCCAGTGTGCCGGCAGGCAGTCCACAAGGAATATTAAAATTGAGTCGAAACAGGACGCGCCTGGGCTTGCCATCCATATTGCGCCCGGAACAACCGGAGAAACCGTCTATATTCCCGCCTGTGTCACGCGGGGAGGAATCGACGACCTAGTTTACAACGATTTTTATGTGGGCGAGGGCGCTGACGTTTTAATTGTCGCAGGCTGCGGTGTCCATACTGATGGGGAAGAAGAGGCGCGCCATAATGGAATCCATCGCTTTTATCTTGAAAAAGGCGCGCACGTACTATATAAAGAAAAGCATGTAGGAACCGGCGCGGGAAACGGTGCCAGGAGAATAGACCCTGTTACCGACGCAACGCTTGCGGAGGATGCATACCTTGAGATGGACACAATCCAAATTTCCGGCGTGGACAGCACCGTCAGGAAGACAAGTGCCGTGCTGGGAGACCGCGCGCGGTTAGCCGTGCGGGAACGCATTATGACCGACGGCAATGAAAGGGCAAAAACCGATTTTAAAGTAACATTAAAGGGCGTAGGCTCCGGAGCAGATTTAATATCCCGCTCCGTTGCCAAAGGAAATTCCTATCAAGAATTCGTTTCGTGGATGCGCGGGCAAAACTGCTGTACAGGCCATTCCGAGTGTGACGCAATCATTGCCGGGAACGGCAGGGTAAACGCTTCGCCCGCACTTGAGGCTTCCCATGTGGACGCACAGCTTATCCACGAAGCGGCAATCGGAAAAATTGCGGGCGAACAGATTTTAAAGCTCCGCACGCTGGGCCTTACCGAAGAAGAAGCGGAAGCAAAAATAATTGAGGGCTTTTTAAAATAAACAACAAAAACGCCGGATAACCCTAAAATGTTATCCGGCATCAAATTAATAATAAAATTATATTACTGGGTTTTCCGTTTAAAGACCGCAAACACCATATCTGTGCCTCCTGAAATAATTCCAGCGAAGCTCCTGTTTATCTTTGCTTCTGTACCAAAACAAGATACAAGCTCCCAGCCCTGTGCTCCGTAAACATTTAATTGCTGGTTAAAAGCTCCGCAGTTCCAATCGTTGGAATCCGGGTCAAACGCAATAGTTGAATATTCCCACTTGTCCATCTGAGCCTCCAAAATGTATTTTACAAATAAAAAACCTGCCTCAAACGCAGCTTGGCTTTTCGGCAGGTTTTAGCAATGGCGCGCCCAAGAGGATTCGAACCTCCGACCTACCGCTTAGGAGGCGGTCGCTCTATCCAGCTGAGCTATGGGCACAAAAAATGTCACTAAAATATTTTAGCCGATTTTCAGGCGCTTGTCAAGCTTTTCTATCATGGAAAAACGTTTATTTTACTCTTGACAGCGCATGACCTTTATGGTAATATATTACCTGCGCACCGCACGGAGGGGTGTCCGAGCGGTTTAAGGAGCTAGTCTTGAAAACTAGTGATCCCGAAAGGGACCAAGGGTTCGAATCCCTTCCCCTCCGCCAAACACCTCAACAATAACAGCAATAGTAAGTCACCAATTCGGAGAAGTACTCAAGTGGTGAAGAGGCTCCCCTGCTAAGGGAGTAGGTCGGGTAACTGGCGCGAGGGTTCAAATCCCTCCTTCTCCGCCAAAAGCGTCCATTTCAATGGGCGCTTTTTTTGTTGATATTTTGACCCTTATGCGGCTGAAACCATCTGCATAGCACTGTGGAAAGCTCAACCAAATCTGTAATCAATATTCAGATTTAGCTTCACCATATAAGGCTGCGCCATAGAATTTCAGCTTCTTGCGGGAACTGTTCAGCCAAGGCTACACTGCACATCCCGGTAATGCAACAAGAAAAAGTAAATTCATCTGTAAAAAGCAGGGCTATCTAATTTAGGATAGCCCTGCTTTTTACAGATGAATTCAGAATTATACAGCTTCTGGTCAATACCTTTTTAAGAAAACCAGCGTTTATCTTGTTAAATTACCGTTTCCTGTTGCAAGAGAGGAATCTATGCATTATAATAATCTGGATAAGGGTCCAAGAAATTTTTCTTTCTTATATTAAAAATCTGATATATAATGCGCTGAGCCAGTGGCTATTGCGTTTTAAATTGAGAGGGGTATGGATGGCTATGACAGTCAGGGAAGCTTACGAAAAGCTGGGCGGAAATTATGAGGAAATGAGCCGCCGGGTGGATGAAAAGATGCTTCAGCGGCTGGTCGGCATGCTGCTGAGGGATACGAACTATGCTGCCCTCTGTACGGCCCTGGAACAGCGTGATTATGAATCTGCTTTTCGAGGGGCGCATACGCTCAAGGGCGTCGCGCTCAATATGGGCCTGACACCTTTGGCTGAAATGGCGAGCGCACTTACAGAAACCCTGCGCGACCGGAAAGATAACATCAATATCGGTCCGGCATTTGCTGAATTTAAACAAGCATACCGGGATATGCAGGCAGCTTTTTCACAATTGCTTGCGGGAGGCGATGCTAAATGAACAAAAAAAGAAAATCCTTGCTGCGGATGATTCCAAAATAAACTTGGAAATGCTTCCTACGATAGCATTTACGATGGCTTGAGGCTTCGGCAAGTGTGGGAACTGTTCTGGCGCAGAAAAACAGTAGACTTTGAAGAGCTGTTTCTGTGTGTCTGTAAACAGGTTTGGAGAAATTGACGGCGGCGGTTTTATGATGCGCCATAGAGGGAGTCTTGTCTTCTCATTCTAAAGAAATCAAAGAGGAGGAACCCATATGAAACACAGTATACCCCAGGGAATCGCCTGTATCTTAAGCGTCTCCCTGCTGCTTTTGGCCTTGGCGGGCTGCAGCCAGCAAGCGCCGAAGGAAAAAACCGTGATAAAAATGCTTTACACCAACAATTTTAACCAGATGGAGAAATTAGTGGAATCCACCTATGATGATATTGACCTGCAAGTGGAAATATCGCCCTATTCCAGTGAACAGCTTCGCCGTTTGGAGAGGGGAGGAGGGCCAGATTTATTAATTGCGTCTCAGCCCGATTCAAATCTGGTGCAAAAGTATTTACTGGATATCAGCGATACAAAGGCCAGCGCGGCCTATGAAGGCACCATTATGTCCGCCGCAAAGCTGGAAGGAAAAACCTATCTGATTCCACTGCCCGGCGTGTACAGCGGATATGTAATCAATGAAACGCTGTTTGAGCAGGCCGGTATGCCTTTGCCCACCAATAATACAGAGCTGGTGGACGCGCTTTCCGAATTAAAGGAAAAAGGGCTCGGCGTGGGTGATGACGGCATTAACTTTTCCATCATGAGTGATTATAATACCTCGGTGGGGATGTTCTATGTTGGATACATGGTGCCTGATTTCCTTGGGACGGTCGAGGGCGTAAAATGGCTGGCAGATTTTAAAGAGAAAGATGCGGCCTTTACTGGTACTTGGGAGCGGTGCTTTGCACTGTCAGATTCCCTTGTAGCCGCAGGTGTTATGGACTCCGCCGCAATCGCTCACCAGCGCAATTCCGTTCTTTGCCAGAAGCGTTTGAGCAACGGAACCCTCGCGGCTGCGTTTGGCGATTCCGCACTCTATTATGAGTGCGTTGCCGGCAACCAGGAAGCGGTAAAGGAAGGTACTTCAAAGGCGTATACCTACCGGATGCTGCCGCTTCTCAGCGACAAAGGAAATGAGCCCTGGTTCATGTCCTCTCCTTCCGCTCTTATGGGTGTGAATAAGACCATAAGTAAAGATAAGCAGGACGCCTGCAGGCGCATTTTGGACTTGCTTTCGACCCCTGAAGGCCAGGATGCGTTAATTGAGGATTTGGGCGGCGGCAAGTCCTGCCTCACAGATTATAAGCAGCAGGAGGATTTGATTCCAAACGGCGTAGAAGAATATGTGGAATCGGGATATATTTACAACGTTCTGTTTCCAAGTAAAACTGTGGAATACCTGGGCGGTTACGTGAGAAATATCCTATCTGACAAATGCACGGTTAAAGAAGCCTTACAGGCGATTGACCAATTCTATTTTGATGGAACGGATGAATCCTCCTACGATTTCACGGTCATTGGAACAATAAGCCATGACATGCTGCTTCAAAATTTTAATGTGAGACGCAGCGAAACTGAAATCGGCAATTTTATAGCGGACTGCGTAGCCGAGGCCTCCGGCGCTCCCATTGCAGTGGTCAACGGCGGTGGAATTCGGGCCAGCTTTTACGAGGGTGTGGTCTATGGCGGGGATACCTCCGCGGTGTGCCCCTTTGACAATCAGGTTATCGTCCTGAAAATGGATGGGAAAACCCTGTGGGATATGCTTGAAAACGGAGTCTCTACCTGTACGTTAGAGTTCCCCGGCGGACGGTTTTTACAGGTTTCGGGAATGAATTATGTTTTTGACAGCAGCAAACCGGCCGGCAGCCGGCTTGTTAGCGTGACAATGCCTGATGGGACTGCCCTGAATCAAAACGCAAGCTACCAGGTGGCGGTGACTGACTATATGGCCGGCTCTAAAACCTATGCTGAAGGGAATGGGGACGGCTATACGATGCTCAACTATTACGACAGCGCCACCCCAAAAGGCAGTGTGACGCTCGTAAAAGAAACAGGGCTGCTTTACAAAGACGCTTTAGCGCAGTATTTCGAACAGCATCGGGAGACCGCCGTGAGCGGGAAACTGGAAGGAAGAATTCGTGATTTAGCGCAGAAAGAATAAACAAACCATCTCTGCGGAAAGGATGGGGGATTATTGAAGCCTCTCAAAAAAAAGAACCAAAAGCGCGGCATGCTGTTTTTTATTTTCGCTCTGCTTCTGATAGTAGCCATCCTTTGCATACTCGCGACAACAGTATACCAGGAGGTATCAGAACACACGGTGACAAATATCAGCGGGGTTTATTTGCGGGAAATGACCACGCAGATTAGCAGCCATTTCAGAACCAACCTGGACAGCCAGTTTTCCCAAATTCGTACAATCACCAATGCGATTGCGGAAAACGACTTGAAGGATGAAGCAAGCCTGAAACGTTTCTTAACGCAGGCGCAGACAGGCAATAACTTTGCCCACATCGCATTCATCAGCGATAAGGGAATCGCTTATTCGTCTGAGGGCGCCGTGCCTGCGATGTCGAAAATCTCCGGCCTTGACAAGTTGCTGTCGGGCTCTGAAGAGCTTATCTCTGTCAATGAAACCATTTGGGAAAGCGGTACAATCCTGCTGGGTACTGCCATGGCTTCCGTGCAGTTTCAAGGAAGCCGGCTGGTCGCCGTGATTGTTGGAATACATACCTCTGATATTGGATTGAAGCTTGGGCTGGACAGTATGAAAGAAACAAATTCCTATACAAATATCGTAACCCGGAATGGGGATTTTGTGATTAAGAGCGTCTTCTCAGAAGAGGTTTTACATGGAACCAATTTGTTCACCATCTATGAGCAGCAGGCGAGCTTTGACAAGGGCTATGATTTTCAGTCCTTCCGCGCTGCTATCGACGCAGGGGAAAGCGGTTTGACGCTGCTGACCGTCGGAACGCACCATGTGTACCTCTATTATGTTCCGATTCAGGGGACCGACTGGTACATGGTGACCAGCATGGCGTACGAAACAGTAAACGACCAAATTGTATATTTGAGCGGATTTATGGCAGCTGTGGGCGTAGGAATCTTTATAATCGTGCTCGTTACCGTGCTGATTTTCTTTTTTGTGTTAAGGCACAACGAAAAGCGCAGCAATGCTCTGCTGATGATGGAAAAGGAACGGGCTGAGGCGGCAAACCGGTCAAAAAGCGACTTTCTTTCTCAAATGTCTCATGAAATCCGCACGCCGCTCAATGGCATCATGGGAATGGTTGAGCTTGGAAAGAACCATATTGGCGAACCGGACCGGATGCGTAATTGCCTGGATAAAATTACGCTGTCGTCAAACCACCTGCTTTCCCTGATTAACGATATCCTGGATATGTCCAAAATTGAGAGCGGCAAGATAGAGCTGAATTTCGAGCGCTTTGATTTTGGCCGTCTCCTGCGGACGCTGGCGACTGTGTTCCATGTTCAGTCGCTCAGCAAGCAGATTGACTTTCAAATTTTCCTTCGCGGTGAGGTTGCTGAGTATCTTGTTGGAGATTCGCTTCGGCTTAACCAGATTCTGACCAATCTGCTCTCCAACGCCCTGAAGTTTACGCCCGCACAGGGACACGTCAGTTTATATGTTGAGGAGCTGCGGCGGGACGAGGATAAGCTATGGCTCCGCTTTGATGTCAAGGACACCGGCCGTGGAATCGCCCCGGAGAATATAGGCCGTATCTTCGAAGCCTTTATACAGGAAAACAGCGGAATCGTCCGTCAATACGGCGGCACCGGGCTTGGCCTGCCGATTACGAAGAAATTCACGGAGATGATGGGCGGCTCTATCTCCGTTTCAAGCGAGGTGGGTGTGGGCAGCGTATTCACTGTCGAGCTGCCCTTTGCCTATGCGCCCGACAGCATGGGCGAAAGCATGGAGCGCTGCGGGAGCGGCCAGCAGGTCCTGGTTGTGAACGAGGTTGCGGAACTGAAAGCACATCTTGCCGACGTATTGAAAAAGGAGAACTTCCAGGCGGATACCGCGTCCGATGAGGAGGCCGCACTGCAGATGGTTCAAGCGGCGGTACGAAGTGGTACTCCCTATGAAATATGTTTTGTAAAGTGGGATGTTTCCCAACAGCTGCGGCCATTTACCGCGAAGATTCGAAAAGAGGCCCAAAATACCAATTTGAAAATTATTCTGACCGGACAGGACCAGGAGGAGCTGGATGCCGCAGCCGCTTTATGCGGCGCCGACGCCACCTTGTGCCAGCCGGTGTTTCACTCTGGCATTGCGGCGCTTATGATAGAGCTGACGGGACAAAACAACGACCAGCCGAAAACGGAACAGCCCACCGTACTGGCCGGCGCACAGGTTTTGGTAGTGGAAGACAATGAAATTAATCTTGAAATCGCCGGCGCCCTGCTGCAAGACGCTGGAGCCATCGTAACCAGGGCTCAAAATGGCAAGGAGGCCGTTACGCTGTTTTCCGAAGCGCCGGAAGGCTTCTATCATCTAATCCTGATGGATGTCCAGATGCCGGTGATGGATGGCTGCAGCGCAACACAGGCAATCCGCGCGCTTCCACGTTCTGATGCGAAAAGTACTATCATCATCGCCATGACGGCGAATTCCTTCCATGAGGATGTCCAGAAATGCCTGGATAGCGGCATGAATGCACACATTGCAAAGCCCTTTGTAATGCGTGACATTACAAGCGCCTACACGGAGGTTTTAAAGAAACAGGCAGAATCATTGCCCATATGACAGAATTTAGCCGCGCGAAAGGCGATAAATTGATATGCTGATGTATGAGACGGTTTTTCAAATTTTAAAAAATAAAATTGACAGCAGGCTGCTGCCGGAGGGCTCTAGCCTGCCTTCCCGCGCTGATTTGTGCATGGAGTTCGGTACATCGGAGAAAACCATCCGCCGGGCTTTGGCTATGCTTGAGGACGAGGGTCTCATTGAAACCTCGCAGAGGAAGCGCCCCGTGGTGAGCTTCAATCGAAATGCAGGCCACAAAACAACCGTGTTTGCCCTCGAAAAAATTGATAAGGATATCACAAGCGATGTTTTGAAAACGGGTGTGCTGCTGTGCTACCCCGTAATTAAAAATGGGATTTCAATTTGTAAGCGGGAAGATTTGAAAATTCCGCGCAGAATTCTGGATAACATGAGAATTGGAAACGCGTCGCAGTTTTGGAAATTATCCAAGCAATTTTATCGGTTTTTCGTCGCCCGAAATGAGAATTCTTTCATTTTACAGGCCGTTGACAGCTTAGGACTGACCGATTTGAGGCCGCTGCGTGACGATATTACCACCAGGACCAGGTACTATGAGCGGTTGCGGGAGTTTATGGAGGCCCTTGAAATGGGACGTGCCCCGGAAAGCGTTAAATTTGACGATATGTCCGGCCTGTATGGGTTGGCTGGCGAAGCAGCTCCCGCCTTTAAGGCCGCTCCCGATTCCGTGGTCCTCTTGGGCAGAAGGCGGCTTGAGAAGCTGCTGGAGATTTCGGAGGTAAGGTATTCCGCCGTGTATATGGATATTGTCGGGTTGATTGCCGCCGGCCATTATAAGAAGGGCGATAAGCTTCCAACCCACAAAGAGCTTCAAAAGATTTATGGCGTCAGCGTGGACACGACAATCAAAGCGGTACAGGTCCTACAGGAATGGGGCGTTGTGAAGACGGTTCGAGGCAATGGCATTTTTGTGGAGATGGATAAAAACGGCATCCAGGAGGTGCAGGTGCCGCCTCGCTTGATTGCCTGCCATGTCCGGCGGTATTTGGACACGCTTGAGCTGCTGACGCTGACCGTAGAGGGCGCCGCCGCTTGTGCTGTCCCAAACGTTACCCAATCAGATATAGAGACGGCGAAAGCAGAAATCGGCCGCCTTTGGAACGAGGATTATCTGTACGGGCGCACACCGGCGGTCCTTCTGGATTTTATTACCGAGCATCTCGGTGTTGAAGCGCTTGGCGCCATTTATGCGCAGCTGCGAAGGAATCTCCGAATCGGCCGCAGTATCCCTGGACTGTTGACCACAGAAAAAACGCCTGTGAACTGCGCGATTCATGAGCAATGCTCGGCGGCGCTTCACGCGCTTTCTACAGGGAATCAAGAAGCGTTCCCTGCAGAAACCGTGCGGGCGTTTACGCGTATCTACCGTTTGGTGCTGGAAGAATGCGGGCGGCTCGGCTATTTGGAATCCGCAATGAAGGCCTACGATGGAACCGCGTTATGGAAATAAACAACGGATGGAATAGCCTGCTGCAAAGCTCAGGAAAGGAGTCAAACTACTTGAAACCGATAAATAAGAAACAGTGGCGTACAATTTTGCTGCTATTGCTCTATGTGGCGGCTGTTACCGTCAGTATTTTCTATGCCATCTCATATTTTATGAATAATTCTACCGAGCGCGGCCTGCTCGCTTTCGAGCGCTTTTCAGAGCAGATTACATATCGGGTCTCAGACCACCTGAGCAAATACACCGAACAGATGATTTTGTTGAAGAGCGAGCTTATCGGCCGGCAGATTACGGATTTGGATGAGATTCAGCATACCTTCCAGCGCTATATCGATAATTCCGCTCTAAAGGGGATTGGCTTCGTGCTGGATGACGGAACCGCCCGCTCTTACACCGGCAAAATTGAGGTGTTTGACCAACCCATCGATGTTCTGGATGTGCACAATTATCCCTACACGGTTACGCTATCGCAGAATGCGGTGAATGGAGAGGACGAGCTGCTGTTCCGCATTATGTGGGATGGACAGGGTGATTCGCATGCCGTTGCTATTTACGGCTATCTGCCGATGAGCACGATTTCGGATTTACTCAAAGATACGACATATGGGGATGCGGGCGCCTTTGTTTCTATTGTCGATCATGCGGGCAATCATTTATGGAACAGCTCCGATACGCTTGAAAATAAAAAAGGGCACAACGTCATTGAGGATTTGGAGGTTTACGATATCAATAACGGCGCCACGGCGGAAGAGGTTGCCACACGGCTGGACCTGCAGCTTTCCGGTTTGGTAACCTACACTGCGTATGGTGATGAACGGGTGATGTTTTACGAACCGATGGGCTATAATTACTGGACCTTGCTGACAATTACGCCCCGCGCCTCCGTGCTGAATACGGAAAATGAGATTAAGATGATATTGGTTTTAACTGCGGGTATTCTGGCCATTGTGGTCGTTGCTGTATGGTTCATATATAAGAACCGGAAAATGCAGCTGGCGTTGTCTGTCGCACAGAAGGAAAGCGTATTTAAAGGACAGTTTCTTTCTAACGTATCCCATGAGATACGAACGCCGCTCAATGGAATCTCTGGGACTCTGCATCTGCTGAAAACCAGCGCTGCGGACGCTTCCAAACAAGAAGAGTACCTGCTCCGGATGGAAGATTCGGTGCAGCAGCTCACTGAAATCGTAAATGACGTGCTGGATATGGCAAAAATCGAAAACGGCAGTGTGGATATACGGCCTGAACGCTTCGACCTGCGTAATCTGAGTGAAAAAACATCGCATATATTTGACGCCGCAGTTCAGGAAAAAGGAATCGAGCTGCATGTGGACCTCTCCGGTCTGGAAAACCGCTTTTATGTGGGTGACGCGCGAAAAATTCAGCAGATTTTAACCAATTTGCTCTCAAACGCGGTAAAGTTTACGAATCAGGGCTCCGTTACCCTTTCGCTGTCGGAGGACCACAAGGGCGGGATTCGTATTCTTGTCTCCGATACCGGCTGCGGCATGACAAAAGAATTCCAGGAAATATTATTCCAGCCTTTTACACAGGAGGACACAACCTACGGCCGGACGCAGACCGGCACCGGGTTGGGCATGGCGATTATTTCAGAGCTGGTACGGCTTTTGCAGGGTACCATTTCGGTACAGAGCGAACCGGACAAGGGAACGGCTTTTACAGTGGCGCTTCCTCTCCAGGCAGACGCGGATCAGACCATGCGTGAAACTGAGCCCGCGCCGCCGCAGGTATCTCTAAGCGGCATTCGTATCCTCATGGCAGAGGATAATGAAATCAATTCGATGATAGCGGAAGAACTGCTGAAGCAGGCAGGCGCGGAGGTAAAAACCGTAGAAAACGGCCAGCTCGCTGTGGACTATTTCCTGAATCCGGATGCCGAGCCCGTTGATTTAATTTTGATGGATATAAGGATGCCGGTGATGGATGGCCTGGAGGCAACCCGCCGCATTCGCGCTTCCGGCCATCCACGTGCCGAAAGCATCCCCATCCTGGCGCTCACTGCGAATGGTTTAGAGGAAGACAACAAAGAGATTTTAGATGCCGGGATGAATATGCGGCTGTCTAAACCGCTCTCGGTTCAGCTGTTATATGAAAGCGTTCAATCTTATGTAAGGGGAAATGAAGGATGAAAAGGAAAATAAGCCGAATATTTTGCCTGGCGGTGGCTGCCTGCTTGCTCCTGGGGCCATTTATAGGCTTTGCGCGGTATTGCAGCATGGCGGCAAGGTCCAGCTGTACCAGCGCGCAGGGGCAAATTGAAAACAATCTCGAATCCACATTGAATCTGCTCGAAGTAATAGCCGGGGAGCCATGGATGCTGCCGGGAGATATTCCGTATCAGGAAAAAGCCGCACACCTGGACCATTATAATGAAATTTGGGGTTATCAGATGATACGGGCTGTGGATACATCCGGCGGCGTCTACCGTGCAGATAATGAAGCGGCAGTCTCTAATTTAAACAGCAGGGAATACATCCAAGCCCTGTGGGTTACCAACGAGCCGCAGATTACGGACGTTTTCCTGGCCGGCGCGGATGGCACGACGCTCAACTATACGGTTGCGGTCGCAGTCGCCGGCGACGCCAAAAACAACGGCGCGGTATTCGCCGCAATTTACGACAGCGAGATGAGCGCGGTCCTGGGTGCTCAGCCGATGCATACAATCCTGCTCGGAAAGGACCAGCAGTTCATGTCGGGCAACGATGAATCTCTTCTCGGCGTTACCTTGGAATCCAGGCTGGAGGGCAAAAAAATTATTGGCGAAAGCTTGGAGTCTGCTTTACTTCGGGTCAAAAATGAAGACAGCGGCACCATCTGGTATTTTGACGGGCTTGTGCCAACCTGCTATGCGTTTCAAAGGGTCGGGCTGGATAGCGGCTGGACGGTTATTTCAGCCGCGTCATACGCGGATGTGGCCGGAGAGCTGACGCCTGCGATCGTGGTTTCCTTGATTGGTATCATTTTGTCTGTTGCCGCCTTTATATTACTGCGCAGGACAGGCGATCAAGCGGCTTCTAAGTAAATAAGGCGCTTTGTTACGTGCACGCTGAAAGACAGAAAGATGAAATGCGGCTCAAGCCGTCAGCCAAATTAAATTTGGCTGACGGCTTTTTTATCGTTTCCGGCTTGCCGGGCATTAAAAAACTGGGGATACAATGCATCTGGGGCGTTGGTGTTGCCTATTACTTAAAACCATAATTTTTCTAGGAAAAGCAAAGGGGCTATAAAGCCCTTTAATTCCGAGAAAGCCTTGACAACAGGCAGAAAACAGAATAACATAACAATTGTTATAATAACAAATGTTATATAAAAAGGGAGGGAGATTAATAATGCCTTCACAAAAGAGAATTACACGTTCTGCAATTATCGGGACGGCTGTCAGCATTTTACGCAAAGAAGGCTATGATGGAGTTAACGCCAGAAAAATTGCGAAGGAGCTTGGCTGCTCCACACAGCCGATTTATTCTGAGTTTGGGAACATGAATGAATTGAAGGCGGAGCTTAAAAAAGAAGCGGAGGCAAGCTACGTTGAAAAGGTAAAGATATTTAAGGATAACAGCAAATTTTCGCCCTACATAGCTTATGGACTCGGCTTTTTACATTTTGCTAAGGAAGAAAAGCAGCTTTTCCGCTATCTTTACATGTGCGACCGCCATGGCGGCGGAGGGCAGACGATTGATGACGTCAACGCGCCCGATATCATCAGGGTGCTGTCTGATGGCTATGGAATCCCTAAAGATACCGCCCTGCGCTTTCATTACGATATGGCAATCTACTCCTATGGCTTGGCCGTTATGCTCAATACCGGCTATATGGATATGAACGAAGAACAAATAATCGAGCGACTGCAAACAGAATTTAATGGCCTTTGCGGGGCGTATGGCTTCAAAAATTTGAGCAAAAACGCACAATAACTTATGGAAGGGTATTGGAATATGACAAAAACAATCATTCAAACCGATAAACTGTGTAAAAGCTTTCGTATCGGTTCACAGGAGCAGCAGGTAATAAAGAATCTGGATATTGAAATTTATGACAAGGATTTTACGGTAATCATGGGCGCGTCCGGCGCTGGCAAGTCGACCCTGCTCTACGCCTTGTCTGGTATGGACCGGCCATCGAGCGGCAATATCCGCTTTTTTGATACGGATATTGAAAGCATGAACAATGATAAACTGGCGGTTTTCCGCAGGAAGCACTGCGGTTTTGTGTTCCAGCAGATGTTCCTGCTCGATAATATGAGTATTCTCGATAATATTCTCGCGGGAGGCCTGCTTACCAGCGGAGACAGAAAAGCGATTGTTACCTACGCAAAGGAGCTTCTAATGAAGGTCGGCCTGAGCGAAACCATCTGGAGAAAGTTCCCATCCCAGCTTTCCGGCGGTGAAAACCAGCGCGCCGCGATTGTGCGCGCGCTTATCAACCGCCCGAAGGTCGTGTTTGCCGACGAACCTACCGGTGCGCTGAATTCCGCATCCGGTAAAGCGGTGCTCGACGTTCTGACAGAGGTCAACAACGCCGGGCAGAATGTCGTCATGGTAACGCACGACCTGACCTCCGCCCGGCGCGGCAACCGTATCCTGTATATCAAGGACGGCGTAATCGGCGGGGAGTGCAGGCTGGGCAAATACGTAAGCGGCGACAGGCAGCGCCACGATAAGCTTCTTTCGTTCCTAAGCGAAATGGGGTGGTGACCGATGGGAAAATTATGGATGCACGCCCGTGCGAATATCCGGAAATCCAAGTCTGTTTCGGTAACGCTTGTCGTCATGTTTTTAATCGCGGCGCTTCTGCTCAATATGGGCCTTTTGGTTGCAATCAATTACGGCAGCTTTTTCAGCAGCCTGAAACAGGAGCTTTCACCTGCCGACGCTTACTACGCGATTCCCGGAGCAATCTACTCAGATGAAGTCAAAAGCTATATTGACAGCAATCAGCATGTAAAAAAGACGCAGGCAAACAATGCGCTTTGGCTCAGCTCGCGCGTCGTAACCGGCGGGGAAGAAAAATCACATACCATTTTGTTCCAGAACATGGACGAAAAACGGGAGATTTCCAAATGGAAATATGTCGGAGAGCACCTGCCTTCAGGGGAAATGTCCGTCTATGTCCCGGATATTTTTAAGGCAGTTTACGGCTATCAGCTCAATGACAAAATAACGCTTGATTATACCGACGAATCTTCAGGCAAAGACAAGTCGCTCACCTTTACAGTGAAAGGCTATACTGAGGATATTTTTTTCAGCGCGGCAGATACCGGCCTGATAAGCTTTTACCTGCCGGAAGAGACCTACCGTGAGGTTTCCGGCATTCTGGATAACCCCGCATACGACCTTCATCTCGTGTTTGCAAAGCTGGATGAGGTAAAGAATTCCTCAGCCGTTGAGAGCGGCGTCCGTGAATTTATGAACCTTAATTCTGCTTCGCTGATTGCCGGTGACATGTCCTCTATGTTGGTGGCATTCGATATTGAGCTCATAGAAATGGCGCGCTGTATGATGGCGACGATGATGGCAGCTATGATGGTCATGTTTTCCCTGATTATTGTTGCCGTCTGCCTGCTTGTGGTGCGCTTCCGGATTGTCAACAGCATAGAGGACGATATGATGAAAATTGGTTCCCTCAAGGCAATTGGGTATACCGGCAGGCAGATTAGGCTTTCCCTTCTCCTGCAATATCTCCTGATTGCGGGTGTTGGATGTATCGCGGGAATTTCGCTTTCTTATCCGCTGCTGCCAGCGGTTGCGGCGGTGTTTGAACAGCAATCCGGCCTTCGGTGGGAGCAGGGCTTCGACCCTGCAATCAGCATCGCGGCGCTGCTTATTATCCTGTTGATTATTCTTATTGTTGTACTGCTTGCCACCCGGCGCATAAAAAAGCTCAATCCCATCAGCGCCCTGCGCGGGGAAAGCTCGGCGCGCAAGTTCAAGCATAACCGCCTGCCGCTGGACCATGCGGCGGGGCCTCTGCCGCTCACATTGGGAATCAAGTCAGTTCTGCAGAACATCAGGCAAAATATCATGATTTTAGTAATTCTGGCGGCCGTTTCATTTGCGGGGGCGTTCGGTGTCGTCATGTATTACAACACAACCGTCGATACAAAAGCCTTTGCTGAGGTGCCGGGCATGGAAATTACAAACATAATCGCCGCGCTCAACACGGAAAAGGACCAGTCCGAAACGATAAAAGCGATTGAAGCAATGGAGCAGGTACGCAAGACTGTCTATCTGGATGAGGTGAAAATCAAACTGGATGGTTCCGATGTGTCTGCTTATGTCATGCGGGATTACGGCGAAAAAGAAACACGGCTGGTCTATGAAGGCCGCTATCCGGAAAAAAAGAATGAAATCGTCCTGGCGGGTATTTTGTCTGAACGCCTGGAAAAAACCGTGGGGGATACCGTCGAAGCAGGCTTTGGAGATAAGACGGAAATCTTTACCATAACAGGCCTTACGAACGGTTCCAGCATGGGCGGGACGAATACCTGTATCCTTGCCGATGATTTTAAGCGGCTCAACCCTGATTTTAAGCCGCAGTCCCTTTATATTTATCTCAATGAAGGAACTGAAACCGCCGCGTTTATCGAAAAGCTGGAGGATAAATTCGATAAAGAAACGGTACTCAGCTTTTCCGACTTCGATAAGCTCATGGCGGAGGGCATGTCCTCCTATCAGAGCATTGTCGCCGCAATGGGGCTGGCCATGCTGGTTATTACGCTGATGGTCGTCGCGCTGGTGCTTTACTTTATGATAAGCTCCTCCGTCATTCGCCGTAAACGGGAGCTCGGTATCCAGAAGGCCATCGGCTACACTACCTTCCAGCTGATGAACCAGCTTTCCCTTACCTTTATGCTTCCCGTTGTTTTTGGCTCGGCAACCGGCAGCCTTTTAGGCGCGTTTTGCACGAACCCGCTGATGTCGGTCGCTATGAAGGGCGCGGGCGTAATGCGGGCCAGTTTTATCGTAGACCCGCTCTGGATAGCCTGCTTCGGCGTTGGCGTCGTTGTTTTTTCCTACCTTCTTTCCATGCTTACCACCTGGCGCATCCGCAAAATTTCAGCTTACGCATTGGTTACGGAATAATTCAGCAGGGCGAATCATATTTACAAAGTCAAACCGGGGACGGCTTTATAGCCGTCCCCGGTTATTTTCTTTCTTCAGGCGTTTTTTTCTTTATACTCCTCGCCCCACCTTGCCATGGCGTCCAGAATCGGCTTCAGGCTGTATCCGGTGTCGGTCAGCGTATATTCCACCCGAGGCGGTACCTCGGCGTATACCTTCCTGAAAACAAGCCCCTTTTCCTCCATATCCCGCAGCTGGGCGGTCAAAACCTTCTGGCTGACGCTTCCTATCGATTTTTTCAGTTCGCCGAACCGTTTCGTGCCTGGCAGCAGGTCACGCAGGATTAATACCTTCCATTTATCGCCAATCATGGAAAGCGTCATCTCCACAGGGCAGGCGGGCAATACAGGCCGTTCCATAAAAGTCCCCCAAATCTCTTAAAAATTATAAATGACAGACGTATTCTTAAAGAAAGCGCATGTATTTGCAATGGTTTCTTATCAGAAACTGTCCAATTGTATCCAAAAGGTAACTACCAAACAAAAAAGTGCTTACTTTACAAATTGTCTCTATGGTTCTATTGTATATTCAGGGGATGATAAAGTCAATGACCCCTGAATATAATTCCGGGAGGAAACTGCAATGAACAAAGATACATATGAAAGAATTACACTCACAAAGGGAGAAATGAATGTCTACGACTTTGGCGCCGTCAAGCTCCACGCTTATAAGACGAACGATTTCATCGACGACGAGGTATTCATTATTGAGAAAAACGGGAACGCTATCCTGATTGAATCCCCGTGTTTTTTCGACAACAACAGGGAGCTGGAGGCGTATCTTGCGCAGCAAGGGCTTAACGTTTCGGGTGTGCTGCTGGCCTATCATATGGCGGGCGCGTCGTTCTTGCCGGATGTGCGCAAATATGCTACCAAAAACGCGGATGAATACGGACACACAGGCGGTGGGAAAGCACTGATTGAAAGCTTTACGGAAACGTTTGGAGAGGCTTTTGACGGCACGGTTCATACAGTCACCGATTATTTGGCAGAAGGGCCCGCCACAATCGGCGGGATTGAATTGATTATAACGGTTACCCCCGACGCATTCGACCTCGAAATCCCAGAAATAAATACGGTCTACACCCATATGCTGGGACATGACTGCCATTCTATAATAGCAGGCGCACAGCACGCCGAAGCTATGGAAAAACAGCTCGAGGGTTATCTGGAAAAAGGCTATATGCTGGTTTTGACCTCCCATTATACGCCGGAGGATTTAAAGGATGTAGAAACAAAGCTTGCGTATCTCAAAAGGCTGGAGGAAATAGCCGCGGCCTGCGGCAGCGCAGGGGAATTCAAAACGGCCGTGATGAGGGAATACCCCAATTACGGCGGGGAAAATTACCTCGATATGACGGCCGGCTTTTTCTATGGATAATTCTCATATGCTGGGCGGAGCTGTGAAGCGGCCCCGCCGCTTACTATTTTTAACCGGATGAAAGCGGGGAATGCAGTATGACGCAGCGGGAGCGTTTGGATTACCTGATACGGGAACTTATCAAGGAACAGCCGCGTTTTCGGGATATTGAAATTCCTGAAGCAACACAAGGGAAAAAGCGTTTACTCAGGTCATTGATGAACCTGCGCCCGCCAATTCCGGCAGGGGAACGCCTGCTTTGTGTGCAGGATGATTACCTCAGGGAAGAGCTTTCAAAAAAGAAGGTAACAAGCATGAAGGACCTTACCCCTGTCAGGGAGCGCGTTTATCTCTGGCAGGGGGATATTACAACACTCGCGGCTGGCGCTATAGTCAACGCCGCAAACAGCGCGATGCTCGGCTGCTTTGTTCCGTGCCACCAGTGCATCGACAACGCCGTCCACACCTATGCGGGAATACAACTGAGGCTATGCTGCGCAGAGCTGATGCGGAAGCGAAAAAATGGTTTGCCCACAGGACAGGCGGTTTTAACGCAAGCCTTCAACCTTCCCTGCGAATATGTCCTGCATACGGTAGGCCCTGTTATTTCCGGCAAACCGGATGACAGGGACTGCCGGCTGCTTGCGTCTTGCTACCGTTCCTGCCTGGAGCTTGCGGAACAAAACCACATCGGCTCTGTTGCGTTTTGCTGTATCTCAACCGGCGAGTTCCATTTTCCGAACACGCTGGCAGCGGAAATCGCGGTTAATACGGTTACCGGCTATCTGAGCCGTTCACAAACGGAAATCGAGGTGATATTCAATGTGTTCAAAGACGCCGACTATGCCGTCTACCAAAGCCTGCTCGCGCCTGAAGGCTGAAATCGATAGGGCCAGCGCCGTTGTTGTCGGAGCCGGGGCTGGCTTGTCTGTGTCGGCGGGATTAACCTACGCCGGGGAACGGTTTGAACGGCACTTTGCGGACTTTATAGAAAAATATCATTTTAAGGATATGTATTCCGCTGGATTTTATCCCTACAGTACCCCGGGGGAATATTGGGCGTATTGGAGCCGCCATATTTACTGGAACCGTTACAATGTACCCGTGGGAAAGGCTTATCTCGACCTGCTTTTCCAGCTTCGTGATAAGGATTATTTTGTTGTTACCACAAATGTTGACCATCAGTTCCAGCTTGCGGGGTTCGACAAACGGCGCCTGTTCTATACACAAGGCGATTACGGGCTTTGGCAGTGCGGCAGGCCGTGCCATAACAAGACGTATGATAATGAAACAGCCGTCCGCCAAATGATAGCAAGGCAGAAGGGGATGCGCGTGCCATCAGAGCTTGTCCCGTACTGCCCTGTGTGCGGCGCGCGTATGGCAATGAACCTGCGCTGCGATTATTCCTTTGTGGAGGACAGGGGCTGGCACGAGGCAGACGCCCGTTATGAAGAATTTCTCCTTAGGCACGAAGGGCAGCGCATCCTGTTTTTAGAGCTTGGCGTCGGTGGGAATACGCCGGCCGTTATTAAGTACCCATTTTGGCGGATGACCGCGCAAAATGAAAAAGCGTTTTATGCCTGCCTGAATTTTGGCGAGGCTTACTGTCCGGAAGAAATTGCGGATCGTTCTCTTTGCCTGAATGCGGATATCGGAAAAGTATTTGAAAAAATGATGGCAGACGGTTGATTTTATCATATCCTGTTATCATGCGATACGGGCCATCTGGTCTGCTTTGGAATTTGAAACCTGCATCCGGGTATGCTACAATAAAACCGCAATATCAGGCTTTGGGCTGTGTAAGCCTTGGGCGCAATCTGTTTTTCTGGAGGGTATGGCATGAAAAAGGGGAAAGCCAGGCGTATTCTGGAGGACGAGGTACATTCGCTGCCGGCGCGCGAGCACGCCAGAAGGCTTTTACTGATTGCCGCGGCTTCTGTTATTATGGCTGTCAATATTAAAAGCTTTGTAGAAGCCGGCGGGCTGTTCCCGGGCGGCTTCAATGGGCTGACGCTACTTATCCAGCGCAGCGCACAGCAGTTTTTGCATTTATCCCTTCCGTTTTCGCTTATCAATTTTCTGCTCAATGCCGTACCCGCGCTTATCAGCTTTAAGCTGATAGGAAAGCGGTTTACATTATATTCCTGCCTGATGATTGTCCTGACGAGTACGCTCACTGACGTCATTCCCGCAATGCCGCTGACAAACGACGTTTTGCTTGTCTGCATTTTCGGCGGGCTGATTAACGGCTTTGCCATCAGCCTTTGCCTGATGGGCCGCGCTACGAGCGGAGGCACTGATTTCATCGCGGTCGCGCTGTCCGACAAGCTCAATGTGGACGCATGGAACTATATCCTGGTAGGTAACGCCGTCATGCTTGCGGTCGCGGGGCTTCTGTTTGGCTGGGATAAGGCGCTTTATTCCATCATCTTTCAGTTTACCTCCACACAGGTGGTAAAGATGCTCAACTTCCGTTATAAACGCACGACGCTGTTCATTATTTCCGACCAATCGGAAGAAATCTACGAGCATATCAAGGAATTCACACATCACGGCGCAACGCTTTTTTACGGGACAGGGCTTTATAACGGGGAATCACGGACGATGATTTATTCCGTTATCTCGGGCGACCAGGTGAAAAAGCTTACAAAAAAAGTGCGCGAGGTCGACCCGAAGGCTTTTATCAACATCCTAAAAACAGACCAGGTCGCAGGGAACTTCTATCAGCGACCCAACGACTAATCATGGAACACAACTTTAATAGGACGAAGCAGCTTAAGCCTGCGCCCACCCTTTTTATGGCGAAAATCAATTTTATATAAGTTTCACTTTCTTAGTCTGTAAATTTATGGTATTATTTATAAAGTGTTTTACTGACATTAAGAAAGAAGGCTATTAAATGAAACAATCTATTTGGAAACGCATATCCGCTTCCGCAACGGCGCTGCTGCTGCTAACGGCAATGGCGGTACCCGCGGTGCAGGGCGCGCCGGCCGAAAAGGAGGGGCGTACCCTTGCCACAGACTACATAGCGGGAGATTTGCGCTTCAGCAGCCGCGATTTGTCCCTTTATCAATATGATGGGGAGGACCTGCCCGCTGCCAACGAGGCGTTGCCTGAGAAACTGGACCTGCGTGATGAGGGGTATGTCACCTCTGTTAAGAACCAGATGCCGTGGGGCGCCTGCTGGGCATTCGGCGCGCTGGCCGCGTCTGAGAGCAATTTGATGAGGAACGGAACTTCAAATCCCGACCTTTCCGAGCGCCATTTGGCATGGTATTTGTACCAGCCAATCCAAACGGGCAGCCAGGCGGGCGAAGGAATCAAACTGCTTAAGGATTACAACAATGAGCTAGACCAGGGCGGCAATCCCAATAAGGCTGTTTCTATTTTGAGCAGCTGGCAGGGCGCCGCCAGCGAAGCGGACGCGCCCTATCAAAACAACGAAGGTACGGACGATAAAAACGGCGATTGGTCTTTACCCGAAAGCAAACGGTTCCATTCAGTTGCGCACCTGACCAACGCGGACTATCTGCCGAGCCCTTCCTCCTATGGCGGGGATTTTGAGCTTGACGAATCAGGAAATTTGCCGCCGTATGAATATAACGAAAGCGGCACGGTTGCAATCAAAGAGGCGCTGATGAAAACCGGCGTCGTTACAATCGCCTACCACGCCGACGTTTCCAAGCCGGACGAGGCAACGGGCAACAGCGCATACTTCAATTATGATAACTGGGCGCAGTGCGTGGATGAGTTTATTATGTTCGGTGCCGGCAGCACAATGCCGAATCACGGCGTTTCCATCGTCGGCTGGGACGACAGCTATGCCGTAGAAAACTTTAATGAGGCTCACCGACCGGAGCAGCCCGGCGCCTGGATTGTCAAAAACAGCTGGGGCACCAAGGAAACAAGGCCCGATAAAGTATGGGGGATCGACGGCAGCGGTTACTTCTACCTGTCTTATTACGACCAGACCATTATGATGCCAACCAGCCTTGAGTTGGATTCAGAGGACAGCGGCTTCGATTACGACAACAACTACCAGTACGATTATATGGGCGCGAGCTTTTCATTAAATGCGAAATCGGCTCAAAAGGTCTCGGCGTCTAATGTTTTTACCGCTACTGGATACGAAGAGCTTGGAGCGGTTTCAGCAACGACAAATGCTGCAAACTCGACGGTGGAAGTCAAGGTATATAGGCTCAATGAAGGCGCCGCCGCAGCTGATGACGGCGAGCTTGTCGCGGCCGGCAGGGACAGCTTTGCATACAGCGGTTTCCATACAGTCGCGCTTTCACAGCCGGTCAAGCTAAGCAAAGACGAGCGTTTTTCCGTAGTGGAAACAATCATTGATGAGCAGGGAAATTATTATGTTTCTTATGAGGCTGCGCCAAAGGACGCGCAGGCTGGCTACGCTGCCGACGGCAGCGCCGAGGAAGGACTTGTGCAGTACACGGTAAAGTCAAATAAAGGCGAAAGCTTTGTCTGGAGCGAAGAGGACGGCTGGGAAGATTTTAAGGAAGTTTCTTCTGTATTTGCGGATAAAACTATCATGAATACCGGCAACATTATGATTAAGGCGTTTACAAAGAATGCCGACGTAACGGTGCCGCAGCTTATAAAGCTTCAGGTATCGAGCTACGATAAAACAGGCAGCCTGCTCGGCGAGACACAGGAAATCACACCGTCCGCGGCAGCTGAAATTACGCTGCCATCCTATACCGACCATGTCGTAATGGTTCCTGTTCTTAACGACCCGCAGGGCAATGCGGAACTCACGGTTAGCGGCCGTACCTTCGCTGTAAATGAAGATATTCCGCGAAGCGTGCTGAAAACAGGCGCGCAGGTAACCGTTACAACCCTGGCGGACACCGAGGGCTATCAAGGCAGTTCCTATCGCTTCACCGTCAAAGCGCTCGACGATACCGTGCTGAGCAGCGGCGGCGTTACGATGGTGGACAGCGAGGGCGCACTGCCGCAGGGCGTTGAATTTACCGTTGCCCAGGCAACGCAGGGGGCGGATTTTAACGCGGTCAGGGATGCGCTCAAACAGGAAGGACGCGACGAGGCGTTTACGCTTCTGTCTATAGAAACCGTTTATGACGGAGAAAAATTTGTACTCGAAAACGGCGAAGGCGTCGACCTTCTGTTCGACCTGCCGGGAGGCTACGATAAGTCAGCCACGCAGCTTTACCGTGTTGAGTTTACCGGCGGCAAAGCGGTTTTAGTACCTGTTACTGAAGAAGAGAACGAATCGCTTGCCCTGAACACAAGCTTTATCAACAGCTATTATGTGCTTGCGCAAAAGAACCTTCAGCCGGTAACGCCGACGCAGCCGGAAGAAAAGCCGGATCCGGCAATTCCTGGCGACGCGGACACGAATAACGGGCAGAACGGCGAAGGAAAAGCACCCCAGACGGGCGACCTTTCCGCACCGATGCTTTGGGCTCTGCTTGCCGTGCTTTCGGGCGGCGCCATTGTCTGCGCGCATCGCAAGAAAAGAAAAACCGTTCGTTGATTAAAACGGGTGGTTTAGAATGAAAAAGAGATAAAACAAATGCGGCTGTTGTATGGACAACAGCCGCTCCTGTTTTTATACGGTTTTTTCCCTAACAAAAACATAGTGGTTCTCACTGGATGATACGCCTGAATACTGGTATCCAAGCCGGTTAAACCATTTTATGTCCCGCGGGTCGGTTACATGGTTTTCCGCGAGCCAGCGGACCATTTCACCGCGCGCTATTTTCACATAAACACCTTTTTCTGATGATTTCCCTTCCACCAGCTCACAAAAGGAGGCCGTAATAAAACGGCAGCCGTTACCGGCATATGGCGCAACAGCCCTGCTGTATTCAGCGGAAGCAAGATTCAATATGGTATCGTCCTCTTTTATAAGCGCCCGGAACAAATCATCGTTCCAAAAATCATACAGGCTTTTACATCCGCCGGCCCGGCACTTGGCCTGCATTTCCAGCCAACGCCGTCAAAGGGTTTCAGCAATCCGTAAAAACCGGACAATATACGCAGGCTGTCGTGCGCATATTCAAATTGCTCCAAAGTAAAAAGCTGCGGCGCCATGTATTGGTATTGTATTCCGTCGTATGAAAGCAATGCGGGCGCGGGACTGCGGTATAAGTCCATTTCCTGGAACTGCCGGAAGCTCTCTTTTGCAATCCGGTCGCTGCAGCACAGCAGTTTTTTAAGCTCGTCATAGGAAAGGCTTCGCAAATATGACTGAAGGCATTTGGTTTTGGCTAGAAGCTGGGGCATCGCGCGCGGTTCAAGAAAATCATTGCCCGCACGCATTTTCTTCGCGGGCGATATAATAATCTTCATGCTTATTCCGGCGCGTGCGCCGTTTTGCCTCCGAACATCGCCTCGTGCTCCCGGAGAAGCTCCGTATGAAGCTGTGCGGAATTCCATTGCGCGTTGCTTTCGGTAAGGATTGCTTTCAGCGCGACAGGCTTTATTCCTCTTTTGCGGAATTCCTGTAAAAAAGAATTGACCATGGCGTTTGTAAAGTTGGACATTAAAATCATTTCATCATCAAAATCTTGAACCTCATCAGGCAGGGCGGCGGGCTCCTCTTTTCCTGTCAATACAGCAAGCTTCAAGCCATACTCCCCTTTATTAACCGGGCGTACCCGGATTTTGAGCAGCAGGCATAAGGTTTTGATTTTACCGCCCTTTTCGGTTTCGAGATTATATAAATAAACAATCGGCATATTCATAGAACGGACCAACCTTTCATTTTTTTCGTTTCATAAGGCTATAGTACCATTGGGCCGCCGATTTTGCAACGGTTCTTACGTCCCCAAAGAATGGCATAAATTCATCAAATAGTTGAAAAATAATACAGCAAGAAGTATTCGTGAAATGGAATGAAATTTTGTGAATTATATTCTCATTTACTTAAAAAGAAGCAGCCGCGCAGTGCGCAGCCGCCCAATGAAAAGAAAATTTTTTACAGAAAAACAGCAAGGCGCATTCGCCTGCCTATTTATATTTATATTTTTTACAAAAGAGATAGAATATAGCAACTTCTTTTGACTTACAATCGTGAATGCAGTAATATAAAATCAGAAAATTATCTCCAATAATTGATAGCGGCTATTTACTAACTTGCGGGTTTTCTGTGTTATGTACATAGTTTGCGCCGCGTATATTTTACAAATTGAAGAATTTTTATGATGAGAGGTGCCGTATGGGAACATTAATCGATTATGTGCTGAACATAGGCGGGCAGAGCTTTTCTGAAAAAGCGTTTAATAACGTCGATAATTTAGTTTTAAGCCTGCTTTCTTATGTAGAATTTGAAGGCCTGGTGCCATCCCTGGAAGAAAACAGAGAAGCTGTTTGCTTTTATGACGCGGTAAACGGAAGGATTGAGCCGGACCGCCTGAAAAAGATTTATAATATCAAAGCGGCCACACAGCTGATGCCGCTTCTTTTAATCAGCAGGCGGTTTGGCCGGATGAAGCTCAACTTTTATGTCAGCAGGCTAGACGAGGAAAGCGAAACGCAGTTTTCCGCGATTACATTCGGGCTAGATGACGGCAGCAGCTTTGTCGCTTACCGCGGGACGGACGGGACGCTTGCAGGCTGGAAGGAAGATTTTAACATGGCCTTCATGAGCCCCGTACCCGCGCAAACGCAGAGCGTAGATTACCTCAATACGGCCGCTTGGCGGCTGCGGGGAGATATTTGCGTGGGCGGCCATTCCAAGGGCGGAAATCTTGCTGTATATGCGTCCTCATTGTGCGACGGGGCGGTGCAAAAGCGGCTGAAAACGGTTTACGACAACGACGGCCCCGGTTTTCAGGAGGACTTTTTCCGTTCGAGCGGTTTTTTGGATATAGAGCCCCGGCTAAAGAAGTTCGTTCCGAAATCCTCTGTCGTTGGAATGCTGCTCGACCACTGGTGCGAGTATACCGTCGTTGACAGCGATACCTTTGGCATTCTGCAGCACGACCCGCTTTCCTGGCTTGTTGAAGGGGGCGATTTTGTCCGGCTCGATTCCATAAGCGCCGGTGCGCTTTTAATGGACGACACACTCAATAATTGGATTAATTCCATGTCTGACAGCCAGCGGGAAGCGTTTACTGACGCGCTGTTCAGTATTTTGAAATCGACACAGATTAAGGACTTTATGGACGACAACGGAGGCTTTAGGGCGACGGCTACCGCAATACTTAACGCGCTCAAGGGCATCGACCCGGAGGTCAGGAAGGTGCTGACGCGGACGATTGGTTCTTTGGTCTCAATGGCGGCAAAAGAATTTACGGGCGGCGGAAAAGCAAAAATGACGCAGATGCTCGAGCGCGCGAAGCCCGCAAAAGCGCTGCCGGAACCTTCCGGCGGCAAAGAAAATTAAATGGAAAAACGGCGGTCTGTTCCTTTTTTCAAAAAGAAATTGCTTGCCTTCTGCGTAAAAAAACCTTAGAATTAAAAGAACAGCGTTCATTGGGACAATAAAGTAAAAGGAGGCTTACCTATGGCGATCAATAAGGCGATGAGGCTCGCGCTTAAGGCGCTGTCTTATCCGGAGGCCGACATCAAGAAACTATATAAGCTCCAGCGGTCGTTTGAGATTGTTAAGACCCCCTTTTTACTCAAACCCCTGCTTTATAAAAACTGGGACCATAAGGTGGTAAGCGGCGGCAGGGAGATAACGGTGCGTATCTATACGCCGCGTGAAAAAACAAGAAACGATATTCTGCTGTTTTTTCATGGCGGCGGCTGGGTAACGGAGAGCATCGATACCTACAATACCGTTTGTATGAACCTTGCGGACCAGACCGGCTGTAAGACCGTCTCTGTGGAGTACCGCCTTGCGCCTGAAAATCCGTTTCCCTGCGGCCTTGACGATTGCTATGCCGTTGCGAAGGAGCTTTTCTGCAACGCCGAAAGCTTCCGCGCGCGGCCGGAAGACATCGTTCTGGTTGGGGACAGCGCCGGCGGCAACCTTGCGGCGGCCGTATCGCTGCGTGCGCGCGATGAGGGCGCGTTTACGGTTGCCAGGCAAATCCTGATTTATCCGGCTTTATATAACGACTATACAGACAGCTCCCCGTTTGAGTCCGTACGGGAAAACGGGAAGGATTATCTGCTGACCTCCAAGCGTATCTGCGATTATATGGAGCTCTACATGTCCAGCGGGGAGGATTTGCAGAATCCGTATTTTGCTCCCCTTCTTTCCAAAGATTTCAGCAGACAGCCGAAAACGCTTGTAATTACCGCGCAGTACGACCCTTTACGGGATGAGGGGGAGGCTTACGCGCAGCGGTTAAAAGAAGCAGGCTCAGACGTAACCCTTTACCGCATGGAGGACGCGCTGCACGGCTTTTTTTCGCTCGACCCGCATTATGCGCAGGTGCAAAAAGCCTATGGATTAATCAACGATTTTCTTGATGGGGAGGAAGCTGAATGACAGCAGGGCATGCAGCAAAATGGAGCCGCTTGGACAATGCTGCAAAAATTTTTCCGTCAACGGCCTATAAAACCAATACAAACGTATTCCGCTTTTCCTGTGAGCTGCGTGAGGAGGTGCGGGAGAAAGAACTCGCGAAAGCCGTCCGCACGGCTGCCGCGGAGTTTCCGCATTTTCTCTGCGTCATGCGCACGGGCCTGTTTTGGTACTATCTCGACCACAAGGAACTCGAGCCTTCAGTAAAAAAAGAGGATGCGCCGCCCTGCTCCACCATTTATAAAAGCGGCCAGAAGCGACTGCTTTTCCAGGTGACATATTACAAAACGCGCATCAATTTAGAAATGTACCACGCGCTGGGCGACGGAACGGGCGCCATGCAGTTTTTAAAGACGATTGTTTACCATTACCTGCTGCTCGCGCATCCGCGGGAGTTTGCGGGAAACAAGCCGATGCTCGACTATGATGCTTCCCTTGCGCAGAAAGCCTCGGACAGCTTTGAAAAGTATTATAAAAAGAGCAGGGAACGGGTAAAAGCCGGGGCTATGCGCGCATACAGGCTGAAAGGCGCGCAGCGGGACGACAACCGCCTTCAGGTAATCGAAGCGATTATGCCGGTGAAAGAAGTGCTGGGCGCCGCCCATTCGTTTGATACGACGCTGACCGTCTTTCTGACGGCGCTGCTGATTGAATCTATCCACAGGGAAATGATTATAAGGAAAGAAAAATACCCGGTCGTGCTGCAAATCCCGGTAAACCTGCGCCCCTATTTTAAATCGGAGACAGCGAAAAATTTTTTTGGCATGATAACCGTGGAGTATTCCTTCCGCGAGCGCAGCGGCGAATTTCAGGACATTATCCGTGTCGTATCTGAAACGTTCCAGAAAGAGCTGACAAAAGAAAAGCTGAGCATCCGGATGAACCGCCTCGCTGCGCTCGAGCACAACCCGTTTGTCAAAATTGCTCCGCTGCCTATTAAAAATTTTGGACTGCGCGCTGCGCGGCGTTTTACAGATATGGGTGTTACAGCCGTAATATCCAATGTAGGTAAAATAGAAATGCCGCCTCAGATGGCGCCTTACATCAGGCTGTTCGACGTTTTGTCCTCGACGCCGAAGCTGCAGCTTTGCATTTGCAGTTTCGGGGATACCCTCACGGTGAGCTTCACCTCCGCCTTCATCGCGACCGATATCCAGCGTAATTTTATCAGGAGCCTGACGGAAAAAGGCATTGCGGCGGAAATACGCAGCAACGATTTTAATTTGGAACGGGAGAATCCTTATGCTGTACTGTGAAAAATGCAAGATTGAGGTAGCAGGGAATAAGGAATGCTGCCCGCTGTGCCAGGGAGAGCTCAAAGGAATGGGGGAAGCCGGCTCTGACGTGTTTCCGGATGTACCGAAAGAAAAAGTCTCTTCCGGATTTTTATTCCGCCTGCTCAGCTTTATTTCAATTGCCGCGATTATTATCTGCATTGCCGTCAACCTTATGGCGCCAACAAAGGTATGGTGGTCGCTTTATGCGGGAGCCGGCATTTTTTGCGCCTGGATTACAGGCGTGGTCAGTATTGCGAAACGGCATAATTTTATCAAGAATATAACGTACCAGCTTTTTATCCTATCAATCCTGCTTGTGCTTTGGGACCATTTCACAGGCAGCCACGGCTGGTCGCTCGATTATGTAATTCCCTGTACCTGTGCCGCGGTAACGATTTTTTTGGCGGTCATGGTCTTTACAAGGAGAATCAGGGCGGAAGAATATATCGTGTATATCCTGATTGACTGCCTCTACGGCGCCGTACCCGCCGTGTTCCTGTTTACCGGGATTTTGAACATCGTATACCCGTCCGTAGTATGTGTTTCTCTCAGTATTATGTCGATTGCCGCGCTTTTTCTGTTTAAAGGAAAAACAATTCGGGAAGAAATTGTAAAAAAGCTGCATCTGTAGGACGGATGCGGCTTTTTCATGCGAAAAAAACAAAAGCTATTGTAATAAAAGCACGGTTATGGTAAAATAAAATGTATTTAAAGAATTTTCAAGTTATAGGGATGGAAGAAATGATTCGATTCAATGTCCCGCCTTATGTAGGCAAGGAAGAGGGATATATTGCCGGCGCAATCCAAAGCGGAAAAATTTGCGGCGGCGGGCAGTTTACTGTAAAATGCCAGAATATGCTCGAGCAAATGACCGGCGCGGAAAAAGTACTTTTGACGACCTCCGGGACCGGCGCATTGGAAATGGCGGCGATTCTTGCCGGAATCCAGCCTGGGGACGAGGTTATTATGCCCTCTTACACGTTCGTTTCTACAGCGAACGCGTTTGTTTTGCGCGGTGCAAATATTGTATTTACAGACATTCGCCCCGACACGATGAACCTTGACGAACAGCTTGTCGAACAGGCGGTAACGAAAAAAACAAAGGCAATCGTGCCGGTGCATTATGCAGGCGTTGCCTGCGAAATGGATACGATAAATCAAATTGCCGCCCGTTATGGCCTTAAGGTAATAGAGGACGCCGCGCAGGGCGTCATGTCGTTTTATAAGGGGCGCCCGCTCGGGAGCATAGGCGCCTTGGGCTGCTTTAGCTTCCACGAAACGAAAAACTACAGCATGGGGGAAGGCGGCGCGGTCCTTGTAAACGACGGCGCTTCGCCTGAGCGCGCGGAAATCGTTTGGGAAAAGGGAACCGACAGGAGCCGCTTCCTCCGCGGGCAGGTCGATAAGTACACATGGGTCGATATCGGCTCTTCGTTCCTTCCTTCCGAGCTCAACGCGGCGCATCTTTTCGCGCAGCTTGAGCAGGCGGAGAAAATAAATGAAGACCGGCTGAAAAGCTGGAGGCTGTATTATGAAGGGCTGGCGCCCTTGAAAGAAGCCGGGGCGGTGGAGCTTCCGGTTATACCAAACGAATGCACGCACAACGCCCATATGTTCTATATCAAGGTGAAAGACCTTGAACAGCGCACGCGGCTTTCCGCGTATTTGAAAGAGAAGGGCATTGCCACCGCGTTTCACTATGTCCCCCTGCATACCTCTAAGGCGGGAAGGCAATATGGGCGTTTTGTTGGTGAAGACCGCTTCACCACGCGCGAAAGCGAGCGCCTGCTGCGTCTGCCTATGTATTACGGCCTTGCGCAGTCCGATATTGCTTATATAACCGAATCGATAAAGCGTTTTTTTGGGCGCCAGGATGTTGAAAAAGGGTGAAAATATGCGTTATTCCATTGTCATACCTTGTTATAATTCCTCCAAAACCATCCGCAGGGTAGTGGAAACTACCTCTGAGGAGCTCCGCCGGCTTAAAAAAGATGATTTTGAATTCATCCTGGTCGACGACTGTTCACCTGACGGCGGGCAGACGATGGCCGAGCTGAAGCGCCTTGCAAAGGAATACCCGTTTGTAACCTCAATCGGCCTTGCAAAAAATACGGGGCAGCATAACGCAACGATGGCGGGGCTGAATTTTGCAGGAGGCGACTATATCGTCACAATGGATGACGACATGCAGACGCACCCGTCCCAGCTGCATTTGCTATTCGAAGAAATCGAAAAGGGCTACGATGTAGTTTATGGCTATTATCCGGAAAAAAAACACGGCTTTTTTCGCAATATAAGCAGCAAGCTCAACTTTTGGTCCGTGCGCGTGCTCATCGGCAAGCCAAAGGACCTGAAAACCTCCAGCTACTGTATTATGCGCGCCTTTGTAAAGGACAGCATCATCACTTATAAAAGCTCGCATTCTTATATGCAGGGGCTGGTGCTGCGCACAACGGGAAACATCGGCAGCATACCGATTAAGCACTTTGAACGCGAGGCTGGAAGCTCCAACTACACCTTTAAATCCTTAATGAAGCTTTGGTCCTGTATTTTGGGCTTCTCTATTGTCCCGCTTCGCGTATCGACTGTCATGGGCTACGTTTTCGCAGCGCTTGGCCTCATTGGTGCAATTACCGTTATGATTCAAAAAATCTGCAACCCGCATATGGCAATCGGCTGGCCTTCACTGATGGCGGCCGTCTGCTTTTTCGCGGGGCTGAACCTTTTGTTTTTGGGCTTGGCCGGCGAATATATCGGCAGGATGTTCCTGGGGCTCAATAAACAGCCGCAGTATGTCGTCAGGGAAATTCTTAAGGCTCCGGAGGAAACGGAAGATGAATAAAATATTGATACTGGGAGCGGGCAACGCTCAGGTTGACGCGATTCGCTTTTGCAGGAATAAAGGCTATGAGGTATATGGCTGCAGCTATACCAGTACCGACCGCGGTATCCCGCTGCTCGGCCATTTTAAACAGATAGACATCAAAGACATCGGCGCCGTATGTGAATACGCCTCGGAAAATAAAATAGACGTCGTCTATTCGGTAGGCTCCGACCTTGCCGTTCCCACCGCTATGAGGGTAAGCGAACAGCTGAACCTGAGGCATTTCATCTCGTATGAAACAGCGGCCATCTGCCAGACGAAAAACAGGCTGCGCTCATTTTTAGGCGCGGATTTCCAGGGGAACCTGCCGTATCTATGCGCAAGCGGAATAGAGCAGGCGCTTGGATTTGGCCAGTACCCCTGCATGATGAAGCCGACGGACTCCCAGGGACAGCGCGGCTGCTATAAAATTGAAAACGAAAACGAAATAAAGGAATACTTTGAAATATCCAAATCCTATTCAAAATCCGGTAATGTCATTCTCGAAAAATATATCGATGGGCCGGAGGTTTCCGTCAACGCGTATGTGCAAAACGGCGAGGTCGTTTTTCTGCTTATCTCCGACAGAGAGGTTTTCGACGAACTGCCCGGGGGAATTATCAAACGCCACATTATGGGAGCGCGCAGCCTTTCAGCGCAGGCGCGGGAGAACATCCGCACGCTTTCGCTCAATACCATTGCGAAGCTGTCAATTATAAACGGCCCCGTATATTTCCAGATAAAGCTGCAAGGGGATACGCCTTATATAATCGAGGTCACGCCCCGGCTCGACGGATGCCATATGTGGAACCTGATTAAGCATTACTGCGGCGTGGACCTTTTAGCGGCGTCGCTTGAATCGCTTATGGAAAACAGTACGCACGTCTTTGCGCCAAAACCGAAGGAGGGCGTATATGTGCTTGAGTTTATGTGTGAAAAGCCCGGACAGGCTTTTTGCCGTGAAAAATATGACATGCATGATTTTGAATATATCGACTGGTATTATCAGACGGGCGAGCAAGTAAAAAAGCTCAACGGCTATATGGAAAAATGCGGTTATCAAATTTATAAGGATGAAACGGCATGAAAATCGGATTGACCGGCGCGACCGGCTTTATCGGACAGCATCTTTTAAAAGATTATGCGGGCAGCCATACCTTTATAGCGGCAACCTCCCATGCGGACGATAGGGGCTTTTACCGGCATTCCAATATTCGGTATGTCTTTTCCGATTATTCCGTCGATTCTTATCGCTCGATTTTTGCGGGCTGCGATTGTATTGTCCACTTGGGCGCTGTGAAAAGCAGTCCCGGCGCGGAAAAGAAAATGGAAAGCTTTTATGGCAGCATTACCGCTTGTGAAAACATTTTTTACGCCGCGCAGTGCCTTGGTATAGAAAATATAGTCAATATTTCAAGCCGCTGCGTATATCATCCAAGCCTGCCAAAGCCGTTTAAAGAAGAGCTTACGGCTCCGCTCAACCGTTACGGGACAGCTAAGCTTTGCACAGAGAGCATTGCGGAGATTTTCAACCGTAATTATGGAATGAAAATCAAATCGCTGCGTTTAGCGCAGGTTTTGGGGCTCGGCATGCGCAGAGAAGACCTCCCAGCCGTTTATCTTAGCAAATCCCTTGCTAAAGAGCCTCTTTCTGTTTATGGAAAAGGTGCGAGCAGAAAAGAATATATTTACATAAAAGATGTGACGGCGGCGGTTTTAAAGGCATGCCGGCACAGCGAGTGCTCCGGCGCCTTCAACATCGGCAGCGGGGAATCCACCTCTAACCTGGAGCTTGCACAGGCATATTGCTCTGTATTTGAAAATCCCGAGGGCATCCAAATGCTGCCTGATAAAGCTGAAGACGGCCTTTCTTTTCTAATGGATGTGACAAAAGCACGGCGGCAGCTTGGCTTTCATGCTGTATTTCATTTAGCGGATGCACTATGTGATATGAAACGTGAGTTAGAGGAGAAAAAATGAGTTATATATTGATAGAAAGCTACCGCCGGCTGATACAAATCATTTTTGGAATTGAGCTGTTTGATTTTCCTGTTCTTCAAAAGCTGCGGGGGCTAATATACCGGAGCGCTTTTCGGATTGGGAAGAGACCCATTATCGAATATCATGTGCGGTTATCGCGTACGCACCGTCAAAAAGCCAGCCGGTTTAAGGCGGGCGACCACCTGACGCTTGCCAGGAACGCATATATCGACTGCACCGGAAACCTGGAAATCGGGGATAATGTCATTATATCGGCAGGTGCGGAAATCCATACGCATGAGCACCCTGTGGAAATCGGCTGGACGAGCCCCGGCAGCAAGGAAACAATATTGAAAACGCTTAAAATCGGCAGCGGCGCCTGGATTGGTTCAAAGGCGATTATACTGCCCGGCGTTTCATATATTGGGGAAAACGCGGTAATCGGCGCCGGTTCAGTCGTCACAAAGGATGTAGAAAAAAACTGCGTCGTAGCGGGAAACCCCGCGCGCGTAATCAGAATGCTTGAGGAAGAGGAGCCGCATTTGAAATGAGTAGGATTTCTATGGAGCCCGCAAAGAAATACCTGTTTCTTCATGGCTGTATTTTGTTATATTCGGTTACATCCCTGCTGTCTAAGTATGCGTCCGGGTTTGAATTCTTATCAGGACAATATCTTCTGCTTCTGTTCCTTATGGTAGCGGTGCTTGGCGTATACGCGATTTTATGGCAGCAGGCGATTAAGGGCTTCAGTCCCAGCGTTGCTTATTCCAATAAAAGTGTGACGACTATCTGGGTCCTGCTGTTTTCCGTGCTTATTTTTGGGGAAGGGATCACTCTGGGCAACGTCATCGGGACGGCGCTCATCATTACGGGAGTGGTTTTGGTGGCGCACGGAGATGACTAAATATTATATCGGTGTTGTCGCTACGGCTTTATTATCCGCTGTTTCCCAATTGATGCTCAATATCAGCGCGAAAAAGAAGTATAAGGGAAAAATTTTTGAATACCTGAACCCATGGGTAATCGGCTCCTATGGCATATTGGCCCTTGTTTTGGTTGCCAATATTTATCTGATGCGTTTTATCCCGCTCAAGCAGGCGCATGTAATTGCTGCGTCTACCTATATTTTTCTGCTGCTTCTCAGCCGGATTTTCCTGAAAGAAAAAATTACAAGGAAGAAATTCATCGGAATCCTGACCATTATGGCGGGCATTGTGATTTTTTCGCTCGACTTTGGAATTTAATCTTTTTTAAACGCTGGAGCTCCAGAAGAGAAGCAGATAGCCTGAATATTTTCGGGCGGATACCCGTACCCATTATGTGAGGTGAAAAAATGAAAGGTATTGTTTTGGCTGGCGGAAAGGGAACCAGGCTCTACCCGATGACCCAGGTGGTCTCGAAGCAGCTGCTTCCAATCTACGATAAGCCTATGATTTACTATCCGCTGTCCGTGCTTCTTCTTGCGGAAATCAAGGAAATCCTGATTATTTCAACACCGTCAGACCTTCCTATTTATCAGCGCCTCTTGGGCGACGGCTCCCGCTTTGGCGTGGAATTTTCCTATCAGGTACAGGAAAAGCCCAGGGGACTTGCCGACGCGTTCATCCTTGGGGAGGAATTCATCGGGGATGAAAACGTATGCCTGATTCTCGGAGATAACATCTTTTATGGTCAGGATTTTACACGCATCCTCAACACGGCAAAACAAAGAACGTCAGGCGCGACGATTTTCGGCTACCCGGTAAAGGAGCCGTCCGCCTTTGGCGTGGTCGAGTTCGACAAAGATAAAAAGGTTTTGTCCATTGAGGAAAAGCCCGCAAAGCCAAAATCGAACTTTGCGGTTCCGGGTTTGTATTTTTATGACAATAAGGTCGTTTCAATTGCGAAAAATATTGAACCGTCAAATCGCGGGGAGCTGGAGATAACCGCTGTAAATAACGTGTATCTAGAAAGGGGAGAGCTGCGGGTATCCCTGATGGGCAGGGGAATGGCCTGGCTCGACACAGGTACGCCGGAAGGTATGCTCAAGGCATCGGAATATGTGGAAGCGGTGCAGTCCAGGCAGGGCTTTTATATCTCCTGCCTGGAAGAAATTGCCTGGCGGCGGGGGTTTATTACGGTAAACCAGCTCAGGCAAATCGGGGAAGAGCTGAAAATGACCGATTATGGAAAGTATCTGCTTTCCCTTGCAAATGGTATTTAAATAAATACAGCTTATCATGAAAGGAAAGTAAAATGAAAATATTAGTGACGGGCGGCGCCGGTTTTATCGGCGGTAATTTCATCTATTACATATTGGGAAAGCATCCGCAGGACCAGCTCGTCTGCCTTGACAAGCTGACTTACGCGGGGAATCTTATGACACTGGAGCAGGCGGAAAAAAATAAGAATTTTCGCTTTGTCAGGGGCGATATCACTGATAGGAAGCTCGTGTTCGGTTTATTTGAGCAGGAACGCTTCGATATTGTTGTAAACTTTGCGGCTGAAAGCCACGTGGACCGCTCTATACTGGACCCCGGCGTGTTTTTGAACACCAATATTATTGGAACGCAGGTGCTGATGGACGCTTCGCGCGAATACGGCGTGAAGCGGTATCATCAGGTATCCACGGACGAGGTATACGGCGACCTGCCGCTTGACCGCCCCGACCTCTTTTTCACGGAGGAAACGCCGCTCCACACCTCCAGCCCGTATTCCGCGAGCAAAGCGTCAGCTGATTTGCTTGCGCTTGCATACAGCAGGACCTACAAGCTTCCTGTTACGATTTCCCGCTGCTCCAACAACTACGGCCCGTACCATTTTCCTGAAAAGATGATTCCGCTGATGATTATAAACGCGCTGCACGACAAGCCGCTGCCGGTTTACGGGAAGGGCGAAAACGTGCGCGACTGGCTTTATGTGGAGGACCACTGCGCGGCAATCGATTTGATTATCCGAAATGGCCGCGAAGGCGAGGTATACAACATCGGCGGTCACAACGAAATGCGCAATATCGATGTCGTACGGCTTATCGTCCGGTATCTTAAAAAAGAGGAAAGCCTTATTACGTTTGTAAAAGACAGGGCGGGGCACGATATGCGCTACGCAATCGACCCGCGTAAAATCCATGAAGAGCTCGGCTGGCTGCCGGAAACAAAATTCGAGCAAGGTATTATCAAGACAATAGACTGGTACCTTTCGCACCGCGGATGGTGGGAAACCATCATCAACGGCGAATATAAGGACTATTACGAAAAGATGTACGGATGAATTTTCAAAATCTTCATAAAACGTTTACCGCTGCTTTATACTTTCTATTGACAGAAAAAAAGAAATCCTTTATGATGGAAAACAGAAAGCTACAAATTTCGACCTTGATGGAGGAGTCAGCATGTATTGCAGAAATTGCGGAAATCAAATCGACCCCATGGCGGCCGTCTGTATCCATTGCGGCGTGGCGGCGGGCAACGGAAACCGTTTTTGCCCGAATTGCGGGGCGCAGACCGCTCCCGGCGCTGTTTATTGTATCGGCTGCGGCGCGGCGCTTCCCGTTCCAATTCCGGCCGGTATGCAAAAATCAAAAATTGCCGCCGGGCTGCTGGGGATTTTTCTCGGCTCTTTCGGCGTCCATAATTTTTATCTTGGCTATACAGGCAAAGCGGTTGCACAGCTGATTTTGACAATCGCGGGTTTTTTCACTGCGATTTTTATCATCGGTATCTTCGCGGCGCTGGCTGCCTCGATTTGGGGCCTCGTTGAAGGTATTATGATTCTCTGCGGCGGAATTTCGACGGACGGCGCAGGTATCCCGCTAAAAGATTAGGACGCGCGGTGCTTGCCTATGGCGCCCGCGTCTGAAATTATAAACTAAAGAATTGTTATCAGGAGGAAATAATAATGAATTGTAGAAATTGCGGCAACCAAATCGACCCCATGGCGGCTGTCTGCGTCCATTGCGGCGTAGCGGCTGGGACCGGCAACCGTTTTTGCGGAAACTGCGGCGCGCCCTCGAACCCCGGCGCAACCATCTGCACCCAGTGCGGCGTGGCGTTTCCGGTTCCCGTACCGGCCGGCATGCAAAAATCCAAAATCGCTGCGGGTATTCTTGGAATCCTTCTCGGCGGCTTGGGTATCCACAATTTTTATCTCGGCTATACCGGAAAAGCAGTCGCGCAGCTTCTCATTTCCATTCTTTCTATAGGCTTTTTGTCCTTCGTGTCCGCAATCTGGGGACTTGTCGAAGGCATCATGATTCTGACGGGAAGTATCGCGGTTGACGGAAAGGGCGTTCCGCTCAAGGACTGACGTCTGCGTTTAACGAAAGATAAAGAGGGCGGCGTATCTTAAAAGGTACCCGCCCTTTTGCCGTTTTTTATAGAATGCGGCGCATTTTATGACTGAGATTCTTCAGCCGTATCACTGGAGGAATTTTTTTGAAGACCGGTATATCTACCGCCTGCCTTTATCCGCTGGAAACGGAAAAGGCGTTGGAGCTGCTTCTCGAAGAGGGCTTTCGCCATTTTGAAATTTTTTTCAATACATTCAGCGAAATTGAGCCTGCGTTTGTCAAGCGGCTGAAAAACCTTCTGGACACATACCACGCGACTGTGAAATCGGTTCATCCGTTTACCTCGGGCTATGAGCCGTATTTGATTTTTACCGACTATACGCGCCGTTTCCGCGATACGCTCGATTTTTATGAACGTTATTTTGAAACGGCGGCAAACCTTGGCGCGCAGCTGCTCGTCATACACGGCGACCGGAAAACGCCTCAAAACGGCATATCAAATCAAGATTATTTTGAAAAGTTTGGCGAGCTTTCCCTGCGCGCGGAGCAATACGGCGTTACGGCCGCGCAGGAAAACGTGAATATGTTCCGCAGCCAGCACCCTGCGTTTCTTGAAACAATGCGTAATTATTTGGGGGAACGCGCCAAATTTGTTTTTGACATCAAGCAGGCCGTCCGTTCGGGAAACGACCCAGCCGCAGTCTGCCGCGCAATGGGAAAAGGGCTTGTCCATATCCACATGAACGACAATACGCCCGCAAACGACTGTGTTTTACCTGGGAAAGGGACGATGGATTACCGCGCGGTTTTGAGCATTCTAAGGGAAATTGGGTATTGCGGAGATTTTATCATTGAAGTTTACAGGAAAAGCTTTGGTGAAGTCCTTGAGCTTAAAACAGCAATGAAGCATATTAATGCGCTTTTGAAGACGTCAACTTGTGAATAAGTACTTAAAAAACTGTTTCAACCTTGTAAAATGTGCATATATAGGGAATGCTTGCCATTTCTGTCCTATATATGGTATAATTGCTTCAAATGAAATATAAAATACAGGACGGCTGAAACGCGTCCTCAGATATGCGTCATGGAAGGAAGAATTATTATATGAAGTGCCCTTATTGTGCTTTTGAAGAAAGCAAGGTTATAGATTCACGCCCCGCGGACGACGGGGAACGCATCCGCAGAAGAAGGGAATGCCTCAGCTGCGGAAAACGGTTTACCACGCACGAGGTAATCGAAACTGTTCCGGTTATTGTGGTCAAGCGCGATAAATCGCGGGAGGTTTTTGACAGGAACAAGCTTACCGCAGGCCTATTGCGCGCCTGTGAAAAGCGCCCGGTATCCATATCGACGATTGAGAGTATGGTAGACGACATTGAGAGCAAGCTCCAGAATTCGCTCGACAGGGAGGTTACCTCCAAGCTGATAGGCGAATATGCAATGGAACTCCTGAAAAACGTGGACGAGGTTTCCTACGTCCGGTTTGCTTCCGTATACCGCCAATTTAAGGATATCAACACGTTTATGGAAGAGCTGAACAAGCTGCTTAAAGATAAATAAACGAAAAGGCTCCCGGTTGGGGAGCCTTTTTTATTTTCTATTTTATGCCGATTGCGGCAAGCCAGCCATTGGTTTCGTCGCGGCGGATTGTAATATTTTTAAACCCGGCCGCAATGAAAAGCCGCTCTATTTCTTCCTGAGACAGGTAATGCAGCTTTAAAAAATCAGCGACCTGTGTATGCGCGCCGGTGCCGTCGCTGTTTTTTACCATTTCACAAACCACACAGAAGCGGCCTCCGTCCTTGAGTACGCGGTACACCTCTTTAAAATCGTTTTTCAAATCAGGCCAGAAATAAATGGTTTCAACCGCGGTGGCAAGGCCAATCGATTTATCCTGAAACGGCAGGGAAGAAACACTCGCATTCAATATTTTGACCCTGCCCTGCGCAACCGCCTTCTTATTTTTAGCCGCCGCCTTTTCCACAGACAGCGCGGAATAGTCGATACCGTAAACCTTCCCCCCTGGAGCGAGCTTTTCAAGCATAGAAACGGCGTTCCCGCCGCCGCAGCCGATATCCAGGATGGTTTCGCCCTGTTTTATATTAAGATGCTCAAACGCCCACCTTGTCATCCGCAAATGCCCTTTGTTCATCTTTTTTATCATAAGGATTCCCCATAGGCCTTGCGGTTTTCTCGCGTTTGCTGTCAATTTTTTTATCATATGGAGCGCTCCTTTTCCGTTTTTACTTATTTTAACCGAACTGATTGTTTTTTTCAACAGACGAGCCGTATGCTTGCCACATTTCATACGTTTTTCAAGCGGTTCCTTTTACCTTATGCTGCGGTTTTAAATCAAATGGCTTTCTGCTTCATAGCCTTTAAATATGTTATAAAGCCTGAATTTAACCCACTATTTCATTTTGGCTATATTATATGGTTTGAAATAAATTCACCGATTTATCCGGTGAAAAAATTCTACGTTATAATAAATAATGGATGGAAACCGGGAGGGTTGCGGCATGAAGCTCTTTAAAAAAATGTTGGTATGGATTTGTACGGTTTCCATCCTTTTTTTGCCGGTATATACCTGCAGAGCTTACTCCTATATCGATTTGCCTGAATTCAGCGGATTGGAAAAATGCAGCCTGCTGCCCGGTGCGGATAACGGCTTTTGTTTAATCGGCGTCTCTGGCCGGAGCGTGCGCGCCCAGCATATAAAAGAGGACGGCTCGTCGGCCGGGGTTTCCCTTGTACTTGAAAACGAATGTATTTCATTTTCTGCGGACAGCGCCCGCGTTTACTTTACTGCAAGGCTTACCGCGCAGGATGGCAGGGGAGTGGTAAGGCAGACAAGCGTGACAAGCTACGACTTTTCGACCGGCCAAACGGACATTGTTTTTATAAATGGCGTTTTTGCTGCGAAAGGTAACCGGTTTGCGGCTGGCGGCGGCAGATTTTATTTGGTGGATGATACAAAAAAGGAACAGCTGGGCGTATTTTCAGAAGGAGGCGCGCCTCTTTTTACAGCAGGCTGCCCGGAGAATATCCTACAAGTTTTTTACGACAGCGGGCTGCATACGCTGTTTGTCTTGACTTCAGATGCGCTTTATTACTTGGACGCCTCCGGCAAAACGCTTAAGAAATGCATGGACGGCGTCCCTGGCGATATGCTGCACTCGGCTGGCAAGGGCCTGATGACAGACAAAAAAGGAAATGTATACCGCTTCAACGGCTCAGCCGCGCGCAGGCTGTTTTCAGCCGGTATGGTTTCCGAAACGCCAAACGGGGCGGCTGCCGGCGGGAACCTTTATATTACCACCGGTGGGAAAATCGATGGGTATCAAATCTCATCCGGAAAGCGCGTCTGTTCACTCGATTTAAGCAATAAGCTTGATTTCCTGTGCGCTTCCTCCAGTATGCTTGGCGGCTATGGGGCAAACAGCGGCAGGTTTTACCTGTTTTCAGCAAATGAAATTCCACAAATTCCGGAAGAAGAGGAGCCGACGCAGCCTGCAGGCGGTTCTTCTTCATCTTCTTTGCCGCCGGAATATGGAAAAATAACGTCTTCTGTATATAATATCGACCGTAATAAATTTTTGATTCAGGGAATAGCTGCCGGGACGACGATTGCAAAATTCAAACGTAATCTTTCATACGGCGGCTATCATGTTTCCTTTGAAAATTATAAAGGGGAAGGTAAAACAAGCGGTAACGTCGGCACAGGGACAACCGCCTATTTCAGCGATGTGAACGGTAAGGTCAAAGAAGCCTATATTCTGATTATAGCAGGCGACCTGACTGGCGAGGGAAATGTCAATATAAACGATAAGCGCGCCGCAATGTCGGAGCTTTTAGGGGAAAATAAGCTTGCGTTCCCTTTTACCCTTGCCTGCGATATGAACGGCGACGGTGTTCTCGACACACTAGACCTTTTGAGGATTGCAAGGCAGTAATACCGGCTCTGTCACACTTTTCCACACATTGTATATACTGTATTAAAGCAGTAACAAGGCCGTGCGGAGGTTATGGCCAAAGCTTGCCGAGGAGTGATGGAAATGAACTGCTACCGGAAAAGAGGAAAAACAGCGGTCGCGTTTGGCTTTGGGCTGATAGCGGCGTGTTTTTTTCCCGACCGCTTTATAATCTGTATCGCGGCGATTGTCATCATCGTACTCGGCATCGGCCTTGCAACCTTGAGATGCTGACTTTATCGGAGGTAATGTTATGAAGGTAGTCGTACTGGAAAGCCCCGCAGTCCTTGGATTTTTTCTGCGCAAATTCTTTAAAATCAAGAAAGTTGAAAAACAGGAAGGTTAAAAATAAACATAGGGCACGCCGTCTGTAAACACAAATAAAGCGTTACAAAAACAGGCGGCATATGGCGTATGCAAAGGCGGACATCCGCTGCTTGTATACGCCTGTTTTTTTGTGCAGCTATAATAGTGCATTAATTATCGGGAACGATTTGTGAAAAATTAGACAAGTTTCCAAAGTTTTGGACAGCTTCGATTTCACTGTTTTTATTTATTGAAATGGGGGAAAAGCTGGGGTATAATAATACGGAAATTGATTTAAAATGGCGGGGTATAGGTTTTTACTCCGGAAAGGATTGGTAAGTACAATGGATAACATCATGCTTGCGGTTACGCTCCTTATTACCGGATTCGTTGTTGTCTTTCTTGTTCTTTTCCTGCTGATAGGCGTAATCAAGCTCTACGGCACAATCGTTTACAATGCGCTGAATAAGAGGAAAGAAAAGAAAATGCAGAAGGAAAAGCTGCAAAGCCAGGAGGCTGTGCAGACGCCTGTTCCCGTGCAGGAGAAAGCGGCGCCCGATGAAATCCCGGGTGAAATCGTCGCTGTAATCTCAGCCGCCGTTGATGCAATGTATGGGAAAAACGCGGTTGCGGTAAAGAGCATCAAAAGGTCATCCCAAAGCCGACCTGTATGGAGCACAGCCGGCCTGATGGACAATACCAGGCCGTTTTGACAAGGCAAAGACAATACATCGGAAAGGAATGTTAGTGTTTCATGGAAATTTTACAAGGCTTTTGGGAATCCATCGTAGGCCTGTTCAACACCTCGGGTCTTGCCTCGCTCCCGTGGCAGAACTACGTGATGATACTGATTTCTCTCGTCCTCATTTTTCTTGCAATTAAAAAGCAGTATGAACCGCTCCTGCTTCTGCCGATTGCATTCGGCATGCTGCTTGTAAACCTGTTCCCCGCAATTATGGGGGCCCCTTCCACCGACATGGTGCTTGTAAGCGACTATATGGCGCAGCACGGAGGGGAAGCGGCGTCTTATGCCACAACCATTATAGACGGGCAGTCGTATTACAATGTTCCGACAAACGGCGGCCTGCTCTATTACCTGTACCAGGGCGTCAAGCTCGGTATTTACCCGCCTCTTATCTTCCTGGGTATCGGCGCGATGACCGACTTCGGCCCGCTGATTGCGCGCCCGTCGAGCTTTATCCTCGGCGCCGCTGCGCAGATTGGTATATTCGTTACATTCTTCGGCGCCATTTTGCTTGGCTTTTCTCCCGCGGAAGCAGGCTCAATCGGTATTATCGGAGGTGCGGACGGCCCGACGGCTATTTTCGTTACGAGCAAGCTTGCGCCTCACTTATTGGGTCCAATCGCAGTCGCCGCTTATTCGTATATGGCGCTCGTGCCGATTATCCAGCCGCCTATTATGAGAGGCCTCACAACGAAGAAGGAGCGCAGCGTCGTCATGCAGCAGCTGCGTCCCGTTTCCAAGCTGGAGAAAATCCTGTTCCCGATTATCGTTACGATTCTCGTCGCGCTCTTCCTGCCTGACGCGACGCCGCTGGTCGGCATGCTCATGCTCGGCAACATCTTCCGGGAAAGCGGGGTCGTGGACAGAATATTCAAAGCGGCCCAGAACGAGCTGATGAACATCGTCACGATTTTCCTCGGCGTTACGGTCGGCGCCACGGCAACTGGAGAGGTGTTCCTCAGCAGGAATACGATATTCATCATCTTGCTTGGCCTGGCCGCCTTTATGGTCGGTACGGCCTTCGGCGTGCTCTTTGGAAAGCTGATGTATAAGCTCACCGGCGGCAAGGTGAACCCGCTGATTGGCTCCGCGGGCGTTTCCGCCGTTCCGATGGCGGCGCGTGTCTCTCAGAAGGTTGGCCAACGCGATAACCCGGCCAACTTCCTGCTTATGCACGCAATGGGCCCGAACGTTGCCGGTGTAATCGGCTCCGCGGTTGCCGCGGGCGTTTTAATCAGCGTGCTTGGCTAATACCAGAAATAAAAACAGGGCGGATGGAATCCGCCCTGTTTTTTCATGAGGATAGGATTCTTTTCCCCTTTTAAGCATACAATTTGCAATAAAACAACAAAATAATTCTCGAAGTGAATGGATATTATAAACTTGTGAGATTATATTTCTTTACAGGACTTAAAAAAAACAAATTTCTGGTAAGATAGAAAGAGTAATTATATCTGCGGGGGGATTTCGTAACCATATGACGAAAAGAGAAATAACGATCAGCGATATCCTGAAAATGCTAAAGGCTCATGTAAAGCTTATTATTATTGTGACGCTACTTGGCGGGCTGCTTCTTTACCTGTATTCAGCGTATATGATTACCCCCGTGTATACGACCTCGACGCTCCTGTATCTTACGAATTCGGAAGTCCTGCCTGGGGAATCGGACAGTACGGAATCTGCAACGACCGCTTCAGGCGAAGTGAAAAAGTCGGGTGCGAACGATATTGTTATTTCCGCGCGGATTGCGCAGGTCTGCCAAACCTTATTTAAAACAGACCTGATGATGAATAAGATTATCGAATATCTTGACCTTACCATCTCTCCCAGCGCGCTCAAGGGAATGATTAATGTCAATATGGTGGATGACACCCAGTTTTTGCGCGTCAGTGTAACAAGCGCGAACCCAGAGCTGGCGGCAAAGATAGCAAATGCGATTCCCGAAGCGGGACAGGCCCTTTATAAAGTGTTTTTTCCGTACGGAAAAGTCATAACTGCCGACAAGGCGAACGTGCCAACGGCGCCTTCTTCTCCGGACGTCAAAAAGAATACCCTTTACGGCTTAGGCGGCGGCCTGGTGCTTGCCATCATAATCGCCCTTATTTTGGAATTGATTGATACGACCGTCAAGCCTGGCGACGACCTTTACAAAATGTATGAAATTCCGGTATTTGCCGGGATAGCGGACATTGAAGCGGAAGGTAAGGGGAAAAAAGAATGAAAATCAACTTTCACAAAAAGAAAAAGAATTTTGAAAAAACAAGAAATGTAATTGATGACAACAGCCGTTTTGCGGTAATTGAAGGCTATAAAATCGCCCGTACAAACCTGATGTTTTCCCTTGCCGCCTATGAGCGCAAGTGTATTGCGTTTACAAGCTGGTCCAAGGGAGAGGGCAAGAGCACCGCGACCGCCAACATGGCCATCTCCCTTTCCAAAATGGGAAAGAAGGTCATTTTAATCGACGCGGACCTTCGTAAGCCGAATATCCACAATCTGATGAAGCTGAACAACGATTCCGGCTTTTCCGAGGTTGTAGGAAAATTCAAACAGCTCGACGAAGTAATCAACCGCGAGGTTCTCCCTTGCCTCGACATCGTCACCTCCGGGCCTATCCCGCCGAATCCGTCAGAGCTGCTCGGCTCTGTTCAGATGAAGGATATTTTTGAAAAGCTGGAAGAGCGTTACGATTATATCCTGTTCGATACGCCGCCTATGGGGCTAGTTACGGACGCTGTGATGCTTAAGAATTATATTGCCGGTTATGTTGTTGTGGTCAGGGAGCGTTCCACCACGCATGGGGATATCGAGAACCTGATTCAAAATATCAAGCTTGCCGACAGCCAAATTCTCGGCTTTATTGAAGTAGGCTGTAAGCCTGTGGACGGGAAATCCCGCGGAAAATCGGGATACAATTATTATTACAGGTCTTAACAAAGAAAAAATCCAGCAGCCGGATATTCCGGCTGCTTTTTTTGCACAATTTCAGATAGCTCAATATATCATAATAGAATGGGGCAGCTTATAAAAAGCTGTACAAGAATCGAGTTTTTTCGCAATATAAAGACAGCAGAATGACAAATTTGCAGGAAAAAGAAATTAAACTTGCATTTCCAGCTCCTAAGTATTAAAATGTTATTTGGTTTTATGAAAATTTTGCATATGATAGAAGGAGAATGTATCATGAAAAGCTTCTCAAGTATGTCTAAAGAAGAGCTTTCCTCGCTCAAAAGCGAGCTTTCGGCAAAATACGATGAATTCAAAGCCAAAGATTTAAAGCTGGATATGTCCAGGGGCAAGCCCGGGGAAGAGCAGCTCGAAATTTCACTCCCGATGCTCGACATCGTAAACAGCGGGGCGCAGTGCAAAACACGGGACGGTGTCGACTGCCGCAATTACGGCCTGCTCGACGGAATCCCCTCCATAAAGGCGCTGTTTTCCAAAATGCTCGGTGTGGACGCAAAGGACATCATGGTCGGCGGCAACTCGAGCCTCAATATGATGTTCGATACGATTTCCTGCATGATGACGGCCGGCATCGGCGGCTGCGAGCCGTGGTGCAGGCAGGAAAAGGTGAAGTTCCTTTGTCCTGTTCCCGGCTATGACAGGCATTTCGGTATTACAGAATATTTCGGCATCGAGATGGTAAACGTTCCGATGACGCCGCAGGGGCCCGATATGGACGTTGTTGAAAGGCTTGCGGAAAGCGACAGCACAATCAAGGGCATCTGGTGTGTGCCGAAATACTCCAACCCCCAGGGAATCACATATTCCGACGAAACAGTCAGGCGCTTTGCGAGGCTCAAGCCCGCCGCTAAGGATTTTCGCATTATGTGGGACGACGCGTACTGCGTGCACGACATCACCGACACGCCCGACCATCTCCTGAGCCTGATGGACGAATGCAAAAAGAACGGAAACGAGGACCTCGCGATATTGTTCTGCTCCACCTCAAAAATTACATTCCCGGGCTCCGGCGTCGCGGCTATGGCCTCCTCTCCGGCGAATATGGCCGTATTTAAGAGGCGTTATACTTACCAGACAATCGGCTACGATAAAATAAACATGCTGCGCCATATGCGCTTTTTCGGCGATTACGATGGCGTAAAAAAGCATATGCAGAAGCACAAGGAAATCCTTCGCCCCCGGTTCGACGCGGTGCTCAGCCATTTAAACGCGGAGCTTGCCGGCACTGGTATTGCCCAGTGGAATACGCCCAACGGCGGATATTTTGTAAGCGTCGATGTGCTCGGCGGCTGCGCAAAGCGTGTGGTACAGCTTTGTAAAGAGGCGGGCGTCGTCCTTACCGGCGCGGGCGCTACCTATCCGTACGGAAAAGACCCGAAGGACTCAAACATCCGTATTGCCCCGACGTTCCCGCCGGTCGCTGAACTGAATATGGCGATGGAATTATTCTGCCTGTGCGTCAAGCTTGCCGCCGCGGAGAAGCTTCTGTGCCAATAAATACTCGAAATTAATATGGTATTTCCACAAATTTATTAAATTCGTGTAGAATTCGCCATTTTTCGCATTGACTTTTATCACTAATAATCATATAATAAACTCTGTTACGTCTGTACCTATCGCAGCTTAACAGAGTTGTTTTTTTGGTACGGATAAATTTGTATTGGAGGATAAACGCATGAAACGAGTTCCAAAGCTAGTGTTTCCTGTCATTGCCCTCCTGATCCTTGCGCTCGGTTATACGGCGATTTTCGGAATTCACACCCAAAACGGTGATATCCAGTCGACGGTAATCAAAGGAATAGGGGACATTCGATGGGGAATCGATATTAAAGGCGGCGTGGAAGCTACCTTTAAGCCCGCGGGCGACGTCAATGCGACCGACGAACAGTTGGATTCAGCAAAGGCGATTATCGAGACACGTCTGGTTTCAAACAACATCACCGACTATGAACTCTATGCGGACTACTCGACGGACCGCATCATAGTACGCTACCCGTGGAAGGAGGACGAAAAGGACTTCGACCCTGAGAAAGCGATTGAAGAGATTTCAGCTACCGCCAAGCTTACATTCCGGCCGGGTAACTCCTACGCGACGACCGATTACGACGCGGACGGGAACCCAATCATGAAAACACCGACCGGCGAAACGGCGGAAACCATACTTATGGACGGCAGCAACGTTGAAAGCGCGCAGGCCGGCGTAGACAACAGCACAAAGGGCACTACGAAATATATTGTTTCGCTGAAGCTCAAAGACCCGAATATTTTCAAGGAAATTACAGAAAAATACGTTGGCCAGACGGTATCCATCTGGATGGACGACGTCATGATTTCATATCCGACGGTCAATTCCGTCATCTCTGACGGCAACGCGATGATCGAAGGCAACTTTACAGCGGAAACAGCATCCGACCTTGCGACGAAAATCAACGCCGGCGCCCTGCCGTTTGAGCTTGAGACCGCAAGCTTCGGCTCGGTCAGCCCGACGCTCGGCTCCTCCTCGCTGGCTGCGATGGCTTACGCGGGTATTATCGCCTTTATCCTGATTGCTCTGTTTATGCTCATCATGTACAGGCTTCCCGGATTTATCGCGGTGCTCGCACTGGTTGGGCAGATTGCACTTTCCATCGCGGCGATTTCCGGTTATTTCCCAATATTCCCGAGCTTCACGATGACGCTGCCCGGTATTGCGGGCCTGATACTGTCCATCGGTATCGGCGCGGACGCGAATATCATTACGGCGGAGCGCATCAAGGAAGAGCTGCGCAATGGCAAAACGCTTGACGGCGCAATCGATAAGGGAAGCAAAAACAGTTTTTCGGCGATTTTCGACGGCAACGTTACAATCGTTATCGTATCGATTATCCTGCTGCTCGTATTCGGTCCGACCAACATCCTTTCCATGATTTTCGGACCTTCGACCACAGGTACGATTTACTCCTTCGGCTACACGCTCCTGATGGGTGTTATCTCGAACTTCGTCTGTGGCGTCGCGGCCTCCAGGTTTATGATCCGCTCTTCTTCCGGATATAAGTTCCTGCGCAAAAAATGGTTATTCGGAGGTGCTGGAAAATGAGAAAAGTATTAGACTTTATCGGACATCAGAAGATTTTCTTCGGCATCTCTATTGCAATTTTCGTCATCGGCATTGTCTGCAATTTTGTATTTGGAGCAAAGCTCGACATCCAGTTTACGGGCGGCGCAATCGTAAAATACAGCTATAACGGCTCGGTTGACGAGGCAAAGCTGACAAGCCTGCTTCAAGACGAAACGGCTGAGACTGTATCCTTTGCAATCAGTAAAAACCTGATTGCCGGGGACCAGAACGCCGACACGAGCGAGGGCTATATCGTTTCGGTACAGTTCCCGGGGAACGAATCCATCAGCGTCGAAGAGCAGGCAAAGCTTACCCAGGCGCTCCAGAAGGAATTCCCGGACAACAACTTCAAGTACAGCGAATCGAACTCCGTCGAATCCACTATGGGTTGGAAGTTCTTCCTCAAGTGCTTGACGGCGGTTGCGATTGCCAGTATCCTGATGGTGCTTTATGTAACCTTCCGGTTCAGGAAAATCAGCGGCCTGTCCGCCGGCGTTATGGCGCTTCTCGCGCTCCTGCACGACGTACTGATGATTTACTTTACCTTCGTCATCCTGAGGATGCCGATTGACAGTAACTTTATCGCGGTCGTCCTGATGATTCTCGGCTACTCCCTGAACGACACGATTGTTATTTATGACCGTGTCAGGGAGAACAGGGGCCTTATGGGTCCGAAGGCGGCGCCGGCTGAGCTCTTTAACAAGAGTGCGTCCCAGTGCCTGAAGAGGACCATCTGTACCTCGATTACCACCTTTATGGCAATCGCCTGCGTTTATGTAATCGCCATCATCTTCAACCTGACCTCTGTCCAGACCTTCGCCCTGCCGATGATGGTCGGCGTCATTTCCGGCTGCTACTCATCTATCTGCATAGCCGGCCCGCTCTGGGTTAACTGGCAGAACCACAAGGCAAAGAAAAAGGCGCAGCAGCGCCCGGGCGCAAAAAAGGCATAATTTGACAAGGCTTGTTTGACAAGCAGAGGGAAAATGTTATACTAATAGGGCATCCCCTTTGGGGGAATGCCCTATTTCTTTGTTATTTGAAAATACTGATTGTAAAATTGTATAGAAATATACATTTTGTATTCTGAAAGGAAGAAAACAAAATGGCGCTGATTTCCTGTAAAGACGTTTCTATGAGCTATGACGGCAATACTGTGCTCCGGAATGTAAATTTCAAGGTATACCTAGGGGATTATCTATGCATCGTCGGGGAAAACGGCTCCGGCAAAACAACACTGATGAAAGGGCTGCTGGGACTGCATCCCATTTCCGGCGGGAGAATGGAATTCCATGACGGGCTGCGGCAGAATGAAATCGGGTATCTGCCTCAGCAGACGGGAATCCAGCGCGATTTTCCCGCTTCCGTATATGAGGTCGTATTGTCTGGCTGCCTCAATCAAAGAGGGATGAACCCTTTTTATTCCCGCGCGGATAAACAGGCCGTGCTTATGAACATGGAAAAGCTGGGGATTTCCGCTTTGAAAAAGCGCTGCTACCGCGAGCTTTCCGGAGGGCAGCAGCAGCGCGTGCTCCTTGCCCGCGCCCTTTGCGCCACAAAAAAGCTGCTCCTGCTTGACGAACCGGTGACGGGCCTTGACCCGATTGCGACGGGCGAGCTTTACACCATAATCAAAAAGCTCAACCATGAGGACGGCATTACTATCATTATGGTGTCGCACGATATTGTAAGCGCCGTAGAAAACGCAGACCATATCCTGCATTTAAGCGACAACGAAATGTTTTACGGGAAAACCACGGAGTATATGCACAGCGAAATGGGCAGCCGTTTCCTGCTGCACAATTGCAATTGTGAAGTTTGTGTACACAAACAGAAAACGCATGGTGACAAAAGCCATATTTCGCAAATCAGGCAGTAAAGGAGGGGGATAATATGATAGAAAGCTTGCTGGAGATGTTTTCCTACTCCTTTATTGCGCGGGCGTTCCTTGTAGGAATCCCTGTGGCGCTCTGCGCCGCGCTGCTGGGCGTAAGCCTGGTGCTCAAGCGCTATTCCATGATTGGTGACGGGCTGTCTCATGTGGGCTTTGGCGCGCTTGCTGTCGCGGCGGCGCTTAACCTCGCTCCGCTCGAGGTTGCAATTCCGATTGTCGTCGTCGCGGCCTTTTTGCTGCTGCGGCTGAGCGAGAACAGCAAAATCAAGGGCGACGCCGCCATCGCTATCATTTCAAGCAGCGCGCTTGCTATCGGCGTGATTATCGCCACGCTCAACAAGGGGATGAACACCGACATCAACAGCTACCTGTTCGGCAGCATCCTCGCAACTACGGAGCAGGACGCTGTTTTGAGCTTGGTTCTTTCCGCGGTCGTTATTGTGCTTTTTGTATTCTTCTATCATAAAATTTTTGCCGTCACGTTCGACGAAAGCTTCGCCAGGGCCACAGGGACGAGGGCAAATATTTATAATATGGTTATCGCGCTGCTTACCGCGCTTACCATCGTGGTTGGTATGCGCATTATGGGGACGCTGCTGATTTCGAGCCTGATTATATTCCCGGCGCTGACGAGCATGCGGCTGTGCAAAACGTTCCGCTCGGTCATCCTATGCTCCGCCGTGCTTTCTGTCATTTGCTTTGTAGTAGGGATGAGCGCGTCTTTTTTATACGAAACACCGACGGGCGCGAGCATCGTCGCCGCCAATATTGCGGCGTTCCTGCTCTTTTGGCTTGCGAGCCTCCTTCGGCGTAAAATCAAGAAGGCATAGTTGATTTTAATTTATAGAAAAAGGGCCGCGGGCACATACATGTGCCCGCGGCCCTTTTTTCTCTTAAACCTGGCTTTTATAAAATATTTTCAAACTTTGGCAGCTCCGCGTCCTTCATGGCGCGCAGGAGCTGCTTTACTTTTTCACATTCTACAACAAATTCACTGTTGTCCGTTTCAATATACTTTGTCGCGGCGCCGAGCGATATCCCAATATTCTCCACTAGGTCATGATACAAAAACACATTTAAAAAGCTTTGCTGCTCATTCCAGTCGTCGCTGAGCTTGTTGATTCTTTTTGCGGCTTCTTCCCGGTCGCCGTCATGATAGGCCTGCACCGCCTGCGAAACGCCCCGTTCCGCCTCGTTTGTTTTGGAAAGCGTGTATATCATTTCCGCGGTGCAAAGCCCTGCGGCAAGTACGGCAATTATGAGCGCTACCCACAATCGTTTCATTTTGCCTTCTCCTTTAGAATAATCTGGTATTCCTTCTTTTTGTTTGCCGTCATCATAAAGACGTTTTTCTGTTCCACTTTATTTTGGTTGAGTGTTTTGCTAACCCAGTCGTCGTCCACGCCGCAAAGCTTCATCGAATAGTCAGAGCGTTCCCCGTCGCTGATGACGACCGCTTCGATTCCTTTGTCCTGTTTTTTTATCTTCAGGTCGGAAAGCGTAGGCGTGTCCTGTTCCGGCTTTTTCAGGATGCTCATTTTTCCGTTTGTTTCCACTATCGCGTAAGCAATATCCTCAATGTTAAAGCAGTCCAGCTGCCTTAGCTGTTCGCACAAATCCTCCGTGCTCATGCGCAGGCGCTTCATCTGGGCCTGATCGATTTTTCCATCGTTAATCACAATCTGAGGTTTTCCGCAGATAAGCTTGCGGAATTTTGCTTTTTTCATCATAACAATCGAAAGCACGATTTCACAGAGCACAAGAATCAGAATTGGCACGAAGCCGCTTAAAAGCGGCTGGGAGGTGTTCTGCATAGGGATTGCCGCAATGTCGGAAATCAAAAGCGTTACGACTAGCTCGCTTGTCTGCATTTCCCCGATTTGCCGCTTGCCCATTACGCGTACGGCTGTAATAATCACAAGATAGAGCAAAAGCGTTCTTATTATTGATATTATCATTCTAATCACCATTACATATTTTGAACCTGTACGTTCCCATTATGCGAATAATCAAAGCGCATCTGCAAAAGTTAGTAAGAGGAAGTTTACGAGAATGGACGCAATTGTGGTGATTAAATGAATTTTATGAATAAACTGAAGCATGTTTTTACGCCGGAAGGCCCGAAATATATCCCGCCGCAAAAGACGCATAAGCTGTATGAGCCGCTTGAGCGAAATCTGGAATACCTGCAGCATTCCTTTGACGGGAGCGCCGACTTTACCGTGCGCAATATGACGCTCAAGGACGGTACAAGGGCCGCGATTTTGACAATCGAGGGCATGACAAACAAAGAAACGCTCGCCGTCAGCATTGCAAACCCGATTATCCTAAGCGATATTGAGGGGGAAACAGGCGAAGAAAAAATCAAATACATCGAATACAGCGTGCTTTCCGCCTCGGAAATCACGCAAATCGATACGTTTGAACAGCTGCTTACCTTTATTATGTCCGGCTTTGCCGTGCTGCTTATCGACGGTGCTGAAATCGGGTTATCCATCGGCGTACAGGGGTTCAGCTTCCGAAGCGTATCGGAACCGGAATCCGAGGTCGTACAGCGCGGCTCGCGCGAGGGCTTTGTTGAGCCGCTGCGCATCAACATGACGCTGATAAGAAGGCGGATGAAAACGCCGGAGCTGAAATTCGAGACGCTTTCCGTCGGCAAGGTGAGCAAAACGGATATGTGCCTGGTTTACCTCAATAAAAGCGTTTCGAAGGGGATTTTAAACGAGCTCAAGGACCGGCTCAAGCATGCCGACCTCGACAATGTGCTCGCTTCCGGCTACCTTGTGCCGTACCTTGAAAACCAGGGCGATTTTTCCCTATTCAGCGGAATCGGCATTACGGAACGCCCGGATACCGTCTGCGGCAAAATAAATGAAGGCCGTATTGCCATTTTAATCGACGGTACGCCGAGCGTCCTGATTGTACCGCATCTTTTTGTTGAAAATTTCCAGACACTCGACGACTACTCAAACCGTCCGTACTTCGCCACATTTACAAGGTGGCTCAAGTACCTTGCGTTCTTTGTCGCAACTTTTACGCCCGGTTTTTACGTGGCGGTTGCAACGTTCAACCCCGAGCTTTTCCCTGAACAATTGCTGAGCAAGGTTGCGACCTCCATTGCGGATACGCCGCTATCCCTGATGGCGGAGGTTCTCGTCATCCACTTCATCTATGAAATCATGCGAGAGGCGGGCCTGCGCCTGCCGCGCCCCTTAGGCCACGCGGTGAGCATCGTCGGAGCGCTTGTCATTGGGGAGACGGCCGTAAACGCGGGGCTGATTGGAGCGCCGACGCTCATGGTCGTCGCGCTGACGGCGATTTCCTCTTACGTCATCCCTGACCTTTACCCGCCGGTCGCGGTGCTGCGCATCCTGTTTATCATTGTCGGCGGCTTCGGCGGCGTATGGGGGATTATCCTCCTGTTCTGCGTCGTGCTTATTAACCTCTGCGGAAAGCTGAGCTTCGGCGTGCCGTATGTGTCTCCGGTCGCGCCGTTTTCCATCTTTGGCATGCGCGACGTATTCATACGCGCCGGCTGGAAGACGCTGTCCCAAAAGCGGAACTTTGTGCAGGAGCTAAAGGGCAGCGAACAGTTTAAAGAGTAAGGAGACCTTTCTGTGCAGAAAGAAAAAAAAATCACCATATCGGCCGCCCAGCTTTTTGTTATGCTTTTTATCAGCCGGACGATTGTCAACATCACCTACAGCCTTTATATCGCGGAAACTTCTGAAATGTGGGATAACCTGGTATCGGCTGTCATTTCGTTTTTCCTGACGCTCCTGATGGTTATCCCTGTTTATCTGCTTTATAAGCGCAGCCCGTCGCACAGTATCCTTGACCAGGGCTGCAGCGCGTGGGGAAAGCTCGGCACGGCTGTTGCGGTTATCTACGCCCTTTATTTTATTTGGGTGCTGTGCTATACGCTTTCGCTGTTCGACCTGTTTGTAACAGATTTGATGAACCCCAAGATTTCGGCGGCGGTGCTTTCGCTCGGTGTAATCGCGGCTTCCGTTTACGGGGCGTATAAAGGGATTGAAGCGCTGGGAAGGACTTCGGGGCTTGTCCTGGTCGCAATACTCGCCGCGTTCATCTTTCTTGTTTGCGCGCTGACGGCGCAGGTTGACCCGCTCAATTACAAGCCCTTCTTTTACGAGGGGGCGGGCGGTACGATAAACGGCGTGCTGCTGATGCTTGCGCGCAATTCCTGCATTCCGGCGCTCGCGATACTTCTGCCGTTTGCCAAGGGTAATGTAAAGAAGGGGATTGGCTGGTGGTGCGCTGGCATATACGGCTCGACGATTCTTGTCATCCTGCTTGTCGTAGGAGTCCTCGGCGACTATCTCGTAACACAGCCCTTTCCGGTTTATACAGCCACAAGCGTTGCGCAAATCGGTATTTTCCAGCGGATGGACGCGGTATTCCTGGGCGTTTGGACGGCAGGTATTTTTATCAAATGCGCGCTGTTTTTATATCTTGTGTCCCTTTGTGTGAAAAAAATATGGGGTGAAAAGGCCTCGCGCATCTCAATTCTCGTCACAGGCGCGGTCGTTTTGCTTATGACCTATGGCATTACGGCCTCAAACGCGGTGATGGGCGTGCTGTTTAACAATAATATCCTGCTCGCGTTTACTATGCTGACAGCCGTGGTGCTGCCGCTGCTCGTACTTCTGTCCAGGAAAACAAGGGGGAAACACGCATGAAAAAGTGTCTTGCACTGGTTCTTTCCATACTCGTAGCGATTTCCTGTACCGGCTGTACAGGGGCAAAGCAGCTGAGTGAGCGCCTGATTATCCAGGGTATCGGCATAGACAGGGAGGACGAAGGCGGCTATTGCCTTACACTGATGTACCTCGACACGGAGAGCTCCACTGAGGAGGAAACGGTCAAGGTCCTGATGGCAAAGGGAAAGAGCGTAATGGACGCAATGGCTAACAGCATCTCGCAGACAGGGAAAGAGCCGCTTTACAGCCAGAACCTGTTTTTGCTGCTCGGAATGAAAACGGCCCAAACAGGGTTTGAAGAGGCGCTTTCATTCTTCACAACCTACTATGAGGCGCGCCCAAATGTCAATGTATTCGTTTGTGAAAATAAAGCGGAAGCTCTTTTGACCGCGGAAGAAATTACGCCGCAGCAAATCGATACCATCTCACAGAGTGAGAGAAAAAGCGGCAGGACGGTCGTATCCACGCTCATGCAGATGGAATCAGACCGTATCAGCGGGAATTTATCACCGAAAACCTCCCTGCTTACACTCGACGGGAAAGAGCCAGGAACAGCGGGAACAGCCGTTTTTGCAAAGGACCGCTATGTGTTTTCGCTTACGCCTGAGGAGTCGCTTGGCGCGCTGCTAATCAGCGGAAAAGCGGATACCGCTTCGGAGCTTATCTTAAAGGGAAACGGCAGCGGCAATATCGATTTTACGCTCTCCCGCTGCAAAAGTGAAATTACGCCTGTTATAGACGGCGGGCATCTTACGTTCCGCATTAAAATAAAGGCGTCGGCAGACGTTTATATTCCCCCGCGTGAAAAAGAAAGTGTAAAGACAGCGCTAGAAGAGCGCGTGAAAAAGCTGTGTGAGAAAACAATCAAAACCAGCATCATGGAAAACGGGGCGGATATTTTCGGCTTTTCCAAGCGCCTGATACAGCTTGACGGGGATTACTACAGGAGCCTTGATGATGTGCCGCAGGCACTGAAAGACGCGCGGTATGAGGTGAGCGCCGGGGTGAAGATAAATTAAGGCCAAAAATTGTGCGGTTACCCCCTTTTAAAAGCGGTAGATTTACGGTATAATGGGACTAACCAAATTATAAAGGGTGATTTTATGGCTCCCGTTTTCACTGTTTCGCTTGCAAGCATCATGAAGGAACTCTCCCTTGAGACGGCCTATATGCCGCAGGCGCCGGAAAAAATTCTTGTATCCTCCAGGGATGTCAACCGTCCTGGGATTGAGCTGACCGGCTTTCTCGACTTTTTCGACGACAGCCGCATCATTATCATGGGCAATACGGAAACGGCCTATCTCGGCCAGTGCGAGCAGCCCCACAGGATAAAAATCCTGGAAGATATTTTAATGAGGAAACCGCCGGCAATCATTGTCGCGCGCAGTATAGAACCTATCCCTGAGCTTGTAGACACGGCGAAAAAGTACGAGGTCCCGCTGCTCACCAGCGCTGACGCTACGTCCGCGTTGAGCGCCGCGCTCGTTTCGTACCTGAATGTTGAGCTTGCCCCGCGCGTAACGCGCCACGGCGTGCTTGTCGAGGTGTACGGCGAGGGCGTGCTGTTGATTGGCGACAGCGGCGTAGGCAAGAGCGAGACCGCAATCGAGCTGATTAAAAGGGGGCACCGCTTAATCGCGGACGACGCGGTGGAAATCCGTGCCGTCTCCAAAAAATCGCTTGTCGGCTCGTCGCCTGAAAATATCCGCCACTTTATCGAGCTGCGCGGCATTGGTATTATCAACGCGCGGCGTATCTTTGGTATGGGCGCGGTCAAGCTGACGGAAAAAATAGATATCGTCATCAATCTGGAAATATGGGACAGCTCCAAGGTCTACGACCGCATGGGAATGGACAACGAGTATATGGAAATCCTGGGCGTCAACGTGCCGGTACTCACTATCCCTGTAAAACCCGGAAGAAACCTTGCAATCATCATAGAGGTAGCCGCCATGAACAACAGGCAGAAAAAGATGGGGTATAACGCGGCGCAGGAGCTTTTGCAGAGCCTTGGGATGGAAATTTCCGTAGATCAGGAGAGCGGTAAGAATAAAATCGACTGGGAACCGTAACGCCCGTAATATTATATAAAGAAATCAGGAATGAAGCCATGAAAGTAATCGCAGATACTCATACGCATACCATCGCTTCCACGCACGCCTACAGCACGGTGCAGGAAATGGTAAAAGCCGCCTCTGAAAAGGGGCTTTACGCAATCGCTTTGACAGACCACGCTTACGCAATGCCCGGCTCGCCGGGGAAATGGTATTTTGAAAGCCAGCATACCATCCCGTCTACGCTGTACGGCGTCCGTGTCCTAAAGGGCGTGGAGGCCAATTTGATTGATTTCGAAGGTACGCTCGACGTTCCGCCCGATTTACAGAGGAGCCTTGACTGGGTGGTCGCTTCTATACATTCCGTAACAGTACGCGGCGAACCCAGCTTTGAAGCCTGCACCAATGCGTGGCTCAATATCGCTAAAAACCCGAACGTACAGGTGATAGGGCACAGCGGCACGCCTGAATATAAATACGATTATGAAAAGGTCATACCGGAGTTCGCGGCGAACAACAAGCTTGTGGAAATCAACAACGGCACCTTCCGTTTCCGTAAAAAATCGGCAGCCAATTGCATTGAGATTGCAAAGGTGTGCAAAAAGTACGGCGCGAAAATCATCATCAATTCCGACGCGCATTTTTCCACGATGGTCGGCGCGTGCGAGGAAAGCCTTGAGATGCTCGACGAAATCGGCTTCCCGCACGAGCTTATCGTGAATTCGGACAAGCAGCTCTTTATGAATTATCTGCAAAGCTGCGGCATATCCTTGACATGAGGAACCGCGCGCGGCGCGGTATTACATAGCTTCTCGGAGGATACCATGTATAATCTTACCCATATCAGGCAGCACGCGCTTTCCCACGGCTGTACCGTCAGGGAAAACGAGCCGATGAAGCCTTATACGAGCTTTAAAATCGGGGGCCGTGCCGAGCTGCTGGTTATCGCAAACGATTTAAACGGCCTTTGCGCCGTGCTCAGGGCATGCAAAGAAGAGAACGCGCCCCTTTTCATTCTCGGCCGCGGCTCCGACCTCGTCGTATCCGACAATGGAATCAAGGGCGTGGTTTTGAAGCTGGAAGGGAACTTTAAAAGCATTTCCCTCGTGGACGACGATACCATTTTCTGCGGCAGCGGCGTAAGCCTTGCGAGGCTTTGCTCCTTTGCCTGTGAAAATTCGCTTTCCGGTCTGGAATTCGCGTGGGGAATCCCGGGCAGCGTAGGGGGCGCCGCCTTCATGAACGCGGGCGCCTACGGCGGCGAAATGAAGGATGTCCTTTATTGCTGCCACCATGTCACGCCGGAAGGGAATCCCGGCAGCTTTGAAAAGGACGGGCTCAAGCTTTCTTACCGGCACAGTATTTATACAGAGAACGGTTATATTATTACGGGGGTCGTCGTAAAGCTCCGCAGGGATTCCGAAACGGAAATCCGTGTGCGCATGGACGATTTTATGAACAGAAGGAAAGAAAAGCAGCCGCTCGAATATCCGAGCGCGGGCAGCGTGTTCAAACGTCCGCAGGGCTATTTTGCCGGCACGCTTATCGAGCAGGCGGGGCTCAAAGGCTTTACGATCGGCGGCGCGCAGGTAAGCGAAAAGCACGCGGGCTTTATTATCAACAGGAAGGACGCGGCGAGCAAGGACGTCAAGTCTCTCGTTGAGCATATACAGAAGACAGTGTTTGAAAAGTTCGGCGTACCGCTTGAATGTGAAATCAGGTTTATCGGGGAATAGCGCCGAATCACAGAAGGGATGATTCAAATGGAGTTTGTTATTATCACGGGCCTTTCCGGCGCAGGCAAGACGATTGCCCTGCACGCGCTTGAGGATATCGACTTTTACTGTGTCGACAATCTGCCGCCTGTACTCATCCCCACCTTTTATGACCTGTGCAAAAACTCGTCTGAGGAGCGCATGAAGCATGTATCCGTCGTGACGAATATCCGCACGGGGGAGGATTTCCAGAGCTTTACGGAAATCCTGCTAAAGCTAAAAAGCGAAAAAAAGGCGTTTAAAATTTTATTCCTTGACGCGACAAAGGACGTTTTGCTCACGCGTTACAAAGAAACGCGCAGAAAGCACCCGCTGAGCGAAAACTACCGCGGCTCTACGCTCGACGCGGTCAATCTTGAGCGCGAGCTGCTCAAAAGCATCAGGGAGCACGCCGACTATGTTATTGACACGACGCTCTTGTCCCCGGCACAGCTGAAGGAACGCGTCTCCACGTTGTTTCTCGGCGATAACAATATGGCGCTCACCGTTACCTGTATGTCGTTCGGCTTTAAATACGGCGTCCCGCCGGAGGCTGACCTCGTATTCGACGTGCGCTGCCTGCCGAACCCGTTTTATATCGAGGAACTCAAGCACAAGACGGGGCTTGACGAAGAGGTGCGCGAATATGTGCTCAAATGGGAACAGACAAAGGGCCTTTTGGGGAGGATACTCGATTTAATCGATTATTCCCTGCCGCTTTATATCGGGGAGGGCAAAAGCCAGCTCGTCATCGCGTTCGGCTGTACGGGCGGCAAGCACCGCAGCGTAACGCTTGCAAAGCTGCTGTTCAGCCACCTGACGGAGCATGGCCAGCGAGCGAGCATCCACCACAGGGATATCAGGAAAGCGTAACGCAACAAAAATACGGAAAGAGGGGCGGGCGGCGTTATGTCATTTGCCTTTGAAACAAAACGGGAGCTTTGCGCGGCGCAGGACGCCGCGCTTTCTCATAAACGGGCGGAGGCCTACGGCTATTTGCTGTTTGCAAAAAAATTTTCAAAGGACAGTATTATATTCAGCACGGAAAATACCCATGTCGCAAACCGTTTTACTGAATTGCTTGCGGAGGTATGGCAGGTGATTACGGAGAAAAAAACCGCAATCACTGGCAAACGGACGGGTACGCACCTGTCTACGCTTACAGTACCGGATTCGTACGAATGCGAGCGGATTTTTACTGACCTCGGCCACAGTACGCGAGAGCTTAGCCTGCGCGTCAACCGCGCGAACCTGGATGACGAGGGGAGTGTCCGCGCGTTCCTGCGCGGCGTATTCCTCTGCTGCGGTACGGTTATTAATCCCGAAAAGGATTATCACCTGGAATTCAGCATGCCTTATAAAAACCTGTGCGCCGACCTCTGCCGGCTGATTTCAGAGGCGACGGAGTTTGCGAAGGAGCCGCGCACGGTTAACCGGAAGGGCAGCTTTATCGCATATTTAAAGGACAGCGAGCAGATTTCCGACTTTTTGACCTTGATTGGCGCGCCGATGGCGTCCATGACTATTATGCAGGCGAAGATTTACAAAGATTTACGCAATAAAACCAACAGGAAAACGAACTCGGAAATCGCGAATATCAACAAAACGGCGCAGGCTGCCGCGCTGCAAATCGAGGCAATCGAAAAAATAAAAAGATGCAAGGGGCTCAATAGCCTTTCCGACGATTTAAAGCAGGTCGCGCTTCTGCGTCTGGAATATCCGGAATATTCCCTGCGCGATATCGGGCAGGAGCTTACGCCGAAAATCAGCCGGAGCGGCGTGAACCACAGGATACAGAGAATTATGGAAATCGCGGAAGCGCTGTAGGCTTCTGCAGGACGTTGTAATAGGGGGAGTGGAGGATATGGCGTTCGTACACCTGCACGTACATAGTGAATACAGCCTGCTCGACGGCGCCTGCCGCCTGAAAAAGCTTGTAAAGGCGGCGAAGAAGCACGATTTCCCCGCCGTATGCGTAACCGACCACGGCAATATGTACGCCGCGGTAGAGTTTTACAAAATTGCGAAAAAAGAAGGCGTCAAGCCCATTATAGGATGCGAAGCCTACGTCGCGCCGCGCTCGCGCCATGACAAAACGCCTGAGTTCGACCGTGAAAGCCGCCATATGGTGCTGCTGTGTGAGAACAACAAAGGCTACCAGAACCTCATTGCCATGGTGTCAAAGGCGTGGACGGAGGGCTTTTATAATAAGCCCAGAATCGACGACGAGCTTCTTGAGCAATACCACGAGGGCCTAATCTGCCTTTCCGCCTGCCTTGCGGGCGAGCTGCCGCGCCGCCTGCTTGCAGGGGATTACGAGGGCGCAAAGCAAAAGGCGCTCTATTACGAAAGCGTATTCGGCAAGGGCAATTATTATATTGAAATACAGGACCATGGAATTGAGGAGCAAAGGCTGACTAATCCCCAGCTGATACAGATAGCAAAGGAAACGGGAATTCCCCTCGTCTGCACGAACGACAGCCATTATATCGATAAAGAGGACAGCGAGATGCACCGGATTCTCCTGTGTATCCAGACAAACCATACGGTTTTAGACGAAGACCGCATGGAGTTTGCGACAGACGAGTTTTACTATAAAAGCGAAGAGGAAATGCGCGCGCTGTTCCCGGAGGTTCCGGAGGCGTTTGACAACACGGTCAAAATAGCGCAGCGCTGCAATGTGGAATTCGAGTTTGGAAAGACAAAGCTGCCGCATTTCGACGTACCGGACGGGCGCGGCCATTTTGAATATTTCAAGGAGCAGTGCGTAAACGGGCTTTATAGAAATTACGGCGAAAACCCGCCGCGGGAGCTGTTTGACCGTCTCGATTACGAGCTTGAAACCGTGCGGGAGATGGGCTATGTCGATTATTATTTAATTGTCAACGACTTTATACAGTACGCAAAATCGCAGGATATCCCGGTGGGCCCCGGGCGCGGCTCGGGCGCGGGCAGCCTTGCCGCCTACTGCATCGGCATTACGGGCATCGACCCCATTAAATACAACCTGCTGTTTGAACGCTTCCTGAATCCGGAGCGCGTGAGCATGCCGGATTTTGATATCGACTTCTGCAAGGACAGGCGGCAGGAGGTCATCGATTATGTCATCCGTAAGTACGGGGAAAGCCACGTCGCGCAGATTATCGCGTTCGGCACCATGGCGGCGCGCGGCGCAATCCGCGACGTCGGGCGCGCGCTTGCTATCCCATATAACATTTGCGACAGCGTCGCAAAGCTCGTGCCGGCCGATTTGGGCATGACAATCGACAAAGCGCTTTCCGTTTCAAAGGATTTAAAGGAACGCTACGATACGGATGAGCAGATTAAAAAGCTCATCGACATGGCGCGCAGCATCGAGGGGATGCCGCGCCACGCAACGACCCACGCGGCGGGCGTCGTCATCACCGAACAGCCCGTAAGCTATTATGTGCCGCTTGCCAAGAACGACGAGGCCGTCGTCACACAGTACACGATGACTGCGCTCGAGGAGCTTGGCCTTTTAAAAATGGATTTTTTGGGGCTGCGCAACCTGACCGTTCTGGACGACGCAAAAAAAATGATACTGAAATCGAACCCCGCTTTTACAGAGGCTGACATCGACGAAGGCGACAAAGCGGTTTTTGAAATGCTTTCACAGGGGTTTTCAGAGGGCGTGTTCCAGTTTGAATCAGGCGGCATGAGGAACGTGCTCGTCCAGCTGAAACCGGAATCGGTCGAAGACCTGATTGCCGTTATCTCGCTGTACCGCCCGGGGCCGATGGATTCCATCCCGCGGTATATAGAGTGCAGGCATCATCCGGAAAAGGTTACCTATAAGCATCCGCTTTTAAAGGATATCCTGGACGTAACCTACGGCTGCATCGTCTACCAGGAGCAGGTCATGCAGATTTTCCGCACGCTCGCCGGCTATTCGCTCGGGCGCGCCGATATTGTGCGCCGCGCCATGTCCAAAAAGAAAAAGGACGTCATGGAGCGCGAGCACCAGATTTTTATCCATGGGCTGGTAAACGAAAACGGGGAGGTAGAGGTAGAGGGCTGCCTGCGCCGCGGTGTGGACGAGAAAACAGCCGCCTCCATCTATGGGGAAATGGAGAGCTTTGCCTCCTATGCCTTCAATAAGTCGCACGCGGCGGCATACGCGAACATCGCCTACCAGACGGCATGGCTGAAATACCACTACCCGAAGGAATACCTTGCGGCGCTGCTTACAAGCGTGCTCGACAATTCAAACAAGCTGGCCGCTTACACGGCGGAGTGCCAGCGCCTGCACATTAAGGTGCTGCCGCCGCACGTCAACATCAGTACCGACGGGTTTACCGTATCGGGCGATGATATCCGGTTTGGGCTGATGGCGATTAAAAACCTTGGCAGGAGCTTTATCGATGAAATCGTCGCGGAACGCGCAAACGGGAAATACACCTCGTTTTATAATTTCTGCAAACGCCTTTACGGCAAAGGGATGAACAGCCGCGCCGTGGAAAGCCTTATCAAGAGCGGCGCGCTTGACGATATGGGACACAACCGGCGCGAAATGCTGTCGGGCGTCAAGACGGTGCTCGACGGCCTGGAGCAGGATAAACGCCGGAATATGGACGGACAGCTGAGCTTCTTCGATAGTGAGGAGCTGGCCGGAAGCGGCGAGCCGCAGCTCGAGCCCCTCGACGACTTTACCATTACGGAACGCCTTGCCATGGAAAAAGAGGTCACGGGCATGTACCTGTCGGGCCATCCTATGGCGGAGTATGCAAAGGCGTCAAAGGCTGTAAAGGCCGACCAGATATTAAAGATACTCGAAAGCGAAGGCGCGCAGAACAGCCGCTATCAGGACGGCGCGCGCGTCCGTGTGCTTGCAATCATCTCCAGGGTGAAGCTGAAGGCGACGAAAAACAATTCCATGATGGCGTTCGTAACGCTCGAGGATATGACGGGCGCGATTGAAATGCTCGTCTTTCCGCAGACGCTTGCGGAATACGGCACATATTTTCTGGAAGGAAGCGTCGTCGATGTGCTTGCAGGCGTAAGCCTTCGGGAGGAAGAAGAGCCAAAGCTCCTGTGCAACCAGGTAAAGCCCGCCTCAAAAGAGGTGCCGAGGGACACGCAGGGCCATACCCCGCCAGAAGCGAACAGGAAGCCGGCTTATAGCGCCGGACAGCAAAGAAGCACGGTGCCCGTGCTTTACCTGCGGCTGAAAAATATGGAGTGCGAAGAATATGAGCGCGCCAGACAGGTGCTCGATATTTTCGACGAGGGGAGAAGCCCCGTCGTATTTGTACTTTCCGACACGGGCAAGCGCCTGCGCGCGCCCGCGCAGATGTGGGTGGACCTGAACGACGTCATGATAAACGAGCTGAAACGGCGTATCGGGGAGGACAATGTCGCGGTTAAGTGAGCTTTCACAGCAGGCGCGGCAGATTGTTAAAAATTTAGCAAATTTTCGGTAAAATAAAGAAAAAAGGCTTGATTATTCCACGCGCTTTTACTATAATGATAGACAGCGAAATTTTACAATCGGAGGAATTTGTTATGTCGGTGAAATCAATTGCAGTATTAACAAGCGGCGGTGACGCTCCGGGGATGAACGCGGCCGTCAGGGCGGTTGCCAGGACGGCGCTGTCGAAGGGCATGCGAGTCATTGGCGTGCACAGGGGCTATAACGGCCTCTTGAACGGCGACGTCTTTGAGATGAACCTCCGCAGTGTTTCTGATATAATCCACAGGGGCGGCACGACTCTCTATACCGCTAGAAGCGAAGAATTCAACACGCCGGCCGGCGTAAAAAAAGCTGCCGAAACATGCCACAAGCTCGGTGTTGACGGCGTGGTCGTCATCGGCGGCGACGGCTCATTCCGCGGTGCGCGCGACCTTACCGGCCAGGGTATCCTCTGCGTCGGAATCCCAGGTACCATCGACAACGATATTGCGTGCAGCGAATATACGGTCGGCTTCGACACAGCGATGAACACTGCGATGGAAATGGTAGACCGCATCCGCGACACAGCCCAGTCGCACGACCGCTGCAGCGTCGTTGAGGTTATGGGCAGGCGCTGCGGGGACATCGCGCTTGAAACGGGTATCGCGGTCGGCGCTACGGCGATTCTCGTTCCGGAAATGCCCTACAACATCGAGAAGGACGTTATCGAGCGCATGCGCTTTACGCAGAGCTCCGGCAAAAAACACTTTATCATCATAGTCGCCGAGGGTGTGGGCGGCGTTGAGGCGATTGCCAAGCGCATTCAGGAAGAAACGGGTATCGAAACGCGCGCGACTGTGCTCGGCCACGTACAGCGCGGCGGTTCGCCTACGCTTCGCGACAGGGTCGTTGCAAGCTCCATGGGCCATTGTGCGGTCGAGCTGCTCGAAAAGGGCGTGGGAAACAGGGTTGTCGCCATGCAGAACGGCAAGATTGTCGATTTCGATATTACCGAAGCGCTCAATATGAAAAAACAGTTCAATAAAGAGCTTTACAACGTTGCTATGGATATTTCTATCTAATTTTAAATTTTGGGAAACGGCTGGTAACGTTACAGCCGTTTCTTCCGTTTTTTAGAAAGGATTTGCTATTGTGCCTGAGTCTCTGCCTCAAAAAATTACTTTGGCAAAATCCGCCGGCTTCTGCTTTGGAGTAAACCGGGCGGTCAATATGGTATACAGCCTGCTGGATGAAAATAAAAAGGTCTGTACGCTCGGGCCGATTATCCACAACAAAGAAATGGTCGAGGAGCTTGAACGCCGCGGTGTCCGAACGGTGGACGAACCAGGGGATGTGGAGGAAGGCCGCACGGTCGTGATTCGTTCCCATGGCGTTCCGCAAAGCATTTATGGCCAGATTGCGGAACTCGGGCTCGACTGCGCGGACGCGACCTGCCCATTCGTCGCCAAAATACACAGGACGGTCGCGCGGGAATCCAGGGCAGGAAAAACCATTTTTATTATCGGCGACAAAAACCATCCTGAGGTACAGGGCGTAGAAGGGCATTGCGAGGGCGGCTACTTTACGCTCGACAGCCCTTCGATGATTGAAGAACTTGCAGTTAAATTTCCTTATTTGAAAAATAAAGACATCTGTGTTGTCGCACAGACAACTTTTGACGTTTCTCAATGGAAAAAATGTTTAGAAACTGTAAAAAAGGTATATACAAATCCCACTTTTTTTGATACAATATGTAGTGCTACGTCAGAAAGACAGTCAGAGGCGAAAGCTCTGTCGGAGCAATCTGATTTTATGGTCGTAATTGGCGATAAAAACAGCTCCAATACACGCAAATTATACGATATTTGCAAAGAGCGCTGTCCTAACACCTGGCTTGCGCAGACAAGTAATGACCTGCCTGTGCGGGAGATACAAAAGGCGCATTCAATCGGCGTAACGGCTGGGGCTTCGGCACCGGCGAGGATTATAAAGGAGGTACTGGATAAGATGACAGACGTTTTAAACACGCAATCCGGTGAAACAACAGTTGACAATTCTGAAAACAGCTTTGCTGAAATGCTCGAGGAGAACCTCAAGAGCTTTAATACAGATGGGAGGGTACAGGGAGTCGTTGAAAGAATCACTCCCAACGAGGTTTTTGTCGATGTCGGCAGAAAGCAGGCGGGCGTCGTAAAGCTCGACGAGCTGACAAACGACCCGAACGCGAAAACGGAAGACCTCGTTAAAATCGGCGACGTTCTCGATTTGCTCATTATGCGCACGAACGACCAGGAAGGCGTTATTACGCTCTCCAAAAAGCGTGTCGACGCGCTCAAGGGCTGGGATATAATTGTCGAGGCGGAAGAGAACCAGGCCATTCTGACAGGCGTTGTTACAGAGGTAATCAAGGGCGGCGTCATCTGCGTTTCCAACGGCGTGAAAATCTTCATTCCAGCCTCCCAGGCGACTGCTTCAAGAGGCGAGCCGCTTGAAGGCCTCCTCAAGAAGGAAGTCCGCTTCAGGATTATCGACATCAATAAGGGCCGCAGGCGTGCGGTCGGCTCCATCCGCGGCGTCCTCAAAGAGGAAAGGGCGAAGCTGAAGGAAGAATTCTGGAAGACCTGCGAAATCGGCAAGGTTTATACCGGAGTCGTCAAGTCCCTGACAAGCTACGGCGCGTTCGTAGATATCGGCGGAGTGGACGGCATGATTCATATTTCCGAGCTTTCCTGGGCGCGTATCAAGCATCCGTCCGAGGTTGTAAACGTTGGCGACACCGTCGAGGTTTACGTAAAGGACATCGACACGGAAAAGGGCAACATTTCTCTCGGCTATAAAAAGACGGAGGACAATCCCTGGGTCAAGCTTGAAAAGGAATATCCGGTCGGAACGGCTGTGGAAGCGAGGATTGTCGGTATGACTTCCTTCGGCGCTTTTGCGAATATCCTGCCGGGCATCGACGGACTCATCCATGTTTCCCAGATTGCCGGCCACAGGGTTGAAAAACCGCAGGACGAGCTCACCGTCGGACAGGTCGTCAATGCGAAGATTACGGCGATTGACTTTGAAAAAAGGCGTGTCAGCCTTTCCATGCGCGCGCTTCTCGAGCCGGAAAACGGCCAGCAGGCTGCGCAGGAGGACGAGGTCGTTGCGGTTTCCGAGCCTCCGGCGGAAGCTCCCGCTGAGGGAACGGCAGAATAATTTTAATTCACAAGCCATAAAAGGCGCGGTCTTCTGCCGCGCCTTTTCGTATACGGGAAAATATACGCTTTTCTTCGGTGCATACCGTTTGATTATTACCGCCGTAAGGGGTATAATAGTAGCAATCCCAAATGTTATGAAGCGAGGCGGTTATATTATGCTGAAGGAAATTACAAACCAGGCAAAAATTGCGGCGGAAGAGCTTATCGCGGCCGCGAAGATAAAAGATGGCGCGCTTATGGTCGTAGGCTGCTCCAGCAGCGAAATCTGCGGCAGCAGGCTCGGTACCAATTCCAGCGTGGAAACGGCGCAGGCGGTATTCGACGGGCTGTATCCGGTTCTAAAAAAGAACGGGATTTACCTTGCCGCGCAATGCTGCGAGCATCTCAACCGGGCGCTGATTGTCGAAAAGGAATGCGCGCAAAAGCTTGGCTTTACAATTGTAAACGCCGTACCGCAGCCGAAGGCCGGCGGTTCCTTTGCGACGACTGCTTACAGAGAATTTGACGACGCGTGTACCGTCGAAAAAATAAAGGCGGACGCGGGCATGGACATCGGTGGCGTACTCATCGGCATGCATTTAAAAAGGACGGCGGTTCCCGTGCGTGTGTCGCTCAAGCAAATCGGTGAGGCGGTTTTAATTTGCGCGCGCACAAGGCCGAAATTCGTCGGCGGTGAACGCGCGGTGTATAACCCGGAGCTTTTATAAAATAACAGGAGGCATAAAATGGCCGGAAGTTACAGCGGTATCACCGTAAAAACAGTGGAAGGGTTTCGCATGGCGCTTTACGTCATTATCAGCCCCAACCCGGAAGACGACGTGAATGCCTATATGGAAAGATGGGCAAAAAACAGCGGCCTGCTTGATTATCCGGGCTACACGCCGAAACGGATTGGCTGGAACTTTCCGTTTGTGTCGGAAGAACAGAGAGAAAAGTTCGGCCTGCGCGGGTATGTCTCTGCTTATGTTATTCCGGAGGGCTTTGAACCTGCGTGCTGCGGCGCGCAACTGGCTTTTCAGGAAACGGGGCGCTATGCGGCCGTTACTATTACCGACCCGTTTTTCGACGCGTTTAAAACGATTCCGGAAGCATACCAAAAATTATTTGGCTACATAAAAGAAAACAATCTTGAAATGCCGGGTTACGAGGACCGCGTTTGCTTTGAATTTGAAGAGGTCTATGAAAAAGAAGGCGTAACCTATATGGATGTTTATCTCCCTGTAAAGGGGTAAACGGATAAAGGCCCGGCGCGCCTGTACGGCGCTGGAAAAAATATTCGGTACGGGAGGGCAGGGCGCGCTCTGCTTGCCTTGTGCCTTCGGGAAAGGAGCAGCAAGTGGGATTTAAAGAAGAATTTATTGAGATTTATCAGGAAAACATCAAGCGGCCGGGCTCCAGGGAGCTTTTGGAATGGCTGCAAAAGACAGATTTTTTCTCAGCGCCCGCCAGTACGAAATACCACTGCGCCTGTGAAAACGGACTGGTTATGCACAGCCTGAGCGTATATCACGTTCTTATGGAAAAACATTTTGACGGGGAAAAGGATAACCCCGAAAGCTTTGCTGTCTGCGCGCTGCTGCACGATTTATGCAAGGCGCAGTTTTATAAGGTATCAACCCGCAACGTCAAGAACGACGAGACGGGGCAGTGGGAAAAGCAGCCCTATTACAGCGTGGAGGATAGCTTTCCCTACGGGCATGGTGAAAAATCCGTCTTTTTAATCGAACGCTTCATGCGGCTGAAAATTGACGAGGCGATGGCAATCCGCTGGCATATGGGCGGATTCGACGACAACGGCGGTTTCTCCGTAAGCCTTGCTTATGAAAAATACCCCATAGCGGTAAAGCTCCATCTGGCCGATTTGGAATCTACATACCTCAGGGAAAAGCACACCTCGGCTGTAACAAAAAGATAATTTGCTTAAATTTTTACGCGCCCCGGAAACGGGGCGTTTTTTTATTGCGGGATAGGCATAAACTGGAGAAGTTATACGGACGGTAAATTATTTCCCAAGAAATAGCGGATTACACCCTGTATTATCTATTTGGGTTTTGCAGGAACCGCCTCTTAAAGCTGCAATGCTCGGAGGTTGAATACATGCGGTAGAATTGTGCGTATTCACGAGAAGTGCATAAATATGCAGAAGCGTCTTTTCTGTATCTTTTCTATTTTTTCCTTGAATTTACCTTTATTTGGGGGTAAACTATTTTACATAGGCGCGCTGTCCGGCTTATTATTTCGCGCCTGTGGAGCAAAATGATAAAGGAGTGCTTTTTTTGCCTGACGTGGATGTATCGGTTGTCATACCGGTAAAAAATATAGATAAGCATATTTCCGCAATTTTAAAAAATATTGCCGAACAGGCAAAAGACATCAACTTTGAACTGATTGTCGTCGACATGCGTTCTTCAGATAAAACCATGCTGTCCTCACTCAAAACAATCAAGATGCACAGCCTGCGCGGCTTTGTCGTCGAAAACGGGGATTCAGGAATTGCCTGTGCGCTCAATACAGGAATTTACAAATCCTCAGGCCGCTATGTAACGTTCTTGTTCCCGCGCAGGCTTTATACCGGCGTATTAACCGATTATTATCAGACAGCCAGCCGCAGCAATGCGGATTTTGTTTACGGCTGCGCGCCGGGCAGCAATGAAAAGCTGGTAGCGGCGCTGAAGTCGGGTGCAATCAAGGGAACGGAGCTCATTACGGGGCTTGTGAAGGGCATTATCAATATCGACATCGGCGCGGTGATGTTTTCGCGTGATTTTCTGTCAAATAATCATTTAGCGTTTGATGAAAAATGCCGTTACGGCTATGCTGAAGAATTTATCTACCGTCTTCTGCTCAAAACAGACCGGAATTTCCAGTCGAACGCCGTAATGAATCGCAGCAGGGATTTAGAGCCGCCCGCGGCGGCGCAGGAACCGGTTGGCATCATATGCTTTGACCGTGTGGAAGCGCTGCTGCGCATCAGGGACGAGGCCGCCCTGGCTTATCCCGATAATAAAAAGCTCAATGCCCTGTTTACTTACGAGGTGCTTCCGCAGGCAGTGTTTGACTGTATCGACCTGCTTCTGCGCGAAGGGCTCGGCTACAGCGCGGTCCGCAATACGGTAAAGCTCAAGGGCTTTGAAGATTTGCTCATATCCGGCAAAGGCACTCCCAATAAATTAAGGAAGAACATGCTGACCTGGAGGCTTATGCCGTGGATGTACCGGCCGCAAAAATAAAATCATATTTGATGGGTGGATTATATGGATTTTGAGGATGCAAAAAGCAAGGCGTCAAAGCTGAGGGAAACGCTCGATTACCACAGCGAACGGTATTATAACCAGGATGCGCCTGAAATCAGCGATTATGAGTACGATATGCTCTTAAAGCGCCTGGAGGAGCTGGAGGAACAGTTTCCGGAGCTTATTACACCTGATTCCCCAACGCAGCGCGTCGGTGGAAAGGCTGCGGAAAAATTTGCGCCCGTAACGCATACCGTCCCGATGGAAAGCCTGCACGACGCGTTTTCCGATGAGGAAATGCGCGATTTCGACAGGAGGGTGCGCGGCGTGGCGGAGCATCCCATATACGTGGTAGAACCAAAATTCGACGGGCTGTCCGTCTCTGTGGAATACGAAAACGGAATTTTTGTGCGCGGCTCTACGCGCGGCGACGGCGTGACCGGCGAGGATATCACAGACAACCTGAAGACTATCCGCTCGCTCCCGAAGCGCCTGAAAAAGCCGCTGCCGTACATTGAAGTACGCGGCGAGGTCTATATGTCGAACGACAGCTTTTTAAAGCTGCTGGAAAAGCAGGAGCTAAACGAGGAAAAAACGTTTAAAAACCCGCGCAACGCGGCTGCCGGCTCCCTGCGCCAGAAGGACAGTAAAATTACGGCACAGCGCTCGCTCGACATCTTTGTGTTCAATATCCAGCAAATCGAAGGCGAAACGCTCACCGGCCATAAGCAGTCGCTCGATTTCCTTAAAGAGCTGGGATTCCCCGCCCCGCCTTTTTATAAGACGTTCGATTCCATCGACGGCGTACTGGAAGAAATACGCCGTATCGGCGATATGCGCGGCGCCCTGCCGTACCAAATTGACGGCGCGGTCGTCAAGGTAGACAGCTTTGAACAGAGGCGGGAGCTTGGCAGTACGGCAAAATTTCCGCGCTGGGCGGAGGCATATAAATATCCGCCGGAGGAAAAAGAAACAAAGCTTCTTGACATTCAAATCAACGTCGGGCGCACCGGCGCGCTTACGCCGACCGGTATTTTCGAGCCGGTGACGCTCGCAGGCACAACCGTCACGCGCGCCGTGCTCCATAACGAGGATTTTATCAAAGAAAAGGATATCCGCATCGGCGATACGGTCATCCTGCGCAAGGCGGGGGAGATTATCCCGGAGGTCGTCGCACTCAAGGAGCACGGGGAAAACACGGTTCCGTACGAAATGCCGAAGACCTGTCCGTCCTGCGGCAGCCTTGTTGTGCGCGAAGAAGACGAGGCCGCCCTGCGCTGTACGAATACGGACTGCCCGGCGCAGCTGATGCGCCACCTAATCCATTTCGTATCGAGGGACGCTATGGATATCGAGGGCATGGGGCCCGCCGTGCTGGAACAGCTTGTAAACGAAGGGCTGGTCAAATCGCCCGTAGACATGTACCGTCTCGACCCGCAGCGTATCCAGAACCTGGAGCGCATGGGCGAGCTTTCCACCGCTAACCTGATAAGCGCGGTGGAAAAATCAAAGGAAAATGAGCTGTACCGCTTGGTGTACGCGCTCGGCATCCGCCATATCGGGCAGAAGGCCGCAAAGCTTTTGTGCGCGAATTTTGGCACAATTGAAGCGATAATGGGGGCTTCTGCGGAAGAAATCGAACAAATCGACGGCTTCGGCGGCGTAATGGCCAAAAGCGCGGCTGATTATTTTGCGCTTGCCCATACAAAAGAACTGATTGCGCAGTTTAAAGAGCTGGGCGTAAAAATGCCGCCCGCGCAGAAAGCGGAGGGCGGTTTGTTCCAGGGGAAAACCTTTGTGCTCACCGGAACGCTCCCTACGCTCAAGCGAAGCGAAGCGTCGAAAATAATCGAGGAGCTCGGCGGAAAGGCCTCGTCCTCCGTGTCGAAAAAGACAGATTATGTGCTCGCGGGCGAAGATGCCGGCAGCAAGCTTGCAAAAGCGCAGTCACTCGGCGTAGCCGTAATTTCCGAAGAAGAGTTTCTTAAAATGTGCGGACGCTGAATAAAGTAAAAAATACAGCCGGTTTCCTTTTATACAGAAGGGAAACCGGCTTTTAATATAAGAGAGAACTCTGGAATTTAAAAGGAAGCCGCCTTTTGGCGGCTTCCTTTATTGGTTTTTTGAGTGCGCGTTCAGCCTGCTTTCCAAGGGACGGACTTTAAATTGGCCGGCTGCGAAGCGTTTTCCGCTTCCGTTCCCTGGGCAGGAGCCGTCCATGAGTCGTTAAAGATTTTGCCAACCTCATAGAAGGTTTTAACCCCTGTTTAATATCCTGTTCTAAATGGGACGACCTGTCCATATAATGAAATATCCCGAAAAGGACAAGACCAAAAACGGAGGAATGACATATGCCGGACACCCAGTTTACCGGACGGTTCGATATGGCGGCAAAGGGCCTGTGCCCCCGCCTGCGCGCGGCGGTTATGAGCCTGCCGCAGGGCATCAAGGAGCAGGCTCAGGAAATCCGTATCCGCAGCGGGCGGCCGCTTGCGGTTTACTGCAGCAACCGTATGTATTACCTGACGGCGCAGTCAAGGCCCGTTACGGCGTACTGCGGCAGCGGTATGCTGATTGTCACGCCGAAGGATGTGTCCGATACGTTCCAAAGCATCTGCGGCTATTCTGTCTACAGCCACCAAAACGAAATCAAGCACGGCTTTTTGACGATGCAGGGAGGCCACCGCGCGGGGCTGTGCGGCACAGCCGTTTACCAGAACGGCACACTGTCCAATATCCGCGACGTATCTTCCATCAATATCAGGATTGCGCGGCAAATCAGCGGGGCGGCGGATAAGCTGCTGGAGATGATGAACGGGGATTTCGGCGGGCTTTTGCTCTGCGGCGCGCCGTCGTGCGGTAAAACGACAATCCTGCGCGACCTGTCCCGCCAGCTTTCCAATACATATATGAAAAAAGTCGCCGTCGTCGATGAACGCGGCGAGCTGGCGGGAACCTGCTCGGGCGTTTACCAAAACGATTTGGGACAGAGCGATATCCTGGACGGCTACAGCAAGGGCGAAGGGATTTTACAGGCGGTGCGCTGCCTTTCGCCGGAAATTATCATCTGTGATGAGGCCGGCACAACCGACGATGTACGCGCTATCGAGCAGGGGCTGAACGCCGGTGTTTCCATGATAGCGAGCATCCACGCCTCAACACGCGCGGAGCTTTTGGGCCGCGTGCAGGGCCGGCGGCTTTTGCAGTCGGGGGCGTTTGAGCACGTTGCGTTCCTCAAGGGAAGGGAGCAGCCGGGAGAAATCAGGGAATATATCGAAACGGAGGCGCTTTTTCATGCTGCGGATACTGTCGGTAACGGTCATTATCATTTCAGGAGCGTTAATCGGGCTGTCGGCGTCGCAGCGCGTAATCATGCGGGCCTCTTTTTTTGAACAGGCGGTTGGTTTTTTGACGGACTTGCAGACGCAGATGCGTTTTTGCGGGGACAGCCTTCCGGTACTCCTCCGCACAGGCTCCGGAAAGCTTTTGCAGCCGCTGCTTGAGGTATGCGCGCAGGGAATGGAAAGCGGCGCGTCCTTCTTTGAGGCGTGGCAGAACGCGCTCATGCAGCTTCCGCACAGCATGGGGCTTTCAAAGGAGGATATCCGCCTGCTTACGGACTTCGGCCAGGGCTTAGGCACGACCGACGTGGAAGGGCAGCTTGCGCATTGCGAGCTGTATAAGACGATGTTTTCCTCAAGGCTCAAGCAGGCGCGAGAGGAAAAAGAAAAGAAGGTAAAGCTTTACCGGATGCTCGGGCTGTTCTCCGGCGTGGCCGTATCGCTTTTGATTCTGTAACAGGAAGGGGAAAACACAGTGGACGTTGATTTGATTTTTAAAATTGCCGCCATCGGCATCATAGTCGCCGTGCTCAACCAGGTGCTGATACGCTCCGGCAGGGAGGAGCAGGCAATGATGACGACGCTTGCGGGCCTAATCGTCGTACTGCTGATGATTGTACAGCAGATAAGCGGCCTGTTTTCAACCATCAAGTCGCTGTTTGGGCTGTAGGCTATGAATATCCTGGGACTGTGCGTGGCGGTCATCATAGCGGCGGTGCTTTCCGTCATGCTGAAAAAATACAATCCGGAGATTTCCATGCTTGTCGCGGTTGGGGCGGGCGTCGTCGTTTTTGCTTTGATTCTCTCAAAAATCTCGCCCGCGCTTAACCAGGTGAACAGCCTGCTTACCCGCGCGGGAATGCCCGTGGAATACGGCGGTATCCTCCTGAAATCGCTCGGGATTTGTTTCCTGTGCCAGTTTTCTTCAGACGCGTGCAAGGACGCCGGACAGTCGGCGCTCGCCTCTAAGGTGGAGCTTGCGGGCAAGCTCATGATTGTGCTGATTGCCCTGCCAATGATTGAGGACATCACTCAGACGGCCGTCGGAATTATCGGCGGATGACCGAAAGGCGGATAAAGGAATGGTAAAACGCATGAAGCTGAGAAAAAAATGGATATTTCCGCTCTTTTTTTTGCTTTTCCTTCTTATTTTCTCCTTGCCCGTCCGCGCGGCTGAGGAGGAAACACAGCCGCGGGACAAGGAGCAGGGAATCAACGAAATATATGGCGAGCAGCTTAAAAACAGCGGGGCGGACGAGCTCTTTGACGAGCTTCCGCCGAACGCCCAGAAATCGATGGAGGACATCGGCGTAGACTCCCCAAGCTGGGAACAGCTCAATTCCCTGAGCTTCGGTGCGGTCATGTCAAAAATTTTAAGTATGGCCGGGCAAAACAGCGCTTCGCCGCTCTTTGCAACCGGAAAGGTGCTTGCTTTGATGCTGCTATGTGCTTTGGTAGACGGTATGAAGCTCTCCTTCGGGGAAAAGCCGCTCGGCGGGATTATCGGCACGGTCGGGACGCTCTGCATCTGCGGAGTGCTGATTTACCCGATTGTTGAAACCATCGCGACGAGCGCGGGCATCATCCAGACTGCGTCCTCCTTTCTGCTGATTTATATCCCGGTGATGGCGGGCGTTATGGTTGCGGCGGGACAGGCTGTATCGGGCGCCTCCTACTATGCGCTGATGATGGGCGCGGGGCAGGTCGTCACACAGATTGCCTCCCATGTTATCGTGCCGCTGCTCAATGTTTTTCTGGGCCTTTCCGTCGTAAGCTCCGTCTCCCAGCGCATTAATTTAAAGGGTATCTGCGACCTGTTTTCCAAGGTGACGAAATGGGTGCTCACGTTTGTGATGTCCGTATTCGTTTCAATTCTCACATTCCAGACGATTATCGGTACGGCAGCGGATTCCGCGGGTGTGCGCGCCACGCGCTTTGCTATCAGCAGCTTTGTCCCTATGGTGGGCAGTGCCCTGAGCGACGCCTTTTTAACGGTGCAAAGCTGTGTGAAAATGCTTAAATCCGGCGTTGGCATCTTCGCGGTATTAGGCAGCGTTTTTATTTTTTTGCCTGCGCTCCTTGAATGCCTCGTCTGGCTTTTGACTATCAACGTATGCGCCGCCGCGGGGGACGTGTTCGGGCTTAGTGTCCCGAGCGCGCTGCTGCGTTCGGCGGGCAAGGTCATCAGCACGCTTATCGCCATTCTTCTGTGCTGTATGACGGTTTTCATCATATCGACGACAATCATCCTGATGATAGGGGGAAGCTGATATGGAAGCGGTAGCGGCCTGGGCCACGGTGATTTGTGTCTGCGCCTGCGCGGGCCTGGTGCTGGAGCTTCTGGCGCCGAACGGGACAATGGATAAAATACTGCGCTTCGTATTGGGTGCGTTTATGCTGTGCGCCGTAATTTTTCCGCTTGGAACCCTGGTTTCCGGTATAAAAGCGGAATTAAGCGGCATAGATTTTGAAAAAGAGACAACCTCGGGATTTTCTGAGGATGTAACGAGCCAATCAGAGGAAATCGCCAAGACAAGCGTTGCGAAGCTTGTCGAGGATTGCGTTGAAAAAACAGGCGCGAAAGCGCAAAATATTGCGCTTACCATGGATAGCGCGGACGGCGGCAGCATATCTATTGTATTGGTTACCGTTACGGTCGAGCCGCGGTACAAGGACGACGCTGTCAAAATAAAAGCGGCGGTGGAAAAGGAACTGGATTTAAAAACAAAGGTTGTCGTCGCGGAAGGGGATGATGCAAATGCAGGATGAGGAAAGAAAAGGAAAATGGAAGGAAAAGCTCCATAGCCTGGTTGCAGATGAAAAGTATAAAAAGTTCATCATTATTGCGGGGCTTGCCGCAATCGCGCTGATTTTTATCTCCAATTTCTTCGATTCGGGCTCCAAAACGCAGCCGTCCCCGGAACAGACCGTTTATACGTCGTCCCAGACGGCGCTTGCGTACAAGCAGGAAATCGAAGCGAGCCTTCAGGATATTATTTCGAGTATCGAAGGCGCGGGGACGACAAAGCTTTACGTTACAGTTGACAGCGGAACGGAGTACGTTTACGCCGCCGATGAAAAGGAAAGCAAAAGCCTGCAAAACGGGAAGGGCGACGGCAGTACCAAAACGGATGAATCGTCCGACAAGGAAAAAAACTACATTACCGTACGCCTTTCAGACGGCACGGAGCAGGCAATCGTACTCAAGGAAATCCAGCCGACAGTACGCGGCGTCGTGGTCGTGTGCAGCGGCGGCGGGGATATCGAGGTTCAGCAGAGAGTGCTTGAGGCAGTGACGAAGGCACTTAATATATCGTCCGCAAAGGTTTGCGTGACAAAACTCTCAGAATAACAAGGAGGACATAGAAATGAAATTCGGAAAAAGACAGCTTGTATTGGCGGCATTGGTGGTTGCGCTCGGCGCGGCGGTATATCTCAACTGGCAATTCGCGGACAACAGCTCGCTCATCCAGCAAACCTCTGCAAACGCGAACAAGCAGATAGGCCAGGCGCAGTTTGTAAACAATTCGACGGACAGCTCCGTGTCAAAGGACAAAAACACGAGCAGCAGTACCTCTTCCAATTCCTCCAAGGACACAAGCAAAAAGGCGCAGCCGAGTGAGGATGCGCTCGCCTACTTTGCACAGGTGAAGGTGGAACGCCAGAAAACGCACGACGGCGCTGCCGACCTTGCAAAAGAAGTGCTGGAAGCGGCGGACTCCTCAGACGAGGCCAAGAAGGAAGCAGTAGGCAAGGCGGCGGAAATCGCTAAAAATATGGAGCAGGAAACCAATATCGAGAGCCTTATCAAGGCAAAGGGCTTTTCACAGTGCCTTGCGTTTATCCAGAACGGCGAGTGCAGCATCGTCGTATGTAAAGGCGAGCTCGACGACGATGGGGTCATTGCGATTAAGGATATCGTGACCGGGCAGTCGGGAATCGAGTTCGACAACATAAAAATTACAGAGGTTTGACGATTTTAAGCACGGGCGCGTACTACAAGTGCGCGCCTTAATTTATATCGTTGCCGTTTATGCTTTCGTATGCTATAATAGCCGGCAAGGCCGCTCCGCCAGTAAGCGCCGACGTGCTTGAAAAAATGTGGCAAACATGTTGACAAGCGGGTACGCGCCTGCTATAATAGTCAGGTAAATAAAGCAAGGCAGGAATGCTTTCACCTATGGAGTGCCGTCTGCATGGGTCAATACAGGACATAACGCATTTTTGTGCGGAAGTTGGTTGTATTGCTGCGGGCGGATTTTCTGCCCGCGCTTTTTATTTATTCAAACATAACATTTTGGAGGTGCTTAACCATCAGCAACAAGGAACTACAGATTAACGACGAAATTCGAGACAGAGAACTCAGGGTAATCGGTAACGACGGCTCGCAGCTCGGAATCATGCCCACAAGCAAGGCTATGGCTCTCGCGGAGGAACAAAATCTTGATTTGGTGAAGATTGCCCCGCAGGTAACGCCGCCCGTATGCAAGATTATGGATTATGGCAAGTATAAGTTTGAGCAGGCCAAGAGGGAAAAGGAAGCGCGTAAAAATCAGCGCGTGGTTGAAATCAAGGAAATTAGGCTTTCCTTGAATATAGACACGCATGATTTCAATACGAAGCTCGGCCATGCCCTGCGCTTTTTGCAGGCAGGGGATAAGGTTAAGGTTTCGATTCGTTTCAGGGGCAGAGAGATGGGCCATCCCGAACAGGGCTATGAAACAATGAAAAAATTTGCGCAGGCATGCGAGGAAGCAGCCAATGTCGAAAAGCCCGCAAAGCTCGAAGGACGCAATATGCTGATGTTCCTTGCTCCAAAGCCCACGAAATAAAACTTTCAAGGAGGACAAAATATTATGCCTAAAATTAAAACACACAGCGGTGCGAAAAAGCGCTTTAAGCTTACAAAGAACGGTAAAGTCATCCGCGCGCACGCAAATAAAAGCCACATCCTCAACAAGAAATCCACAAAGCGCAAGAGAGGCTTGAGGCAGACCACGGTAGCCGACAAGACGAACGTCGTGCAGATCAAGAGGCTGATCCCCTACAAATAAGAGTAGGAGCGCGCTTTCTTAACAACAAAATCAACCAATAACGGAGGTAACATAAAATGGCACGTGTAAAAGGTGCGATGATGACGCGCAAGAGGAGAAAAAAGACATTAAAGCTCGCGAAGGGCTATTGGGGTGCAAAGAGCAAGCATTTTAAAATGGCAAAACAGGCCGTTATGAAAAGCGGCAATTACGCCTATATTGGACGCAAGCAGCGCAAAAGAGATTTCCGCCGCCTGTGGATTACCCGTATTTCGGCTGGGTGCCGTATGAACGGAATCAACTATTCTACCTTTATGAACGGCCTGAAAAAGGCAGGCGTTACGCTCAACAGAAAGATGCTGTCCGAAATTGCAATCGCTGACCCGGCGTCCTTTGCAAAACTTGTCGAGCAGGCGAAAAACGCATAAGAAAAGTGAAAGCTGCGTTTGGGAGAACACTCCCAAACGCTCTTTTCGTACATAAGCTTCTCATAAAATTAAAAAAGAAGGGCGGTGCTGCCAGTAATGGACGCGATTACAAGCAGGGAAAACACGGCGGTAAAGGAAATTCAAAAACTTTCAAAAAGTACAAAACACAGGCTTAAAAACCGTCTTTTTGTCATTGAAGGCGCAAGGCTCTGCGAAGACGCGCTGCAAAGCGGAATCAAAATTCAAAAGGTTTGCATTATGCAGGACGCATTGGAAAAGCACGCGCAGCTTATCGACAGGTTGTGCGACGGGGCAAAAAAAACATATATCTTTCAGCGGAACCTGTTTTCTGCGCTTTCCGATTTAGTTACACCACAGGGCATTTTATGTGTCTGCCGCATGCGGGAGGAATCCTTTCATTTGGAAGACGGCTCCTATATTGGCCTTGAGAGCATACGGGACCCGCAAAATATGGGAACAATCCTGCGTACTGCCGAGGCGCTCGGGATAACCGGCGTGGTTATGTCTAAGGACTGCTGCGATATTTATTCGCCGAAGGTCCTGCGCGGCAGCATGGGCGCGGTCTTCCGTCTGAATTATATGGTTACGGACGATTTGCCCGCGTATGCGTTAAGCCTGCAGCTAAACGGGTTTACGACATTTGGCGCTGTCGCCGACCGCGGCGCGCCTCCCGTCACAAAGCTTTCCTTATCAAAGGAGGACAAAGCGGCCGTCTTTATCGGAAATGAAGGAAACGGCCTGTCGCAGGAGCTCCTCGACGCATGCGCCGAGGAGACCACCATCCCGATGGGCGGCCGCGCGGAATCGCTCAATGCGGCTACCGCCGCGTCTATCGTTATGTGGGAAATGGTCAGGGAGCGTATATGAACCGGAGGGACAACCGTGCGCTCTACTGGATTTGGCTGCAGCGCGTGCTGGGCTATGGCAATCCCAGAATCAGGCAAATTGCCGCGGCTTATCCCAATATAGAGGATTTTTACCACGCAAGCCTTGCCCAAAAGCGGCTGTGCGCACATTTTACCCCAGCGCAGGAAAACGCTTTTTCGAAAGAGGAGCTGCAAAATTCACAGACGGTTATTGACCGATGCGAAAGTTTGAATTACAATATAATAACGTTTGCGGATGAAATTTATCCCAAACGGCTCAAGGAAATCTATAATCCACCCTGTGTTTTATATGTGGACGGCGCGCTGCCAAAGCTGGACGATTATCTGTGCGTCGCCGTCGTCGGGACGCGTACAGCAACGCGCGAAGGCGTGCGTACAGCCTTTACGATGTCAGCCGACCTTGCAAGGGCGGGCGCCGTCGTGGTAAGCGGCGGGGCGCTCGGTATCGACTGTGCGGCGCATCGCGGCGTTTTGCAGTCGGGCGGCGTAACGGTCTGTGTGCTGGGGTGCGGCATCAACTGCCGTTACTTGATGGAAAACGAGCAGATGCGAAGGCTCATTACCGTGAACGGCGCGGTCATTTCGGAATACCCGCCGGACTTTAAACCGCTTGCGCGCAATTTCCCGATGCGCAACCGCATTATTTCGGGCCTGTCAAACGGTGTGCTTGTGGTGGAGGCGGGGGAGAAAAGCGGCTCGCTTATCACCGCTGACCTTGCGCTTGAGCAGAACAGGGATGTGTTCGCGGTACCCGGCAGTATTACGAACACCGTATGCAGGGGCTCGAACACCCTTATCAAGCAGGGAGCGCGTGCGGTCACAAGCTTTTCGGACATTTTAGAGGAATATCTTGGTGTGGACGAGCTTCCGGAAGAAACGCCTGTAAGCCAGGATTTTGAACGTGAAATCAACGCAGTGCCGACGGCGGCGAGCAGGGCGCGCGAAAAAAGCTATGATAATCCGCAGCCCGCTGCGTATCATAAAAATGATATGAAGCCGGTCAGAAAAGAAAATGGGAAAGAGAAAGAACCCCTGACGCAGGACGCGCAGGCGGTGCTCGGCGTATTGTCTGAAAGTGAAATTCCGTTACATGTCGATTTGCTGATTGAACGGCTTGGGCTTCCCGCCGGGAGCCTTCTTGCGGCGTTGACGGAGCTTGAGCTTTCCGGTTTGGTGCGTCAGGCGCCCGGCAGGCGTTACTGCAGGGTATAAGGGCAACTTATTTTTTTGCGGGAGTTTCCCGCGGAAGGAATGAAAACGAAACATGTCAAATTTGGTAATTGTGGAGTCACCGGCGAAAGCAAAAACCATTAAAAAATATTTGGGAAAAGATTTTGACGTCGTTGCTTCAATGGGCCACGTAAGGGACCTGCCAGAGGCGCGCCTTTGCGTCGATATCAAAAATAACTTTACACCGCGCTACGAGGTAATCAAGGGTAAGGAAGAGCTTGTCGATAAGCTTAAAAAAGCCGCCGCGAAGAGCGACGCCGTTTATCTTGCGACTGACCCCGACCGCGAGGGCGAGGCAATCTCCTGGCATCTTGCATACCTGCTCGGCCTGGAGCTTGACGATAAAAACAGGATAGAATTCAACGAAATTACAAAAACCGGCGTGCAAAACGGTATGGGGCATCCCCGCGCCATCGACATCGACCTGGTAAACGCCCAGCAGGCCAGGAGGATTCTCGACAGGCTTATGGGCTATAAGCTAAGCCCGTTCCTGTCACAAAAAATCCGCAGGGGGCTTTCCGCCGGCAGGGTACAGTCTGTCGCCGTGCGTATTATCGTAGACCGCGAGGAGGAAATCCGCGCGTTTAAGCCGGAAGAATACTGGTCAATCGACGCGAAATTCATCCCCAAGGGCAGCAGAAAATCGTTCCCCGCGTCCCTTTATGGCGACGAGAAGGGCAAGCTGAAAATCACAAACGAGGAACAGGCAGCCCAAATTTTAAAAGACCTCGACGGCGCGCAGTATACCGTGCTGAAGGTCAAAAACGGAACGCGTAAAAAGTCGCCCGCGCCGCCCTTCATCACTTCCACGCTCCAGCAGGAGGCTTCGAGGAAGCTCGGCTTCCAGTCGCGGCGTACCATGAAGGTCGCGCAGGAGCTTTATGAAGGCGTTGAAATCCCCGAGCTGGGCGCGGTCGGTTTGATTACCTATATGAGAACGGATTCACTGCGTATCTCGAACGACGCGATAGCTGAGGTTACAGAATTTATCAAAGGCCGTTACGGCGACAGATACCTTCCCTCAAAGCCGCGTTTCTTCAAGTCCCGCGCAAGCGCGCAGGACGGCCATGAGGCAATCCGCCCGACCATGCCGTCCCTTGAGCCGGATAAAATCAAGAGCAGCTTAAGCTCCGACCAATATAAGCTTTATAAGCTCGTCTGGGAGCGCTTTACCGCCTGCCAGATGGCCGACTGCATCCAGAAAACGACGCAGGCGGATATCGGCGCGAACGGCTATCTCTTTAAGGCGTCCGGCTATAAGGTCGATTTTGACGGCTTTACCGTGCTGTACGTGGAGGGCAAGGATACCGAGGAAGAAAAGGAAAAGCAGCTTCCCACGCTGGAAAAGGATATGCCCCTTAAACTAAAGGAGCTCGTCCCCAACCAGCACTTCACGCAGCCGCCGGCACGCTTTACGGAAGCGTCGCTCATCAAGGCGCTCGAAGAAAACGGCATTGGCCGCCCGTCTACGTACGCCGCGACCATCACGACCATCACCAACAGGGAATACGTCAAGCGCGAGGGCAAAACGCTCTTCCCGACGGAGCTCGGCGAGGTGACGACCAAGCTGATGAAGGAGCGCTTTCCAAAGATTGTAAACGTCAAGTTTACCGCGCAGATGGAGCAGGACCTCGATAAAATTGAAAAGGGAAGCGAGCAGTGGGTCAGCCTGCTGGACAGCTTCTACGGCGATTTCGACAAGACGCTCAAAAAAGCGAAAACCGAGATGGAGGGCGTAAAGCTGCACCTCAAAGAGGACGAGACGGATATCGTCTGCGAGCTTTGCGGCAGGAAAATGGTCGTTAAGGTCGGTCGGTACGGCAAATTTATTGCCTGCCCGGGCTATCCGGAATGCAAAAACGTGAAAAAGTTTGTCCAGGAGATTGGCGTGACCTGCCCGAAATGCGGCGGCAACGTTATCGTCAGGAAGACGAAAAAGGGCAAGCCGTTCTACGGCTGCAGCAATTACCCGCAGTGCGATTTCGTTTCATGGAACGAACCGGTCAACGAAAAGTGCCCCAGCTGCGGCGAAATCCTGTACAAGAAAAAAGGCAAAAAGCCGGTCCTCTACTGTGCGAAAGAGGGCTGCGGCTTTGAAAAGAAAATAGAGGAAAACAAAGAATGACCGTAACGGTAATCGGTGCGGGCTTAGCCGGCTGTGAAGCCGCGTGGCAGATTGCGCGGCGCGGCGTGCCGGTCGTGCTTATAGAAATGAAGCCGAAGAAAAAAACGCCTGCGCACAGCAGCGATTTGTTTTCCGAGCTTGTCTGCTCCAATTCGCTCAAGGCCGCGCGCGTAGAAAGCGCTGCCGGTATGCTCAAGCAGGAAATGCGCATGCTTTCGTCCCTTTTGATGGAATGTGCTGATTCATGCGCCGTTCCTGCGGGCGGGGCGCTTGCCGTTGACCGCTTGCTCTTTTCGCGGATGGTTACGGAAAAAATCAAGGCGCACCCGCTGATTAAAATCAGGGAAGAAGAAATCGTTTCTTTGCCAAGGGACGGTGTCCGCGTCGTTGCGACAGGACCGCTTACCTCCGGTGCGCTTGCGGCGGATATTGCCAGCAGGTTCGGCGGCTCATTGAGCTTTTTCGACGCGGCGGCCCCGATTGTCACAAGGGACAGCATCGATATGGAGCGCGCTTTCTGTGCCTCCCGCTACGATAAGGGCGGCGATGACGATTATATCAACTGCCCGATGAACAAAGAGGAGTATGAAGCCTTTTATGAGGCGCTCATCCAGGCAGAGCGCGCGCCGCTTCATGATTTCGACGTAAGCAGCCCGAAGGTATACGAGGGCTGCATGCCGGTCGAGGTTATGGCGCAGCGCGGGCAGGACACGCTCCGCTTTGGCCCAATGAAGCCGGTCGGCCTGCGCGACCCGAGAACCGGGCACAGGCCATGGGCTGTGCTGCAGCTGCGCAGGGAGAACGCGCAGGGGACAATGTATAACCTGGTGGGCTTCCAGACCAATTTAAAATTTCCGGAGCAGAAGCGCGTATTCGGGATGATTCCGGCCCTGCATCACGCCGATTTTGTCCGTTACGGCGTGATGCACCGCAACACATTTATCGATTCCCCGCGCATTTTAAACGCGGATTTTTCCAGCAGGGAAGACCCCGCGCTTTTCTTCGCGGGCCAGCTCACCGGCGTGGAAGGCTATATGGAATCGGCTTCCTCCGGGCTTCTGGCCGGAATAAACGCAGCCAGGGCCGCTCTGGGGCAGGACGGCATAACGCTGCCGCGCGTATGTATGATGGGTTCCCTTGCCGCTTATATCAGCGACGAAAGCATAGTGAATTTTCAGCCGATGGGCGCAAATGTGGGCGTATTGCCGCCGCTTGCGCATCACATACGCGACAAGCGGGAACGCGCGGCGGAGTATGCGCGGCGTTCCTTCTCCGCACTCAGCCAGACGATACAGGACGCGGACATTTAGGCGCCAGTGAAAGGATTGGACACGATATGAAGATTATTCTTGACGCATTTGGCGGCGACAATGCGCCGCTTGAGATTATAAAGGGCGCGGCGCTTTCCATCGAAGAATTCGGCATCGACGTAATTTTGACGGGCGATGAGGATATTATCCGGAAAACGGCGCAGGAAAACGCCGTCTCTTTGGAGCATATGGAAATTGTACACGCGCCGGGCGTAATTACAATGGACGACGAGGCAAGTGCCGCGGTCAAGCGCAAGACGGATTCCTCCATGACGGCGGGGCTTGCGCTGCTTGCTGAAGGAAAGGGCGACGCGTTTGTTTCCGCGGGCAACAGCGGGGCGCTCGTCGTTGGTGCGACGCTGCTTGTCAAGCGCATCAAGGGCGTCAGGCGGCCGGGCTTTGCTCCGGTCATGCCGACGGAAACCGGCTGCGCAATGCTCATCGACTGCGGTGCTAACGTGGAGTGCCGCCCGGAAATGCTCCTGCAGTTCGGGCAGATGGGCTCTATTTATATGGATAAGGTCATGGGCGTCAAAAACCCGCGCGTCGGCCTTGCTAACGTAGGCACCGAGGAACACAAGGGCGGCAGCCTCCAGCATGAAACCTTTGCGCTTTTAAAGGACAGCGGCCTTCATTTTGTCGGCAACATCGAAGGAAGGGATTTCCCGGCCGGCGCGTGCGACGTGCTCGTAACCGACGGCTTCACCGGTAACCTCATTTTAAAAACATATGAGGGCGTCGCAATGGTGTTGATGGACAAAATTAAGGACATGTTCACAAAAAATCTAAAAACAAAGCTCGCGGCCGCAATGGTTATGTCCGATTTAAAGGACATGAAAAAACAGTTTGATTATAACGAGTACGGCGGCTCCCCGATTATGGGCGTGTCGAAGCCTGTGTTCAAGGCGCATGGCAGCGCAAAGGCAAAGACGATAAAAAGCGCCATCCGCCTGACCAAGCAGTATGTCGAGGGCGGCGTTACGGGTGAAATCATGAATCTTATCAGCGCCTGCGCGCCAAAGGAGGAATAAAAATGGAAGAGCTGCAACAGGAGCTGCGCTATACCTTTAAAGACCCGTCCCTTCTTGAAACTGCGCTTACGCATTCCTCTTACGCTAATGAGGTGAAGGGTTCGGTCAAATGCAATGAACGTCTCGAATTTCTGGGCGACGCGGTACTGAGCATCGTCGTTTCGGACTTTATTTTTAAAAATTGCCCCAAGCTTCCCGAAGGTGAGCTTACAAAGCTGCGCGCCTCTCTCGTGTGCGAGAAGGCGCTCGCCGGTTACGCGCGTACAATACGTCTGGGCGATTACTTAAAGCTCAGCCGGGGCGAACGCCACAGCGGCGGCGCACAGCGCCCGTCGATTCTTGCAGACGCGTTTGAGGCGGTAATCGCGGCAATTTATTTAGACGGCGGGATGGAAAATGTCCGCAGGCATATCCTGCGGTTTGTTGAACCCGATATCAAAAGCCCCAAGCCGCGCAAGTTTAAGGATTATAAAACATGCCTGCAGGAAATTGTGCAGAGGAATCCGGAGGAGCGGCTGCATTATGTCCTGGTTGGTGAAAGCGGGCCGGACCACGACAAGCATTTCCTGGTGGAGGTACGCTTGAACAGCAATGTAATCGGCAAGGGCGGCGGCAAGAGCAAAAAAGAGGCCGAACAACAGGCCGCGCGTGAAGCGATGGAGCTGATGGGTTATTGAAGCACGCAAACATAGCGGTCTTTGTCCCGCATAACGGCTGTACGCACCAGTGCAGCTTCTGCAACCAGCGTGCAATCACGGGAAATTCTTGCCAACCCTCTGCGCAGGATGTGGACGGCGCGATAGCGCGCGCACTTGCTACCTTTAAAGGCGGCTCAAAAAATATGGAGCTTGCCTTTTTCGGCGGAAGCTTTACCGCTGTTGACAGGGACTATATGGTATCGCTGCTAATGCCGGCGCAGCCGTATTTAAAAAGGGGCGCTTTAAGCGGTATCCGCATCTCCACACGCCCGGATTGTATCGATGAACAAATTCTTTCACTTTTAAAGTCGTATGGGGTGACCTCCATTGAGCTGGGCGCGCAGAGCATGTGCGATACGGTGCTCAAGGAAAACAACAGGGGGCATACCGCGAAAAATGTAGAAGATGCTTCGCGCAGGATACGGCAGCACGGCTTTTCACTCGGCCTGCAGATGATGACAGGGCTTTATAAAAGCACGCCGCAGCTTGATTTTGAAACTGCTGAGCGAATTGCCGCGCTTATACCCGATACCGTGCGGATTTACCCTACAGTTACAATGAAGGGAACGGCGCTTGAAACGCTTTACCGCTGCGGAAGATATGTTCCGCCCACGCTGGAGGATACGGTCGCGCTTTGTTCCTCTTTACTGATATACTTTGAAGAACACGGCATTCCCGTTATCCGGCTGGGCCTGCACGACAGCGAAGGCTTAAAGGAAGAAAGAATCGCGGGGCCTTACCACCCCGCTTTACGGGAATTGTGCGAAAGCAGGATTCTCCTGCTGGATATAACAAAACAAATCAAGGAAAAAAGGCTTCCGCGCGGCGCGCTTGCCCTGAGGGTAAACCCGCGTGCGGCCTCAAAAGCCTGCGGGCAGAGGAAAAGCAATTTGAACGAGCTTTTAAAGCTGGGGTACCAGGCGGAAATCGTGCAGGATGAAAGCGTTCCCGCGGGCTCGGTAATCGCGGAGGAAGGCAATGGTAATCAGGGAAATAAAACCCGGGGATTTTGAACGGCCCGTTTCCCTTTACAGCTCAATCCGGGCGAAAAGAACGTGTGTCCGGTGAAAAAGGCTGCGCGCGGTGTTTTCAAATATCTGTCGGGCAGCCGACAGCGTGTTTATGGTTATAAGGAAGGCGGGGGGCTTGTTTCTTCCCGTGTTCTCGTGCCGGTTAAAAGCCTTACACACGGCGCGCCCTTACGCGCCGCTCAAAAATGTAGTTACGGATAAAATTACAGGAACCGCGGCTATGCCGCCGTGCTGCTCAGGCACGCGTGCAATGTCGCCGGGGAATACGGCTGTTACAGGGAGATGCTGACAGCCAGGGCGAAAGAGGAGGGCGCGCTGCGCTTTTGCGGGCGGGCTTTAAGTAGGAACGATAAAACCGCGTTTATCAAGTGGGATGAGAAAAATGTGACGGAGTGATACTGTGCTGCTAAAATCACTGGAAATTCAGGGATTCAAGACGTTTCCCGATAAAACGAAGCTGACGTTCGACCGGGGCATTACTTCGATTGTAGGCCCGAACGGCTCCGGCAAAAGCAATATCAGCGACGCCATCCGCTGGGTGCTCGGCGAGCAGTCGCCGAAATCCCTGCGCTGCTCAAAAATGGAAGATGTTGTCTTCAACGGCACCGACGACCGGAAAAAGCAGGGCTATGCGGAGGTTACGCTGACCATTGAAAACAGGGACCGCGCCCTGCCCTATAATGGGGACGAGGTGGCGGTTACGCGCCGCTATTACCGCAGCGGCGACAGCGAGTATATGATAAACAAGGCCGCCGTGCGCCTCAAGGATATCCACGAGCTGTTTATGGATACCGGGTTGGGGAGAGACGGCTACTCGATGATTGGGCAGGGGAAAATCGATAGCATTGTCGCCTCAAAAAGCGAGGACAGGCGTGAAATTTTTGAAGAAGCCGCTGGAATCTCCCGTTACCGCTACAGAAAAATAGAAGCAGAGCGTAAATTAAAGGCGACGGAGGAAAACCTGCTGCGCCTGCGCGACATCCTGCAGGAGCTGGAGGAGCGCGTGGGGCCGCTTGAAACGCAGGCGAAAAAAGCGGAAGCGTTTTTAAGCTATTCCAAAGAAAAGCGCGAGCTTGAAATCGGTATCTGGCTCGACACACTCGAAAAATCGGCAGGCGTCCTGCGCGCGCAGGAGGAGAAAATCTCTATTGCGAAAAGCCAGAACGACGCGGCCGCCGACGAGCTTGACCGCATCAGCGCAGAGACGGAAGCGCTGTTCTTAAAAAGCGGCGAGCAGGCGGCAAAGATAGACGCGGTGCGCCGTGAAATCTCCGCGCTTGAGGAACAGGCTTCCCAAAAACGCGCGCTCGTTTCCGTTTCGGAGAACGATATCAGGCATAACGAAGAAAACATTAGGAGGCTGGAAAACGAGATTGAACAGCTCGATTCCACCTCTCTGAACATAGAAAAGGAAGTCGAAGAAAAAACGCGCGCAATCGGCGTACATAGCGAAAAGGTTGAAAGCCTGCAAAAAGCATACGACGCCTGCGCGCAGGAGCTGGGTGAAATCAACCTGAACGCAAGCCGCAGCACTGATTTATTGCAGGAGGTATCGCTTACCCTTACAAAGCTGAGCGCAAAGGCGGCGGATATCCGCGTTTCCCAGATGACAAGCGAATCTTCTATCTCTGAGCTTTCCGCCCGTATGGAAACGCTCGGACGCTCCAGGGAAGAAAAAGAAAAGGCAAAGGAAGAGCTTACAGGCCTGCTTGCATTCTATGAGAAAGCAAAAAAAGAGGCTGCCGACAAAGCGCAGCAGCTTACAAACTCTATAAAAGGCTGCGAAATTAAGCTTGCAGGCAAACAGAAAAAACGTGACGAGGCAAAGCAGCAGGCAGACAGGCTGCTGCTCGACGCGCAGGAGCGCCTGCGCCGTGTGAAAATGCTCGAGGATTTGGAACGAAACCTCGAGGGCTTTAACCACAGCGTCAAAATTGTGATGAAGGAAGCCGCGCGCGGCACGCTTTCCGGCATCCACGGACCGGTTTCGCGCGTAATAAAGGTGCCGCCGCAGTATAACGTCGCAATCGAGACGGCGCTCGGCGCCGCTATGCAGAACATCGTCACCTCAACAGAGGAGGACGCAAAGCGCGCGATTGGCCTGCTCAAGCAGAAGGACGGCGGGCGCGCGACCTTCCTGCCGATGACGACAATCAAGGGCGGCGTTCTGAATGAACGCGGGCTTGAAGCCTGCGGCGGCTTCGTCGGTATTGCAAGCGGCCTTTGCTCGTGCGACGCGCAGTATAACGGGATTTTGCACTCCCTGCTCGGCAGGATTGCGATTGCCGAGGACTTAAACAGCGCGGTTGCGATTGCAAAGCGTTTTTCCTACCGGTTCCGCGTCGTCACGCTCGACGGCCAGGTGGTAAACGCGGGCGGTTCCTTGACCGGCGGTTCCCTTGCGAGAAAATCGGGGCTTTTGAGCCGCGTCAGCGAAATTGAAAAGAACAAGCAGACGGCAAAGGAGCTTTCAGAAAAAGCGCGCCAGGCACAGGAGACATTCAAGGCAATACAAAACGAAGCGTCCGGCGCCGAGGCTGAACTTTTATCCCTGCGTGCGGAATATTCCAGCGTGCAGGAGGAATGCATCCGCACAGACGCGCAGTACAACAGCTGCTCTACTGAGCTTGAAAGCACCTCCAGGGCGCTTGCTGAAATCAACGCGGAATACACCCAGTGTACAGGACGCATCGATTTGCTTCACAAAACGAACGAGCAGGCCAAGCGGGAGCTGGCTGAGCTGAACGGGGAAATCGCCCTGGCGGAAAAGAAATCAGGCGATATCACCGGCAGCCGCGAGGAGCTTGCGGCGAAACGCGAGGAATACGCGCGCAGTCTGCAGGAATTCCGTTTGGAAATTGTCACGGCACAAAAGGACATCGAGGCGCTGAAATCTGAAATTTCACTTGCCAAAAGCACCGGCACCACGCAGGAGGCCCGCCGCGCGGGGCTGCGCGAGGAAATCATGCACCTGAACCTGCGCAGCGAACAGGTTACAAAGCAAATTGAAACGCTGAGGCAGTCTATTGCTGAAATTGAACGGGACGTAAACGATTCGCATGGAAAAATCGAAGCGCTGCAAAGGGAGCGCGCGCAGTTTGACACGCGCAGCGCGGAGCTTCGTAAGCTGGAGCGGGAGAAAAACGCAGAGCGCGAGCTTTCCGGCCGCGAGCTTGCAAGGCTGGAGGAACGGAAATTGAGCCTACAGAAGCAGTACGACGATATTATCGCGCAACTTTGGGAAGAATATGAGCTGACCAGGCGCGAGGCGGAGGAAACCGTCCCGCCGCTTGAAAATGTCCAGGAAGCCAAACGGCGGTTAAACGAGCTGAAATCGAAAATCAAGGCGCTCGGCACGGTAAACGTTGCGGCAATCGAAGAATACAAGGAGGTTTCCGAGCGGTTTGCGTTTATGACCGTCCAGGTCGGGGACGTGGAAAAATCGCGCGCGGAAATCCTGCGCTTAATCGGAGACCTCACAAAGCAAATGCGTGAAATTTTTATCGAACGCTTCCACCAAATCAACGAAAACTTCACAAGTACGTTCAGGGAACTCTTCGGCGGAGGAAAGGCTTACCTGGAGCTTACCGACCCGGAGGATATCCTGCAAAGCGGTATCGATATTATCGTGCATCCGCCAGGAAAAATCGTCGTACACCTGGAAGCGCTTTCGGGCGGCGAGAAAGCTTTGGTTGCAATTGCCTTATATTTTGCTATAATGAAGGTAAGTCCGGCGCCGTTCTGCGTGATGGACGAAATCGAAGCCGCGCTCGACGAGGTAAACGTAGACCGTTTTGCCGCGTACCTGCGCCAAATGAACGATAAAACGCAGTTTATTCTCATTACGCACCGCCGCGGCACAATGGAAGAGGCCGACGTGCTTTACGGCGTAACCATGCAGGATGAGGGCGTTTCCAAGCTTTTGGAGCTGCGCACGACCGAAACTGCCGGAAGGCCGTCCCAGCGCGGCGCTTGAATACGGGACAATAAGGAAGATAAAGGAAGGCAAAACCAATGGGATTTTTCAGTAAAATAAAAGAGGGGCTTAAAAAGACGAGGGATTCCGTCGTCGGGCAAATCGATACGATGCTCAAGTCCTTTACTAAAATAGACGAGGCGCTGTTTGAAGAGCTGGAAGAGCTGCTCGTCATGGGTGACGTGGGCGTCCACACCTCACAGCGTATCACAGAGCTTCTGCGTGAGCGTGTCAAAAAGGAAGGCGTGACCGACCCGGGCGAAATCCACAGGCTCCTTTCAGAAATCGTCGCGGAGCTGCTTACAGGCGGAGAACAGCTTAAGCTTGATACGAAGCCGTCGATTATTTTAGTCATCGGCGTAAACGGCGTAGGAAAGACGACGACGATAGGCAAGCTTGCAAACAACCTGCGACAGGACGGCAAAAAGGTTTTGCTCGCGGCGGCGGATACCTTCCGCGCTGCGGCAATCGACCAGCTTGAAATATGGGCGCAGAGGAGTAAATGTGAAATCGTCAAGCAAAACGAGGGCTCCGACCCTGCGGCTGTCGTGTTCGACGCAATTTCCTCAGCGAAAGCAAAGAACGCAGACGTCATTATCTGCGATACCGCGGGCAGGCTGCACAATAAAAAGCATTTGATGGACGAGCTTGCGAAAATCGGCAGGATTATCGACAGGGAGCTGCCGGACGCCGACAAGGAAATCCTGCTGGTGCTCGACGCAACCACGGGGCAGAACGCCGTCAATCAGGCGCGCGAATTCAAAAACGCGGCGGGGATTACGGGCATTGTCCTGACAAAGCTCGACGGTACGGCAAAGGGCGGCGTGGTGCTTTCCATCAAGGAAGAGCTGGACGTACCGGTTAAATATATCGGTGTTGGCGAGCAAATCGACGATTTGCAGCCGTTTGACGCACAGGACTTCGCCAAGGCGCTGTTCGACCACGAAAAAGATTCCTATTGAGGTGCCTGTATGGAAACGTTTATTATCGCATCCAATAACCCCAAAAAAATAAAAGAGATGGAACGCATTTTAAACCCGCTTGGCATCACGGCTAAGACGGCAAAACAAGCGGGCTTTACGCTCGGCGAGGTAGAGGAAACCGGCACGACCTTCCAGGAAAACGCGCGGCTTAAGGCGCGGGCGGCTTTTGAAAGCACCGGAATGCCAAGCGTTGCGGACGATTCCGGGCTGATGGTTGACGCGCTCGGTGGTCGCCCGGGCGTTTATTCGGCCCGCTACGGCGGGGAGGGCGCGAGCGACCTTGATAAAATCCACAAGCTTTTGGGAGAGCTCAGCGACGTTCCGATTGAGAAGCGCACCGCTTCGTTTGCAAGCGCCATCTGCTGTATTTTGCAGGATGGCACAATGCTTGAGGTATTTGGAACGTGCAGCGGCAAAATCGCGTTTGCACCGCTTGGCGAGGGCGGCTTTGGCTATGACCCGGTTTTCCTTGTGGACGGCGGCAGAAGCTATGCACAGCTATCGGCGGAGGAAAAGGACGCAATAAGCCACAGGGGGAACGCCCTGCGCGCATTGAAAGCAGAACTTGAAAAATACTATTCCATTTAATATACGGAGGAATTATATGCTCAACAGCAAACAGCGGGCGTACCTGCGCGGCCTTGCAAACACAATCGACACCATCGTTATGGTGGGCAAGGGCGGCATGAACGGCCAAATAATCAAGCAGGCGGACGACGCGCTCACGGCGCGCGAGCTGATTAAGGGCAAGGTGCTTGAATCTGCCGGCCAGACGCCGCGGGACGCGGCGCAGGAGATTGCGCAGGCGGTAAACGCGGACGTTGTACAGGTAATCGGCAGCAAATTTGTGCTCTACCGCAAAAACCGCAAGGAGCCGAAAATCGAATTGCCCAAAGCAAGCCGCGCATGACCGGCGGAGTCAATAGGCTTGGGATACTCGGCGGCACGTTCAATCCCATACATCTGGGGCATATCGGTTTGGCCCAGGCATTTATTTCATCTTTAAAGCTAGACCTTGTTTTACTGATGCCGGCGTCTGTTCCGCCGCATAAGGAAGCCTTGCGGCTCGCTTCTGCTTCCCACCGTTTCAATATGTGTCAAATTGCGGCGCGGGGGCATGATAAGATTGAGGTAAGCCGCCTTGAGCTTGAACGCGGCGGGAAAAGCTTTACAGCCGATACGCTTAGGAGCTTAAAGGAGCTGTACCCCAACGCGCAGCTTTACCTGATTACCGGCGCTGATATGTTTTTGACGCTCCAGGATTGGAGAGAGCCGGAAACGATTTTTTCACTCGCGGCAATCTGTACCGCCCCGCGCGGCGGCGCGGGCAGGGAAACGCTGTTGCAACACGCGGAATTTTTGAAAACGCTCGGCGCCCGGTGCGAGGTGCTCAAGGAACCAATTATGCAGGTATCTTCGAGTATCATAAGGCAGGCCGCGGCGGCAGGCGGCGACGTATCCCCGCTTACGGGGGAAGGCGTTGCGGAATATATCAGGACAAATGGCCTTTACAGGGAGTGATTTCTGTGTTCATCGACGATTACAAGAGACTCATTAAATCACGTATGGGCGAGAAGCGCTATATCCATTCGCTCAATGTAGCGAAGGAAGCGGTGCGCCTTGCAAAGCTTTATGGGGCGGACGTTAAAAAAGCGGAGGTCGCGGGGCTTTTGCACGACGTTACAAAGGAAACGCCGCCGCAGGAGCAGTTGAAATTGATAAAGGCGTCTGGTATAATACTCAGCGAAGTGCAAAAGGTATCGCCTAAGCTGTGGCACGCAATATCCGGCGCCGCGTATATCAGGATGCAGCTGAGCGTAACAGACCCAGACATTGTAAGCGCCATTCGTTTTCATACGACGGGGCGCGCGCAGATGTCATTACTTGAAAAGGTGATTTTCGTCGCCGACTTTACGGGCGAGGAGCGCGACTACGACGGTGTGGAGATTATGCGCCGGAAATCAGGCGAAAGCCTGGAGGAAGCAATGCTGTTTGGACTGTCCTTTTCGATAGCGGATTTGGCAAAACGCGACCTGGCGATTGACCCGAACACACTGGCGGCGTATAATCAAATTGTTTTAAGCAGACTACAAAAACAACAGGAGGGACTTCTTTGACAGCATTGGAAACCGCGAAATGCGCGGCAATCGCGCTCGACGGCAAAAAAGGTGAAAAAATTAAAGTCATAAAAATTACGGACGTTTCCGTCCTTGCGGATTATATGGTCATCGCGACCGGTAATAACAGCACGCATGTTAAGGCGTTGTCGGACGAGGTGGAGGAAAAATTAAGCGAGGCGGGCGTTTCTGCCAGCCATATCGAGGGCTACCGTTCAAACAGCTGGATACTGCTCGATTACGTCGACGTTATCGTCCATGTTTTCTCCGACGAGGCAAGGCAGTATTATGACCTAGAGCGTCTCTGGCAGGATGGCGAAACCATTGATTTGCCGGAGCTTGCGTAAATAAATTTTGTTCCGCCCTGTGTCCTTGCAGGCAGGGGGCGGATTATCTTTTAATCGTATTATTTTCAGGAGGGAAAGGTTTTGAAATACGACCACAAAGCAGTAGAACCGAAATGGCAGAAAATCTGGGAGGAGAAGGGCGTGTTCCACGCTCAGCCGAATTCCGGCAAAAAGAAGTTCTTCGCCCTGATTGAATTCCCTTATCCGTCAGGACAGGGCCTTCACGTAGGGCATCCGCGCCCATATACGGCGCTCGATACCGTCGCGAGGAAACGAAGGCTACAGGGCTATAACGTACTCTATCCAATCGGCTGGGACGCGTTCGGCCTGCCTACTGAAAATTATGCGATTAAAAACCATATCCATCCAGAAATTGTCACAAAGCAGAACATCGCCCGCTTTAAGCAGCAAATACAGTCGCTTGGCATTTCGTTCGACTGGAGCAGGGAAATCAACACCACTGACCCGGAATATTTCAAATGGACGCAGTGGATTTTCCTCCAATTGTTTAAGAAGGGGCTTGCCTATAAAAAGGAGATGGCTGTCAACTGGTGTACGTCCTGCAAATGCGTGCTTGCGAACGAAGAGGTCGTAAACGGCGTATGCGAGCGCTGCGGAAGCGAGGTCGTCCGCAAGGTCAAATCCCAATGGATGCTTAAAATCACCGAATATGCCGACCGGCTAATCGATGACCTTGACCTTGTCGATTACCCCGACCGCGTCAAGGCGCAGCAGAAAAACTGGATTGGCCGCTCTACCGGCGCGGAGGTCGATTTTGATACCTCCTCCGGCGATAAGCTTACAATTTACACAACCCGTCCCGACACGCTGTTCGGCGCTACATACATGGTTATTTCCCCCGAACATCCGCTGATTGACAAGTGGAAGGATACCATAGAAAATATGGACGAGGTGCGCGCCTACCAGGAGCAGGCGGCGAGAAAGTCCGACTTTGAGCGTACAGAGGTCGCCAAGGACAAAACAGGCGTTCTGCTCAAAGGAGTTCACGCAGTCAATCCTGTAAACGACAAGGAAATCCCTGTATTTATTTCCGACTATGTGCTTGTATCCTATGGAACAGGCGCGATTATGGCCGTCCCGGCGCACGACACGCGTGACTGGGAATTCGCCAAGAAGTTTGGCCTTCCTATCATTGAGGTCGTCAAAGGCGGCAGCGTTCAGGAAGAGGCGTTTACCGACTGTGAAACGGGCGTGCTTGTCAATTCCGGCATACTTAATGGCTTAAGCGTCGAGGAAGCCAAGGTCAAAATAATCGATTGGCTGACAGAAAACGGCAGGGGTAAGGCCAAGGTCAACTATAAGCTGCGCGACTGGGTATTTTCCCGCCAGCGCTATTGGGGCGAACCGATTCCGATTGTCCGCTGCGACAAATGCGGTTATGTTGCGCTCCCCGAAAGCGAGCTGCCGCTTGAGCTTCCGATGGTCGATTCCTATGAGCCTACAGAAAACGGGGAATCCCCGCTTGCAAAAATGACCGGTTGGGTAGAGACAGCCTGCCCGAAGTGCGGCGCAAAAGCGCACAGGGAAACGGACACCATGCCCCAGTGGGCGGGTTCCTCCTGGTATTATCTGCGTTATATGGACCCGCATAATAAAGAAGCGCTCGCCTCGAAGGAGGCCATCGATTACTGGTCGCCCGTCGACTGGTACAACGGCGGCATGGAGCACACGACGCTCCATCTGCTTTACAGCAGGTTCTGGCACAAGTTCCTTTATGATTTGGGAATCGTCCCGACAAAGGAGCCGTATCAGAAACGCACGAGCCACGGCATGATTCTCGGTGAAAACGGCGAAAAAATGAGTAAATCCAGGGGCAATGTCGTCAACCCCGACGACATAGTCGAGGAATACGGCGCGGACACCATGCGTATGTATGAAATGTTTATAGGCGATTTTGAAAAGGCCGCACCGTGGAACCCGTCGAGCATCAAAGGCTGCCGCCGTTTCATTGAACGCTACTGGAACCTCCAATCGATTCTCATTGAAGGCGGTTCTATCCGCCCGGAGCTTGAGAACGCGTTCCATAAGACCATCAAAAAGGTCGGGGACGACATTGAGAATATTAAATTCAATACGGCTATCGCGGCGCTCATGGCGCTGATTAACGATATCACGAACGTGGGCTCCATCAACAAAGAGGAGCTTCGTATCTTTACAATCCTGTTAAACCCATTTGCTCCGCATGTTACGGAGGAGCTGTTCCATATCTGCGCGCTGGGCGAAGGTATTGTTGCGCAGCAGCAATGGCCTTCCTATGATGAAAGCAAATGCAGGGAGGATACGGTCGAAATTGCGGTGCAAATAAACGGAAAGCTGCGTTCCCGCATTGTTATTCCCGCCGACGCCGCCAACGAGCAGGCGCTTGCCGCTGCGAAAGCCGACCAGAAGGCCGCCGCGGCTTTAAGTGGGCTTCACATAATTAAGGAAATTTACGTCAAGGGCAAGCTTGTAAATATTGTCGCAAAGTAAGGTACAATAAATAATCCGTCGAAATATGCACATTAGTCTTGACATTTGGAAGATGTTTATTGTATAATAATTAGTGCAATTCAATGCAAGCAACCCCTGCCTGATGGCGGATGGGAGGGAAGATAGATGTCAGAAGTCAGAATCAAGGATAACGAATCTCTTGAAAGCGCTTTGAGAAGGTTTAAAAAGCAGTGCGCAAGAGCCGGCGTTATTGCTGAGGTGCGCAAGAGAGAGGCTTATGAAAAGCCCTCCGTCAAGCGCAAGAAGAAGTCTGAAGCGGCACGTAAGCGTAAGTTTAAATAACTTACCGCTTTTAACTGCAATGATAGCGACTCCAATGAAAAAGCGGGCATTGCGCCCGCTTTTTTGAATATCCGGCAGGTTGGTAGAATATATGAAGACAGCCTATACACATAAGGTAACGGACATAAATGCCGCGATGCTTTCAAAGCTCCGCGTGCGCTGTGTCCTTCTCGATATCGACAATACAATTAAATCCTACGGGGCGCCAAAGCCGTATGAGGGCATAGAAGCCTGGCTTCGTGAAATGAAGCGGCACGGCGTGCGCGTCGTTTTATGCTCGAACAATTTCAAAAGCAGGGTAAAGCCTTTTTCCGACGCGCTGGGCGCGGAGTATGTGAGCTTTTGCCTAAAGCCCTCCCCATTTGGCTTTTTACGCGCGAAAATACGCCTGCGCGCAAGGCGGCATGATATTTTAGTTGTGGGCGACCAGGTTTTTACCGATATTATGGGCGCAAAGATCTTAGGGTTGAAGGCGCTGCTTGTCGACCCTGTCAGCCTTGAAAACGAGCGCGGCACCGTAAAGTTCCGGCGCTTTTTGATGAAAGGCTTCCGCAAAAGAATCGAAGCAAGGAAAACGCCTTTTTAAAAAGGAGGAAAACAGCATGAACAATAAAATCCTTTTGCTGCTCGGCCCGAACCTCAACATGGTTGGCGTGCGCGAGAAAAAAGTATACGGACAGCAGACTGCGGAAAGTATAAAAGAAGAGGTAATCGCCTATGGGAACAGCCGCGGCTATGAAGTGGATGTTTTCCAATCGAACCACGAGGGCGGTTTAATCGACCAAATCCACGCGGCGCGCGGAAGGTACCTGGCTGCCATTATAAACGCGGGCGCGCTTACGCACTATAGCTATGCGCTTCGCGACGCCATTCCCTGCGCGGAGCTGCCCTTTATCGAGGTGCATATGTCGAACATCCACGCCAGGGAAGAGTTCCGGCATACCTCCGTCATTGCGCCCGTTTGCAAAGGGCAGATTGCGGGCTTTGGCAAACAGGTGTATTTCCTTGCAATCGATGCGGTAAAGGGCATAATATCATGACTGATTAACGGCTGAAAAGAAGGGTTTGCTATGAAAAACAGATGGGAACGCCTGCGCGAAGGCCTGACGCAGCCGGGAGAGGCTGCGCTGGTCACATCGGACGTCAACCGTTTTTATTTAACGGGCTTCCGTTCCTCCGCCGGGTGTGTGCTCATAACAAGGACAAGCGCTTACCTGCTTGTGGACTTCCGTTATGGCGAGGCGGCAAAAAAGGCTGTGAAGCATATGGAGGTCGTTGTATTCGACCGGCTCTCCGAAAGCCTGAAAACACTTTTAAAAAAGCACCGCGTCAAAACCGTTTATCTCGAATGCGAGGGCATCAGCGTAAAGCAGGCGCACCGGTTTGCAAAGATGCTTGAGCCGTTTTCCGTCGGCACGGTAGCGGATGAGACGCTCGACCAGCTGCTTTGCAATATGCGGCTGATTAAAAGCCGCGCCGAAATTATGAAAATCAAGGAAGCGCAGCGCATAACGGAGGAAGCGTACCTTGAGACGCTGAATATTTTAAAGCCCGGCGTAACGGAGCGCGAGCTTGCGCTTAGCCTGGAATTTGAAATGAAAAAACGCGGCGCGCAGGGCGCAGCGTTTGATTTGATTACCATTACCGGCAAAAAGACGTCCCTGCCGCACGGTGAACCCGACGGCTCCGTTGTAAAAGAAGGAGATTTCGTCACGATGGACATCGGCGCGGTATTTGACGGCTACCACAGCGACATGACGCGCACGGTAGCGGTACGCCATGTAACTGAAGAGCAGCAGAGGATTTACGATATCGTAAGGAACGCGCAGGAAACGGCGCTCAAAGGAATACGCGCGGGTATTACCGGCGAATATGCCGACGCGCTCGCTCGCGATATTATCAAGGGGGAAGGCTACGGTGATTTCTTCGGCCATTCCACGGGCCATGGCGTCGGCCTTTGCATCCATGAAGAGCCGCGCCTTTCCGCAGCATCAGAAACCATTTTGAGCAGCGGCATGATTGTCACGGTAGAGCCGGGCATCTACCTGCCGGGAAAGTTCGGCGTGCGTATCGAGGACATAGTCTGCGTGGCCAAAAGCGGCTGTACAAACCTTACAAATATCCCCAAAGAACTCATGATTCTCTAATTTTTTCGGCTTGGCTGTTGCAATTTGGCGGGTTCATCTGTATAATATAAATTTGTAAATTGGTAAACCCTGTATGTTTTACCGGCAACGTATATTTTAGGAGGATTTTATTTATGATATCTGCAGGAGATTTCAGAAACGGCGTCACCTTTGAGATGGACGGACAGGTTGTCTCTATCATCGAGTTTCAGCATGTCAAGCCGGGCAAGGGCGCCGCTTTCGTTCGCACAAAAATCAGGAATGTCATTACAGGCTCTGTCGTTGAAAAGACCTTTAACCCCAACGACAAATACCCGACCGCTTTTATCGAGAGAAAGGACATGGAATACCTCTACAGCGACGGCGACCTTTATTATTTCATGGACAGCGAGACATACGAGCAGATTCCAATCAGCAAGAGCGTACTCGGCGACAGCTTCAAGTTCGTCAAGGAAAACATGACCTGCAAGGTGCTTTCCTACAAGGGCAACGTATTTGGCGTAGAGCCGCCGAACTTTGTAACGCTTGAGGTTACGCAGACAGAACCGGGCGTAAAGGGCGATACCGCAACGAACGTCACCAAACCCGCAACGCTTGAAACGGGCGCGGAAATCAAGGTTCCCATTTTCATCAATGAAGGCGATACGATTCAAATCGACACGCGTACGGGCGAATATATGGCCCGCGCATAACAGAAGGAGAACAAAAATGACGCTGACTGAAAAAATTTCTTATATCAAGGGACTGGCGGAGGGCTTAAAGCTCGACGAAAACAAGGACGAGGTCAAGCTTATCGGCGCAATCGTCGATTTGCTGGACGATATGGCGCTTGCCGTGACGGAGGTTGAGGAGTGCCTTGACGACGTATGCGAGCAGGTTGATGCGGTCGACGAGGATTTAGCCGACCTCGAAGAGGAGTTCTACGACGAGCTTGAAAGCTGCGACTGCGGCTGTTGCGACGACGAGGACGACGATGAAGACGTATATTATGAGGTTACCTGCCCGACCTGCGGCGAAGTCATCTGCCTGGAAGAGGACCTGCTCCTTTCCGGCGAAATGGACTGCCCCAAGTGCGGAGAAAACCTTGAGTTTGATTTTTCCGATTTGTTCGACGAGGAAGAGGAATGCGGCTGTGGCTGCTGCGCTTCTGAAAAGAAGGACGAAGAAGAAGACCTGATGAGCTGAAAATCATGAACCGAATCGACACCCCTCGAATAGTATATCGAGGGGTGTTTCTATGTTCCGATACCGGTACAGAAAACGGAAAAAGCCAAATGTGTTCAAAAGGGTGTTTTTATTTCTTTTGGTTTTGGCGGCTGCCGTTTTTATTTTTTTTGAAATAATGCTCCGCCCAATGATTTCCGGCATCGCCAATGTGAAGGCAACGGCGCTTGCGACCGAAGCAATCAATACGGCGGCGCAGACAGAGCTTCAGGATGTCGATTTTACATACAGCGACCTTGCCACAGTCCAATATACGCAGGATGGCAGCTCCATCCAGGGCATTACAACAAATTCACTCAATATGAACAAATTAAAGGCGGCCTATACGCTCGAAGCGCAGAAGCAAATCGATTCCCTGCGCAGCCGCGCGATACAAATTGCGGCGGGCGACCTTTCCGGAATCGAGCTGCTCAAAGGAAAAGGGCCGCGCATTCCCATTGTGCTCGACTTTGAAAGCAGCATCGAGACAAAGGTTGACAGCAAGTTCGTTTCAGCGGGAATCAACCAGACGCAGCACATCATCGAGCTTACAATTACAGCCAAAATGTTCCTAATCGGCGACGAAGGCCTCAAGAACGTAGAGGTTGTAACGAACGTACCAATTGCAGAGACGGTTATCGTCGGCACTGTCCCGGCTTTATATCTCGGAAAAAATGCGTCCTAATTGTAAATTTATGTCGCAATCCGCCGTCGCCTCTTGAAGATAACGGCGTCATATGGTATTATAAACGGTAAGCTTAAAGGAATGGAGGCACGACCGATTGCCTGAAAATACAGAAGAAAAAACACAGGCGCATAGCCAAAAGGAATACACGCAGCTCATAACGGAAATTATGCAGGTGCGCGCGCGCGGCGGCAGGCCGCTTGCCTATATCAGGACGTACGGCTGCCAGCAAAATGTGGCCGACAGTGAAAAAATCAAAGGGATGCTCAGTGAAATGGGCTATTCCTTTACAGATACCCCGGATGACGCGGATTTCATCCTGTTCAATACCTGTGCCGTCCGGGAACATGCCGAGGACCGGGTGTTCGGCAATGTGGGCGCGCTCAAGGCGCTCAAACGCCGGCACCCGTCGGTACTCATCGCGCTGTGCGGCTGTATGATGGAGCAGCAGCACATAGCGGACCGCATTTATAAAAGCTATCCGTTTGTCGGGCTGGTTTTCGGCACGCATTACCTGCACCGCTTTCCGGAGCTTCTATATGAAAGCCTGTTTACCGGAAAACGCGTGTTCGTAAGGGGCGATGACGACAGGCTCGTTCATGAGGGCATCCCTGTAAAACGCGACGGCACCTTTAAAGGATGGCTGCCCATTATGTACGGCTGCGACAACTTCTGTTCCTACTGTGTCGTACCGTATGTGCGCGGCAGGGAGCGCAGCCGCAAGCCGGAAGAAATCCTGAAGGAGGCGCGCGGGCTTATCGAGTCCGGCTATAAGGACATTACGCTGCTCGGGCAAAACGTAAATTCATACGGAAAAGGGCTGGAGGAAGATATCACCTTCGCGCAGCTGCTTTCAAAAATAGACGAAATCGACGGTGATTATTGGCTGCGCTTTATGACGAGCCATCCGAAGGACTGCACCAAGGAACTGATAGATACCATCGCGCGGGGACGGCATATCAGCCTGCACCTGCACCTGCCGTTCCAGTCGGGCAGCAACCGCATCTTAAAGCAGATGAACCGGCGGTATACCAGGGAGCAGTATTTGGAAATCGTCCGGTACGCAAAAGAAAAAATTCCAGACGTGTCGCTTACAAGCGATGTGATTGTCGGTTTCCCCGGCGAATCGTATGAGGATTTTAAAGAAACGCTTTCGCTTGTGCGTGAAATAGGTTTTACATCGCTTTTTACCTTTATCTTTTCCCCACGCGCCGGCACGCCCGCCGCAAAGCTGGACGACCCTGTTCCCGCTTCTGAAAAATCGAAATGGTTTTCCGAGCTTTTGCAGGTGCAGGAGGAAATCGCGGCTGCCAGGTGCGCCCATATGGTCGGCCAGACCGTCAAGGTTTTGGTAGAAGGAAAAACAGGTAAAAACGATGCATTAACTTCGCGTACTTCCGGCAATATAATAGTGGAGCACGACGGGCCGGAGGAGCTTATCGGCACGTTTGTCCATGTCAAAATAACAAAAGCGCGCAATTGGATTTTAAATGGCGAGCTTTTATAAAACCAGGAGGATGTAAAAATGGAACTTATCGAAATGGCAAGAGAGCTTGGAAAGGCAATCCAGAAGGAAGACAGCTATCTGAAGCTGCAGATTGCGAAGCAGCAAAGCGACGAGGACAAGGAGCTTCAGGAGATGATTGGCCAGTTTAATTTAAAGCGTATGGCTATTAACAACGAGGCGACCAAGACCGACCGCGACGACGAGAAGCTTCAGGCGTTAAACACAGAAATGCGCGAGGTGTACGACAAAATTATGAAAAACGGAAACATGCTCGCCTATAACCATCATAAAGAGGCGCTCGACACCGTGTTACAGCGCATCATCGCGATTATCACCCAGTCGGCGGATGGGGAAGACCCGGAGACGACCGATTATACCCCGAGCTGCGGCGGAAGCTGCTCTTCCTGCTCCGGATGCCACTAAAAATAAAAGACAACGCATGAGGTGAAAAAACAATGGCTGAACTCAGCCCGATGATGAAACAATATTTCAAAATCAAAGAGGAGAACAAGGACAGCATTTTGTTTTTTCGCCTCGGCGATTTTTACGAGATGTTCTTTGACGACGCAAAGCTTGCGTCGAAGGAGCTCGAGCTGACCTTAACAGGCAGGGACTGCGGGCAGGAGGAACGCGCGCCCATGTGCGGCGTTCCCTACCACAGCAGCGAGGCATACATAGCGCGGCTCGTCGCCAAGGGCTATAAGGTTGCCATTTGTGAGCAAACCGAGGACCCGGCAACCGCGAAGGGGCTCGTCAAACGCGATATTATACGCGTCATTACGCCCGGAACGGTCATCGAGAGCAGCATGCTTGACGAAGGCAAAAACAACTATATCTGCTGCGCCTTTACAAGGAACGGCAGCGTCGGCGTCGCGTTTTGCGATATTTCGACAGGCGAGCTCCACGCGACCACCCTCGAGGGGAGCGATTGCCTTGCAAAGCTTCAAAACGAGCTATCCCGTTTTACCCCGCGTGAAATACTAATCGGCGGGGACACGGTTAATTTTAAAGAGCTGCCGGGCTTTATCAGGGACAGGCTTTCAGCCGGTGTTGAAATGCTTTCCGACGACAAATTTGACGACGCCGAATGCTTTGCAAGCGCCGTTTCGCAGTTCGGGGAAAAGAACGTGAAGCCTTTGTATGACGAAGGCAAGCGCGAGCTCGTGTGCGGTATCGGCGCGCTGCTTAATTACCTCAGAGAAACGCAGAAAACGGGGCTTGAGCGCATCAATACGCTCGACGTGTACAGCGAGACACAGTTTATGAACCTCGACTTCAATACGCGGCGCAATCTTGAGCTGATGGAAACGCTGCGCAGCAAGGAAAAGCGCGGAAGCCTCCTTTGGGTTATCGACAAAACAAAAACCGCCATGGGCAAGCGGATGCTTCGCTCGTGGATTGAACAGCCGCTTATCAGCTGCGCGCCCATTGTCAAAAGGCAAAACGCGGTGGAGGAGCTTGTAAACAGCACCGTTACGCGCCTGGAGCTTGTAAACACGCTTTCCGGCGTACTCGATATCGAGCGTCTGATGACGCGCATCGTTTACGGAACTTCGAACGGCAGGGAGCTTCGCTCGCTTTCTACCGCGCTCCAAAAGCTGCCGGAGGTCAAGGAGCAGCTTGCGGGCGTTTCCTCCAGCTATTTGCGGGAAATTTATGAAGGTATCGATGAGCTTGCCGATATGCGGGATTTAATTGACCGCGCAATCGTGGACGACCCGCCGTTTTCCGTGCGGGAGGGCGGTATCATCCGGAAGGGTTTTAACAAAGAGCTCGACATGCTAAACGGGGATATGAACAGCTCGACCGACCTGCTTGCAAACATTGAGGCGCAGGAACGCAGGAACAGCGGCATACCAAAGCTCAAGGTTGGGTATAACCGCGTATTCGGTTACTATATCGAGGTTTCAAACTCCTACAAGGAAATGGTGCCCGATACATATATCAGAAAACAGACGCTTACAAACTGCGAGCGGTTTATTACACAGGAATTAAAAGAGCTTGAGGGAAGGATACTTGGCGCGAAGGACCGCGCCGTTTCGCTTGAATATACGCTCTTTGACGAGGTGCGCAAGGCGGTTGCCGCGGAGCTTACGCGGATTCAAAACACCGCAAAGTGTATTGCGCAGCTCGATGTACTCTGTTCCTTTGCGTCCACCGCCTCAGACAACCGCTACTGCCGGCCAGAGGTCAATTTAAGCGGTGCCATCAAATTAAAAGACAGCCGCCATCCCGTTGTGGAGTGCCTGCTCGACGGCGCGCCGTTCGTCCCGAATGACGTTTATCTCGATACTGCCGACAACCGCACCGCCATTATCACCGGCCCGAACATGGCGGGTAAATCGACCTATATGCGCCAGGCGGCGCTGATTGTCCTGATGGCGCAAATCGGGAGCTTTGTGCCCGCGAATTCGGCGGAAATCGGCATAGTAGACAGCATCTTTACAAGGGTCGGCGCGTCGGACGATTTGGCCTCCGGGCAGTCAACCTTTATGGTCGAGATGAACGAGGTTGCAAATATTGTCAAAAGCGCCACCTCCCGCAGCCTGTTGATTTTGGATGAAATCGGCAGGGGAACCTCAACCTTTGACGGGATGAGCATAGCGCGCGCGGTGCTTGAATACGTGACCGACAAAAAGAAGCTCGGCGCCAAAACGCTTTTCGCAACGCATTACCATGAGCTGACCGTCATGGAAAACCTGCTCGACGGCGTAAAGAACTATAATATCGCGGTCAAAAAGCGTGGGGACGACATCACGTTTTTGCGCAGGATTGTACCGGGCGGCGCGGACGACAGCTACGGTATCGAGGTTGCAAAGCTCGCGGGCATCCCGGACTGGATTATAACCCGCGCAAAGCAGATTTTAAAGGAGCTTGAAGGCGAAAACGGCAAGGCTCCCGTAGAAAAGAAAACAAAAAGGGCAAAAAGCGCGCTGGAACCCCTGATGGAGATGTCCCTGCTCGACACGGGGACTTCCCAAATCAAGGAAAAGCTGCTTTCTGTCGATATCAATACGCTTACGCCGATTGAATCGATGAATATCCTGTTCGATTTAATCCGCCAGGCAAAGGAGAACGCATAAACCTGAAACCAATTTCTGATGGAGGTGAGCCTTGTGGGGAAAATCAATGTGCTCGATAAGCATGTCGCGGAGCTGATAGCGGCGGGAGAGGTCGTGGAACGTCCTTCATCCGTTATCAAGGAGCTGGTGGAAAACGCAATCGACGCGGGTGCCGGCAGCGTTACGGTAGAAATTAAAAACGGCGGCGTTACATATATGCGGGTTACGGACAACGGCTGCGGCATAGCGCGCGGCGATGTGCCCAAGGCGTTTTTGCGCCACGCAACCAGCAAGGTAAGGCTCCAGGACGATTTGGATAAAATCGGGACGCTTGGCTTCCGCGGGGAGGCGCTTGCGTCCGTCTGCGCAGTTTCCCATGTGGAGCTGATGACGTGCGCGGAAGAGGATACGCTCGGAACGCGCTACCAGATAAGCGGCGGGGAAGAGGAAGCGCTCGAAGACGCCGGCTGCCCAAAGGGTACGACCATTATCGTGCGCGACCTGTTTTATAATGTTCCCGCGCGCATGAAATTTTTAAAGAAAGACGTATCGGAGGCAAACGCTGTTGCAAACGTGATGGATAAAATCGCGCTTTCCCACCCGGAGGTCGCGTTTACCTTCCTGCGCGACGGCAAGCAGGCGCTGAAAACGCCGGGAGATAAAAAGCTGTTATCCGCGGTTTACTCCGTATACGGCAGGGAATTTGCAAACGGGCTGATGCCGGTAGAATACTCCTTAAACGGCGTTTCGGTAAGCGGTTATGTCAGCAAGCCGGTAAACGCCCGTCCCAACAGGAATATGCAGAACTTTTTTATCAACGGCCGTTTTGTGAAAAGCCGCACGGCGATGGCTGCGTTGGAGGAGGCCTGCAAGGGCAGCGTCATGGTCGGCAAATTTCCGGCCTGCGTGCTGCATATCCAGATTTCCTGCGAGGCGGTGGACGTCAACGTCCATCCCGCAAAAATCGAGGTGCGCTTCATCAATGAACGCCCTGTATTCGACGCCGTATATCACGCGGTAAAGTCGGCGCTGCTCAATAAGGACGAAACAAAGGTCGCTTCTTTCCTGCCGAAACAGGGAACAGGGAAAAAATCAAATTTATTTGAAATAAAACCGGAGCCTCCAAAAGCAGGGACAGAGCAGGATTCCTTTGAAATGCCCGATACGCCCGGGAGCCGGGAAAAGAATGCGGATGCCGCGAAAACAGGCGCCCCGGCTGACCCAGGCGAGGAAGAGCCGCAGATGTTCGTGCCGAAAAAACACAGCTTCGGCGGCACGGCGCTTCACGACAGCGCAAACCCATTCGATTTATACAAGGGCGTTATAAAGGTCAGCCGCAATATGTTCAACGCGAACGCCTTTGATATGGAAGAAGAAAAGCCGGAGCCGCCGCTTGCGTATGAAGCCTATAAGGAAGCACACAAAAAGCAGGACAAGACGCCGGTTTCCGCCAAAGAAGAAATAAAAACGGAGCAGGAGGCAGAAGAACCCGCGGCGCTTCTGGAGCAGGAGCCTGTTTCGACAAAATTCATCGGGGAAGCCTTCCAGACATATATTATAATAGAGAAAAGCCCCGATGAGCTGATGCTTATCGACAAGCACGCGGCGCATGAGCGGCTCATCTATGAAAAGCTCAAAAAAGACAAGGGCAAGGGCTGCGCGCAGTACCTGCTCGAGCCTGTGAAGGTAACGCTTTCAAAGCTTGAATACGACGCGGTGCTGCAAAATGCGGGCCTGCTTGACGAAGCTGGCTTTGAAATCAGCGATTTCGGCGCGGGCATGGTACTTGTACGCAGCGCGCCGCAGTATCTGACGCATGACGACATCGAGCCGGCCGTCATAGAGATGGCGGGCTATCTGCTGCAAAATAAAAACGATATCAATTCCCAGCATATGGACTGGATTTACCATAACGTTTCGTGCCGCGCCGCCATTAAAGCGGGCAATTTAAGCCATCCGCAGGAGCTTATCGATTTGGCCCGGCGGCTTGAGGAAGACAGTACTATCCGCTACTGCCCGCACGGCAGGCCGATATCCATCATCATCAAGCGGCGCGAAATAGAAAAACAATTCGGCAGGGTGTGACCTTACTTTGAATAAAATCCCTCTGATTGCCGTCGTTGGGCCGACGGCCTCCGGCAAAACCGCGCTTGGGGTTGCCATAGCAAAAAAATACGGCGGGGAAGTTGTCTCTGCCGATTCCATGCAGGTTTACAAGGGCATGGATATCGCGACGGCAAAGCCTTCATTACAGGAAATGCAGGGAATCCCGCATCATATGATGGGGTTTCTTGACCCAAAAGAGCCTTACAGCGTCGCTCTTTACGCGGACGGTGCAAGAAAGGCCGTTGAAGAAATCCACGGCAGGGGAAGGCTTCCTGTCCTTGTCGGCGGTACAGGGCTTTATATCAGCACGCTGCTCAACAATATACAGCTTTCAGAGGAGAGCGGCGATAACGCATTGCGGCAAAGCCTTTTAAAAAGGCTTGAAGAGGAAGGGCCGGACAAGCTGCTCTCCGAGCTTTCCAAATTCGACCCGGAATCCGCCTTGCGCCTTGCAAAAGAAAAAAACGGCAAGCGGATTGTACGCGCAATTGAAATTTACCGTACAACCGGCAGAACCATGACAAACCAGCTTGAACGCTCCAGAAAAACGCCGTCCCCATATTTGGATTTACGAATCGGCTTAAAATGCAGGGACAGGGAAAACCTGTACAAAAGAATAAACGAACGCGTCGGCCGCATGCTTGAAGACGGGCTTCTTTCAGAGGCAAAAGCCTTTTTTGCGCGGGAAACCGGGCAGACGGCAAAAATGGCGATTGGCTATAAGGAATTAAGGCCCTATTTCGACGGGCAGTGTACGCTTACACAAGCGGCAGAAAAACTAAAACAGGAAACAAGACGGTATGCAAAACGCCAGCTCACATGGTTTTTACGTGACGAAAAAATCCACTGGCTCGATACAGACACGTTAGAAACCGGCGAAGAGCTTCTATCAGAGGCCTGCCGTATCATAGAAAAAAGTGAAATACTCAACAATTTGGAATGTGGTGAAAACGGGTGAATAAAACGCTAGCAAAAAAAATCGTCATTTCGGTCGCGTGTTTTTTGATTATATGCTATTTGGCCTTTCTGTTTTATAACGCAAACTTTTCCATGGTGCAAACCCAGACCGTCGCGCTGTCGTCCTATGCCGACTCTATTTACTCGACTGGCTATGTTGTGCGCAACGAAACGCTGATTACAAACGAGACGCAGGGGATTGTCTCTTATGAATTTGACGACGGCGGAAAGGTTGCGAAGGGCGGAACGGTCGCGACCATTTATAAAACGGAATCAGACGCGACTGCCCACAAGGAAATGGCAAAGCTCGAGAGTGAAATCGCGAAGCTTAAAAAGACCAACCTTGCCTCCCATACGATGGCGACGGGTATCGATTCAATCAATTCACAGCTTACCCAGAAAATTACCGATATGTTGCGCAACGTCAACAGGGGCGATTTTTATAATTTAAAATCGAACAGGGAAGACCTTTTATATCTGATAAACGAGCGCATGATTGTAACGGGAGAGGTCGTAAATTACAACAAACGGATTGAAACGCTTGAAAAGCAAAGGGATGAAATCGCAAAATCCTGCGGCGAAGCGGTGGCGACCGTTACTTCTCCTGTCGCCGGCTACTTTGTCAGCTATACAGACGGGTATGAAGGCGCGTTCGCCTATAAGAACGCCGCGTCGATGAGCCTTGATACGGTAAACAAAATGCTCAAGGAAAAGCCGAAAGCGGCCGCGGGCAACGTAATAGGCAAGGTTATCAGCGACCTCAACTGGTATATTGCCTGCCCCGTTTCCGCGGACGAAACGCTCGAGCTCAGCACATCCTACAGCAATGTGCAGGTTAACATGCCGTATGCGACGACCGGAAGCGTACCCGTAAAAATCGCAGCGGTCAACCAGAAGGATAAAAATGCCGACGCGGCGCTGATTTTGGAATGCAACTATATGAGCCCGGGAATTGCAAGCCTGCGCAATGAGACGGTCAAAATCGACCTCAAGACCTATAAGGGCCTGCGCATCCAAAAGAGCGCGCTGCACGACGACTACGTAGAAAAGGCAATTGAAAACGAGGACGGCACGACCAAAAGCGAAAAGAAAAAGGTCCAGGGCGTATATGTCGTGCAGGGAAACCAGCTGAAATTTAAACAGGTTTCCATACTTTTCGCAGGGGAAGATTTCATCCTGTGTGACCCGCAGCCTGAGGACGGCGTGCTCTTTAACGGCACGACGATTGAAATGTATGATAAAATCGTAACGGAAGGAGCCGATTTATATGACGGAAAGGTCGTCAAGCTTTAATCAAAAAAGGCTGCAGGATATCGCCTCAAATTACCGGCTGATAGAAGAAAGCATTGCAAAGGCAGCGCAGGAAAGCGGGCGGAACAGGGAAGACATCACCTTCCTTGCGGCGACCAAAACGGTAGACGCGGCGGCTATCAATTACGCGATTTCGCTCGGGCTGCGCTATATTGGCGAAAACAGGGTGCAGGAGCTCCTGTCCAAATACGGGGAATACGACCTTGAAAACGCTTCGCTGCAATTTATCGGGCATTTGCAGTCGAACAAGGTACGGCAAATCGTCGGAAAGGTCGATATGATACAATCCGTAGACAGCGTGAAGCTTGCTTCGGAAATCGGGCGGCAGTCCGTCATGAAAGGCATTGTGACCGACATCCTCCTGGAGGTCAATATCGGCGGGGAAGAAAACAAATCCGGCGTTCTCCCGGAGGGGCTTGAAGAGCTTATTTCCCAAATCAGGGAAATAGAGGGAATTTCTATCCGCGGATTGATGGCAATTCCGCCCATTTGCGACACAAAAAGCGAAATTCGTAAATATTTTTCCCGTATGCGCAAACTGTTTATTGACATTAAGGACAAAAAAATGGATAATGTATCTATGGATACCCTGTCCATGGGTATGTCTTCCGACTACTATGAAGCGATTCTGGAAGGAGCGAATATGGTGAGGATTGGTTCCTCCCTGTTTGGCCCCCGACTTATCAGATAAAATTGGAGGTATTGTTAAAAATGGCAGGTTTAGTGGATAAGTTTAAACGGATGTGGGACGCACCGGACGACGAGTACGATGAGTACGACGAGTACGCCTACGAAGAAGAGAGCGAAGAGGATTTTAACGCGTCAGGCAGCAGCTCATCATCATCGTCGGATTATTCTTACCAGAGAGAAAGCACTTCCGCGCCCAGGCGCAACAAGGTTGTAAATATAAACGCGACCGCAAAGCTCCAGGTCGTTCTCTTCAAGCCGGAACGCTTCGGCGAAGAAACGAGGGCTATCGCGGACGAGCTGATTAAAATGCATACCGTGGTTTTAAACCTGGAAAATACAAACAGGGATATGTCCCGCCGCATTATCGATTTTTTGAGCGGCTGCGCGTATGCCAACAAGGGCAAAATCAAAAGAATTGCGACGAGTACGTTTATCATTATCCCGAACAACGTCGACCTGACGGGCGACGACCTGCTCGACGAGCTTGAAAACAACGGCGTATATTTCTAAGAAATGGGCTTATCTGGAAAAGACGAAGAAAAATGGCTTGCCGCAAGAGTTGAGGATTGTATTACCCAATGCTGTGACAAGCAGTACCCGTTTTACACAAGCTTTCTTACGCCGGAGGAACAGCCGGCGGCGCTCGCGGCGGCAAAGCGGCTGCGTTTTACAAATTATCTGTTTTTTGCCGGATATGAGGATGGAGAGCGCTGCATGTTCGGCGCTTTTCCCGATTATATGGAGCCGGACGCCGCTTCTTTCCCTATAATTCCCCTTGCGTTTTCTTATCCTTCGGCTTATAATCTTAGCCACAGGGATTTTTTGGGAGTATTGATGGGAACGGGCATCAAGCGTGAGGCAGTCGGCGATATCCTTGTCGGCGAAGGCGGAAGCGTCGTTTTCATAAAGGCGGAATTAGCTGATTACATTTGTACGCAGGTCGATAAAATCGGCCGCGTCGGTGTAAAAATAAAGGCGGGTACAGACGGCCCGCTCCCCGGGGGAAGGCCTCCGGAGGAAATAACATGTACGCTTGCTTCCTTGCGGCTTGACGCCGTAGTGGCGGCTGTTTTACATATCAGCAGGGAAAAAAGCGTGAAGCTTATCGCGTCGGGGATGGTTTCTGTGAATCATCAGGTGAAGGACAGCGTAAGTATGGTGTTAAAAACGGATGACAAGCTTGTTATCCGGGGAAAAGGAAAATTCGTAATTGGTCAAAGCGATGGGCTGACCAAAAAGGGAAGAGTCAGACTGGTTATTAAACAATACAGATAGGAGAGATATTACTATGCTGACAGCTGAAGAAGTAAGGAGCGTAACATTCAGAAAGGCAAATCTCGGCGGCTGCCGTCCTGAGGATGTGGAAGCATTCAAGGAAGAAGTGGCTGAGACGCTCGAACAGTATAAAAGGGACAAAATCGACCTGGTGAAAAAGCTCGATATTCTTGCAAAGCGCATTGAGGAATACCGTAAGGATGAGGAAAACGTACGGGGCGCCCTTTTAAACGCACAAAAGATGATGGATTCCACCGTGAAGGAAGCGAACGCGAAGGCGGAGGAAATCATTAAGAAAGCACAGCTTAAGGCACAGGATATCGTCGTCGGCGCGAACGCGTCCGTCGTCAAGCAGAAAAACGACTACCTAAAGCTTCAGGCCGACGCTGTGGTTCTGCGCGAGCAGCTGCTTGAAACCTACAACAGCCATATCAGGATGCTGGAGGATTTGCCGACGGCAAAAGAAATCGGCAACAAGAAGGCACAGCTCGACCGCGACTACCCGACGAGCGACGCGGTTTACGCCCCCGCTAAGGAAGAACAGCCAAAGCAGGAAGCGGCGCCCGCCCAGGAGGAAGAGGTTGTGGACATTTCGTCCCAGACTACAGCTCCCGCGGCAGAGACCGCGAAGGAGCCTGCTAAAGACGGGGAAGAGAAAGAAAATAAATTCAGCGACCTGAAGTTCGGTGAGAATTACAGCGTAACCGGCAAGAAATAATAAAGTAATATATGCTGTACGCTTTATGAGACAGCTGAAATCAATAATTGAATCGTTTGACGTCGAAATACCAATTCAGGCGCGGGGCGTGTCTCTGGGCTGGATTGGTATTTGGATTGATACCGGCAATTTTACAAAGGGAGAGAACTAGTCAAATGCCACAGGATTATAATGCAACGCTCAATCTTCCCAAGACCGAATTCCCCATGCGCGCGGGGCTCCCGAAAAGCGAGCCTGAAACGCTCAAAAATTGGGAGGAAGAGAAGATATACGAAAAACTGATGGAGAAAAACGAAGGCAAGCCCCTCTATGTGCTCCACGACGGCCCTCCGTACGCAAACGGCAGCATTCATCTTGGTACGGCGCTCAATAAGGTTTTGAAGGATATCATCGTCCGTTATAAGAATATGGCGGGCTTCAAATCCCCCTATGTACCCGGCTGGGACACACACGGACTTCCTACGGAGCTCAAGGCGCGCAAAAAAGCGGGCGTTGAAAATTCTTCCACCATTTCCGACGTGGAACTCCGTAAAATCTGCCGTGAATTTGCGCTTTCCTATCTTGACGAGCAGCGTACGCAGTTTAAGCGTCTGGGCGTCATCGGCGAATGGGATAATCCCTATATTACGCTCGTTAAGGAATTTGAGGCAAAGCAGATTGAAGTCTTCGCCGAGATGGCCTGCAAGGGCTATATCTATAAGGGACTCAAGCCGGTTTACTGGTGCCCCGACTGCAAAACGGCGCTCGCCGAGGCGGAAATCGAATATTCCGACGACCCATGCTATTCCATCTATGTGAAATTCGGCGTGACGGACGACCTCGGAAAATTCTCCGCAATGGGCGTCGACCCGTCGAAGGTTTCCTTCGTCATCTGGACGACGACGACATGGACGCTGCCAGGCAATGTGGCAATCTGCGTCGGGCCGTCCTTTGACTACTGCCTGGTTAAAAGCGGCGAAGCGTATTATGTCATGGCGCAGGAGCTTTACAAGGACGCCATGGAAGCCGCCGGCATTACAGATTATGAGGTTGTGGGTACACTTAAGGGCTCAGAGCTTGAATATATGAAAACACAGCACCCGTTCCTCGACCGTACGTCGCTTGTCATCGTGGGCGACCATGTTACGCTCGAAAGCGGCACCGGCTGCGTCCATACGGCGCCCGGCCACGGCGTAGAGGATTTTGACGTATGCCGTAATTACAAGGAGCTTCCCGTTATTGTTCCGGTTGATGCGGACGGCAGGCTTACCGCACAAGCCGGACAGTTTGAGGGCCTTTTGACCGGGGACGCAAACAAGCCGATAGCAAAGCATCTTGAAAGCACCGGCGCTCTCTTTGCCATGAAAAAAATCAACCACCAGTACCCGCACTGCTGGCGCTGCAAAAACCCCGTCTTGTTCCGCGCGACAGACCAGTGGTTCTGCTCCGTAGACGACTTCAAGGATGAGGCTGTCGAGGCCATCAACCAGGTGCAGTGGATTCCCGGATGGGGACAGGACAGGATTACCTCCATGGTGCGCGAGCGCAAGGACTGGTGTATTTCACGCCAGCGCAAATGGGGCGTTCCAATCCCTATTTTCTTCTGTAAGGAATGCGGCGAGCCGCTGATTGATAAAGACGCGATGCTCGCGGTCGCGGAGCTGTTCCGCAAGGAAGGCAGCGACGCATGGTTTACAAAGAGCGCGGCTGAAATCCTGCCGGCGGGAACCGCCTGTAAAAAGTGCGGCGCGCATGAATTCGACAAAGAAAAAGATATCATGGACGTTTGGTTCGACTCCGGCTCGACCCATGCGGCGGTGTTACAGGAAAGGCCCTACCTCAAATGGCCGGCAGACCTCTACCTCGAGGGCGCCGACCAGTACAGGGGATGGTTCCAGTCCTCGCTTTTGACCTCCGTGGCAACGACGGGGCGCGCCCCCTACGAGGCGGTGCTTACACACGGCTGGGTCGTGGACGGCGATGGAAGAAAGATGTCCAAGTCGCTTGGAAACGGCATCGAGCCGCAGGACATCATCAGCCAGTACGGCGCGGACGTCCTGCGCCTGTGGGTTGCGTCCTCCGACTATCATGCGGATATCCGCATTTCCAAGGATATTTTAAAGCAGCTTTCCGAATCCTATCGCAAAATCAGAAATACCGCGCGGTACATCCTCGGGAACTTAAGCGATTTTAATCCCGACACCGATATGCTTTCGCCCGATGAGCTGTTCCCGATAGACAAATGGGCGCTTGCAAAGCTCGACGAGCTGAATAAAAGGGTCCGCGCGGCATACGATGCGTTTGAGTTCCACCAGGTTTACCACGGGATTCATAATTTCTGCGTCGTGGATATGTCTAATTTCTATCTCGATGTGCTTAAAGACAGGCTCTACACGGAAAACGCGGACGGTAAACCGCGCCGCGCCGCGCAGACGGCAATTTATATTATTTTGGACGCGATGACCAGGATGATTGCCCCGGTTCTCGCGTACACTTCCGACGAAATCTGGAAATACATGCCGCATAGCAGGGAAAACGACCCGCGCCACGTGCTTTATAACGAAATGCCCAAGCTTCTGGAGCTCGGGCTTGACGACGGGTTCATGGAAAAGTGGGACAGAATCCACGAGCTGCGCGACGTTGTCAAAAAATCGCTCGAAGAGGCGGTGAAGGAAAAACAAATCCGCGCTTCCCTTGAGGCGAAGGTTACGCTTTCCTGCGCTGGCGAATTGTTCGATTTCATCAAATCTGTGGAAGACGAGCTAAAGACGGCGTTTATCGTTTCCGGCATTGAAGTGGTAAAAGCTGAAGGCGGCGAGCTTTCTGTTACGATTTCCAAAGCTGCCGGCGACAAGTGCGAGCGCTGCTGGTGTTACAGCGAAACGGTCGGGCAAAATCACGAGCATCCGACCATTTGTAAACGCTGTGCGTCCGTATTAGGAAAATAAAAAATTGCGGCGGCGTGTCCCGTATAGAGATACGCCGCTTTTCGTATAGGAGTGATTTGTTTGCCGGTACTTGCGATTGTTGGCGCCGCCCTTTTGGTGCTCATCGACCAGCTTTTGAAGCTTCTGGTCGTCAATACCATAAAAATTGGCGGTCCTGTGACGGTACTCGACCCGCTGCTGCGCTTCGTCTATGTGGAAAACAAGGGCGCGGCTTTTGGCATGCTTGAAAACCAGCGCTGGATTTTCATTACGCTGACAGCGATTGTCATGGTTGTATTGATTGTTGTCCTGTTCCGCGCAAAAAACAGGAGCAAGCTGTTTTTTGTATCGCTGGCGCTTGTTATCGGCGGCGGGGTAGGCAACCTGATTGACCGGATTTTTTTAGGCTATGTGGTCGATTATATACAGCTGTCCTTTTTCCCGCCCGTATGCAATTTTGCTGACTACTGTATTACATTCGGCACGGTCCTGCTTGTGATTTACCTTTTCTTCGTGTCGGATTTCTTTAAAACCAGGCACGACAAGGAAGAGCTGGGGCAGAAGGCGCAGGAGCATGAGTAAGCAGGCGCTTTACGCTCTGCCTGAAGATGAAGGCAAGCGTATGGATAAGTATCTCTCAGAGCAGCTTCCCGATAAAACGCGCAGCTTTCTTGCAAAGCTGTGCGGGGATGGGCGTGTACTTGTAAACGGGGCGGTACAGGGCAAAAACTATAAGCTCAAGGCTGGCGACAGCATTACGGTCGAAATCCCCGCGCCTGTTTCGCTTTCGGCGGAGCCTGAGGATATCCCGCTCGATATCGTCTATGAGGACGGCGACCTGCTCGTGGTCAATAAACCCAAGGGCATGGTTGTCCATCCAGCGGCGGGGAATTACAGCCACACGCTCGTAAACGCGCTGCTTTACCACTGCGGCGGCTCACTGTCAGGCATCGGCGGCGTCGTGCGTCCCGGTATCGTGCACCGTATCGACAAGGACACGAGCGGCCTGCTGATTATCGCAAAGAGCGACCGCGCCCATCATGGGCTTGCAGGGCAAATCAAGGAACACAGCTTTACGCGGGAATATGAAACGGTTGTGCATGGCAACATGAAAACGGACGAGGGCACGGTAGACGCGCCGCTCGGCAGGCACCCCTCAGACCGCAAAAAGATGGCGGTCACGCAAAACCATTCCAGGAATGCCGTTTCACATTATCAGGTGCTGGAACGCTTCGGTTCGTTTACACACCTTGCTGTACGGCTTGAAACGGGCAGGACGCATCAAATCCGCGTGCATATGGCGTATCTCGGCCATCCCGTGGCAGGGGACGAGGTTTACGGCCCCAAAAAAGCGGTAAAAGGGCTAGCGGGGCAATGCCTGCACGCGCGCAAAATCGGGTTTATCCATCCCGTCACCGGAAAATATCTGGAATTCACAAGCGATTTGCCGCCGTACTTTACCGCGTTTCTTGAAAAGCTCAGAAAAGAAGCAGGTTTTTCGTAAAAAATTCTTGCAACTTATTCCATATCATGTTATAATATTAAAGCATTTGAAATCCGTCGTTTACTCGATGGGGTTCAACGGCCCGGTATTTTACCGAGACATTGAAGCGGACAGTCCTCTGGCCGGTTAGGTTATGAATGTCTGAAATTTTAGGAGGCTATCTAAATGGATGCACTGAAAACAATCGCGGCGGATTCTTTGAAGAATGAGCTGCCGAAGTTCGAGATTGGCGACACCGTAAGGGTCAGCGTCAATATTCGTGAAGGCGAAAGAGAAAGAATCCAGATGTTCGAGGGCACTGTTATTGCCAAAAAAGGCAGCGGTGTCGCGGCAACATTTACCGTAAGGCGCGTTTCCTACGGCGTAGGCGTGGAAAGGGTTTTCCCGGTCCATTCCCCGAACGTCAAGGACGTACAGGTCGTCAGACACGGTAAGGTTCGCAGGAGCAAGCTCTATTATCTGCGTGACAGAGTCGGTAAGGCTGCAAAGGTTAAGGAGCAAATCCGGTAATATCGAACGGATAAAGGGACGTTGCCGTCCCTTTTTTGCTATATGCAAAAACACGGAGGTACCCATATGAGTAAAAAGGAAGAATTTGAGTTCACCATTTTAAACGATGAGGAATATAAAAACACACCGCCGAACCCGGAAAATATTGTGTTGGAAGCGCCTGAAGCGCCTGTCCCAGCGGCCGCTTTGGCCGCGGAAGGGCCAAATAGCGATGATGACGGCGAGGGCGGCGGTTTACAGAGCTGTTTTGAGTGGCTTCAGGCTATCATATCCGCTGTCGTAATCGTTGTGCTTTTGCTCACCTTCGTGTTCCGCCTGGTTGATGTGGACGGCTTGTCAATGTTCGAGACGCTGCATGACCACGACAAGGTGTTCGTCACCAGTTTGCTTTACGAGCCAAAGGCCGGCGACGTCGTCGTGATTAGCCACGGGCAGGAATATAAAGACCCGATTATCAAACGTGTAATCGCAACTGAGGGCCAGTCTATTAAAATCGATTATGATAAGGGGCAGGTTATTGTTGACGGCGTTATTTTAAATGAGCCTTATATCTACGAAGTAATGGAATATAAAGCTGTTTTCGACAACCCCGTTCCCGATGTCGTTCCGGAAGGCATGATATTCGTGATGGGAGACAACCGCAACAATTCACTGGACAGCCGTTCCCAGCGCGTCGGCCTGATTCATAAGGACGACATCATCGGCAAGGCACAGGCTGTCGTCTTCCCGTTTAGCAACTTTAAATCTCTTAGTTGATAGGGGAAGTAACGCATGAAGAATAAACTGACTGCCGTATGCTTTGAGTGGATAAAACCGGTGCTGTTTGCCGTGTGCCTGGCGCCGCTTATCATCATATTCCTGCTACGTATGGTCGATGTTGACGGCCCGTCTATGATGGACACGCTGCAAAATCAGGACAAGGTAATTGTAACCAGCCTGCTTTATAAGCCCAAGCCGGGCGATATTATCGCCGTAAGCCATGGGGAGAATATCGATAAGCCGCTGATTAAGCGCGTCATCGCGGTAGAAGGCCAGAAAATTGAAATCAACGCACAGACTGGCGATGTTTTGGTAGACGGCGTACTGCTCAATGAGCCTTATATCAAGGACAAGACGCTCGGCGGTATTAACTGGGACTTTCCGTCAACCGTACCGGAAGGAAAAATCTTTGTCATGGGAGATAACCGCCTGATTTCCAAGGACAGCCGCGACAGCGATGTAGGACTGATTCATATATCGGATGTCATCGGCAAAGCACAGGCTGTCGTTTTCCCCTTTGACCATGTGAAATATCTTTACTAAAAACGCGGGCGCACCATGTGCGTCCCTTGTTTGTTTCCATCCTTTTAAGGAGGTAATATAAATGGCGGAAATGCAGAATATCCAATGGTTCCCCGGCCATATGACGAAGACGAAACGCAAAATTCAGGAGAGCCTGAAGCTGGTAGACGCCGTCGCGGAAATCATCGACGCGCGCGTACCGCAAAGCAGCCGCAACCCCGACCTCGACGGCCTGCTCGGCAGCAAGCCGCGCCTTATCCTGCTCAATAAATGCGATATGGCGGACAGCAGGGAAACGGCTCGCTGGATTTCATATTTTAAAAGCAAGGGAATTGGCGCAATTGCCGTAGACTGCAAATCGGGCAAAGGGATTTCCGGTTTTATGCCGGCGGTACGTGAGCTTTTATGCGACAGGATTAAATCCTGGGAAGAAAAGGGAATGAAAAACCGCACCATCCGGGTAATGGTCGTTGGAATACCGAACGTTGGGAAATCTTCCTTTATCAATAAAGTTGCAAACAAAAGCAGGGCAAAGGCAGAGGACCGCCCGGGCGTTACGCGCGGCAACCAATGGTATACCATTGGAAACGGCTTTGAGCTGCTTGATACGCCGGGCGTGCTCTGGCCGAAATTTGACGATCCCGCGGTTGGGGAAAGGCTTGCCTTTACAGGCGCCGTCAAGGACCAGATTATTGATACAGAGCTGCTTGCCGTCCGGCTGCTCGAGGTGCTGAAGGAACGCCCTACCGAGGCTTTCCTCACAAGGTTCAAGCTCACGGAAAGCGATATTGCGGCGCTGCCGCCTTATGAGCTGCTGGAGCTTATCGGACGGAAACGCGGCATGCTTATCTCCGGCGGGGAAATCGACACGCTTCGTGCTTCCAATATGCTGCTTGACGAGTACCGCGGAGCAAAGCTTGGGAAAATCACACTGGAAGGCGCTCCGGCAGGGTAACTGTAGCAATCCAGGTGAGCTTACAGAAAAAAGGGGAAGCGGCAATGATTACTATTTTTAACCGCACGGAGCTTATCTCTGCCTTTTCCATCAGGGAGCAGGCGCTAATCCGGGAAGCGCTCCAAAATAATAAAATCAATTATTTTTTAAAAACGCATAGCCGTATAAGCCCCGGTATAGCCGGAAGGGGTTCTTATTCGGGTACGGACGATTCCGGCGAAAGCATGGATTTGTCCTGCGAATATATCTTTTATGTGCGCCGGAAGGATTATGACCAGGCGCTTGCTATAATCGGCGGCGGAATCAGATAAAAGCGCATACTGGGGTTTGAAGCGGAACAATCGTTTCAAACCCTTTGCATTATATAAGGAATGGGGTTAGGTTATGGATTGGCTTACATATGAAAAGGAAACCTATGCGCAAGGATACCGCGCTGTCTGCGGCGTCGATGAGGCCGGAAGGGGCCCGCTTGCCGGGCCTGTGTGCGCGGCAGCCGTGCTGTTTCCTGAGGGGACGCTGATAGACGGCGTAAACGATTCAAAGAAACTCAGTGAAAAAAAGCGGGAAGCGCTTTTTGATGAAATCTGCGGCCGGGCGGTTTCTTATTGCGTCGCATGGGCTTCGGTCGATGAGATTGAGTCGATAAACATTTTAAACGCGGCGATGCTTGCGATGAAACGCGCGGTGGAGGGCCTTCATATCCCAGCGGACTTTGCGCTGATAGACGGCAATAAAACGCCGCCGGTCAAAGTGCCGGCGCGCGCGGTTGTAAAGGGCGACGCGCTTTCCAATTCAATTGCCGCGGCCTCTATTCTCGCAAAGGTCAGCCGTGACCGGCTGATGCTCGAGCTTGCGGAGGACTATCCGCAGTACGGCTTTGAAAAGCATAAGGGCTACGGTACGAAACACCATATTGAAATGCTGCGGGAATACGGGCCGTCGCCTATCCACAGGCCGTCGTTCCTTACAAAGATACTGGGCTGATTTTATGGCGGATACAAAAGCAGCCGGCAGGCTGGGTGAGGACTATACCGCGGAATACCTGGGCGGGCGCGGCTATATAATAAAAGAGCGAAATTATTGCAAAAGATGCGGGGAAATCGATTTGATTGCCCATAAGGACGGAATTCTTGCCTTTATCGAGGTCAAAACACGTAAGATGGGCTCCTTTTCCGCCCCGGCGGATGCGGTAACAAAAGCAAAGCAATTAAAAATTATACGGACGGCGGCAATTTATCTCCAGGAATCTCAAACAGGCTTACAGCCGCGGTTCGATGTAGCGGAAGTTTTTTTCGAGCCGCGGACCTTAAAGCCGGCGGGTATCCGGTATATAGAAAACGCTTTTTGGCAGGAGGAAGACTATGCAGTATTTTGATTTGCACTGCGATTCGCTTTATGAGGCGGTGACAAAGGAAAAGGACCTTGTCGAGAACGATATGCATGTGTCGTTTCAAAAGGGGAGCCGATATTCCCCATGGGTACAGTGTATGGCTGTCTGGATTCCCGATAACGTGCGCGGGCAGGCAGCGTTCGATTTTGTAGAGCAATGCGCTGGAAGGCTTGATGGAATGCTCAAAGGAAATCCATATGAAGTAATCAAGGCAGGCTGTAAAAAAGACCTTGAAAAGGTACGCCGTTTGGGCCTCCGGAGCGTTATTCTCACCGTGGAAGGCGGCGCGGCGATCGGCGGAAAGCTTGAAAACGTAAAAAAGCTTGCCGGCCTGGGTGTTAAGATGATGACGCTTACCTGGAACGGGAGAAACGAGCTTGGCGGAGGCGCGTTCGTGAAAGAAAACCCCGGAATTACGCCGTTCGGCAGGGCCGTAATATCAGAAAACGAGCGTTATGGGATTATAAACGACGTTTCCCACGCCAGCGACGCGCTTTTTTACGACGCGGCGCAATACGCAAAAAAGCCGCTTGCCGCCAGCCATTCCAATGCGCGCGCCGTTTGCGGGCACCCGCGCAATTTGACGGACGAACAATTTCTTATCATAAAAAACTGCGGGGGAATCGTCGGCCTCAATTTCTCAAGAAGCTTCCTGCGGGGCGATGAGAAAGCAACTACGGACGATATCCTGAGGCATGCGGAGCATTTTCTTTCTCTCGGAGGAGAGGATACCGTCTGTATCGGCAGCGATTTCGACGGGACCGATATGCCGGACGGAATGGACGATATTACAGGAATCGGGCCTCTTTATGAAAGTTTTTTGAGGCAAAATTACAAAGAAAATCAGCTTCAAAAGATATTCTTCGGCAACGCCTGCAATTTCTTTGAAAGCTTTGACATTATGGATGATTTGTAATAGAATAAAAGACTAGTGGGAGTTTTTTAAATAGTAGGAAAACACCTGTATTTTCCTTATGTTCAGATTACGCCTTTTGGAAAGGAATGGTCATTCACATGATGTACAACAGCACAACCGACAAGAACCTCCGCGTTTCGGCAGCCCAGGCAATCGCGCAGGGCATTTCTGAGGACGGCGGACTGTTTGTCCCCAGCGAAATACCGAAGTACAGCGAAAAGGATATGAAGGACCTGCTCAAAATGGATTACCGGGGCAGGGCTAAGAAAATTCTCAGGGATTATCTTTCCGGCTTTACGGCAGAGGAAGTCGACTGGTGCGTGGAAAAGGCGTACACAAAAGAAAAATTCGGTTCCGATAATCCGGCGCCGCTTGTATACCTGGAACAGGGCGAGGCAAAATTCAACATGCTGGAGCTGTGGCACGGCCCAACCTGCGCGTTTAAGGATATGGCGCTCCAGATTTTGCCCCATCTTTTGACAAAATCCCTCGAAAAGACGTGCAAGGGGAAAAAGGCGGTAATTCTTGTCGCAACCTCGGGAGACACGGGCAAGGCGGCCCTTGAAGGCTTTAAGGACGTGGACGGCACGCAGATTATCGTTTTCTACCCGCAAAACGGCGTAAGCCCCATGCAAAAGCACCAGATGGACACGCAGCCCGGCGGCAATGTGAATGTGTGCGCAATAGAAGGAAATTTCGACGACGCGCAGACCGGGGTAAAGAAAATTTTTACAACCAGGGAAATGCTCGAGAAGCTGAGCCAAAACGATATGCTGTTTTCAAGCGCGAACTCCATCAACTGGGGAAGGCTGCTGCCGCAAATCGTATACTATTTCTCCGCCTATTGCGATTTAATAAACAAAGGCCGTGCGAAACTCGGTGAAAAAATCAATATTGTGGTCCCCACGGGAAACTTTGGCAATATACTTGCCTCTTATTACGCCATGCGTATGGGGCTGCCCGTGCATAAATTTATCTGCGCGTCCAATTCAAACAACGTCCTGACAGATTTCATCAAAACAGGTGTGTATAATAAAGACAGAAGATTTTATACGACGGTTTCCCCGTCGATGGATATTCTCGTTTCCAGCAACCTGGAGCGCCTGCTATACCACCTTTCCGGCGGGGACGACGTGAAAATCAAGGAATGGATGGCAAAGCTTAAAACAGACGGAAAATATTCCGTCGATGCATCCGTTATGATGCAGATAGCAGGCCTTTTCTTCGGCGGCTGCTGCGACGACAACGCGACAAGGAAAACCATCGACAGCCTTTACCGCAGCACCGGATACCTCTGCGATACGCACACGGCGGTCGCGGTCAATGTTTACGGCCAATATATCGCGAAAACAGGCGACAAGGAAACCCCCGCGATAATTGCTTCCACGGCAAGCCCCTATAAGTTCTCGCGCAGCGTGCTCGAGGCCATCGCGCAGGACAAGGTTTTGCCGGAGGATGAGTTTGAAATGGTCGACGAGCTTTCCCGGACGACACACAAAGAGGTTCCAAAGCCGCTTGCTTCCCTTAAGGGCAAGGAGGTTCGCTTTCAAAATGTCTGCACGGCGGACGAAATGCCGCAGTATGTGCTGCGCACGCTTGGTATTTAATTATGTCGCTCTTTGCAATTGCCGATTTGCACCTGTCGCTCGGGACAAACAAGCCGATGGATATGTTCAGCGGCTGGGCGGATTATGTCGAACGCCTTGAAAAAAACTGGCGCGCCATTGTTACGCAGCAGGATACGGTCGTAATCCCGGGAGATATTTCGTGGGCGATGAAGCTTGAGGAAACCTATGCCGATTTTTCTTTTATACAAAGCCTTCCCGGCAAAAAGCTATTTCTCAAGGGCAATCACGATTACTGGTGGGGGACAAAGACAAAGGTTGAGCGTTACCTAAGCGAAAGCGGCTTTGATTCCATCTCCCTGGTTTTCAACAGCGCGGCTGCCGTTGAAAATTACGCAGTCTGCGGAACGCGCGGCTGGTTTTACGACGCGGAGGACGATGCGGACAAAAAAGTGCTCACCAGAGAAATCGGGCGCCTCAATATGTCGCTGGACGCAGCGGAAAAAACCGGCCTGGAGCCGCTGGTGTTTCTGCATTACCCTCCCGTTCATGCCGGGGCGTGCTGTGAAGAAATCCTCTCCGTTTTGAAGCAGCGCAATGTCAAAAGATGTTTTTACGGGCATATCCACGGGGATGCCGCAAAGCGTGCTGTAAACGGGATATATGACGGAATCGACTTTAAGCTGGTGGCCTGCGACGGCTTGGATTTTATACCGTATTTAATCCGGTAATATTATTATTCAATAATTTGCACCAAGGGTATGGAAAAAGAATTTTTTATATGTTACAATAGGCTTTGAATACTTGCTAAAAATCAGGAGGACAAAGAGAATGAGTCTGAAAGCATCAAACAAGGTAGAGACAAACCGCTATGAGCTTGAGGTACAGGTGGACGGAGAAACCTTCGAAAAAGCAGTCGCGGCGGTATATCGTAAAAAGAGTAAGAATATGACGGTTCCGGGTTTCCGTAAAGGCAAGGCGCCCAGGCACATTATCGAGAAGCTTTACGGCGAGGCTATTTTCTATGAGGACGCAATGCAGGAGCTTTATCCGGGCGCGCTTTCCGACGCGGCGAAGGAAGCACAGCTTAAGCTCGTTAACGATAAAATCGATCTCGACGTCACAAGCGTCGGAAAAGACGGCTTTACCTTCAAGGCGGTCGTTACAGTTGAGCCGGAGGTTGAAATCAAGGATTACAAAGGCATCGAGGTGACGAAGAAGCCGACAGACGTTACAGACGAGGTGCTGGAGGAAGAAATCAATAAAGTGCGTGAGCGTAACTCCAGGATGGTTACTGTTGAGGACAGGGCCGCGCAGGACGGCGATATCACGGTAATCGACTTCGAGGGCTTTGTCGACGGCGAAGCGTTCGAGGGCGGCAAGGCGGAAAATTATAATCTCACACTCGGCAGCAAGAGCTTTATTCCCGGCTTCGAGGAGCAGATTATCGGCCATAAAACAAACGATGAATTTTCCATTAAGGTCAATTTTCCCGACGATTACCAGGTTGACGAGCTGAAGGGAAAAGAAGCGGAATTTAAGATTGTCCTGCATGAAATCAAGTCCCGCGAGCTGCCTGAATTCGACGATGAATTCGTCAAGGACGTCAGCGAAAAGGAAACCGTCGGCGAGTATAAGGAAGAGCTTAAGGAAGAGGTTGCGAAGCGCCTGCAGCAGGAATCGGACACCGACCTTGAAAACCAGATTTTCACGAAGGTATGCGATATGCTTGAAGCCGAAATCCCTGAGGCGATGTATGAGAACGTCATTGACGATATGATTAGGGAATTCGATATGCGCCTGCGCTCCCAGGGCATGGACATGGCGACCTATATGCAGTATATGGGCATGGACCAGTCCGGCTTGCGCGCAGCGTACAGGACCCAGGCGGAGCAGCGCGTGAAGCTGAGGCTTGCGCTTGAGAAGATTGCGCAGCTTGAGAACCTCACCGCGAACGACGAGGAAATCGAAGCTGAGTACGCAAGGCTTGCGGAAAGCTATAAGATGGACGTCGAAAAAATTAAAAACCTGATTGCGGCGGAAAACCTTGCGAAGGATATTGCGGTAGAAAAAGCGATGAACCTTGTCAAGGACAGCGCAAAGGTTTCTTAAATGGCCGAAAGCCTGAATAACCTTGTAATTTCCTGCCTATGCTTATACAAGCATAACCAATTTAATTAAAGGGATGATACTTCATGAGTTTGGTACCTTATGTAATTGAACAAACCAGCAGGGGAGAGCGTTCTTACGACATTTACTCCCGCCTGCTCAACGACAGAATCATCATGCTGACAGAAGAAGTCAACAATACGACCGCGAGCCTCGTTGTCGCGCAGCTTTTATTCCTTGAAGGCCAGGATCCCACAAAGGACATCAGCCTTTATATCAACAGCCCGGGCGGTTCCGTAACGGACGGCTTCTCCATATACGACACAATGCAGTATATCAAGTGCGACGTTTCCACCATCTGTATGGGCATGGCCGCAAGTATGGGCGCGTTCCTGCTCGCGGCGGGAACAAAGGGCAAGCGTTTGGCGCTGCCAAACAGCGATATTATGATTCACCAGCCCAGCGGCGGCGCACAGGGACAGGCGACCGATATTTTAATCCACGCCGACCATCTCCAGAAAACAAAGAAGAAATTGAACCAAATCCTTGCCGATAACACGGGCCAGCCTCTCGAAATTATTGAAAGAGACACCGAGCGCGACAATTTCATGTCCGCGGACGAGGCCATGAAATACGGCCTGATTGACAAGGTCATTACGAAACGATAACGATAGGAGTTAGAGTTTTATGGCAAACAGGGACGATAATACAACACGGGAGATCCATTGCTCCTTCTGTGGCAAGCCGCAGGAGCTCGTCGGCCGCATGATTGCGGGCAACGGCGTGTATATCTGTGACGAGTGCGTCGAGCTGTGCCTGTCGATTCTCCACGACGGCGAAGAAGAGAAGAAGGAAAAGAAGGAGCGTGAGCCTGATTTCCAGAATCTCCTCAAGCCGGAGGAAATCAAGGCAAAGCTGGATGAATATGTCATCGGCCAGGACGAAGCGAAGGTCACCTTGAGCGTTGCCGTTTATAACCATTATAAGCGCATCAACAACCAGGACGACGATGTTGACTTTGTCAAAAGCAACGTGCTTTTGCTCGGACCGACCGGTACAGGCAAAACCCTGCTTGCCCAGACGCTTGCTAAAATTTTGGACGTTCCGTTTGCAATTGCAGACGCTACTACGCTTACTGAAGCGGGCTACGTCGGCGAGGATGTCGAAAACATCCTGCTCAGGCTGATTCAAGCGGCGGATTTTGATATTGAGAAAGCGGAACGCGGTATCATTTATGTCGATGAAATTGACAAAATTGCAAGAAAATCTGAAAACCCTTCGATAACAAGGGATGTCAGCGGCGAAGGCGTACAGCAGGCACTGCTCAAAATCCTGGAGGGTACTGTTTCAAATGTTCCCCCACAGGGAGGAAGAAAGCATCCCCAGCAGGAATTTTTGCAGATTGACACAAAAAATATCCTGTTCGTCTGCGGCGGCGCTTTCGACGGCCTGGAGAAAATCGTCGAAAAGAGGACGGGTTCCTCATCGCTCGGTTTTGGAGCGCAGGTCAAGGCAAAGAAAGAACTCAATACGACCGACTGGATGAGCGATGTTGTTTCGCATGACCTTGTTAAATTTGGTCTGATTCCAGAGCTAGTCGGCAGGCTGCCTGTCATTACAGCGCTCAACGGGCTTGATAAGGATGCGTTCGTCAGAATCCTGACCGAACCTAAAAACGCGCTCGTCAAGCAGTACCAGAAGCTGTTTGCGCTCGATAACGTCATTCTTGAATTCGACCAATCCGCTTTTGAGGCGATTGCCAATAAGGCCATTGAAGAGAAGACAGGGGCCAGGGGACTGCGCTCTATCCTTGAGAGCTCCCTTCGCGATTTGATGTTTAAAATACCGTCAGACCCGACGATTGAAAAGGTTGTTATCACAAAAGCAACCATCAAGGACCCCTCGAATGTCAATGTCATTCATAACCAGCAGAGAAAGCCGCTCGAAATGAGCGTCACTCAACATGACGAAGAAAAGAAGAAACCCAAGAAAAATAATACTGCGTCATAAATTGTTTTGCGGAGCTGTAACTTACTTTTCGTCAGGTTACAGCTCTTTATGTATTTACCGCCTATTTAAGGAGGATGAAGGTATATGAACATAGAACAGGAAGAAAGAAATGTCATTCTTCCGGTACTTCCGCTTCGCGGGCTTGTATTGTTTCCGGAAATGATGCTTCATTTTGATATAGGAAGAAAGAAGTCTGCGCTTGCCATAGACCAGGCAATGCGCACCAACCAAACCATTTTTATTACTTCTCAGAAAGATATCAATATAACCGACCCAAAGGAAAACGACCTGTACCGCGTAGGCGTAATCGCGCGTGTCATCCAGGTGCTCAAGCAGCCGGAAAATGTTATCCGCGTCGTTGTAGAGGGCATTTGCAGGGCGTCGGTATACAGCTATATTAAGGACCGGCCTTTTTTTACGGCGGAGGTTGAGAAGATATACAGTGATGAAAAAGAACCGAATGTGGCTGGTTTGGCGCTGATACGTTCTGCAAAGAGTATTTTCGAGCAGTATGTCAGGCTTTCCCCAAAAATGGCGGCCGACATCCTTTATAAGGTCGGCATGTGCAACGACGCTGGAACTCTTGCTGATTTTATTGCAGGCAATATTATACTTGATTACCAGGACAAGCAGAAAATCCTCGAAACACTTGACAGCAGGAAGCGTCTGGAATGTTTAATTGAATACATCACCAACGAGGTGTTTATCCTCGAAATAGAAGAAACCATCAGCCAGAAAGCGCGGGAGCGCATTGATGAAGGGCAGAGGGAATACTACCTGCGTGAGCAGATGCGCGCTATTGAAGAAGAGCTCGGGGACGAAGACGACCCCGCCGTTGAGGCCGAAGAATATAAGGGAAAGGTACTTGCGCTGAAGCTTGGTGAGGATATCCAGAAGGTTCTCCTCAAGGAATGCGATAAGCTCCAGAAAATGCCCTTCGGCTCGCAGGAAGCAAACGTTATCCGAACCTATCTCGACACCTGCCTTGAATTGCCGTGGAATATTTCAAGCCAGGAACGTATTGATATAAAAAAGGCAAAAGCGCATCTCGATAAAAACCATTTTGGCCTCGACAAGGTCAAGGAACACATTTTAGAGCTTCTAGCGGTGCGAAAGCTGTCTCCCGATGTAAAGGGGCAGATTCTCTGCCTGGTAGGCCCGCCGGGTGTCGGCAAAACATCGATCGCCCAGTCGATTGCCGGAGCAATCAACCGGAAATCAGCGCGCATTTCGCTGGGCGGCGTACACGACGAATCTGAAATAAGGGGACACAGGCGCACGTATGTAGGCTCGATGCCCGGGCGTGTCATGAACGCCATCAAGCTTGCCGGTACGAACAACCCGGTCCTGGTACTGGACGAGGTAGATAAACTGGGGAACGACTATAAAGGCGACCCAACCTCCGCGCTGCTTGAGGTGCTTGACTCTGAGCAGAACAGCACTTTCCACGACCATTACATCGATTTGCCGTTCGATTTGAGCAATGTCATGTTTATCACAACGGCAAACGACATGGGCGCGATTCCGGCACCCCTGCTCGACAGGATGGACGTGATGGAGCTTGCTAGCTACACACGGGAAGAAAAGTTTCAAATTGCAAAGAAGCATTTGCTGCCAAAGCAGATGAAAAACTGCGGATTGAACGGCCGGACGTTCCGCCTGTCAGACGACGCGATTTATGACCTGATTGACAGCTATACCAGGGAAGCGGGCGTAAGAAGCCTGGAAAGAAGGATGACCGACCTGCTCAGAAAAGCGGCGGTGAAGATTGTCAATGGGGAAGCAAAGCGCGTAAATATTGGCAAGGACGATTTGGAAAACCTGCTTGGGCCCAGGAAATTCAAAACAGACGTGTTAAGCAAAATTGACGAAGTCGGCGTAGCAAACGGACTGGCCTGGACCTCGGTAGGCGGGGAGACACTTCCCATTGAGGTTGCGGTGGTTAACGGCAGCGGAAAGATTGAGCTGACCGGTTCGCTCGGAGACGTCATGAAGGAGTCTGCCAAGACTGCCGTCACCTGTGTCCGAAGCCATGCTTCGCAGCTGCATATTGAAGACGATTTCTACAAAAAATATGACATACACATCCATGCGCCCGAGGGAGCCGTACCAAAGGACGGCCCGTCCGCGGGTGTTACCATGGCGACAGCGCTTGTATCCGCCTTGACAAATACGCCCGTACGAAGCGATGTGGCAATGACCGGGGAAATTACCCTGCGCGGGCGGATTCTTCCAATTGGCGGGTTAAAGGAAAAATCGATGGCAGCCTACCGGCTTGGCGTCAATACTGTTATTATTCCGAAAGAGAATGAACCGGATTTGGCAGAAATCGACGAGACCGTAAAGCACGCATTGCGATTTGTACCGGTCGGGGATTTCCGGGAAGCGCTCTCCTGCGCATTGGTTCCGGCAGAGCCCTCAGACGAAGAAAAAAAAGAACCAATCCTGCCTAAGACTAAAACACTCGGTACGGTAATGAATAGGATTCCGCAATAATCTAACAGAACGGAGGGGCGATAGATGAATTTCAATACCGCCCAATTTGAAACCGCGGCAGGCACCGCAAAACAGCTGCCGCCTTCCACTATGCCGGAAATTGTTTTTTCCGGCAGGTCGAATGTAGGAAAATCATCTTTGATTAACAAGCTTGTGAACCGTAAGGCGCTTGCGCGTGTGAGCGCAACGCCGGGAAAAACCGGCACCATTAATTTTTTTCATGCCGGTGATTTCCGTTTGGTGGATTTGCCGGGCTACGGCTACGCAAAGGTTTCCCAAGCCGAGAAAAGGCGCTGGGCAGAGCTTGTAGAAGGGTATTTTGCGCAGGACAGGCAATTCTGCACGGTCGTTCAGATTGTCGATTTGCGCCATCCGCCTACAAAAGACGATATGCATATGATTGAATTCCTTTATACGAACGGCTTTCCCTTTATCGTCGTACTGACAAAAAAGGATAAGCTCAATAAAACGGAATTAAAAAACAGGGAAGAGGCGCTTAAAACCGAGCTGGCCGGTTATCCTGATATTATGCTTTTCCCTTTTTCCGCATTAAACGGGGATGGGAAAGAAGAAATACAGCAATATATCGAAGAACAGGTCGAAAAATATCAGAAAAAGCAGGAATCACCAAATTCCGGCGAATAAAGGCTGATTTTGAAAGGAATGGGAAAGATGTTTGTAAACAATTGCCTGCAGGTAAATGAAAAAGGGCATTTGACAATTGGCGGCTGCGATACGGTTGCGCTAGCGAAGGAATACGGCACGCCGGTTTATGTTATTGATGAAACAACCGTCAGAGACACCTGCCGCTCCTATGTAAAGTCCTTCAAAAACCATTATGACGCAAAAGGAATGGCTCTCTACGCAAGCAAGGCTTTGAGCTGCCTGGAGCTTTGCCGGATTATAAAGGAAGAAAATATGGGTCTCGACGTCGTATCTGGCGGCGAATTGTATACCGCTAGCAAAGCGGGTTTCCAAATGGAAAATGTACATTTCCACGGAAATAATAAGACAAATGAAGAGCTCAGCATGGCGCTGGAGCTTGGCGTCGGGAAAATTGTCGTCGATAATCTCTATGAGCTTGACCGGCTCAATGATATGGCCCGCCAGATGGGGAAGGTGCAGAAAATTTCTATGCGTATCAAGCCGGGCGTAGACGCCCATACGCATGATTTTATCCGTACCGGGCAAATCGATTCCAAATTTGGGTTTGCGCTCGAAACAGGCGAGGCAATGTCTGCGGTCAAACGGGCGCTTGCATATGAAAATGTGGAGCTTACCGAACTGCACTGCCATATCGGTTCACAAATCTTCGATATTGAGCCGTTTGTTACGGCTGCGGAAATCATGATGGATTTTATCAGCGATATTAAGGTCCAGACTGGCCATGCCGTTACTCAGCTCAATCTGGGCGGTGGTTTTGGAATTCAGTATACGCAAAAGGATACGCCCACGGCCTACGACAATTATATGATGGCCGTATCCCAGGCGGTAAAAGCAAAAGCGAAGGAACACGCGATTCCCGTTCCGTTTATTTATATCGAGCCGGGGCGTTCTATCGTCGGTGAAGCCGGGATTACATTGTATACGGTTGGCGGAGTAAAAGAAATACCAAACATTCGAACGTATGTTTCTGTCGATGGAGGTATGTGCGACAACATCCGCTATGCACTTTATCAGTCGGAATATACGGTAATTACAGCAAACAAGGCGGACAAGCCCGCAGACGCAGTTGTCACAATTGCGGGAAAATGCTGTGAAAGCGGCGATTTAATTCAGGAAAACACGACGATTGCCAAAGCGCAGCCTGGGGATATCCTGGCGGTGCTTTCAACAGGCGCTTATAACTACTCTATGGCGTCAAATTATAACAGAATCCAGAAGCCTCCCATTGTAATGGTTAAGGACGGAAAAGCGCGGCTGATTGTAAAACGCGAAAGCTATGAAGACCTTTTGAGAAATGATATTTAAATGATATTTAATTGAATTAAAAAACGGAACCTTGGTCAACCTTTTAACCAAAGTTCCGTTTTGATTTATAGCGCTTTTTAACGGGAAATTATCAATTCTTGCCGTTGTTGCCGCTGTCTTTTTTGGTTTTGGGCTTGACATGGGCGAGAGGGCTTGCGTTTGCCGCGCGCTCCATGTGGCTGCTGGTCAGATGGGTATAAATTTCCGTTGTACCTAAATTTTCATGGCCTAAAATTTCTTTCAGCACCCTGATATCCACATTACCATGCTGATACATTAGCGTAGCCGCTGTGTGGCGCAGCTTATGTACGGAGTAGCCGTTGGAATCCAGCCCTATTTTTTCCAGATATTTATATACCATCGCCTGCACGGTTTTGGGGCTCATCCGCCGGTTTTGCCGGCTGATAAACAACGCTTTTTTATCGATTACACCATCGACAGGGCGTACCTTCAAATACTGCCTAATCGCGTCGATGCAGGCGTCGTTCAGGTAGATAATGCGTTCCTTGTTGCCCTTGCCGGTGACCTTCATTGTGCGCTCATCTATGTGTACATCGGAATAGTTAAGCCCTGTCAGTTCTGAAAGGCGGATACCGCAGTTTAGGAATAATGTAATAATGCAGTAGTCCCGTTCTTTATAATTTCCATCTACGGCATTTAATAGCTCCAGGCTTTGCTCCAGAGTTAAAAACTTAGGGAGCGCTTTCTTTTTTTTGGGAACCTCCAGTTCTTCAGCGGGGTTAATGGAGAGCAGGCATTTCTTATTGGTTAAATAATGGAAGAAAGAACGTATGCTAGAGGTTTTACGTGCTCGAGTGGCCGCGTTATTTCCGCGCTCGCGCATGGCATAGTCCATAAAGATATAGATATCCGTCAAGGTAATACTTTTGATAAAATCCAAATCAATATCAGAAATTGAAATCTCCTGCAAATCCATATCGCCAGGAACAAGTTTGCGCATTTTTTTTAAATACCGGAAAAAGGTACGCAGGTCGGAGTAGTATTCATCGACCGTTGCGGGAGATTTTCCTTTAACAGTCTGCATATATCCGAGGAAATCCTTTAGAAGCGCCGGAGCTTCATTTATATAATCGTTCAATTGAATATCTATCGGCTTTTATCTAACAAAACAGCTCTTATGGGTAAGGAATTCCTTGTATTAGATAAAGCCGATTTTACCTCTTTTTCTTTATTTACTTTTTATAATTATAGCTTATTAATCTAAAAACTGCAAATTAAAGAAAAATAGGGCAGGGGCTTTGCGGTTTTATCTTTTAACTTTGTATCGTCTCTTTTTTAATATTTAATTCTCTGCAAATATGTGTTTCAATTTCATTCGTGTTCATTACATAAATTATTGGGATTCCAGCTTTTACGAATACATTATTTAAAAATAGGTCACGTTCTTTTCTATCTGTTCTTTGATGGCTTGCATCGTTTAGTTCAACGATAAGTTTAGGCTGTAAATTGAAGGGGTCACATAAAACAAAGTCCACATGTTTTGATTTTATCTTGTTGAAATAAAATTGCCAATCTCGTTTATCTAGATGGTCAAAGGGAAGAACCAAGTCCGCAACTCTTACTTTACTAATTATATGTAAATTATATTTATCTGTTATTGGCTTTAACCTTTGATAAAATAATCGTTCATTAGTAGTCAGTAAATTATTTTTTCTGTATGGATAAACTCCATTATTCATAGGTTGAAAATTAATTTGTGGTTGTTTTTGTGGCTGTGGTGCTTGATAATTTGTATATGTAAAGCTAGGTGGTCTTTTCTTTTTTTGTGAACTTTTATTCGCCTGAACTACAATAACAGGTATTATTATAATAGCTAAAATAAAAATTAAAAAGTACATTTTTATAACCTCATATTGTTATATACATTTGTTTTCTATTATACTCAAAAAACAACCGCTTGTAAAGACAAAAGGCGAAGCCTTGCGGCCTTCGCTCTTAAAAAGTGATATAATGCGGATTTATATTTAGACGATTGGGTTTCTGTGTTTATGGAAGAACGATATGATATATAATCCTTGGAGCGCAGAAAAGAAAATGAACTGGAAAATCTGCTGCTTGAGTAATATGATGCGTTGTCTTCAATAAATTTCATGTGCTGTTCATTATCGCACTTTTTATAAAACAAAATTATATTTTGTTTTTGTATCAGTTCGTTTTCCATCCGTTGCGATTATGCAAAGCTTGCCGCTGTGCAGGAAGTATTTGCAGATGTCCGAAAGTTGATATATAACTATCTGGATGTCAGGAAAACAACAAGGTAAATTAAGACGTGAGGTAAAATCGGCTTTTATCTAACAAAACAGCTCATACAGGGAAAGAAAAAACTGTAATTCCTCCCCTGACATATACAAAATATTAATTTTGTATATGTCGCTCTGTTTTTTTGTGCGTGTTCCCTATATCAGATAACGCCAATTTTACCTCACGTTAAATTTAGTTTGCTTTCCTGACCTCTAATAATTATATAGCAGCTAACACATAACTGCAAATTTTTCTTATAACCGATAAAGTCACAAACATAGTTATTCTTCTTTTTCCGTTAATAAAACCATGCCGCCAATATCCGTAAGTTCACATTTGTCCAGCGAATTTAGATATACGCCGTGATTTCGCGCAAAATTTTTAATGACATCATAATCCGGATGCTGTGTTATATCTCCCGTAAAAAATAGCTGACCGCTTTCCAGCAATGCGCAGCAGCCTCCAATAAATCCATGTGAAAAGCCCGGAAGCTTAATATGGCCTTCTTGTATCTTTAAAACATCGTACCCCAGCTTAACAGCGGAGCGGTAAATTGATTCATCTGCCGTTACCAACGCGTTTTCTGAAATAACTGCTGCGGAGCATCGTGCGTACCCTTGCCGCACCGTGATAATCTCTATGCTATTTTTTTCGCAAACTTCTAAAATTTTTGGATCGGCATACTTTTTATTGCAGAAAATATGCCGCTTCATAACAAGGCTGTTCAGCAAAACATGATATGGATATTCGTTGGCGGCTATATTGTTTACTGCTTTAATAAAAGGAATGCCTCTTTCTCTAAGCCTATCCTGGAGCGCACGGCATTCCCTTAAGACTATGAGCTGCTCCCGCCCCAAATACAGGCATTGCATATCTGCGTGATAACGCTCAGGAAAAGGCATTGAAAAACAGGGCCTCGTTTGAACTGCACGGATTCCCAACTCCTCTACCCTATTGATAAAACGCGGGTATTCACCTGATATTATAACCGTTAGTACAGGCGACTGCGGAAGGTTCGCGTCAAATAAAAAATGCATGATAATAATTTACACCTTTTTAGTTACAAGTCAAAAAAATTAAATATATTTATTCACTTCTCAAGGCTGTCACCGGTTTAAGATTAGCGGCCTTCATTGCCGGATATACGCCAAAGACGACACCAGTCAACAGGGAAAATACACACGTAAACAGTAAAACGCCTGCGTTTAGATTCAAGGTCATTTGAAACATGCCTGCACCGGCAAAAGAAACCGCAAGGCCCAACACAACCCCAACTAAACAGCCGAGCAAAGAAATCAAGCCGGCTTCTGAAAGAAACTCAAGCATAATTGTTGTTTTTTTTGCACCGATTGATTTCTTAATTCCAATTTCCCTTGTGCGCTCGCTTACGGATACAAGCATGACCGTCATTATACTTAAGCTCGCCACAATCAGGGAAACCGCGCCCACACAGGTCAGGATTAAGGTGACGATATCGAGAATATTGAGCAGGATATCCCTTTGCTTTGCCAGGTTGTTCGCGGTATATCCGTCGTCCAAACCAGAGGTATCATTCAGTTTTCGCACAATACTTTTTCCAAGTGCGTCCAAATCCGACCCGTCACTCGCACGGGTTATAATTTGATGATAGCCCTGTGTTCCGGTCGCTTCCCGTACTGTGGTATATGGGGCGTAAATAAAATTTGGGAGATAGGTTCCCATTGCGTTTTGCAGCAGGCCGCTTCCTGTCTTTATCACGCCGATTACCTTATATTCCTCCATTACGGCGCCGCATTGGACTGAGATGTTCTTGCCAACAATATTATCCCGCTGATAAATAGACTGCGCAAAGGTTTTATCGACCATACATACCTTCGCGCAGCTGCCGATATCGGATTTATTCAGAAAACGGCCGTATAAGAGCTGAAGCGAAACGGTATCCCCCGCATCAGAATCGATTCCCCATACGAAAGCGCTCTGCTTTTCATTCTGGCTGTATACCTGGGTCGTTTGTATTAATACAGGCGTCGCGTCCTTGACATCGGGCACACTGCGGATTGTCTGGAGCTCGTCGTCGGATAGCGGCGAATCTGAGTTTTCCTTTGCGCTGATAGTAAGACCGCCCAGCCCCAGGCTGTCAAGCTCGTTATTGACAGCGGAAGTTCCACAGGAGCTGATACAGCTTATAATAATAACGGAAGTTACGCCGATTGCAATTCCGGACATCGTAAGAAAGCTCCTGCCCTTTTTCCTGCAAATGTTTTTAAGCGCGCCGGACAACAAATCAAGCATTGCCTTCCACCGCGCTTTCTGAAGCGTTACTCTGTTGGTTAAGCTTTACGGCAGCCTTGTTTCGCACGCCGTCGGGATTGGTGATAATATAGTCGCTTGCCTCTATTCCTTTTATAACCTCAAGGCCCTTTGGATATTCGCCGTCCGTTGTAATATACTTTTTTACTGCAACTCCATTTTTGTATATATATACATATTCTTTGCCGTCCTCATCCGCCTTGACCGATTGGTATGGCAGAACGAGCGCAGACGATTTCACAGAGGATACAATGGAGCATTTTGCCGTATAACCGGGCTTGATGTCATCCTTGGGGTTTTCTATGCTAACAGTGACGTCTACAGTCGTTTCTTTCCCGGCGGTTGTAGTCGTCTGTTTTGCTTCATCGTCAATTGATGTGACCTTACCGCTATAGGTACTGTTTTTAAAGCCGCTTCCGGTAATTTTAACGGGCTGGCCAATTTTTATGTCACTGATTTTCACCTCGCTGACAGGTAGGACGACCTGGAGGTCCCCGTCGGAAACAATGGAAAAAGCGCTGTCCCCTGGGGAAAGATATTCATTTTCCGAGCAATCGGCTTTTTCCACTGTACCGGAGATGGGCGCAGTGAGTGTTTGTGTCATGGATTCGCCGTTTGCAAAGCCGTCTGGCTGCGTTGCGTTTTCCAGCAGACCGTCATAGTTGTCGAGCACACTGTAATTCCCGTTTAGCACCGCCTGGTAGATTTCCTGTGTGCTCAATGCGCTTTTTGTTTCTTCGCTGCCTTTGGAAGAGGTAAGCGCGATATCGCAAAGCTTGTCTCCGGCTTTTACTTTATCTCCTCGAGAAACATATACCTTTGAAACGGTTCCGCCGGTAATGGTGCGCGCTTCCCTGCTTTCACAATACTCCACTTTCCCAGTGCAGACAACGGTTTCTTCTATTGTGGTAGGCGCGGCTTTATATACGGAAACAAAAGGCACGGACTGCATGACAGCGCTGCCCGAAAAAAGAATACCCGCAATCATTATGACGGTAGCAATCGCAAGCGCAATATATTTCTTCATCTCACCATCTCCTTATCTCCGTTTTATTATTAGATGAGAAGAAGATTTTATGAATGAATTTTCTTTCCCGCAATGTGTATATTTTGCCTTTGTTTCTTCATTATAAAAACAGATAGCAATTCTTTACTTAAAAAGCTGCGGCATGCTTTTACAAACGATGTGAGATTGCGTTATTTTGCGTTTTCAACGCTGCGTTTGCCTCGAAACTTTAATTTTGAGGCGCTATGAAGAGGGAGATGATTGTATGACATTAATACCGTGCGACTGTGACTGTATTTACCAAAAAGACGGTTATTGCAACTTGGAAAAAGCTTCGGTTGTAACGAATGTCAATGCGGAAAAAGGCTGCGTCTATTATATTGCGCAGGAAAAAGAATTACCGGCCCGCGAGCGCTTCAAAAGCCTCGCGGATATTTTTCACGCCGATTAAATCGATTTTTTCTTTCAAATCAGAGCCGATTGATTTTAAATTGTGGTACGGCAAAACACAGCGCCGGAAGCCCAGTCTCTGGGCTTCCGCTATCCTCTGCTCCGCATGCGATACGCTCCGGATTTCACCCGCTAACCCGATTTCTCCAAAGGCAAGCGCGTCCTCATAAACAGGCATGTCCTTCAGGCTGCTGACGAGCGCCATTGCTACGGCGAGGTCTACTGCGGGCTCATCCAGCCTTAAACCGCCGACGACATTGAGAAATGCGTCTACGTTGGAGAAAAAATAGCCGGCGCGCTTTTCAAGCACGGCGAGCAGAAGGGACATGCGGTTATAGTCGAAGCCGGTAGACATCCGGCGCGGATTTCCAAAGCCGGTGGCCGTTGCAAGGCCCTGTATTTCCGCAAGGATAGGACGGGTACCCTCCATTGCGCAGGCAACACAGGTACCGGAAACGTTCTTAGGCCTTCCTGACAGGAGCATCAAGGAAGGGTTTTCCACTTCCATCAGCCCCCTGTCGCTCATCTGGAACACGCCGATTTCGTTGGTCGAACCATAACGGTTTTTTACTGCGCGAAGGATTCGGTAGGACATCTGCTTATCGCCCTCAAAATAGAGCACGGCGTCGACGATATGCTCGAGTACCTTAGGCCCCGCAATCGCGCCGTCCTTGTTGACGTGGCCGACAATAATAATAGGGATTTCAAGAGATTTCGCGGTACGCATCAGCAGGTTGGTGCACTCGCGTACCTGCGTTACGCTGCCGGGCGAAGAAGAAAGCTCGGTTAAATTCATTGTTTGGATAGAATCGACCATTACAAGGTCAGGCTTTTCCGTTCTAATCAGCTCCGCAACGATTTCAACGTCCGTTTCTGTTGCGATAAATAAATTATCACTGTCTACATTGAGTCGGGTCGCGCGCAATTTTAATTGCCGGCGGGATTCCTCACCCGATACATATAGTATTTTCAGGGTACCGCCCAGATGGTTGCATATTTGAAGAAGTATAGTCGATTTTCCTATGCCCGGGTCGCCGCCCAAAAGAACAAGCGAGCCCTTGACGATTCCCCCGCCGAGCACACGGTCAAGCTCCGCAGAGCCCGTTTTATAGCGCTGTTCATCCTGTGTGCTGATTTCACGCAGAAGCATTGGGCGCGCATAGGATGAGCTGCGGACGCTCGAAATGGCCGCAGACACCTTCGAGGATTCTTTGAATTCCTCATTCATCGTATTCCACTGGCCGCAGCCCGGGCACTTTCCGCACCATTTTGCAGATTCATATCCGCACTCCGAACAAATATAAACGCTTTTCATTTTTTGTGGCATAAAATCACTCCGTCTGTTTGTTACTTCCCTGTTGGTTCTGATTATAGTAATTGAGATACCCGCAATAGATGGCAAACGCCATTTCCTGGCGGTATTCCTCTGTTTTCAGCTTTGCAAGCTCTTCTTCGTTCGACAGGAACCCGCATTCCACAATAACCGCGGGAACCTTTGCATTATAGAGCAGGTAAATGTTTTTATCGGCCTTTTTCGTTTCCCTGGTATTTTGCGGCTGCAGCATCCCGACAACCGACGCCCTAATGCTTTCCGCCAACAGATTACTCTCCTGCTTTTGTCCGGAATAGAACACCTGTGTCCCGCTGTACTGTGTTTGCGGGAATTTATTCTGATGAATACTGATAACGGTTTGCTCCGTGTCCTCATTAAAAATCGAAAGCCTCTTTTTCATGTCAGAAACCTTTTTTGATTTCAGGCTGTCGCTGCCTTCCTCATAAATTGCGGTGTCCCTGTCACGCGTCAATATAACGTCACATCCGCTTATAACAAGCAGCTTTTGCAGGCGCAGGGCAATATCGAGATTAATGTCCTTTTCCATTGTTCCGTCGGCGCTTACCGCTCCCCCGTCTTCCCCGCCGTGCCCCGCGTCGATGACAAGCTTTGGAGCGGCCGGAATGGCGTTCGTCGCCTGCGCCTTTACCGCAACTGTCTGAAACGCATTGCCCATTAGCGCCATCGCGGTGATTGCCACCACAAGGATAATGGAATAAATAACCAGCGTTTTTCTGCGAATAACCAAAACATCACACCCCAACTCATGTTACATTTATGATTATGCAGAAAAATACACACATACGACAAACAGGTAAGAAAGAAAATCAAAAAATAAACAAAAGAGCGGATAAATTGATACACGGTACGTTTCTTCGCTCCCGTCTCGGCCTGTTTATGAGGGGGCCGTTTTCATAGGCTGTCTCCCAAAAATCCAGGGAGCAAATACTGCTTTCATTCATGTCTTGTCGTTCCTGATGATATAAGAAAGCGCATCTACCGCTGTACGAATCGCGTTATCGGAGGCTGGGATTTTGCCCTTGCTGTCTTCCCCGTTTTCCTGGTTCCACAGTGCGGTCAGCACGGCGCCTGCTCTTATTCCCCTGACGGCCGCCACGGTAAAGAGCGCCGCGCATTCCATTTCAGATGCAAGCACGCCCGCTTTTGTCCACGCCAGCCATTTGTTTTTAAGCGCGTCAGAAACAGGCATACTGTCTGGATTGTGCTGCCCATAGAAGGAATCCTTTGACTGTATTACGCCCGTATGGTACGGCAGTGCGTTTTCCCTAGCCGCTTGTGAAAGCGTGCTTATTATAGAAAAATCGGCGGCGGCGGGGTACTCAATAGGCATATATTCCCGTGAAGTCCCCTCCATGCGGACAGCGGCGGTAGGCAGGATTAAATCGCCCACGCTGACATGCTTTTGCATACCGCCGCAGGTGCCGACGCGTATAATCGCATCCACACCGATATGTGAGAGTTCCTCCAGCGCAATCGCCGCCGAGGGGCCGCCAATTCCGGTAGACGTCACGAGAACCCTTTTCCCCGCCAGAATACCGGAAAACGTTGTGAATTCCCTATTCTGCGCGACAAAAGCAGGCTGCTCCAGGTATTGCGCGATTTCTTTTACCCGTCCCGGGTCTCCCGGAAGGATTGCATAGCGCGCGCCTTCGTTCTCAGACAGGCCAATATGGTATTGTATGCTTGTATTCATAATCAACCACCTGTACGTTAGGCTTCATTGCTGTTTACGGCTCCAGCTCTTTCAGAAAAAACCGAAGGCCCATGGCCGCAACCGCAAGCTTGTATTTCTCATCCACTAGTATATCACGTTCCAACCCGGAAAGAAATTTTTCAATTTCAGACTTTTCGACGCCTGACATCCGTGCGATTGTTTCTTTTGAGACATGATGAAAAGAAAGTAAGACCTGAAGAAAGGCGCGCAGCTTTTTGTCCGGCCCGTCTCCGGGGATGGCGTAGATAAAGGCGATTTTATTAAAAATCCGGAACCGCGCTTCGTGGCTTTCCGGCAGGACTGAAAGGTCTCCCTGCGCAAACGCCCGTATACCGGGAACAGGAAGGGAAAGATATTTGCTTAACACGCCTTCACTGAAACGGTACTTTTCCAAAAGCTCTTTTAATTGCTGAGAAATATCAATCGAAGTATCTATGTCCATGCGCCTCTCTTTTCTGTAGCAGTTTGATATGATTATACCATATTTTTTATGATGCGTTCATTAAAATATAAATATTTTTTCACTTTGCGCAAATACTGATTGTGAGGTGATGAAAATGGCAGATATTAATAATCTTGACAACGCCGCACAGGAATATTTTTATTCGATGCCGATTATGGTGCAGGAGCAGATTATGCAGAGTGATATGGAAATCACCTGCAAGGAGGACCTTGAACGCTGCTGTAAAAATATTTTGAACAGCGGGTGCGATTCCCATCCTGCGGTCGGCGGCTGAGAGCGGGGCGCGCCGCCCCGTTACATAAAAAGGGAAAAGCGGGCTTATCGCCCGCTTTTCCCTTTTTATCGTTTATTTATCAGAGGAGGATAAAAGAACAGAAGCTTTAAAAACAGTGCCTTCATGCTCAAAATTCAGCACGCCGTTGTATTTTTCGGCCATATGCGCGACCGACTGCGTGCCAATGCCCATTCCATCATGTTTTGAGGAAAGAAACAGATTGTCTTTTCTTTTGGTATTCCCGTCATAGCTGTTGTTAATTTTAATTGCAATCATGCTGCTGCCGGCAATTCCCATCTTGATATCGATGAATTTATTGCCGTTTTTTTGGCGGGAGCTTGCCTCAACTGCGTTTTCAAGCAAATTTGCCGCAACAACGCAGACGTCACTGACCGGCAGCGGTAAAACACACGGGAGCGCGACCCGGTACGTTACGCGTATGCCGCGTTCTCTTGCAAGGCTGATATAGTAGCTGAGAATCGTATCGAGCTCATAATTGTCACAGACTGATTCAATCTCCAGGGGCTTAAGCCCGTCAAAACAGCGGTCAATATAATCAATAATCTGCGCGCTGTCATTCTTTTCAGCATAACCGCGCAGAACGCGTAAATGATGGCGCAGGTCATGCTTTGCGGCTCTTGTTTCCGTCATGTTTTTTTGCAGGAGCAAAACTTGTTCCTTTTGCATTTTCGTCTGTGTCTGCGCAACCTCAAGACGCAGGTTGGCATCTGCGTTCTGCGAGATATTATAAATCATCGCAAGAATAATGCAGTAGGTTACAAGCGTACCAAGCGACCAGACGGCAACCAAAATAACAGAGGACAGGTTACAGTAAAAGTCCTCTTTAAAAATCTTGGGATAGACCGAAAATCTAAACAGCAGAAAAAAATATCCTGGAATAAGCCACAGGTAACGCCAGAAACGCAGATAGTAGGTCCGTTCAACAACAGGGCGCAGCAGCTTTTTAGCAAAAAGAAACGTGAACGGAATCGATAGCACTATCATACAGATTTGGTAAAAGAAAGTCGTACTGTCTCCAAAAACAAGGCTTACATGAATCCAGTCGGCTTGGTCAAGTATTTCTGTCAAAAGCGTCGCTATATCAAGAAACGTACCGAAAACAACCAGGATAAAAATCGCAGACAATATAGCTTCCTTTTTTACCAAAAGCGTAGTTGGGATAAAACACAGCAATGAAATCAGGAAATAAAAATTTTGAAGCTCCGTCAAGGGCGTACCGCTCATTATCTGAATTACAGGAACCGCCTGCTCCGCCGCAATCATAAGGGAAACAATCAATACGGTTTTTTTCAGGGAAAAACGCAGCTCGTGCCGCATGGTGTAGAAAAATACAATATGGGCAAAAACCGTATTGGCTAAAACATAAAAAACGCCTTGCAGTGCAATCAATGTTTAACCTCCGTTAAGCTTATCAAATTCATAGTCGGCATAAAGCTGGGTGATTTTTGTTTTTTCAGAACGGGAAATTGGAACCTTCTCCCCTGTCTTCATAATGAAATCCCGAGCGGATAGAAAATCCACCTCGTCAAGGTTTACAATACAGTTTCTATAACAATTGATAAAATTTGGATAGCCGAGGAGCATCGGGGAAAAATCGGCAAACGGCATATAAGTTTTTACCATCCTGTCCTTTGTATGTATTTGGATATAATGGTTGTAATAATCGGTATAAACAATGTCGGACAAGCGTATTTTAGTAAAAATCCGGCCTTCCTTCACCTCAATATACCGCGAATGGTCAAATAACGCCTTACTGCATAAATCGAGGGTATATTTCAGGCGTTTTGGGTCAATCGGCTTTAACAGATAATCGAAAGCCCTGACCGTATAGCTTTTAATTGCGTGGGCGCTGCTTGAGGTTGTAAAGACAAGCAGGCATTTTTCATCCCTTTTGCGGATTTCCTTTGCGATTTCCAGCCCGTCCAGCCCTTTTAAATAGATATCGATGAAGATAAGGTCGTAGGAATGGGCGTTGAATTGCTGTAAAAAATCATTCCCGTTTTCAAAAACCGTACACTGCGCCACAAGCTTATTTTCCAAGGCGTATTCCGAAAGAAAGCGATAAAGAATATCCGCATCCTCTTTAAAATCTTCAATAATCGCAATATTCACAACAGAACCTCACTCACGAATCATTTTCAATAAAATGATACCATATGTAATGTAAAATTACTAATCCGAAATTTGGTAAAAATCCCGCGAAAACAGTAATGTTATTGAATTATTTGTAATGGGATTATAGCATTAATGTATAAAGTCTGGGGAATATTGCGGGAAATTGTCATATTTGCCTAACGCCCAGGGTTTAAATCAAAACAAAAAAACGGAGGAACGTTCAATGAAAAAACTAATTGCGGAATTTATTGGGACCATGGTACTGGTTGTCTTCGGCTGCGGCAGCGCGGTTGCTGCGAACACACTGCTGGGCGGTGTAAGCGTCGGGATACCTCTGGCGTTTTCCACCCTGCTGATTGCTTTTGCGTTCGGCCTTTCAATTGTTGCAATGGCCTATTCTATCGGCAATATTTCGGGCTGCCATATCAATCCCGCTGTTTCCCTTTCAATGCTGATAGCCGGCAGGATGGGCGTCAAGGAATTTTTCGGCTATATTGTCGCGCAGTTTTTAGGCGGCATTGCTGGCGCCGGAATCCTCACAGCACTGTTCGGAAGCAGCCAATCCCTCGGGCAAAACGGCTTTGGCGCGGCAAGCGCGCTGGGCATCGGCATGTGGCAGGCTTTGTTGGTCGAGGTCATTTTAACCTTTGTATTTGTTATTGCAATTCTCGGCGTAACCTCAAAGGTTGAAAACAATGCCGTCGCCGGCCTTGTAATCGGACTTACGCTAACGCTTGTACATATCCTGGGCATCCCCTTTACGGGAACCTCTGTCAACCCAGCGAGAAGCCTCGGCCCCGCTTTGCTTGCAGGCGGTGAAGCGCTTTCGCAGGTATGGGTCTTTATCGCAGCGCCTCTCGTCGGGGCGGCCCTTGCTGCGATAGTATATAAGCTGATTTCTTCCTTAAAAAAAGAAAAAGAAGCTGAACAGGCGTAATTTTGGACAGAACAATATCACGCAAACGGGAGAATCACGGAAATGAAACTGAGAGAATTGGAACGGACGCATCGTAGGCGGCTTGCCGCCTGCTTTCTGCTGATTGTCGTGACAGGCGTCGTTTTTTTGTCTTACGCGGTCGTTACCCTGTTTCAGGATAGGGCATCTGAGGACGACTACTGGGAAAAATCGTTTACGGAAACAGATTCACTCAATCAAGAGCTGGCACAAAGGAGCAGGTCGGCGGTGCCGGTCGAAATCGGCACTTATATTGAAAACCTGAAGGAGGTCTCCATTAAAACCTCCAGCTTCCGTGCCGTCATGCTTGTATGGTTCAAATGGGAGGGGGAAAACGACCTTGATATGATGAACCATTTCAAGGTTTACAAAGGTACGGTCAACAAGCTGGAAATGGTTAAGGACTATCACAGCGGAGCTGAAAATTACCAGCTGGCCCGCGCGGATATTTCCGTTACAAAGAACTACTGGACGAGAAGGTTCCCGCTGGAATCCCACCAGCTGCGTGTTTACCTCGAGAGCAGCTACCCGGTAGAACAGGTCGTGCTCAAGGCTGACAACGAAAACAGCGGCTATAACCCAAACCTCGATATTGCTGGCTATGAGCTGCGCCGTTATGGTACGGACGTCTGTACCATAAAATATGATAATAACCATTCCGACCCAGAAATCAACAAAAATGTCATGACAAATGAATTTATGACGGAGATAGAGCTCAACCGCAGCGACTGGGGGCTTTATGTCAAGTGCTTTATCGCGCTGTTCGGGACGAGCACTTGGGTGCTGATTGTGCTGTTCCTCAATACATATCATCATGTCGATCCCTTAAGCATGATTCCCGCGGCGCTGTTTGGCACGGTATCCAATATTATGGTCGGCGCGAACCTTCTCCCCGACGCGCTGGAGGTCGGGCTGCTCGAATATGTAAACATATGGGGTATCTTTACTATTCTGGCCGTGACAATCTCCGTAATCAACGTCAACCGTATACGCAGCAAATTCGAAGACAGGGATTTTGCGAAATTCTTCGGGCGCGTCATGTTCTATTCGATTATCACCCTGACGCTGCTTGGGCATGTCCTTATGCCGCTTTCGGCGTATATGTTCCGGTAAGGGAGGCTTAAATTCATGCGGGCGTATATTTATTCTATTGTAAAAAAAGCCGCTCCCGGGGAAACGCTCAGTAAATTCTATGATTTTTTTATTTCTATTATCGCTATTGTCAGTATCACGCCGCTTTTGTTCAAGGAAAACAATGCTGTTTTAGAGGAAATCGACCTCATTACCGTGTATATTCTTTTCCTTGATTATATTCTGCGCTGGATAACGCATGATTTTGTATCGAAACACAAATCCCCATGGGCGTTTGCTATCTATCCTTTTACGCCGTTTGCCATTGTCGATTTCGTCTCCCTTCTCCCCTCCCTCGGCCTTTTAGGGCACGGCTTCCGTATTTTACGTATGCTGCGCATCTTTAAGGTGTTCCATTACTCCAAAAGCTTTGTGCATGTAGCAAACGTATTTAAAAAAGAGCGCAGAACGCTTCTTTCCGTTCTGGTTATTGCGCTTGCATACATTTTTGTTTCGGCACTTGCTATGTTTTCCTATGAGCCGGAAACTTTCGACAACTTCTTTGACGCGCTTTACTGGGCGACGACCGCGCTGACAACCGTAGGTTATGGAGACGTATATCCGGTGTCTGATGTCGGAAAGCTTATCAGCATGATTTCTTCCCTTTTTGGCGTTGCTGTCATAGCAATGCCCGCAGGTATTGTTACAGGAGGCTTTTTAGAAGAAATCAATAAGGAGAAGGAAGAAAGGCTGAAGCCAAAACAGGAAAAGGGATTGGAGGAGGAAAAACATGCGTAACCGGACGCGCTATTTGATTGTGATGGCGCTGGGCGTTGTTTTAAACATTGCGCTGTATAACCTCGCCTCGCACTTCAGCCTTCCCGTCTGGATGGACATTACCGGAACCGTCCTCGCTGCACTTGTATTGGAGCCCGCGGCTGGCCTGCTTGTCGGCCTTGCAAATAATTTTTACCTTGCGCTTTTCGTGTTTGACAGGACAACGCTGATTTATTACGTGGTCAGCGCGGCTGCCGCGCTGATAGCCGGCCTTTTGCTGAAAAAAGAAGGTAAAATCAGGTGGCGGAGGATATTACCAACGGTTGTGCTTGTCATCGCCGTATCAGCAGTTTTGTCAACGGCTGTAACCGTTTGGCGGGACGGCGGTATACCTACTGCGCAATGGGAAATCCATTTCTATAACTGGGCGATACAGTATCTGCACGCGCCGCGTATTCCAGCCTGCTTTTTCGGAATTTTCGTCATGAAGATTTTCGACACGCTTGCGGTCGCTGTGATTGTAGCTTTCCTGTATGGCGTACTGCCGAAAAAATTAAAGTATTCAAGCCAGGAGCTTATCGCTGCTTAATCTGGAATTCCCCAAAAACAAAGAGCCGCGCCCATGCTGGGCGCGGCTCTTTTCGGTGTAACAATGCCGGAAAAAATGCATATTGTAGTAAAGAGAAAATCCAATAATTGAATGTGCGGTAGACCGCCGCGTATTCTGGGAAATTCCCTAACGAAACGGAGATATATAAAATGCAGACGAATACGTTTTCCTTAACCAGCCTGCCTGTGGGAAAGCGGTGCCGCGTTGCAGCACTGCTTTCCGACGGTAAACAGCGCAGGCGCATGCTCGACCTGGGATTAATTCAGGGTACAAATGTGGAAGCCCTGCAGCGCAGTCCGAGCGGCGACCCTGTCGCTTATTATATCAGAGGTGCAGTTATCGCTTTGCGTGATGAAGACGCAAATAAGATATTGGTTCAATACAGCGAATAATAACTGGAAAAGCAGATGGCTGCTTGACGGTCATCTGCTTTTCATTCCGGGAGGGATTCTGTAAATGGGATGTGACGATAAAAAAATCATTGCCCTGGCAGGAAACCCAAATGTGGGGAAAAGCACGGTGTTTAACGGACTTACGGGACTGAAACAGCATACAGGAAACTGGACGGGCAAAACAGTAAGCAACGCATTCGGAACGTATGAATACGGCGCAACACAGTATACGCTGGTGGATTTGCCGGGGACCTATTCCCTGATGTCCAGTTCTGTAGAGGAAAAGGTCGCACGGGACTTTATTTGCTTTGAAAACCCTGATGCGGTTATTGTCGTAGTAGACGCAACGTGCCTGGAGCGTAATCTGAACCTGGTGCTCCAGATTTTAGAAGCCACAAAAAATGTGGTTGTATGCGTAAACCTGCTGGACGAAGCAAAGAAAAAGCAGATAAAGATAGACCTCGACGAATTGTCTTTACAGCTTGGCGTTCCTGTTGTCGGAACGAGCGCGCGAAGCGGTAAAGGGCTCGACGCCCTGTGCGAGGCGGTAAAACAGGTCGTTTATAAAGAAAAAAAAGTATTTCATATCGCTCTTCATTACGATGAAGATACGGAGTATGCGGTGTCAATTGTGGAGCCGCAGATAAAAAAATATGTTCCCGGCGGCATTCTTCCGCGTTTCCTGAGCCTGAAGCTGCTCGATACGGACCAGGATTTAAGCGAACGGATTTTTTCGTGTTATGAGATTGAAAAAGACGGAATGGAAAAAATCAACGGCTGCGTGGCACAGGCCAAGGACGAATTGGAAAAACGAGGGATACATAACGATAACATTAAAGACAAAATCGTCGCGGGAATCGTAAAACGCAGCGAAGCGATTTACCAGCAATGCGTCACCCTGCTCAACCCGTCATATAACAGCCGGGACAGGAAAATTGATAAAATCCTTACTTCCAAATCAACCGGAATTCCCATTATGCTATTGCTTTTGGGTTTGATTTTCTGGATTACCATTGTAGGGGCCAATTACCCATCCGATTTGCTGTCCAGCCTTTTTTCCTGGCTGGAAGAGCAGCTGGGCGCCTTTATGGTGTGGATACATTCGCCGCAGTGGCTGCAGGATTTACTTTTAGCGGGTATCTTTAGAACAACCGCCTGGGTTGTGTCTGTTATGCTGCCTCCTATGGCAATATTTTTTCCGTTGTTTACACTGCTGGAGGACGTTGGCTATCTTCCCCGCATTGCTTTTAATATGGATAAGTTTTTCAGAAAAGCAAACGCGCACGGCAAGCAGGCCCTCAGCATGTGCATGGAGAAATTTATGCTTCCGAATGGTTTGCGCCTGATTTTTACAGTCTGTTTTTTTGTACTGAAAACCCAAAGCTTGCAACAAAATTACCAGATGGCAAAGGAAGCGGTATTTACTTTTATCTATGTATACGAATGTTGCACTGGAAACTACATAAACTTTAAAAAAGGGCGGATTTATGGTATAATATTACGAATTCTGTTCTTTTAGGAGGAACATATGCAGGTACATGATATTTCATTTATTATTCTGGGACTTGAATCAGCAGAGGCGTTAAATAAAACCCTGCGGAGTATCCGCCATCAAAGTTTTGCAGACCGAATGAAAGCTGATGTAATTCTTGCTGCGGACGATGCCCAGTGCCGACAAATTAAAAATGACGGTTCCTATACGCGCGTACCGGTCCAACCGTATTCTTACGGCGGCGCATGTGCAGCGGCGCTTCAAAAAGCCAGGGGTCAATATTGCGTATTCTTAAATTGCGGAGATACGCTCAGTAAAGATTTTACCGATTCATGCCTGTCGGTTCTAGAGAAAAGCAAGCTCCCTTTTGCTGCTGTTCAGTCGTATTGCTTTATCCCCTACCTTGACAGGGATGAAGCCAGCCTTACAAACAACGAACGTTTTTTGCAAAAGCATCCAGTAAGTACGCAGCAGCATCCTGACTATTTACAGCTTTCCCTGCATGGCGCGCTTTTTCGTACAGACGTATTAAAAGAGGTTTCGTTTAATGAAACACTCCCCTATAACCAGGCTGGGCTGGAAGCCGTCATCTCCATACAGCATAAACATCCCCGGTTTGCGGTTACAAGCCAGGGCGATTACCATTTTTATGCGCCGCAGGAGGATAATTTTCTTTATCACTTTCCAGCTAACGATAAAAATTGGTATACGCCTTCCTTCCGCACCTTTTTACTGCCTTTGCTGGAACAGTATAAAAAAACAGACAAACAGGTTTCGCGTCTAGTGCAGTTTTTTGCGATGTATCAGATTCAGGCGAGATTCCTATCAAACCTGGATAACCGCAACAAGAAAAACATGAACCAGAAAGAACTCGCAGAATTTTTCGCGGTTACAAAAGATGTTTTGTCGTATATAGACGATGATATTATTTTGCAAAAAGACCGCTCAAAAATACTGGCCTACAGCCTGGACGCATCTAAAATGTTTTTGCAGTTAAAATACGGACTGGATAAAGAACTGCCCTATAATAAGGTGGAAGGCAACCAGGAGCTGTATTTGAATTTCAATAATATCCATATCGTCGCGATGTCGTCCCAGCGAATTGAAATCCATGTTATGGAATACCGCGATGGAAAAATAATGATTGACGGCTCTTTCAGGGAATTGTTCAGTTCCAATGAACTGAATCTGTATGCTGTGTTCCAACACCATAAATACCCGCTGGAATACAACGACCGTTACTCTCTCACGAAATATTTCGGCGTCAGCGCCTATAAAAAATTTACGTTCCATATAGAGTTAGAACTGGATGAAAGCCTGCCTGTACAAAGCATTGCTTTTTTTGCATCATATGGCAATACGACAGCACCGATGCAATTATCATATGTGGGCCATTGGTCAAAGCTCACGACCCTGCCCAAAAATTCATATTGGAGGTTCAACCGTTATGTATGCAGTCAGGAGGGGAAAGAGCTTGTTATCCGCAAAGCTTCCTGGCATAATACGCTCATAAGGGAGCTGTCGTATCTTCCTTATGTCTTCAAAGAGAGTAAAAAGGGCTTTGCCCTGCGTGTTTTATATTGGCTAACAAAACCTCTTTTTTATAAAAAGAAAATATGGCTGATGTATGACAAAATGTATAAAGGCGGCGACAGCGCTGAATATCTGTACAGGTACAGCGGGAAATTTAATGATGGAATAACGAAATATTATATCATCGACAAAAACGCGAAAGAATATCATGAGCTGAAAAAAGATGGTTTTCGGCCGGTCATAAACAAATCTGTAAAGCACCGCCTGATTTTTTTGCATACGGATATTGCCTTAATTACAAATTCCCATGTCTTCCCCTTTAACGGTTATAACCTGGACCGCTCCCGCTTTATCAGGGATTTCTGCAACTTCCCATCTATGTGCCTGCAGCATGGGCTGTCGGTACAAAAGTGCGCGATGGCACAGCAGCGTATTGTCGATAATACCAGAATGTATTTTATTGCTTCAAAATACGAGGCGGTAAATCTGAACCATCACGCTTATAACTATAAAGGCTTTGATATTATCAAGCTGACGGGTATCGCCAGGTACGACGGCCTGATTAATAACGACCAACGCCAGATTATGCTTTCTCCAACATGGAGAATGTATAACGCCATGCCGGTAACCGCCAGCGAGGGACAAGTCCGTGACTACAATCCTGACTTTAAAAATACAACCTATTATCATATTTATAATAATTTGATTAATAATGAAAAGCTGCTTTCCACAGCAAGGAGGACCGGCTATAAAATTAAATATGTGCTTCACCCAATTTTAACCAGCCAGGCAAAGGATTTCACCTCAAACAGCGAAGTGGAGGTGCTTCCTGCGGTTGATATCAGCTATGAAGCGCTGCTCACGCAGTCCAGTTTGATGGTGACCGATTACTCCGGTGTACAATTCGACTTTGCATATATGAAAAAGCCGATTGTTTATTTTCATCCCTCCCAGCTGCCCGCGCATTATGAGGACGGTTGTTTCTTTTATGATACGATGGGCTTTGGTGAGATTTGTACCGAAAGTGAGCATCTTGTCGAGCTTCTTTGCGAATATATGGAAAACAATTGTGTTATGAAACCGGAATACGTTGCACGTGTGGAAGATTTTTACCATTACGATGATCATGACAACTGCCGGAGAATTTATGAACAGGTGCACGAGTTCCAAAAACAGGTTGATATAGATAAATTAAAAAATTAGCCTGTTTTATGCCTATAAAAGTAAAATGCCTTGCCCGTTATACAGGGGCAAGGCATTTTTTAAAATTTATTCTATAATTTTGCTGGCTGCTTTTTGTTTGCGGCTATGATAGAAATGTTCAATAAACTGAAACAGTTTTTGCCTGAGGATTTCAATGAAAGCTAATACCAGGAATAACCCAACGCAGGTTATCACAATTTGTAAAATAAACAGCTCTGAAACAATAAAACCGTTTCTTTCAAAATTGAAAATATTCCAAATCCACGTACGGAAAAGATGATGCTCATGAATCGCATAAACACCCAGCGTTGTTCCGCCAAGCAGGTTAATCCATTTATTTTGGAACCTCATATCCCTGAAATACAGGAACAGCATGGCCGATTCAATGACAACAAGCGGGTTATTAAACATTCCGTATACATCAGAATATACAGATGGATGATTATGAAGCAGCAGGTCCACTGAAAAATCGAGTATGCATAGGCCGGCGAAGGCTAGCAGGTATTTAATTTGCGGCTTGTTTTTTGGGGATGTAAAGCGCCGGATAAAGCCGCCGAGGATATACATAAAAAGAAAGCTAAACAGGCTCTTGCCAAATTCGGTATCTACTATTTTGGTTACGCTGATGACCTGGTTGAAAGGCGCCATTTCCGCTGCGGTAGGCCAGACGGACAAAACGACAAACAATATGCCGAGCAGCCATAAATAAGTCTTTTTATCGATTTTCGTAATCGCTGCGTTGATGACCGGCGATAAAAGCAAAATAATGATATAGTCGGTTAAAAAGTACCATTCTCTTGAAAAGAAGGGCAGAAACGCCCTGAAAAAATTTGCTGGTTTTTCTGTAAATAACACGGGAGCAGCAATAAAAAAGACCAAGGAAATGATAATGGAATAAAAGAGCATAGCGGAGTATGTCTTAGTAGCCCTTCTTATATTCTTTTTTAAATCAAAGGCAGACGTTACCAAAAAATAACCGGTTATCAATATAAACACGTTGACAGGCGTACGGCAAAACGACCAGAAAAGGCTTGCAAAGCCAGAAGCCGCCTGATTAATTTCCAACGCCGCGTTCCCAACTGAGGCATAGGAATATGTATGCAGAATAATGACCTGTACAATTGCAATGATGCGCAGCAATTCTATTCCAGATTCCCTTTTTTTCGTCATAAAGCTCCTCCTCATAACAATATGGTAAAAATTTTACCATATTTTTTATGAAATAGCAACAATCCGAGCTTTAGTTCCCAATATGCAGGATAAAAAGGGGCTGCAAGACCATTTTTGAATCGTTTTATTGCGCATTGGCTGTTATCTCTTAAAACGATAATATATCCGAATCGTCTGGTGTTTTTGTCCAGGCTTTGCGAGGCCATTGTCAAAATACCCCTGCCCTACTTCAATCCGGTCGATTAATTTATGAAGCAGCTCTGGCGTAAGCTCTTTTAGGCCTGTGAAATCATTAAGTAAACTATGTGATTCTATGGTTGTGCCTGAAGCTTCTGTCGGGATGCATTTTGATAAGCTTTGAACCTGACCGGCAATATTTTTTTGCTCCAGCTCATATGCAGAAAGCAGGCGGCGGAAGCGTTCGTCATTTATCTTTCCGGAAAGGTTATCTTCGTAGAGGCGCCGTATTATTACATCGAGCTCCCTGTCTCTTGCTTTTAGCACCGAGATTTGTTTCTGGTATTCAGTGCCCGCCTCATATTTTGGAACATGACGCTGCATTTCCTGTAAGATAGATTGTTTGTCCCACTGCAAAAGAGATATGTGCTTTTTAATTTCAAAAGCGACAATTTCATAAAGCATATTGTAATCGATGAAATGGTTTGTGCACTCCCTCCGCCCATATAATTTATATCCGCCGCAGACCAAGCTTACGGCTCCTTTCCCTCCTGTGTTCGTGGTTGACATATTCCTTCCGCAGTCCATACATTTTGCAATTCCAGAAAAGATATTCCTAAAGCCGCTATGAGGTGAGCTTTTCCTTGATATACTGCGGTTCCTTACAGTGTTGAATTGCTCTTCACTAATGATAGGGTCATGGGTATGTTTGACTATAATCCAATCCTCTGGCGGGTTAGTAAGCGTTTTTCTGCTTTTAAAGGATACCTTTGTTGTTTTGCCCTGAGCAGTATGCCCTATATACACAATATTGCGCAGCATTTTGCATACGGCAGAAGACGTCCATTCTTTTCTTTGTGTATATACGCCGGGGTCTAGATAGGGATACTTATAACAGCGGTATAAAGCGGGAGTGAGGAAACCGCTGTTATTGAGATGCTTTGCTATCGCAGCGGGCGGCTCCCCCTGCTCCGCCATGGAAAATATCTCTTTGACTATGGGCGCTGTTTCGGGGTTAATTATAAGATGGTTTTTATTGAGCGGATCCTTCATATACCCGTATGGAGCAAAATTACCTATATAACACCCGTCCTTCATTTTTGTCTGAAAAGCGCTTCGTATCTTTTTCGAGGTATCCCGCGCATACATTTCATTGACAACATTTTTAAATGGGGCAATATCATTGTATTCGTCAATGGAATCATAGCCGTCGTTAATGGCAATATACCTTACGCCGTGCTCTGGGAAATAAAACTCCGTATACTCTCCGGCGGTGATATAGTCGCGCCCCAGCCTTGAAAGGTCTTTGGTTATTACAAGATTGACATGGCCGGATTCAATATCACTAATCATTCTTTGGAAATCCGGCCGTTCAAAGGTTGTACCGCTTACTCCATCGTCTATATATTCATCATACACAGGGAAATTGTTTTCTTTTGCATAAAAGCGGAGCATTTTCCGTTGTGTGCCAATGCTCGCGCTCTCTATTTCCCCGTCGTCTTTTGACAAACGCATATAAAGGGCGGCGTTATATGTTTGCTGTTTGGCTTTCAAGAATTTTACTCCCCCTTTGCACTTGAAAACCTACAATAGCTGTCTTGTAACAAATATTGTAGCAAATGAGATATAAACATACGTTTGTTTTATATTCCTTGCAATTTAGACAATATATTTATTATGATTTCTTTTAATGTTCGCCCATCTGAAGAATATGTTGATTCTACTACGATAACCGTTCCATTTTTATTATAAATATCTCTCTGTTCATCAGGCGGACCGCTCATGGTATTCTCCTTGTTATGTAGGGTGGTTTTAACTTTAGTTTTGCTTAAATCGTACTTTCTAAAATTATGCTTTGGTTTGTTTTTTTATGCTTTTTGCGACTTTTGAACCGCGCAAACAGCGTATATTACCCTATCCATGTGCATGGGCTTTGGATGCAACGCCTGCGGTGTAATGGGATGCCGTATTATTGACTCTCCGCGCGAACGGCTTATAGCGGTTCTTACAAACAGCTTTGTTCCCTGCAACGGCCGGTTTCCGCCACCACACCTATGGCAATAAAATGTTGCTAAGTGATGACGGCAGTGATTTGCAAAAACGCTTGGTGTAAGCGTTGCCGCGCTGCGAAGCTGGGAGCTGAAAAAGAGCGGGCCGCCATATCTCCTATGGCGGCCCCACAAATATTTATTTGACAATAGTTTACTCTTGTAACTTCAAATTTTCAATGATTTTATCGATAACAGTAATTTTTTCAACAGTGGATAAGTCTGATTCATTTAATCTGCGTTTAATAATCTGAACATAAAATTCACTTACTTTGTTGGCATGGGTGTTATCATCCAAAGTATCTGCAATATGTACTATCACATTGCAAGCCCCTTTTTTCCTCATTCACTCCCTCCCCTATTGGGATGGCTTACAATTCTATCATATGATTTTTCCTGATTGTCCTAGTACTTTTAAAAAATGGCAGCTGTTACCTTTGTCCGGAATTGATGATTGTCCATAGTCATGCCTAACCATCTCAAGTAAGCGGAGCACCCCGTCGCTGTGTTCAAATCATGAAACCCTCTTGTGTATTTCCTTTTTGGATATGATTTTTTCAATTTATTCTGTCGTATTTTTGAAATAAACTTATTTATAGCAACAAAAAACACCCCCGGGAATTTCTACACTTGGGGATGTTTTTTGTTGGTAATTTATTTGTTCAAGCTTATTTTTAGTACGTAGAAAATAATATGACTAGGTGTTTTTTGTTTAACTATCCGTTTTACGGATGCAATCCGCTAGTATTTTACAAAGCTCTCCCACATCCAGCGGCTTGCTGACATGGGCATTCATCCCAGCCGCCAGTGCCGCAGAAATATCGTCGCTGAACGCATTGGCCGTTGTAGCAATAATAGGAATGATAAGGCCCATGGGATGTTTAGAAGCACGAATACGCCTTGTGGCCTCGTGGCCGTCCATGACCGGCATCTGCACGTCCATCAGGATAGCGTCGTAATCGCCCGGCTTTGAGGCAAGAAAGGCATCCAGCGCCTGCTGGCCGTCATCTACACATTCTACCGCCGCTCCGTTCATGCGCAGCAGCGTCGCCGCAATCTCCTGGTTGAGAGCGTTATCCTCCGCCATCAGTAAACGGAAGCCCGTCAAAGACCTGCCGTCAGGCTTTTCCTCCCCGTCTGCCAGCGGCTGCACCTTGTGCTCCAGTGCCGACTTGATGGCGGCATACACAGAGGAGCGGTAGAGGGGTTTAGGCAGGAAGCCGTTGACGCCGGCAGCCCGGGCTTCTTCCTCTACCTCGGAAATATCATAGGCCGAAATCATCACAATGGGAACATCGTTCCCCACCTCCCGCCGGATGCGGCGGGTTACTTCGACGCCGTCCATATCCGGCATTTTCCAATCGATGAGGCACAGGTCTATATCCCGGCCCTCCCGGTGCGTCTCCTTCACCCATTCAATGCCCTCAGAGCCGGAAAGGCGCCATTCAGCATTAATCTTGATTTTTTCCAAAAGCACGGCGGTCTGTTCGCAAACCTGCTGCTCGTCGTCCACAATCAGCGCCTGCAGCCCCTGCCGAGCGAAATCAGGCTCCGGCAGACAGCTCTCTTCCCCCTTTTTAAAGGGCAAATCCACAATACAGGCGGTACCCACACCAGGATTGCTTTCCACCTGAATCTGGCCGCCCATCAGGGTAATCAGATTTTTCGTGATAGACATGCCGAGCCCCGTGCCTCCAAAGCGCTTGGCAATAGAGGCGTCGGCCTGCTCAAAGGGCTGGAAGATGCGAGCCACAGCCTCTTTTGTCATACCAATTCCGGTATCTGAGAGAATAAAGCGAAGAACATCGGTGGTATTTCCAATTTTATGCCGGGAAACGCCCAGATGGATGCTCCCGCCCGGGGCGGTGAACTTAACCGCGTTGGAGCTGAGATTTAAAAGCACCTGGTTCAGTCTCAGAGAGTCGCCGATAAAGACCGTGTCTTTTCCAAAGCCCTCCATGGTTTCTGTGAATTCAATTCCTTTCGCTTTTGTCTGAGCATAAACGGTGGAGACAAAGCCGTTGATAATCTCAAAAATATCGAAGGGCTCTTCTTGCAGCACCATTTTGTTGCTCTCAATCTTGGACATATCCAGCACGTCATTGATCAGCATCAGCAGGTGCTTGGAGGAGAAGGTGATTTTTGAGAGGCAGTCCTCCACCCTGGCGGGTTCTTTGACCGAGGCCGCCGCGATTGTTGTCATGCCGATAATGGCGTTTAACGGCGTGCGTATCTCATGGCTCATGCGGGACAAAAATTCACTCTTCGCCATATTGGCGCGCTCCGCTGTCAGCATCGCCTCCTGCAGCGCCTGGCGGGAACGTGCTTCATCCGTTCGGTCGGAAAACACTGTGATGAACTGCGGGGTGCGGAGGTTCTCAGTGCGATAGACCCGGATCAGCATCCAGCGTTTTTCTTTATTCGGTTTGGTGTATTCCACCAGTTTCTCAAAGGGGGAAGTAAACTGTGGAACCCTGATTCCTTCCCGTAACGCCTGGGCATCCTCATCCTTCAGGCCCTGGTAAAGGCTATCTAGGTCCGCTATCCTGCTTCCCAGAATCCGCTCCAGATTAAGCCCGCGGTAGCTGATGGCGCCGGTACCCGCATCCCAGATGATGAACGCATCGTCAATGCTCAGGGAAAGGTTGTCGAAAAGCTTGCTGCGGTAAATAAGCTCCTTGCGTTGCCGGTGCAGAACATATTGGGAGACCAGCAGCACGGCGATCATCAGTCCCATCAGCAGGATAGAGCCGATTAGGTTAGTAACCCGCAGCCGCTCCGCGGTAACTCCATAGCCTACCTTTTTTTCCTGTGCAATCGAAATAATCTCTTCCGTCTGCTGGAGCGCCCGGTCGTACAGTGGCTGCAGGTACTCCTGCGCGTAAGTCTCGATTTCCTCCGCCGTAACATCAGAACCGGCGCAAAAGTCCAGATAATCCGTCTGCTCCGTCCGCAAGAGCGCCAGAGTATCCTTGAGCGCCTGCACGTCTTTCGCGTCGCCCAGATACAGTTCCTCGATTTCGGCTACCGGGATATCCAGTGAGTGTTCTAGCTCCTCCAGCTTGGTTCTGGCAAACGCCACGTCATCGCCGCTGAAATGGCGTACCAGCCGCCCGGTGCGCAGGCTCATCTCCGATACATAGAGCTTCACATCGCCAGCGGAAATCACCACTTCAAAGGGATGGTTCGAGATTATCTCCGTCTGATCAGCCAAACTGGTGGAATTGCTGATGGTCATAATCAGGTAGCAGAGCATCAGTATAATGAGTACCGCTGTACTGACAAAGCTCATTCGCTGGCTTAGCCCCAGAGAGCCCTCGGTATTGTTCATAATTTTTCGCATCTATTTAGCCCCTCGCTCGTTCCGGCCGCATACGGTCCCTTCCCTGATACTGCCGCCCAATCAATTTTTTTATTGCCGCAAACCTCGCCGAGCGTTGCCCCGCGGCACGGCTACATCGATAAGTTTAAATACATAAGCAATCGCCCCCGCGGCATAGCGGTTTGAATATCGGCCGCAAAAGCGTTGGCGTGGCCAGCCGCTCCTGTTCGCTGACGTCGCTTTAATCCTCATAGAACAGCTCCCGCCCGTTTCGAACTATGCCCTGCCGGTCGAATTTCACAAGAAAGTACAATCAAAATTTGCGGGCCGGAAAAACCGCCTTATTGTTCACATGCATATTTATTTTAAGTATAGCAAACAACTGCAAAAATAGCAACCGTCAGCCGAACGGTATAAAAGATTGTAGAAACGCGGCTTTAAAAATGGTATACTGAATTCATCATATATTGTATTACATTGAAAATGGGGGACCCGGTTTGAAAAACAGCACGGAATTGCGCCAAGTCGCCTATAGCGTCCTGCTGACCCAGATACAATTTGGCGCCTATCGTTATGGGGAGAAGCTGCCCACCATAGAGGAAACCAGCGCACGGCTTTGCGTGTCGATTGATACAGCCCGGGCCGCCTACCTGAAACTCAAGGAAGACGGGTATATTACCCTGTTGAAAAATGCAGGCGCCACAGTTAAGGTTGAATATAGCAATCAGGAAACAGAAGAATTTATCCAAACCTTTTTTGCCGCACGCAAGCATGCGATGATCGATCTTGGAAGAGCCATGCAGCCTCTGTTCGGCAACGCCCAGTGGACTGGACTGAAACACGCATCCTTGGAGACACTGCAAGCGATGGAACAGCTTCTTCATGAAAAAAACACGGCGATGGCTCCTTACGCGATGCTGGAGCACCTCAATCAGAAATACAGTTCTTTCGGAAACACACTGCTCATGCGTCTTGTCTGGCAGGTCTTCATGTTTTTGCAAAATCCTTTTTTCAGCGTCGAAGAAAATCTGCAGTACTTCGATGGAGCTGCTGATTATCTGCCGGAGGTTCTGTCGCTTTGCCAAAATGCGGACTGGCCTGCGCTGCGTGCTGCGATGGATCAATCACTCGAGCGGCTGACCTTAGCTCTTACCAGGTTTTATGAGGCCAGAATCACCACGCCTTCTCTTGAAAAGGAAGTAACCTTTACCTGGAGTTCTTACAAAAAGGGCCGGCAGCTGTGCTATTCGCTTGCCATGGAACTGCTCATCTCCATCAGCAGGGGGATTTATCCCGTCGGCAGCCTGCTTCCTTCCCAAAAGGAGCTTGCAGAACAAAAGAATGTTTCGGTAAGCACGGTTCGAAGGGCGCTTGAGCTTCTTGGCAGTATTGGGGCCATCAAGGCGGCAAAATATGTGGGTACACAGGTCCTGCCGTTTGACAAAGCCACAGAGAACAGCGATTTTACCAAGCCTGTTCTCCAACGCCGGCTTTTGGGTATGGCGGAAGGACTCCAGGTATTCGTCTTGTCCTGCAGGGAGGTATCTATGCTGACGCTTTCCTCGCTTGATGCCGCTGCGGCCGGTAAGTTGTGCAATGAGCTAAAAGAGCAAAGACAGTGGCTGCGCGGCGAAACCCTGTCCTATTTTGTGCTGGATTTGATTGCAAAACGCGCCCCTTCTCAAACGATACAAACCGTTTACTCCGAGCTGCTGCGGCAGAACTTTTGGGGCTATGCGCTCCGAGGCATGAAGGGAAGCCAAGAAGCCATCAATGCCATATACGCCCCCTATTATGATGAGCTGATTGAAGCTTTGGAAAAAACAGATTTCCCCCAGTTCTCCGCCAAACTGGAGGATTTGATGCACTATGAACTTTGCAGCAATTTGAATATTTTATCCCGGCTTGGCATTCCGGGAGCAGAAAACATTTTGATTCCTGACAAAAATACAAATTGAACACCCAAAGCCCCATTGACTGCTTTTTCTGCGTAGACTGGGCAATAAGGAAGGCCGGACAAATAAGTCCGGCCTTCCTTATCTATGGAATATTGTTGACGACTGCTCCAGCATTTGTGTACCCACTATTTATATAATTGCGCTTTCAGCTCGTTGAGGAGCAGCTCTGCTATAGGGGTAAACACCTGATACTTTTTCCATATCACATACATTTTGGTTTCTAAAGGCGGTGTGAGCGGGCGAAAACACAACTCACTGTCCGCGCCTGTATCTGCCAGCTTATCAAAGGAAAGCATATACCCCAGCCCCTCCTTCACAAAAACAGAGCCATTATAGGCGAGATTTATCGTGCCCGAAAGCTTCAGAATATCCGCTTTTTCGCCGCACCATCTCGGAATATCCACCTGCATTGCCTGTTCGGAACAAATCAAATCAAGGCCAACTAAATCATCGAAGCATATTCTTTCTTTTTTGGAAAGCGCGTCGTCCCTTTTCATGACAAGCCCCCAAGTATTTACCTCCGGCACTTCCAGATAGTTATATTTAGAAAGGTTCGGCGGCTCTACGATTACTGCGAAATCTATCAATCCCCGGTCTAGCCTTTCAACCACCTGTTCCGTATTGCCGCTTGTAAGGTGGTAGCGGAACAGCGGATAACTTTCCTTAAAGGCCTTTATCGTCCGTGCCAGATATTTAATCTGGTGGGATTCCGCGCACCCAATATGCACCTCGCCGCCTGTAATATTGCCGAGCGATTTAAATTCATCAGCCGTCTTATCCACCATTTCAAGAATGTCCTCCGCCCGTTTCCGTAAAAGCATCCCCTCGTCCGTTAAGCTGAGGCTTGTACTGCCCCGCCGAAAGAGCTTCTTCCCAAGCTCCTGTTCCAAATCCTTCATTTGCTTTGACAAGGTAGGCTGTGAAATATGGAGCGTTTCAGCCGCTCTTGTCATGTTTCCGGCTCTTGCAATTTCCAAAAAATAGCGCAGCACGCGAATTTCCATAGCGATTCTCTCCTCAAAAATGTACTGTAACCATCATAACCAAAGCTGTTATTCCTGTCAAGAATAACGCGCCATTAAATATAAGTATTGGAAATATCGTTAGGGCGCGCTTATAATAAAAGCATAGGAGGTGCAAAGCAATGGCGGAAGCTACCGATCGAATCGGTATCATTTATCAGAATTTAATGGACGCGGGCTGCGACCAACAGACGGCAGAAAAATGTATGGGCTTTGTAATGAACGGCGACGCCCACGGGATGCTGCCAATTCTCACAAGGTACAGGACGGAGTTGCTTGGCACAGTACGTTCAGGGCAAAAACAAATCGATTGCCTTGATTATCTGATTTACCAAATTCAAAAAGAAATGGTTTAGGAGGAATTTTTTATGATGAACTTTGACTTTTACAATCCCACACAAATCTTATTTGGCAGCGGAAAGCTCAATGAGCTGGGCCGTCAGCCGATGCCCGGAAAAAAGGCGCTTCTGCTGATGTCCGGCGGTAAATCCGCAAAGGTAAGCGGTGCGTATGGCCGCACGCTGGAGCAGCTTCATAAGGCAGGCGTTGAAGCTGTGGAGTTTGCGAAGGTGATGGAAAACCCACTAAAAGATATGGTGATGGAAGGCGCGGCCTTCGCACGGGAAAACGGCTGTGACTTTATCGTGGCGCTGGGCGGCGGCGCGGTACTGGACTCCTCAGTGGCCATCGCCGCCATGGCCGCCAATCCCGGTGACCTGTGGGACTATGTGGCAGGCGGCACCGGCAAGGGACAGCCTCTGGTAAATGTGCCTCTGCCCATCGTAACCATCACCCTGACGGCGGGCACCGGCTCAGAAATCAACTGCTGGGGCGTCATCTCCAACCCGGAGACCCATGAAAAAATCGGTTTTGGCGGCGACCCCCGCCTGGTTCCCGTGCTGTCTATTGTGGACCCGGAGCTGATGCGCACCGTCCCCTCCAGATACACCGCTTTTCAGGGCTTTGACGCCCTGTTTCACAACACAGAGGTGATGATGAGCAACGGGGTAAACATTTTCAGCGAAGCCCTGGCCCTCTCCGCTATTGAGCACATCGCGGGCTACCTTCCACGTGCCGTAAGGGATGGTAACGATTTAGAAGCCAGGGAGCATGTGGCCTATGGCAGCACCATCGCCGGCATGACCATGCAGCTCACCAGCACCACCGCCCAGCACTCCATGGAACATGCCATGAGTGCCTATCACCACAAGCTTCCCCACGGCGCCGGCCTCATTATGATTTCCAAAGCCTTTGCAGAGTTCTTTATTGAAAAACACGCCTGCGACGGGCAGTTTATCAAAATGGCGCGGACCATGGGGATGGAAAACGCCGACAGACCGGAGGATTTTATCACAGCGCTTGTTCACCTTCAGAAAGCATGCGGCGTTGCTGATTTGAAGATGACCGAATATGGAATTCAAAAAGAGGAATGTATGGCGCTTGCCGTCAACGCCCGTGAGACAATGGGCGGTTTGTTCCTGGCAAACCCCTGCCCCATGTCCGATGAAGAATGCGCCGGTATTTTTGAGAAATCTTACAGATAAGCGAGCGGAGCGGCTTTATGAATATGCAGGAGTTTTTGGACTATTTAAGGCAAGGGAAATGTGTTGCAGGCGGCTCGGATTTGCACGAATTGATGCACCAGCTTGCTCAAGAGGCTATGCGGATTACCGCGACGCTGAATAATCGCTGTCATGAACAAGAAGAAATCCGCCGCCTGTTTTCAAAACTTACAGGCAGGCCCGTTCCCGAAACCTTTTCGATGTTTCCGCCCTTTTATACGGAATGCGGAAAGAACATCTTTATTGGAGAGAACGTTTTTATCAACTGCGGCTGCCATTTTCAAGACCACGGCGGTATTTATATCGGGGACGGGACGCTCATCGGGTCTTATGTTGTAATGGCAACAATCAATCACGGGCAGCACCCATCGGCGCGCTCCGACAACCTCCCCGCCCCGATACACATCGGGAAAAAAGTCTGGATTGGCTCGCACGCCACCATTTTGCCCGGCATAACTATTGGAGACTATGCGATTGTTGCCGCCGGTGCGGTTGTTACAAAAGATGTCCCAGCCAATACGGTGGTGGGCGGCGTACCCGCAAAAATAATGAAGAAAATTGAAGAAGCTCCTGAACCGGGAGCTTAGATTACTGAAAATAAACGAAAGGAAACCAGGTTATGAAAAAGTTCATTGCCATGCTTTTATCATTTGCTTTGATATTGAGCTTGTCCGGATGCAGCGGCGAACCGTCCAAAGATGAGCCGGTGCCGAATCCTTCCGACACAACAAAAACAGACAACAGTTCCCCAACAAAAGATAACTCAAAAATTCTGGTCGCCTATTTTTCAGCCACAGGTACAACAAAACAGGCGGCTGAATATGCGGCAGAAATTCTGAACGCGGATATTTATGAAATTGTGCCGGAGATTCCTTATACAGAAGAGGATTTGGCTTACTATACTGACGGACGTGCCGACCGCGAGCAAAACAATCCCTCCGCCCGTCCGGCAATTTCCGGCAGCATTGAAAATATAGAGCAGTATGACACGGTGCTGGTTGGATACCCCATCTGGCACGGGCAGGCGCCACGAATTATCAGTACCTTTTTAGAGAGCTATCATTTTGCAGGAAAAACGATTGTACCGTTTTGCACCTCTCACAGCAGCGGGATTGGTTCCAGCGCATCTGATTTGCATTCCCTCTGTGCCGGCGCAGCATGGCTGGAAGGAGAACGGTTTTCCCCAAGCTCGGCCAAAGATGAAGTAAAAGCGTGGTTAAATACCCTTGAAATCACTTCATCCAATACCGCAAGAACTGGAAAATTTAATTTTGAAACCAAAACCGTTATGCTCAACAGCGGGTATGAAATGCCTATCATGGGCCTGGGGACTTACAGCCTTTCGGATGAAGAATGCTATAATTCCGTGTCCACGCTGCTCAAAGCAGGCGGGCGGCTGGTCGACACGGCCTATATGTATCACAACGAGGCAGCTGTAGGCAGAGCCGTGAGAGAATCAGGCGTACCGAGAGAAGAAATTTTTGTCGCTACAAAGCTCTATCCCAGCCAGTTTGCAAACGCCGAGGAAGCCATAGATGGAGCGTTAGAGCGTATGGGGCTGGAGTACATCGATATGATGCTGCTACATCACCCCGGCAGTGGCGATGTGGATGCGTACAAGGCGATGGAACAGGCGGTTACAGATGGGAAAATCCGTTCCATTGGCCTCTCCAACTGGTATGTGCAAGAATTAGAGGAATTTTTGCCGCAGGTTACCATCACTCCCGCGCTGGTACAAAACGAAATCCATCCGTATTATCAGGAAAACGATGTGATTCCATACATTCATGAAAAGGGGATTGTTGTGCAGGGCTGGTATCCGTTTGGCGGCAGAGGGCATACGGCGGAGCTTTTGGGCAATGAGACCATCTCGGAAATCGCACAGGCTCACGGGGTAACCCCGGCGCAGGTTATTCTCAGGTGGAACCTGCAAAAAGGAATTGTGGTTATCCCCGGTTCCAGTAATCCTGAGCATATCCGGGAGAACCTTGATTTGTTCGGCTTTGAACTGGCAGAAGACGAAATAAAGCGCATCAACGCGCTTGACCGGAATGAAAAACACGATTGGTATTAGCTGAATAAAAATAGCTTTGACTAGAACAATGAACATAATCGTGAAAACACACAGGCGGCTGTCTCACTCGACAGCCGCCTGAATTTATTGTACGCTTAAGAAAAAGGAAACGCCCAGCTCTTCCGCGGGTAAAACGTTATAATCAAAACCGTTTCTGTATAAAGCCCGCTTTCCAGCGGATGCCTTTGCACAATATCCGACAGCCGTAAGACGCGGGCTTCTGCCGCAGTGCATATCAAAAACCCGCCCCCAACATATGCCTGCTTATTATTCCTGATGATTTCAACAGGCTTAAAATAATAGGAGTATCTTCTTCCGACGGTAGGCGATATTTATACAATAATGAACTTTACGGGCGCTGCACAGCAAAAATTACCTTATACTCAAAAAAATTATAATAGAAAGCGCTTGTAAGATTTGACATGACATAGATTGCTTTTTATAATAAAAAAAGAGGTGAGCAAATGCTAAATTCTATATCGAAATTGTTTTTTATTTATGCCCGTAAATCTGTCTTCACAGGCAAAGGAGAGAGCATTGAAAACCAAATAGAAATGTGTATAGCGTATATTCGCAGCAAATTCCCTGATGTGAAAGACCCGGATATTGTAATTTATAAAGATGAAGGTTTTTCCGCAAAAAATACAGACAGGCCAGAGTTTCAAAAAATGCTGATAGATTTGAAAGCTCGCAAACCCGATTACGTTGTGTGCTATCGTCTTGACCGTATCAGCCGTAATGTGAGTGACTTTTCATCCCTAATCGAAGACCTCAACGAGCGTGAGGTTTCCTTTATATGTATTAAAGAAGAATTTGACACCTCAAAACCAATGGGTAAAGCCATGATGTATATTGCTTCAGTGTTTGCCCAATTAGAACGAGAAACTCTCGCAGAGCGGGTTCGCGATAATATGCTTATGTTAGCCCGGACAGGACGATGGCTTGGAGGAACACCGCCAACAGGATTCACATCTACAAAAACGCAAGATGTTATCATGGATGGAAAAATAAGAACATCGTTTAGACTGAAAGAAATACCAGATGAAATTGCTGTTGTTACATTGATGTTCGATAAATTTTTTGAAACGCACAGTCTGAATGCTGTATCCAAATTTTTAATAAAACAAGGCATAAAGTCGCGTAATGATAAATTCTATTCCCTTATCGCTATCAAGCAAATATTACAGAATCCCGTTTATTGTGCGGCCGACAAAGACGCTATGGATTTTTTTGTAGAAAAAAATTCTGACGTTTGTTTTGAAGAAAAAGATTGTAATCCCAAACTGGGTCTTCTTGCTTACAACAAGAGAGACTACACAAAAAAGCATGCGCCCAGACAGCCGTTAGAGAAATGGATTATTGCCATTGGAAAACACGGCGGACTTATCCCCGGCGAAAGATGGGTAGCCGTTCAAAATATAATTGAGGAAAGCAAACCGAACGGTACAAAGCCTTCAAACATGCACAATGATTATTCTTTATTGTCCGGCTTGATTTATTGCCAAAAATGCGGTTGCCGTATGTTCGCAAAAACACGCCATCAAAGCCCCAAATTATTTGACTATATTTGTCAAAGTAAATTACGCGGCGGAACAGCCCTATGCGACTGTCAAAATATAGGCGGTATACAAGCGGATGACAAGGTGTGCGAATATTTGTCGAGTTATACTGACGTAAATTCAAGTATTTATAAAATGTTGGAAAAACTAAAACATGACTTCAAGGAAGAAAAAGTTGAAAGACCGATAGACTCAATCGAATCACAAATTAAAAAATACAATGAAGAAATGGATAATTTAGTATCTTTCCTGGCTCAGCAAGGCAGTAATCCTGTTTTAGTCCAGCGTGTCAACCAAAAAATGGCCGAGCTTACTCAAGAATTATCTCAACTGCAAAAAAAGCGCGGCCAACTGCTTAAAAACGACAATCAATTCACGGATAAGGAAATGCAGATAGACTTGCTTGCCACAGCCTTATCCGGTTTGAAAAATCACTTCAACATCCTTTCAATCCATGAAAAACGTACTTTGATTAAGCTGCTTGTCAAAAAAATTGTTTGGGATGGGAAAGACCTGCATATTTTTATCGACAACGAGTAAGAAATTATCAGCCACCTACTCGTCGTTCAGTTCAGAGTTGCCTTTTGGGTGGTGGCGTATTTCCAGCATTAATCGCAATAATTACAATGTTCTTTGCTGGTGCCGTCATTTTGCCTTTACAATCCTTTTTTTCGGCTTTGATTCTATTGGGCGTCATATTGCTTGGTGTGTTTATGACGCTGCTGGTATCGAAATTCCTCTCTAAAACCTTTTTAAAAGGGGTACCCTCTTCGTTTGCCTTGGAGCTTCCCCCCTATCGCAGGCCGCAAATTGGAAAAGTAATCATACGCTCTATTCTCGACCGTACCCTGTTTGTATTGGGAAGGGCCGTCGTTGTTGCTGTTCCCGCAGGATTGATTATCTGGCTGCTTGCTAATATAACAATTGGCGATATTAGTGTTTTAAAGCATTGTACCGACTTCCTGGACCCATTTGCGCACTGGTTTGGCATGGACGGCGTTATTTTGATGGCGTTTATTCTTGGTTTTCCGGCAAACGAAATTGTTATCCCCATTATTATAATGTCATACATGGCGACAGGCAGCCTTGCGGATATGCAAAGCCTGGAGCAGTTTCATACCCTTTTGCTCCAAAATGGCTGGACAATTGTTACGGCAATCTGCGTTATGCTGTTTTATATGTTCCATTTTCCTTGTTCGACCACCTGCATCACTATTTTCAAAGAGACAAAGAGCTTAAAATGGACCGGGCTGGCCTTTTTGCTGCCGACCCTGACCGGACTTCTTTTATGCTTTATTGTTGCCAGTGCCGGGCGGATATTTGGCCTTTAATTGACGACGCCCACCTGTTGAGTTAACAACAGGTGGGCGTTTGCTTATTTATAAAAAGTCTTATAAACCAAATAACCTATCGGGGCTAAATATATAATGAGGACCGCGCACGCAAAAGCGGCAAAATAAATATATTTGGCAATAGACAGAACCGGATTTGGAACGTCGAGATTTTTCTTTCTGCCAAGCTTCACGAGAAAACATATTAAAAGCAAACCGAGCAGTGAGATTCCACTAATCAAGAGACCGGGTATCAATCCGTTTGGCAGGAAATTCATTTCAATCTGGTTAATACCGTCTTTGAGCTGTATCGCCATAAAGCTGCCGGCTGCCTCAAGCACCTGCGTATCCTGCCCGTTGATTTTGCAGCTCCAGCCTTTATCGTAGCCTACAGGAATAAAGAGCAGCTTACCGGAATCCCCATTTTTCACTGTCAGTTCGAGCGAATTGCCGGAGGCGTTCGCCTGAATATCGTTGGTATTAAGATTTGCGGTAAGTGCGCTCATTTTATTGAGCGAAACGGCACCAAAACAAATACTGTCGTCATTAATTTGTTTGCCTGATTTTATGGTAACGCTGACCGTCTCATTTTCAAATGTACCAAGCAGAATCAGCCTATTATTAAAGTTTGTAGGATAATTCAAGTTATTAGGCTGCTTCAGCGTGGGAATTTTAAGCGGTTCTCCGTTGACTGTGAGGTTCAAATCAGAGGAAAGGCTCCAAAAATACAGCGCCTCCTTTTCCCTGATTTGTATCTGATAGTTTTTCCCACCCTGGATATTCTGCGAGCTCAGAATTTTACCGGCCTCTTCTTCCCGCGTGGTAGTCAGGCGCGTCATAATATCCTGCGTATCGCCCGAAATGCTTTTATAAAGCGCGTTTTGAGCATCGCAGATATTCTTTGGCAACGGTTTTAAAATTGATTTATCGGCCAAGACCCCAAAGGGAAGCGTATAAACACAGTCGTAATAATTAAATTCACCGGCTTTTTTGTTAAAGCGGTAAAGGTCTGGATTTTCTTCAAAAAGGGAAAGCGTGTTTTTTATTCCAAATACCGCGTCTGAAAAAACAGTACCGCCCGAGTCCAGCGTTCGGGTGAATATTGTGCTGTAACCCAAAACGTCCAGGGAATCCTGGAGGGAACCCGGGATTAGATGCGTCCAGTTTGAAAGCGCGGACCGCTCTAAAATCAAAGGGTAGTTCGTATTGAGCTGTACCCCTGTGTCCTTGATTCGCTTCAGTACATTTTCTTCTTTGGGAAGCGATTCCTTAACAGCAAGCGTTTTTTCTATATAATTACTGTCATGCTCGCTGCTGGCAAAGACCTCTATACCGATTAATCCGGCGGAATAGAACAGCATCGGAAAAATTACAGCAATTGAAATCACCGCGTTGCGCACCTTTTTCGATTGGAGTGAAAAGCCCAAGACAATAATGGCAATATATAATACAGCTACCATCACAATATTTTGATAAAGCTCATTGTTATTGCGGGTGAGCATATATATACCATACTTATTAAACAGCTGGTAAATACGTACCAGCAGAGGAATCGAAAAGCAAACAAGCACTAAAATTATAATAATTTTAATAATAAACCAAAGGCGTTTTATAAAAAGCGGATCAGATAACCGTTCACGCAGGCTGATTACCTGCTTCGTTTCCTGTTCCTCTTCAATCATGTCTTCAACCGGCTTTAAAAACAATATTTCTTCCCCCGCTGGCTGATAGCAATAGGTTAAATAATAGGCGCTCGCGCAAATCAGCACAAACGTTATCATAAAGCCAAAACGGACGGGGAAGCTCGCATAAGAGCCGCCGTGCCAGAGCAAATTGACACCTTCAAAAAAAATGGGAATTACCATCATGGCAATTAATGTAAAGAAAAATGCTTTCTGTTTTTTAAAACGCTTTCCTTTATATGCATAACGAAAAAGAAGAACAATAAAAAGCTCGGCTCCCAGCAACATAAGAAGCTTATTGAGATTAGGAAGGCTGAACATGTCCATATTAACGCCAAGAAACGAAAGCAGCCCGCCTGAGCTTGACATCCGGGCAGATGAAGTCATATGGAAATAAGAGGGAAGCAACAGGCCTGCCGCGAGTAAAAAAGGCGTCAGCGTTCCTATGCCCAAGTTAAAATAGCATTTTCTCCTCTTCCCCTTTGGCAGCATAAGAAGAATATAAAGGCCGGAAGAGAATAAGATGAAGAGCGTTGTCATAAACGTCAGATAAAAACTTAATATCAGGCAGATGGTATAGGTGATAAGGTAAGGCATGATTCTATTTTTATTTAGTAGCAAAAGCAGTGTCCAAATCAGGATTGGAAAAATAATGACGGTTTCCAGCCACATAATATTCGTGTAATACTGCAATACATAGCCGCAAAACGCATACATTACAGAGAATAGAACCTTAAAGTTGGCGGGAAGCTTAGGAAAAACCTTATTGAGAAAGAAACAGGCTGTAAAAGCCATCAGCGCCATCTTTATTGCGAGGAATAAGGACATGGACTGCAGGATCATATCCCGCGGAATAAAAAAGTACAACAGATTGAGAGGGCTTAAATAAGTAGAAAGGTTTGCGGCCATATTCACTCCGGTTCCCGTATACCAATCATAAAACAATGATTTTGATCCGTGCATGGCGTCGTATAAATGATAGTAGCGCGGAACATATCCCTGCGCCATATCGGCGTATGCAATCGATTTAGCGCCGAACGGCCAAAGACCTTCTATTATAAATACGACTGAAAGAAGCGCCAGCACAATCAAAGGCCCGGCAAGATAGAGCATCCAATCGTTTGTTCTGCGTGCCTTTTTAAGCAGGGGGCTTTGGCTCTCTGCCGCCGCAATTGAAACCATCATCATCAACCTCTCAAAAGTTAAAAAGCCGCTCCCGCTTAAACGGCAGCTAATGGACAAGTTATTGTTTTAGTATACAAGATTGCGCCCTTTTTTGCAACTTTTTATGAACACCCTTTCTGTATTGCCAGGATAAATTCCACTCAAAAGCGTTTTTTTAGCATAAAAAAACCTGCGGTAAGCGCAGGCCTTTTTTATGCTTTATTTAATTATATGAAGATTTTTTTCTATGATTGCATGCGGCCTGACCACAAACTCCGGCTTGCATTCTGGATCCCTGATTTTTTTTAGCAAAAGCTCCATGGCTGTTGTACCGATTTCGTAAGCCGGCTGGGCAATCGTATTAATTGGCGGAATAGACGCACTTGAAAACATCGTATTGTCAAATCCAAAAATGTCGATATCGGTTCCGGGCCTTAATCCAATGCTCATTATATAATTGTTAATTGCAACGCCGAGCAGGTCAGAAATTGCCAGGATTGCGGTAGGAGGCTCCGGAAGGTTTATTAAACGCGCGGCCGCCTCCAAGCCGTTAGAGTATTCGTACCCGCCTTTGATTATGTATTGCCCGTCAACAGGAATGCTGTGTTCTGTAAGCGCGTCTATATATCCCTGTGTCCTTTCTTTTGCGGAATAGGAATACGCGTTTGTGACCAGAGCGATTTTCCTGTGACCCTTTTCAATCAGTGTACGGCAGGCATCGTATTCAGCCTGCCGGTTATCAACCAGGACTGTGGAAATCTCCGCCCCGTATTTATATTCACAGCACATGACGAGGGGGGCCTTTTTTGCGCTTGACGATAGTTCGTCCGGAGATTGCTCCGAGCTTGTAAGGATAATCCCATCAAAGTTTTTATTATACAGCTGCATAATATACTTTAATTCAATATCGAGGTCGCCTCTCGTCGTGGATACCATAGTCATATACCCGTTCTTTTCCGCAAGGTCGTCAATCCCACGCAAGACCTCGCTGTAAAAGGTATTAGAGATGTCCGGTACGAGGGTCAAAATCCTGTTGGTTTTGCTTACCCTGAGATTTCTGCCGAGCCGCTCTATTACCTCCATGACATGCTTCCTTGTTTTTTCGGACACATTCTTGTCGTTGTTAAGGGTTCTGGAAATCGTTGCGACAGAAACATTGGCTTCCCGCGCAACATCCTTAATTGTGACGATAGCGTCCACCTCCCCGTAACCACTATTCGGAGGAATCTCCGGCTGGTTTCCAAATTAATATACTTCTCTGTTTATTTCACAAGCACGTAGCACTGCTGTTACAGCAGGCCGTCCGCCTTGTCAAACCTTTTCTTTAAAAGTGCAAGCGCTTTTTTTTCTATTCGCGAGACATAGGAGCGTGAAATATTCAGTTTTTTTGCTACCTCTCTCTGTGTAAGAGGCGCTGCCCCATTTAAGCCATAGCGCAGGATAATTACCGTCTGCTCCCTGTCATCCAGCACTTCTCTCAAATACTGTTTCAGCTTTTCACTGTTGATTTTCAAATCAAGGCTGTCGACGATATTGTCCTCAACGCTCATTACATCCATCAGTGTAAGCGGGTTTCCGTCTTTGTCGGTATCGATAGCTTCACTCAGGGAAACGTCCTGGGATGTTTTCTTACTGTTTCGGAAAAACATAAGGATTTCGTTTTCAATACAGCGGGATGCGTAGCTGGACAGCTTAATGTTCTTGTTCGGGTCGAATGTATTAATCGCTTTAATCAGCCCGATGGTCCCGATTGAAACCAAATCATCCTGGTCGTTGATGTTTGCGTAATATTTTTTGATAATATGTGCGACCAGCCTCAAATTATGTTCTACCAGCTTATTACGCGCGCTTTTATCCCCTTCTTTGGCAAGCAGCAGACATTCCTTCTCCTCCTGCGGTGACAGCGGCCTGGGAAAAGCGCCGCTGCCCGTAACATGCAGAATAAAGAACAGAAGCATGTTGCCGAACATCTGGAGCAGTTCTAAAAACATAGTTCCTCCCCCTCGATAAAATAACACTTGGTTTATTTTATTCGGGGAGCTGGGGATTTGTGCAAGTCCTATCAATTTATTTAAACAGCGCAGGTAAAATCGATTACATCTTTCTACCTTAAAATCATACTATAATTCTTAATCAAATACAAGAAATAAATTCCTATATTTACCTTACCTGCCAAATTCCTCTAAAATAAGCCCTTTATTATGCTCCAGCGCCCAATTGATTGTCCACTCGCTGGTAAACAGTAAAAGATAATTACCCTTTAAATCCTGAATCCGCTTCGTGTCGCTCGACAAATCAAGAGTTTTCGGCTCGATGTCCTTGTTCCCAATCCAACGAATATACTGATACGGCAAACCGGACATGATAATATCTACATTATATTCGTTTTTCAGACGATATTCGAGCACATCAAACTGAAGTGTACCGACCACACCTACAATTACTTCTTCCATACCGGCGCCGATTTCCTGAAAAATCTGGATAGCGCCCTCCTGGGCAATCTGGTTTGTTCCTTTTATAAACTGTTTCCGTTTCATTGTATCTTTCTGGCGTACTAGAGCAAAATGCTCAGGCGCAAAAGTGGGAATCCCTCTAAACTGGAATTTTGCATTCGGCGAGCAGAGCGTGTCGCCTATAGAGAAAATCCCGGGATCAAACACGCCGATAATATCCCCGGCATAGGCCTCTTCAATTACTTCACGCTCCTGCGCCATAATCTGCTGCGGCTGGGATAAACGAAGCTTGCGTTCTCCCTGCACATGGTATACCTCCATGTTTTTTTCAAACCGTCCGGAGCAGATACGCATGAAAGCAATCCTGTCGCGGTGCGCCTTATTCATGTTTGCCTGGATTTTAAAGACAAAGGCAGAAAAATCCTCGGAATATGGAGAAACCTCCCCGTCTAGCGTTTCACGCGGAAGCGGCGGGGTGGTAAGGCGCAAGAATTCTTCCAGGAAGGGCTCCACCCCAAAGTTCGTCAGCGCTGAGCCGAAAAATACCGGCGTAAGCCTGCCGCCCTGAACCGCTTCGATATCAAAGGAATCGCCGGCAATATCGAGCAGCTCAACGTCTTCGTCCAGCTGCTTTTTAAAGCCTTCGCCTATTAGCCCGGTCACGCACGGGTCAGAAAGCCCAATTGAACGCGCCTCTACCTCTTTTTGGCCATTGTTCGCCGTAAAGGTAAGGATTTTTTCGAGCTTTCTGTCATAAACGCCTTTAAATTCCTTGCCGCAGCCAATCGGCCAGTTCATTGGGTAGGTGTTAATTCCAAGAACATTTTCGATGTCCTCAAGCAATTCGTATGGGCTTTTTGCTTCGCGGTCCATTTTATTGATAAACGTGATAATCGGGATATTGCGCAGAAGGCATACTTTAAACAGCTTGATGGTCTGTGCCTCAACGCCCTTAGAAGCGTCGATTACCATAACAGCGCTGTCGGCCGCCATCAGGGTGCGGTAGGTGTCCTCGGAAAAGTCCTGATGTCCGGGTGTGTCGAGAATATTGATACAATAGCCCTCGTATTTAAACTGAAGCACGGACGACGTTACGGAAATACCTCTTTGCTTTTCAATTTCCATCCAGTCGGATACCGCATGCTTTGCTGTCTTTTTTCCTTTTACAGAGCCGGCCAAATTGATTGCTCCGCCATATAGAAGCAGCTTTTCCGTCAGTGTCGTTTTACCGGCGTCCGGATGTGAAATAATGGCAAAGGTTCTGCGCTTTTGAATTTCGTTTTTTAAATCAGGCAAAGCAATTCCTCCAACCCAAAAAAATTGTTAATTTATTACACTCTGATTTTTAATTTTACTATTTCTGGCACGTCTTTGTCAATCGAAGAAAACACGATTGTAAAAATTATGTAAATTATAGGGTTCTGCAAGGTATTGACATTTTATTAAAAAAACACTATCCTTAATATTGTTGCCAAAGATATTCTATTGCTTTTTCCTTTTTTTCATATACCTTCCAAATTGAAGGAGCAGAAACAGAAACGTTTCTGCTCCTTCGCCTTTGTATTCCTTTATTTTATGGCGAGGTGGATTTAATTATGCGGCCGATTGGATTATATCTTCATATCCCCTACTGTAACGGAAAATGCCCGTACTGCGATTTCTTTTCCATACATTTTACAGAGACAGAAGCCGACCGGTATACCGATGCGCTCTGCCAGAGAATCGAACTGGCTGCGAAAAATAATAAGAGGCAGGCGGATACGCTATATCTGGGCGGTGGAACGCCCAGCCTATTGGGTACGAACCGCCTGATTAGAATTCTGGATACCGCAGCAAGCGCCTATTCTATGAATAACGCTGAAGTTACGATGGAGCTAAATCCCTCTTCCGGTCTTCGGCTTGATTTTCCCGAATTAAAAAAACACGGGCTGAACCGTGTTTCCATCGGACTGCAATCCGCTGTGGAGGAAGAGCTTAACGTGCTCGGCCGAAAGCACAGCGCGCAGGACGCAGCCGAAACCGCAGACCAAATCCGTAAGGCGGGAATATATAATATTTCCCTCGATTTGATGGTCGGTGTTTCAAAACAGACAAAAGAAAGCCTGCAAAAATCAATTGATTTTTGCGCGCACATTCAGGCGGAACATATTTCCGCCTATCTTCTTAAAATAGAGCCCGGAACCGTTTATGAAAAAAGAAAAACAGAACTCGCCCTGCCTGACGACGACAAGCAGAGCGAGCTATACCTTACTATGTGTGACTCTCTTGAGGCACTGGGATACCGGCAGTATGAGATATCGAACTTTTCAAAACCAGGAAAAGAAAGCCGGCATAACCTGAAATATTGGCGCTGTGAGGAATATCTGGGCATCGGGCCGGCTGCGCACTCGTTTTTAAATGGCAAACGGTTTTATACGCCGCGCAGTTTTTCTGATTTTTACGAAGGCAAAACGAAAGAGGATGGTTCGGGCGGAACGCCGGAAGAATATATCATGCTTGCCCTGCGCCTTTGTGAAGGCATTCAATTCCGCGCGTATGAGGAACGTTTTCAAATGGCTTTTCCTGAAAAATATATCAGGAATGCCATGCGTTTTGAAAAAAGCGGCCTGCTCATCCGAAGGAAAGACGGCTTACATTTTACAAAGGAAGGATTTCTTCTTTCCAACACTTTGACCGCAAAAATCTTATGGGGCTAGCTCTTATTCATAAAAGAACCGGACAAATTTGATGTTGTAAAAATCACAGGTGGTTATATCGGACGTGCCAATCTCGTTAATAAGGATATAATTTGCGCCGACACCGAGAAGATAGCCTTCCTTTGTGACCAGATTGTCTGTCCCTACGAGCATCTGGATTTCCACCCTTCTGCCGATTTGTGTACGCAGGAAACCGTTGAGGTACTGTATGCTTTCCGCTGTGATTGGGAACGGCTGGTTATACTCAGTAATAGGCGCCAAGTCGTTTGTGGCGGCCTGCATACCCGCCGGAGCCATTCCGGCAGCCGCGTTTGCCGCATCGTTTGAAATCATTGCGGGCGTCATTCCCGGCATCATACCGGTACCCGCAGGCTGCGATGTGGTGCCCATGCCTGTTGAATTCATACCAGCCAATGGCGGGGCCGCTCCGCTGATGCTTGCCTGTTCCCGCGCAGCTTGCTGCCGCGCCGCCTGCTGGCGTGCGGCTTCGAGTGTTTGCTCAAGCTCCGCGACACCCTGCTGCAGCTCTGGCGTAGCATACCGGGGGCTGAGGTACTGCTGGGCATAGTTTACGGCGGCGATTTGTTCAAGTGACGGTATATTGGGAATTATCTCTCCCGTATATACGCACCCGCCTTCCGGACAGCCTGTCAAACCATATATTCTTCCAAGATCGAGCTGATTGTTATCCATAATGTTACCTCCTAAAAATGTATTGGGCCAGTTATCGATTATTATGTGTCAGCGTATTTTTCGGTAGGCGCATAGAAGCAGTGGTCTCCTATCCTATTGTAAATAATACCGATTCCGTTTGCGGGAAAAAAGCGCGGGCAGGTATCGCTGAATGGATTGAAGAAAAACAGTGAGTTTCCGACTGCTGAAAATGTATTTCCGGCAAGCGCCCAGTCAGCAATCTGATAAGTGAGCGGTTCCGGGGAAATATTGTATACATTCTGAGGATTATATTGTCCTCCGACCGAAGTGCGCATACAAACGAACTGTCCCATTTGTTCAATAATGTTTCTGACATCTCCCCCTTGGCTAATCCTGAAAAATTCGCCATATGGGACGGTCGCCCGATTCATAACGACTGTAGCAACTGAAGCAATCCCTTCCGGTCCTTCGCCTCCAGCTTCGCATTGAAGCAGCCGTGCGAAAAGCTCTCTTGTATCCATCGCCATAAATATCACCTGCCTTTGGGGTTGATATATTACTCTGCTTTTTTATACTATGCCGACAAAAACAGGGTGTGACATTTCACGAAGCGAAATCCGGCGAAAGTATAAAGAAGTCTTTTCGCAGGGTATTTCAAAATTTAGTAATAATTTTCGTCATAAAATTTTTATACACTTGACTTTTTTCAGAAGAAAAAGTAAAATAAATACTGCTTCTGTAAGAAGCGGGCGGTAATGCCGCAACAAATTTGCTGGTTGCTGTTTTTCTAAGTTGGCATAAATGGAGAGCTGTCCGAGGGGACGAAAGTTCAGCACTCGAAATAATGTGATTTGCCGCCAAAACTGAATATTTATTATATGGAAGCGTATCGAAGTGGTCATAACGGGCCTGACTCGAAATCAGGTAGCCCTCACGGGCTCGTGGGTTCGAATCCCACCGCTTCCGCCAAAACAAAGAACACCAGCCGGAGGTTGGTGTTCTTTGTTTTGCAGTCGAAAGGTGGAGATGAGAACAGGACGACGGTCCGCAGGCCGGGAAAAACATGCCAGTGGCATGTTTTTTAGCCCGCGGGTAGACTCCCACCGTCTCCGCCAAAAATCCGCACAAACACTGGGTTTGTGCAGCTTTTCTCTTGCCATTCATTGTTAAATTTTCAGCTTTCCACCGAAATGGTTACAAATTCGTGGTGACATCGGCACCACGTTTTTCTGTTCTCTATTCATCCTATACATTCTAATAGCGATCCCTCTTTCACCCCATCCTCGAAGGCCCCTTTCCCCACAGACTCCACACCGGAGCAGGAATGGTACAAGCGTTTCGTCTGTGCCATTTCCTTCGCGTGCGCCTGTGCCGCCGCCGATAAATCAGCATCCATATTCAGTGGATTGCTTCTATGTGAGTTGACTCCCGACAATAAATCATTAAGGTATGCGCTTTCCATCGCCTCAACGCTCGGGGCGTCAGAAGATACCGGCGGAGGTGTATCAGGAAACTCGGGAGCGGGCGTTTCCGGTTGAGGCTCTTTTTCTGAGGGAGAAGGAACCGCTTTTTCAGAAGAGGAACTTATTTCATTTTCTGATACTTTTAAGGAGCTTTCTGTGATATGGGAGGTATTTAATGACTCCCCAGGTACACTTATCACTGTATCCACAGCGGCGGAAAGTCCTGATGTTGGTTCAGTAGGTGTACTTGCTGGTGTTTCGACTGGCCTGTTATCTAGTGATTGCACTCTGGATAACTCTTCAGAGACGGAGCTTGATGTTTCTTTGATAGTACATGCCGGTAAGAGCAGTAACCCGCAAAACAAGAAAAACAGGCTGGTGATTCTTTTCACTTTCATTTCCATATTTACCTCCCACGCTGCTATATCAACCGAATCAATTTGAGCAGCGTAACGCAATCGATAAAACCCTGAAAATAGATAAAGTCGCAGTCCATGGAGTTTATTTCATTTTGCAGGCGTTCCAGCTTGAGCATTAGCTTGCGGTTTTTACCAAGCCGGTTCCGGATTTCATCAAAGACCTGGATGTACTGTTTTTCCTTGCGCTGATATTCTGCATTACGCTCCTTATTACGCATACAAAGATCGAATTGGGCTTCTGAAAACGCAGCGTATAAATGCTCCGTAAACGAGGTGGACATATCTGTAATATGTTCTTTCAGCAACGCTTCCAGTTTCAATTTGTTTCACCGCCCTCCTCATCATGCTTGCAAAATCCAAGCGCCTCCAGCAATAAGTTTGTGGCGATTTGGTAACCCACGGCAAAAGCCTCCCGAACCTCCATCGCAGATGCGCTACCGCGTGTATGTAACATAGCGTGAAACAGATCCTTATCTAAATAGTATAGCTTGCTTTCGATTTGATCTTCCAGTTCACACGCCTGTTTTTGAAGCTCACAAAATTTCGGATCTGATGGATTCAGGTTCTCATTCGGGTTCAGGTTTCCAAGGTATAAGTTGTCCAAATATGGAAAAACGGAATACATATACTCCTCCTTTTGGTTTCTATAAGTGGTATATTAAACTTCTTAGCAAGACTATAATACCATATACAGATAACTCAGTCAAGGGCGTTTGTATCACCTGTAAAGCCTTTTTTATCATTTGACTTGCCAAAAGGACTTATAAAATGTTATACTAAGAAAAATGGAGGTGCGAAATTTGGCTATTCATTGTAGATTATCCACTTTGCTGGGTGAAAAACGCATTAAAATGGCGGAACTGTCCCGCATGACAGGGGTATCCAAGACGACCATCAACGCCATGTACCATGACCGAGTCCGAAAAATCGACTACGGTGTATTGGAGCGCATCTGCAAGGCGCTGGATTGTGGGCTTTCCGATATTTTGGAGTATGTGGAAGAAGATTTTGAAAGCAATTCGACAAAACCTTAATATATCACAGGAAACACTTGCACGTGACTTAAGTGTAAGTTTTGCAACGCTAAATCGTTGGGAGAACAACAAGGCTAATCCGAGCTGCCTTGCCATGCTACGGATTAAGGACTATGCTGCCCAACAGAAAGTATCAGAAAAAGTATTAGATGCACTTGAATGCATCAGAGTATAACTATTGGGAGAAGACCATTTATGATAACCAAAGATAACTTCAAAAACCTCCTGTCTGCGCTTGAATTTACGTCTTTATCTGGAAAAGGCAAAGGTATTTATATTAAACAAATAGGTGCCTTTGAATTGCGCGTTGATTTTAATACTGAAACGCTTATCTATCCCGAAAGTGATGGTATGAAGATAAACGAGAGACAGACTTGCAACATGAAAGCAAACGAAAATTTTGTCGTTTTTGAATGTATACATCATCTGCTTTCCAAAGGCTATAACCCTGCTCACATTGAACTTGAGCCGAAATGGCAGTTGGGTCGCGGTGCAAGCGGAGGCCGTGCTGATATTCTCGTCAAGGATAATGATGATAACGCTTATTTAATTATTGAATGTAAAACATGGGGAGAAGAATTTAATAAAGAATGGAACAATATGCTTCTTTATGGTGGACAGTTGTTTAGCTATGCCCAACAGATAAGAAGTACTCAGTTTATATGTTTATATTCTTCCGAATTTGAGGATGGACACGCTGTATATACCAATCACATCATAGCCCTTCGCGACAATGACGAATACTTGAAATCCTTGAAAGAACCACTTTCTTTTGCCAAGGCTACAGATGTCCAATCACTTTATAAAGCGTGGTTTACAACATATCATCATGAATTTGAATTACAGGGAATCTTTGAAGAGGGCGTTAGTGCATACGAAATAGGTAAAAAAGCTCATACAGCAGCAGACTTACTGGAAGTTACTCACGAGGATATTCAGAAGAAATATCACCAGTTTGCCACTATTCTGCGCCAGCACAATGTATCTGGACGTGAAAATGCTTTTGACAAGTTGGTTAACCTTTTTCTAGCCAAAATTGTCGATGAAATGCAAAATCCGGAAGGACTGCGCTTTTATTGGAAAGGCGTAGCTTTTGATGACTATTTTAGTCTGTTAGACCGTATTTTACGGCTTTACCGTGATGGAATGCAAAAGTTTCTTAATGAAGAGGTTACCTACATTGATGATAGCGACATCAAAAATTCTTTTAACCTATTCAAAAATGATCCTGATGCAACACGCGATACGATAATCAAATATTTTAGACAACTTAAGTTTTATACAAACAATGATTTTACGTTTCTTGATGTTCACAATGAGCATCTGTTTATGCAGAACTCTGCTATCTTGCTTGAAATCGTAAAAATGATACAGGATATTCGACTAAAAACAGAGGAGCAGAATCAATTCCTTGGTGATTTGTTTGAGGGTTTCTTAGACCAAGGTATAAAGCAGAGTGAAGGTCAATTTTTCACGCCAATGCCAATTGTTAAATTCCTTGTATCTTCGTTGCCGCTCCAGCAAATGATTGAAAGTTCTCCGGAACCTCTCGCTGTGATGGACTATGCTTGCGGTGCTGGACATTTCCTTAACGAATATGCGACGCAAATTCGATCTTTTCTGAAAGAAGAACAGCTATCTTCATATTACGAGCAGATTGTCGGCATTGAAAAAGAGTATCGGCTTTCAAAAGTTGCCAAGGTTTCAGCGTTTATGTATGGACAGGACGAAATTAGAATTGTTTATGCTGATGCTCTAGCACAAAATGACGGAATAAAAAATGGTAAATACAATGTGCTTATCTCCAATCCTCCATACAGCGTTAAGGGCTTCCTTGAAATGCTCTCTGATGAGGAGCGAGCGTCATTTGATACCACTGATTTAATCGACAAAAAAAGCATTCATTCCAATAATTCTATTGAGGCGTTTTTTGTTGAACGAGCAAAACAATTGCTTGCTCCCGGTGGTGTGGCGGCGATAATTTTGCCATCTTCTATACTTTCAAATGGCGGGGCAGTTTATACAAAAGCACGTGAGATTATTTTACAATACTTCGATATAGTGGCAATAGCGGAATTTGGCAGCGGTACATTTGGGAAGACCGGCACAAACACGGTTACGCTTTTCCTACGTCGCAAAGCAGAAAACCCTTCTATTTCAGAACACTATAAAAATCGTGTTTCAGCATGGTTCAATGGTGATTTTATGAAAGATGATGTTTTTGGTGATTTTGATTTACTTGAAGCCTATTGTTTATACTTCGGTTACGAATTATATGATTATAAAACCTTTCTCCAAAACAATCCAAATCAGGCATTGTTGAATACAGACACTTTCAAGGCGTATCGTACTGTGTTCGATAAAACAAGCGAAATAAGGAATTTGAAAACAAAGCAGTTTTTCAAAAAATTGTCTGAAGCTTATAAGCTGGCTGAGTTGAATAGGCGGTTTATTGAGTATGTGCGTAGTATTGAACAGGAGAAACTGTATTACTTTATCCTAGCTTACACTAATCCACAGGATGTGGTCGTGGTCAAATCGCCGGCTGGCACAGAGATTAAAAAGTATCTCGGCTACGAGTGGAGTAGTGCAAAGGGCAATGAAGGCATAAAATATATAGGTGTAGCGCAAGTTGACGAAAACGGTGCGCCAATTACTGGGCGAAAGGGCATCAACGGCATTAACACACCGCTATTTAATCCAATTGATTTGACAGACACGAGCAAAATCAATTCCATCATCCGTGCCAATTTCAATGGAGTTGCAGTAGGGGAATCCGAGTTTGTTTCGCGCTTACGCCTTATAGATATGGTCGATTTAAACGGAACCGACCTAAAAAAGACAATTTCGCTAACAGCGGCTCGAACTTCTGTAATAAAAAGTAAATATCGGCTCGAAAAGTTGCTAAAATTTTGCTCGGTTATTAATGGAGGAACGCCAAGTACATCGCGTCCTGATTTCTGGAACGGAGATATTCCATGGTTGAGTGTAGCCGATTTCAGTAATACAAACCGCTATGTTTCCAGCGCAGAAAAGAGCATTACCCAGGCTGGATACGAAAACAGTAGCACTAACATACTGCAACCTATGGATATTATCATATCTGCGCGTGGCACTGTGGGAGCAATGGCACAGTTGACTATTCCGATGGCTTTTAACCAATCATGCTACGGTCTTCATCCCAATGATAATATTGAAAGCGGATATTTGTTTTATGCACTAAAAAGTATCGTGCAACAGTTGCAGGAACAAGCTACAGGTAGCAAATTCAAAGCATTCACATCTGAACTTTTTAAAACGATTTCTATTCCTTATCCTCCACATGAAGTGCAACGCGAAATTGTTGCTGCCTGCGAAGCTGTGGATGAAGAGTATAGCCGTATTCGCATGAGTATTGAAGAATACAAAAGTAAAATTGAGAAGCTCTTTAATAATATAGAAATAATTACTGTTGGTGGAGTACGGTTGGATGATTCAACACTATTTGAAGTGTCTATCGGTAAACGAGTTGTTGAAACTGAGTTTATCTCAAATGGTAAAGTTCCTGTATATAGCGCTAATGTGTTCAGACCATTTGGGTACATCGATAAATTGCTCATTACTGAGTTTCATGTTCCATCTGTGTTATGGGGTATCGACGGTGATTGGCAGGTAAATTATATACCAGAAAATGAACCATTTTATCCAACCGATCATTGTGGAGTCCTACGCGTTAAGAATGAGGAAAAAATTCATCCCCGCTATCTGGCATGGGCCCTGAATAAAGCGGGAACCTCTCGGGGCTTTACTCGAAGTTTACGGGCCTCAATAGACAGAATTAAGAAACTAAGAATAGATCTGCCTGACCCAAAATCGCAGAAAAAAGTGGTTGATGAAGTTTTTAAGCTTGAACAACAAATAATCACCGCAGAACAAGCTTTGTACGAGCTGGAATCAAAATGCCAAGGAATACTGGAAAGCTACATAAACTGAATGAATTCTATTGTGAAAAAATGTTAATTGTCCCAAGTAAGTATAACCCCCAAAACAGTCTGTGTGCGAGTCTTTTCCTTGTGCTTACTTGATCTAGGGCTTATAATTTAGATAAAGTAATCCAAGGAAGGTGGGCCAATGGAAAATAACATCATAGATTTCTGTTCTGCAAGAAAACAACATCAAGATAAGCGGATAGCTGAACTCGACCAGTTGTCCGAAGCGATTGAAGCCATGGATATGGATGCTGCCATCCGATACTTGATCGGGATGGAAGGCGGCTCTCGGGAAGCGACCCAGCAATGCTGTGATACAATGGATAGAGTTCATAAAGCTAACCTGAAGATTCAGCCATAAGACCTTCCGGCAGATGCAATCTCCAAACATTTTCATTTCAGAAGTGGCAAAAAGCAAAAAAGGCCCAAACTGTTTCTTGACAGAATGGGCCTTCGTCTTTGGTGACATGGTGATAAAATGGTGCCAGGTCACTAAAATTCTCTCTGTAAAAGAGTTTAATCTCTAAAACGCTTCCATACGGATTTCCTGCTGAATCGGCATTAGTTACCCGGCGCAATAAGCAAAAAAGCCGCGAAACACCGGCGTTTTTCGGCGTTCTTCTTCCTCGAAATCAGGTAGCCCTCACGGACTCGTGGGTTCGAATCCCACCGCTTCCGCCAAAACAAAGAACACCAGCCGGAGGTTGGTGTTCTTTGTTTTGCAGTCGAAAGGTGGAGATGAGAACAGGACGACGGTCCGCAGGCCGGGAAAAACATGCCAGTGGCATGTTTTTTAGCCCGCGGGTAGAATCCCACCGTCTCCGCCAAAAAGCCGCACAAACCCAGTGTTTGCGCGGCTTTTCTCATTGTCATTCATGCTTCGGTTTTCAAGCTTACACTGAAATGGTTACAAAAACGTGGTGACAATGTCACCACGTTTTTCTGTTCTCTATTCATTCGATGCATTCTGGCGGGATTCTCTGGTGATAAATTGGTGTAAGAAGTGTTAATACCGCTTGTAACGTAGCAAAGCCCTCCGGAAATATTCATTCCGCTCTCTACCGGTTCTCCTTATTTTCCTCGTCATTTGCTTTCGGGAACAGCGCGTTGTGGTAGGCATCCAGCACAAACTTCTTCCGCTCCAGACGGACATCCACATACTGCGCGGTCATAGCCTCTAATATTGGTTGAAATTCCAAGCTGAATCCCTGTACCTTTCAGACTGTGCCCCAATCATGCCCACGGTATAAAAATCCCCGGTCAGCTGGTGCATATTGGTCGCCGCCGAATGCCTAAGGTCGTGGAAGCAGAATTTCGACAAAACACGATTAAATGGTCCTTTATACGATAGATGAAAAAGTCGAATTGATTAAGAATAAACAGAATAATGCGAAAACTTAAGGACTGTGGTATGATAAAAAGTACCATAGTCCTTAATATTTTAAGGAGGGCTATACAATGGCCAGGAAAAGCAGAAAGAATAGTGTTGCAGAGATTGAACTAAAATCTAGGATGTATAGGGTGGCAGCCTATATGCGGCTTTCCGTGGTAAAAGAAAATATTCCATCAGATTCTATTGAGAATCAGTTAAGGATCATTGAGGATTTTGTTTTACTACAAGACGATATTCAACTAGAGGATTATTATATTGACATAAATGCCAGCGGCACGACTTTTAACCGCCATGAATTTCAGCGTATGCTTCAGGATATCGCTGATGAAAAGATTAATTGTGTAATTGTGAAAGACTTGTCTCGGTTTGGTAGGGAACATATTGATGTCGGATTCTATCTTGAAAAATACTTTCCAGTAAAGGGTGTCAGATTTATTTCTATTAATGAAAATTGGGATAGTGTTGACGGAGTAACAAACAAGAACAATCTAAAAATGAAAGGGGTTCCTATCCCTCTGACTAATTTGATGAATGAGGCATTAACTTTTTTTTGATGTAATTATTGAAAATGGCAGGACTTTTGAAGAAAATTTTGGTATAATAAAAAATGTTAGAAGATAATGGCGGTGGGAAAATAAATGAAGTTATTTTTTTATTATGTTTTTTTGCTTTCTACCATGACGTAATTTTGATTATTGGATGAAATACAAAGGAGATCAGAATGAATAGTGTTGAACTGAAAACTTTAAGCGAACTATCTCAATATTCTTTCTACATTCCTGCCTATCAACGTGGATATCGTTGGACAAAACAGGAAGTAAAAGACCTCTTAAATGATATTAACGAATTTATACCGAAAGAGATTGATGGAAGCGATGAAAAAACCTGGTATTGTTTGCAGCCAGTCGTTGTGAAGCAAAAGGAAGATGGCATCTATGAAGTAATTGATGGGCAGCAACGACTTACGACTGCTTATCTGATTCTCTATTATCTCAACCAGGATTTTGTCGAAAAAAAGAGGGACAAGCTCTTTCAGCTTGATTATGAAACTCGACCCGGTTCCAAAGTTTTCCTTCAACATCCGGAAGAGGATGCAAATAACTATATTGACTTTTATTATATGCATCAAGCTTATTCCACTATTGAAGCATGGTTTGAGGCATGTGAGCAGCAGAACACTTTCGACAAAAATGAATTCCGCTCCAAAATCAAGTTCCACACAAAAGTGATCTGGTATGAGACAATAGAGGAAAATCCAATCACTGTTTTTACGCGGCTCAACATCGGTAAAATTAGCCTGACAAATGCGGAGTTGATCAAGGCACTTTTTCTTAACAGCTCCAACTTTCGGGTGACCAACGCAGACGGAATGCGACGCCGTCAAATTGAAATCGCCAATGAATGGGACCAAATTGAAACCGCTTTTCAAAACGACAAAATATGGTATTTTCTCTGTGACTGGCAGATATGCGACAACCGTATTGAATTCATATTTGACTTGATGAACAACTCTGATGACAAGGCCCCATATTCCACTTTTCGCTTTTTCAATGCAAAGCTAGCGGGCAAAAGCGAAAAGGATATGAAAAAGAATTGGGAGGAAATACAGGGATACTATCAGCGATTCAACGAGTGGTTTCACAATCGAGAGCTTTATCACAAAATCGGATTTCTTTTGACGACAGAGATCGCGAATATCAAGCATTTGTACATTCAGTCTTCCAATCTGAAAAAGAGCGAATTTGTTGACTACATTGACTCTTTGATTAAAAGGCATTATAAAAACTGTGCTTTACTCGATTTGAATTATGAAAGCAAGGAGACCAGAAGTGCATTGCTGTTGTACAACATTCTGACTATGCTTCAAAATGAGCACGATGCCTCCTATTTTCCATTTGATGACTACAAGCTCAATAAATGGGATATTGAACATATCGCTTCTCGTAAGGATGCCCGGACTGTACCCGTTGTAAACAGGGACAGCTGGCTTCTGGACGTTAAAAGCTACATTGATCAGGAACAAGAGGATGGTTCTGTTTTAATACAGGAAGTTGATGCCATGCTTGCTACTTGTTCTTTTCAGCAGGACGATGACTTCACCTTACTTTATGATAAGGTTACCGCGCATTTTAACAGATACATGAATGCCGCTGAAGATATGGATGAGATTTCAAACCTTACCTTATTGGACGAAAAGACAAATCGTGGTTATAAAAATGCTGTGTTCCCACTGAAACGGAAATATATCATCGAACTTGACAAAACTGGGGGATTTGTTCCTATTTGTACCAAAAATACATTTTTAAAATATTTCAGTGATTATCCTCCTAAAATTTCTTTTTGGACACAGGACGATCGCGAGAAATACGAGCAGGATCTGATTCGTGTTTTGAGTCCTTATATGGAGGTGACAAAGTAAAATGGAAAAAGACATCTATACATTTTATGAGCTGGTCGAGCGATATAAAGTCAAGATCCCGATTCTTCAGAGAGATTATGCACAGGGCCGAGAAGAAAATATATCTATCTGTGAAAACTTCTTGAATGCGCTAAAGGAAAGCATCTTGCAGAACAAAACCATAAACCTGGACTTCATTTATGGGAATGTTGATGATGGTACGTTTCTCCCCCTAGATGGGCAACAGCGTTTGACTACACTGTTTCTGCTACATTGGTATGCATTTGAAAAAGTACATTTAGACGATGGATGTCGCAACACTCTCAAAAAGTTTTCCTATGAAACCCGACTTTCTGCCCGTCGTTTCTGCGAAGCTTTATTGGACAACTGTATAACTGTGGACTCTTCAATGCATTCGATTAGCGAACAAATTCTCGACGCGAAGTGGTTTTATCTTTCATGGAAACAAGATCCTAGCATACGGGCCATGTTACGTTCCATCGATTTGATTCACACGGCATTTAAAGAAGTCGATAATCTCTGGACTGCACTTGTGAATCACAGGAATATTGTATTTTACCTTTTGATCTTGGAGAACTTTGGCCTATCGGATGATCTCTACATAAAAATGAATGCACGAGGGAGATTACTGACTCCTTTCGAGAATCTCAAAGCTGAGATACAGGATAAAGCAATTAAGGAAAACTGGGAAGCATCAAAAGTAGAAAATGAAAAGTTTTCCCACAAAATTGATGGTGTATGGACAGATTTTCTTTGGCAGAATTATAAAAAGAATCATTCCGTTGATAACGCCCACATGAATTTTATCAACACGCTCATAATGACAAAGCTGCCAGTTGGGCAGTTAGTAAAGGGCGCAGAACGTATTGATATAATTAGAAAACTAAATTATACCAACGCTGCAAGAGAACTGATCAATTATATCGATCAGGAGACATTTGACTATATATGCGAGACATATGCACTCTACGCCTGTTTGACGGAAAGTCAGAATATTCCATCTTTGAACCTTGTTTTATGGCGCCATGAGCCTGAAGGTGATCTGCTCAATCAAATTCTGCTTGGTAACAGTACCTCTTACTCCCATAAAGTGCTTTTTTATGCACAAACAAGATATTTAATGAACAGCCAGGATATCTGTCAGAACAAGTTTGAGGAGTGGATGCGCGTAGTAAGAAATATTGTGTCCCGCGCAGACCTTACGCCGGACGGAAAAAGGAGTGACATTATACGAAGTCCGGAAACTTTCAATGGCGCAATCGGGCTGGTCAATGAGCTGGCCAACGGATGCAATGATATATATGCATATTTGTGTTCTGCCTCTATATTTTCCACCTTTGCACGCGAACAGGTAAAGGAAGAAACCTTAAAAGCAAGAATTATTCAAAAGTACCCGGAACACAAGGGATTGTTATTTAGAACTGAGGATAATGAACTTTTGCGCGGCAGAATAACGTTTGCACTTCAATGTGCTGGATACCAAACGGAAATTGACGAGATTAATTTTGAGATGCTTAAGAAAATCCAAGTGGTTTTTGCTATGTATTTTAATAATGAACTTGAGCCTTGTAACACAGAGTTTGACAAATTTAGACGAGCCATGCTCACAGTTGAGGTTTCTGGAAAATATCAGTATTACAACTACTGGTGGTCGTATTGGAATGCTGCCTCTGCGGAAAAGAGAAAGCTTTTCCCTGCTTTTAGGGAGGTTGAATACTTTATTGGTCTCGATGATTACAATGCATATTTGAAGAAGCTAATTCTCAAACTAACCCAAACTGACTATGACAGCATTCTTGCGGGATTTACGAAACCTGATAATATGGAAAACTGGCAATATCGATTGATTGTAGAAGAAGAATTGCTTTCGCATTGCACATCAAAGTACATAGCAATCTCAGCAGATCGCGCTTACTGCTATCTCATGAGAGGCAAACGGCCATCAGATACTGTTGGAAGTATAAAGGTAGAGTAATAAGCAACGAGTTGAGCATTAAACTATACTTTTCTCTATTGTCGGACAGCGAAAGGGGAAAGCAGAAATCCTGAACTATCAATTGACATTTTTGATAGTTTGGGATTTCTATTTTTGTAGATTTATATTTTTTTGTCGTGGGCTTGACATAAGGGTGGCGCAGGTCGTGGAAACGAATCTTCCGCAGTCCCAGCTTTTTCAGCAAGTCCCCGAAGTGGCTGGTCACATACGACGGCATCATCAGCTCTTCTCTGCTAAAGGCGGCATGGCGGCGGACCATCCGGTGGGATTTGCGCTTCAAAGCGCAGAGGTAAAGGATGGAGGCAGTGTGTGGCTGCGCTATCTGGTAAAAAAGAGAACCAATGGCGGCTCGAAAGCGTGAAACCTTGATGTTCGGCTTTTGGAGAGGTTAAATGAACGGCGGAGAACATGAGCAATGAGGATTCAGAAATAGAAAGCTTTGAGCGACGGATTTTTGCGGAATATCCTGTTCCAAAAGCAGCCAGGTCATTCACAGCGTGCTTTTATACTTTTCATTGGAGAGCGAACACATATCGCTCTTAATTGCAGTGGCTTCAGAAAATTTTTAAAGATAACGTCCCGGGTTTCCATAAGAAACCGGGACGTTAAAGTATATATCATTCTTTTTTTTAAAGCATTAGTTTGTTAAAGTCGTTTACCGGCGCCTTACACGACCCGTTTTCACACAAATACCACGCCACGCCTCGTTCGGGAACGGGATATTCGCTTGTGAAAGGGGCGCATACGGCAAGCTCTTCGGCGTTTTCTTTCGTTTTTACTAAAATACTCAAGTTCTCCGAAGGATGGCTTTTCAAAAATTCGCCCAGCTCACCCGGCACGCCCCTTTTCACCGTACAGATTAGCTCACGATGGGGATAAAGCGCGCTGGCCAGCGCATTAAGCGCAAAGCTGTAGCCCATCGGGTAATGCTCAATTTCTCCAGTTAGGAAACAGAATTGCCGATCAGCCGCTTCCTGCCAGAAAGGCTCGCCGGTCAAGCCTGCAAGGCGCTGCAGCACTGCCGCGGCAACCGAATTGCCGGAGGGGATGGCGCCGTCATAGGTTTCCTTTGGGCGTGCGATTAACTGTTCCGCGTCATACGCGGTGATAAAATATCCGCCATGTTCTTTATCCTCAAAAAGCTCAACCATCTGCCGTGCCCTCTCAAGGGCGTTTTGCAGATAGGCCGGTTCAAAGGTAAGGCGGTACAGCTCAGTCAAGGCAAGGGCGTATACGGCATAGTCCTCCAGTTGGCCAGTGTTCGCCGCCTCTCCGTCCCGCCAGCGTAAAAAGAGGCGGTTTTGTCTGTCTGTCATATTGTTTTCGATAAACTGTACCGCCGCGGCCGCAGCTTTGCAGTACCGTTCGTCTCCTAAGACGCGCCCTGCCCGAGCCAGGGCAAGGATGGTCCAGGCATTCCATGAAAGCAGGATTTTATCATCCTTATGGAGTGCGGCGCGGCCAAGCCGGTACGCACAGAGCTTTTTCAGCCGTTCGTCGTCCATAGGAAGGGCGGGCTCCTCCTGCCCGATTCTGTTTGGAATACTCCTGCCTTCAAAGTTTCCCTCTTCTGTAATCTTATATAGCCGGCAGATTTCCCGGCCTTCCTCCTCCCCCAGCACCGCGCACACTTCTTCCGGCGTGAAGAGGTAATACTTTCCCTCCTCACCGTCGCTGTCCGCGTCCTGCCCGCAGAAAAAGCCGCCGGATTTATGAGACAACTCACGGAGAATATAGTTAGCCGTACGGTATGCCGTGTCCGCATAGGTTTCCTTACCGGTAATTTGATAAGCGCTTACATAAGCCATGAGCAGCAGGGCGTTGTCGTAGAGCATTTTTTCAAAGTGCGGGGCCAACCACCTTTCATCGGTGGAATAACGGGAGAATCCGCCGCCGAACTGGTCGTGTATACCGCCGCGGGCCATGGATTCCAGCGTTGCCTCCGCCATAGCAAGAGCAAAGGGTTCCTCTTCCAGTGCGGCGTACCGCATCAAAAACAATAGGTTGTGGGGCGTGGGAAACTTTGGCACTGTGCCAAACCCGCCCCATTTTCCATCAAATTGGCGTCGGAAGAGCTGATATCCCTTGTGAAGCAGGTTTTTATCCGGCTTCTTCCCTGTAGAGGGGCTTTCCTGTGTAAGGGCCGCCGAAATTTGTTCCCCAGCCTGAAGAAGCTGTTCCCGGCCCTCTTTCCAAAGGCGCGATATTTGATTCAGTATATCCAGCAGCCCGGGCTGGGCGTAGCGGCGGTATTTTGGAAAATAGGTACCCGCAAAAAAAGGCTTTTGCCCAGGCGTCATAATAACGGTGAGCGGCCATCCGCCCGAGCCTGTCAGGGCCTGGCAAACAGACATATATACCGCGTCGACGTCTGGACGCTCCTCCCGGTCTACCTTGATTGGCACAAAGTCCCGGTTGAGCAGCGACGCTACCTGCGTATCCTCAAAGGATTCATGCGCCATTACATGGCACCAGTGGCAGGTTGAGTACCCTATGCTTAAGAAAACCGGCTTATCCTCCGAAACAGCTTTCTCGAACGCCGCTGTCCCCCATGGATACCAATCGACGGGGTTCTCCACATGCTGGAGCAGGTAAGGGGATTTTTCAGATTGTAAGTGATTCATCTTAGCTCCTTTTTACTGTTTGTTTTTAATAGTGTTGCTCACAGCGCGGCGCATATTACAAAAGCCCATAAATAGAAAGATTACGTTTATCCGGGCAGGGCTACGGCAGCGCCTCTTGCTATTGCGTTTTTTGTTCAGGTTTTATCCTGTTTGCCTGACAGGCTGGTTTTATGATGGAACTGTGCCGTTTTTATGTTATACTATATAAATACAAACAAAACATACATCACAGGCAAGGGTGGAAACGAAATGAATAATCAGAACAGAGCGGATATTAAAATTGGAGCACAGGTAAAAATCGTGCTGAAAGCGGATCAACGTACGGGAAGGCTAACCGAAGGAACCGTGGCGAAAATCCTGACCAACAGCGCTTATCATCCGCATGGAATCAAAGTAATGCTGCTAGACGGACAGGTTGGGCGCGTTCAGGAGATAGTCAATTAAAAATGCTTGCAGAATCGTGCAGGAAAAGAGAGGCATCCCGTTCTTTAACCTGATAAGCTTATAGACAGAAAGGTGATTGCTATGGATTGGCTGAAACAAATGAATGATGCGCTTGCGTATCTGGAAGAAAACCTGGATGGTGAAATCGATTTATCGGTAGCCGCTCAAAAAGCCTGCTGCTCTGTTTATCATTTCCAGAGGATATTTTCCTATATGGCAGAGGTACCGCTGTCGGAATATATTCGCAAAAGGCGTTTATCGTGCGCTGCTTTCGATTTACAGAACACAGGTGACAAGGTTATCGATATTGCCCTGAAATACGGTTACGATTCCCCCACCGCATTTACAAGAGCGTTTCAGAGCCTGCACGGTATCGCACCGAATGCCGCGCGAAAAAAAGGCGCGGCGCTCAAAGCGTATCCGCCAATCGCTTTTCAAGTATCAATAAAAGGAGCGGTTATTATGAATTACAGAATTGAAGAAAAAGAAGCGTTTCGTGTTGTTGGGGTAAAGCTGTCCACCACAATTGAGGACGGGGTTTGCTACAGGGATATTCCAAAATTTTGGGAAACCACTGGCAAAAACGGCAGCCTGGCGAGGCTAATACCCATGCTCAACCAGATGCCGCGCGGAATATTGGGTATCAGTGTCTGCAACGAGCCTATTACTGAAAACAGTAAGTTTGACTACTATATTGCGGTTGCAACCGATAAAGAGCCGGAAGGTTCTATGGAAACCTTTACCGTCCCTGCCGCTACATGGGCAGTTTTCGAATGCATCGGCCCGATGCCGAATGCCATTCAGGATATGCAGAAGCGTATTACTACAGAATGGCTGCCGAGCTCCGGCTACCAGTACGGCAACGCGCCGGACATTGAGGTTTATTATGACGAAGACGGCTCCAGGCCCGATACACGCAGCGAAATTTGGATACCTGTCGTAAAAAAATAAAGGCTAGATTCTTTTTCAGGAGGCTCCGGTTAACCGGATGCCTCCTGATTGTAAATTCAAATGTTAACTGCTATTCTGTATAAAAGGGGCGACGCCCGGCACACACATGGTGTTGGAGGACACCTCTTTTTGGTTTCTGCCGTGGTTGAGCATGCGCTTCGGTCACGCGATTCTTTGTATCTGTAACCTGCGCATGAAAAAAAAGGATAAAATCAATATTTCATGGATTCTTACAACCGGTATTCCGGTACAGTTCGCTTGGGAATTTTTCCTTCTTGTCACCAGGATACGCGCGCGGCTTTGCGCCGCTTATCGTCAACTCCCTGCTGGAAACGAACCTGGGGCTTACCTATATTTATTTTATCCACCGCGCCGCTGCAAAACGGCGAAACGAGGATTCCCGCCGGAAATGTTTATCAAAATAACCAAAGCCTCATGGAGACAGCAGCTTCTGCTCCATGAGGCTTTTTTCATAAAAGCGAAAAGCCCTCATTTTTGGCAAAGGCCCACTAAGCGAACCAAAGAAGCAATTTTAGATTCCTTCGGTAATGCTGTGACGACGCTGAGGAGCCCCCTCATTGATATCGGTGGGAGTTAAAAAAGTGGAATGCAACACGCGCGGAAATTCCATGCGTGGATTTGGAAGGCAGTGAAAGGGTATACAAAAGGGAAAACAACGGATTGTTTCCCCTTTTGAAGAAAATATAAAGCTTTTTCAGAATAAAATAAATCATTCCGATAGGGCGGCTTCCCATTCCTTTTCCTTGAACCCGACAAGGACAAAAGCATCCGCAATCAGAATCGGCCTCTTTACGAGCATACCGTCGGTTGCAAGAAGCTTCAGCTGCTCTTCCTCCGTCATGCCGGGCAGCTTATCCTTGAGGGAAAGCGATTTATACAGCAGGCCGCTCGTATTAAAAAAACGCTTGAGCGGCAGTCCGCTCTTTTCATACCACCTGCGAAGCTCCTCTTCGGACGGATTGTCCGTTTTAATATCGCGCACCGTAAAGGGGACGCCGTGGGAATCCAGATATTTCTGCGCCCTCTGGCATGTCGTGCATTTGGGATAACAAACAAAAAGCATAAGCTCATTCCTCTCTTTCCAGCAGCTGCTTTAATTTTTTTGAAAACGCGGCGTTTTGTTCCTGCGTCCGTTTTTTCGGGCCTTTCGTCCTTTTCCCCATACGGCGCAGCTTTTGACCCATATGGCGCGACAAAAGGAGGGAATCGATGTTTTCCGGCGTATATTCCATACCGTTCTGGTCGAGCGCACGGGCTCCGCGCGACAGGCACATTGCGGCAAGGCCGTAGTCCTGTGTAATAACAAGGTCTCCGGTGTTCAAAAGATTGACAAGCGTAAAATCCACGCTGTCGGGCCCCTTCGGGCAGATAACCGTTTGGACGCCCTGTCTTTCAATGCGGTGGGAGGTATCGCACAAAATAATACATTCTTTTTCTTGCCCGTGGGAAAGCCGAATCGTCTCGTCCACGACGGGACAACCGTCCGCATCAATAAAAACGCGCATTATCTTCTCCGTTTCTTTCGCTTTGTAAGCGGTTTTTGTATCAGGACCGCTGTTTTTTCAGAAAACCCTCAAATTCACGGATAGGCAGCGGCCTTGAAAACAGGAAGCCCTGTGCCATGTCGCAGCCGATGCTTTTAAGGAACACGGCCTGTTCTTCCATTTCCACGCCTTCCGTTACCGTCCGCATATGCAGGCTTTTAGCTAGCTCTATAACGCTTTTGATAATCGACTTCGTCCTGTCCACGTTTTGTGCCTTGCTGTCAAGGAAGGCCTTATCGATTTTTATGGTATCGACGCGGATATCCTTCAGTATATTCAGTGAAGAGTATCCGCTTCCAAAATCATCGAGGGAACAGCAAAAACCGATTGCGTGGATTTGCTCGATAATATGGATTAAAAATTCCAGGTTTTCAAATACGACAGATTCCGTAATTTCCATTTCCAAAAGTGAAGCGGGGATGTTGTATTTCTTATAAATCTTTTCAAATTCTGTTATAAATTCCGGATTTTTCAGATGAATTTGAGAGAGGTTTGTGGAAATAGGAATCGGCGTTTTCCCTTCGTCGCTCCACTTGCGCTGAAGCCTGCAGACTTCTTCAAAAACAAATAAATCAATCTTAGTGATAAATCCGTTCCTTTCAAAAAACGGGATAAAAAGATTGGGCGGTATAAGCCCGCGCTGCGGGTCGTTCCAACGGACAAGCGCTTCCGCACCGGCAATCCGGTTGGAACGCAGGTCAATTTTCGGCTGAAGATAAACCTCAAATTCACGTTTTTCCAGCGCGGTCATCATCCGGTTGTCCATATCACGTTCCCTGCTCAGCCGTTTACGCTCCGTGTCCTTATAAAAACAATAATTTGACGGTTCGTAGGAAACCGACCTCTTTGCGACCTTGCGCGCCATATTCGCGCGGTCCTGCATGGTAATCAGGTCAAGCGACGGGTCGTCGATTACATAGATACCGGAGGTGATTTGAAGATAGTATTTGTATATGGAATGTTCATTATAAGAATTGAGCTCGGTGACGATTTCAGACAGATGTTTTTTGATTTCAGGCTCCGGTATGTTATAAATCAGCAGGTTGAATACATCGCTTGAAACGCGGCAGATATACTCCCCGTCCAACAGGTGTTTTTTAATGACATCATTTACATATTTCAGCGTCTTGTTTCCTTCAGCGCTGCCGAAGGATTCGTTAATCAGCTTGAATTTATAAATATCGAGTGAAATCAAAATATAAGTTTTCGGCGAGGCCGATTGAATATCGCGCTGCGCTACAGCCTGGAACTTTGCCCAGCTCATCCCCTGCGTTACCGGGTCGACGTATGCGATATGCTCCAGCTCCTTTTGATTTCGCCGGTTGTTCCAGATGATAAACAGGAACAACCCCAAAAATACGATTGTAATCAGAACTGTTACCAATATTGTGACGTTCACATATATGCCAGTGCTGTCCGGCGTAACGTCGGCACGCATTATGGTAATCAGATACCAGTCCTTTACGTTGAGCGGGACGTAAGAGATGACGTTATGCGTCCCCTGTTTCCCGTTGTAATAAAGCAGGCCTGAACTGCCGGAGGAGATATCCTCTTTCATGGTATTCAAAGAAAAACCGCCGCTGGCCTCTCCGCTTTTCTGCAGTATGGCAAAAATATTGCCTGATTGGGCGTTTTCATCATTTGTATTGCCGTTTATAACGATTTGTCCGCTTGTGTCGATTATCTGTATAGAACCGCCGTCATCAAGCTTCTCACTGTTCATAATACGCCTGACCTTATCGGTGCTGTTGTGCGCAATGAGCACGGCGGAGATTTTACCGTCAATTACTACAGGCACGGAGTAAACGAACCCATCCTCCATGCCGATAGGCGATTCCCGTTCGTAATAGACGCTGTTTTCCCCTTTTGCCGCCCTTTTAAAATATGCCTTGTCTGAAAAATCGACTGACTGGCCGTCTGTCGTAATTCCCGCGCCGGAAAGCCCGGCATACGCCATGCGTACAAATTCATCCCTGCTGCAGACAGTATGAAGGTATTCGAGGATATTATCGCGCCCGTCCATAATAGAACAGGTATAAGAAAGCACCCTGAGCTTCTGCATAATATTGTCAGTCCGCTCATTGATTGTCATAGAAATATGGCTTAATTCTTCTTTTATAAAATTGTTTGTTTTATCAAGATAAGCGTTATTAAGGTTCTGCACATAAACGCTGAGGAGGTAAATCGTCCCGATTGCAATTACCATAACGCCGCCTAAAACCAAAAGCTTATTTTTCATATTACGCTTTTTGCCGCTGCTTTTCTTCATATTGATACCCCGTTTATCCGCCCTGTGTAATGCAGTAGCCGTCGCGCCCGTTTTCTTTTGCTTTATAAAGCGCTTTGTCTGCGTTCTTATAAAGCTCATTATAAGTGGCGCCCGCAGCCGCAATCGCGACGCCAACGCTCACAGTGAAGCTCTTTGAACTCCCAGGCAGCCTGATTTGGCGCATTTGCGCGCAGAGCAGGTCGCAGTCCTGCTCCAGCAAAGTCCTGTCCCCCGCGTCTTTTACATAAACGGTAAATTCGTCTCCGCCTAACCGCCCTACAATATTTATCTTGCCGAATACGTCCGGCAGAAGCTTTGCGGCTTCTTTTAAAACAATATCTCCCCCATAATGGCCGAATTCATCATTGACTGATTTAAAATTATCGATATCCAGAATCAGCAGCGCCGCTTCCTGCCCGGGCTGAAGTTTACTTAATTCCTGCGTAATCATTTTCTTGCAGGTTGCGCGGTTATATACGTTTGTAAGTCCGTCCTTCTGCGCCATTTCGATAAGGCTGTTCTTCTCTTTATATTCCTCGTCGATATCGGTCAGCTTTCCAATGACATACACGAGCTTTCCTGTATCGTCTGTTATCTGCCTGTATGTAATACGCATCCAGCGGTAAGTATCGTCGGGCATATGCAGGCGCATATCCTCAATCCCGTTTTTGCCGGTTGTGATAATATCGAGAAATTTCTTTTTCTGCTCTTCTGAAAGCTTGTTCTCATTACGCATGGATTTTCCATACTTGGGTATCGTGGTATTGGGTTCCCTGTTCCCAGCGGCATCGTCTTTGCGCAGAGACAGAAACAGGCTGTCGTTATTCAGGTCATATTCAAAAAAATGTTCATTGGAAAGCTCATAAAGCTGATAATGCTTTTTGATATCCATCGCAATTTTCCGGTTGAGCCTCGTCCTCGATCTTAAAATCAACAGCAGGCAGCCGATAATAAGGCCGGCTAGAATCACAACGATAAACATAGATTCCACTGGATACGCCTCAATCAGGCTCATCAGGGTGAATTCCTGACGGTAGGTCGTATTCTGGTAAATAATCGCCTGTAAATCCTCCTCTGGAATTCCCAAAAGGATTTTATTCATAATATTAAGCAGGCTTTTATTATTTGGCCGTACGATACCAATACAGGCCTCATAAGGGGAATAGGTCTGCGGAATGAGCTTGAGATTGCTGTATTTTGGGTCGTTGAGGTAGTACTGGACCGTATAGCTGTTGGCGTATGTATAGTCGGCATCGCCGTTGTTGACGGCATCGAAGCACTGCTCCGTATTGTCAAAACGAATTACCTCACCCAAATATTCGCCATCATAATTATAATCCTTACGCATGGCAAGCCTTCTGCCGCTCGGCTTTTCAGCGCTTTCCTTCTGCAGCATGACGTATTGGGCCGAAGCGTAGGATTTGCTTAAGGAAACATTCATCTGCCTCGCAAGCTTGTAGTCATATTCCATCGTAGCCACGACGTCAATGGTACCCGCCTGTGTAAGCTTTTGGAGCTCCTCCGGGGAAGAAACATGGATAAGCTGGAACCGCAGCCCTGTTTTTTCCGATATATACGACAATAAATCCGGTGCAATCCCTTTGAGCTCACCGGTCTTTTTATCAGCGTATTGGAACGGCGCGCTGTCCGTAAGTATTCCAACCCGAAGCTTACCCGCGTTCTCGATATATTTTTTGTCCCGGTCGGAAAGAAGTATTTTTTTCTGTTGTGTGTTAAAAAATGTTTCATATAGGCCAGTGGAAAAATAAGGGTCCGCCTGGTTGATACTGAGAATTGCGGAATCGAGCTGCCTGACAATTGCCCCGTTCCCCTTCGTGGTTGCGAAATAATAGGGTCTTGGTGAAAATTTCGCTATTGGGCGCAGCCCGTCATAATAGTCCAGGTCAACATGCAGCATCGCGTCCGCTTTTCCGCTTTTGAGCAAATTGAGCATTTCCTCCGCCGTCTCACAGTAGACGGGAATATATTCGATTTGATTGACAGAGCAGAATTGGTCAAGCTCCGCTTTTCTCGTCTTTGCCCCCTTGATAATAGCGACCCGGATGCCCTGCATATCCTGGTAATTATCCTGGCTCAGCGACGTATTCTCATAGAGCACGCTGAGCACCGTATATGCAGTCCCATAGCTCTGTCCGGCAAAATCATAGACCTTCGCAAGCTCGTCGCTGTACCCAATGTTGCCCATTAAATCAAGCTCTCCGGTTTTGAGCATCTCAAGCATTTGGGATAAAACATCGTTAATATCGCCGTCCAGCTGAACAAACTCATAGTTCCAGCCGGTATATTGCGCAATTTCTTCTAAATATTCGTAATTATAGCCGGTATAATTCCCGTTCTCGTCGATTTCGCTGATTCCCTTCTGAATGGGCCAGCCGACACGAATCGTTTCGGTATCTTCCCCGGCGGCAAATGCCAGGTCGGAAAAAAGGCCGGAGCATGCAAAAAGAAACACCAAAAATAATGCTGTCGCCCGTTTTAGCAACATTTCTAATCCCCCAATCGGCGTATGCAGGGCATACCCGGAGCCTTGCACAACCGGCAATTGCCGGCCTACCCTGTGCGCGGCCATCATTATTGATTATTTGAATTCTCTTCAATCAGCCTGACGGAAACAGATATGTCCAGCTGTTCCCGCGCGTACTTGGAAGCGTTTCTTCCCAAATCCTTACGCAGCTGTTCATTACGTGACAATTCTTTTATATTATTACAGAAAGAAAAAATATCGTTTGACGCGCACCATAGCCCACAGTTGTTTTCCTGCAAAAAATTGCGGAAATCAGTAGCGGGGTCGGTCGCCGCAAGGACAGGCAGCTGGTTTTCCATATACGTAACGGCAATTTCCTGTCCGTACGGCGTATGGAACCGGTAATCAAGCGTAATTACGCCCACGTCGCTTTCAGCAGTAAACTGCTCAATTTCGGCGCGTGACATTTTGTCCGCAACGATAACATTTTTACAGCATTGCAAACGGGCGGAAATATATTTTGCCTTGCTTCCAAGCCCGGAAAAAACAAAATAGGCCGCATCCAGTCCTGAAAGCTTTTCAAGCGCATCGCAAATAAATTTTGCGTCTTGGCGCTTTCCGGCGGCGCCCGCAAAAAAGAAAACGGCCGCGTCTTTTGGAATACCGTACTTTGCACGCAGGGATTGCTCCTTGCTTATGGCTGCCTTTATAGCCTTTGTAAAGGGAAAAACCTCCATATTAGCGCGGTCTATAAATGGATACGTGACGGACAGAAAGCGCCTTGCGCCTTGAGAGGCAAGGCCGAGCGTGTCCGCCGCGGTAAAGAGCTTCTTCTGCTCTTTCAAAAAATGCCGGTAAGCAAACGATTTTTCCGGCAGCAGTCCGATATCGCGGGCGCTTTGCGGGAAAAACTCGCGCACAAACACAAAAAGGCGCGCCCCGTAGTATTCTTTCAATTGAAGCAGCGCATTTGAAACCGTCACGGGCGGCGCTTCATAATAAATCAAATCAAACCGCTCTTTTGGAAACGCCTCTTTCACCGCTTTTGCAACCTTATTATTCAGGCGTATATTGGCAAAGGCGCGCAGCGGCAGCCCGCCCTCATCTATTTTCCCGGATTTGACACGGCAGACAGCGCAGCTGTTTTTCTGTTCAATCGCATAAAGGCCGTCCATATGGCCATTTTCCGTGGAAACTACTGCAATATGGTGTCCGCGCCGCGAAAGGGCGTCCACTAAATCGGCGCACATAAAGGAATGTTCGCCTGTTTCAGAAAAAAAGCTGGAGATAAAAAGAATGCGCAATGAATTTCACCTCTGAAAATCCACAGCTGACAAAAACCGCGGATAAAAACAGGGGCAATAAAATAAATTTATTGCCCTGGACGAAATTATTTGATTGCCCTTATTAAACATTCAATAATATAATCAATATCTTCATTTGTAAGCTTTGTGTGCAGCGGAAGAGAAATCTCAGTTTGGTACTGCGCGAAAGCGTTTGGATAATCCTCTATGCAAAAGCCGAGGTTTTTATATGCTGTAAGCATGGGAAGCGGCTTGTAATGGACATTCGTTGCAATACCTTTTTCTGCCATGTTCATGATTAGCGCATTGCGCTTTTCTTCATCATACCCCGGAATTCGCAGCAGGTAAAGATGGCCGCTCGAAGCAAAATCCTTTCCGAAGTGCATAAGCGGCTTTAACCCCAAAGGCAAAAAGGCCGCGTCATACCGCTCGATAGCGCTTCTCCTGATTTGCAGAAGCTCATGGTACCTCTCTAATTGCTTCAGGCCGATGGCAGCCTGTATATCGGTCATATTACATTTATAGGCGGGATAGAGTATATCATATTCCCAGGAACCGAGCTGTGTTTTGGAAAGCGCGTCTTTCGACTGCCCATGCAGGGAAAAAATCGTGAAAAGGCGGGCAAGCTCGTCGTTATCTAACCCTTCCCTGTCCCTCCAGGTTACAGCTCCGCCCTCACCCGTTGTCAGGTTTTTTACCGCATGAAAAGAAAAGGCGGTAAAATCGGCCGCCTGGCCGCTGTTGAGCCCTTTTGACCTTGCGCCGAAGCCGTGCGCGGAATCGGCAATTACAATGACACGCCCAAAGGCCTTCTGTAAATCGCCCTGCGGCCTGAATAGATGCTTTTTGCTTTCAACCGCTTCAAAAACGGCGTCAAAATCGCACATTTTCCCCGCAACGTTGACCGGAATCACAGCCTTTGTGCGCTCGGTAATCGCGGCGGCGACCTTTTGCGGGTCAATCAGGAAAGAACCGGGCGCTGTATCGACCAAAACGATTTTTGCGCCCACATGGTGGATAACCGAAGCCGTAGCCGTATAGGTATACGCCGTGGTGATTACCTCGTCCCCTTCCCCAATGCCCAGAAGACGCAGGGTGAGTTCAAGCGCCGCTGTACAGGAGCTGAAGGATACGGCTCTTGAAGTGCCGATATAATCCGCGATTTGCTTCTCAAAAAGCTTGGTGCGTTTTCCAGTGGTAATCCATCCGGATTTCAGTGTATCGACGACCTCGTCAATCTCCAAATCGGTTATATCGGGCGGAGAAAAAGGAATGATTTTCATTTTATATTGCTCTCCTTGATTTTAAACATTAAATCCTGTAAAATTCGAATGAAATCAAAAATATATCACGATTGAAAAGCGAAAATTCCTATGCTCTTTTTCGTATTAGTTTACCACATCGTGCATATAATGTCAATTTCTGCTGACGTTACAGCTTTGTAAACCAAATAACAAAAGCAGTGGAAGGGGCCTGCCTGAATTGTATTATTGCTCACTGGACAAATATTTGAAAAACCGCTTCGGCTGCAAGGTGTATAAGCTTGCGTTAAGCGCAAACGTCACATGTCCGAACCGTGACGGGACAAAAGGGGAACGCGGCTGTATATTCTGCAGCGCCGGAGGCTCGGGAGAATTTGCGGCCTCCCCCGCCCTGCCCGTAACGGCTCAAATTGATTGGGCAAAGCAAAAAATCCAGGCGAAAACACAGGCACAGTCGTATATAGCTTATTTTCAGTCATTTACGAATACTTATGCAGATATTTCCTATTTGGAGGAGATTTTTACCGACGCTGTTTACCATCCGCAGGTCGCGGCCCTTTCAATTGCGACAAGGCCTGACTGCCTTCCCGCCGATGTGCTGCGCCTGATTGAACGGCTTTGCCGTATAAAACCCGTTTTTGTGGAGCTGGGCCTTCAGACAATCCATGAGGAAACAGCGCGCTATATACGCCGCGGATATGATTTGCCCTGCTACGATGAAGCGGTAAGGAACCTGCTTTCCGCCGGCGCCGAGCCTGTTGTCCATATCATATTGGGACTTCCGCGTGAAACACGGGCGCAGATGCTGGAAACCGTTTCGTATGCCGGAAGAAGCGGCGCTAAGGGAATCAAGCTTCAGCTGCTCCACGTTCTTAGCGGCACCGACCTTGCAGCGGATTATGAAAGGGGCATGTTCAAAACGATGGCCCTAAACGAATATGCCTGTTTGTTATGCGAATGCATCGAGCTGCTTCCCAGGGATATGGTAATACACCGGCTGACAGGGGACGGTGATAAAAAGCTTTTGATTGCGCCTGAGTGGAGCGGCGACAAGAAGCGTGTATGGAACACGATTCAAAGAGCCTTTCGGGAAAAGGACGTCGAGCAGGGAAGGCATTTCCGTCCATAAATCAATTACGCCCGGGAGCAGGTTCCGGGCGTTTTTTTATAAAATAGTGAATTCGGACAAATCGCTCGCCATAATGTCATCAAGCTCTTTCCTGTTTTCAAGCCTTGTTTCCGTAAACAGGAAACCAAAGGCCGGGAACTCCCGGTGATCCGTTTTCCGCAGGCAGAGCACCCGTTCGAAATTTTGGCAGAGCCTGCCGTAATCAAAGCTTCGAGCATTCTTCGTTTTTTCAACGGTGTTGAGCAGTATGAGCGTGTAAAGCTTTCCTTCCTTTCCGCGCAGCAGCGCATTCCAGTCCGGCTTCATATTTTTCAAGTAATAATCGTAGGTATAAAAGCCGTATGCAAAATATGCGATGTCGGTGGTACACAGCCCCGCAAAGCGCATGGGGTTAAATTCAATCGGACAGATTTTATCTTCTTTCACCCTGATTTCAACATGCACAGGGAAGTTTGTCACCCGCATAAAACGGTTTGCCTGGTTGAGAAAATCCGTAAACCGGGCGAGGTTTTTTTCTATTATTTCTTTGCCAGTGTAATAAAGGCGGTCGCTCACGTCGGAGGAGCAGGCAAAATCATGCTTCATGATATTTAAAAGGACGGCACGGCCGTTTTCGTCGTAATAGGCGTCGAGCGCGTATTCCTCCCCGGTAATATACTGCTCCAGAATGAACACGGCGTTGCCCACAACGCTGCCGGGATATTGCCTGCTCCATTCTACCGACTTTTGCTCAATGTCTGAGAGCGCATGTTCCCAGTCCTCTTTCTTTTCAATCGTGTAGACGCCCTCGCTGAAAAAGCCAACAGACGGCTTTAGGACGAACGGCAGCTTCAGCGCTGAAAAATCAAGCTTATTGAGCCTGCACGCAGGCACCTCCAGAAAGAAAAATTCGGGATAAAGCGGTAAAAGCGCCCTGCGCAGCGCGGCTTTGTCCTTCATAAGGGTGATTCCGCGCAGAAGGCTTCCGTCCTTTATGTTCCGGTACAGCCAGTCGAGCGCGTTTTCAGAATTTGTATAGATGCGTTCGCCCGCCTGGTATGCGGCTGCACATTGCGGGCCGCTGCGGTAGCAGCCGGGCGGCAGCCCCTGTGCCGCAGAGAATTCATTCCTCAGCACATGCGTTTTTGTTTCTATAATATATTGCTTCATTTCATCCGATAGAAACGGTTTATCCAAAAGAATCATAGCGCGATACTCCTTATTATAAAACGTTCTTTTTATTTTACCACATCTTACTGAATTGTCGAGCGCATAATAAAAGCCTTCCGTTGAACAGGAGGCTTTTTATTATACTCCTCAGCCTAAAATTCGTCGATAATATGCGCAGGCTTCATCTGGATACGCAGTACGTCGCCGATTGCGGTCGGAGAGGTTCATTCAATTGTAAAATTCTCTTTTCTTTGTATATCGTCACGCGCGCCGCGCGTATGGTCCCATGCACGGAATGTTTTTGTTGCCTTATTATAGAAACAAGCTAACGAATTGATTATAGCGCTGGGAAAAGAAAGGCACAAGAAAACGGCGGGAAGACGTATCTTTGAACGATATGGAACGTTTTTTCTTGGGTAGTTTTTCCATTAGGCATGGGCAGATAGTAAAAAGGCGCTCTGTATCAGAACGCCTTTACAAATAATTTTATTTTGTTTTACGGCTCGGTCAGGTTGATGGTGACGGCCTTCGGCCTTGTCATGGCTTCTATCGAATATTTCACACCCTGCGTACCCATACCCGAGCTTTTTACACCCAGGAAGGGGAAATTGTCCGGCCCGCGTTCGGGCTTGTTGTTGATTTGCACCGTCCCTACCTCCAGCTTGCCGGCAATGTAGTAGGCGGTGTTCAGGTTATTGGTAAAGACGGACGACTGCAAGCCGTATTCCGAGCGGTTGGCGATTTCAACCGCCTCTTCTATCGACGAAACGCGAATGAGCGGGAGCACCGGACCGAACGGCTCGACCCACGCGATTTCCATATCGGTCGTGACGCGGTCTAAAAGGGTCGGATAAATGAGGCTGCCCTCACGTTTATCGCCTGTTACAAGCTGGGCGCCCTGCGCGATTGCCTTATGAATAAGCGACTCGACAAAATCAGCCGACTTCTCGTTAATGAGCGGCGTAACGGTTGCGTCGCCACGCGGGTCGCCTGTTTTAAGCTTTCTGATGCGTGTAAGCAGCTTTTCAATCAGTTCGTCGGCTACCTTGTCTATGACAAGAATTCGCTTGACCGCCGTACAGCGCTGGCCAGAGTAGGAATACGCGCCATCCACAATATTGTCGGCGGCAAATTCCAAATCCGCGTCTTCCAGCACGATAGCCGCGTCTTTCCCTCCAAGCTCCAAAATGACGGGGCGCATTTTAGTAAGCTGTGAAATATGCTCGCCGACCTGCGTACTGCCGGTGAAATTGATAAAATTAATGTCCGGGTGCGCGACCACATAATCACCAATGTTGCTGCCAAGGCCCGTCACCGTATTGAACACGCCGTCCGGAAGTCCGGCCTCCTGGAAGCATGCCGCCATCTTAAGCGCGCTCAGCGCGCCCTGCGTCGCCGGCTTAAGGAGGACTGTGTTGCCGCCCATCAGCGCGGGTCCAATTTTGGAGACCGCAAGATTGATTGGATAATTGAACGGGGAGATTGCGAGCACCGTCCCAACCGGAACGCGCATGACACAAGACATTTTATTGCGGGACCCTCCGGGGAAGCTGTCACCGAAAATCGCCTCGCCCTGCAGGCTTTTGCCTACGTCAGCCGTATAGCGAAGCAAATCGGCGGAACGCCTGATTTCTGAAACCGCCGATTTTTTATCCTTTGCAATTTCCATGACGAGCGTATCGACAAGCTCCGCTTCGTTTTCTTCCAGCAGGTCGGCCGTCCGGTACAGGTATTCCGCCTTCTTATATACGGGTACCGTCCTCCAGTCCTCCTGCGCGCGCTTTGCGGCAGACGCCGCTTCGTCGATATCCGCCCTTGCCATAGAAGGGATATACCCAAGCAAAGAGCCGTCTACGGGAGAGCTGAGCTTTATCGCCTCATTTTTATCTGAAAAAATCCACTTGCCGTTTACAAGATTGCTAAAACGGTTTTCATCCTTCAAAGCCTTCCACCTCATTTTAATCTTGATACTATTTTCTTTAGTATCTGCCAAATACTATAAAAGTATGAAGCGCACAAGTTTAAAATTCATAAAGCGGCCGGTTTCTGTATAAAATAAAAACATCTTATTCAGTGGAAGGCTGGGAAATAACAAATGAGCAAAATTGTAGTAATCGGCGCAAACCACGCGGGTACCGCCGCTGTTAATACCATTCTGGATAATTTCAGGGACAACGAGGTCGTCGTGTTCGACGCAAATTCCAATATCAGCTTTTTAGGCTGTGGGATGGCGTTATGGATTGGCGGGCAGATACCCGGCCCAGAGGGGCTTTTTTATTCCTCGGAAAAAATCATGTCCGACAAGGGCGCCCGCGTTTATATGGAAACACAGGTGGAAAGCATCGATTTCGGCCAAAAAACGGTATACGCAAAGCAAAAGGACGGTACGGAGCTGCGCGAGCCGTACGACAAGCTAATCATCGCAACCGGCTCCCACCCGCTGCGCGTTCCGATTCCGGGACGCGAGCTTGAAAACGTGCAGCAGGTCAAGCTTTACCAGGACGCAAAAGAAGTAATAGATAAGCTGAAAACACAGGATATCAGGAAGGTCGCCGTAGTGGGCGCGGGATATATCGGCGTGGAGCTTGCTGAGGCGTTTAAAAAGAACGGCAAGGAGGTCGTGCTCATAGATTGCGCGGACACCTGCCTTTCGAGCTATTACGACCGTGATTTTTCCGATATGATGGAAAAAACACTCAAAGAAAATGGTATTTCTCTTGCCTTCGGCCAAGCCGTCACAAAGCTTGAAGGCGCCAATAAAGTAGAGCGTGTAATCACCGACAAGGGCTCATACGACTGTGACATGGCGGTGCTGGCGCTCGGTTTCGCGCCGAACAGCTCGCTTGGAAAGGATAAAATCAAGACCTACCCGAAAATTGGCGCATATCTGGTGGATAAAAGGCAGATGACAAACATCCCCGATGTATACGCAATTGGGGACTGCGCTGTCGTTTACGACAATTCCACGCAGGACCAAAATTATATAGCGCTTGCGACAAACGCCGTGCGCTCCGGCATTATTGCGGCATACAACGCCTGTGGGGCCGAGCTTGAGACAAACGGCGTACAGGGCTCTAACGGAATCCGCGTGTATGGTATGAATATGGTTGCGACGGGCCTTACGCTTGAAAAAGCAAAAAAGCATGGGATAGACGCGCTGTGTACCGATTACGAGGATTACCAGCGTCCGCGCTTTATGAGCGATAACGAAAAGGTAAAGCTGCGCATTGTATATGAGAAGGCTTCGCGGCGTATTATCGGCGCGCAGATGGCTTCCAAATACGATATGTCCATGGGTATCCATATGTTCTCGTTGGCGATTGAAGAGCGCGTCACTATCGATAAGCTAAGGCTGCTCGATATCTTTTTCTTGCCGCACTTCAACCAGCCGTACAACTATATTACAATGGCGGCGCTGGGCGCAAAATAAAATACGCCTTTCTATCAATGCAACAAACGGGGCCGATGATTTTTATCATCGGCCCTTGGCGTATGGACTTAATCCCGGACGGCAGCTTTAGAAAAGCGGCGGCAGTCTGCGGACTGTATATTTTATTCTGTTTACACAAACACTAACAACGGATTGCTATCCTATTACACATTGAAGGTGACGCGTTGTGCCTGTTTGGCTTATTGTTTCTTACTGCATTTTATCCGCTCTATGCATTTTTTCTATTGTAAGGCTGTTTCAAGTTAAGAAAAAAACATATGCAAAGTCGGCATTGTCCGTTTATATTTTTTATACGGCTGTTTTTCTTGCAATATGGATTTTAAAAATAGCGGTTCCGTCTTACCTGCTGCTGCTCACAATGCTTACAATTTTGGGAGCCTGCTTTTTCGGGCATTATCTGGATTATTATACAAAGTCTAAAACCTTTGACCGTTATCTTCATGGCTTTGGCTCATTTTCCTTTTCCTTGCTGACATACTGCATCCTCGTTCATTATATAGAGGACGGAGGCTCGCTGCTGTTTCGGGCGTTATTCGTTTTCCTGGCCGGCAACACGCTTGGGATTATTTTTGAGCTGATAGAGATGCGCCACGACAAAAAGACCTCCAAAAAGAGGCAGGAAAAGCTCAAGAATACGGAAAAAAGCCAAAAGGGCCTTATGGATACCGATATGGATATCCTGTTCAACCTGATTGGCTCGGCCCTGGCAGCAATTTTTGCCTATTTCTGGCTTTTAAAGCCGTAACCGCCCGCATTTACTAAGATAGAGGGCTGAGGAAGGCTCTTACTACAAGCCGGCCGGTAACCGTATTATCGGCCGGCTTGTTTCTGTAAATTAAAAAAAGCTGAATCGTTATATCGCTTTACTCTTTCCGCAGCTGTGCAAAATACAGGCCGGTTTCCATCAATTCTTTGACAATATCATAAACCGTCTTTCCGTCAATGGTTTCCAGGGAGCATCTTCCCGGAGCTTCAGGCGTAAAATTTTGCCATACAGTTTGAATTTTTTCTTCACGGGGAACTTGGAAGTGTTCGAGCATCGCTTGATACTTTTGCAAATTCCGGGTATATATTCTGACAATTTTATATTTCATTACATAAATTTCATCGTTTGTTATATGAGAGGCAAACCCAAAGCAAGCCATTCCATCCGGCAAAAACCATTTCCCGTACTTTCCGAGTATAGCCAAGAGCTCCTCACGGCAGCATCCGTCCTTATAGTATACCTTATAATGGAAGGGGGATTTTTCAGATTCCCTCAGCTTTTCTTCTTCCGCCTTGGCCGCCGGCAGCTCGCAAAAGAAAAAACCTGGTTCGTCCAAATGCATGCAGAATCTTTCCAGTAAGGGCAAAAGGTTCTCAAAGCTGATATTTATTGTCAATATGTAATACGGAGCATTGTCTGAGGAGCGTACCGATTCCTCCACCTGGTAGCACTCATGAATTCCATCCAGATTTAAAACAGAGTTCCCTTGTGCCAGCTGAAAGGGCTTCATCATATTCCCTCTTTCTCTCAATTTAATTTATAATAAAAAAACGGAGCAAGCGTTTCGCTTGCTCCGATGTGGCGGAGAGATGGGGATTCGAACCCCAGGTACGGCGGTAGCCGTACACATGATTTCCAATCATGCTCCTTCGGCCAGCTCGGACATCTCTCCATATGATTTTTTGACGCTTGACTATTATATCCGATTCGCGCGAAAAAATCAATATGAAAATAAAAAAATTTTCCACTTCCGGCTGCTCGGTTTAATTTTTGCCTTTCCGGCAGCGTTTTTCTCAGTCAAACAGAAGCGTTTCAAAATCCGAAAGCCTTTTTATTTTGTAGTCGCACAGCGGGTGCGGCATGGCGGTTTTTTCCTTTGGGTCGAACAGGCAGGTCGTAATTCCCGCATTTTTTCCGCCCTGCATGTCTGAGGTCAGGGAATCGCCAAGCATTATGACATCGCCTTTATCTTCGATTTGAAGCGTCTTGAAAATATATTCAAAATATTCTTTCGCGGGTTTCTGGAAGCCGACCGTGTCGGAAATAAACATACCGTCTATATATGGCTTGAGCCCGCTGCGCTCCAGGCGCCCCTCCTGTGCCTTACGCAGGCCGTTGGTCGCTATATAAAGCCCGCACCGCCCGTGCAGAGACTTGCACAGCGCCAAAGCGCCGTGGGTCACAAAGCCGCACCGAGAAAGGCATTCGACGTAATCCTCGTTTATTTTTTGTATATCCGCGCCCTCTATCCCAATGGTCCGGAAAAAGTTTTCAAAGCGCTCCACCTTCAGGCGCTCGCGCGTAGTCTCCCCCCGTTCCAACTTTTTCCAGAGCCGGAGGTTCTCCGCGCTGTAAATTTCGTTGATTTCCCTGCTCCATCGATAACCGTTTTTGTGAAGCGTGTTTTTGAGCGCCTCCTCCTGCGACCGGGTAAAGTCGAGCAGCGTCTCGTCAGCGTCCATCAGGACTGTATGGAATCTGGGTTCCTTATTCAAAACGTTCACCGCTTTCGCTGTAAATATCAATCCTCGTTATTTCGTAAAAAAGCGCTATGCCGAAGCTTTCTTCCATTGCCTTTACAATGAGCGACGGGTTGAGGTTTTTTGCACTTCCGGCAGACAGCCGCGCAAGAAGCAAAGCGCTGTTCCCCTCCCGCCGGATTTCCACCGACTTGATATCCGGCCTGATGTCGATTTGCTTCATGCCGGACTTGGTTTTCTTTTCAACCAGAATTTCGCCCTTTTCCAAAAACGCCTGTATTTTTGCTTCAAGAGCTTCCGCGTCCAGGCGGGAGGACAGCCGGATTTCAAAATCGGCAAGGGCAATCGCCGCCGGCTTCATCTTTGGCTCGGTAATATCGACCACGCGGATACCGTCCGGCAGGCAGCGGTTGAAGGCGGCCTTTATTTCCTCGGATGGGTAATCCTCCTCGAGCAGGCGCATGTCCATGCTTTCCCGCATTCCCGTGTAGCCGAGCGACAACGGCAGCGCAAACGTAATGAACGGATGCCTGTTGAACCCCTCCGTATACCAAATCGGGAGCTTTGCCCGATGGACGGCGCGCAGCATAACACGGTTTAAATCGAGATGGGAGATATATTTTGCCCTGCCGCTCTTTGTAAACCAGACCCTAACGTTTTTCAAGGCAGACGCCCCCTTTCCACTGGGCCGCGCCGCAGTTTGAGCATTTCAGCCGGCAGTGCGGCGTGGCGGACGCCTGATAGGCCTTTTTGCATTCTTCTATCAAAAAATTCTTTTTCACTCCGTAGTCGATATGGTCCCAGGGAAGCGTCTCGTCAAAGCTCCGGCGGCGGTTTGCGTAAAACGCGGGGTCTATGCCGCATTCTTCAAAGAGCTCCATCCAATTTTCCAGGCGGAAGCAGTCGCTCCAGCCGTCGAAATGGAAGCCCCGCTGAGCGGCCATTTTTAAAACGGCGGACAGCCTGCGGTCGCCGCGCGCAAATACCGCTTCTAGGAAGCTCGTGCTTGAATCGTGGTAATGGTAGGTGATTTTTTTTGTTGTAATAGACTCCTTCAGGTGTTTCTGCTTTTCCATGAGCATTTCCATTGTATCCTGCGGTTCCCACTGGAAGGGGGTAAAGGGCTTCGGTACGAAGCTGGAGGCACTGACGGTTACGCGCACGCCCTTGCCCTTTGCCCTGTTTTCCGTATTGTAATACACATTGACTACCTTCTGACCAAGCCGGGCAATCCCTTCGACGTCCTCCATGGTTTCGGTCGGAAGGCCAAGCATAAAATAAAGCTTTACCGTCGTCCAGCCGCCCGCAAAAGCGACGGCGCAGGTGTCGAGCAGCTCCTGCTCCTCCACATTTTTGTTGATTGCGTCGCGCAGGCGCTGTGTTCCGGCCTCCGGCGCAAAAGTGAGCCCGCTTTTTCTCACGGTTTTAAGCTTGGACAAAATTTCATCGGAAAAGCCGTCCACGCGGAGCGAAGGAAGCGAAAGGCTTACGTTTTCATCGTCCGACCATTGTGTGAGCTTTTGCAGAAGCGGCGCAATTTGGGAATAATCGCTTGAGCTCAGGGAAGACAGGGATACCTCGTCGTAGCCTGTATTTTCGCAAAGCGCGCGGCACTGCCTGTCGATGGTTTCCGGTGATTTTTCCCTTACGGGCCGGTAAAGGAACCCCGCCTGGCAAAAGCGGCAGCCGCGGATACAGCCGCGGAAAATTTCAGACACAGCCCTGTCGTGTACGATTTCAATCATCGGCACGACGAACCGGTCGGGATAATAAAGCTTGTCCAAATCCATAATCAGGCGTTTTTTTACCTTTTCCGGCGCGCCGTCCTTCGGCGTGACTGCCTTTATTGTCCCGTCCTCATGGTAGGCTGCGTCGTAGAGGGACGGAACATAGACGCCCTCAATCTTTGCGGCCTTCCTCAAAAAGTCAGCCTTGCTTTCACCCGTACCGCGGCACGCACGGTAAAGCTCGATTACCTCAAGGTCGACCTCTTCCCCTTCGCCTATAAAAAACAGGTCGATGAATTCGGCCATAGGCTCCGGGTTGCAGGCGCAGGGTCCGCCGGCCACGACGATGTTGAACAGCTCCGTACGGTCCTTGGAGCACAGTGGGATACCGGCAAGCGCAAGCATGTTGAGCACGTTCGTATAGCTCAGCTCATATTGCAGGGTAAAGCCGATAAAGTCAAAGTCCCTGACCGGGTCGCCGCTTTCCAGCGCGTAAAGCGGTATATCGCTCTCACGCATGAGCTGCTCCATATCGACCCACGGCGCAAAAACGCGCTCGCACCATAAATACGGCTGCTCATTGAACTGGCTGTAGAGGATTTTCATGCCAAGGTGCGACATCCCCACCTCGTAGGTATCGGGAAAGCAGAAGGCAAAGCGGACATCAATTTCATTTTTATCCTTTATGACGCTGTTCGGCTCCCCGCCGGTATACCTTCCCGGCTTTTGCACCTTCAGCAATAATCTTTCAAGCTCTTGATTCATTCTATTTTCTCCCGTATTCTTACAATTCGGCCAAAATACAGCCTTAGTAATTTATTATAACGGGTTTCGCCACGCAATGCAACGGTAAACCCGCCAAAGCAGGAATGGGACGCACTTAAAAAGCGCCGCTTTGCATGGGGAAAAGCGGCGCTTGAAGGACTATATCATATATGCCGGTATTATTTTCCCGGCACCCTATCCAATGCCGATTTAAAAATATTCAGATAAACCGGCTTGCAGCATGGGCGGACATCACCGGCCGTATGGCCCGATTGAGAAATTGCTTGGTTTGCGAACCCCGAACCATGCCAATTCTTAGCCTCAAAGACATAAAGGGTGCAGCGCGTCCTTTTAAACCTTTTTGCTGCATAAAACTGTCTGAGCATTCCTCCTGACAGACGAAAACGCAATAAAATCCTGTTTTCCGTTTGAAGCACCCTGCCGGAAAGCATTCACTTAATGCTTCCGGGGTTAAACTTTGTATTTTTCAGTAAAATAATTCCCATCAGGTAGCAGCTTGTAAACAGCAATGTAAAATTATATTTCGACTGGAGCAGGATAAAAAAGCCCGCGGCTGCAAGCGGAAGCAGCACGATAAAGGACAACACCTCAATGGCCTTAATTACGTATTCGTGGCGCATATGGCGCAAAAGCAGCAAATAAAGCGCGTTTCCGCCGTCGAGCGATTCAATCGGCATAAGGTTGAACGCCGCCAAAAACAGGTTTGCGGAGGTAAACAGGGAGAAAGCCTCCCATCCGCTCCAAAGAAACAGCAAATGCGAGATGCCGCAGAACAAAAGGTTAAAGCCCGCCCCTCCCAGGATAACAGCCATCTCGCAGGGGAAGCTCCTCTGGTATTTTCCCGCGTCGCTGATTTTTACATCGAACAGGCTCAGCCTGATTTGCTCCGTTTTCGTCCTGCAAAGCGCCATCATAGTCAAATGGCCCATTTCATGGCAAAAAGCGGCCAGACAACAAATCAGTGCCGAACCGCTTCTGTCAAAAATAAAAATCGCTGTCAGCGCCGCCACCAGCGGATAGCTTACTTTTATATTACAGCCAAACAGCGTAAAGGACATCAGAAGAAATTCCCCGCCTCAACCACGAGGGAAGAATTAAGCTGCGCCGTATACCAGCTGTCGACCATCTCGTAAATCTGGCCGCCGAACGATTTGAGCGCGAACGCGGCGATTGCCGCAATGATGCAGATAATCAGCTGATACTTGATAAGCACCTGCGTGCCGCTTTTCGGCTGCTTTGCCCTGCTCTTTTTTTCCTTCTCTTCATATTCTTCGTCCTCGTCCTCATAACGCCTTCTTCTGCGCGTCATGTAGGCGTCTTCCTCTTCATCGTCGGAAAAATCGTCGGCGCCGCGGTATAGCTGTGCCTTTACGGGCGCCGCCGAAACCGTTTGCGTCGTCTGCCAACCGGCGTCATAATCGATGCTGTCATACCGTTCGTCATTCATATTGCCACCACTTCCTAAAAAAGCTTTTAATAATAGTATGCGGAAGGGTGGACAAAGATGTTTAGTTTTCCGTGGGCATATCAAGTTTTTTGAAATCTTTTTTCACAAGGCCCACGTATAGCAGGACAGCGGCAACCAGCGCTGCGAGCTCCGCGATTGGAAACGCGTACCAGACGTAGGAAAGCCCCGCGAAGGACAAAAGGTACGCCGCGGGCAGCAGGATGACAAGCTGCCTGAGCACAGAAATAAACAGGCTGCGGATGCCCTTTCCGACCGCCTGGAACAGCGTTGTAAACATGATACCGATGGTCGCCGGAATAAAACAGATGCTGATGGTGCGAAGCGCCGGCACGCCGATAGAAAGCATGGCGTCGCTCGCGTTGAACATCATCAGAAGCTGCTCCGGCAGAATCCAAAACAGCGCGGTGCCGGCAACCATAATAACGAACGCAATCAGGCAGCCGTACTTGAGCGCCGAGAGCATCCTCTGCTTTTTCTTAGCTCCGTAGTTGAAGCCGATAATCGGCATAACGCCGTGCGTCAGGCCAAACACCGGCATGAACACAAAGGATTGCAGCTTATAGTACACGCCCAAAACCGAAACGGCGGAATTGGAGAAAGCAATCAGTATGCCGTTCATAAAGAAAATCATGACGGAGCTTATCGACTGCATGATAATCGACGGGAAGCCGACCGCGTAAATATTTTTAACCGTGTCGAGGCTGAAACGGAAATGCCTGAAATGGATATGCACGTCGTGCTCCTTGCGGAACATGACATAAATGGAAAAAATCATGGAAAAAATCTGCCCTATTACCGTTGCAACCGCCGCGCCCAGTACGCCGAGCTTCGGAAAGAAGCCAACGCCGAAGATAAACAGCGGGTCGAGGATGATGTTCGTTACCGTACCCACGAGCATAAAGAGCATCGGGTAAATCATGTTGCCCGTCGCCTGGAGCGTCTTTTCGAGGTTCAGCTCTACGAAAACACCGACGGAAAAAATCAGGACGCAGCTCAAATATTGGGTGCCCATTGCAAAAATTTCCGGGTCGTCTGTGAACATATGAAAGAACGTATCTGTCAAAAAGAACCCGAGCAGGGCAAAAACTATCCATGTGGCGATGCCTAAAAACAGCCCATGGGAGGCCGCGCTGTCGGCTTCCTCCTGCTTCCCCTCGCCCAGCCTTCTGGAAACGAGCGAATTGAGGCCCACGCCCGTACCCACGGCGACCGAAATAATCAGCATTTGCACCGGATAGGCAAGTGAAACAGCGGTCAGCGCGTTTTCGTTAATCTGCGCGACGAAGATGCTGTCCACGATGTTGTACAGCGCCTGGATAATCATAGAGAACATCGCGGGAAGCGACATCGACATGATTAATTTGAACATTGGGGCGGAGCCCATTTTATTATTCCTTGTTTGTTCCACGTTCTCATCCCTCTCCTTTTAACTTCTCTTTATACTTCCCCGAAAGCGTTACGGGTATAATAGGAGGCGGAGTCTAACCTCCGCCTCTCATAAAAAACCTCTTATAAACAAAACCGTCAGGCCTTGCTCTTGATATATTCGTCAATGGATTTTGCGGCCTGCCTTCCGGCGCCCATCGCAAGGATAACCGTCGCGGCGCCCGTTACGGCGTCCCCTCCCGCGTAAACGCCCTGCCGGGTCGTACGCATGGTGTCCTCCTCGACGACCAGGCAGCCGCGCCTGTTGGCTTCAATCCCTTTCGTCGTCGTGCGAATCAGCGGATTCGGCGAATTGCCGATTGCCACAATAACGCAGTCGACGTCAATTGTGAAGTTGGAGCCTTTTTTCTCGACCGGACGGCGCCTTCCGGATTCGTCCGGCTCACCGAGCTCCATCTCGACGCACTCGATTTTCCCGACCTTTCCGGTCCCGTCGTCGAGCATCGCGACAGGGTTGTTCAAAAGCCTAAACGCTATGCCCTCTTCCTTCGCGTGATGGATTTCTTCGTTTCGCGCGGGCATTTCCTCCTCGGAACGGCGGTAAATGATAGATACGTTCTCAGCCCCAAGCCGCTTTGCGCTGCGCGCCGCGTCCATCGCGACGTTGCCGCCGCCGATGACCGCCACGTTCTTAGGCTTAACGATGAAGGTGTCGTAATCGTCGAGATAGGCCTTCATCAGATTGATGCGGGTCAAAAACTCGTTTGCGGAGTACACGCCCGTCAGGTTGTTGCCGGGAATATCCATAAAATTCGGAAGGCCCGCGCCCGTACCGATAAACATCGCTTCAAAGCCCATCTCGAACAGCTCGTCGACAGACAGCACCTTGCCGATGACCATATTGGTCTGGATATCCACGCCCAAATCGCGCAGGCCGTCAATTTCCTTCTGGACAATTGCTTTGGGCAGGCGGAATTCCGGAATGCCGTACATCAGTACGCCGCCGGCCGTATGGAACGCCTCGAATACTGTGACCTCGTAGCCGGCCTTTGCAAGGTCGCCCGCACAGGTAAGCCCAGACGGGCCCGCGCCGATAACGGCAACCTTATGGCCATTGCCCTGCGGGCGCTTTGCCTTATCCTTCACGTTCGCCATATGCCAGTCCGCGACAAAGCGCTCGAGCCTGCCGATGCCGACCGGTTCGCCCTTGATGCCGCGCACGCATTTTGATTCGCACTGGGTTTCCTGCGGACATACCCTTCCGCACACGGCGGGCAGGGAGTTTGCCGAAGAGAGGACCTGGTAGGCTTCCTCGAATTCTCCGTTCGCCACATGGCCGATGAACTCGGGAATGGGCACGTTTACCGGGCAGCCGGAAACACATGGCCTATTTTTGCAGTGCAGGCAGCGCTGCGCTTCAAAAACGGCCATTTCTTCCGTATAGCCGAGCGCAACCTCTTTGAAGTTTTTATTGCGGACGTCCGGCGCCTGTTCGGGCATGGGCGTCTTTGTCATTACCATATTAGCCATTGTGCTCACCTCTGAGTAATCTGCAGTTAGGGTCCCTTGCGGCCTTCTGCTCCTGGTCCTTAAAGATGGCGGCGCGTTTCATCGCCTCGTCGAAGTCGACCTCGTGCCCGTCGAAATCCGGCCCGTCCACACAGGCGAATTTCGTCTGCCCGCCGACTGTCAGGCGGCAGCCGCCGCACATGCCCGTGCCGTCAATCATAATGGTGTTCATGCTGACGATTGTTTTAATACCGTATTCCTTTGTCAGGTTGCTTACGGCCTTCATCATCGGCATCGGCCCGATTGCAATCACCAAATCGTATCCCGCGCCGGACTTTATTTTCTCCAGCAGGGCGTCTGTGACAAAGCCCTTATTGCCGTTTGAGCCGTCGTCCGTCATGACGATAAGCTCGTCGCTCACGGCCTGCATTTCATCCTTTAATATAATCAGCTCTTCATTGCGGAACCCCGCGATGATATCGACATGCGCGCCCATATTATGCAGGGCCTTTGCCTGCGGGTACGCGATGGCGCAGCCAGCGCCGCCGCCGATGACCGCGGCCTTTTGGTAGCCCTCAAGCTCAGAGGCTTTGCCAAGGGGGCCGACAAAATCGAGTATGTATTCGCCGGCGCCGAGCGTATCGAGCAGCATCGTCGTTTTGCCGACCTTCTGATATATGATTGTGACGGTGCCCTTCTCCCTGTCGTAATCGGCAATCGTCAGCGGAATGCGTTCGCCGAATTCATCCACACGCAGAATGATAAACTGGCCGGGCATCGCCTTTTTTGCAATAAACGGCGCCTCGACTACCATTCTTGTCATGGAAGGATTCAGGGGTGTTTTTTCTACAATTTTAAACAATTCGCACACATCCTATCCCATAATGTTACAAGCGTTTATTATACAGCATTCACGCCCGAATTTCAATAAAAGACTTCTTATTTTGCAATTTTTTCCTTCTTTTTATTCATTTTGCAAATTTTTCGTATAAAAGCGACAACAATGAAACCCGCGGCAGCTCCGCTGAAGTCGAGCACGACGTCGCGCACCTCGGGCGCGCGGCCCGGCGAAAAGTATTGAATGGTTTCATCCATCACGGGAATACATAAACAAAAGAACAAAACGGGGAAAGTATGCCGCCTGAGCTTTCTGTCCCCGTTATGGCACGCGCACAGCGTAAGCAGGACGCCAAGGCACATGAATTCGATAAAATGGGCAAGCTTGCGCACTATATGGTCGGCGCTGTCCTCATCGATTCCAAGCGCGCTCCAAAGGCTGCCGAGCACGCTGACGACAGAGCCGCTTTCCTGCGCAGAGGCCGCCTGCGGAACCATACTTCTCGAGAATATAAAAAGGATAAAGAGCGCCGTGAGCAAAAGCAAAACAAGCCCCGCCCTGTTTTCTTTCCAATGTTTTTGAATTCTGTTCATAATTACACCCTTTCCAGCCTATTTATTCTAATGAATCTGCTTTTTTATGTCAAGGCTGTAAATTTACAGGGATTTTACTTGCCAAAGGGCAGGGAAAGCATGTATAATAGTTGAGATTATTTTATCGATTTTACGGAGGTATGGATTTGGAACAACTCATTGAGTCAATTGCCAGCGCAATGTCCGGCATTCCAGGAGAACTCGTCGCGTTTATTATTTCGCTTTGTCCCATTCTGGAATTGAGGGGCGGCCTGATAGCCGCATCAATGTTTGGAGTAGACCTTTGGGCTGCTATTCCAATTTGTATTATCGGAAACATCCTTCCGATTCCGTTTATTCTGCTGTTTATTGAAAAAATATTCGCGTGGCTCAAGGATACGCGCTTTGTCAAGCTCATCAATAAGCTGGAAGAAAAGGCGGAAAAGAACGCGCATAAAATTATGAAGCATAAAAAGCTTGGCTTATTCCTGTTTGTGGCGATTCCGCTCCCCGGAACAGGCGCGTGGACGGGCGCGCTCGTCGCGGCGCTGTTCAAATTCAAGCTCAAGGACGCGATAATAAGCATTTCCCTCGGCGTCCTGGGCGCAACGGTTATCATGAGCATCATCAGCTATGGAATTCCCGCAATGGTTAAGTTCTTCGCGGGCGCTTAAAAGATACAAGCACACGATGGGGCAACCGGCGCTGGTTGTCCCGTTTTGATTTGAGGGTGAGGAAATGGCGCAAAAGAACGTTTACCATACGGATATTGCCATACTCGGCGGGGGCGCCGCGGGTCTTATCGCCGCGGTAAGCGCCGCGCGGTGCTCCGGCGGAAAAATAAAAATTGCGGTCGTTGAAAAAAACGCGCGTGTTGGGAAAAAGCTGCTTACAACGGGCAGCGGCAGGTGCAACCTGAGCAACCTTCTGATTTCCCGCGGGCAATATTCCGGAAGCCTTGCGGATGGCGCCGCGCGCCTGTTTCAAACGTTTGACTGCAGTTATATCAGGGATTATTTCAAAGCGCTCGGCCTTTATACGAGGGCGGACGGCGAGGGGCGTGTTTACCCGGTAAGCAGCAGCGCAAGCTCCGTGCTCGACGTGCTGCGCCTTGCCCTGCGCGAATACGGCGTGCAGGAGCTTTGCAGCACGGATATAGATAAAATCACACAGGAGAAAAACCTCTTTTATTTGCATAGCGAAGACAGCACAATCAGCTGCCGCGCCCTGATTATGACGACGGGCGGCAAGGCCGCGGCCAAGGATGGCGGCCGGGCAGGCTACGGGCTTTTAAAACAGCTTAACCATACCTGCACAAAGCTTTTTCCAACGCTCTGCCCCGTACCTGTAAAAAGCGGCGCGCTGCGTTCGCTGAAAGGGCAGCGGTGTATGTGCAGCGTTACGCTCAAAAACGGCGGGCATGCCTTAGCGCGGGAGCAGGGAGAGCTGCAGTTTACGGAAAACGCGCTTTCCGGCATTTGCGTATTCCAGCTTTCCCGCCAATGCGCGCAGCTATTAGGCCAGGGAGAAGCGCCTATTCTTTGCGCCGATTTGCTGCCGGATATCAGTTACCAGGAGCTTTTCGGCGAGCTTTCTCATCGTATAAAAGAAGGTAAGCTTCAAGCAGAAGAGCTTTTAACCGGCATTCTGAACAAGCGTATCGCCCTTTCCGCGCTCAAGGAAAGCGGCGCTGCCCCGCTTAACCGCTGTGCGGCAGAAATAAAGGAACGGGAGCTTAAAAGGCTCTGCCAAATACTCAAGGGGTGGGAATTTGAAGCAGCCTCCCCCGGCTCGTTCCAGCAGGCGCAGGCCACTGCGGGGGGAGTCCCACGCGGTGAGGTGGATATCGATACAATGGCCTCAAGAAAAAAAGACGGCCTGTTTTTCGCGGGCGAGCTGCTCGACCTGGACGGAATATGCGGCGGCTATAACCTGCACTGGGCGTGGACGTCCGGAATTATCGCTGGAAAACACGCCTTTGGGTATCTGCAAAAGGATGATTACAAATGATACGGATAACAGATATAAGGCTTCCGCTCGATTACGACGATAAGACAATTTTAAACGCCGCGGCGAAGGCGCTGCAAATCGAACCAGGGGCGATTGAAAGCGCCGCGCTATTTCGGAGGAGCGTGGACGCCCGCCATAAAAACGATGTGCATTTCCGGGCTGCTCTCGACGTAACGCTTTTACAAAACGAACAGAAAATATTAAACCGCAGTAAAAACAGGAACGCGGCGCTCGCGGCGCCGTACGAATATGCGCCGCCCGCTGTAAAAAAGCTTCCTTTACGGCCTGTTATCGCAGGCGCGGGGCCGGCGGGGCTTTTCTGCGCGCTTATTCTTGCACAGTGCGGCGCGGAGCCGCTTGTGCTGGAGCGCGGCAAAGATGTAGACAGGCGCAAAAAGGACGTGCACGCATTCTGGGACGGCGGCGGGCTATGCGGGGATTCCAACGTTCAGTTCGGCGAGGGCGGCGCGGGAACCTTTTCCGACGGCAAGCTCAACACCGGTACGAAGGATACGCGCGCCCGTAAGGTCCTGCTTGAGCTTGTGAAGGCAGGCGCGCCGGACGAAATTTTATACCACGCCAAGCCCCATGTGGGAACGGACAGGCTGCCGCAGGCTGTGAAGGGAATCCGGCAGCAGATTATCGCGCTCGGCGGAGCGTTCTGCTTTGAAACGAAGCTTACCGGTATAAAAACGGTAAACGGCGCGGTTTCGGCGGCTGTTGTGCGGCGTGGAGCGCGCACGGAGGAAATTGAAACCGGACATATCGTCCTTGCGGTCGGCCACAGCGCAAGGGATACGTTTACCATGCTCAGTGAAATGGGGGTTCCCATGGCGCAGAAGCCCTTTTCCGTTGGCGTGCGCATCGAGCATTTGAGGGAACAGATTGATTATGCGCAGTACGGCGCGTGCGCGGGAAAGGGGAAGCTGGGCGCCGCGGACTATAAGCTTGCGGTGCATTTGCCCAGTGGGCGCGGCGTCTATACCTTCTGCATGTGCCCGGGCGGTACGGTTGTAGCCGCCGCCAGCGAGCGGGGCGGCGTTGTGACAAACGGAATGAGCGAGTTTGCGCGCGGCGCGGAGAACTCCAACAGCGCGGTGCTCGTCGGCGTTACGCCTGACGATTTCGGGAGCGAGGACGTACTCGCCGGTGTTGAATACCAGCGGGCGCTGGAGCGTTTGGCGTTTGAAGCGGGCGGCGAAGGTTACTTCGCGCCTGTCCAGCGGTTCGGCGATTTTTCTGAAAACAGGATTTCCCTCCGTTTTGGAGACATAAAGCCGAGCTACCGCCCCGGCGTCTGCTTTGCAAACATGCGCGGGCTTCTGCCCGGTTATCTTTCTGATTCACTTGCGCAGGGAATCCACCAAATGGACAGGAAGCTAAAGGGCTTTGCGCATCCGGACGCGCTGCTTACAGGCTTTGAAACGCGCAGCTCCTCCCCTGTGCGCATCCTGCGCGGGGAAACGATGGAATCTTTGGCGCTTCATGGCCTTTACCCATGCGGAGAGGGCGCGGGATACGCGGGCGGAATCGTTTCCGCGGCGGTTGACGGTATCAAATGCGCGGAGGCTATTTTAAAATAAGTTGGAAAAGAAGGGGTCCGTTTTGGAAAAAAGCCAGTATGAAAGGCGGCTGCGGCTTTTATATGTTTTGGAATACTTAGATAAATACAGCGATTCGGAGCACCCGGTAACGGCGGCAAAAATTATGGAATATCTCTCGGAACGCTCCATCACCTGCGCGCGCAAATCGGTTTATGACGACATCGGCGCATTATGTGAATACGGTTTCGACATTACACGCGCGTACGCAGCAAAGGAAGGCTTTTTCCTTGGGGAGCGCGCGTTTGAAACGGCGCAGGTCCGCCTACTGCTCGACGCGATTTTGAGCGCGCGTTTTATCACCGAAAAAAAGACAAAGGAATTAAGCCGCAGGCTTATGCGGTTTTTAAGCGGCTATCAAGCGCAGGATATCGACAGCCAAATCTTTATAGATAACCGTCTGAAATTCCAAAACGAGCAGATTTATTATATCATCGATACAATAAACCGCGCGATTGCGCAGGAAAAGAAGGTGCGGTTCGATTACTGCCGCTATCATATCGAGGATAACCGTGCCGTGCTGCGCACCGAGCGCACCTTCGAAATCAGCCCATACGCGCTTGTGTGGTCGAACGATTTTTATTATCTCGTCGGCAACTATGAAAAGTACGATAACCTGAGCAATTACCGGCTTGACCGTATGCGCATGGCACAGCTTACAGATAAAAAAATAAGGCCGCATCAACAGGTGAGCGGCTACGCCGGCGCCTTTGATACGGCTGATTATGTCAGGAAAAACATGATGATGTACCCAGGGCTCCAGGAAGAGATTGAGCTGCTGTGCAAAAACAGCCTGCTCGACGTCGTGCTCGACCGTTTCGGGACGGACGCGCAGGTCATCAACAAGGAAAAGGGGCGGTTCCTTCTGCGCGCCGGCGTCTATATCAGCGACGGGCTTGTCGATTGGCTTCTGCCCTACAGCGACAGGCTGTACGTGATGCGGCCGCGCTCCCTGCGGGAACAGGTTGAGGAAAAAATCATCTCCTTGTCCGCTTCGCCGCAGGAAAAGGGCCTTTTGTAAGAATCAAACCCCGATAAAACCGTTTAAGTGGAACGAATACAGCACGCACTCGCGCACGGGCAGGCCCGTGCACTGCTCCATCGCGCAGCGGTAAAGCTCCAGCTGCGTGTGGTAGCGGCTTCTAAGCTCCTCCAGGTTCTTTACGCGGTCGGTCTTATAATCGACGATAACGATGCCGCCCGCTTCCTCAAACGCGCAGTCCACCGCGCCCTGTAAAATAATCGCTTCGTCACAATAAGGCGGCTTCAGCTCTTTATCAGCTAAGCCCGCCTTTATTTTTACCGTAAAACGAAATTCCCTGTACTGCTTCCCCGCGCACAGGAACCGCCGCATAATACCGCTTTGCAGGCAGGCGCTTATTTCCTTGAGCGGTATGGCCTGCCGCTGCTCATTTGTGATAAAGCCCTTTTCCACAAGCCTTGCAAGCTCCTCCTGCGGGGAAGTAAGGTAGGCCGTGAAATCCGCGAACTGCATGAAAGCGTGCAGGGCGGTTCCCCGCTGCGCTCCCGTCATTTTCTCTTTTTGCAGGAACGCAGGCCGCGTGGAAAAAGCGTATTCCCCGCGGCTTTCCTCATGGGAAAGCTCGGAAGCCGAAACCTTTACGGGAATCGCGCCGAGCGTTTGGTACGGATATTCTGATACAATCCGCCGGACAACCGGCGTAATATCCAAGGGCTGGGCAGGCTCCTTTTTTTCCGCCTGTCCGGCCTTTGCAGGCTCTTGTACCGCAGCGGGCGTTTCCCCTTCGATTATGCTGATTTCCCAGGGAAGGCAGGGCTCGCACTCTATTGCGCGCGGCATACCCGCAAGCTCGCGCAGGCACGCCCCGTCCGGATGCATCAGCGCGCACTGGGTAATCCAGTTGGAAATACAGGAGGCGCCGCGTACAATATACGGCAGCACCGCGCTTTCCCCCGTCAGCCGGGAAGCCATCGTTTCAAGATAGCGCCGCGGATTCTTTTGGGTGGACAGCACAATAAGCTTTTCCCTTGCGCGTGTCATTGCGACATACAGCACACGCAGCTCCTCTGATTTTCCGTCGCGTTCAAGCTCCAAAGAAACCGCCCCGCGCGGCATGGTGGAATACCGGCACATGCGCTGCGTATCCTTCCGGCGGATGCCGATACCCAGCTCGGCGTGGAGGAGCACCTCGTCGGTTTTGTCGCTGTTGAAGCTGCGCGCGGTCGCCGCGAGAAAGCAGAACGGGAATTCCAGTCCTTTGGAATGGTGTATGCTCATTACCCTGACGCTTTCCGACTGCGAAAGTGCCGCGGCGTTCGTTTTCAGGTCGCAGCCCTGTTCCTCCAAACGGTCGATATACCGGACAAAGCCGGAAAGGCCGCCGCCTCCCGACTGCTCGTAATTCTTGGCGTATTCCTGCAAAAGGCGCAGGTTCGAAAGCCCGAGCGCCCCGCTGCGCCTGGAACGTACCAGCGCGGGATACCCCGTGCGTGTGTAGATAAAATGGACGAGCAGGTCTGCAGGCGCCGTCGCGGCGAGCGCCCTGCAATCGTCCAAATCGAGAAGCAGCTGCCGGGCCGGGAGGCTCCCCTCCTGCGCATAGGACTTGAGTGCAAAATAAAGCCTTCCTTTGGGCTTTGCGATGCGCATTTGCGCAAGGTCGTCCGGAGTAAAGCCGTAAACCGGGCTCATCATCACATTTAAAAGCGGGATGTCCTGTAATGGATTGTCAATCAGGCGCAGGAAGGAAACCATGACCGCGACCTCCCGCGCACAGAGGAAGCCGTCCGACGACTGAGACGAGGCCGGAATTCCCTGCGCTGTAAGCTCCTTTACATATGCGGCTGCGTGCGTGCTGGCGCTCCTGAGCAAAATACAGAAGTCGCTGTATTTCGCTGCGCGCCGGACGCCGTTTTCCGTCACCTGATAGCTCTCCATATTCTTATGTATCATGCGGGCGATGTGGCGCGCTTCCAGAATATCCGCGCAATCCTCGTCCTGCGCGCCGGAATCGAGCAGGTGGAAAGCCATGTCGGGGGAGGCGTCCGCCTCGTACTGCGCGCCGGCTGCCAGCTCCTCTTCCCGCGTGTATTCCATTCCCCCGACCTCTTTTGACATCAGGCGGCGGAATACAAAGTTCACCGCATCGGTTACGCCCCGCCTGCTGCGGAAATTTTTATCGAGTATAATTTTTGCGGGGTAATTGTCAAGCGCCGGGTCATAAAGCGCGTATGCGTCCTTGCGGCGCAGAAAAATTTCCGGCATCGCCTGGCGGAAGCCGTAGATGCTCTGCTTGACGTCGCCTACGACAAACAGGCGTTTCCCGTCGCCGCTCAGCGCGCGGAAAATCAAGTCCTGTATTTCATTTGCGTCCTGATACTCATCGACCATGACCTCCGCAAACCGCTGCGCGGCCGCCTGCGCCTGCGGCGTAAATTCAGCGCCGTCCGGCGTCTCGGTTACGAGCAGGGAAAGCGCCCAGTGCTCCAGGTCGTTGAAATCGGCAATATTTTTTTCGCGCTTGAGCTTTTCGTACTCCCGCGAAAAAAGGCGCACCGCGGAAAACAGCTCATGTACGAGCGGCGCGAGCTCGCGGATATCGTCCCGGCACTGCTGCTCGCTCTGGGTAAAGAGCGAGCAGAGGCTTTTGATTGTTTTCTTTAACAAATCACGGCTGCTTTGTATTTTAAGCTTTATGGCGTCGTCCTTATAGCCGCGCGCGCTTTGGAAACGCGCGGAAAAATCAAACGACGACAGATAGCCGCGCATTTCATCCCACTGGGAGGACGCCACCGTTTCACAAAGCCCCTGCGTAAATTTCAGGTCGAGCTGTAAAAGGCTGCGCAGTGCGTCGCCCAGCTCCGGCCTTTCTTCAAACAGCGCCAGGGAATTTTCAGCGAGCGCAAGGCAAAAGCGCGCGGCGTCCTGCGCGTAGTCCACAGTAACCCTTCCCCACTGTGTTTCTGTTATAGGGCATTCGCTGGAATACATCTGTTCCTTTTTTTGCAGCCAGCTTTCCGGGAACGGATGCGCGCATAAAAACTCATAAAGCTTAAGCACCACCTGCTGGAGCAGGTAGTCGCTTTTGGCGGTGCTGAAATAATCGGCAAAGAGCGAAAAGGCTTCCCCCTCGTTTTCATAGAGGTTTTCCAGAACGTTATTTATGGCCTCCGCCTTTAAAATAGCAAGCTCGCTCTCCTCCGCAAGGCGGAAATCGGGCGAAATGTCGAGCGCGAAGAAGCTTTCGCGCACAAGCTCGCTGCAAAAGCTGTGGATGGTGCTGATATTCGCCTTGGAAAGGAGCAGCTGCTGGCGGCGGAGCGCGCTGTCAAGCGGGTTTTCAGCTATCAGCTCATCAAGCTTCAAGGAAATGCGCTCCTTCATTTCCGCGGCTGCCGCGCGCGTGAAGGTTACGACGAGCAGCCGGTCCGCATCGACCGGGTTATCCGGGTCTGTAATGCGCGCAATCACACGCTCGACCAGCACGGCTGTTTTACCGGAGCCGGCCGCGGCGGAAACGAGCAGCGAACCGTTCTGCGCATAAATGGCGTTCTTTTGGCCCTGCGTCCATTTTTTCTGTGCCATCAGCTTTCCTCCTTCCCTTTATCCGCTTGCCCTTCCTGTATATGGAACGCGGTTTTATCCTCTGCAACCTCTACGCACGCCATGCCGTCTTCATAGCCGCACGCAAACGTATAGGGGCACCATTTGCACGCGTCGTACGTTCCCTTGGCGGGCATTGCGGGGATTTCACCGGAAAAGAGGCGCTGCGCCATGCCGGTAATCAGCTCGTCAATCCGGTGGAAAACCATCCGAAGCTCTCGTTTTGAAACAAGATATTCGCCGCCCTTGTCCACCTTGAGCGTAAGGGGCGTTTCCGTATCCCGCGTTTCTCCCTTTTTCGGCTTTTCTTCCTTGAGCGTGACGGGGATGTATATTCCCCGGCCGTCCGCCTCCATGCCTTTGATTACGTCGATATCATCGAGCAGCACGCCGTTCATCCGGTACGCCTTCGCGCGCTTTTTATCGATGGATTCCACGCTTTCATCCTGCTCTGCGTTAATCATAGGAGAAGCGGCAGGCATATAAAGTACGCCGGCAGGTACTGCCCCTTTGCTGTCCTTCTGTGTTATCGCGTATAAGTAGATAAGCATTTGCAGGTTCAGGCCGAAGTCCACGTCAGACAGTACAAATTTTTTCGCTCCGGTCTTGTAATCGACGACACGGACATATGCAGCCCCTTCCCTGCGCATGACGTCAACGCGGTCGATATAGCCTTCAATCACGACTCTGCCGCCGTCTGCAAGCGTGATTTCATACGGCGGGATATCGCCGTCCTCCCCCAAATGAAGCTCGAACGCTTCCGGCAGGAAATCGCTTTGGGAAAGCTCCTTGAGCATATGGCTTATAAGCATGAGCGCGGAATCTTTCATACGGCGGAGCATGGAAAGATAGCGCTTTGATTTATCCTGCGCGCCGCCGAAATGCGTATTGAGGTATTCTTCCGTCAAGCTGTCGAGGCGCAGCTTGAGCTCTTGTTCGGAAAGGGAAGCGAGCTGCGGGATACCGCTGCTTTTCAACAGCCTTTCCATCAGGAAATGGATAAGGCTGCCGTACTCGGCGGAATCGATTTGCGCGGGCTTCCGCTCCTGCGCACGCACGCCGTAGCGGCAAAAATACTGGAACGGGCATTGATAGAATTTTTCAACCTGCGACGCGGAAAGCCTGAGCTTTTCTTTATGGAACAGCGTTTCGCTCAGGTTTTTCCGGCTGACGGCAAAGGGCTCTTCATTTTGGGCGCGCAAAAGCGCGTTTATTTTTGGGGCATACCCTTCAAGCTGCAGGAAGTGATGATTTATAAGCTCCTGCGCGGCCGTATCATCTTTATGATGCTCCGCGCAAAGCTCAAACGACGGCTTTTCAGCCCAAAGCTTTTGCGTCCATGGGATTTCCCTGCCGTTTACAGCGTTCAAGTGCGGGAAAAGCCGCAGCGCTTCACGAAAAAGCGAGGACGGCGCCTTCGCTTCCCCCTTCAGGTCGTTCTCCACACAGGAGAGGAACAGGCTTTCCCTCGGCGCGCTCACCGCGCAGTAGGCAAGGAACTTTTCCTGCGCGCCCAGCTCCTCGACCGCGTCGTAGAGCGGAAGGGACATGGAAATCAGCCGCCTGCGCTCCGCGTCGCTGAAAATACCGCTCGAAACGGGCAGATGCGGGAACTCCCCTTCATTCAGGCCGATAACAAAAACGGCCCTGGGGGAGCTCAGGCGAATCCTGTCCGCCGTGCCTATCGTTACTTCGTCGAGGCTGTTCGGGATAAACGAAATCTCCGCGTTTTGAAGCATCAGCTTCAAAAGCTCACAGTAGCGCTTGGACGGCAGCCGTTTCGTTCCCAAAAGCTGTTCCATCTGGTCGAGGATACCAATAAAAATATCCCACAGGCGTTCCTGCTCCTGCGCAAGGGAAGCGTTCCCCTTGCCGCGCTGTTTGTCCGACTGCTCCTGCAGATTGCGGCTGACATGGAACGCCTCGAGCAGCCTGTAAACCGCCCTGGAAATATGGGCGCCGTCGCTGTTTGCAATCCGCTCCTTAAAATCCGCAAGCGGGCCGGTTATTACGGCGCGCAGCCGCTCCGCTTCTTTGAGCTCTTCTTTGTCCTGCTGCGTAAATTCGTCCGCGTAGCCGCGCGGATTCTGGGTAAATTCGCTCATCCACCTGCCGCCGGAAATATTCCAGACAAAGGCATAGTTTTCAAGCAGCGCCGTCTCTTCCGCGCTTAAACCGCACAGCCCCGTTTTCAGCAGGCGGAACACGCTTTCCGAGGAAAAATAGGTATGTACGCAGTCAAAGGCGGAAAGGACAAAGCGAATGAGCGGCTTTGACGCAATGTCCTGCGGCCTGTCCATAAAATAGGATATCCCGTACTGCTCGAGCGTTGTATCGAGAATACCGCGGTAGCCGTCGAGAGAGCGGCAAATTACGGCAATATCGCCATACTGGTGATTCTTTTCGATGGTAAGCTGCCGGATGGTACGGCAGATATAGTCCGATTCTTCGTACACATCCTCAGCGGTATAAAGCGACAGGCCGGTTTGCGCTTCCTCCACGCAGGGAGGCGTTCCCGGGCGGTATATGTTCTCTTCCAGGTAAGCGATACCGCCCGATAAAAAACGCTTGGCTTCCGTAAGGCTTACATCAGGCAGGATTTGAATATCCTGCGCCTTTGCCATGTCCCTTAAAACGCGTTTGGTGCGCCCTGTGGTAAAAAACAAATCGTTCTTTGCGGAAAGCTCCGCCTCGTCTCCAGCAAGCGCGATAGTAAATTTTTCCGACTGCGCTATCATCAGGCTGATGATTTTCTGCTCCTGTGCCGTAAAGCCGCTGAACCCATCGGCGTAAATCTGAAAGCCTGTAAAAAACGGCGTGCTTAATATCGATTCATACAGGCGCGTCAGGTCATCGAGCGGGTCTATGTAGCTCTCGCTTAATAACGCGTTATAAATATCGGCTATCAAAGCCGTTTCTGTAAGCTTTTGGCGAAGGACGCCGTCGTCTGACCGCATGGCCGCGCCGCGCAGCATGTCGCTCGTCACAGCGCACATTTTAAACTCCTTTACCGCACCCAGCATCAGGGGAATCAGCTCCGGCCTGCCCGCCTGCCTGCGGTAAAGCGTAAGCTCGTCCTGCGCCTGTTCGATTGCAAGGCTCATGAGGATACTGCGCGCGCCGTCGTCAACAGCCCGCCCGCCTACCCCCCCGCGGCTGCGGAAAACAAAGTCGGTAAGGCGGCTGAAGCTTAACACCTCTACCCTGCGGCAGTCCTTCGGGCCAAGGAGGTTCAGCATCGTTTTCTCCATTTCAAAGGACTGCTGCTCCGGGACGAGAAACAGCACGGAAGAAGCCTGCCCGCTTTCGACCGCTTTACAGATTTGCTCGGTAAGATAAAAGGTTTTTCCGCTTCCGCTTCTCCCCATAATAAATTGCAGCATAGTACCACCGGCCTAAATACAAGATAGTACCATTATACCTTTTTTTCCGCCATGAGGAAAGTGGTTTATTTTTCTCCCGCAAAAAACTGCGCGATGCTTTCGTATATTTCGACAAATTTGAACTTGATTTCATACTGCGGCTCGTTTTCGACTATCTGGAGCTGCCCGTCGTCGAGCACGTCGGAAAGCTCCTGCTTTTCTTCCGCCGCCGGCAGGCAGATGGGCGGGTACATGACGCACCACCAGTTGTGCCCCGCGCCCTCCCCGATTGTAATGCGCAGCGCGTCGTAATTGCCCGCGGGCATGGCGATATCGCCGTAAACGCGCGTATTAAAGGGCATATTGAGCAGGCTCGCCGTAACGGCATAATCATAGCCCTGCGAATAGACGAATTCCTGGGCGTCGTCCACGATTGCCTGCATCTGCTGCGCGGTGAGCCGCTCCGCCTCTTCTTTATTGGAGGCCGCCGCTAAAAGCCCGCCGGATTTTTTTAAAATTTCGTCGCGTACCTTGAGCTTTAAAGCCTGGTCGCCGGCCGAATCGGAATTTGCGAGGATATGCAGCCGCAGCACGCTGTCGGAAATAGTTTTGCACTCTGCTGAAAAATAGAGCGCGGAGAACACGATGGATAAAATCAAGCCGAAGCACAATGCCTTCATTATCGTTTTTTTCATAAAAAATCCTGCCCTTTCCAGGTATCGATACCTTGATTATGGGCAGGAAATGATTTCTTATTCAGTTTCGCTTATAAAACAGCCGTTTGGCGTTGGCCTGACCACAAAGATTTCGCGGTATTGCTTTGTGAGCGCCTGCGCGCAGCCATAAGCCTTCTGCTCGTTTGTAAAGATACCGAAAACAGAAGGTCCGCTGCCGGTCATACACGCGCCGCAGGCGCCGGACGACAATAACGTTTCTTTGATTTCATCGACCGGCTCAAGGCGCAGCACCTCTTCAAAGCCGTTATACAGCGATTGCGCGGCTTCCTGGATGCTGCCGTCCTTTAAATGCGCGAGCAGCTGTTCACTGTGCGGCTTTGCGCTGTACGGCCGGCCGTCGCACAGGCGGTAGGCTTCTTTTGTACTTACGCCGATTGGCGGCTTTGCAAGCACAATAAAGCAGTCAGGAAGGCTGTAAACCGTTTGCAGCCGCGTTCCCGTACCCGCCGCGTGCATTGTCCCGCCGTACAGGCAGAACGGCACGTCCGCGCCGACCAGGGCCGCAAGCTCAGAAAGCTTGCCAAGCGCAAGCGGCTCACCATGGATTTTATTGAGCGCAAGCAGTACCGCCGCCGCGTCGCTGCTGCCGCCCGCAAGCCCCGCTTCCTTTGGGATTTGCTTGTGAATGGATATGGCGGCGCCCTCGTCCTTTTGTATTTCTTTCAAAAACAGCCGCGCCGCTTTATATGCCGTGTTGCGTTCATCGCAGGGGAGCGCCCTGTCTGAACAGGTTATTTTGATACCCGGTTCCCTCGCCGGGGCTACGGTGACCGTATCGTAAAGGCTTATCGACTGCATAATCATATCGACTGAGTGGTAGCCGTCCGCCCTTTTGCCTGTGATGTCGAGCGTCAGATTGATTTTTGCCGGTGCGCTGACCGTTACAGCCATATAACTCATCCTTGTTCTTCTTTGATTTCCTGGAGAAATTCCTCGATTCTGCCAAGCGCTTCGCTGATGTGCGTCAGTGAGTACGAATAGGAAACGCGCACAAAGCCTTCGCCGCACTTACCGAACGCCGTGCCGGGCACGACGGCCACATGCTTCGACTCAATCAGGCGCATGCAGAACTCTTCAGAGCTGAGCCCCGTGCTTTTGATGCATGGGAACACATAAAACGCCCCGTGCGGCTCAAAGCAGGAAAGCCCCATCTGCTGGAACCCGCCGACCATTAGCCTGCGGCGCATATCGTACTGCGTGCGCATGCTTTCAATGTCGCCGTCGCCGTTTTTGAGCGCCTCAATCGCCGCGTACTGCGCGGTCGTAGGCGCGCACATGATGGCAAACTGATGCAGCTTGTAAAGCTGGGAGATGACCTCAGCCGGACCGAGCGCATAGCCCAGGCGCCAGCCTGTCATGGCATACGATTTTGAAAAGCCGCTTACGACCAGGGTGCGTTCGCGCATCCCTTCAATTTCGGCAATGGAAACGTGCGGCTCGTCACCGTATGTAAGCTCCGCGTAAATTTCGTCCGACAATACGAACAGGTTGTGCTTGATGATGACACCCGCGATTTCCTCTAAATCCTTCCGGCGCATAACGCCGCCGGTCGGGTTGTTCGGGAAAGGGAGCACCAAAAGCTTTGTTTTCGGCGTGATGTGCGCTTCAAGCTCCTGCGCGGTCAGGCGGAAGCTGTTTTCCGCTTTGGTTTCGATGATTACGGGAATACCGTCGGCCATCTGCGTGAGTGGCTCATAGCACACGAAGCTCGGCTGCGGTATGAGCACCTCGTCGCCCTTTTCAATCAGGCTGCGCAGGCAGATGTCGATAGCCTCGGAGCCGCCGACTGTGACGATACATTCCGCTTTGCAGTTGTAATCCACATGGAACCTGCGGCTGAAATAACGGCAGATTTCCTCGCGCAGGAGAGAAAGCCCCGCGTTCGGCGTATACCATGTTTTTCCCTTATCGAGCGATTCTATTCCTGCCTGGCGGATATGCCAGGGGGTCTTAAAGTCGGGCTCCCCGATGCTCAGGGAGATAACGTGATCCATCTCATTTGCGATATCGAAGAATTTGCGGATACCCGACGGCTTGATTTCCTTGATTTTATCATTGAGTATAGAGTCATAGTTGATCACAGTACCAGGCTCCTTTTATCTTCCTCCGAATCGTCTTCAAAAAAGTCGATGCCGCTGTCCTTATAGCGTTTGAGAAGGAAATGGGTCGCGGTTGAAAGCACCGCGTCGATAGTGGAAAGCTTGCGGGAGACGAACATCGCGATATCCTGGATTGTCTGTCCCTTTACAAAAACGGCAAGGTCGTACGCGCCCGCCATCAGGTAAACGCTGTCCACCTCGTCAAAGCTCATGACATGCGCGGCAATGTCGTCAAAGCCCTTTTCCTTTTCCGGCGTGACCTTCAGCTCAATAAGCGCCGTAACGCCCGCGTCCGGTACCTTTTCCCAATTGACGACGGCCCGGTAGCCCTTGATGACCTCGGTTGCCTCATACTCCTCGATTTGCTTTTCTATATAATCCTGCGGTTCACCCAGGATTAGGGAAAGCTCATGCGGCGTGAATTTTGAATTTTCACTTAACAGCTTGAGTAATTCATCCATATAAAACATCTCCTTATGCTGGTAAACAAAATGATTTTATTTATTATAAACCATGCGATGGAAAAAGTCCATCCGCTTTTACCCCATGCTTTCTTCAAGCTCCCTAATCCACGCGGAAACATCCGCATCGCTCGGCATGCGCAAATCCCCGCGGGGAGAAAGCGTAACAGAGCCGACCTTCGGGCCGTCAGGCAAACAGGAACGCTTGAACTGCTGGCTGAAAAAGCGCCTGAGAAATACAACGAGCCATTTTTTAATTTCCTCCGGTTCGAATTCCCCCTCAAAAGCCTCCTTTGCCAGACGGTAAATTTTTGAGGGCGTAAAGCCGAAACGCATATAATAATAGAGGAAAAAATCGTGCAGGTCGTATGGGCCGACTAGCTCCTCCGTCTTTTGGGAAATCACGCCGTCCTGCGGCGGCAGGAGCTCGGGGCTTACAGGCGTGTCGAGAATATCGAGCAGCACCTTTTTGAGCGGCGCGGCGCTTTTATGCGCCTCATACTGCGTAATATAGCGGACGAGCGTTTTGGGGACGGATGCGTTGACCGCGTACATAGACATGTGGTCCCCGTTATAGGTCGCCCAGCCGAGCGCAAGCTCAGACAAATCGCCCGTACCGATAACGAGCGCGTTTTCCATGTTTGCAATATCCATAAGCACCTGCGTGCGCTCGCGCGCCTGCGCGTTCTCAAAGGTAACGTCGAGCGTATGCCCATCATGGCCGATGTCGGAAAAATGGCGCTTTACCGTTTCTGAAATATCGACCTCGCGGAAGCTGACGCCGTACGCCTCCGCCAGAAGCTGCGCGTTGCTTTTTGTGCGTTTCGTGGTGCCGAAGCACGGCATCGTGACCGCTGTAATATTTTTCCGTTCAAGCTTCAATAAATCAAACGCGTGCACCGTTACAATCAGCGCAAGCGTGGAATCAAGCCCGCCGGAAAGGCCGAGCACCGCGTTTTTGATTCCGGTGTGTAAAAGGCGTGTTTTAAGCCCTGTCGCCTGCATTGTAAGGATTTCCATGCAGCGCTGCTCTATATCCGACTTGCTTTGCGGTACGAATGGGTTTTTACTAAATGTCCGCGTAAGCTTCGTTTCTTTGAGCGGCAGCTCAAATTCCACTGTTTTAAATTTGCTTTCATGCTTGGAGGGAAAGGTCGTAAGCCTGCGGCGTTCTCCCCCCAGCCTTTGTAAATCGATATCCGCATAGGCAATCCCCGTTTCATAACGCTTCGATTCGGCGAGCACCACGCCGTTTTCCGCTATGATATCGTGCCCGGAGAAGATTAAGTCGGTTGTCGATTCCCCAAAACCCGCGTCCGCAAACAGGTAAGCGCATACAAGCTTGGCGGACTGCATCTGTACGAGCATCCTCCTGTACTGCGGTTTGCCGATGGTTTCGTTGCTCGCGGACAAATTGACAAGTATGGTCGCGCCGTTTTCCGCCAAATTGTTTGAGGGCGAGGACGGCACCCACAGGTCCTCGCAGACCTCAACGCCGAGCACGAAATCCGGCAGGCTTTTACAGCGGAATAAAAGGTTTGGGCTAAGCTCCACCTTCCTGCCGCAAATGACGGCCTCCGCCGCGTCTTCCCCGGGAGAAAAATGGCGCGACTCATAAAACTCGGAATATACCGGAATGTTCTTCTTTGGTACAAGCCCCATGATTTCCCCGTGATAGACGACAGCCGCGCAGTTATAAAGCGCGTTTGCGCAGCGCACGGGCAGCCCGGCGACGCTTACGATATCAAGTGAAGCGGTTTTGCACGCGATTTCCGCAAGCGCCCGCTCCGCATCGTCCAGCAGGGTACGCTGCAAAAAGAGGTCGGCGCACGTATAGCCCGTGATACATAGCTCCGGGAAAGAGATAAGCGACGCGCCCTTTTGCGCGGCCCTCTCAATCTGTGTAATAATTGCCTGTGCGTTGTGGGCGCAGTTTGCAACCTTGATTTCAGGCGTCGCCGCCGCCGCCTTAATAAAACCGTCTTTCATGACAAGTCCCCTCCCGGAATAAAATAGCAAAAATACCCTCAACGCGAGAGGGTATTTCACCGGCTTTCCTGCGGAATATATGTGTTGGAGCCCCGCTCCTCAAATCCGATTGAAACGATTCTATTATAACCGCTTTTCCCTAATTTTACAATAAGCGCCTATTCATGCTCGTCAAGCGGGTCGTCTTCGGTGGGCGTATCGTAAAGCGAAGCCTGCTCGCCTTCCCTTTTTCGCAGGAGGTTCAGCTCAATTTTGTCCTCCAGGTGGTCATAGCGTACCATAAAGCAGCTTGCATACCCGAGCATGAGCCAGAACGAAACGACCATGAACGTCTGCTCAAATAGAAGCGTTTTTTCAAACACCGCGTAAACGCAGTAGGCGCAGATAAAGGCAAACAGGATGGGAAAAGCCGTCTTGCCCAGGTTTTTCTTTTCCAAAAAAAGGCTTTTGATAATATGGCGCGCGACATGCAGCGCGAACGCGACAAAAATGACAAAGCCGACGATTCCGCCGCAGACGATAATGGTGAGATAGCCGTTATGCAAATCTGAAAAATGAAGGCCGCCTTCAATATAGCGTTCGCCGTAAAGAACCAAATTTTCCTTGCCGATGCCAAACAGCGGATGGTTGCCTATGAGTACGGCCGACTCCATCAGCAGCCGGATGCGCCCGCTGTCAAGATTGTCGTTGAGATGGTTAAAGGATACCGGCCCTTCCCTTTTATCGTCCGGCGTGTCCTTGTTAATCACAGGCTCCTGCTGCGTTGTGACCGTGGTGATGCCGCCTGCCGCCATCTGGCAGAGCTCGCGCGCAAAAACAAGCGAGACAGCCGCCACCAGGCAGACCGCAAAAAGCCGTACAAATTTTTTCGCAGCCTCTTTGAGCGTAATTTCCTGCTGCCACCGGAACGCCCTGTACACCAGATAAAACACGATGTAGAAAACGAAAAACACCATAGAGGCGTTGGAGTCGGAAAGGAACAGGGATATGAGGTTGAGCGCGGCACACGGCAGCAGCAGCCAAAGGTTGGCCTTTTTTCCGCCAGCGTGTTTTAAAAACTTCTTTCTCGTAAGCATATGGCAGCAGATGATTGCGACCGCACAGGAAAAGCCCAGCAGGTTGGGGTTCGTATAAAGGCCTGTAAACCTGTTTTCATAAACGATGAGATGGTAGCCATAGAAATCGCCGTACATATTAAGAAGGACAAACGGAAGCCCGCATGCCGCGAGTACCGTCGTTATAATTACCATGAGCTTGCAGAACCAGTACATTTCCTTTCGCACGCGCTTTTTGTTGCGCTCGGTATGCATGCCGTAAAATATAAAGAAACAGATTGCAATGTGCAAAAGCATGACCAGGTTGCCTAAAAAATTATCGGTCACATGAATGAGGGCCGTAAGCAATGTGCTGATAAGAAAAATCACAAGCCAACGGCAGTAGCGGATATTTAAAATCCGCCTGTTCTTCAGGTAATAGAAAAAAAAGATATATCCCGCCCATGCCATCAGGATATATTTAAAGGTGACTGCCGCCCATTCCACCACGGCGACAGAGCAGAAAAAAAGTGTAAAAATATAGGTCAGGCGAAAAGCCGATGGGTTAAGCAATAAGCGGTTGACGATGTTTTTTTTGAAAAAGCCGGCCAAGCTCTCGCCTCCTACGCGCCTTGACAGGCGCTTAAATTAAAAGACGTCCGCTACGGTGCGGACCATAATTTTTAAATCGTATAAAAAGCTGAATTCTTCAATATATTTTAAATTCTGAACCATTTTTTCCGGCAGGACGACCTCCATATAGTTTTTTTCCACCGTGGCAGGGTCGCGGAACAGCTCGTCCTCATCCCTGAAATGGATGCTCGCGTAAGAGGTCACCCCAGCGGGCATCAGGAGCGTAGCGTACATTTCAGGCGTATATTTTTTTACGTATTTTGGAACTTCCGGACGCGTGCCGACCAGCGACATTGCGCCGGTAAAAACATTAAAAATCTGCGGAAGCTCATCAAGGCGGTATTTGCGCAGGAATTTCCCGTTCTTTGTAATCCGCCTGTCATCCGTTTCCGTAATCTGGCCGCCCAAATTTTCAGCGCCTTCGACCATAGTACGGAATTTTAAAATTCTGAAAATACGGCCGTTTGTCGTAACGCGGTCCTGCCGGAACAAAATTTTCCCGGGAGAGCTGGCCTTTACCACGGCTGCTATGACACACATCGGCAGGATGAGCAATATGATAAGGATAACGGATATTACAAGGTCAAGCGCCCGCTTTGCAAGCAGGCTTGCCTTCTTATTCTGAAGGATTTCATAATATCTGCGCACTTCTGCGTTTTGCATATAATCGGGAAGTTCCTCCCATTTCATCAAAAGCATGATAGAGCCTCCGAAATATAGAAAATGAGAACATTTTGTATTGTTGCTGTAAAATTATACACGAAAACGCGCTTGATTTCAACTTATTTATGTTTTCAGCGGTATTCTCACGCCAAAACAAAAAGGCGGCCGGCGGCAAACACTACCACCGGTCACCCGATTTTTTCTTTCATATCGTATATTAACTTCAGAAAAAGTATATATGTAAACTAATCTTAAAACACCGGACACCCAATCGGCAAAAATGCGTTTGATTCCAGATGCTTTACCCAAAATCATCGGCCACGCACTTTTCATATTTATGGCCTTAACGCTTTACTCTGTAACAAGGGCCTTTTGCCATTGTCGTCCCGAACCGCCGCATACTCCAATGGAACGGTGCGGAATCGGAGCTTTCGCTTTTTGAGCTTAATGTCCAAATAAAAATCAGCCGACAAATTTCTTTCTCAATTAACTAAAATCGATATTGAAATTCGCATATTCAATTGTAAAAGTTTTCTATGGCTGCGGATTCTAAATATCCCTCTCCTGTGATCAGGTTTCAATTTGAAACGCCGGCAGGGCAATAATCATGTATTTTATTCCCTGGCGTTTGTTTCGCAATCAATGTGTATGATATTCTTAAATCAGAGCCATATGCCGAGCTTCGTTCAAATCAACGAAGCAAGGAAAACTTTCCGGTGCCAGTTCGCCCATTGGACTCAGCCCCTTTCCTGTAATTAAACGTTAAGGATCGGCCCCGTTCTACGAAAACCAAAGCGCTTGCAAATGACTCTCTGTTCTTGGATGAAAAACCTTTTTTCTTGAAAGCCCTGACATCTGCGGTATTTTGCAAAATCACAATCCCTAGGGTTTTCAAATGGAAACTGTACCTTTCATCTTCAGATTGCCGTTACTCACCTTTTAGATTAACGTGAACCTTTTGTTGCCTGTAGCAGATACCAACTTACTGAAACTTCCAAAGACCAAAAAACCTTTACATTTGCTATTTTCGGGTATTCTAAAGAATGGAACACGGGTTAAATTTTAAATGTTTGATTTACCAATCTTTGCTTTCAGCTTTGATTTTCTGCCTTTCCTTAAGTTCAATTATATTATAACACGCTTTTTTCTATTGTCAATACTTTTTTTAAACTTTTTTATATTTTTTTATATCGATTTGTCAAAGAAATTTTTTCTTGACTTAACCGGCGCGACTGGTTAAAATATTAATATAGTAAATGGTCTAGAACCGAAAGGATGGATTACCATGGATAACGAGTACGCAGCAGACCTGATTACCCTGCTTGACGACGACGACAACGAGCATACCTTTGAAATCCTCGACATCATTGAAAATGAAGACGGCGTATATTACGCGCTGTACCCCATTTTTGATTCGCCCGAGGAGCAGGTAGAGTCCGACGGCGAGTATTACATCTTTGAAGCGGTCGACGACGACGGCGAAGAGGTTCTGACCGAGGTCGAGGACGAGGAACTGCTCGACAAGCTGGCGGAGGTCTTTGAAAACCATTTTGAAGAGCTTTACGACGAAAGCGCGCCGGAGGATGAAAACCTGTAAGGCAAGCGAGCCGTCTGCCTGCCTGATGCGTGAATTGCGTTCATATAACCCTACAACTGATATTCAGGGAGCCCTTGCTCCCCCGGCGGATTGCAGACCTCCCGTTTATGCGGACGAAGGGAGCGTGAAACCGGGCGGCGGGCACCCACCTGCTTTTATGTAGGCAGGTTATCATCAACGCAATACGGTCGGGCGGGTATCAATTGAATAACAAGGGGCGCCGTGCTTTCACCAGCACGGCGCTTTTGTATAGAAAAGCAAATTTATAAAACAATAAAGACAGAAATCAAGAAAAAACAGCGGGCTTTCCCCAGGTTTGCCTTCCCTGTATATATTTAATTGTAGGAAAAGGATTCTGCCAAATGAAAAAATTTGCTTTCATGCTCGGCGGTGCCGTCACCGGACTTTTAAACGGCCTTTTGGGCGCGGGCGGCGGTATGGTCGTCGTGCCGATTCTCAATAAACGGGTGGAGCAGCGAAAGGCGCACGCGACCTCCGTTTCAATTATATTGCCGATTTGTGTGGTTAGCGCCTTCAGCTACCTGAATTCCGGCACGGTTGCGTTTTCAGATGTTACGCCCTATCTATGGTGGGGCGTTCTGGGCGCGGCTGCCGGCTCGTGGCTGCTGCCGCGCATCAATGAAACGCTCCTGAAAAAGGCGTTCGCATTGCTGATGATATGGGCAGGCATCCGCCTGCTGATGCGTTGAGCGGGCTGTGGAGCGCCGTGGCGGGCATTTTGTCCGGCCTGCTTGGCGCGATGGGGCTTGGGGGCGGCGGCATCCTCATTATTTACCTGAGCATTTTTACGAGCATTCCCCAGGCGCAGGCACAGGGCATCAACCTGCTCTTCTTCCTCCCCACCGCCGTGCTCGCGTTAATCGTCTACCAGCGCAAAAAGCTGATTGTCTGGCGTATTGCCGTCCCTTTTGCGCTTTTTGGCGTATTAGGCTCCCTTTTGGGCTCTTACCTTTCGCGGGGAATCGACAACGAGGTGCTTTCCAAGATGTTCGGCGCGCTTTTGCTCCTGATGGGCATAAAAACGCTTTTCGCCCGAAAAAGGAACCCGCAGCCAACGGAAAGCAGGCTGCCCCAGCCGGATGTCCCGAAATCATAACTTTTCTATGAACTTTATTTCCCGCTATGGCGTTTTGCGCTTTCATATGATATAATAATGCGGAAATAAAAGACAGGTGGTGCGCTGTTTTGAATATATCAGTTTTGGGCTGCGGCCGGTGGGGCTCGTTTATCGCGTGGTATCAGGACAAAATCGGGAACGACGTGTATTCCTGGGGATTGCCGGACGCGCCGGAATACTTGCAGCTGGCTTCCCAGAGGAAAAACGAGTACCTGTCGTTTGAAGAATCAGGCGTTATTTTTACGGATGATTTGAAACGCGCCGTAGAGCACGCAGATATTATTATTATCTCTATCAGCTCCCAGCATCTGCGTTCGTTTATGGAGCGGCTGTCGCAGTATAACCTCAAGGGCAAGCCGATTGTTCTGTGTATGAAGGGCATTGAGGAAACGACGGGCCTGCGCCTTTCCCAGATTGTTGGAGGTTTTGTAGACGAAAAGGAAACGCCGGTCGCCGTATGGGTCGGCCCCGGCCATCCGCAGGATTTTGTCAAGGGAATTCCGAACTGCATGGTTATTGACTCCAACAACGAGGCGGTCAAGAAATATCTTGTCGACAGCTTTTCAAGCGAGCTAATCCGTTTCTATTTGGGAACCGACCTGATAGGGACTGAAATCGGCGCGGCGTCTAAAAACGTCGTAGGAATTGCGGCGGGAATGCTTGACGGGCTTAACTGCTCGTCATTAAAGGGCGCGCTGATGGCGCGCGGCACGCACGAAATATCGCGCCTGATTCAGGCGATGGGCGGAAACCCGATGTCAGCTTACGGGCTTTGCCATTTAGGCGATTACGAGGCGACGCTCTTCTCGGAATTCAGCCATAACAGGCGTTACGGTGAAATGTATGTAAAGGGCGAACGTTTTGGTAAGCTCGCGGAGGGCGTCTCCACGACACGCGCGATGATTCTCCTGGGAGAGCAGTATAGCGTGGACCTGCCAATCGTCAAGGCGGTCGACGGGGTTTTGAGCCATCATAAGGACCCGCAGGCCTCCCTTTCCAGCCTGTTTTTGCGCAGCATTAAAAAGGAGTTCCGTAAGTAGCCTTACAATTACGGCAGATAAATAATGAAGCAAGGGCAGGGGAATATCACCCCTGCCCTTTTAAGCCTCTTAGCTGAAAGTATAACATGTTTTCGCTGCCCAGGGATTTCCCGCGGCGTTTGTCCGTACTTATTCGGCAGCAGCCTTTTTATTCAGAACGATTCTGCTGCCGTTGTCAATTTCCAAAATAATATTCCCCTTTTTGTCTGTACTCCAGACGCCCCTGATGATATCCTCCGCGTCCAGATAAGGCTCCCCTTCTTCATCCTTTTTTACGTCTGCTTTGTCACTTACATCAAAAGAACTTCCTATCATACCGACATCGGCTTTTATCCTTTTTCCATTATAATCGATTTCAGCAGAACTGCCGTTAAGCCTGTCGATATGGTATGAAAAATATGGATATTCGCACAGGTATTCCCCATCGCCTGGGTAATCCGTGTAGTCCGCACATGAGGAAACGCAGAAAACAAGCAGCAGAAAGCAAATGGCTGATAACAATATTCTCATTGATTTTCGCATTTTTCTTCTCCTTTTTTGTTAAATCCCGGTTTATTCAATTCCAAATTCCCGCATCCTATCCCAAAGCAGAACGGCCTGTCCCGCAACAAATACAGCTTGATTACGGCGTTATATGGCTCTTTTTCAAACGAGGTAAGGAAACCCCGCCGCCGAGCGGCGTTATTTTCTTTACCTGTGTTTGGAACTGGCGCTGCGCTAACAGCCTGGCTGTGTTTATCATGAAAAACGCCCCTGTTTAGGAAAAATCTATTTTCATCATAGCATAGAAATACGGAAATGCAAGTGATGAGTTATCACATAATATTGAAAACCGCTTGACTCATACCCAAGGGGGCGGTTTATGATGAGAAGGAGGTGAAAAACATGTTGATTCATGAAGTGAGCAGGCTCACCGGACTGACAAAAAAGGCAATCGAATACTACACGCTGTGCGGATTGGTTTCCCCGGCGGCAGCGGAAAACGGCTACAGGCAGTACAGCGAGGAGGACGCCGCCGTCCTGCGTAAGGTTGGCGTATTAAGAAAGCTCGACGTCGGCATAGCGGACATTAAAGCCATACTGGATGACAAAACCTGTTCGGCCCTGCAAAACGTTTTAGTCAGAAAAGAACTGGATTTGCAGTACGGCACGATGAAAAGTGCGGCCCTTGAGCACCTATGCGCGGGGAAACCCTATTCCGAAATAGGCGCGGTATTGCAGTCGCTTGAAAAAAGCAAAACAATAGCCGAAAAGCTGCTGGACGCGTTCCCAGGCTATTACGGGCGTTTTATCTGTATGCATTTTGCAAGGTTTTTGAACGAACCGGTGCAAACGGAAGAACAGCAGGCGGCGTATGATACGATTCTTTCATTTTTAGACGGCGTGCCGCCGATTGATATACCAAAGGATTTGGAGGATTACCTGGCGGAAGGTACAAAGCATATCGGCACAGGTGAAATGAAAAGGATGCTTGATAACACCAAAAGCTCCATTGAAAATCCGGAAAAATTCCTGACTGACAACCGGGAAATACTCCGGCGGTATTTAACCTATAAACAGTCGGACGAGTATAGGAACTCCCCCGCCGGCAGGCTGATGGAATTTATGAGGCGGTTCAACAGCACGAGCGGGTACTACGATGTATTCGTTCCAGCAATGAAACGGTTAAGCAAGCCCTACTGCGAATACCATCGCCAACTGGAGCTTGCAAACGAAAAGCTGCTGGAACAGTACCCGGATGCGGGAAAGCCGAGCCTCCAAAGCTAGCTCAACACATATAAAAAACGGACGGCAATGCGTTTGCAGCAATGCCGTCCGTAGCTTTTAAATTGTATCTGATTAATACATGCCCATGTCGGGTGCCGGAGCCGGGGCGGGAGCCGCCGGTTCCTTGATGTCGGTTACGAGGGACTCGGTCGTCAGGACCATCGCAGCGACGGAGGCCGCGTTCTGCAGGGCACTGCGCGTTACCTTTGTCGGGTCGACGATTCCAGCCGGAACCATATCGGTATATTCCTGGGTCAGCGCGTTGAAGCCGTAGCCGACCTTGTTTGCCTCTTTTACCTTCTCGACAACGACGGAGCCCTCAAGCCCTGCGTTCACTACAATCTGGCGCAGCGGCTCTTCGAGTGCCTTGAGGACGATAGCCATACCGGTCTTTTCGTCGCCTGCCGCCTTCTCTACCTCTTTCGCAACGGCCGGGATTGCGTTCATCAGCGCAACGCCGCCGCCCGCGACGATACCTTCCTCAACGGCTGCCTTCGTTGCGGCGAGCGCGTCTTCGATGCGAAGCTTCTTTTCCTTCATTTCGATTTCAGTCGCCGCGCCGACCTTGATGACGGCTACGCCGCCCGCAAGCTTTGCAAGGCGCTCCTGGAGCTTTTCCTTATCGAACTCAGAGGTTGTGTTCTCTATCTGCACGCGGATTTGGTTGACTCTCGATTTGATTTCGCTGCTGTCGCCCGCGCCGTCAACGATAATGGTGTTTTCCTTATCGACCTTGACCTGCCTTGCGTGGCCAAGCTGGTCGATGGTCGTGTCCTTCAGCTCAAGGCCGAGGTCCGCGGAAATTACCTGGCCTCCTGTGAGGATGGCGATATCCTGGAGCATTTCCTTCCTTCTGTCGCCAAAGCCCGGAGCCTTGACCGCAACGCAGGTGAACGTACCCCTGAGCTTATTGAGCACGAGCGTCGTGAGCGCCTCGCCCTCAACGTCCTCCGCAATGATAAGAAGCTTTTTGCCGCTCTGGACAATCTGCTCGAGAACCGGCAGGATTTCCTGGATGTTGCTGATTTTCTTATCTGTAATGAGGATGTACGGGTCGTCGAGGTCAGCAACCATCTTGTCGGTATCGGTTACCATATAAGGAGCAATGTAGCCCCTGTCGAACATCATGCCTTCTACAACCTCGGAATACGTCTCCGCGGTCTTGGACTCCTCAACCGTGATGACGCCGTCGCTGCTCACCTTATCCATCGCCTCGGAAATAAGGCTGCCGATGAATTCGTCTCCGGACGAAACGGTTGCAACCCTGGCGATATCCTTGGAGCCGTTGACCTCGTGGGAATTGCCCGTAATGGCCGCGACCGCCGTATCAACCGCCGACTGGATGCCGTTTTTAAGCATCATCGGGTTTGCGCCGGCCGTTACGTTCTTCATGCCCTCACGGATGAGCGCCTGCGCAAGCAGCGTCGCCGTGGTGGTGCCGTCGCCAGCTACGTCGTTTGTCTTGATGGAAACCTCTTTGACAAGCTGTGCGCCCATGTTCTCAAACGGGTCGTCAAGCTCAATTTCCTTTGCAATCGTAACACCGTCGTTTGTAATGAGCGGCGCGCCGAATTTTTTATCGAGCACAACGTTCCTGCCCTTCGGGCCGAGTGTGATTTTAACAGTATCGGCAAGCTGGTCGATACCCTTCATAAGTGACTTCCTGGCTTCCTCGCCGTATGCAATCTGTTTTGCCATGACTCATTCCTCCGTATCACAAGTTAGTATTTTAGATTATTCAACAATCGCCAGGATATCAGACTGGCGGACAATGGTGTACTCCTCGCCGTCAAGCTTGACCTCGGTGCCCGAGTATTTGCTCGTGATAACCTTGTCGCCGACCTTCACGTACATGGTGACCTCCTTGCCGTCTACCAGCCCGCCGGGGCCCGCCGCGACGATTGTCGCAAACTGGGGCTTTTCCTGCGCGCTGCCCGCCAGGACGATACCACTCTTCGTGGTCTCTTCGGCCTCCTCCATTTTTAAAACGACTCTGTCAAGAAGCGGTTTGATTGTCATATAAATTGCCTCCTTAAAGCAATAATTTAAGTTGTTTTAGCACTCTGGCTTCCTGAGTGCTAAAACTATATTAACCCCTTTGCCATAAAAAATCAAGTAAAATTTTCCTTCTTCATAATTTATTTACATATTGATTAAATCTATGGCGCTCAAGTGGGGTTTTAGTACCTTTTCTTACCAAAAGCCTGCCCAAAAAACAGCCAATAAAAACACAGGCGCTTAAATTAAACGCCTGCAAAAAAATTTTCTGCTGTTTTTTAAAAAAAAAACATGAAAAGAGAGCGGTTTTATCAAGGTAATCTGCGTTTATACCGGACGGCAGCAGCCCGGGGCAGCTGTTTTCTGACCAGCTCCAGTCAATTCCTATCCGCCTCTATAAAATCCCGTCACTTTCTCGCGTGCGGGTACCGGTTCCATTATAAAGGGGAGCGAGCCCCCTGCAAGGGCTCCGCTCCCCTTTGTGCGCTATGTAAAAACAAGCTGGACCAGCAGCATATAAAGCACCGTACCGCCGCCGATGCTCAAAAGCATGTTATGCTTCCATTTATGTACAAGTACGATGGCCACAATCGAAATGGCTTCGGGAATCCCATACGGATAAGCAAAAACAGCCGTTCCGCGCAGGCAGTAAACGACCAGCATACCGATAACGGCAAACGGGAGGACGCGGCCGAGATAGGATACGAATTTTGGAATTGGTTTATGCGAGCGGAAAACAAGGAAAGGAAACGCGCGGATAAGAAACGTGACGCCCGCGATAACCAGTATTGTAACCAGGGACTGCAAAGCTGTCTGTGTCATATATCAAGCCTCGCTTCCATTGGTTTTTTCAGCAGCGAGAGCAAAACAGCAATGACAACCATGGAGGGAATCAGGAAAATATCGCTGCCAAACAGCACAAGGCATAAAAAGGTCGCGCCCACGCCGATGAGCGCGGGGCTGTGCACCCTGGCGCTTTCCCACTGCTCAACAAAAATGACGACGAACAGCGCGGTCATGACAAAATCAATCCCCTTGGTATTAAAGGTAAAAAGGGAGCCGAACAGCCCGCCGAGCGTACAGCCCGCAATCCAGTAGATGTGGTTAAAAAGCGTCGTGAAAAAATAAAAACGGTTTTCCTCCACCCCAAGCGGCGGGTTTTGCGAGCAGACGAGGGAGTAGGTTTCGTCGGTCAGGCCAAAGATTGCGTACAGCTTTTTTGCGCCCATACCCTTATATTTATCGATAAGGGACAAGCCGTAGAATAAATGGCGCGCGTTGACGGCGACCGTCATAATAACGACGGCAAGCAGGTCGAATTTGCCTGTCAGCAGGTCAATCATGACAAACTGCATCGAGCCGCAGTAAACGATGAGAGCGGACAAAGACGACCACCAGAAGGCATAGCCCTTGCTCGAAAGTAAAATACCAAACGCCGCGCCCATGAACACATAGCCGAGCATGACGGGAATCGTGTTCGGAAACGCCGCCCTGGCCGCTTTTCTGTTCATACCCAAACCTGTATCACCTGCCCGCACTTCCATTCCTGAAATAGAGGTAAACCTGGCATTTTATCATGCCGTTGTAAAGCTTCCTGCGCTTGTCGGCCTTTCTGCCGAAGCACTGCTCGAACTCATCGTCGGGGCTGATTATCGTGTAGCTCCAGCCCGGTTTTTTCACGAAAAGCCGCCCCATAATACGGTACAGCTCCCTCGCCCTTTCCGTATCGAGCAGACGCTCGCCATAGGGTGGGTTGCATAAGACCGCGGCGCGTTCAAACGGTTCGGAAAAACCGCGGAGGTCGCGCTTTTTTAAAACAAGCGCGTCGGCAACGCCCGCCTTCCCCGCGTTGTCGCGGGCGACGGCAAGCGCTTCTTCATCGATATCGTACCCAAAGGCTTGGAAAGGGGCGTCCGTTTTGATAAGCGCGCGCGCCTCTTCCCTTTCCTCCCGCCAGATTTTCTCCGGAATAAACGGGAATTCCTCTGCGGCAAAATGCCGGTTAAGGCCCGGCGCGATGTTTTTTGCCTTGAGCGCCGCTTCAATCAGCAGCGTGCCGGAGCCGCACATCGGGTCAATCACCGTATGGCCGCTGTGTACATGCGCAAGGTCGGCCATCATCGCGGCAAGCGTCTCTTTAATCGGCGCTTGTGCGGAAAGGGCGCGGTAGCCGCGCTTATGCAGCCCCGCTCCGCTTGTATCGATTGTAACGGTCGCCTTATCCTTCATAATCAAAAACTGGATTTGGCAAAGCGCGCCCGTCTCTTCGAACCACGGCACGCGGTAGCGGCTTTTGAGCCGTTCCACGACCGCCTTCTTAATAATGGACTGGCAGTCCGGCAGGCTGTGGAGCTTAGAGCCCAGGCTCCGTCCCTTGACCGGGAAACGGTCGTTTTTCCCGATGAACGCTTCCCACGGCAGCGCCCTTACATTTTGAAACAGCTCTTCAAAGGTACGCGCCTCGAACACGCCGAGGACAATCTGTACGCGCTCGCCGTAGCGCAGGCGCAAATTCGCGCGCGCCGTCATCTGGGGGCCGCCGTCAAAAAACACCCTGCCGTTTTCCGGCGTAACGCCCTGCGCGCCCATACGCCGCAGCTCGTCGGCGACCATGCCCTCCGCGCCGAGCAGGCACGGGCAGAGGAGTTTAAATTCATTCATGATATTTCTTCCTTTAAAAGCGGATAACCGCCTGTATGATTTTTACAGAACGCTTATAAATATAACACCATCGGCGCATTTTGTCGAGTATTTTCTCTTTGTGCATTCAGGCGGATAAAAGGCGGGACGCTGCGCGTCCCGCCCAATTATATTCATAGGAAAAATCAGTCTTCAATCGGCTGAAGCAGGCCGTACGCGCCGTCGTCCCTGCGGTAAACGACGTTGATTTCGTGCGTGTCTGCGTTGCGGAACATGAAGAACTGGTGGTTGACCATGTTCATGCGCAAAATCGCTTCATCCACGAGCATCGGCTTGACCGGAATGTTCTTCGTCCTGCATACGTCGTACGTGATTTCCTCCTGCACGTCGTCAAGCTCGGGCGTCTGTGCAATATATTCGTCGAACACGCCCGCTCTCAGGCGCTTTTCAAGCTTTGCTTTGTTCTTGCGGATTTGCCTGCTTAAAATATCGGCCACCTTGTCGAGCGCGTCGTTCATCTCAGGCGCGGTGTTCTCCGCACGGTATATCATGCCGTTGTCATTAATCGTAATTTCAACAGTCTGCCTGTTTTTTTCCAATGTGACGATCACGCCGGCTGAGGCGTTTTCACCGAAAATGCGCTCAAACTTTTTCAGCTTTTTCTCAACACGCTCCTTAAAGTTATCTCTGAGGTTTACCTTTCTGGCTGTGTAGGTGATTGTCATAGAGTCGTCCTCCTTTTCACGCTAAGATAAGGATTATTTGGGATTTGCTTCCTTACCTGTTGTTATTATAGCACAATATCGATAAAAAAGAAATACATCTTCACAATTTCTTTATAAAAATTCACATTTTGATAAAGAAAAGGCAACGTTTACAAACAGAAAACACGTTCAACGGTTTGTATGCGGAGTACGGGACACAGCGGGCCGCCTACCGGCTTGTAATGGCGTCAATGATATCAGATATCGTTTTTGAAATATTGTTTCCTTCCCACCCAAGGCTCCAGCCGTTTTCCGTTATTACATCAGAAATAATATAAAGCGCGGCAGCCGCGCAGCCTCTGTACCGGGCGATTGTAAAAAGGCCGGCGCCCTCCATTTCAACACATAAAGCTCCTTTTGACCGGTAATCGAGAATTTGCCCCCAGGTTTCGTGATACCCGGCATCCGTCGTCCAGCTTTTCCCCCTGGACGCTTTGATTCTGTTTTGTGAAAGCGTTCGCTCCAGCTCATCCGTCATCGACGTGGACGTCCCGAGAAAATCCAAATCGTACCCATAGAGCCCCGCCACGGCGGTATCGTTATATGCCCCGTCTGTGAGCACCACGCCGCCAATCCTTATACCAGGCGAAATTCCGCCCGCCAGCCCGATGTGAACCAATTCCCTGACGCCGCCGGCGATTAAATCCTCTGCCTGCGTTGCAATCGCGGGCGAGCACATCTGTCCCTTCACAAACCCAGCCTGCGGGTTGTTTTTCAAAACGAACAGCTTTCCGCCCAGCGGGTACTTATATATTCCGCATTCCCGCTGGAGCATTGCGCCGTATACATCGTCCGCCAGCAGGTACACCCGCCTTGGTGGGTGGATTGAACCGATGTCAAAGCCCGCGTTTTTAAGCTCTATCCTCACCAAATCCTTTGGATTTGTCAAGACTCTTTCTCTTTCCATCTTTTCCTCCGGAACAGCCGCCTGTTATACCTGATAAAGCAGCGTTTTTGCCATACTTTGAAATGTAAAAAATCCACCGCTCCTTCGCATATCGTGCCGAAGCGGTGGGTTCTTTTATCCTCTTATTTTTGCGGTTTACGCCTGCGTGCGGCGCTCTCGCCCTTTTTCAGCGCGGAGATTTTCTCATCGCTCGACTGCTTGAAGCGGGACATCATATCCTCAAAGCTGTTCGAGTCGCTGCGCTTCGCATGCCATTCAAAATCGCCGGGGCTCGTAACAGGAGGCGCCGGCGGAGTCGGCTGCCTTCTTCTGTCCCGCGGCGCGTCGGGCCTGCCGCCCCTTCCTCCGGGGCGCTGGGACTGCTGCTGCGGCTCCATCGCTTTCTTTATGGAAAGGCTTATCTTCCCGTCTTCCCCGACAGATAATACCTTCACCTTGACCTCCTGGCCGATTTTCAGATGATCGCGTATTTGGCTGACGTAGGTCGGAGCGACCTCCGAAATATGGACCATGCCGGTCACGCCGCCGGGAAGGTCTACGAAAGCGCCGAAATTTGTAATCCCTGTAATTTTACCTTCTAAAATACTTCCAACTTCAAGCTGCATAAAAAAACTTTGTCCCCCTTGATGAGATACCGGCGTCAATCGCCCGCGATATTGATAAAGATGCGCTCATCTTTATTTGCGTAGTCAAATTCTTCCCTGGCGAATTTCTCTATGTATTTTGCATTGTCCTTGTCGTCCGAATTGTAAACCTCGGAGATTTCTTTGATTTTGACGTCCCACACGTAGCTGCTGTCTACCAGTTCGTCGTACTCGGCCTTTTTCTGGTTAATCTGAATCTGCTGGTTTACAAGCGTTACGACGGCATATACGGAGAACGCAATCAGCGCAATATATATAATAAAGTTTTTCTTTTTTTTCTTTTGCTGCTTTTGCTTTTTGCTTTCGACCAGGTCAACTTCCTGGATGACTTTTTCTTTGTCCTGCATGTCGGCCATGTTTTTTCCCTTTCCCTTCCTAATGAAACGGGGATGGAGCCCATATTTTTTATAGCGGTTCTGCAAAATTTATGATTTTGCTGCTGCGCAAAGCGCGTAAAATTACAGCAAGCTGTAATTTGTTAGCGTTTCTAAAAAATACGCGTCTTCTTTTTTAAGGGCAAAACCCTATTCTGTTTTTTATTATACACCATTGCAGAATCCGGTTGCAAGTCGTTTTTCCTGTTTTTTTTATTATTTTTACGAAAGAATACAGCTTTTTTTGCAAACCCGCCGCCAATCTTCTGAAATAATCCGTATGCTTTCCTGATTACGCGCCCTGTAAATGATTTCAGCTTCCGCAGCAGGACGGCGACGCTTTCAAACAGCCTGCCAGTCACGATGCCGATTGTATAACGGTAGGCGAGCAGGCCCGCGATATGCCCCAGCAGCGTGAAAAAACGCACCTCGCCCTGGTTGAACGCAATTGCAAACAGAAAAGAAACGACGGCAAAGCAGCACATAAAAGCGATATCCTGTATCACGGTATGTATAAGGGAATTGAGCCCCGCTGTGCGCAGCAGGCGAAAGACGTCGTAAAGGATACCGGCGAGGATTCCCGCAAGGACAGCGAACAGAAAAATCTGGGGCTGGCTAAATTGGGTTAACTCCAAGGAAGACACACCCTATCTGAACAGCTTTGAGAACAGGCCGCCCCCTGAGGGCCGGTTTTCCGTATATATCAGAGAGACGATATCGCCGTCTATCGACACCTCTCCCGTGTCCAGGCTCAGCTTATTGATGTGCAGCTGCCCGCCTTTGATATTAAGCTCGCCGTAATCGGTATAGATTACGACGTTCTGTTCATCAAAGCTGCCGACGTCGTGCACGCCGGACAATGAAAGGTTCTTCCTGTTCTCCAGCACCAGGCCGTGCGGCGTTCTTTGCTTCAATTTATCTTCAGCCATATTGCACCTCCAACATATTTCCCTGTTGTTCATTTTATGTTGGGCGCTTATGGTTTATGACGGAGCTTACGGGATTATTTGGTACATGGACGAGGCGTCTTCTTTTTTGGCATACTCGTTTACCTCGAGCACCTTTGCCTTAAAGGGATTCTGCCCCATTTGTATCTCAATCATATCGCCCGCTTTGACGTCGTAGGACGCGCGCTGCGGCTTACCGTTTACGAGCACGCGCTGTTTGTCACAGGCTTCGTTTGCGATGGTACGGCGCTTGATGATGCGCGCGACCTTCAGGTATTTGTCCAGACGCACAGACTGCACCTGCCTTTCTGTTGTTTTAAAAATGAAAAAAGGAGCGTCCCTCTCTGAAGATAGAGACAGCCCCTTTAAACACAAAATGAACCAAAACGCCGCTGATTATTTATCGACAGCCTCTTTAAAAGCCTTGCCGGCCTTAAAAGCGGGAACCTTGGATGCCGGAATGATAATCTGCGTCTTTGTCCTGGGATCGCAGCCTGTTCTCTCGTTGCGCATACGCTGCTCAAATGTGCCAAAGCCGACAATCTGTACCTTCTCAGCCTTTGCTACACAATCAACAATCGTATCGAGCACAGCCGCAACCGCCTTTTCCGCGTCCTTCTTGGAAAGCTCGCTTTTTTCTGCTACTGCTGCGATTAACTCTGTTTTGTTCATAATAAAATCCTCCGTTTTTTTATATTTATTTTATTTTTGACACTCCTTGACTTTTTCCCACAGGGAATCAAGCTGAGCCAGAGTTGCTTTTTTCATGTCGAGCCCGCTTTCTTCAGCAAGCCGCTCGACTGCCGTAAACCGGCTGATAAACTTGTCACAGGCCCGGTATAGCGCCCGCTCCGCGTCCGCGCCGACAAAGCGCGAAACGTTCACGGCAGAAAACAACAAATCGCCAAGCTCCTCTTCGCACGCGGCATGGTCGCCCTGCTCATAAGCGCTTCTAAGCTCGGAAAGCTCTTCCTCGACCTTCTCGAACGCGCCGTCGGCATTGTCCCAGTCAAAACCGGCCTTTGAAGCCTTCTGCTGGACTTTCGTGCTGCGCATCAGGGAAGGAAGCGCTTTGGAAACGCCCTGCATTACCTCGCCCTGCGTCGACTGCGATTTTGTTTTCATTTTAATGGCGTCCCAGTTTTTTAAAACTGTTTCGGATGTGTCAGCCTGGACATCGGAAAAAATATGCGGATGGCGGACAATCAGCTTTTTACAGATGCCGTCGCATACGTCGTCAATGGAAAAGGCACCTTTTTCGCTTTCCATTTCCGCATGGAAAACAACCTGAAGCAGCACGTCGCCCAGCTCTTCTTTCAGAAGGGCGGTATCCTGCGTGTCAATTGCTTCAATCGCCTCATACGTTTCCTCTATAAAGTTCTGGCGGATTGAGCTGTGCGTCTGTTCTTTATCCCAGGGGCAGCCTTCAGGGGAACGCAAAAGCTTCATGATGGACACGAGGTCGTCGAAATTATAGCTTTCCTTTTCTTTAAACTCCACTTTCAGCGCCCACCTCCGGGAATGAAAAAACGCATGTTCAAGGTATTTCGATACATATTCTACCTTATTAGGTGATGTTTTTCAAGTGTTTTCGCAATTTTCTTTCCTTTTGGCAGCATATTGATATCGTCCTTCGTAATCGCACGGAACAAAAGCAGAAATACGAAATAAACGATTACAGCGAGAACAATGGCTAAAATTGTCGCAGGTTTGGTTGGAATTGCTATATTAATCAGCTGGTAGCCGCCCCATGCTGTAAAAGCGCACAAAACCGCAGCCATCAGCGGTTTGATAAAGACCGTTACAAAATTAGGTACGATACGGGTTTCTTTACAAAGGAAATACAGCCCTGTGACCGTGACAAAAAGGTAGCCGACGAGCGAACCGACCGTAGCGCCCTGGATATTGATTGTCGGGATGCCGACGAGCGTATAGTTGAGGATAATTTTAATCACCATGCCGATTGACAGAAGCTTCAGCGGCAGGTCTACGCGGCCGACCGCCTGCAGCATGCTGCAAATGGGCGTGCTCGTCGCGATGAAAATAACGGAAATTCCCATGATTTGGAGTACGTTTGCCCCAATGGAAACCTCCGCGGTACGCGCGGGGCTGCCGTAAATCAGGTTCATAATCGGCCATGCGAGCACCGACATGCCAAGGCCCGCGGGAAGCGTGAAGAGCGCCGTCGTACGCAGGACCGTCTCAATCCCGCGCTTTATCTGCCTTCTGTCGCGGTTGGTCCAAGCCGCCGTAATCGTCGGCAGGGCGCTTGTTCCGAACACCTGCGTCACGGCGGAAATCAACATCATCAGCGTCAGCGCGTAGCCGTAGCAGCCGAAAAGGAAGGTCTGTATTTTCTCTTCCTGAAACAGCAGCGGGTCAAGGAAATTATAAATGCTTTTGAGTGTCTCGGGCTCGGTTTTCATAATATCCATGATGCGCATCTGGACGAGCGTGGAATCGATTGTGCCCGATACGCTCATAATAATAGCGCCAAGCCCCACAGGTATTGCCGTAAAGACGAGCTGCTTTGCAAGCGATTTTGCCGTGCGTGAATGCGGCGCGCGCGCAAGGTCCGCCCTGCGCAGGCCGTCGCCCTTCGACTTATGGCGGATGAGTAAAAACAAAAAGCCGAGCAGCGAGCCGATGGCGATACCCATAATCGCCGCGGCAACCGTATAGGACATCAATTGGGAATTGAACGCGTCCTTGTTCTTCATGGCCTGCCCGAACAGCGTTCCGCTCTCTTTATATTCCTGCGTGCCGGCATAGGACATCAGGAACGCGAGCGAAAGGCCCAGAAAGAGCTTGCCGCACGCCTCGATAATTTCGGAGGTGGCGGTCGGCACCATGTTGCGCAGGCCCTCGTAATATCCGCGGTAGATTGACATCAGGCAGCCGAACAGGATGGTCGGCGAAAGCATGAAAATTGCAAATTTTGCTTCCGGCGCGCCGACAAGCTCCGCATAGAAGTTGCCGCCGACAGCCATAATCAGGAAGCAGAGAATGCCCGTGCATACAAAAATAGGGATGGAAATCCTGTGGATTTTCCGCACGTCCCTGTACCGTCCCTGCGCCACGCTTTCCGATACCATACGCGAAATCGCGATTGGGAAGCCCGCGGTCGCGAGCATGAAGAGCGGGTTATAAAGCTCGTACGCAATATTAAAAATGCCGTATCCAACGCCGTCGAATACCTGGGCAAGCAGGATTTTATAAATCATGCCCATAATTTTGACGATGACCATACTTACGCCAAGGACCATCGCGCCCCGTAAGAAGGTCTGATTACCGGCTGGCTTTGAATTTTGCGACACCGGAACACCACCTTTTCAGCTTCATAATGACAGGCGGGGTGTTCCCCCGCCTGGTTTTCTGCTTATTCCTCTTTTTGAGGGTCCTGGGGCTGTTCCAGTACCTGCAGGTCCGGCTGGGCCGGCGCCTGCTGCTTCGGCGTTTCCTCCGGCTGGGCCGGCGCCTCCGCGTTATCTGCTTTTGGCTCTCCGCTTTTCCTGTCTTCTTCGAGTTTTGCGCCGCACTTTCCGCAGAACAGTGAATCCTTGTCGTTCAATGTGCCGCATGCCTTGCAGCACTTTTTATTCTTGGAGGCCGCTATCATTTCCCTCGTCATTTCGAGCTGGTGATAAAGCTCCGTAAGCTCGGCGGTCTTTTTCTCTAAAAGCGCTTTATCCATTTCCCCGGCGGTCATCGAATCATATACAAAGCCGCCAAGCTCCCCAAGCTTCTGCGAAATTTCGTTCTCTATGCCGCTTTCGGCGTATTTCAGCTTGGAAAAATCCACGATTTGCTCCGCTTTCTTCCCCACTGCGTTTGCGGCGGATTTTGCGTTTACCATGATATCGTCAAAAATTCCCATAAGACACATCTCCTTTGTTTTGTAACGGCGTTTTTAACATTATAGCACCGCGTGCAAATAGTTTCAATAACATCTTGTGAACTGGGTTTAATATTTATAGCTGCCCCCGCCGATGAATTCGCGTATCATAGAAGTGCGCGGGATAAGCGCTTCGTCAAGCGGGGAAAACCGCTCGATGCTTTCCATGAGCCTGCGCGCCTTTTCGTAATGCACGCTCTCCTCTTCTATCTGCGACAGCAGCGGATACGCCTTTTTCCCGACGACGCAGGGCTCGTACAGGTGGATGGTATTGAGCGTAAAGTCCGAATGCTTCTTGTACGGGGCAATATTCTTCTTTTCACCAGCGCAGACGGACTGCCAGATATCGAACGTAAATTCCGGGTCGGCCCTCCTGTAGCTGTAGTCCCGCACGAGCCGGCGCAGGAAACGGATATCCTGCGCGCTGAGCAATAGCTTCCCGTTTGAGGCGGCGACTCCCTGCTTTACGCTTACATAAAGCTTTAAAAGCCCGTGGCAGTGGAGCTCGTCTGTAAAAATGGGATTGAGTGCGTGCAGGCCCTCTATAATAGCTATATGTCCCTGGGGCAAAGTTATGACCGTTTTTTTCTCGTGCGGCCGTTTTTTATTGAAGTTGAATTTCGGCATATTGCAGGTGCCGTAATGAATCAGGTCGAACATGCAGCTGTGCACCTGCGGGATGTCGAGCGCATAGACGGATTCATAGTCCGGCTTGCCGTCGCGGCCGGGCGCGGTGCGCGCCTCGCCCAGGAAGAAATCGTCGAGCGATATGATAATTGCGCCGGAGCCCAGCTTTTCGAGCTCATCGCCCAGAATCTTTGCGGTCGTTGTTTTTCCGCTGGCGGAAGGGCCTGTCAGCATGACAATCCTGCACCGGTTTTCGGGGTTTAAAATCTGCTTCGCGATATAAGCGACGTCCTTGTGGTATTCCTCTTCCACCTGCATCACAAAATCAGGCGCCCCGTTTTGGGCCGCGTCGTTGATTTGCAGCGCGCTGGTCACGTAATGATGGTAGCTATTTGGTATACTGCTCATAAAAAGCCTCTGCCCTTTCCTTGCGGCGTAGCATTTCGTCGTACCGGCTGATATATTCATATGGATATTTAAAGTTGAATATACGTTCCAGGAAATCACCGCCCGGCTGCTTGAGCTTGGTTACGGCCCCCGCGCCGCAGCCGAATATCGTATGGGTTTCGTCCATGACATAAACGTTGTACAGCCCTTCGTGGTTCTTTATAGACCAGCCCACGTTTTCAAGGTTTCCGACCATACGGCTCTGCCTGTAGAGGTAATAGGGAAAATACCCGCTGTCGGGAAGCAGCTCCTTGCAGAGCCGGTGCATTTTTGCCGCCCGCTTTGCGTCCTCGCGCTGGATTTCAAGCCCCTGCCCCGTCAGATGGGACGATTTTTTCAGGGAAAGCGTATGTATGGTAACGCTTTCGGGGGAAAGCGCCAAAATCTTTTGCAGCGTTTCCTGAAAGCTCTCAAATGTCTCCTGCGGCAGCCCCGCGATAAGGTCGGTATTGATATGTGTAAAGCCCGCCTGCCTTGCAAGCTGGAACGCGTCGATTGCCTGCTGTGCGGTGTGCTTCCTGCCTATGCGCCGGAGCACGCCGTCGTTCAATGTCTGCGGGTTGATACTGATGCGCCCGCAGCCACAGCTTTTGATTGCTTCCAGCTTTTGCATATCGATGGTGTCCGGCCGCCCGGCCTCGACGGTAAATTCCCGGCAGGCGGATAAGTCGAAGGAGTCCCCGACCGTGCCGAGCACCCTTTCCAGCTGATTTGCGCTAAGCGTCGTTGGCGTACCGCCGCCCATGTAGACCGTTTCGAGCCGCAGGCCGAGCTTTTTGGCAAGCGCGCCCGTATATGCAAGCTCCCTGCATAAAAGCTCCGTATACGGCTCTATCAGCTCCTGGGCCCGTTCAATCGTCTGGGATACAAACGAGCAGTAGCTGCACCGCGTTGGGCAGAACGGGATTGAGATGTAAAGGCTGAAGGAATCCTTGCCGGACCGCTCCAATATTTTCTGCTCGTTCGATTCCGTCACATACGCCAGGTTCGTCTTTTCCTTCGACACGAGCAGGATATCCTCGAAATAAACACGCGCCGCCTCCCTGCCGTAGCGCCGCGCAAGCGAGCGGAACAGCTTTACAGGGCGCACGCCCGTTAATATACCCCACGGCGGGGTGATACCCGTATATTCCGACAGCAATCTGAAAAGCAATATCGCCAGGCACCGCTCGCACGATTTATCGTAATCGGGCGCATCGCACGGCACCTGTGCCGACGACGATTTTTTATAGCTGCCAAAGGAAACAGAGGCTGTCAGCTTCGCGGTATTGCCCGTTTCTTCACGCCGTGTAATCACGTATGGTTCTTCATACGGCGCGGCCCCGCAGTTTTCCGCTGTTTTTATAACCTCAAGCTTTTCATTTGGGAAGAAAAGGCGCGTAAGATTTTCCACCTCGTAATGAAACGGATGGCTATCAATCAAAATCTTCATACGTCATGTTCCCCATATAAACGTTGTTTTCACGCTCGTGCTGCAAGGTCGTCTTGTCGTCGTGTCCGGGGTAAACGGTATAGTCGCCCTCTAAAGCGCCAAGCTTTTTCAGGGACTCCATCATTTCCTTATAGCTGCCGGTCGGAAAATCAGTCCGTCCGACAGTTTCCTTCATCAGCGTGTCACCCGTGAAAATTACATCGCCTGCGATATAGCACGCGCCGCCCTTCGTGTGGCCCGGCGTTTTTATCAGCCGGAACTCTGTCTCCCCGAGGCTTACAGTCCCGTTTTCCCCGAGCAGTATATCGGCATCGAACGCGTCAAAGCCCATAGGCGTGACCATGATGGACAGGTTCAAATCGTTGTTGCGCAGGAATTCCTCTTCGTCCGCGCCGATGACGATTTTTGCGCCCGTCTGCTTCCTGATTTCGTCAGCCTTGCCGATATGGTCGAAGTGGCCGTGCGTGAGCAGTACGTATTTTAGCCTTCCGCCCGCCTCTTCTATTTTCTGCGTAAGCCCCGGCGTATACGCGCCAGGGTCAACGACGGCGCAAAACCCCGAGGCTTTGTCCGTAACAAAATAGCAGTTGGTTTGCATGATGCTCACGATAAAGCGTTCTATTTGCAGCATTTAATGCTTCAGCTCCTTTGAATCGATGATGACGGTCACGGGGCCGTCGTTTAGAAGAGATACCTTCATATCCGCGCCGAACACGCCCTTTTCTACCTGCGTTATCCCATTGCCTTTTAGGCGTTTGCAGAAATACTCATAAAGCTCCTCAGCAAGCGGCGGCTTCGCGGCGGCGATAAAGTTCGGCCTTCTGCCCTTGCGGCAGTCGGCACAGAGCGTAAAATTCGAAATAACGAGCGCGCCGCCGCCGATGTCGCAAAGCGCAAGGTTCATTTTATCGTTCCTGTCCTTGAATATGCGCAGGCCGGATATTTTCGCGGCCAAAACCTCCGCGTCACGCGGCGTGTCGCCGTCCTCCACGCCAAGCAGGATTAAAAAGCCCCGCCCGATTTCTCCGGCGGTAACGCCGTCTACCGCCACACTGGCGTTCGCGGCGCGCTGTATGACTGCCTTCATATTGATATCCTTTCCAAAATACAGGCAAACCTGCATTTGATTTTTTCTTATATTTCTTTTGCCGGCCTATGCTCGATTCCCCATCCGTGCTTAAAAAGCATATGGCGGATTGCCCATCGCATCAAACCGCGATTTCTCCCTGCATGTTTGAACGCCCTGCCTAAGCCCATAGCAAAACTCAGCTTGTCCGATACTTTTTTGAAAGCAGGACATACAGCGTTACCCATTTATTCGGCTTGCCCGCCATGCCCGCATTGAAATAAGGCTCCCTGAAAGATTCTGTAAGGATATATTTCCCCTCGTTATCTTTTTTGCCTTCCAGCAGCGCCCATGCTTTTTCACAGTTCGGATGGTCCGCCCCGCCAAGAACCGAAAGCCCATACATAATCATCTGTAACCCCATGTGTACATGGTCAATCGGATAAAATGTTCCCGCCATATCTTTGATAATTACCTTTTCAGGGGTATCAGAACGGAAAATGACATTGCGGCCGATATAAAAATTAACCAACGGCTCAAATTGCGGCAGGGCCACGCCTGCCTTTTTCAGCTCTGCCGCGAGTAAAAGGCAGGTGGTAGTCTGCCTGTAGCAGCCCATATCCGGCAGCCTGGAGTCGTTTGTTTTCTTGGTTTTGTCCAAACATCGAAGCGTGCCGTCTTGCCGTATCGCAGAAAAAACAAGTGGTATTTGCTCCTGCACCCAGGGATGCCCGTAATACCCCAGCGATACCAAATTCCTAAGCAGCAATATTTTTGCACACTTCATGCTCAAATTCAAATTTTTGATGGCACGGCCGACATAGTCATCAACTGGTACGTCTTCACGATTAAGGCCAAACTCCGTGAGCGCTAATAAAGCGTTGATATCCTCCCACTTTTTATTTAGCTTGAATTTATCCATAACCAGCCCAAGACTGTTCGAGCTTAATAAATTTTCATGAGCCTTTCTTACCTCCGGCCCGTCTTTCGGCATACCCAGCAGCTCGGTCATCGTACGGTATTTCACTTCAGGGGTTTCATCCTCGAGAAGCCACTTGATTACATGCTCCATATAATTTATCCTTTATAATCGATTGCGTCTATTTGTATTTGGAGGCCGCCTGCACGGCCTTATTTTATTATACCCTGGCGACTGAAAGCACGCCGTTAATCGCCATAAGCTTGTCAATCACCATCTGCAGATGCTCCTTGCCGTTGACCGTAATGGAAAAACGCAGGATTGCCTGCCCGTTTTTCGCCGTGCGTGATTCGGAATTATTGATAAAGATATGCATATTGTAAAGCTGGATGGTAACGTCCGCAAGCAGGCCCGTGCGGTCGGACGCCACGAGATTGAGCGTCGCCTGGAAGCTTTCGTGCACCTCGCCCGCCCATACAGCCTTGACCCAGCGGTGGGGGTCTTCGCATTCCTCCATGTTTTTCGGTACGTTTACGCATGACCTTTTATGGATGGAAACACCGAACCCGCGTGTGATAAACCCGACGATGTCGTCGCCCGGCAGCGGGTTGCAGCACTTTGAAAACTTAATGAGCATATCGTCCACGCCTTCGACAATGACGCCGCTGCTGACCCGGCGCTTCGGAGGCGCCTCCTTTTGCACTGGCTGCGGGTTCTCCTCAACAGGCGCGTTGCGCTTTGCGTACTCCTCCTTGACGCGCGGCATGATTTTCCACAGCTGTACGCCGCCGTAGCCAATTGCCGCGAACAGGTCGTCGTTTGTCGCAAAATGCTGTTTGCGCAAAACAGTGGAAAGGAATTCAGCCATCTCTTTTTCCGTGAGCTGGATTCCCGCGTGCTTGAATTCGCGTTCAAGCTCCGCCTTGCCCTCCGCTATGTTTTCCTCGCGCTTTTCTTTTTTAAACCATTGGCGTATTTTACTCCTGGCTTCGCTTGTTTTCACGATTTTAAGCCAGTCGCGGTTGGGGTTCCCGCCCTCTTTCCTCGTAAGGATTTCAACGATTTCGCCAGTTTTCACCTTATAATCGATTGGCACGATTTTGCCGTCGACGCGTGCCCCTGTCATGCGGTTGCCAACGGCGGAGTGGATGTTGTACGCAACGTCGATGACGGTCGAGCCGAGCGGCAGGGTTAGAACGTCCCCCTTCGGCGTGAGGACATATACCTCCTCCGAGGCCAAATCTGTTTTGATGTTGCGCAGCAAATCGGTCGCGTCGTCGTCCGCCTGGTTTTCAAGCATCCTGCGTATCCAAGAGACCTTATCTTCCATGGAATCCTTTTTCGAGAGGCCGAGCTTGTATTTCCAGTGCGCCGCGATGCCGTATTCAGCGGTATGGTGCATTTCCCATGTACGGATTTGCACCTCAAAGGGAATGCCCTCCTTGCCGATAACCGTCGTATGGAGCGACTGGTACATATTCGGCTTGGGCGTGGAAATATAGTCCTTGAAGCGGTTCGGGAGCGGCTGGAAAATATCGTGTATAATGCCGAGCACATTGTAGCAGTCGTTCACGGTATTGACGATGACGCGCACCGCGAAGATGTCGAAAATCTGCTCGATGGTTTTTCCCTTCATATAGGTTTTGCGGTAAATGCCGTTGATACTCTTGACCCTTCCCTCGACATATACGTTCGGTATGGTGCCCTTTGTACGGGAGACGATTTCCTCCTTGATGGTGGAAATGAACTTGTCGCGCTCAGATTTGCTCAGGGCGAGCGCGTGCTCGATTTCACAGTAGCCCACCGGGTCAAGATAACGGATAGAGAGGTCCTCCATCTCCTCCTTCATCGCGCGGATGCCGAGCCGGTTTGCAATCGGCGCGTAGTATTCCATCGTTTCAAGCGCAGTGTCCCTGCGCTTTTGCTCCGCCTTGCAGTCGATGGTGCGCATATTGTTCAGGCGGTCGGCAAGCTTGATGATAATGACGCGGATATCGTCCGCCATGGCCATGAGCATCTTGCGTATGTTTTCTGCCTGCTGCTGTTCCCTCGATGAAAACGGGATTTTGCGCAGCTTGGTCACGCCGTCAATCAAGTGGGCGATTTCAGGCCCGAAATCCTTCGATATCTCCTCCAATGTAACGTCTGTGTCCTCCACCACGTCGTGCAGAAGCGCAGCCGCTACCGATTCCGTATCCATTCCCAGGTCAACCAGAATACAGGCGACCGAGGTTGGATGCAGGATATACGGCACGCCGGACACGCGCAGCTGGCTGCCGTGCGCTTTTTCCGCAAGCCGGTATGCCTTGTCGATAAGCTCCATATTGAACGTTTGGTCGCTTTTCCTGAGCATCTCCACAAGGGTTTCATAGTCCTGATAATGTACGGTGTTCTCCGGCATTGTAAACCTACCTCTCCGAATATGTTAAAGTCATTAAAATCACTGCATTTGGTCCATGCGCATAATGATGGGGGCGGCGCTTAAATCGACCTTGCCGCCCGCGGGCAGCACCCTGATATGGCACGCGGTATCGGCGCCCTCTTCAAATTCAATGAGCGAAAGCTCGCGCATCGCGGTTAATATGACAAGCAGCTTTCCGTAATGGATGGATTCCCGCTGCAGCCGGCAGCATAAAACGTCGAGCCCATAATCCCAGGACTGCGCCGTTTTTAAAAAACGGTACACATATGCAAATTCTTCCCTGACGGGCCGTATGTATTCCATCTGCCGCCGTGTCAGGCTTTCCCCCCGCATAAGCGCTTCAAACAGGCAGCCGTCCGCTATCATTTTCCCGTTGTCCGCGAAGCTTAATTTCATGTCGCGTATGATAACGCTAAGGGATACCGTGCCGTTGTATTCGTTCAAATCCGTCGTGACGGCAAGGTCGAGCACGTCGCCCGCACTATAGGGGAATTCTTCCGGCGTGCAGGAAAAGCGCATCGCCGTGACACTTGTATCCCCGCGGGAGAACGTAAGACGCAGGTGCTTATTTGCGCCGACCGGCTTAATCCCCTTTAATACCATATTATACAGGCCGAACAGCGGCGACGGGTTGCCCGCGCCGTACGGCTCTAACAGCGCGGTCTGGCTGACAATATCTGTTGACAAAAACGCGGGGTTTAATTTGAGGTCGATTTCGAGCGTTGGCTGCGGCATTTCCCCTTGTTTTTTTGCGTATTCGTTGATAGCGGCGCGAAACGCGCCGATTTGGCCTGACGGCATCGTAAGCCCGGCCGCCATCGGATGCCCGCCGAAATACGCCAGGTATTCAGAGCAGGCGCTGACCGCGTCGATCAGGGAAAAGCCCTTGATGCTGCGGCCGGAGCCCTTCGCGGTGTCCCCGTCGCGGGACAGAACAAGCGCGGGCTTTCCGTAAAGCTCTTTTATGCGCGCGGCGACGATACCAATCACGCCGGGATGCCAGCCTTCACCATCGACGACGATTACCCTGTCGCGCCGAATAGCGGGACTGCGTGTGAGCTCCTCTTCAATGGTTTTTAAAATATCGCGTTCAATCTGCTGGCGCTCGGCGTTGTCTCGCCCAAGCTCCTGCGCCGTTTCCTGCGCGAGCTCCTTGTCGTTCGTCAAAAGCAGCTGCACAGACTTCTGGGATAACGCAAGCCTGCCGCACGCGTTGATGCGCGGAACGAGCGTAAAGGCGACCTTGCCGGCGGAAAGCTTTGACGGCGTAATCGCAGCGTCCTCAAGCATTGCGCAAATGCCTTCCCTGCTGCTGTCGCGCAGAAGCGAAAGGCCGCATTTTACAAAAATCCTGTTTTCACCTGTTAAGGGGACGACGTCGCCAATGGTGCCCAGCGCCGCCAAATCGGCGTATTGGAACAACAGCCCGTCTATATCGAGGTCGCCGTCCTCAAGCGCCATAACCAGCTTGAACGCAACGCCCACGCCGCACAGCTCCTTGCACGGGCTTTCACAGTCCGCGCGGTGCGGGTCGACAAGCGCGCAGGCGTCCGGCAGGGTTTCGGGCGGCTTATGGTGGTCGGTTACGACTGTGTCGATGCCGAGCGTATTCGCATAGGCGATTTCATCCGCCGCGGAAATCCCGTTGTCCACCGTGATAATAAGCTGTACGCCCTGTTCGCGCATTTTTTCCACGGCAGCCATATTCATGCCGTAGCCCTCCGCCTCGCGCGACGGGATATAATAGCTTACGTCCGCGCCGCGCCCCTCAAGGTAGGAGTATAAGAGCGCTGTCGACGTGACGCCGTCCGCGTCGTAATCGCCGTAAACGCAGATTTTTTCAAAGCCTTCGATTGCCTTTTCGATGCGGGCCACCGCTTTGTCCATGTCCGCCATGAGGAACGGGTCGGAAAAATCCGCGTCGTCTCCCAAAAACTGCATGACCTCCTCGGGCTGCTCCACCCCGCGGATTTGCAGGAGCATCGCGGCGACAGGCGGCAGGGAAAAGTCTTTCGCAAGGCTTTGCGCCGCCTCTTTATTCAATTGTGCTACAGACCAGCTTTTCATATGGGTACCCTATTTCCCTATCTGAATTTTTTAATCCACTATTTTTTACTGAGCATTTCCTCGGCATGCTTGAGCGTAAGCTCTGTAATCTCGACGCCGCCGATAATGCGCGCAAGCTCATATTTGCGCTGTTCCATATCGAGCCTTTTTACCTGTGTGAACGTCCTGCCGCCCTGCACCTCTTTTTGAATGAGGAAGTGCGTGCCGGCAAGCGCCGCAATCTGCGCCTGGTGCGTTACACAGATGACCTGCCTGCCGCTTGATACAGCCTTGAGCTTTAACCCAACCTTCTGCGACGCGCTGCCGCTGATGCCGGTGTCTACCTCGTCGAAAATGAGCGTCGGCGTCTGGTCCTTGTCGGCAAGCACGTTTTTGATAGCGAGCATCATGCGGGAAAGCTCGCCGCCCGACGCGATTTTAGAAACGGGCTTCGGCTCCTCTCCGGGGTTTGCCGAAATAAGCAGCTCTATCTTATCCATGCCGCACGATGAAAGCGGGGTCGCCTGGAAATCGACCGTAAGGCGCACGTTCGGCATATCGAGATATGTCATTTCCTCCTGCACGCGCGCGGTAAAAAGCGAAGCTGCCCGCCTGCGCTTTTCTGAAAGCGTAAGGGCCAGGCCCCTTGCCTCTTCGAGCAGCGTTTCAAACTCCTTCTGCAGCGCTTCCAGGTTCGTGTCATATTCCAAAAGCGTTTGCAGCTCTTCATGCGCCTGCCGCGCAAATGCCAGGATATCATCGACCGTCTCGCCGTATTTGCGCGACAGCCGGTAGATGGAGTCAAGCCGCTGCTCGATTTCGCCCAAATCGAACTGCTCCTCCTGCGCGCTGTCTGAAAGCTCTAAAAGCGAGGACGAACAGTCCTGTATGTCGTAGAACGCGTCGCGCACACGGGTGGAAAGCGCTTTGATTTCCGGCAGGTATTCCTGCGCGCCCTCGAGCGTGTCCGCCGCTTCCTCCAGCAGGCGCATGGCGTTTTGCCCGTTTTCCCCGCCGAGCAGCTCATGCGCGCCCATCAGCGCGCTTTGCACGCGCTCGCGGTTGAGCGCAAGGCTTTTCTGCTCTCCCAATGCTTCAAGCTCGCCCGGGATGAGGGCCGCCGCGTCGATTTCCTCCGTCTGGTAGCGCAGCAGGTCGATTCTGCGCGCGCGCTGCGCGTCGTCGGTTTTCATTGCCTCGAGCCTGTGCCTGCAGTCACGGAGCTTTGTAAATACGGCGCGGTATGCTGTATATGTATCGCCAAAATCAGCAAAGCTGTCTATATATTCCTGGTGCGCGCTTTGCTGCATCAGCTCGCCGCTTTCGTGCTGTCCGTGGATATCAATCAATGATGAAGCGACGTCCCGCAGGACGCTGGCCGTCGCCGGACGGGAATTGATTCGGCAGGCCGTTTTGCCGGACGCGCCGATTTCCCTGTACAAAATGAGCGTGCCGTCCTCTTCCGCCGGAAAGCCGTATTCTGTGAGCTTTGCCGCGGTTTTGTCGTCCACATCCGTAAAAACGGCGCTGACGCACGCGCTCTGCGCGCCCGTGCGCACAATGTCCTTCGACGTGCGTTTTCCGAGTACGGCATTTAATGCGTCGATGACAATCGACTTGCCCGCGCCCGTTTCACCGGTTAAGACGTTGAAGCCCCCGGTAAAATCAATCTGCGTCTTTTCGATGACCGCGATATTTTCAATATAAAGGGATGAAAGCATAAGAATCTTCCTCTATCATAACAGCTTTTTCAGTTCCGATGTGAGCGTGACCGCCTTTGCGTTGCTGCGCGCAACGATAAAAATGGAATCGTCGCCCGCGATTGTGCCCACGACGCCGTCCCATTCCATGGAATCGAGCGCCGCGCAGACGCCCTGCGCCATGCCGTTGATGGTCTTGAGTACAATCATGTTGCCGGCAAAATCGATATGCTGGACGGTTGTGGAAAAGAGGGTGTGGATGTTCGCGCTGATATCCGTCTGGCTCCTGTTCCCCGTCGTATATTTATAAGCGCCGTCCTTGCCGAGCGTCTTCAGCAGGCGGAGCTCCTTGATATCACGCGAAACGGTCGCCTGCGTCACATCGTAGCCCTCTTCCCGCAGGCGGCGCAGAAGCTCCTCCTGCGTGTCGATGGTGTAGCTCTGGATGAGCTCCAGTATCTTTGCATGGCGTTTTGTTTTCATAATGGAAGCACCTCGTTAAACAGTCCTGTGGCTGAGCTTTTCGCTCAGCACCCTGTAAAAGCTCTTATCATGCAGAAAAATAAGCTTTGCTGAAATTTCCGCCTTTTCAATCCGTATCCGGTCGCCGGAAGAAATTTTCTCCGAATCCTGCCCGTCGACCGTTAAATAGACCTCCGCGTTATCCTGGTCCTCCGCCCTGACGGTCAGGCGTGACTGGTCGCAGAACAGCACCGAGCGGGAAAACAGGGAATGCGGGCAGACGGGCGTGAGCAGGATACACTGCATATGCGGCTGGATAACCGGCCCGCCGGCGGAAAGCGAATAGGCTGTGGAGCCGGTCGGCGTGGAAAACAGCAGGCCGTCCGCGCGGTATTCGCTGATTTCCTCATCATTTAAGGAAACCGTCAAATCGATAATGCGCGATAGTGAGCCGCGGGACACGGTCACGTCGTTGAGCGCATAATATACCTTTTCGCTGTTTTCCTTTATTACAGACGCCTTGAGCATCATCCTGTTTTCACAGCGGTAATCCCCGGTAAACAGGCGCGAAAGCTCGCAAAGCCGGTTAGGCTCAAGCCCCGCTACGAAGCCGAGCCGCCCGAGGTTGATACCGAGCAGGGGCTTTCCGGCTGCCGCCGCGTATTTTGCGACGCTGATAATAGTGCCGTCTCCGCCGACCGTTATGACGATGTCGCTGGCGGTAACCAGCGCGTCGATGCCTTGAAAGAAACGCGCGCCGCCAGCCGGCACATACTTCTGGTATTCGTTGAGAAGCATCGGTACGCCGCCGTTTTTAACAAGGATTTCCGCGACCCTTTTCGTGCATGCGGGCGCGCCCTCCTTCGTTGGGTTCGGTACGATTGCAAAATTCAAATCAATCACCCTTTTTATCGAGTTGTTCGTGCGAACGAGCGGCAAGCTCCTGCGGGTACGTATCGCAGAGCATCCGCCCTTCCTTCGATTTTTGCAGATAGATTAAATATTCGATATTGCCTTCCGGGCCTTTGATGGGGGAAAAATCGAGCCCCAGCACATCAAAGCCGTTTTCAAGGCAGAACGTGCATATAGAACTAATCACCTGCGTATGTACCTGCTTGTCGCGCACGACGCCCTTTTTCCCGACCTTTTCCCTGCCCGCCTCGAACTGCGGCTTAATCAGGCAGACCGCTTGCCCGCCGTCCCTCAGGAATTCGCGCGCGACGGGAAGCACGAGCTTCAGGGAGATAAAGGAAACGTCCACGCTGAAGAAATCGAGCTCGTCCGGCACCTGCTCCTTCTCTACCTTGCGGATGTTCGTGCGCTCCATATTGATTACGCGCCCATCGTTTCTAAGCTTCCAGTCGAGCTGCCCGTAGCCCACGTCTACGGCGTAAACCCTGGCCGCGCCGTTTTGCAGCATACAGTCGGTAAAGCCGCCGGTAGAAGCGCCGATGTCCATCGTAATTTTATCTTTTAAACCGATGCCGAAGCTGCCGATTGCCTTTTCCAGCTTAAAGCCGCCGCGGCTTACATATTTGGGTGCGCCTGCACGTACCTCGAGCGTTACGTCTGCCGGATACACGGCGCCCGGCTTATCCGCCTTTTGGTTGTCCGCGTAAACAAGGCCCGCCATGATGACCGCCTTGGCCTTTTCCCTGCTCTGCGTATAGCCGCGCTCAAAGACGAGCGTGTCGAGCCGTTTTTTCTCACTCAATTTATTTCAAGTCCTCCCGAATTCCTTTGCTGATGATATTCGCCATGCCGCTGTCGTCAAGGGAAAGCGCTTTTAAGGACGATTCGACCGATGATTGCTGGACAAAGCGGTTATCGATTGCCGTCAGGCTGTAATTGCCGTTCCAGCGCCCGCGGGAAAGCTCAAACATAAAATGCTCGCCCACGCCGCCGGCCGCCATACCCTCTTCAAAAAAGAAAATGTAGGAAAAGCGCTTCGCCTGCGCAATCGCTTCCTTGGGAATCGGCTTGATGCGCCCGAGCTTTAAAATACAGATATCAATGCCCTTTTTAAATAGCCGTTCCTTTGCAAGGCACGCGTAGCTGAACAGCCTGCCATATGTGATTAAAAGCGTCTGCGCGTTGGGGCTGCCGTAAAAATCAAAGGTTTTTTTACCCCACTTGAAGTCACGCGGGCGGTAAAGCTCCCCGCCGCGCGGATAGCGCACCGCGACAATCCCGCTGTTGGTATAGGCGGCGGTCTGCATATCGCGCCTAAGCTCATCGAAGTAGGACGGGCTGTAAATCACGGCGCCCGGAATCGAATTTAAAAGCGCAACATCGAACACACCCTGATGTGTTTCGCCGTCCTCGCCGACAATTCCGGCGCGGTCGATTGCCAAAATTACGTGCAGCTTCTGTGTTGCGATATCATGGATAATCTGGTCCATGCCGCGCTGTAAAAAGGTGGAATATACAGCGAACACCGGGAGCATCCCTCCGGCTGCCAAGCCGCCCGCAAAGGTAACGGCATGCTCCTCCGCAATGCCGACGTCGAAAAACCGGTCCTTGTACTGGCGGCAAAAATCATTAAGCCCGGTGGCGGATTTCATTGCCGCCGTGATGGCACAGATGCGTTTGTCGCTGTGGGCCAGCTCACAAAGCTTTTCACCGAATACGTTTGAAAACCCTTTTCCCTTTGTAATCGGTTCGCCTGTTTCTACATCGAAGCTCGAGATACCATGGAAGTTTTTGGGGTCGTCCTCCGCGTACTGGTAGCCCTTGCCCTTTGTCGTTACGACGTGTACAAGTACGGGGCCCTTTACATTTTTTGCCGCGTTGAACGCGTTTTCAAGCTCCTCGAAATTATGCCCCTCAACCGGGCCGTAATAGGTAAAGCCCATGTCGTCGAAGAGCGTGTCCTTATATACCATTTTACGCAGGCTCGACTTGGAGCGCTGCAAAATCCTCCTGATGGGGTTGCCGACGACAGGCGTGTGTATCAGCGTCTTTTCCACCCTGCTTTTCACGCGCAGGTAGGCGGGCTTGATTCGGATGCCCGTCAAGTACCGCGCCATAGAGCCGACGTTGCGGGAGATAGACATTTTGTTGTCGTTCAAAACGACGATGAAGTTCTTTTTGTACCTTCCCGCGTTGTTGAGCCCTTCGTACGCAAGGCCGCCCGTAAGCGCCCCGTCGCCGATGACCGCGATGGTATAGCCATCCTCCCCTTTTAACTCCTTTGCCCGCGCGATACCGTAGGCCGCGGAGATAGAGGTGCTGCTGTGTCCCGCGTTAAATGCGTCGTACGGGCTTTCACACCGCTTTGGAAAGCCGGAAATACCGCCTTCGGTGCGGATTGTACCAATATCATGAAACCTGCCGGTCAAAATTTTATGTGTATAGCATTGGTGGCCGACGTCCCAGACGATTCTGTCCTCCACCCGCGGGAACGCCTTGAGCATGGCGACCGTGAGCTCGACTGTACCGAGGTTTGAGGCCAGGTGCCCGCCGTTTTTTGAAACGGCGTCCACAATGACCCGCCTGATTTCAGCGCATAATTCCTCCAGTTCCCCATCTGTCAAATACCGTAAATCATCGGGAGATTCTATTTTATCCAGAACCTGATATTCACCATCCACAATCTCTGAAACCTCCCCATCCCCATTGTTTTTTCCGCATACAAAATATCAGCGGTCCCTTTGCGCGAGCTGCAGCGCAAGCTCCCGAAGCTCTTCGGCGTCGTTTGGGAACGCTTCAAGCGCGGACACCGCTTTTTCTGTAAGCTCTTCGACGAGCGCCTTGCATTTATCGATGCCAAGCAGGGAAACATACGTGGATTTTTTGTTTTCCCCGTCGCTTCCAACAGGCTTTCCCAGCGTTTCGCTGTCCGCCGTCACGTCGAGGATATCGTCCATAATCTGGAACGCAAGGCCAATGCTTTCGGCGTACGCTTCAGCCGCCGCGCACAGCCTGTCGTCCGCTTCCGCGCAGATGCATCCCATCACGCAGGCCGCGCGGATAAGCGCGCCTGTTTTCTTACCGTCCATGATTTTAAGCACCCCGATGGGCGCTTCCTTATCCTCGCTCTGCAAATCGATGACCTGCCCGCCGACCATACCCGCCGCCCCACAGGCGTTTGCAAGGTATGCGCCCGCCTTTGCCAGGCAGTGCGCGTTTTCCGGCGTGACGCCGCGCAGTAGCGTTTCAAACGCGAGCGCCTGGAGCGCGTCGCCGGCCAGCAGGGCGATATCCTCACCGAACCTGATATGGTTCGACGGCCTGCCGCGCCGCATTTCGTCGTCGTCCATGCACGGCAAATCGTCGTGGATGAGCGAATAGGTATGGATCATCTCCACCGCGCAGGCGCAGCCGAGCGCCTGTTCACTGCTCCCTCCGCACAGGCGGCAGAACGCAAGCACAAGGCGCGGTCGGATTCGCTTGCCGCCCGCCATGAGGCTGTATTCCATCGCGTCGATTACGTCTTTTTCCATGCAGTCCCTGCCGGGAAGGCTTTTTAAAAGCGCCTGCTCAATTAAATCGATATCATGATTCATCCGTTTGCTCCTCCGGTACGGCCAGCACTTCGATTTTCTGCTGCGCGTCCTTGAGCGCGCCGTAGCAGAACGAGGTAAGCTTCGTGCCTTCTTCAAAAAGCTTCAAAGACTCTTCCAGCGGCAGGCCGCCCTGCTCTAAAAGGGCGACTACCTGCGAAAGCCTTTCTACCGCTTCTTCATACGTTTTATATGCCTTCATGTTTATCATTCCTTTACTGCGCAGTTTATACTGCCGTCTGATAAAAGCAGGGAAAATTCGTCTCCGCTTTTTACTTCTTTTATGCTTTTAATCGCCTTGCCGCCCCTGCTCGCGACAGCGTAGCCGCGCGACAGGATATGCAGGGGGCTTAGGGCGTCGAGCTGCGAGGACAGCATGGACAGCCGCTGCTTTTTCACCGTGAATTCCTTTTCAAAACCCGAGGAGAGGCGTTGTGAAAGCCGGTCGAGCGTCAGGCTGTTCTGGGTGATATAGCAGTCAAACGGGTTTTTAAGCCAGCGCGATGAGGCAAGCGCGCCTACACGCGCCCGATTTGCCGACAGCAGTGCTTCCATTTGTTTTTTCATGCGGAGGGAAAAGCCGTCAAGCTCTTGCTTCAATTCCTCCTGGTCAGGCACGCACAGCTCCGCCGCCGCAGAAGGCGTGGGCGCGCGCAGGTCTGAGACAAAATCGCATATGGTAAAATCGGTTTCATGCCCGACCGCCGATATAACGGGCGTATTCGCTCCATATACGGCGCGGGCGAGCGTTTCGTCGTTAAAGGCGGCTAAATCTTCAGCGCTGCCGCCGCCGCGCCCGATGATGATAACGTCGCAGAGGTTTTCGCCGTCCAGATATTTTATTGCCCGTACAAGCCCGGCGGCCGCCCCTGTCCCCTGCACAAGCACGGGGCATAGCAGAACATCCGCCAGCGGGTACCTTCTCTTTAATATGCTTTCTATGTCCCTGCGCGCGGCGCCCGCAGGCGAGGTGATTACACCAATTTTCCGCGGCATCAGGGGAATCGGTTTTTTATGCGCCTGGTCGAACAGCCCCTCGCGGGAAAGCTTGTTTTTCAGCTGCTCAAACGCAACGGCGAGCGAACCCGCCCCATCGGGCTGCATGTCCTCTGCATAAATCTGGTACTGGCCCGTGGCTTCATATACGGAAACGCGCCCTCGCACAATGACATTCATGCCGTTTTCCGGCAGGAACCGCAGGCGTGACGCGCTGCTTGAAAACATGACCGCCTTGACAGAGGCCTTGCCGTCCTTTAAAGAAAAATAAAGGTGGCCCGAGCGGTAATGGCCAGAAAGGTTCGAGATTTCGCCCGTAACAAAAACGTTCGACAGGTTTTGGTCGCCGTCGAGCAGGGATTTGATATAAAAATTGAGCTGCGATACGGAAATCATCGCGTTCATAATGCTATCCCCCCGTGGCGCACCGCTGCGAGCACCGCAATGCCCGCGGCGTTGTCGCTTGAAAATTCCGGCTGAGCGAACAGCGCGCCGAATTCCTGTTCAAAGGATTTTCGTATCATGGTATTCGACATGACGCCCCCAGCGTATAAAAGCGGAAGTCCGCCGTATTGCTTTTGAAGGCGGGCCGTCATCTCAAAAAGCGTCCGCCTAATCGATTCTAGGCAAAACGCCGCGATATATTCTTTGGAGGCACCCTGTAAAAGCAGGTTTCCACACTGGTTTTCCAGACCGGAAAGGCAGCAGTCGCAGCCCCTCAGCGCGGGCTTTACCGTTATCTTTTCCCCACAGGCAGCCGCGAGCCTTTCAAGCTCCATGCCGCACGGGAAAGGAATGCCCAGCATCACGCCGACGCGGTCAACCGCCTGGCCAGCGTTTAAATCGAGCGTTTTTGCGGCGATGCGCGTGCGGAAAAGCTCTTCTTCGTCTGGTGTGACATAAAGCGCCTCCGTCGTCCCGCCGGAAACATGGAACGCTAAAAAGGGGGTTTTCAGTAAATCGAGCCGGCCGGCGGAATAAAGCGCCGCGGCCACATGGCCCTGTTGATGTGAAAATTCATAAAGCGGAACATCCAAAACGAGAGAAAGCATTTTCGCGCAGGCTGTCCCGACCGTAAAGCAAGGCATATAGGAGCCTTCCTCCTGTCTGGGCCTTGCGGAAACGCCGACTGCTTCTATTTTTTTGTCTTTCAGCCGCGGCGCCAGCTTTTCCATAACCCCTGGAAGCTGCTGTATGTGATGGAATACCGCGTCGCTTTGGCGAAGCCCGCATTCGCCCGGTTTAACGGGAAGGAGCATTTTTTCCTGCACGGCTTCGTTCTCCGAATACGCGGCGCACGAGGTCGTATAATTGCTGGTATCTATGCCCAGAAAGACGCTCATTGGCCTTCCGCCTCCGCTGCCGGGCCAGCGGCGCGGGCGACTGTACCGAGCACGCCGTTTACAAAGGACGCGTCCTCAGGCGTGGAATATTTTTTGGAAAGGCGCACGGCTTCGCTCACCGCTACGCTCACCGGGTCCTTCGCGCCGGATTCCCCGCTTTCAAAAAGAATCTGGCAGACCGTCAGACGTAAAATCGTCAGGCTCACCTTTGAAATGCGGTTCATCCTCCAGCCCTTTGCCTTCGCTTCAATTACACGGTCGATTTCTTCCCTGTTCTCCAGCATCTGGCTGACAAGCCCAACCGCGAAGGGGTCAACCTGCTCGCCGCCGCAAAGCTGCGCGGCCTCTAAAATATCCGCAACCGAATCATCGGTGAAATTCGTTTCAAACGCAAGGATAAACGCCTGTTCCCTTGCCTGCCTGCGCGAGATTGAGGATTCCATAGTGCTCCACCCTACCTTTATGTTTTATCTGATTATTATACCATAAAACGGCCTATTGTCAAAGGGATGAACATCTGCTCAATTCAATATTTTTTGAATTTTAGCGATGGAAAAACAACTGGAAGCCTAACAATTTTTAATAAAGTACAATCACTCGAGTAATAAATCGCCTAATTTCAGAGAAACAATTGAACACCGTCTATTTAATACGGTGTAATCCTATTTTTACATTCATCAACGCATCTAATCATAACCACCCGTCAAACGGGTGGTATGCACAAGGGCTATAAGCCCATGTAACCGGCCAGCGTCTAAAGGCGCTGGCTTTCACATGTGTTCAAGCCTATTGCCTTTATCACCTTTGCCGCCCCTTAAAGGACGTTTGTATTACTTGCTACCTTTAAAAGGGTCTTCGTATTCTTTAACACTCAGCTTATCCATTGCAATATCATGCTTTTCCTGGTCTTCAATGTATTTCTTTATTGTTGCTTCATTGAGCCCCACTGTGCTCACATAGTAGCCTTCCGCCCAGAAATGCCTGTTCCCAAACTTGTACTTTAGATTTGCATGTTTGTCGAACATCATGAGCGCGCTTTTCCCTTTTAGGTATCCCATAAAACTTGACACGCTTTGCTTGGGTGGTATACTTAAAAGCACATGTACGTGGTCTGGCATCATATGGCCTTCCAGAATTTCTACTCCCTTATATTTACACAACAGCCTGATGATTTCCTGTAAACTGGCCCTGTATTGGTTGTAGATTACTTTTCTCCTGTATTTTGGTACCATGACTATGTGATATTTACACATCCATTTTGTATGTGACAGACTATTTGCTTGATTTGCCATTAAAATCACCTTTCTTTTACAATAGGCCTGAACAACCCTATTATACTTGTCTGGTGATTTTTTTGGTATAACCTTTTGTCACCCCCCGCATAGCGGGGGGTCTTTGTTTCGCGCTTTCTGCGCTCAACTGTCTAAAGACGCTAATTAAAAAACGGAGCAGTTCCGCTTCCGCTGCGCTGCTCCGTTTAAAACACTTTTCATCTACAGGAAAAAGCTTGTTGTGATATCTTTCAGTCCAGGACTGAGCCCGTATTATTCGGCGCGGTCCTATTTTTTGTAATTAATCACGCACCGCTGTTTATCAGGCGCTGGAGCGCAAGAACATCAGCGGTGTTTACCACGCCGTCCCCGTTCATATCAGCAAGATAGAGCTGGAGCGCGGTCAGCGTAATCTGCATGCCAATATATTTTTGCATGAGCAACAGATCGGCTGTTTCAATCGTACCATCATAGCTTACATCTCCCTTTTGGTAAGAGAGCGGCTCGGGATACCACTGAAAGCGCTCCGGCGGGCTGATATAGCGCCAGACACAGCCGCTGCCCAATGCAGAATCTGAGGGAGTTATGCTGTTGTCGGTACCGTAATATGAAAGAGAAAGTGCATTGTCCAGCCCATTGCCGCCGAAGGCAATATAGGACGGGATATTTTTTTGAATTACAGCGCTTTGGTTGTCGCTTCCCCTAGACAGATAACCTGAGCAGGCAACTGAACACGTTTTCACCGTAAATGGCTCGCTGCCATTTTTGTCGATGATCCACTGTTGATTGGAAGCGCCCGTGAACGCTTCCTGCGTAACCTGTCCTGTTGTTTCGTTAACAGTAAGGTATGCGCCGGAGCCCTGCTTTAATTTACTGCGTAAAAAGTAAACGCCGTCTGCAGGAAAATCAGTTCCCGTTAAGCTTTTCTTAAACGTCATTTTGTCTGTACCCCACGCATAGGCAAAGCGCACAGGCTCGTTATTTGACGCATTGTAATTATTAATTCTGATTTGGTATCTGGAGCTTCCGGCCGGAAGTGAAAAATATGCCATCTCTGTTGAGCTGTTGTAATTGATAGAGGCTCCCGCCTGCGAACCGTCGCTGTTATACACACGCATATCTAAATCCGGAAGCACACCCGTTTGCACTTCTACTTCCGTTGATGAAGAATGATCGCCTGAGGCTATATTCTCTCTTAACCACGACAATCCAATATTAATATGTGAAGCCCCATATGACATTTGAACAAAATTTCTGTATTCCGTATCGCTTGTGATTTCTCCATAGCCGTATTGATGCTGTGAAATTATCGAAATAGCATTCCATGCGTCCACAGCTCCTGCACCCTGTTTTGTTGTTAAACCCTGTTCCATTTCTTCAACAGGGTCACAAATTACCTTTCTCTGAACAGAAGCTGTCAAAATTGCTTTTACTGTTTGCGGCTGATAAACCAAAGAAGGTTTCAATTCAAAGAGTAAAGCGATTACTCCAGTCACAGCAGGTGTGGCGGCGCTCGTCCCATTAATTGGTTGATTGGCTACAGGGCCTGCTATATCGGGCTTGAGGCAGCCACCGCCTTTTAAATACCTGCTATATGTTGCTATTCTGTCATCCTCCGTGGTTTCTGTAGCTTTATCTTCATACGCACTGACCGTAATGACATTATAGGCCAGCCCGGGTTCATGTATCAGCGCTGTAGCGACACTGTCATTCCCGGCAGCCTGTACAAACGTCACATGATGCTGCGACGCAAGGTGGTCATACCACCTTTCAAGATCTGTATACGAATCTGTCCTGTTTGCTCCGTTACTTCGATTGACTAAAGATACGCCAAGTCTGATCATTTCCTCGATGGCTCTCATTGAAGTACTGGCTGACCCCGCATAAATTTCTATTCCAGGCGCGATTCCGCTGCTTCCTCCCATAATACGGGCAACCGATGTAGCGTGAAATGTTTTACCGGTACTGTCGACAGTATGTATTTTCTCCGGATTAAGCTCGGTATGTGTTCCCGGCACGCCATTTTCAATTTGGCCAACTTTTACGCCTTTTCCGGTTAATCCTGTCGTGTTCCGCACTTTTTCTGCTCCGGTGGATTTATTAACAGAGGACAGGTCGTCATCTATAAAATCTCTTTCTGTATATAATGCGATCCTCTCAATTTCTTTTAATTGCGCTGCAGCGGCAACCTCTTTTTTAGACATTTCCACTATAATCGCAGGAGCATAATTGCTTTTAAACCTGATGTTCCCAGCTTGTATTTTATTTAATAAATCCGAGGACATATTATTATATTTATTTCTGGATATATCTCGACGTTTTGAAATATATAATTCCGTTTTCTGTTTCTCCAGCTCTCTTACAACAGCAGTGCGCTCCAGATAAGCTTTCATATTTTCCTGGCTGTCAGGGATTTCGTTTTGTAAATTGGACAACAGGGTAATTCCTGGCATCTCAAAATCCACCGCAATATTATCTTCTGTAAGCCCAGTTTGCTTTTCAACTTGTTTATCGACCTGTTTTTGGTCGATGTCCTGATACCATATCCAAACTGGAATCTTTTCCGTCTGCATATTTACGCCGCTTTGTTCCAGCTCGGTAAATTCCTGATACAGTGAATTGGATATTTTGTCTTTAGGGGGCACTGTATCTTTTTGCTCAGCTACAGCATTTATGCCGACCGGAGCAGAGCAAAGCATAACAGCAAGAATTAAACTAATAGTTTTTTTCATCCGCATTTCCCTCCTGATTCTCATCCTTTTCTGACCATCACTTCTTACTTTGGCATCTTTGCAATTTCTTTCTGCATGCCCAAAACATCGCTGATCTCAATCACCCCATTCCCATCATAATCACAAAAGCTAAAGCTGCTGAAATACCGGCTCATTTCTTCTGCCTTTGCTAATACCTTTTGAACGAACAGCACATCTTTTAAGGCTACGGTTCCATCCATGTCTACGTCGCCAGGTTTAAAAACAAGAGCTTTCAGGTTTTCAGATGCCGCAATCGCGTTAATATCGATTTCCCCAGCTTCATACGCTTCCTTGAGCGTATAAACCGTCCCGTCTTTTTCCGCGTAGATTCCAATATTATACGGATAGTTCCAGCCGAAAGAATAGAAGATATAATTTCCGACCCTATCAGACTGCATCATCGCGTCTGATCCTCCCCGGTTACCATAAAAGACAGACCAGCCATTTGAACATGCCATATAATTAATCAACAGCTCGCCGCCCAGCGGATAAATCCCTTTTTCGTCCAGATAATCACCAAAAACCTTACTCAGTCTCTTCATATCTGGTTTTGTTTCCTGCGCGCTTGCGGGAAAGGCCGTAATTCCCGTGAGCAGCAAAAAAAACAATAGGGCGCTGACCAATTTTCCTGACCGCCTCATAAAAACCCTCCTATCCGTGATAAATATGGATTATTTATCCATTTCTTATTATAAATATAACGCTGAAATTGGTCTTTGTCAACAACACGTATACCTACTAACTACGAAATATGAAGTTGTGAACAGGACGTGAAAGCTTGCCACAGAATTGTTTTTTTGTTGTAATTGCGCCTGCTCGATGATATAATATTTTAAACTTTAATTTGTATGTGGATGTGATTAGATGTATATGCCGCCGTATCCGTACGGTAACGCCTTTTACTATCCGGCCTATAACAGCGATTATTTGAAAAGGGAACAGGAAAAAAAGGCACTGCGTGCCCTGTCGAACCATTCCGGCGTCTCGCTGATTATTGTGCTTGTGGCGTTTAATTTTATTGCGACCCTACTCAGCTTTTTTCTCATTTTCGGCGGCGGAGTCACGTACGGCGCCGGCGGTGCGGGCGAATATGACCCGTCAATGTATTTCGCGATGCAGGGAATCGTCTCTATCCTCGGCATGTGTATTCCTGCGCTGATTTTATGTAAAACGGAGCACACGCACCTGGACGATTTGATTCATTTCCGCAGCAGGGTAAGCGTAAAACGGATTCTCGCCCTGCTCCCCGCGGGGCTTGCGGTCTTTATGTTCTCTAATTTCGCGGTGGAAATACTGCTGCAAAACCTTGAGGCAATCGGTTTGCCGTACGACCAGTCCAGCCTGTCGGTCGCGACTGACGGCTCCCTTTCCGCAAACATTTTGTATGTGATATCCGTCGCGTGCGTACCGGCCTTCGTTGAGGAATTTTTATTCCGCGGCGTGCTGTTCGGCGTGCTGCGCAAATACGGCGACGGCTTTGCAATATTGATTTCTTCTCTTCTGTTTGGCCTGATGCACGGCAACATCATACAGATACCGTTTGCGTTTATCGGCGGGCTCGCGCTTGCTTTCCTCGTTATGTATACCGGTTCGATTATCCCGGCGATGCTGCTGCATTTTGCAAACAATTTCTATTCCGTTATCGGCGATATCGTGACGACGCAGTTCGGCACGCTTATAGGAAATATTTTTTATATTCTCGTAATGGGCACAACCCTGCTGCTTGCGCTGCTGGGCCTTTTCTTCCTGTCGAGGAAGGACAAGGGCTTGTTCCACATAGAAAAACCGGATTCCTCCCTGACGCTGAAGGAGAGGCTTAAAACCTTTTTTGTGACGCCCGGCGTCATTATTGCGGTTGTCCTGCTGGTAGGCGAAGCGGCGATGACTTGGATGATGGTATCATGAACGGCGACGAGCGGTTTATGAGGGAAGCCCTTTTGTGCGCGCAGGCTTCCGCCGAAAACGGCGAGGTACCGGTCGGCGCGGTAATCGTAAAGGACGGTATCATTGTGTCGCGCGGGTATAACCGCAGGGAAACGGATAAAAACGCGTTGTGCCATGCGGAGCTTGAGGCAATCGACAGTGCGTGCCGGACGCTCGGCGGCTGGCGGCTGTGGCAGTGTGAGCTTTATGTTACGCTCGAGCCGTGCCCTATGTGCGCGGGCGCGATTATCAACGCGCGTATCAGGCGCGTGGTGTACGGCGCGCAGGACCCAAAGGCAGGTTCGTGCGGGTCTGTCGCGAACCTGTTCGAGCTTCCCTACAACCACAGGCCGCAGCTTACGGGCGGCGTGCTGGAGGAAGAATGCGCCGCTGTCCTCAGGAATTTTTTTCAGAACCTGAGAAACAAAACGCCGCGGTCCGGCGTGTAAAAGCCGTAATTTTTAGCGGCGGCATGCTTTTTAGAAATTTTATATTTTTTACAGAAAAATATGATATAAAAAGGAGGAAACCCTTTCGGTGGTTTCCTCCTTCTTTTTTGCAACGTGCCGTTTCTTTTTTTATTGAATGAAGCATACTGCTTCTTGGATTTCTTGATAAAACTTTCTATGTTTCATGAATCAAAGGGCTGTTTCCCTTCTTTTTTGAAGCATACTGCTTCTTGGTTTTCAGAAAACGTGCTGTTTCTTGGATTTCTTCATAAAACTTTCTATGTTTAATCAAAAGGGAAAAACAATCCGCTGTTTTTCCCTTTTGTAAACCCTTTTCGTCGGTACAAGGGAACCCTTTCGATGGGTTCCCTTACGGCTTACGGGCGGCAAAGCATCACGCCGCCCTCCGCCTATCCCTCCGCAGCCGATTCAAGGAGCAAAGCCCCTTGAAAATCCCCCTAGAAGAAAACTGTCCGTTTCTCGTTTTATGTACGGAGTGTAGAACAGATACTGCGGGACGTTCCAGCGCCGCGCCTGCGCGCGGAGTACCTCGTGGGGTTAGTTTTTCACGCGTTTTTGTAACGGGAAAGTTTTCTCAGATTACTTAAAATAGATTACTGTCTTTCCTCTATCCAACTTTTAAATGGATTCTTGCTTTGACCGAGTAAATAATCAATAGAAACACCAAAGTATTTCGCATACGTAATTAAAGTCATATAAGGTGGTTCAGAATCGTTTCGTTCCCAATGAGAAACAGCTCTTTGTGTAGCATGGAGGATAACCGCCATTTCTTCTTGCGACATATTGTTATCTTCACGCAACGCTCTAATTCTTTCATGAAACTTCATAAAATACACCTCCCCGCATTTCTAAATAAATCCTATCATAGACAAAAATAGTCTATTGACTTTTAGACTGAATTAGTCTAAAATGGACATTGTTAGGAACAGAAACGCTTAATGGGGGCTGACCATGAGGTAATAAGCTTGGAAAAATTAGAAAGTACCCATCACGCGAAGAACTCCGCGCGCAGGCGCGGCGCAGAAACGTCCCGCAGTATCTGTTCTACATCCCGTACATAAAACGAGGAACGGCATGGTTTCAATCATGTGGGGTTTGTAAGGGGCGCAGCCCCTTGCTCGGCTGGAAAGGGTCAAGGGAAA
>UQFO01000001.1 GCA_900540275.1 uncultured Oscillospiraceae bacterium | reverse complement strand
AATATGGAGAGGTGCGGGGGGTCAATATGGTTGTAGACCCGCAGGTTACTACAACGCGGTCACTAAATTATATTAATTATATCATATGCATATAATAAAGTCAAAACTTAAAATTCCTTGCAGTGGCTTTCCGTTGTGTGGATACGAGCACTTTCGTGTTGCATTTCATGTTGCATAGTGCTATTTTTTATCAAAATTCAATGCAATTTTCAAAAGTATTTTCCATTTAATAAAAATGAAAAACGGCTTTGCAATGGGGAAAACTCAAAAAAAGGCTTGAATAAGGGATTAGTTAAAAATAGCATTACAGAGGTTCGAATCCTGTCATCCCGACCAATGTCGAAGAAACCGATTTTGTGTAAATCAAAGTCGGTTTCTTTGCTTTTTGTTCGATTAATGCTATTTAGGGTATTTTTTGTTGTCACTAAAAACATGTATCAGAAAATTGATACTTTTGATATTGGAAAGTATCTGTATATAAATACCGCTCCCTGCTGACTGCATACCCGTATCATACTGAATTTGGATTAGCAGGACAAATGTCGACAAAAACGTTAAATTTTTGTTATTTTACTCCTGAATAGTTTAACCTATTATTTTTATAAGAGCCTTAAAAAATACTTCTACATTAATGTAAAAAATGTAAACAGTTTGTAAATTTTCTAATTTGTTGACCTTCTATAGTCAACTTTTTTTATTTTATAGGTACTAGTGTAGAGGTTTAAACAATCATGACTATTCTATAGACTTGTTTAACCTAAGTTATTATGAAAGAATGTGATTATATTGGACAGAAAACAACCGGCGCCAAAACTTTCCCCGCTTGAAGAATCCTACAAGCTGATTGAACCACCGCAGAATTTAGGTGATGTCGAAAAAGAAGCATGGTTATATTTTGTTGGCGTACTGAAAAACGGAACCCGTTATAAAAAAACTTTAGCTGATGTCGAGCTGATACGGCAATTTGTACAGCACAAAGTCATGAGGGACAAAGCATGGAATGAATGGCTCAAAAAGCCGGAAAGATATATCCGCATTGTAACGGGAATCTGCGCTGATGGTACAACGCCAAAAATTGTGGTAAAGGAAAACGAACATTATAGAATCCTGAATGACTGTAATAAGTATATTGAAAAATTGTGGCGCGACCTCAAGCTGACACCAGAAGCTCGTTCTTATTAATAATTGGAGAATACATATGATAAATAATGAACTAACCATTGAACAAATAGAGATTGGAAAACTGACGCCATATTTCAATAACAGTAAAATTCATACTGCAGCTCAAATTAAACATATTGCGAATTCCATCAAGGAGTTTGGATTTAACGATCCGCTGGCGATTGCGGGCGCCGACAACACCGTTTTAGAGGGAAACGGCAGAATTGAAGCCGCTAAGCTACTGGGACTTACTGTGTTGCCTTGTATCCGGCTCGACCATCTTAGCATCGATGAACAGAGAGCATATATTATCGCTCACAATGCGCTGAATCTCGAAACTGGCTTTGATGAGCCTGTTCTCCTGCAAGAACTACAGGAGCTTCGTCAATTCGATTTCAATGATTTTGGCGTTGAAACCGAAAAATATATTACAAGTCTGGAAGAGCTTCAGAAGAAAGAGCTCCGGCCTTACTCGAAAGTCCATTACCTGATTTCTCTGGATATCAATAACAATGACAAAATTGCAGGGATTATAAAACAGATTTCTAAAATGGAGGGCGTGGAAGTTGACTCTTCACTCGATTAGTACCGACAACTCCAGTTTAGCAAACAAGACTCATCTGCGCAGACGAGCTACCCAAAACCTTGAAAAGATTCGAGTCCTCGATTTATATGCGGGAAACAACACACTATGGAGCCATTTTGATAAAGAAAAATATTTCGGTGTGGAAATCCAAAGAGGAAAGGGGCAAAATTTAACGGTGGACAACAAAAGAATAATAGAGAATCTTGATTTGTCTGAGTTTAATGTTATAGACTGTGACAGCTATGGCATTCCTTTTGATGTGATAATGAAAATTTTCAGTAACAAAACATTGCGAGATGGAACAGTTATAATTTATACAGCAATTACAAACTGCCTTAGCGGACTCAATCTTGGATGCTTAAAAATGTTTGGAGTTCAGAAGATTTATAAGAAGTGTCATCACCTAATTGCGGCAAAAGCGCTGGACATGTTCTATGGAATGCTATATAATTACGGTGTTAGACAAGTTGATTACTATGAAGTAACTGGAAATTTCAGAAAGCACTACGGCTATTTTACTATTGATGGTAAATCTTAAAATTAAGGAGATACACGATGCCGATTATTTATGAGCCGAAAGGAAGAGCGCGGGAATACAGCCCTTATGCGTGTAATCTTTATATAGGCTGCTCCCACAGATGTCAGTATTGCTATGCGCCGCACGCTCTCCAGCGCTCTGCAGGGAATTATTTTGGTATCCCTTCTCCGCGAAAAGGTGTGCTGAAATACCTTGAAGCTGATTTGCGCAATCAAAAATATGATAAACAAATTCTTCTTTCATTTATAGGCGACGTTTACTGTGAGAACACAGACAACAGCCAGGCTACCAGAGAAGCCTTGAAGTTATTCAATCTGTATCGTGCGCCGGTTGCGGTGCTTTCAAAAGGCGGCGAGCGGATGCTTAAGGATATGGATATTTTCAAGGAGTTCGGAGAAAGTATTTCTGTCGGTGCAACACTTACATTTTTTGATGAAGCCAAAAGTAATGAATGGGAATCTGGCGCGGCTTCACCTGCTGAACGGTGTAAAGTGCTCAAAGAAATACATAATCAGGGCGTTAAAACCTTTGCCAGTTTCGAGCCGGTGATTGAGCCATTTGAAAGCCTTAGGCTGATTGAACAGACGCTAAGCGACGATAGTGTCGACCATTACAAAATAGGAAAGCTCAACAACTACAAGGGTTTGGACAGAGGCATTGATTGGCAAGGCTTTTTAAGTGATGCTCTTGCCATGATACGTCCCGCTAAAAAGCAGATATATATAAAAGAGGATTTGCGGGCGTCAGCGCCCGGGATACAGCTTTATGAGGATGAGGCCGACCCGGAAAGGTATATTGTAAAAATTTAATACTATGAAAATAAGACTTATCTTCTTGAGGTAACGTAAATACTGCTCTTTACTACCTGTAAACCAGCATGGTTACTGGATTTTTGAAAAATCCTATAAGACCAGTAGGAGTGTCCTTATAGGGCGCTCCTTTTTTCGATGCTGTAACAGCATTCCGTCCATGAGAGTGGCCCGCTTTTCGAACAAATTTATCGAAAAGCGGGTCTTTTTCTATGTGAAAACCTTGATAAATTGGTTTTTTCAAATCCTGTTTTATAATGCGATGAATGAAAAAATGCAGATAAAAGCCTGATATCTATACAGCGGACGGTTAATCATTTTTATATAATATATTGCCCTATGCTTTATCGGGAGGCCTTGTAAAAGTGTTTAGAACAAATTTTTAGCAGATTTTACCTTAGCGTGATAGCCGCTTTACATAGAGGGAACTATAATTGAGATGCAAATGTTTGCAAAGTATATGGAAAAAACCGGTGCCAATTAGAGAAAGGGAGAACACAATGTTAAAAAAAATCATAGCGACTTTTTTGGCGGCGGCTGTATTGGCTGGGACAATTGCCACCAGTGCCGCAGCACAGGGTTTGGATGGAAAAGGTGTCCTGGATTTCACCATTGACAGCCCCTATGCCAACGTAAACTGGGAAACCTACGGGCAGTATAAGGCTGACTTTCATGCGCATTCCAACGAGAGCGACGGATCGCCGCAGCCGGCTGACACAGTTGAGGAGCACTACAAAAAAGGATATGATATTCTCGCGCTGACCGATCACAATGTCACCAATACTACATGGAATCGTAAAGATGACCCGACTGGCAAGGGCCGTACCTATCTGACCGACGAGCGGCTGGAAACCATCACAAATGGAACCGACAGGGGCGGCCGCGGAATGGTTGCTATTATGAATTCAGATGAGCAGTCTGTGAGCGACCATCTGAACACTTTCTTTACCCCGTTTAACAATCAAGCGGGTGCGACTCTGGAAAGCAATATTGCCAAAACGCAGGAATTAGGCGGTATCTGCCATATCAATCACCCCGGCCGGTATACCGGCGGCAGCAACACCAGCGGCACCGCCGGCGAGGAAGCTTCCAGCAAACCGGCGACCGTCCAGAAATATGTGGACCTGTTTACCAGGTACAGCGCTTGCGTGGGCATGGAAATTATCAATAAGCTGGACGGGGATTCCTATTCCGACCGTATCCTGTGGGATAATATCCTGAAAGAAACTATGCCGGAGGGACGGTTTGTCTGGGGCTTTTCCAACGACGACACGCATTCCAATTCTGCTACCGGTCACAGCTACAATATGATGCTCCTCCCTTCCAATACTGCTACCAATGTGCGGGCGGCGATGGAAAACGGCGCCTTTTATGCCAGCGCTAAGGTTGCCAAAAGGGAAGGCTATACTGAGACTAATTTGGAAGCCATCAACGATTATCAGCCGCCGGTTATCACCAATATCATGGTGGACCAGACAGAGGATACCATTACCATCGAAGGCGATTTGTATAATACGATTGAATGGGTCGCTGACGGCAAAGTGATTGCGACCGGCAACACGATTGACCTCAACGATTATGAAGGCAAAATACACAGCTATGTTCGTGCCCAGCTGAAAGGCGACGAAGGTATCAGCTTCACCCAGCCGTTCGGCGTGGCTGCCGTAAATGCTGGCAGTGCGCGAATCGATGCCGATAAGGAACTGGCGGTTGTGGAAAACGGCGACACCGTAACCTGTACGGTGTCTATGAAAGGGCTCACTGGCCTGAACAGCTTCGATGTAGCCGTATCTTATGACAGTGATATATTTGAAATGGCAGAAGTCAAATCCCTTTTGGACAATACGGTAATCGCGGCAGATAAGAGCGCGGAAGGCACGGCACGAATGATTATTGGGACAAGCGCCGCTGTTTCCGGTGACGCGGATGTTCTGCAGGTTGTACTAAAGCTCAAAGAGAAGGCGGCTCCCGGCAGCACGAAACTGGCGATTAAGAGCATCAATACATCAGCTACCAACGGGGAAGGCACCTTTGAAGGGCCGGTTGCTATCGCGGTTGGAGAAGATACCGTAGAAATTATATCCTATCGTGCGGCTTCTGATATCAATGGGGATGGCTTGGTAACCTTGGCTGACCTTTCCATCGCTCTTAGCAAATATCAAAGCACGGACGCTTCCTGCGATATTGACCGCAGCGGTACAGTGGATACGGCAGACTTTATCATCTTGACTGGTTTTATCGCCTAAAATGCGAGCGTTACAGTTACGGGAATTGGGGATTGCCAAAATATGGCGATTCCCAATTTTCCTATCAATTTATTGTGAGAGAGGATGTTTTGTTTGAAAAAAATTGCCTGTTTGCTTGCCTGTTGCTGTATGGCCTCGTTTATCTCGCTGACGGCTTTTGCAAAGGAATCGGCGGTCCGTATTGCAAAAGAACGTATTACGCTATCGGAAACACAAACCACTTTTGAAGCGGTAGTCGAAATTGAGCCGGAAAATGCGTACGCCGGAGTGGAAATCGGGCTTGCCTGTCCGGATAGTGTGGCTGTGACAGCTTCTTCCGGTTCATCCGGCAGTATGTCTGCCGGCCCGGTACTGGCAAACGGTTTGTATTGGACCAGCTTTTTTGAATCTGACAATAAGCTTTCCGGGCTAATGAAAATTACTTTGCGGTTTTCGTGCCCAAAAGAATTTGAAAGAGGAGATATCCGGATTGAGGAAGTCAAGGTGCTCACAAAAGACGGTGTTTCTGTCGTTACTGAAAAGCTCGAACCTTCTTTAAAGGTACACATAGCACGTAACGGGCCTGATTCGACAGAGCCGGAAACTGCCGGAAAGCCTGCTGAGCCGGATAATACGACAGAGCCAGGGACTGCCGGCAAGCCTGCCGAGCCGGATAATATTTTAGACACTACGGATAAAAGCAGCTCAAGTATTGGGGAGGAAGACACTCCCGCTACCGGCGATAACGGCCGCTTGTCTATATGCATTGCATTGCTGCTCGTATCGGCTTGCGGAGTACTTGGAATGAAACTTTTTCAATATAAAAAAGCCAACTGAATCGAAATAGACCCGTTTTTCAAACAATTTTATTGAAAGGCGGGTTTTGTTTGTGCCCCCAAGACCTGTTACATTAAGTGGCTTGCCATAGGCGTTTACTATTCCTGTAACATATACTGGTACAGGAGGTGATTAACCATGCTTATGATTGCAACGGTTCGAGAGGTCCGGTTTAATAGTCTGCTTGTCAGGGACCGTGCTACCTCTCAGAATGTAATTGTCAACACCAGGAACACCCGCGGCTTTTTCCCGGGAGATATTATCGGTATTTTGTATAACGGAGTAATGACCCAAAGCATTCCGCCGCAAATTTTTGCTATCCGCATTTCGCGCCTTTTTTCACCTAGGTGTTGTCGATAGACACACAAGATAAAAGGCTTGATTGATAGATTTTTTATCTCACCCTTACAGCGGGAGTGTCCTTATAGGACGCTCCCTTTTTGATTATTATAAAGTAAATCCTGTAAGAACACCCGGATTCATGCAGTAAGAAGCCGGTTGCTGCTGTAAGCTGTCGACTTCTTTTGATTTGTGTGATACAATCAATTTAGAATTCTTCCTTTAAAAAGGAGTATGTATATTTTGGAGGTTAAGGGATGAAAAAGAAATTGCCTATTATGCTATTGGTAACACTATATGCCATTCAAGTATTGCTGTTATATATTCTATCTCCATTTTTACTCTTTATGAATACGGAGAATCCCCCCTTACCTGTAAGCAACTACTTTCTCATTGCTTTATTGGTGCTTTCGATTGTATTAATTATTATGAATATTGTGACCGCATTTTTGGGGCTGAAACGCCCAAGCAACAGCACTCAAAAAAATCCTTTGGGTACGGTAATGGGATTTAAGCTTGCGTTAATCCCATTTTTTATTAGCCATTCTTATTGGTTTATTGTTATGATGAGCGGTACGGCAAATCCGTTCTTAATGGTTTTATGGCTTGTTATCCCATTCCTGTTTTTGTTTTACGCCTATCTGGTTTTATTTGCTACTTCGTCTTATCTGATTGTACAAATATATAAAATGTGTAAAGGTGGTACTCTTACAAAGGGGCAATGCGCATTACATATTGTCATGCAGTTGTTCTTCTTTACCGATGTAGTCGATTCTGTTTATTTATTTTTTAAATATAGAAAGCGCGTTTGAACGATGAAACCGATTGTTATCAACGGCAGCCATAAATAATATTATAAAATCAAATAAAAAACGGCTAAGGCTTGGGCGCATTTTTTCCAGAATGCTCCTTGCTTTAACCGCTTTTTTTATTTCAGGGACTTTATCTAAATTTAAACCTCCGGATTGGGCAGGTCGTTTAAAAATGAGGAGACCATAAAAAGCGCCCCGCCCCGCGCAACCGGAACATTTATGCTGACGGCACGATGAATAAAGCTGCGTCCGAATGGAAAGGCGGTACGGCTCAAAACCATATCATGCAGCTTGTCGAGGGCCGAATCAGAAATCAGCTCACTGACATAACCGCCGAGGATAACGTCGCTGCCTATTACCATATGCAGGTTATCGATGGCATCGGAAAGATGCTGCAGAAAACCGTCCCACCGGCGCCGCGCGTCAAAATCTGCCCTTTTGAGTTTATCCTCAAAGCTTTGTACGGTTTCGTTCTCATACAAAAACCCCTGTGCTGAGCAGTATGCGTTCATACATCCGTGCTTGCCGCAGTAGCAGGGCTTTCCGCCGGGTACAAGTACCATATGCTCAAATACGCCGCTTTTGAGCTCGTTTGCCTTATGGAATTTGCCGCCGATAATGACGGCGCCGCTCAAATTTTCCCGGATATTCAAAAAAACCGCGTCGGTTATATCGGGTCGTTCCCATAATTCATTTCGGGCGGCCGATTCCGCGTCGTGGAACAGGCGGCACGGGAAATCGAAATAATCCTGAAAAAATGAGATGTCAAGCCCCGTACAGTCTAAAATCTTACCATACGTTACACGCTGCCCGTCGTCAGAAATCAACGCCTGCATAATAATACCCAATCCCAGGATTTTGCTGCTTGGAATTTTCTGAGTCCCGATAAAACGGTCAATTTCTTTACACAGGAAAATAAAATATTCATCGCGATTTTGAAAGGGAACTTCAAAAAGCTGTTGCGCAATAACCGTGCCGTATAAATCAACAGCGGCCACTGTACAGCCCTCTGCGCGGATTTCCACTCCCAGGGCAATCCGTGCCTGAGCCTTAATAGAAATAATTTTTGCCTTTCTGCCGCCGGTTGAGTTGAAGAAACCGTTTTTTTCGATTAGCTCCAGTTTTTCCAGCTCAGCAATATTCTGTGTGACCGTAGGCATGCTGATTTTGAGCTGTGCGGCAATATCCTGTTTGGAGATTGCGTTTTTCTCATAAATCAGGTTAAAAATTTTCTTCCGGTTTGACTTCCGAATGTTTTTTGTTGTGGCACCGGTCGCATTCATAAGCATATCTCCATGGTTTCTATATCAATCTGTCGGCAATAATTATAGCATTCTTTTCTTATATTAGAAAGAAAAATTTATGCTGCAGGGCTAATTGGAAGAGCCCCTTTTATCGGCGCATTGTACAAGGATTTTGCATCCGGTATAAATACCTTTCACAAAAAGAAAGAAACAAGGAAAAAAGTCGTTGACTTTTGCCTCGGCCCATGCCATTCTTATTATAGAAACTACTTTTATAAAAGTAGTTTCTATAATAATCCGAACACACAAAATGCAAAAGAAAAGGAGAATGGCGTATGGGGACCTTACCTGAAAAAATGAAGGCAATCGTGGCATATGCGCCGGGCGACTACAGGCTGGAGCTTGTCGATACGCCCCGCGCGGGGGAAGAGGAAATGATTTTGAAGGTGGAAGCCTGCGGAATTTGCGCCGGGGACGTCAAGGCGTTTGCTGGAGCGCCCAGCTTCTGGGGAGGAGACGGCAACCCTCCCTATATTAAAGCCCCGATGATTCCCGGGCATGAATTTGTTGGAACGGTCGTAGAAATGGGACGAAATGTAAAAGGCAATTGGAAAATTGGGGACAGGATTTGCCCAGAACAAATCGTCCCCTGCGGCGAATGCATGTTTTGCAGAACCGGGCGTCATTGGATGTGTGAAAAGCATGACTTATTCGGCTTTCAAAACAACGTCAACGGCGGCATGGCTGAATATGTCAAGCTGACTAAGGAAGCGCTGCCATACCTTGTCCCGAAAAAAATGCCCATCGAGCAGGCGGTCCTCATCGAGCCATACGGCTGTTCCTTCCACTGCGTGGAGAGGGCGCAGGTAAAAACGACGGATGTTGTTGTACTGGCAGGCGCCGGGACATTGGGGCTTGGGATGGTTGGCGCGCTGAGGCAATGCAATCCAAAGCTTTTGATAGTCCTGGACATGAACGATGCGCGTCTTGCAAAGGCCAGGGAATTCGGGGCCGATATTGTTATGAATCCCGGAAAGGAAGACGCGTCAGAACGAATCAAGGAGCTGACGAACGGCTATGGCTGCGATATCTATATTGAAGCGACCGGACATCCTTCCAGCGTGCAGCAGGGGCTTGCATGCATCCGCAAAATGGGACGCTTTGTGGAGTTCAGCGTGTTCGGGAGCCTGGTCACTGTGGATTGGTCTATTATTTCCGACCGTAAGGAGCTTGACCTTTTGGGCTCGCACCTCAGCCCGTTCTGCTATGATACCGTAATCGAATGGATTGGCAGCGGCAAGCTGCCGGCTGATGGTGTGGTTACACATAAATATACCCTGGAGAATTGGCAGGAAGCGTTCCGCCTTGCGCGAACCGGGGAAGATGGCGCAATGAAGGTCATATTGATTCCAGGGACGGAGGGTTAAGCAATGCAAAGGATTATGAATAATCCCGATTTTATCGTGGATGAGATGGTGGATGGCTTTGTAAAAGCACACAAAGGCTTAGTAGAGAAAACGGCAAACCCCCGCGTGGTAAAGTCTGTATATTCCACAAAGGGGCGGGTGGGTATTGTAACCGGAGGCGGTTCCGGCCATAAGCCGGCGTTTATAGGGTATTGCGGAAAAAATCTCTGTGACGCCGTGGCCGTTGGCGAGATTTTTTCTTCACCAACCGCGAAGGCGTTTCTGGACGCGTTCATTGCCGCCGACAGCGGAAACGGGGTCGCGTGCCTTTATGGAAATTACTCGGGAGACAATATGAATGTAAAGATGGCTGTCCGTATGGCGCAGAAAATGGGAATCACTGTAAAGACCGTCGTAGCAAACGACGATGTTGCCTCGGCCCCAAAGGAGCAGGCGGATAAACGCCGCGGAGTCGCGGGAGAGGTGCTGATGTGGAAATGCGGCGGCGCGATGGCGGCTGCCGGCGCAAGCCTTGATGAGGTTATCCGGGCGGCGCAAAAGGCGATTGACGCGACACGCAGCGTGGGTGTAGGCCTAACGCCTTGTACCCTCCCTGCTGTCGGCCATCCTAATTTTGAGATTTCATCGGGTACAATGGAGGTCGGAATCGGCCACCACGGCGAGCCCGGCACGTCCGTCTGCGGCATGGAGGACGCAAAGGGTATCGCCAAAAAAATGACAGACATCATTCTGCCGGATTTTCCGCTTGAAAGCGGAGATGAGACGGCCATCCTGGTTTCCGGACTGGGCGCGACGCCTGTTATGGAGCTTTATGTTTTGTACAATGAAATCGAAAAAATTATGGAAAGCAGGAAAATTAAAATCTATAAGGCATATGTAGGGAATTATTTTACTTCCCTTGAAATGATGGGAGCTACGCTTACTGTAATGAAGCTGGACGATGAGCTGAAAAAATTACTGGACGAACCGGCACACAGCATGGGCTTCCATCAGGAATAGGAGGTGCTTATGGAATTCTTCAAAAACGAAACAGGAACCCCGGTTCTCCTTGCAATGGTAAGGGCAATAAAGGAAAACAAAGCTTTCCTTGGACAGGTTGACGGCCTGATTGGCGACGGGGACCACGGGGTAAACATGAACAAAGGCTTTTCCTTGTTTGAAGAAAGATTCGGCGGCGGGGCGTATACTTTGTCCGAGGGGCTTGAAAATTTGAGCGCGATTTTAATGAATGAAATCGGGGGATCGATGGGTCCGATTTATGGGACAATCTTTATGGAAATGGCGGAGGATATCGAAGCAAACCAAACGGGCATCGTCGATTTACGCTGCTTTTCCAGAAGCTTTGCCGCCGCTTTGGAGGGGTTGTATGGAATTATTGATGCCAGGGTGGGCGATAAGACGCTGGTGGATACACTGGCCCCCGCCGCCGCTTCTTTAGAGAAGGACGCGGCTGAAAGCACGCCTTTTTCCATCGCGCTGCAAAACATGGAGCAGGCGGCAAAAGCGGGAATGGAGTCTACCAAGGACATGACGGCGAAATATGGCAGGGCGAGCCGGCTGGGAGAACGCTCAAGGGGCGTCCTGGACGCGGGGGCGTGCTCCTGTTATTTGATTGTGCGTGCCCTTGCGGACAGCATAACACTGCTTTTGGAGGAGGTGCCGCAATGAAAATCGCATTTGGCTGCGACCCCAATGCCGTGCGGCTAAAAACAAGCCTCATGGAATTATGTGTACAATTAGGACACGAGACGGCAGATTTTGGAAGCGAAGACCCGGTTTACGCGAACACCGCTATTCTTGTCGCGGAATCCGTCGCCGCGCGGGAATACGACCGGGGAATTCTTGTGTGCGGCACCGGCCTGGGCATGGAAATTGCCGCGAATAAGGTCAGGGGCGCATATGCCGCGCTTCTGACAGATGTTTATTCCGCAGAACGCGCGGTAAAAAGCAACAACAGCAACATCGCCTGCCTGGGTGCGTTTACAATCGGTGAAAAGCTTGCGGAAGAGCTGGTGAAGGTTTGGCTTTCCTGCCGCTTTGACGAGAGTTCCGCCTCAGCCGCCAAGGTAGCCCGCTACCGGCAGTATGACTTAGCCCGGTAGTAGGCAGTTTTACCTGTTATGGATTCCTGATTTGCTTGACGATTATTAAGAGCGGCGGCCGTTATATAACGGCCGCCGCTCTTTGCATGATGCGATAAATGGGGAGCTTGGATGGAAGACCTATTCTGAACCGCCGGTATTATCCTGAAAGTAAGCACGGTTGTAAAGGTAATTTTTGTCGTCCGGCTTGATAAGCCCCGCCTTTTCATTGTATTGTGCGGCTCTTTCGCGGTCGCCCATCCTGTCGTAGCAGACACATAGCTGCATGTATGGAATGTATCCGTAGCAGTCCGGCAGGCAGAAGCCGCCGTTATGCTCATCCGGCGTGCGGCTTGCCGCCGTTTCGTACCAGAAAACGGCTGTCTGGTATTGCTCCCGGTCAAAAAAATATTTCCCGATATCACAGCAAAGCTCCGCCCTCGGCACATCATAGCAAAAGCTGCGCAAAAGGCTCTGCAGGGCAGATATATCTTCTCCCAGGCGCGCATAACACTGCGCCAAATCCTTACAGGCGTTGATATTGTTTTCTATCCAGCCCTGCCCTTCGTCCAAAAATTCATTGAACTGCCGGACAGCGGCGGTATAGTCCCCGGTATACATCAGCTCGCGCGCATAATAAAACTTTTGCCGCGGGTCGAGCTTTTTTCCGTCAGACAGCATTTTTTGGAAAATACGCAGGTTGCGCCCTGACTCGGTGGGATGGAGCTTTCGGTGCTGAACCGTAATTTCCTTGTACTCTACCACGCCGCTCTGCGGGATTACCTCGTGTATTTCCCCTATAAAGCGGTAATGGAGCGCTGTCCGGAATATCCGCTCCCGGTAGTAGGAAAGCGTGGGGCGTCCTTGCGGGTCAAAGGCTACGTCATACTTCAAAAAAACCATATCTGTGGAGGGAGAAAGCTCATTCTTGAGCTTTAGGAGCAGCGCGCGGTTTTTTTCGTCTATTACGTCGTCGGCATCCAGCCACATGGTATAATCCATAGATGCTTTTGAAAAAGAAAAATTTCGTGCCGTCGCAAAGTCGTCGCACCACTCAAAGTCGTAAACCTTATCGGTAAAGCCATGCGCAATTTCTTTCGTATTGTCGGTAGAGCCGGTATCCACAATTATAATCTCGTCCGCAATGTCCTTCGTGCAGGAAAGACACCTTCCAAGGACGTCTGACTCGTTTTTTACAATCATGCAAAGACTCAGGGTTATCATTGGGCTCTCCTTTCAAAAGGGAATAATGTAATATTACCGCCTGCGCCGGAGGCCGCCGGAAAACTGGCAGCCCCCGTCTGGAAGTGTTTTTTCAATTTTAATTTATGCGAGCCTGATTACCGTCAGAGTAGCGCCGTTGCCGCCCTGAAGAACCGCAGCGCCCAGCAGCCCGAAGAGCTGGAGCTGGAGCGTATCGCCCGCGTTTAAGGCCGCAAAGGTTGTAGCTGAATAAGAGCTAACCGAAGCAACCGGGGAGAAGGTGGAGGCGGGAAGCGTGGTGCCGTTGCGCAGAACGCGCGAGGACATCAACAGCGCCGCTGTGGTCGAAACCCGGTACGTTACCATATAGGTCCCTGTGACGGGAACGGTAAAGGTATCGTTTGCGCCATTTACTGTAAAGCCGTCCAAGACCTGTGAGTCAGGCAGCGGAACAGGTGTGCCGCCCACAATGACCGCAATGGTAGCGCCGGTGGTGTTAGTGGCATTCATACTGTTGACGGTTGTAGAGGTACCTGTAGCGCCTGTGGCTCCCGTAGCACCTGTAGCGCCCGTAGCGCCGGCTGTACCTGCCGCGCCTGTGGCACCGGTTGCGCCCGTAGCGCCAGCTGTACCTGCTGCGCCTGTGGCACCGGTTGCGCCTGTAGCGCCGGCTGTACCTGCTGCGCCTGTGGCACCGGTTGCGCCCGTGGGACCAGCTGGACCTGTAGCACCTGTCGCTCCTGTGTTTCCTGTTGCGCCTGCGGAGCCAGTCGGGCCAGTCGGACCGGCAGCACCGTCCGCGCCCGTAGCACCCGTAGCGCCTGTCGGACCGGTTGTTCCGTCAGCGCCTGTTGCGCCTGTAGTGCCTGTGGGTCCGGTTACACCATCAGCGCCCGTTGCGCCCGTGGCACCCGTCACACCCGTCGGGCCGGCAGCACCGTCCGCGCCCGTAGCACCTGTAGCGCCAGTTGGGCCGGTAGCACCGTCCGCGCCTGTTGCGCCAGTCGGGCCGGTCGCTCCGTTTGCTCCGGTAATACCCGCAGCGCCTGTCGGACCTGTCGCACCCGTCGCTCCTGTGTTTCCTGTTGCACCTGCGGAGCCAGTCGGGCCAGCCATACCATTTGCGCCGGTAGCACCCGTAGGACCCGTTGCGCCAGTAGCGCCTGTCGGACCTGTGGGCCCAACAGTATCATTTGAACTTAAATCAACAATTGCAGAGCCTTGTGAAACAGTCGCTGAAATTGAGCCGTCAGTTGACTGGAAGGTAAGAACATCCCCAAGCCGCATGGTAGCGGTTACTCCGGCTGTTCCGTTGACTGTAAAAAGGGCGGTATCAGGAGCAATTGTGCCAGTTGCACCTGTCGCGCCTGTCGTACCCGTAGCGCCTGTTGGGCCTGTGGCGCCTGTTGGGCCGCCTGCGGGACCTGTTGCTCCGGTCGCGCCCCTCATTCCCGCAGGGCCTGTCGCACCCGTCGCGCCCCTCATTCCCACAGGGCCGGTCGCTCCGGTAGGCCCTGTCGCACCTGTCGCGCCAGTCGCACAGGCCGGATATGGGCTGCAGGAACAGCAGCAATTACACCAAGGGTTTCCGCAAATCGGACAAGTATTTCCTTTTCCGTAAGTGTTGTAGGTCAATACATACACTCCTAACTGTAAATTTATCGAAGATACACGGCAATATGTATCTTCATATTCATTATATTCCGGGGCGTTTCATGTTGTCCCTGCAGGTATGCGCGTAGGAATTCCGCATGAAAATTTGCGTAAAAATAAGCCGGAATTCTAAAAAGAGCGTTTTGCTCCGAATTCCGGCCTATCAAAAACTTTTTTAAAATAATTTATTACATAGTGATGCATTTTATCTATGAAGCCGCAAACTGGCTGTTATAAAGCTTGGCGTAGAAACCGTTTCGTTTGAGCAGCTGTTCGTGTGTACCCTGCTCAATGATGTTGCCGTCGTTCATTACAAGAATAATATCCGCCTCTTTTATAGTGGAAAGCCTGTGTGCGACGACAAAGCTCGTTCGCCCCTTCATCATTTTCTGGAACGCCTTCTGTACGCGCTGCTCGGTGAGCGTGTCGATGCTGCTCGTGGCTTCGTCGAGTATAAGCATAGGGGGATCGCAAAGCATTACGCGCGCGATGCATAATAGCTGGCGCTGCCCCTGCGAAAGGTTTGAACCGTCTTCTGTCACAATGGTGTCGTATCCGTTTGGCAGGCGTGAAATAAAGCCATGGGCATAGGCGGCTTTCGCAGCGCTTATAATTTCCTCGTCCGTCGCGCCCTCCCTGCCGTACGCGATATTGTCACGGATGCTAACGCTGTAGAGCCAGCTTTCCTGTAAAACCATACCATACATCGCGCGCAGGCTCCGCCTGGTAATGCTTTGTGAATCATGGCCGTCGATGCGGATACTGCCGCTGTCTACGTCGTAAAAGCGCATCAGCAGGTTGATGAGCGTCGTTTTTCCGCAGCCGGTCGGGCCGACAATTGCCACACGCTGTCCCGGCTTTACCTTTAGGTTGAAGTCCTGTATCAGCCTGCGCTGCGGCGTGTAGGAAAAATCGACATGCGCTATTTCAACCGCGCCGTCACAGCTCAAAAGTGATTGGGCGTCCGGGCTGTCCTCCCGTTCTGCGGGTTCGCCGAGTACCTCGAATACGCGCCGTGCCCCAGCCATTGCCGTCTGGAGCTGTGTAATAACGCCGGTGACCTCGTTAAACGGCTTCGTGTATTGGTTTGCGTAGGTCAGAAAGACAGATATCTGCCCGACGGTAAGCCCGCCCAGCACGGCGCTGACTGCGCCGATTACGCCGACCGCCGCGTATACGATTGCGTTTACAAAGCGTGTGCTGGGGTTTGCAAGGGAAGAGGCAAACTGTGCCTTTTTCCCGCAGATATAAAGCCTGTTATTTATTTCGTCGAAGATTTCCTGGTTGGCCTCTTCCCGGGAAAACGCCTTGACGACCTTTTGGCCGCCGATGTTCTCTTCAATAAAGCTGCCGATTTCGCCCTGCGTCTGCTGCTGCTCCTTAAACATTTTCGCGGACAGCCGGGCAATAAATGCCGCAACAAAAAGCGACAGCGGCGTGACGAGCACGACAACAACGGCGATTTTGTAGTTGATGGCGAGCATAAAGGCAAGCGTGCCGATGATTGTAATCAAGCCTGAAAAAAGCTGGGTGATACCCTGGAGCAGCCCGTCGCCCACCGCGTCTATGTCGTTGACCACGCGGCTGATTAAGTCGCCATGCGGGTGCGCGTCAATATATTTAAGCGGTACCGCGTTGAGCTTTTGAAAAAGCGTTTGCCTCAGGTCACGCACCGTGTAGTAGCTTACCGCATTGGTGCAAAGCGTCATCAGCCATTGGAACAGGGCTGTTCCGGCTATGGCCAGCAGCAGCCCCAGCAGGATTTTTCCGACACTTTCAAAATCGACCTGGCCCTGCGCGATAATAAAATCGATTGCGCTGCCGACAAGCACCGGCCCCAGGAGCGTCAGGCAGACGGTAGCGACAGCGCACAGCAGCGCCCCGAGCAGATAGGCGCGGTAGGGCTTTGCAAAAGAAAGGACACGCCTGACTGTCTTTAGCGTTTTCATCTGCCGAACACCTCCTCCGGGCTAAGCTGGGAAAGGCAGATTTCCCGGTAGGGCGGGCAGCTTTTGACGAGCTCTTCGTGCGTTCCAAGGCCCTGAAGCATTCCCTCGTCGAGCACGGCAATCCGGTCGGCGCCCCGCACGGTCGCAACGCGCTGAGAAACAATAAGCACGGTCATATTCTCTGTTTCGGCTTTTATCGCACGGCGCAAAGCGGCGTCGGTCGCAAAATCCAGCGCGCTTGCGCTGTCGTCGAGAATCAGGATTTCAGGGCTTTTGACAAGCGCCCTTGCAATTGTAAGGCGCTGCTTCTGCCCGCCGGACAGGTTTTTCCCGCCTTGCGTAATATGTGTACCACCCTTTAAGGGAAGCTGTTGTACAAAATCGTACGCCTGCGCAATTTTAAGCGCCCGGTCGATTTCATCCTGTGTGGCGTCCTTCCTGCCCCAGCGTATGTTGTCGTTCACCGTACCGGTAAAGAGCAGGGTGTTCTGCAAAACAAACCCGATTTTGCCGCGCAGGATATGAAACGGATAATTGCGGACATCCTCGCCGTCAATGAGGACACGGCCTTTTTCCGCGTCGTAAAAACGGGGAATCAGCCCGACAAGCGAAGATTTGCCGCTTCCCGTTATGCCAATAATGCCAAGCGTTTCTCCCGTTTCGATTTGAAGGTTGATATCGCAAAGCACGGCCTCCCCGCCGTACCCAAAGCTGACGTTTTCGAATTCGATTTTAGGGGCATTGGGTTTTTGTATGGGCGTTTTACCAGACGGCTGCTTTACGGAAGGGGCGGTTTCGAGCACTTCGTTTATACGCGCGGCAGATGCCGACGCTTTGGTGAAAATTACAACGAGGTTCGCGACGATAATCATGGAAAGCAGAATCTGTGTCATGTAGTTTACAAGCGCAATTATTTCACCGGGCATCATTTCCCCGGTATTTACAAGCCCCGCGCCAAACCATACGACAGCCGCGATTGCGAGGTTCGTGACGACGTATGTCGCGGGGTTGAGCAGTGCGGAAAGCCTGCCGACGCGTACCGATGTTTTGGAAAGGCCGTCTGCCGCCTCATTGAAACGCGCTTCGTCCTGCTCCTGCTTGCCAAACGCCCGTATGACGCGGTTGCCCGAGAGGTTTTCTCTGGAAATCATGGAAATACGGTCAAGCTTTTTCTGGATTTGTTTAAAAAACGGAACGCTGCGGCTCATGATAAAATAGAGGAAAAAAGCGATAATTGGCGCTGCCGCGACAAAAATCAGCGCGAGCCTGGCGTTGACCGTAAACGACATGACCATGGCGCCAATCACAAGAAACGGCGAACGGATGACGAGCCGGATAAGCATAGCGACCGCGACCTGCAATTGATTGATGTCGTTTGTCATGCGTGTAATGAGCGAAGGCGTGCCGATTTTGTCGAGCTCCTCGAACGAGAGTGTATTGATGTGGCGGAACAGCGCGCTTCTTAGCTTTGTGCCGAAGCCCTGAGATACGATAGACGCGACCTTCTGGCAGACAAGTGCGCTCGCAAGGCCGACCGCGCCGAGCAGAATCATTACGCCGCCCATGCGCAGGATGTAGCCGGTGTCACGGTTTGTAATCCCTATATCGATAATACTTGCCATAACCAGCGGCACAATCAGCTCGAAAACCGCCTCGAGCAGCTTGCATAACGGCCCGACTACGAGATGAACCTTATAATCCTTTAAATAACGGCAAAGCTTGCGCAAAGGGAATCCACCCGCCTTATGATAAAAATCGAAAAAGCTTTTGTAAAAGCAACAATAGGACGGCGCAAGCCGTCCCTTGTTATAGTCTGCCGGTAGCCGGCCTTTTTATTTATGCGTTCCCAGATAGAACAGCGCGATTGTGCCAGGCCCGGAATGCGCGCCGATAACTGGCCCGATAAAATTGATGTGCGTCTGCTTGGTTTTAAAGGTTTCGCGCACCTTTTTTTCTACATATTTCGCATCCTCGAGCGAGTCGCCGTGACTGATGAACACCGTCTGCTGCTGCGGGTCGATTGCGGTCTGCGCCATCATTTCGACAAGCGCGTCGAGCGACTGCCTGCGTCCGCGCACCTTCTTGACGGGAATCAGGTGGCCTTCGTCGTCCACATGGAGCACCGGCTTGATGCCAAGGGCCGAACCAATAACCGCAGCCGCTGCCGAAACCCTGCCGCCGCGCTTTAAGTGGAACAAATCGTCGACAGTAAACCAGTGGCATAAATGGTTCCTGTTTTCAACCACCCACTGCTCGAGCTCCTCGATAGAAAGCCCCTCGCGTTTTTTCATCGCGGCGTGCCAGATAAGCAGGCCTTCGCCCATGGAGGCCGCAAGCGAATCGACTATGACGATTTTGCGCCCTGGATATTCGCTTTTCAGCTCTTCAGCCGCCATGCACGCCGAGGCATACGTACCGGAAAGGCCGGAGGAAAAGGCAATATAAATCAGGTCGCGCCCCTCTTCCAAAGAGGGCGTAAACTGCTCGCGGAAATCGTTCGGGTTGAGCTGGATGGTCGTACACATATTTCCTTCACGCATCTTAGCGTAGAAATCCGTAATAGCCAGCTCCTTGTGGTCGGGATAATCGAGATAATCCTTATCCGAGATGGTAAATTGCATGGGAATGACCCTGATATCGAGCTCTGCTATCATTTCCGGCGTCAAATCCGCATTGGAATCGGTAAAAATCAGATAATCGTTCATAACCGCTGCCCTCTTCCTTTAATTATAAATATATCCATACAAATTTTAATCGAAACACACAGAAATATTATGCTCGATTGGAAAATAAATTATGTTAATCCAATTTTTTCTTGTACATGCAGGATTTTCAAGACGTTTTACGCATAAGCATGAATAACAGGAAACAGCAAAGAAGGTGCAAAATTTGAAGAAAAAACGGTTTTTATTCAATGCGGCGGTCCTGACGGGAACGTCGCTCGTTACAAGGACCATCGGAATTTCCTTCCGCGTCTATATGTCAAATATAATCGGCGCCGAGGGCATCGGGCTTTACCAGCTCATCTGCGCCGTTTATTTTTTTGCCACAACGTTTGCAACAAGCGGCATTACGCTCATTGTAACGCGGCTTGTCACAGACTGCCTTGCAAAGGGGGAAACGGGCAGGGCAAAGTACGTGACGCGCCGCTGTTTTTTGATTGGGCTTGCACTGAGCCTTGCGTGCGCAGCCGCCCTGTTTATTTTTGCACAGCCGATTGGGGAGGGGTTTCTAAATGATTCCCGCACGGTTTTGTCCCTGCGTGTGCTTGCGCCGAGCCTGCCCTTTATGGCGGTGTCCGCATGCTTCCGCGGTTATTTCTTCGCCCGGCGGACGGCAATCAAGACGGCAAGCGAGCAGCTTTTGGAGCAGATTATTGAAATTGCCGTTTTTGCCTGCGTCGTCGGTACGATGGCTCCTATGGGGCTTGCCTACGCCTGCTGCTCGGTCGCTGTCGGAACGGCACTGTCGGAGGTCGTCACCTGCGTATATTCCTATGTGCTCTACGCAATGGATGCAAGGAAGCTCAAGGGAAAGGAAACGCCCATGCCGAAATTTTTGCGTAAAGTGCTGTCCATCGGCGCGCCTGTCACGGCAAGCTCCTGCCTGCGCTCCGGGCTTTCCACCGCGGAAAACATGCTCATTCCCGCGGGGTTCAAAAAGTATGGGGCGAGCTACGAACGGTCGCTCTCGGACTATGGCATGATTACCGGGATGGTCATGCCGGTACTGCAATTCCCGTCCGCTTTTTTGATGTCTTTTTCCTCCCTGATGATACCCGAAATGTCGGAAGCAAACGCAGCGACGCATAAAAACGCCATCCACTACATGACGCAGCGCATCCTGCGGTTTGCCTTGCTGTTTGCCGTTCCTACGGCGGTAATCTTTTTTTTCTTTGCGGACAGCCTCGGGAAGCTGCTTTACGGCAGCGCGGAGGTCGGCGTATACTTATGTGTGCTTGCGCCAATCGTCCCGCTCAATTACCTCGACAGCGTAGTCGACGGTATGCTCAAGGGCCTCAACCAGCAGATGCAGTACCTGACATACAATATTATCGACTCGGCGCTGCGCGTCGTCCTGATATTCTTTTTACTTCCCGTTATGGGAATCAAGGGCCTGGTTATCGTCATGTTTATCAGTGCGGTTTTAAATACTTCCCTGAGCCTTGCAAGGCTCATCAAGGTTACGCAGGTCAAATTTCATCCGGTCGAATGGATTTTCAAGCCGTTTCTTGCAAGCGCGCTGCCGTGTGCCTTGCTTGGTTTTTTGGACGACTTTGGCATTGTGCCGATTACCGGCGCGTGGACGGTCGTATTGATTGCGCTCGTCGTACTCGTATACATTCTATTGATGACGCTGACGGGCGCTGTCAAGAAGGAGGAAATCCTGTGGCTCAAAGGCCTGCTGAAAAAATAACATTTCGCTTTTGATTCTGTGGATTCTGCCGTATAATAAGAAGGAAAGAAAATCCGGGCAAGATACAATTCCGATACACCGGCTGTTTATGATAAAACGGATATCAAAAGAAAAGGACGGGAGAACATGCGGAAAATTCTGATTGTGGAGGATGAGGTGCCGATTGCAAACCTTTTGTCTATGAACCTGCGGCTTGCGGGGTACCAGTGCACGTGTGTCTATGACGGAAACGAGGCCGCCGACATGATTCGCCCCGGCGCGTTCGATTTGATTCTGCTCGACGTTATGCTGCCCGGTATCGATGGCTTTTCCCTGCTCGAGTATATCAGGCCATACGATATCCCGGTCATTTTTATTACGGCGAAGGTATCCTTAAATGACAAGGTAGCCGGGCTCAGGCTCGGCGCGGAGGATTATATTACAAAGCCCTTTGAAACGGCGGAGCTTCTGGCGCGTGTGGAAACGGTGCTGCGCCGCTGTAAAAAGAGCGACGGCGACGGGATATATTATTTGGACGACGTAACGGTAGACACAAATTCCCGGATTGTTACCTGCCGCGGGAAGGCTGTCGAGCTGACCATGAAGGAATATGAACTGCTGCTTTTGTTCCTGAAAAACAGGAACATAGCGCTTTACCGGGAAATTATTTACGAACGCGTATGGGGCAGCGACTATATGGGCGACACCAGGACGGTCGACCTGCATGTCCAGCGGCTGCGCAAGAAGCTCCATTTGGAAAAGAAAATCGAATCGGTTTATAAGGTGGGGTACCGCTTTACAGGCTGAAAGGGACGGGGAGGGATGTTGAAATGAAGTTTTCGTGGAAGCTGTTTTTTTCAAGCGTGATTATTATTACGCTGGCGTTTGGCTGCGGCGGCTTTTTCCTGATTTCTTCCCTGTTCGAATCCGGCCTTTCCCGCGAAAAGGAAGCCTCCATGCAGGAAAACCGTTTTCTTTACGCATCCCTTTATTCCGACTTTAATACCATGCAGGTGTATGACAGCCAGGGACTGGACGCGGCGGTCGCCCAGCTTCAAAGCTATTTGAACCGCAGCGGTACCAGCCAGGCGTACATTGGGCGGACTGCCAAGCTGCACTTTAACGCGCGGGAGTTTGCGTCCTCGCTGGAGCCGGGTACGCGCGGCAGCCGCATTGTACGGCAGGGCGATATTTATTATGTGCAGGTCATCAGCCGCCTGCCGCTGACGGGACAAGACATGATTTACCTGGAAAACCTGCACGACATCACGCCGCTTTATGAACAGCGGAGCCAGTTTTTAAACCTTTACCGCGTCATTCTCCTGGGCGTCGTGCTGTTAAGCTCCGTGTTTGTTTTTATTTCATCGCGGCTGCTCACTTCTCCGATGAAAAGGCTTTCGTTTGCCGCAAAAAAAATGGCGGACGGCGACTACACCATGCGCATCCGCAAAAAGAGCAGCGACGAAATCGGAATGCTTACCGGAGACTTCAACAGGATGGCGGACGCTATTGAGCAGAATATAGAGGAGCTTGAAAACGCGGCGAGGCGGCAGGAGGATTTTTCCGCAAGCTTTGCCCACGAGCTGAAAACGCCGCTGACCTCGATTATCGGCTATGCGGACATGCTGCGCTCCTATGAGCTTGACGCCGCGGACAGGCGTACCGCCGCGGAGTATATTTTCAGCGAGGGAAAACGCCTGGAAGCGCTGTCGTTTAAGCTGCTCGATTTGATGGTTTACGCAAAAGAAGATTTTGCGCGTACATGGACGCAGGCGCGTCCGTTTATTAAGGAAACGGCCAATACGCTGCGCCCGACGCTTGCAAAATACAAAACGACGCTGTATACCGACATTGACGACACTAGGCTTTACATTGAGCCGACGCTGATGAAAACCATGCTTTATAATTTAGTTGACAACGCCTGTAAGGCCTCCCATCCGGGCGGCAATATCCTGCTCAGCGTAAAGGAAAATGAGCAGGGCGTCCTTGTAACGGTGAGCGACGAAGGGCGCGGTATACCGCAGGAGCAGCTAGGCCGCATTACAGAGCCGTTTTATATGGTGGACAAGTCCCGTTCCCGCCGGCAAAACGGCGCGGGGCTCGGGCTTTCTATTGTCAAACGAATCGCGGGCGTACACCGTACGCAGATTCAAATAAAAAGCGAGGAAGGCAAGGGAACGGCAGTCTCGTTCCTTTTGGAAGGAGGCGGCGGGGAATGAAAAAGCTTCCGATGGTTTTATGTATCCTGCTTACCTGCGCTGTCATCTTTTCGTCGCTGTTCCTGCCGCAGGCGGCATTTTCGCTGATTGACCAAAGTGAGGAGAAAAAGACCGATACTGAACAGGCGGCGGCCCTTTCGGAGGACGTCCCCCAGGACGACAAGCTTTTTATGCTGGCGCGGGATATAAATTATGGGATGCAGAACGCTGCGCGTTCCTCCGATTTTTTCCTGAAATCGGGACAGGAAATTGAAGAAAAAGATTTATTCGAAGTCATCAAGAGGGAAATGGCGAAGCTCGACCCCACCGATTCCCTGGGATTCTTTGCGAACCTGAAAATAGGCGAGGATAAAAAACAGCTTGCGGCCACCCTGATAAATATTGTGCAGTATGACAGCGGGGCAAGAGCGTTTCCTGTATGGGGGGCAACCGTCAGCACGAACGGAATGGCGTACCAGCTTACACTCGACGCCATAATTGGACGGATTTTAACCGTTGATGTTTACCTAAGCCCCGGGGATTATGCGTCTGCCGATTTGTCGGATGGAGATAGTGAACCCTACGGGCAGATGGTGCAGCCGGAGATTCAACCCGAAATACTTGTAAATTATGCGGCATATCTCTATTACGATACAACAGAGACGACAGATTTTTATTCCGAGCTTTCCGGTGTAAGTGGGTTTACCTGTACCCCAGCGGGGCAAAAATTTTCACTTGCATTTTATTCCACTGGGTACGATTGGGTTTTAAGCCCCGTTTTTTAATAAAAATATGCGAAAATGATACAATCCTGATAACCCCATGAAACTCCTTATGGGTATGCTATGTCCGTAATAAAGAAAACGGAGATGGCACAGTGGAAAAACACAATCAGATTCATTATGAAATTTTAAATTTTAATAAGCCGGAAATTTGTGAGGAATACGAGCGCTTTGTTGCGGGGCATGAAAACGGCTCCTTCATGCAGTCGCTCAAATGGCGGGGCGTAAAACGTGCGTGGAAATGTGAGGGAGTTGCCGTACGGAATTCTTCGGGAGCAATCTGCGCGTCTATGTTAATTTTGATAAAGACGCTCCCCGTTATTGGGACGAGCCTTCTTTATTCCCCCAGGGGGCCGGTATGCGATTTGCATGACGAGGCGCTGCTTTCCTGCCTGTTTGACGGCGCGTTTTTCCTGTCGCAGAAATACCGCGCCTGCGCGTTTAGGGCCGACCCGTTTGTTATGGAGGACGACGAGGCGTTTTTAAGCTTTATGCGAAAACGCGGCTTTGAATTTACTCCGCATATGCCGGATGGCTGTACGGCGCAAACGAGAGAAAACTATGTGCTCGATATCAAGGGGAAAACGCCGGAGGAGCTGTTTGCGCGGTTTAAGCCGAAATGGCGGTACAATATCCGCCTGGCGCAGCGCAGGGGCGTTATATGCAGGCCGTACTCAAAGGAACGGCTCAATGATTTTTACAGGCTCATGCTCGAGACAGGAAAGCGCGACGGGTTTGCCGTGCGCTCCCAAGAGTATTTTGAACGAATGATGGACAGCCTTGGCGGCGACTGCCGGCTTTACCTGTGCTATAAGGACGGCACGGCCCTTTCCGGCGCCATATGCGTGCGGTACGGCGGGCGCACATGCTATGTATATGGCGCTTCGTCAAACGAAGGGCGCAGCCTGATGCCGAATTACCTGATGCAGTGGCGGATGATTGAATGGGCCTGCGAAAGCGGATGCAGCCTGTACGATTTTATGGGAATCCCGCATTATGACGATCAGGCGCACAGAAATTACGGCGTTTACCGGTTTAAGCAGGGCTTTCAGGGAAGGGTCGCCGTTTACGCAGGCGAGTTTACGTATGTTTACAGCCAAAAGGAAATGCGGCTGTGGAACATGTGCCAGAAGGCTTTCTCCGCCGTGCAGCGGGGAAGGTACTATTTCAAGCGTTTCCTGCCGGGCAGGAAGCCGGTGCTTCCTCCGGACAGGCCCGGCCTGCCTGTTAAGGCGTGTAAAGAGGGGAATCTGCTCTAGAAGGCTGGTTGTAGTTTGTATATTTATATTTTCCTTTAAAACGCTCCGCCCGCCTCTTTATCGTCCAATAAGCGCAGTGGAAGGTTCAATAAAAAAAGAGTCGTACCGCTTAAAAAAAGCAGGTGCGCCGCAGATAAAATAAAAAAGGAAGGGCAGGTTTATAGCTGCCCTTCCTTTTTATAAACAAGAACTCCAAACTGCGTCCGAACGGTAAGCTCCCGCAAACTATCTAGCTTTTGCTGATCATCTATCCCTGTTTTATAATAGTATGGCGTCATATGGAAGAGCGACTGGACCTGTTCGCTGGAAACCAGATGGATTTCATCCTTTACCTCTTCATATTGCAGCAGCGCAAAGCCCGCAAGCTCTTTCTTTTCAGGCGGGTTCCGGTAGGGCTTATCGTAAACGGCGGCTTTTAGCTCCCACAAATGGTCTTCCAGCACAACGGCGCGCACGAGCACGCCGCTGCTTTTAAGGATACGCGAAAATTCCTGTGGATGAAACGGAGCGAAGAGATTCAGTACGATGTCGCAGGAGCTGTCGGCCGCGGGCAGCCTCGACACGCTTGCGACGGCGAGGGACAGATTTTCCCTGCGTTTCGCGCCTATAGCGAGCGCGTCTTTGGAGATATCTACGCCGCCGGCGGTAACATCCTTCCCGTTTTCCATTAAAAATGAAATAAGATTTGCGGTATACCAGCACTCCCCGCACCCTACGTCAAGCAGGACGGTTTCCCGCGGGCAGTACGGCAAAACAATTTCTTTAATTTTTTTAAGCAAAGGCTTGTAAAAGCCCTGGTCTAAAAAATCCCGCCGCGAGCGCGCCATCAGCTTATCATCGCCGTGGCGCTTATCCGCTGATTTCTGGGACATCAGCAGATTGACCACGCCGCGCCTTGAAAGGTCGTAGCAATGACGGTGTTCACACCGCAGTGTTTGCCCATTTAAATACAGCGGCCTAGAGCAAACGGGACAGATAAACGGAAACATGGCGTTCTCCTTTACAATTATAATTATACGGCCTTAAACAGGGTGCGTACGAGCAGCTGGCCGAGCCATACCCCAAGTACGCAGGCAGCCAGGCTCAGCAGGGCGTACACACCGCCGGCCAGATATTTCTTCTCCTGTAAAAGCGTGAGCGTTTCCAGGGAAAAGGTAGAAAATGTGGTGAACCCTCCGCACAGCCCTGTGCGCAGGAACAGGCTCATGTTTTTATCCATGGGAAGCCTTGCGGCAAGCTGTGAGAAAACGCCGATGAAAAACGCGCCGGTAAAATTGACGAGAAAGGTCAGAAGCGGGAAATCCCCATGAAACGGGACAAGCCCTATCAAATACCGCAGCACGGCGCCGATAAAGCCGCCGCAGCCAACACATAAAACCTGAAGCATAAATCAAACCGCCGTTTCGTTAAAATCTTCATAAGCATAACTGTTTTTAAGCAGCCGCTCGCGCTCTTTATAATCCGGCATAACCTGTGCAATCAGGGCATAAAACTGTTTTCCGTGGTTTTTGTGCCGGATATGCGCAAGCTCGTGCACGACAACGTAGTCAACCGCGTCCGGAGGATAAAGCATCAGCCGGTAAGAAAAGCAGAGGCTGTCCTTCGCGCTGCAGCTTCCAAACCGCTTTTCCGCCGAGGTGATTTTTATCCCGGCGGGGGTAAGGCCCATCAGGGTGCTGTAAAAAGCAGCACGGGAAGGAAGCGCTGCTTTGGCCTTTTCCTTTAAAGCGGCAACCTGCCGCTCGTTCAAGGCGTGCTTCTGTTCCAGCTCAACGCGCTTTTTCATGGTTTCCAAATGGGCTGAAATCCATGCTTCGTTTTTTGCGAGAAAACGCTCGATTTCCCTTTTTGAAAGGCGCAGGGGACAGCGCACAAGCACAGAAAGCTCCTTTGTAATCTCTATTGACATGGTTTTCCGTTTGGAGCGTTTGACCTGAAAGCCGTACATAAATCCTCATCCGCTTTTCTGATGGTAATATGGCCTATTATATCATTTTCTGGGCGCGAAGCAAGCCGCGGGAACAAAAGATTGAATGAAAGCGGCCAGCCAGCGGCAAAAAGTGCGCGTTTTGCACAGCGTGCGCATTGACAAAAATCCTGCCGGGTGGGATAATAAAAAACAACTATATATTATAGGCCGCCGGCATTTTACCGGGCAGCGGCGGTTTTCACCGGAGGAGAGAACATCATGGCAAAGGAACTTGCAAAGGCCTACGAGCCGAGGGAAGTAGAGGACAGAATCTACGGCTTTTGGATGGAGGGCAACTACTTTCATGCTGAAATAGACAAGGACAAAAAACCGTATACCATTGTGATGCCGCCCCCTAATATCACCGGGCAGCTCCATATGGGGCATGCGCTCGATGAAACGCTCCAGGATATTTTAATCCGTTTCAGGCGGATGCAGGGCTACAGCGCCCTTTGGGTGCCGGGCACAGACCACGCCTCCATTGCGACGGAGGCGAAAATCGTTGAGCAGATGCGCAAAGAGGGCGTAACGAAAGAGGAAATCGGCAGGGAAGGTTTTTTAGAGCGTGCATGGGCGTGGAAGGAACAGTACGGCTCGCGCATCAATGACCAGCTTAAAAAGCTCGGCTCCTCCTGCGATTGGGAACGCGAGCGCTTTACTATGGACGAGGGGTGCAGCGAGGCGGTCAAAGAGGTTTTTGTACGCCTGTATGAAAAGGGCTTGATTTACCGCGGAGAGCGCATCATCAACTGGTGCCCGAAATGCTGTACGTCCATTTCCGACGCGGAGGTCGAATTTGCGGAGCACGACGGCTTCTTCTGGCACCTGCGTTATCCGCTCAAGGACTCGAGCGGATATGTAGAGCTTGCGACAACCAGGCCGGAGACGCTGCTCGGGGACACGGCGGTCGCCGTCCATCCCGACGACGAACGCTATCAGGATATGGTCGGGAAGACGCTTGTCCTGCCGCTTGTAGGCCGGGAAATCCCGATTGTCGCGGACACATACGTTGAGCGGGACTTTGGTACGGGCGTTGTTAAGATTACGCCTGCGCACGACCCGAACGACTTCGAGGTTGGCCTTCGCCATAGCCTGCCCATAATCAGCGTGCTCGACGACAACGCCGTCATGAATGAAAACGCGGGAAAATATAAGGGCATGGACCGCTACGAGGCGAGAAAAGCCATCATCAAGGATTTGGAGGAACAGGGCTTCCTTGTTAAAACAGAGCCTATCAAGCATAATGTAGGTTCCTGCTACCGCTGCAAAACAATTGTAGAGCCGAAGGTTTCAAAGCAGTGGTTTGTTAAAATGAAACCGCTTGCCGAGCCTGCGGTTGCATGCGTCAAAAGCGGGCAGACAAAATTTATCCCCGAGCGCTTTGAAAAGATTTATTTCCACTGGATGGAGAATATAAAGGATTGGTGCATTTCACGGCAGCTCTGGTGGGGACACCGGATTCCCGCGTGGTACTGCGAAGCGTGCGGCGAGGTTATCGTCTGCAAGGACGAGCCGCATACCTGCCCGAAATGCGGGAGTACGCACCTGCACCAGGACGAGGACACGCTCGACACCTGGTTTTCCTCCGCGCTTTGGCCGTTCTCCACACTCGGCTGGCCGGAAAAAACGCCTGAGCTCGACTATTTCTACCCAACGAGCACGCTCGTTACGGGCTACGATATCATCTTTTTCTGGGTTGCCCGCATGATATTTTCCGGCTGCGAGCAGATGCAGCAGCAGCCGTTTGACACGGTGTTCATCCATGGCCTGATTCGTGACGAAAAGGGTGTAAAGATGTCCAAATCGCTCGGGAACGGAATCGACCCACTCGAGGTTATCGACCAGTACGGCGCTGACGCGCTGCGTTTCTTCCTCGCGACGGGCAATTCCCCCGGAAACGACATGCGCTTCAGCACAAAGCGCGTCGAGTCGTCCCGCAATTTTGCAAATAAGCTGTGGAACGCCGCCCGTTTCGTTCATATGAACATCGACGATTATAATGTAAAGAACGAGCTGACGCCTGTGCTCACCACGGAGGATAAGTGGATTATCCACACAGTTAACCTTGTTTCTAAGGAGGTCACGGAGAATCTCGAAAAGTTTGAGCTTGGCATCGCCGTGCAGAAGCTCTACGATTTCATCTGGGACTGCTACTGCGACTGGTATATCGAGCTTGCCAAGGCGCGCCTGCAAAGCCAAGGGGAATCCGCGCAGAACGCAAGGCAGGTGCTGGTTTGGGTGCTCGACAAAATCCTGCTCCTGCTGCATCCGTTCATGCCGTATATCACGGAGGAAATCTGGCAGACCATCCCGCATGAGGGCGAGACGATTATGCTGCAAAAATATCCCGAATACAGGCAGGATTATGAATATCCGCAGGAAAGCGCGCAGATGGAGACAGTCATGGAAGCCATCCGTGCCATTCGCAACCGCCGCAGTGAAATGAATGTGCCGCCGTCTAAAAAGGCGAAGGTATTTATTGCCACACAAAAGCAGGCGGTATTTGAAAGCGGCGCGCCGTTTATCTGTAAGCTTGCCTACGCAAGCGGGGTAGAGGTTGGCGAAAGCTATCATATAGAAGGCGCCGTGACCATAGTTACGGCGGACTGCAAGATTTATATCCCGATGGACGAGCTCGTTGACAGGGAAAAGGAGCTTGCGCGCCTGAACAAGGAGCTGGAAGACACGAAAAAACGCCTTGCGCAGTCAGAAGGCAAGCTCAATAACGAAGGCTTTGTTTCAAAGGCGCCGGAAAAGGTCATTGAAAACGTCAGGCAGCAGGCGCAGCGGGAGCGCGAGAAGATTGCGATGATTGAAGCCGCGGCTGCCGCCTTACAGTAACGGAAAAAGAACAGACAGGATGATAGTGTGAACGGGATACTCATAATCGACAAGCCGCAGGATTTTACCTCCTTCGATGTTGTAGCCGTCATGCGCAGGCTCTGTTCCCAAAAGAAAATAGGACATACAGGCACGCTCGACCCAATGGCTACGGGCGTGCTTCCTTTGCTTTTGGGGAACGCTGCGCGGGCGCAGGCAATTCTGCCGGACAGCGATAAGGAATACGACGCGTCGTTTCAGCTTGGCGTCACGACAGATACGCTCGACAGTACGGGCAGGGTTTTAACCCGGACGGAAAACGTCAGTGTTACGAGGGAAACGCTTTGCCGGGCACTCGGGCCGTTTCGCGGCGAAATCATGCAGATTCCGCCGATGTATTCGGCTGTCAGTAAGGACGGCAAGCGCCTTTATGAGCTTGCCCGCAAGGGGATTGAGGTGGAGCGTGAGAAACGCCCGGTTACCATAAGCGAGCTTACGCTGTTATCTTATAATGAAGAGACGGCGTGCGGCCGGCTGCATATCGCCTGTTCCAAGGGGACCTATGTGCGCAGCCTGATTGACGATATTGGCAGAAGCCTTCAGTGCGGCGGAATTATGACGGAGCTTCGCCGGACCAAAGCGTGCGGCTTTACGCTTGACGACGCGCTTTCGCTCGATGAAATGAAGGAGCTGGCTGGCACAGGGCGGATAGAAGGGCTGCTTCGTCCGACGGAAAGCCTTTTTATGGAATACCGTGAAATTAAAGTTACAGCGGCGCAGAGCGTGCGTTTTCAAAACGGCGGCGCGCTCGACCTTTGCCGCACCGCGCTGAAGGACGGCAGTTTGGAAAATGAAATACTCCGTGTGAAGGCGCCGGACGGCCGTTTTCTTGGGCTAGGTACGACTGACATGGAAAAGCAGGCGCTTGCGGTTTATAAGCTGTTTTAAATATTCTTTGTAAGTGGGTGTGAAGAGAATGAAACGATTCCTGGCAATTATTTTATCGGCTATTTTGGCACTGTCCTGCGTGGGCTGTGCCGTACAGGAGCAGGAAAATAAGCAGGCGGTATCCGAAGAAAAGGCGGTTGCGCTTGTGCCGCGCCTGATGGATGTGAACAACGTGGCACGCAATCCCTACCTTGCGCAGGGTGAATCGATAATCCACAACGACGCCTACAGCTCGGATGTAACGGCACAGGTGGTACCGCTGGGGATTTATCCTGAAATTGTTTCCTCCGCGGAAACGGAGGCGGATAAGGCCATACCTTGCTTTTTTTACGATTCAAACGGCAACTGCATCACACCCTACAGCCTGGTAACGGAGAAGGGGACGATTAGCGGGGGAATCGCTGTCCGCGATGTAAACAGCAGCCCTGTAAAAACGCTCGGCAGCTTTTTGCCGGTACGTGACGATAACCAGAAGTACGGGATTCAGATATCCTATTCCTTTGTAGACAGCAACGGCCTTGTCGTTGGCCCAACGACACACGGGCATGTTCTGATGATGCGAACGGCCGATGAGAAAGGAAACGTACGCAATATTTTTGAGAAAGCGCTCGATGTAGATGTCGTCTCAGCGGCAAAAGCCGCGCTTGGGGATGATATCGACACGAACCTGCTCAGTACGGTGATGGATTACAGCGGAAATCTCTGGTTTGTCACGGGTGGTTTTCATATCGACCCGTCTTATGCAAAGGACGGCTTTTTCGGTTATCTTGACAGGTCGTATATCGACGCGGCGCTGTCCGGAGAAAAGGCGGACGCCAAAGAATCCCTTCATTTTTACCGGCTAAAGGACGGGGAGGGCGCGGAAAACGGAATTTCCTCTCATCCGGAGGGCTGTACTATCCTGACAAACAAAGCGTGCTATTTACTGAACGCTTCACAGGACGGAGTGAAAATTGTCTGGCGTACCGGATATCAGTCCGACGGAGGCAAGGGCGCGCAAAAGGGCAGCGGGATTACAGGCGCGGGGCTTGCCTGGGGCGGCGGCTCCACACCGACGCTTTCCGAGGAGCTGGTTTTGTTTACAGATAATCAAAATCCCGTCAATTTGATTGCCCTTGATATCAAAACGGGAAAAACCGTGGCGCAACAGCCGGTGTTTGAAAGCATAAAGGATATTACGGCTTCGGTCGAAAATTCCATTATTGTATATTCCGCCGGTACAGACAGCGTATCCGCGCTGGTCTGCAACTGGTACGGCGCGGGCAATGCCGGATTGTTTGAGAAGGGCGCCGATTCTTCGGTACAGACCTATGACAATCTTTACGATGCGAACTGGATTGCAAACGGCAGTAAAAACCTGATGCCGGGAATCGAGCGGATAGATACGGTCAAAAGGGATGGGTCATATTCGATGAAGACGGTATGGACGCGGGAAGACCTCTGCGATACCTCTATGTTCAAGCTTTCTACCTCGACCGGCTATCTCTATGGATATACGCAGGAGGATGACGGTATCTGGAAGTTCCTGGCGCTCGACTGGGAAACGGGTAAAACCGTAATGGAAGCGCCGGTTTCCGATTTGCCGCGCTACAACAATATGGCTGTCGGCATGATGCAGGGCAATAACGGGAACTCCCTGTATGTTCCCACAAATAATATGGAGCTGCTTAGGCTGCAGGACAGGTTTGCCTATCTGCCGGAAAAGGAATTCGTCCGCCTTGATATGGACCGGATGGAGCGCGCCCGGTTTACAAAGAGCAAGTTCCAGCAGGTGACGGGAACACAGCTCGAGCCTGCGTCCTTTCTGCATACGGCTGTGGCGGAAAACATTTTTGAACCTACAGTTCTGGCATACCGGGTCAATGGGCTTTCCGGTACGGCGGAGCGGCTCCGCCTTTTTATAAAACGGCCTGATGGAAGCTTTTCACAGGCAAAGCAATGGAAGCTGACGGACGAAACCGGCAGGGAGGTGGATAAGACGCAAAGCTTATCGCAGGAAAAGATTTATGAGATTCGTGTCACGATAGAGGATGGCGCGGATTATGACCTTGATAATTCGAAGGGTTCCGTTAAGCTATCCGTGATTTTAGGAAACTGAAGAAACAGCGCGGAATTGCCGTTTTACTGTAATCGTTTTGTAAAAACTCCTGTGGAAAAGAGGTTCCACAGGAGTTTTTTTTATTATTTCAAAAAACTTTTTTGATGGTCTTAAAATAAAAAAACAGGTAAAATTTAAAAAAATGAACGATATATACTGTTTTTAAAAATAAATTATTATTTTTATGTAAAAAATGTACACGAGATGATTGTGTGGAAAAATTGACCATTTGCACATATAGATTACGAGATTGTAATATGTTATTGGTTCCTTTTGTTAAAAAATGGGGCGAAAATCCAGAAAATCAGGGAAAAATCCGGATTTTAACAAAAGTATCAGAACTTTACAAATTTGTAATAATATTGTAAACTATGAATCGTTGCGTTACAGCGCAGCAAATTCAGAGTCAAAAAGGAGTGAATGGGAGAGGCAATCTCTCAGCTTTTGTTATGATGAAGAAAACAATTTCTGTAATTTTATGTTTGTGCCTTCTGGCTTGCAGCCTTGGCTGTATTCCGGTATCGGCTCAAACGATGAATAACACGGTAAAGCTTGCGCAGGATACGTATGTTTTAACAAAAGGCACGTCGCGCCCGGTTGGTACGGCGGCACTGCCCGCAGGCGTAAAGGCAAACAACCTGGAATGGAAATCGAGCGACCCAAAGGTGGTCAGGGTCAACCAGAACGGTGTAATTACCGCCGTTTCCGCAGGGACCGCAACCGTTACCTGCTCGGTGGAAAAGAACATGCCGGTTAAAGCGGCCGATCAGTGTGTTATCAAGGTGAACGATGAAAAGACAGACGTATCACTCAACTGCTATGCACTGAAATGGCCGGTAGGCAAAACGGGCAGCTATAAAGCGAAAATTTCCAGCAATGTGCTGGGCGCTAAAAAAATCACATGGACGTCGAGCAATACGAAAATCGCGACAATAGACGCAAATGGCAAGCTGAAGGCGGTAGGCCCCGGCACCGCTACGGTTACATGTACCGTGTCTGCTAAAAGCACAGGAGAGAAGCTCGCCTCCAATACTTGCAAGGTCGAAATTTACAAGCCGGTGAGCAAGGTTGCTTTAAACACTTATTCAATTAAATGGCCGGTTGGAAGGCAGGGAACTTATAAGCCGACAGTTTCCCCCTCTGATGCGACAAATAAATCGCTTGCATGGAGTTCCAGCAACACAAAAGTTGCTACCGTGGATAAAAACGGCAAGCTCAAAGCAGTAGGCGCCGGCACGGTAACCATCACCTGCACGGCGAAGGACGGCAGCGGGAAAAAGGCAACCTGCAAGGTAACGGTTTACCAGCCGGTTAAGAGCATCAAGCTGAATACCTCCGCAATTAGTTGGAATGTCGGAAAATCGGGAACCTTTAAAGCGACGGTTTCCCCTTCTAACGCAGCCAATAAGTCGGTCAGCTGGAAGTCGAGCAACACGAAGGTTGCTACCGTGGACAAAAACGGCAAGCTCAAAGCAGTAGGCGCTGGAACGGCAACCATCACCTGCACGGCGAAGGATGGTAACGGGGCAAAGGCTACGTGCAAGGTTACCGTGAAAAAGAGCTATACGGATGACGACTTGTTCTGCCTTGCGGCAGTTATTTACCAGGAGGCTGGCGCGCTTTATTGCAGCGATAAGCTTCAGCTGATGGTCGGCAGCGTCGTAATGAACCATGTTGCCCATCCGAATTTCCCCAATACCATACGCGGCGTCATTACGAGACCCGGCGCATACGGTACGATGGGCTGGACGGGAGTAAGCCTGCCGAAGGCAAACGATTCCTGGACCAAGCAGGCGATTGACCGGTGCTATGCAAATGCAAAGAAAATTCTTGAAGGCACGCGTTATGTACCGGAAAGCGTCATCTATCAGGCTGGGTTTGTACAGGGCAGTGGTATCTACGATTACCGTGAGGGTATGTATTTCTGTTATGAATAATTATTAAGCTTTACTGGGCGCCATGTACGTTTCGTACATGGCGCTTTTTAATATTATCTTAAACAAAAAGTAAGGGGAATCTTCTTATACTGGTAGTTTGCCCGCGTAAGCCGGTATAATAAAAATAGAAGAAAAAGGGAATTATAAGGGTGATTTTGTCTTTTAAAGATGAATAAATTCTCCTATTTAAAAAATTCAGAGGAAATAATACCGAATAAGATAGAAATATTTAATTTTAATTATTCGGTGTTATAATTTTAAATGTAACCTTATTGAATAAAAGGCATAGGGGAGCTTCCAAATGAATTTAGCCGAAAGACTGAAAGAACAGCGCATGAAAAGTGGACACAATCAAACACAACTGGCACAAAAGCTGAACCTGAGGTCGAGCGCGATTTCAAAGTATGAAAAGGGGCTGACACAGCCGGGAATTGATACATTGATTACGCTGGCAAAAATTTTCGGGGTTAGCCTTGATTACCTGGTAGGCGTCTCCGACATTGAAAACCCTTATTCGATTGAACAGCTTACGCCGGCAGAGGCGAACCTGGTTGCGCGCTACAGGAAGCTAAGCTATGAAAATCGAATCCGTATCGATGAACGAATGATGGTCCTTTCAGAAAAACAGACAAAAGAGTAAAAAGAGCCCCAAAACCTCAGCGGTTTGGGGCTCTTTACTATGTGGGAAGCTTAAAGCACGTCAATTATTTTTGCCAGGAATTTTTGTATCTGCAGCACGTCGTTCATTTCTATTTTGCCGTTGCCGTCCGTGTCTGCAGCGGCTTTTTGTTCTTCGTTAAGCTCTATGATTTTTGACAGGTGCTTTTGAATCATAAGCACGTCGGCCGTATTGATTTCCCCATTGCCGTCTACATCGCCGGAGATTACCGTAGAATCCAGCACAGTGAAGGGAATCGCGTGTTCCTGCGCGTATTGCTGCGCGGCAGAGCCGTCCTTTCCAGACATAAAGAAATCACTATCTTTTTCAATATAATTATCTCCGTATTCACTGACCGCCTGATAAAATCCAAATGCGTAATCCCCTATTTCAGTGTTGTCACCAGGAAATAAAACATTCTTCAGCTTTTTGCAATCAAAAAAAGCGTTTGCTCCAATCCTCTGCAAATCCCGCGGCAATTTAATCTGCTCAAGAGCACTACACTGATTAAAGGCACTTTCTCCGATATCTAACAAATACTCTGGAAAAGATATAGCTTGAAGGCTTGAGCACCCCATAAAGGCATAATCGGAAATATAACGGACAGCATATGGGAATTCTATTTTACTAAGCGAGGAACAGAAGCTAAATGTTCCGAATTCTATGCTGGTAAGCCTGTCAGGAAGGGAAATGCTTTCTAAGGAAGTACATCCGTAAAAGGATTCTCTTCCTAAGGAGATTAGTACATTAGGAAGAACAACGCTTGTCAGGGAAGTACATCGCTTGAATGCCCCCTCACCAATGGTTTTAACCTGCTCAAGCGGGCTGGTTTTGGACAGGCTTTCGCATCCGGCAAAAGCTTCATTTTGTATTTCCGTTACATTTTTCGAAAAATTACACTCTTTAAGACCGGTACACCCCTGAAAGGCGCTGCTGGTAATTGTTGTAACACCAGACGGAATGACTATGCCGGTAAGGTTTTCACATCCGGAGAATACGCCGGTTCCTAATCCTATGGTATCTTCACGTAGCTTAATTGTGGTGTTTGCAGGCATGCTTCCGTTATATCGGTAAGCATAACGCCCAGCATAAACTAAAGTATCTTTCTGGTTTTTAAACCATTTGGTATCTTCCAGGTTAGGGGACTGCATATCGGTAACACTGTCGGGAATTGTGATATTCTCAAGATTAACACATTTTTGAAAAACTGCGCTTTCCAATTTATTTACGCCCTCAGGGATAATAATACTTTTCAGTCCGGTGCAGCCGGAGAACGCCGCGCTTCCGATTTCTTTCAGGCTTGTGGGCAGTGTGATTCCGGCCAGGTTTATACAGTCTCTGAAGGCCTGCTGGGAAATGGATACCGTACCGTCTTTTAAGGCAAGCTTTGTGTTTTTCGGCATATCTCCCTTGTAATCGTAGAAAACCTTGCTGATATAGACGGCGCCGTTGGGCTGGCTGTCATACCAGGCGGTATTGTTGAAAGCATTCAGCCCGACATAAGAAAGATTTTTAGAAAAGACGATAGTTTTTAAGTTTTTACAATTGTAAAAAGCAGATGCAGAAATAAACGTTAAACTGTCTGGCATGGCGATACTGGTTAGAGTGCTGGAATCGCCAAATGCCGCTAAACCAATTTCGGTTACGCCGTTGGGGATAGTAATACTGGACGCAGAGGTCATGAAAAAGCAGTTTGATAGAATTTCAGTTACTCTTAAGCCCTCAATTTCGTTTGGAATCAAGATTTTATCTTCTTTTCCCTGATAACGGAGAAGTGAAACGGTTCCGTCGCCGTTTTTAATACAAACGTAATCCCCGCTGATAAAGTGTGTGTCCTCAACTGATTCAGCCATAGCCGGCACAACAGGACAGAGCGACAAAAAGAGAATTACTGAAAGTAATACCGCAATTATTTTTTTCAAATGATTCAATCCTTTCTCAATACCTTAAAATTAAATTTGTTTGTAAATATTGTAACATTATTTCCTGAAAATAACAAGTGAAATTTATACACACTCTACAATAGAAGAAAGACAAAAATACGGCGGGACACTATGTGTCCCGCCGTAAAAATGTAATTGGTATATGATTACTGGAGTTTCCAGAGCTCTTTTGCGTACTGGAGAATTGTCCTGTCGGAAGAAAACTGTCCGGCATTCGCAACGTTTTCAAGGCACTTTCTGCCGAACGCGGTTCTGTCGCTGTAGTCGTTGTTTGCCTTGATTTTGGCTTCTACATAGAGCGGCAGGTCATAAAGCAGGTAGTAGTGGTCGGCTGCGTGCCAGGAGGCACCGTTAATCAGAGATTCATGCAGCTCCTTGAAGCTGCCCTCACCCGTCTTGCCGCCGTCGTCGAACGTGCCGTCAATGAGCGTGTCGATGACCTTTTTAAGCCCGGGGTTCGACTCGTAAAGCTTTTTCGGGTCGTAGCCTTCCTTTGCAAGGCGGTTAATGTCCTCCACCCTTGCGCCGAAGATATACTCGTTCTCTTCACCGGCCTGCTGCGCGATTTCTACATTTGCGCCGTCGTAGGTGCCGAGCGTAACCGCACCGTTGAGCATAAACTTCATGTTGCCTGTGCCGGATGCTTCCGTGCCGGCCGTGGAAATCTGCTCCGAGATGTCGGCCGCCGGCGTAAGCTTCTCCGCGTAGGAGACGTTATAGTTTGAAACGAACATGACCCTCAGTTTATCCTTGGTGTCAGGATCGTTGTTGACAAGCTTTGCAATCTCGTTGATAAACTTGATGATGGCCTTCGCCCTTGCGTAGCCCGGAGCTGCCTTCGCGCCGAAGATGAACGCTGTCGGGTTCCAGTTTTTGAGCTCGCCGCTCTTGAGCTTGAAGTAGATATCCATGATGGAGAACGCGTTCAAAAGCTGCCTCTTATACTCGTGCAGGCGCTTGACCTGGATGTCGAAGATAAAGGAAGGGTCGACGTCGAAGTTGTCGTGGCGCTTCATGTAAGCGGCAAGCTCCGCCTTCTTCTCGGCCTTGATTTCATTGAATTCGGCAATGGTCTTGTCGTCAATCATACCGTCAAGTTTTTTGAGCTCGTCGAGGTCCCTGAGCCAGCCGTCGCCGATGCGGTCGGTAATGAACTTAGAAAGCTGCGGGTTGCACAGCCCCAGCCAGCGGCGCTGTGTGATACCGTTCGTTTTGTTCTGGAAACGCTCCGGATAGATGGCGTACCAGTCCTTGAGTACGTCGTTCTTGAGAATTTCGGTGTGAATCCATGCAACGCCGTTTGTAAAGCTGGAGGCGTATATCGCAAGCCTTGCCATATGCACGACGCCGCCGTCGATAATTCTCATATCGTCGAGCTTCATGCGTACAGGCGCAGGCTTCTTTTCCGTTTTTGCGTCCTTTTCATCCGCTTCGGCCTCTTCTTCCTCAACCTTCGGCTGCTGCAGGGCAGGAACATTCAGGCCCTTCGCCGTCAAATCCTTGACGAGACGCGCATCGATTTTCTCAATAATGGCGTAAATCTCAGGGATGACGCTCTTCATCAGGTCGATGCTCCATTTTTCAAGAGCCTCAGCCATAACGGTGTGGTTGGTATAGGCGAACGTCTTCTGTGCAATGTCAAATGCCTGGTCGAAGGTAAGGCCGTCGGCCTGAAGCAGGCGGATAAGCTCGGGGATGGCGCACACGGGATGTGTGTCGTTGAGCTGGATTGCGCAGTGCTGCGCAAATTTGCTGTAGTCGCCGCCGTTCTTTTTCTTGTATCTCTTAATGATATCCTGAAGCGAAGCGCTGCAGAAGAAATACTGCTGCTTTAAACGGAGCACCTTGCCCTCATAGCTGTTGTCGTTCGGGTAAAGCACCTTGCTGATGTTTTCCGCCGCGTTCTTTTCCGCGACCGCTTCGTTATATTTGCTGTCATTAAAGGCAAGGAAGTCAAAGTCGTGAACCGCCTCCGCCTGCCACAGCCTGAGCGTGTTGATGTTGTCGGTACCGTAGCCGATAACCGCCATGTCGTAGGGGACGGCGTTGACCACCTGGTCGGCGTACCTGACCTGCACCATGTCCTCTTCCCTGCGAATGCACCACGGATCGCCGAAATGCTGCCAGTCGTCCGCGACCTCTACCTGGAAGCCGTTTTCAATCAGCTGCTTGAACAGGCCGTACTTGTAGCGGATGCCATAGCCGTCGAGCGGTACGTTCTGCGTAGCCGCGCTGTCAAGGAAGCAGGCGGCAAGCCTTCCAAGGCCGCCGTTGCCGAGCGCCGCGTCGTCGACATCCTCAAATACGTTGATGTCAACGCCCCTGTCCTTGAGCATCTGCTTGACGTCGTCGAGAATCCCCATGCAGTACAGGTTGTTGTACATCATGCGGCCCATCAGGAACTCCGCTGAAAAGTAATAAGCCCTGCGCGCGTTTGCGTGGGTTTCCTTGCTCTGCTCCCATCTGTCGGCAATCTCGCCCATCATCGCTTTGCCAAGGGCCATGTGCAGCTCGGCGGGGGTAAGCTCCTCCACCTTCTTGCAATAGGCGTTCTTGGCCGTCTGAATAAGATTCTCCATAATGTTGTTCTGATCCATTAATTCGTCATCCTCCAGTCTACCGTATGTCTTAGACAATTTCCTTAATCTATATGCTACTTCCTTGGTGAGGGCGCCGCGCTTGATTCTCCAAACCCAGTTTCCACCCAGCGTGGAGGGGATGTTCATCCTTGCCTCACTGCCGAGCCCCAGGATATCCTGCAGCTGTATAATCGCGTAATCGCTTACGCTCTGGTACGCCGTGCGGATGATACCCCAGTGATAGCCCTCTTCCTTGGACAGGTTGCAGTAGTTGACCGCAAAGTCCACGTCCTTCTGCTGGGCTGTTTCAAACCAGCCCATGATGGTGTCGTTGTCGTGCGTGCCGGAGTAAACCACGCTGTTGTTCGTGTAGTTGTGCGGCAGGTAATTGTTTTCTTCTGTGCTGTCAAACGCAAATTCCAGCACCTTCATGCCGGGATAGCCTGAATCCTTAAGCAGCTTGAATACACTGTCCGTCAAAAAGCCCAGGTCTTCCGCGACAATTGGAATATCGCCGAGCTTCTTTTTCATCAGCTCAAAGAACTTAATGCCGGGACCCTCGAGCCACTGCCCGTTAATCGCGTTTTCCGCCGGATATGGTATGGCGTAGTAGGAATCGAAGCCCCTGAAATGGTCGATTCTTGTAATATCGAATAACTTTGAAATGCCGGCGATGCGCTTGAACCACCAGTCATATTTCGTTTTCTTTAAATACGACCAGTCGTATAGCGGGTTGCCCCAGAGCTGCCCTGTGGCGGAGAAGTAGTCGGGCGGGCATCCGGCTACGCAGACAGGGTGCCTGTCCTTGTCGAGCCAGAAAACCTCGGGGTTTGCCCAGGTGTCGGCGCTGTCCATCGCGACGTAAATCGGAATGTCGCCGAGAATCGAAATACCAAGCGAGTTGACGTATTCCTTCAGTCTCGTCCACTGTTCAAAGAATTTAAACTGGACGAACATCCAAAAGCGGATTTCATACGCGTACTTTTCCTGATATTGCTCTACGGCTTTTTGTTTGCGCATGCGGATGTCTTCATCCGGCCATTCGAGCCATGAGCGCATGTTGAACCCTTTTTTAATTGCCATATAAAGCGCGTAATTTGGAAGCCATTCGGCGTTTTCCTTGATAAACGTGTCAAACGCCTTGCGTTCCTTGTCGCCCGCTATCTTACCGAACTGGGAAAAGGCGGAGTATAGCACGTCGAACCGCGCGTTGTAGATTTTTTCATAATCGACCGTTTCCGGGTCGCTGCCCCAGTCACGGTCCGCAATTTCATCCCGATTTAAAAGCCCTTCCCCGACAAGCGTGTCGAGATCAATCATATACGGGTTGCCCGCGTAAGTGGAAAACGACTGGTACGGCGAATCGCCGTAGCTTGTGGGGCCTACAGGGAGTATCTGCCAGATTTTTTGGCCGGCAGCTTTCAGGAAGTCCGCGAAATCGTACGCGTCTTTTCCAAGAGAGCCGATGCCATAGGGGGAGGGAAGCGAGGTAATCGGCATTAAAATGCCTGCGCACCTTGCCATAGGACCAACTCCAATCTTTCAAATATGAAATTGATAATACGTCCGGGCAGCGTTCGGCCCGATTGTTTCCGTCCGTTAGAATGATAGGAAATGCCGGCGGCAGGCATACTCTGCCAATCTGCCGTCAAGTTTACAGTTTAGCATAAAAACGATTGCGAAGCAATAGGTATTTTGCCGATGCGCGCGCATTTGCGGAGGCCTGTCCTTCTTCATAATGGAAAAGCGGTAAAATTCAATCTAACGCCCGCGCCGCCTTGAGCGCAAGGTAAAGAGCGATGGAGGAGGCCGCCTTTCTGATTTGTGCACGGCCGTACTTTCCGCCGCCGTCAAGCTGCGCTTTGATTACCTGCGTATCCCGTTCGGTACAGCAGCCAATATAGACAAGGCCGACGGGCTTATCCCGCGTGCCGCCCGTTGGACCCGCAATGCCGGTAGTGGAAATACCAATGTCAGCCTTTGCAAGCGCGCGCGCACCCCGCGCCATTTGCTGTGCGGTCTGTTCAGAAACGGCGCCATGGGTTCTAAGCGTTTCGCCCGATACATGAAGCAGCTGTTCCTTTATATGGTTTGAGTAGGAGCACACTCCGCAGTCGAACACATGAGACGAGCCAGAAACCCCGGTTATCCGCGCGGAGATTAATCCGCCCGTACAGCTTTCAGCCGAAGCAACATGCAGGCCTTTATGGGAAAGCGCTGTGACGAGCAGCTCCGGCAGGGAATCGTCTTCTATCGATTCTTTTTTTAATATTTCATAAAAATCCTCAATTGTCATACAAAAAACCTCTTTTCGTAAAACATGTAACATCTTAACAGAAGAATCGTATTTGTCAACAAAAGCCGGAAATTTTGCCGTTTTCCACAAGAAGCGCGTTTGCAAAGAGGCGGTTTCTCTGCTATATTAGGTACGGATGAATCACATGGAGGCAGTATTATGTCATGGTTTTTTACAGACAGCATAAACGGCGGCATACACCGTATTACCGGGGAGGACGCGCGGCATATTGTAAAATCCCTGCGGATGGCCCGCGGTGAGGAGCTTACGTTATGCGACCGGCAGGGCGTTGAACACAGGTGTGTAATCAAAGATATCAATCCTGACAGCGTGGATGTACAGGTGCTTGAAAACTTTCCGTGCCAAAACGAGCCGAGCGTGAAAATTACGCTTTACCAGGCGCTGCCCAAGGGCGATAAAATGGATTTGATTGTGCAGAAGGCCGTAGAGCTCGGCGTTTACAGGATAGTACCGGTTATTTCGAGCCGGTGCGTTTCACGTCCCGATGAAAAATCGCTTTTAAAAAAGGTACAGCGGTGGCAGAAAATTGCGTCCCAGGCGGCGCAGCAGTCCCACAGGGGGGTTATCCCCGAGGTTTTGGGCGCGCTTTCCTTTAAAGAAGCGGTAACCGATGCGAAGACGTCCGGGCGCAGCGTTATCTTTTACGAGTGCGGCGGACAGCCTGTACGGGAAATCGTACGGGAACAGGCTGAAACGCTCGCTGTTTTTATCGGCAGCGAGGGCGGCTTTGCCGCTTCCGAGGTACAGCAGGTGCTTGACGCGGGAGGCTGTGCCGCAACGCTTGGAAAACGGATATTACGTGCGGAAACGGCTCCGCTTGCGGCATTGTCCGTTTTAATGTTTGTTACGGGAAATTTTGACTGAAAGGGGAATATCAATATGATTGGAATCATCGGCGCGCTCAGCGAAGAGGTCGAGATGCTTATCAATATGGCGGAAGATAAAAAGGAGGCGGAGATTTCCGGAATTTCCTTTATTACGGGAAAGCTCCACGGGAAGAAATGCGTCGTCGCGCAGTGCGGCATCGGTAAGGTCAACGCGGCGGTTTGCGCGCAGACGATGATACTGCGTTATAAACCGGACGCAGTCATCAATTGCGGCGTTGCGGGCGCGCTGCGCCGCGGGCTTAAAACCGGGGATATTGTCGTAGCACGTGACGTTGTCCAGTACGATATGGATACAACCGAGTTCGGGGACAGGCCCGGGCTTCTGAATATTGGGAAAGAAAGCATGGTGGAAATCCCGTGCGGCAGGGAGCTTGCCGGGGCGCTTATGCAGGCGTGTTCCTTCCTTGGAATCGATAACGCGGTTACGGGCAGGATTGCGACCGGGGACCGGTTTATATCGAAGCCGGAGGCAAGGGCTCAAATCCATGAGATGTTTGAGGCCGACGCCTGCGAGATGGAGGGCGGCGCAATTGCCCAGGCCTGCCGTTTGAACGGCACGCCGTTTGCAATTTTACGCAGCATATCCGACAGCATGGATGAAAACAGTGCGGAGGATTATTTTACTTTTAAAATGCATGCCGCGCAGTCTGCCGCGAGAATCATTTCAGCATTTTTTGAGAGGCTTCCCTGATGAGCGACTCGATTTTTTCAACCGTACCGCATGCTTCCTTGTAATCGAGATTTTTGACCGTGAAGCCATGCCGGTGGTCGGAATAGATATAAACCGTTACATGGCAGCTGTCAGAGAATTTCTGAAACAGGCTTTGACTTACGGCGAGGTACTGTACCTTTTCAAATGGGACCGCGTTTTGAGTAAGGTTCATTCTTTTATATCCGCAAGCCATGACCGCTTTGCCGTTAAAGGCCAGGGCGGTCTTTTTGTATGCAAAATAGCGAAAGCCCAGCCAAAGGAAAAGGACGGGAACACCGAACAGGAGTATAAGCATGAGTATTTCCCCGTACAGCCCCAGTACATTTAAAAGAAAGGCGGCGGGAATTACGCACAGGATACAGACCATGGGCAGAAAGAGAAAGCTTATTGCTTTGCGCTTCGGCGGCGTGATGCCCTGCTGGAAATTAAGTGTCCGGCCGCTTAACCGCATAAGCACGCGGTCGATGGTTTTGCTGCTCTGCGCGGCAATCAAAAGGCTTTTGTCGCCCTTTGCCTTGCCGGAGCCTATCGTATGGATGTAGACGCTTTTCAGGCGGAACAAAAGCATCAGGAGACTTTGGCGCGCGGAGACGGCGTTGATATGCTCCGTTTCTGTAACAAAGGTATTGCGGCTCAAAAGGCCGCGGTTTATAATCACGCGCCCGCCTGTGCGCGATACGGAAAACCGGCCGTACCGAAATACCTGTACAAAATAAGCGACGACATAGCCAAACACCAGGATGCCCGCGATATATGCCGCCGCGGGCGGCAGGCCGATTGCCGCAAGATAGACGCCCAGGTTAATGCCCTCGTACAGCTTTGCGCTGAATTCTTCGCCGAGTACCGTACCGGCCCGGCTGATAAACGGTGCGAAAATCAGCAGCCCTGTAATGGAGTTCGACCACGTGGCGGCCATTACGAGAATGCGCAGGAAAGAGCTTTTGTATAAAACAGTCACGTCGTCCTCTTCAAAAATACGGTCGATAACGTGCCTTGTTTTCCGGCGTGAGAGAATCAGGCTGATATCGCTTTTATTCCGGATTGCGCCGGGCGTGTCGATGTGCACCTTGACCGCGCCGAACAGCGCGGGAAAAATGTTTTTCTGGATAGAAACGGACTGGATGCACTTGGCGGGAACGTTAGCCGTGCGCTTTACGAACCATCCGTGCCGCAGGTAAATGCCCTTCGCGTTATACCGGTAGACAATACTCCGGTATTCCCCGGCGGCGGCAAAGATAAGCAGCAAAACGAACAGGATATTCACACCGAAGGAAGCGATTGTTTCAGCGAGTGTCTGCGGCTGGAAAAGCAGGTGCTGCAAAAGCGGAATAATCAGCAGGTATGTAAACCTGGAGAGATAAGTAAGGATGGTGTAGGGGTGCGCCCTGAGGTAGGTTTTCTTTTTCCTGCGTACTTTTTTATCATCCGGCACGGCACGCCCCCCCTTTCCTTTATATATCAGCGGTTACATAGAATGCGTTTTTAAAGCCGTTTTCTTCCTGTAACGGAGCTGTCGCCTGTAAGCCGCTTGATTTTCATCACGTTTTTTTCACTGATTTGGTTAAGCATGACCATAGAACCTGCCGTATGGAATACAGCGGAGTAGACGCGCTTGATACGCTGGGCCGGTGTTTGCAGATACTCTGTGTATTGAATCCTCGTCACGGGGATTTTAAAGCGTTTGTGTACAAATACGCCCTTTTCAATGATAACCGCGTCCTTTTCCAAAATAAAAAAGCATTTCCGGTAGAGCCATGGAAAATAGGCGAACATCAACAGCAGATACACAAGCAGGCTCAGCGCCCCTAAAATAATGGCGAGCCCCACGCTGAAAACCCATACCGCGCCGCATAAGAATGAAGCGAGAACCATCAGTGCGGTTGCGCGTATACGCCAGATAAATACGGCATGTTCCGAAAGCTTTTGCTGCTGCATGAGCGATGCCCCCTTTTGGATTCTTCTAATGATACCATTATGCCAAAAATCAGGCGCTCTGATTTTCTGGAAAAGAAAATAAAAAACGTATTGACAAAACAGTTTTACGTGTATAGAATATTATTAACAATTTAATTACCAGAAATGCTGGGACAGGGAAGAGTATTCCGGAGCTTCGGCTTCAGAGAGCCGCCGTTTGGTGTGAGGCGGCGCCGTATCCGTGAAGAAAATCACCCTTGAGCAGTCCGCTGAAGCTTTTGGGTAAGCGCGACCGGCACCCGCCGTTATACGGGAAAGCATTCGGCCCATTGGCCCGATGCTGATAAGGGGCCTCTTTTTGGGGCAAACAGAGTGGTACCGCGAAGCCAGCTTTCGTCTTTGTAAAAAGACGGAGGCTTTTTTATTTTTCTGACGGTATGGATAAGCAATAAATAGGGAAAAGGTGATTTGATATGGAGCTAACAGGAGCGGAAATTATAGCGGAATGCCTGCTGGAGCAGGCCGTCCAGGAGGTGTTCGGATACCCCGGCGGCGCGGTGCTCAACATTTACGACGCGCTGTACCTGTACAGGGATAGGATACATCATACGATGACGGCGCACGAGCAGGGCGCGGCGCACGCCGCGGACGGCTATTCCCGTGCAACGGGAAAGACCGGCGTCGTATTTGCGACGTCCGGTCCGGGCGCCACGAACCTGGTGACGGGAATTGCGTCGGCCTATATGGACTCATCCCCGATGGTGGCAATCACGGGCAATGTGTCGCGCGACCTGCTTGGGCGCGACAGCTTCCAGGAGGTCAATATCAAAGATATCGTAAAGCCTGTGACAAAGGCAAGCTTCCAGGTCATGGAGATGGAAGAGCTCGCGCCCACCATCCGCAAGGCGTTTGAGATTGCGCGCACGGGCAGGAAGGGCCCGGTGCTCGTCGATGTGCCAAAGGATATTACGGCGCTGAAAACGGAATATGTTAAAACGGGCATAACGTATGAAAATAAAACCGCCTCCCCTGACAAGATACAAATAGAAGCTGCGGTTAGGCTGATACAAAAAGCAAAACGACCCATGCTTTACGCGGGCGGCGGCGTGATAGGGGCACAAGCCGCGCGGGAGCTTACAAAATTTGCTGAGCTTTGCGACGCGCCTGTATTTTGTTCCCTGATGGGGCTTGGCGGTATCGACGCGCGCCATCCGCTTTTTTTCGGCAATATCGGCATGCACGGCATGTATGAAAGCGGAATGGCGACGCAAAACGCCGATTTGATTATCGCGCTCGGCGCGCGCTTTTCCGATAGGGTCGCGGGCGACCGCGAGCGTTTCCGTGAGAATGCGGAAATCATCCATATTGACATCGATGAAAAGGAAATCGATAAAAACGTAAAAACAAGCTGCCATCTCTGCGGCGATTTAAAGGATATTTTAAAACGGCTGAACGAAGTCCTGCCGCAGCAGGCGCACAGCGGTTGGCTTGAGCAGGTTACGCTGTGGAAAAACGAGCGGCCGCCTGTTGTAGCGTATGGGGACGGGGTTCCGACGCCGCAGCATATCCTGCGTACGGTAAACAGTATGAAAAAGCCAGGGGATATCATTGTAACGGATGTAGGCCAGCACCAGATGTGGACGGCGCAGGAATGTAGGTTTGAACGGCCGCGCACGTTTTTGACCTCCGGCGGGCTTGGGACGATGGGCTTTGGCATGGGCGCCGCGATAGGCGCGCAGACGGCGCATCCGAAGGAACGCGTTACGCTGATTACAGGCGACGGCAGCTTCCATATGAACTGCAACGAGCTTGTCACGCTCAAATCGTACCGGCTGCCGGTTGCCGTCGTGATTATGAACAACAGCGTACTCGGCATGGTGCGCCAGTGGCAGAAGCTCTTCTATGGGAACCGTTTTTCCGAGACTGACCCGCACCGCGCGACTGATTTCGCGGCGCTCGCGAAAGCGTACGGCGTGGAAGGAATGACGGTAACCCGCCAGCAGGACGTCTTGCCCGCGCTTGAAAAGGCGTACAGCTTGAACGCGCCGGTCGTCATCGACTGCCATATTTCCCCTGATGAAAATGTTCTGCCGATGATTCCGCCCGGAAAAACGCCGGAGGATATGATATTGACGCTCTGGTAAACAGCAAGAAAGGACTGAATACGATGGCTTTAACCGTTGAACTGTTCGATTCCACGCTGCGCGACGGCGCGCAGGGAGAGGGCGTTTCCTTCTCAGTTGAAGATAAGCTCGGCATCGTCAAAGCGCTCGACGAGCTGGGCGTTCCATATATCGAGGCCGGGAATCCCGGCTCCAACCCAAAGGATTTGGAATTTTTTGAGCGCGCGCATCAGCTTGATTTGAAGCACGCGCAGCTTGTAGCCTTTGGCAGCACACGGCGCAAAAACTGTAACGCTGCGGACGATACGAATTTAGAGGCGCTTATAAACGCAGGGACAAAGGCGGTCGCGGTCTTCGGGAAATGCTGGTTTTTGCATGTGAAGGAGATTCTGTCTACCACGGCGGAAGAAAATTTCCGCATGATTTCCGACACCTGCCGTTATTTAAAGGAACAGGGCAAAACCGTATTTTTCGACGCGGAGCATTTTTTTGACGGCTATAAGGACGACCCACAGTTTGCGATGAAAGCGCTTGAGGCGGCCGAGAAAGCGGGAGCCGGCCGGCTTGTGCTGTGCGATACAAACGGCGGGTGCCTGCCAAATGAGATTGATGAAATCGTTAAAGAGGTTTGTAAGCGTTTTCCGGGCAAGGTGGGCATCCATACGCATAACGACAGGGGGATGGCGGTTGCCAATTCCGTCATGGCTGTTCAGGCGGGCGCCGTGCAGGTGCAGGGGACTTTCCTGGGCTTTGGGGAGCGCTGCGGCAACGCGAACCTCTCCACCGTTATCCCGAACCTCCAGCTTGCCTGCGGGGTTGCGTGCATTCCGCAGGCAAATCTCCCGCGTCTGACGGAAACGGCGCGTAAAATTGCAGAAATATCAAATGTTTCTATTAAAAAGAACGAGCCCTTCGTCGGAATCAGCGCGTTTGCGCACAAGGCAGGGATGCACGCGGACGGGGTGCTTAAGCTGTCGCGTTCATTTGAACATGTATCGCCGGAAGCGGTCGGAAACGAGCGGCGTTTTTTAATGTCGGAAATCTCCGGCAGGACGCAGATTTTAGAAAAAATCAGGAAAATCGACCCCAGTATTACAAAGGACAGCCCGCAAACAGCAAAAATATTAAAAGAGCTCAAGCAGCTTGAGCAGGAGGGTTATCAGTTTGAAGCCGCAGACAGCAGCTTTGAAATGCTCATCCGCAAAAATTTAGGCGCATACAAGCCGTTTTTTGAGATGAACAACTATAAAATCGTGACCGGCCGCCCCTGCGAGCAGGATTTCAGCGCGACCGCAACCGTGAAAATACGGGTAGGCGACAAGGACCAGCTCATGGCCGCCGAGGGGAACGGTCCAATCAACGCGCTGGACAGGGCGCTGCGCGCGGCGCTCGAGGTATTCTATCCGACGCTGAAAAAGATGCGGTTAATCGACTATAAGGTAAGGGTTATGGATTCCAAGCAGGCGACCGCCGCGGTCACGAGGGTTCTGATTACCTCAACCGACGGCAGCCGCGTATGGACGACGGTCGGCGTTTCCGCTGACGTCGTTGAGGCCAGCCGCCTTGCTTTGACGGAATCCATCGAATATAAGCTGATTCAGGACGCTGTCTGAATTTTGCAGGAATTATTCACGGATTATTCACAATTGCCGAGGGAAAAGAATTGTTTTTTTCCCTGAAATCATGTATAATAATCAAAAGCATTTTTAATCATTGGCTTTTTGCGGAAGCATTTTCCTCATGTTTTCAGGAAGGAGTGAGCAGCAATGCAGAACAAAAACAAATTTAGTGAAATTTCCCCGGAGGTGTTGGAGCTCAGTGAGCTTTGCAGGGCAAACAGCACGATTGACCCAACGCTTTATACGAAATATGACGTCAAGAGGGGCCTGCGCGACTTAAACGGGCAGGGCGTCCTGACGGGTTTGACGGAAATATCTGAGGTATGCTCGACGGAAATTGTCGACGGCAAGCGCGTGCCTGTAGACGGCAAGCTTTTTTACAGGGGCTACGACGTGGAACAGATTGTCTCCGGTTTTATCAAGGACGACCGCTTCGGCTTTGAAGAGGTTACATACCTGCTCCTGTTCGGCAAGCTGCCGAAGCAGGAGGAGCTCAAGAAATTTACTTCCCTGCTCGACTATTACCGCACGCTGCCGACAAGCTTTGTGCGCGATATTATTATGAAATCGCCGAGTAAGGATATCATGAACGCGATGGCAAGAAGCGTGCTGACGCTTTATTCCTATGACGAGAATCCGGAGGATACCTCCATTCCGAACGTGCTGCGCCAGTGCCTGCAGCTGATTTCCCTGTTCCCGATACTGTCGGTCTACGGCTTTCAGGCGTACGGCTATTATCACGAGGACAAAAGCCTGATTATCCATACGCCGCAGCCCGAGCTGTCGACAGCGGAAAATATCCTTTATATGCTGCGTCCCGACAGCAAGTATACGCATCTGGAAGCGAAGCTTCTCGATATGGCGCTCGTTCTCCATGCGGAGCACGGCGGCGGTAACAACTCGACCTTTACTACGCATGTCGTCTCATCCTCCGGTACAGACACCTATTCCACCATCGCGGCGGCGCTCGGTTCCCTGAAGGGCCCGAAGCACGGCGGCGCGAATATTAAGGTTGTGCAGATGTTCGAGGACATCAAGGCGCATGTCAAGGACTATGCGGACGAGGAAGAAATTGCAGCGTACGTCCGCAAGATTTTACATAAGGAAGCGTTTGACAAGTCCGGCCTGGTCTACGGTATGGGCCATGCGATTTACTCGCTTTCCGACCCGAGGGCACGCGTGTTCAAGCATTTCGTCGAGAGCCTTTCCAAGGAAAAGGGAAGGGAAGACGAGTTCATGCTCTATTCGAACGTTGCGAAGATTGCCGGCAGGATTATTGCTGAAGAGCGCAAGATATATAAGGGAGTCAGCGCGAACGTGGACTTCTACAGCGGCTTTGTTTACAGCATGCTCGATTTGCCCAAGGAACTCTTTACCCCGCTGTTTGCGATTGCGAGAATCGCGGGCTGGAGCGCGCACCGCATCGAGGAGCTTGTGAACCCGAGCAAAATCATCCGTCCGGCATATATGAATGTGCAGGAAAGACGTCCGTACGTTGGTATCGGAGACAGGTAAACAGATTCGGTATATGGTAAAATTCGCAGGCATGGAGGTTTCTATGCCTGCTTTTTATTTATGTAAAACCTGCCATAAAGCGGCTTATTATCCGGCTGGCTTACCGGTCGAGCCGTAAAATCAGGCTTTTTTATTGACTTTTTTGCCCCTTTGTCAGATGATAAAGAAAAACAAGTAAGAAGGGTGCTTTGTATGGAGAATAAGAAGATATTCGCAGATTTTATTACACAAAAAAGAAAAGCGGCTGGATATACGCAAAAGGAGCTTGCCGGGCGGCTGTTTGTTTCTGATACGGCCGTGTCAAAATGGGAGCGGGGAATCTCGTATCCGGACATCACGCTGATTCCCGCTATCTGTAAAGAGCTGCAAATTACGGAGCATGAATTTTTTACTGCGTGCGACGACCTGGCGGCAAGGGAAGAAAGGAGGCAGGCAAAAAGCTACCGTAAAGCAAAAAAGATTTATCAGTGGGTTATGTACGTAAGCTATACGGCCGCGCTGATTACCTGTTTTATCTGCAATTTAGCGGTCGACCACAAGCTCTCGTGGTTCTTTATTGTGCTGGTGTCTGCCGCAATTGGTTTTTCCCTGACTAATTTGCCGCTGCTGCTCAAAAAGCACAATACCTTGATTGTCAGCAGCTGTGTTACGGCAGGCACCTATCTTCTGCTCTTCGTGTGCTACCTGCTGGAACGCGGCCCCTGGTTTTATGAAATTGCGCTTCCTGTTGCGACATTATCCCTGATTCCGTGCTGGATGATTATGCTGATTATTCGTTACCTCAAAATAAACGCGCTTTATAAAACGTCTGCCGTTTTTGCGCTCGTAGCGGTTTCTGTCCCTGTCATCAACAGCTTGGGCAACGGTTTTTTGGAATTGGAAGACTTTCTTTTTCAGCTGCGCGCCTATTTCGACTGGTCGGTCTGGCAGGGAAACGGGGGGACGCTCGGCAATAAAATAGCAATATGGAGCCTGCTTTTTCTTGCCGTAGCCTTTTTTATTTCCGGAACGGTCCTGGCCATGATACATATCCGTAATAAGAAAAAGCATGAGTGACGCAATGCGTATCAGCCATGCTGAGTTTGGCTGATTTTTACTTTTTGAAACAAAAAATATAATTTTTTACATAAATCTCCTCTTTTTTACTGTAATGCGCATGAAAACCTGAGCTTATAGTTAAAAATCTGTAGCGGGATGCACAATGTTGTAATCTATTTGTTACAAATGGTTGACTTTCTGTAATCTTTTTGTTACAATTTGGAACGTACCAAAATGAAACAAAAAGGAGACCATTTCACTTATGAAGATTACGAGAAGAGGCGCGGCATTCACATTAAGCGCCGTACTGCTTTTCAGTACTTTTCCCATAAGCGCAAATGCCGCAGATATTGACAGCAGCCAGGCGGGCGCCGTTACGGATGAATTCGCAGCGGGGGATATCGACGGGGATGGTAAGCTTTCCCTGATGGATGTGCTCGCCGTGCAGAAGCACCTGGCAAAAGTACATATCCTGACAAAGGAGCAAATCATCGCAGCGGGCTTCTCAAACGATGGGACAGTAACGGTACAGGACGTTACAGCCATGCAGAAGCGGCTTGCGTCCATGGACCTGGCGCCTGGACAGGAAGAGACGCTCCCCGAGGTTGCGGACATTAAGCTCGATAAGCTCGGCGCGTCCATATATGTTGGCAGTAAGATTACCCTGAACGCGGCGGTTACGCCGGCCGATGCATATAATCAGGTTGTATTTTCCTCCAGCAATGAGAAGGCGGCCACCGTAAACGAAAGCGGCCTTGTTACGGCGATTTCTCCGGGTAAAGCAACGATTACGGCAAAAGCGGGCGGTCAATCCGCAGTATGTGAAGTTACGGTAATGGCGAAATCCTCGATTACCTTCTCCGGCTTTCAGAAAATGTCGGGAAATTCAATTGCGGTCGATAAAACATTTCCCTTAAAGGGCGTAGTCAAGTCGAATTATCCGCTTACTTCCGTTTGCGTGAGAATCAGCGGCACGAATATGACCAAGACGGTCAAGCTCGACAAGGGTAAAAATATAAAATCCTATGATATTAACCCGGTATTCGACGACCTGATTTATTTCAGCCGCGCGGGTATCGGCAAGCAGAAGCTCGAGGTGCTCGCAGCTGATACGGTGCAGACAAGTGCAAAGGTCATTTTCTCTTACGATTATACCGTGACGGCAAACACCAGCTCGAAAAACCTCAAGGAAATCCTTTACAAAAATAAAACATATCTTGTCCCAAAGGGCTATTCCACCGCATACCTTTATGACCAGAGGGACTACGGCAAATTCAACCAGGGCGGCACGAACGTCGGGTGCAGCGCAACGGCCGAGGCCATAGGGGCATCTGTCCTGTATGGCAAAAAAATTACGCCGACAAGCTCGCAGATTATCTGGACGGGTGCCGGCGCGGGATGGGGGCTTGCCTCCAGGCGGTACTATAACTGCTCCGCCTCCTCCAAGCTCAGCAGGGCTTACAGCGAGCTGATGGACGGAAAGCCTTCCCTGATTAATACGTTAAGCTCCAGTGACCACTGGGTAACGGTAATCGGTGTTGCCGCAGCCGCGAAAAAGGGCGGCTTAGGCAGCGGGGATATCCTGATAGCAAACCCCTGGGGCGGTACGGTTACGACATTGAAGGACTATTTAAGCAGCACGGGGCGCTATATCCCGGATTCTTATTCCATGCGCTGCTACTAATCATAGATTATACAAATTTGAGGCGGGGTCCGGTTTTAAAAACCGGCCTTAGCCTCTTTTTTTGCGCGGCGCCCCACATATTTACACTTTACATGGGGCAAGCGGTATGTTATAACTAACGAGGAAAAGAACCGCATGCTTCTATTTTTTAACAGGCTGTTAATTTTTTGACGTGTATTTTTTGTGTTGAATTTAGAATTAAACGACTGTTTTTCTATTATATAATATCTAGATAGCTTTATTAGGAGGTCGTACGCTTGAGGATTGGATTGGATATCGGCTCAACCACGGTAAAATGCGTGGTGCTTGATGAGAAGAACGAGCTGGTTTATAAAACATATGAACGGCATTACTCGCAGATTACACAAAAAATTGCGGATATTTTAAATACGGTAAGAAAAGAGGTCCCGGGAAGCGACAGCGCGCTTGTGGCGCTCTCAGGCTCTGCCGGCATGGGCGTGGCGGACAGCTGCGGGCTTGACTTTATCCAGGAGGTATACGCCACGCGCGTGGCGGCGAACACCTTTATCCCCGGCACAGACGTTATCATTGAGCTTGGAGGAGAGGACGCGAAAATCCTTTTCCTTTCAGGCGGCATGGAGGTCAGGATGAACGGCTCCTGTGCAGGCGGCACGGGCGCTTTTATCGACCAGATGGCCACGCTGCTGAACGTTCCGCTCGAAGAGATGAACGATTTGGCAGCGCAGCATGAAAAGACGTACACCATTGCTTCGCGCTGCGGCGTGTTTGCGAAAACGGATATTCAGCCGCTTTTAAACCAGGGCGCGAGAAAAAGCGACGTTGCGGAGAGCATATTCGCCGCCGTCGTAAACCAGACGGTCGCCGGCCTTGCGCAGGGCAGGGAAATTACGGGAAAGGTCGTTTACCTGGGCGGCCCGCTCACCTTTATGCCCAGGCTGCGCCTGCGGTTTGACAAGGTGCTGCATACGGAAGGAGTCTGCCCGGAAAACTCGCTGTACTATGTTGCGGCGGGCGCGGCGCTCTGTGCGGAAAAAGTAATCGATTTTAACGCGGTCGTCAAAAAGGTCGAGCATTACAGCGGCAGCGGCAACTTCGCGTTCAACCCGCCGCTTTTTGAAAGCAAGGCGGACTACGAGCAATTTAAAGAGCGCCATGAAATGGCGTATGTGCCTAAAAAAGAGATTAAGGATTATAAGGGCAGGGTATATATTGGCATGGATGCCGGTTCCACTACGGTCAAGTCTGTCGTGATGGGGGAAAACGGCGAGCTGCTTTACTCCAAATATCTCCCGAACAGCGGCAACCCCGTCCCGATTATCAAGCAGTTTTTAGAGGAGCTTTATGAGCTTTGCCCGGAGATTGACATTGCGTCCTCGGCTGTTACTGGCTACGGTGAGGAAATCATCAAAAACGCGTTCTGCGCGGATTTCGGTATAGTCGAGACTGTCGCGCATTTTACGGCGGCAAAGAGCTTTATGCCGCAGGTGGAATTTGTTATCGACATCGGCGGACAGGACATTAAATGCTTTAAAATACACAACGGCACCATCGACAACATCTTTTTGAACGAGGCCTGTTCCTCTGGCTGCGGCTCGTTTTTGCAGACGTTTGCAAACGCGCTGGGCTATTCGATTGAGGATTTTTCAAAGCTTGGGCTGCTTGCCAAGCAGCCGGTCGATTTAGGTTCGCGCTGTACGGTGTTTATGAACAGCTCAGTCAAGCAGGCGCAGAAGGACGGCGCAACGATTGAGGATATCTCGGCGGGGCTTTCCATCAGCGTCGTTAAGAACGCGCTGTATAAGGTTATCCGCGCCTCAAGCCCGAAGGAGCTCGGCAGCCATATCGTTGTGCAGGGCGGCACATTTTTGAACGACGCGGTTCTTCGCGCCTTCGAGCGCGAAATGGGCGTGGAGGTCGTCAGGCCGACTATTGCCGGACTGATGGGCGCGTACGGAGCGGCGCTATACGCGAAATCCAGATGTAAGGGCGGGAAGAGCACGCTGCTCGACAGGGAAGCGCTCAAGACCTTTACACATGAAATACAGGTCGTTAACTGTGGGCTTTGCAGCAACAACTGCCGCCTGACAGTCAATAAATTCTCTGACGGCAGGAGATTTATCGGCGGTAACCGCTGCGAACGCCCGATTACGAAAAAAACGCCGGATAAAACGCTCGATATCTACGATTACAAGCTGGAGCTTTTGCAGTCGTATAAGCCGAAGCCCGGCCCGCGCGGCAAAATCGGCATCCCGATGGGGCTTAACATGTACGAGCTGCTTCCGTTCTGGCACAGCTTTTTCACGGCGCTTGGCTTTGAGGTCGTATATTCGCCTGTTTCCGACAAAAAGCTTTACGCGCGCGGACAGCAGACTATCCCGTCCGATACGGTGTGTTATCCCGCTAAGCTGATGCATGGGCATGTGCAGGCGCTTATCGACGACGGCGTACAGACGGTTTTCTATCCCTGCCTTTCCTATAATTTGGACGAGGGGCTGGGGGACAACCACTATAACTGCCCGGTCGTCGCGTATTACCCTGAGGTCATCTCCGCGAACATGAAGGACGTTAAAAATATTACGTTTATCAAGGATTACCTTGGCATCCACCGCCATAAGGATTTTCCGGTCAAGGCGCACGAGATGCTCTGTAAATATTTTGACGGCATTACCCTGAAGGAAGTCAAAGCGGCTGCCAAGGCGGCTTACAGCGAATACGGCGAATACTTTAAGAAGGTGCGCACGCGCGGGGAAACGATTATGGAGCAGGCCGAAAAAGAGGGCAGGGAAATTATTGTCCTTTCCGGCAGGCCGTACCATGTAGACCCTGAAATCAACAAGGGAATCGATAAGCTCATTACAAGCTTCCACTGCGCAATCATTTCGGAGGACGTCGTGAGCTGCCGTGTAAAGAAGTTCCGTACATCTGTCTTAAACCAGTGGACTTACCATTCACGCCTGTATGCGGCTGCAAAGTACATTGCCGGCCGCGACGACATGAACCTGGTGCAGCTCGTTTCGTTCGGCTGCGGGGTAGACGCAATCACAACGGACGAGGTCAGGGAAATCCTCGAGAGCGAGGGCAAGATTTATACCCAGATTAAAATTGACGAAATTACGAACCTCGGCGCGGTGAAAATCAGAATCCGCAGCCTGCTCGCCGCGATTGCGGAGCAGAGAGAGGACAGAAAATAAAAATCCGCTGATATCAGGACGCGCGGATTTGATGCAAGGAAGGAATACAATGGCTCAATTAGTTTACGACAAAACGGGACGCCTGCTTTTTACGAAGGAAATGAAAAAGGACTACACCATTTTGCTTCCGATGATGGCGCCCATCCAGTTCAAGCTGATGAACAACGTGTTCGGCATGTACGGCTACAATACTGTGCTTTTAGACACCGAAGGCCCTGAAATTGCGCAGGTTGGCTTGAAATACGTGCACAACGACACGTGCTACCCGGCGCTGCTTGTCATCGGCCAGTTCATCCACGCGCTGCAAAGCGGCAAATACGATTTGAATAAAACAGCTTTAATCATTACGCAGACCGGCGGCGGCTGCCGCGCGTCAAACTATATCCACCTGCTCAGGAAGGCGCTTCGCAAAGCGGGCTTCGAACAGGTTCCCGTCATTTCGCTCAATCTGTCGGGCCTTGAGAAAAACAGCGGTTTTTCGCTGTCCGTCCCGATGATACGCCGTTTAATCGGCGCGCTTGTATACGGAGACACGCTCATGCTCCTGAGCAACCAGACAAAGCCGTATGAGGTCAACAAGGGAGAAAGCATGGCGCTTGTCGATTCATGGATTAAGACGCTGACGGAAAAATTTAAAAACGGCAGCGGCTTTACCATAAAGGAGCAGAAGAATATCCTTGACAATATCGCGGAGTCATTTTCCCAGATTCAGCTCGACAAATCTACGCCGAAGGTAAAGGTCGGCATCGTCGGCGAAATTTATGTAAAGTATGCGCGGCTGGGCAACAACAACCTGGAACAGTTTTTGGCCGACCAGGACTGTGAGGTATGTGTACCGGGGATTATGGGCTTTGCCCTGTTTAAGGTCGACAACCGCCTGGAGGACATTAAGCTCTACGGCGGCAGCAGGATAAAATTTAATGTGGTAAAGATTTTGTTCGATTATTTAGTCAAGATGGAAACGCTTATGATTGAAAGCACTGCGAAATACGGCTTTATCCCGCCCGGAAAATATGCCCATACAAAGGAGCTTGTCAAGGGCGTTATTGGGTACGGCAGCAAAATGGGCGAGGGGTGGCTCTTGACCGCCGAAATGCTGGAGCTTACTGAAACCGGCTATGAGAACATCGTATGTACCCAGCCGTTCGGCTGCCTGCCGAACCATATCTGCGGCAAGGGCATGATACGCAAAATCAAGAGTATAGATGACCGTGCGAACATTGTTGCAATCGATTATGACCCGGGCGCGCCGCGTGTTAACCAGGAAAACCGCATTAAGCTGATGCTTGCGGTCGCAAGGGAAAAGCTGCACGAACGGCAAACGGGGACTGAGCATCCAAAAACAAAGCATACGGTCAAAGCGGCCGTCAAAAAATAAACATGGGCGGGCGCGGATGATTCATCATCCGCGCCCGCCTTTTGCTTTCAGGGGGGTAACAGCATTTAATAAGGGAAGGATGGTTTGTGCCTGGTTTATCGGAGATTTGTTTGGCTCATTGAGACGTACCTTAAATATTGCAGGAAGGAAAGAAGCATAAGCCCAAAGAAAAACGCGCCGAAGGAAATCAGAACGATATCTATGGCCGAGCTTACATTAAGCGTCGTTGCCAGGGCGCCGGTTCCTGTCAGAACTGTGCCCAGGATACCGAGCAGCAGGCAGCCCGCCGTTTTTCCGGTACAGTATCTGAGCCCCGGGGGAGAGAAAAGACAGCCTGCACCGGCCAGCAGCAGAATCAATCCGGCAAGGGCGAGCGCAATTATAACTGCTGTGATGATATTTGGAAGGTACGTCATATAATATAGCACGCCCGTGGCAGCGGCAAAAACGAGACTGAGCACGACGCTCAGCACGCATGAAAAGCCGTTATCGGAAGAGAGTTTGAATGATTCGATAGGCTTTGTCCTCCTTTTTTGAGTTCAGAGCTTTTCAGCTCCTTCTATACTATGCCGCTTGTCCTATTTTGGTGACGCATTTTATATGGGGAATTTGTCGAACCTTGTCATATCATAATAAATAAAATTAGCTATATCATTGAAAAATGCAAAATTTTCTGATATGATAGAAAATATTGGAATCGTCCGTGTGAATGAGGCAGCATGTCGTGGAAGAGGAGTGAATGGTTGTGCGTATCGCGGTTTGTGACGATGAACGGGTTTTCGCGGAAAGCTTAAAGAATAAGCTTAAGATGCTGTTTACAAGCTTTTTGCCGGAGGAGACCATAGAAATTATCCTGTTCGGGGATGGCCAGTCCCTGTTAGACGATGTGCGTTCCTCCCTGTATGAAGTAATTTTTCTAGACATTGAGATGCCGGGTTTAAACGGAATAGAAATAGCAGAACAGCTCAAGGACAGCGAAGAGAATTATATAATCGTCTTTACCACTAACCGTGACGACCTTGTATTTGAAGCGCTCGACAGCCATCCGGCTGGCTTCCTGAGAAAAAGCCATCTCGACCGGGACCTGCCGGATATGGTTTCGTATATCCTGAAAAATAAATCAACCAATGAAATAAAGCTGACGGTCAAGCATAAGGGAGGCTATGCCAAAATTTATATGTCTGACATTGTTTATCTGGAAAACATGGGGAATACCATGACATATGTGACGACAAAGGGCAAGCTTGAAACACGGGAAAGTGTTTATAAAAAGGAGAGCGAGCTGACGTCGTATGGTTTTATCCGAATTCATGCCAGCTTTCTTGTCAATATGGATCATGTTTATCAGGTAAATAAAAGCAGCTTGGTGATGGACAACGGGGACAGCATCCCAATCAGCCGCAACCGATATAAGGCAATAAAGGACAGATTCATTAAGGAAAGGGTTTTTGAAGATGAATGACGTTGTTTTATGGAACGTGTTCGAGTTGGCTGTAAACGTATTCCAAGGTTTCATCTTCATGTTTTTTTGCTATAAATTTTTGGGCAGTAAATTCGAGGACAAAAAAGGCCTGACTTGCCTTGCTGTTGCTTCTGGGGCAGAAATTATAGCAATCACCTCAGTAAATTATTTTTATGAGGTATTTAACGGCCTGGAAATTTATGTACTGGTTTTCCTTCAAATCATCTATTGCTTTACATGCTTAAAGGGAACGGTCATGTCTAAAATTTTCGTGCCTGTTTTTTCTTACTGCGGAACATATGGTATCAGCGCGTCTGTCGCCTTTCTGGTCAGCAGTATATCCGGTGTGTCTATGTATGAGCTGATGGCTTCAAGCTCAGTCTACCGTTTCATCTGTATGATTCTTATCAACGCCCTTTATGTTGTGTTTTACTTGCTGACTCTGCGCTTTAAGCATTATAAATTCAACATCATGAAGTGGACCGACTGGACGGCATTTATTGTAATTCCGCTTTTGTCTATTGTTATATTGGTTTTAATCTATGCAATTTCCCTTGAAACAAACCTTACAAGGGAGCATTCCCTGTTTTTGGGATTTGTTGCGATTGGGATATTAGTTATAACGGTATTAATATGGATTATGCTGATTAAAATCAGCAAGGACAGCGAATTTGAGCTGCAGTATAAGCTGTTGCAGCAGCAGTACAAATATCAAAACGAAAATATCCTGCAGGCGAATAAAAGTATGGAGAGCATCTCCGCAATCCGCCACGACATGAAGAACAAACTGCTTGTAATCGGGCAGTTTATAAAAAATGGGGATATGGATAACGCCCTGAAAATGTGCGGCGCGTGTGAGGACGAGGTGCAGCAGAGCACCGGGACATTTATCAATACGAAAAACAGTATGCTCAACGCGATAGTAAATGTAAAGCTGTCGCAGGCGAATGAGAAATATATCGACACACAGGTTTTTGTTACAGAAGCGTTCGAGGATGTAGCGGATACAGACCTGTGTATCATGCTCGGGAATGTGCTTGACAACGCGGTAGAGGCGGTAGCAAAGCTGCCGGAGGATAACCGCAGAATCAAGGTAGCTTTTGAGCGTAAGGGAGCGTACCGGTCTATTGTCGTGAAAAACACCATTGAAAAGTCAGTTTTAAAATCCAATCCAAGGCTTCACACGACAAAAAGCGACAAGGCAATGCACGGCATTGGAACGAAGAGCCTGGAGAAGACTGTAAAAAAATATAAAGGAGAGGTACATTTTACCGAAAAAGACGGGTTGTTTTGTGTTGGCATAGTATTACCAATACCAAACTTACCGAAATAACGACCAAACTTACCAAAACTCTTCACAAATAGTGATAAATCTGCTATAGTATAGACAACGAAAGACACAGCAAAGAGGAATATTCATGCTGCATAAGTTGTCAGAAGCTATAGCATTTTTTTTGTTAAGCAAGCGCTGCTTTGAAAAAGAAGAGCTGGATGTTTACGTTTATGGAGTGGAGCTTGTGCTTTCTTCTGCGCTTGGTATCCTTTTAATTCTTACACTGAGCCTTGTCTTTTCCATGCTTTGGGAGGGCCTGCTGTTTTTCGTTGCATTTACCGCGCTTCGTTCCTATACGGGCGGGTACCACTGCTATACGTACCTGCGGTGCAACACGCTTTATGTTGGAACATTCTTGGCTTGTGCCTTGCTTTACCAATGGCTTGTGTCCGTTACATCGGCAATGTGGACGGCAGCTGTGATATCTCTGCTGCTCAGCGGAGGAATCATATTGAAATGTTCTCCGGTTGCGCATAAAAACAAACCGCTTAGCGCAGCTCAGAGAAAAGACTGCCGGAGAAAGGCAATTGCCGTTTACGCAGGGATTGCGGCGGCGGCTGTGGTGCTTTTAATAACAGGAGTACGGCAGGCGTTTATGCTGCCGCTTGTGCTTGATATTGTCTCAGCAGCGATGCTGTGTGAATTATACTCACAAAGAAAAAGGAGGGGTTACCAATGAAAAAAGCAAACAAGGCTGAACGTTTTGTGGCGAAGCTTGCACTCAAGGCCGCAAAGTCAGCCGCAGGAACAGCTTCAGCACAGGGCTTCTGCCAACCGAAGGAACCTGTTTCCTTAAAGCGGAAGTAATGATTAACCTTACTTACAACTATCTTACTTATACCCACCATCCATCCTTTTAACACCAAAACCAAACCCAATGGGGCGTACGGCATTCTGTGCTGTGCGCCCTGTTGGGTTTTTTAGAAAAAATTTAATATATACCTTGACAGGCGAAGTATATATTGATATTATATAGATGCAATAGGGGAAGTAAGTCCGTTAGAGACTCAACCCCCTGCAGGCTGTGCCAGGGCGCGGCGGCAAAGGAGAAGGGGGTGAAGGCGTTGTCGATAGCATCCGACCTGATTAGAGGCCATACGGATACCATTATTCTGGCAAACCTGATTAACGGCGACAGTTACGGCTACCGGATTAACAAATCGATTCAGGAGAGGACTGACGGAAAGTATGAGCTGAAGGAAGCAACACTTTATACCGCGTTCCGCAGGCTGGAGCAAAACGGTTGTATCCGTTCCTATTGGGGCGACGAAAATATCGGAGCAAGACGACGGTATTATTCGATTACGCCGCTTGGGAGAGAAACATACAGTTCTCTTGCAAAGGACTGGGAGAACGCAAAGCGGCTCATTGACAGACTGATTCAGACGGAGGGATAAACATGGATATCAACACAAGGCTTAGAAACCATATCGATACGCTGTTCGGCGGCGTGGCGCAGAGCGTCAGGGTACAAGAAATCAAGGAAGAAATGCTCCGTAATCTGACGGAGAAGTATTATGACCTCATTACCGAGGGCAGGGACGAGGAAACCGCTTACAGCATTGCAATTTCCAGTATTGGCGACGTAAGTATCCTTTTGGAGGAAAACAGGGCGGGAGGCGACAGCAATATGGAACAGCAGATGCAGAAGTACAAGGCGCGCAGCGCGGTGCTCATTTCCGTTGCGGTTATGCTCTACATCCTGTGCGTCATCCCGCCCATTATTTTCAGTACAAGCAGCGCTTCAATCGAGGGCATGATGCTTGGGCCTATCCTGATGTTCGTAATGATTGCCGCAGCGACGGGCCTGCTTATTTTCAATTCCATGACAAAACCGAAATACGTTAAAATGAACGCGACGATGGTAGAGGATTTCAAGGAATGGCAGTCTGTAAAGCAGCATGACAACGGCGTGCTGAAATCTATTAACGGGGCGCTTTGGAGCATTACGGTTATGCTGTACCTTGTCATCAGCTTCTTTACGAGCGCGTGGCATATTACGTGGCTGATTTTTCTAGTTGCAGTAGCGGTAACACAGATTATCAGCTTATGCTTTAACCTAAAGAAGAAATAACGGAGGAAGCTATATGAAAAGTAGGGAAAAAACAGGGACGGTTGCTGCAATCGCCTGCTGGAGTGCCGCGGCGTTTTTGATGGCGGCTGCACAGATTATCAGCCTGTGCTTTAACCTGAAAAAGAATTAACGGAGGAGACGACATGAAAAACGGGGTGAAAACAGGGACGGTTGTTGCGATTGTCTGCTGGAGCGTCGTAGCGCTTTTATTGATTGGAATTTTGGTATCGGGCCTGACCGGAGGATGGTTTAAGGGATTCGGCATCAATATTATAGATTTCGGTACCGGGGAGTACTCGGTAATGGGGAAATATGAGGTCGATGCTGCGAATGTCGATACGATAGAAATCAATTGGACGGTGGGCAGTACCGAGATTGAGCCTTACACCGGCGATAAAATATCTTTTGAGGAAAGTGCCCGCAAGGAGCTTGAGGATCAATATAAGCTTGCTTACGAGATAAGCGGCTCGACACTCAAGATAAGATATGTCAAAAGCGTAATTTCCTGGAACGTTCCGAGTAAACGGCTGGCAGTCAAGGTGCCGCAGGAGCTGGCGGAAAAACTTTCTGGTCTTACTGTCGACAGTACGTCCGCCGATATTACCGTGAAGGGGATGACAGCGCAGAAGGCAAAGCTTCATACCGTTACTGGCGAAGCAGACGCAACGCAGTGTAATTTTACCGAGCTGAGGCTGGAATCGACCTCTGGCGACCTTCAAACTGAAGGCGTAGCTGTGGAAAAGGCGGAAGCCTCCAGTACTTCGGGAGAAATTAACTTGTTCGGCAGGTTTACGGAAATAAAGGCGAACACTACCAGCGGAGAAGTCCGCGCTAACGTAAAGGGCATGAAATATTTTACGGGCGGCAGCGTTTCAGGCGAGCTGGAGGTGGAGTCCGATACCTTCCCGCAGCAGGTAGAAATGAGTACGACCAGCGGGGACGTTTCCCTGACTATTCCGGAAGGAGAGGGATTCACCGCGAATTTCTCTTCAATTTCGGGTAAGCTCCGCTGTGATTTCCCCATAGTAAACCAGGGAGACGATTCTATCTATAATAACGGCGCCGCGAAAATTAAAATGAACACGGTAAGCGGCGACGGACATATTATGAAAAAACAATAGCTTTTGAAAAGGCGGCGCACCCATTGGGATGCACCGCCTTTATTTGACAAAAAATTATCAAAAATTTTTGAATTCTGCTTGAAATCCCTTGCAAGGCAGGCGTAAAGCGCTTATAATTAAGAATTGTACAACGCAGGTCTGCATAAGATGTTTTATTATCCCGCAAATCTGCCATACCTATACCAATGCGAAAGGAGTACCCTTATGAATTATTCCCATGAAGTGGAAAATATGTGTACTGTAGCTAAGGGCCCGCACCATGGACCCGCGCCCATTCCCGAGGAAGGAAAATGGGTGAAATCCTATGACATCAAAGACATTTCCGGCCTTTCACACGGCATCGGCTGGTGTGCGCCGCAGCAGGGCGCCTGCAAGCTTACGCTCAATGTAAAGGACGGTATTGTGGAAGAGGCGCTCGTCGAGACAATCGGCTGCTCCGGCATGACGCATTCCGCGGCGATGGCGGCGGAAATCCTGCCCGGGAAAACACTGCTCGAATGCCTCAACACAGACCTTGTCTGCGACGCAATCAACGTTGCGATGAAAAACCTGTTTTTGCAGCTCGCCTACGGCAGAAGCCAGACGGCGTTCTCCGAGGGAGGCCTGCCCATCGGCGCAGGGCTTGAGGATCTCGGTAAGGGCCTGCGTTCCCAGGTTGGAACAATGTTCAGTACAAAGGCTAAGGGCGTCCGTTTCATGGAGATGGCAGAGGGCTACGTCCTTAAAACTGCACTCGATGAGAACGACGAGGTCATCGGCTACCAGTTTGTCAAGCTCGGCAAAATGCTCGAAGACATCCGCCACGGCGCAAGCCCGGATGAGGCATATAAAAACAACATCGGTCAGTACGGCCGCTTCGACGGTGCGGCCAAATATATTGACCCCCGTGAAGAATAAGGCAAGGGAGGAACTTCATTTATGGCTAACAACGTGAATTTTGAAGGTAAAGAAAGAAGAATGGCTAAAATTGAGAAGTGCCTTGCCGAATTTGGTATTGCAAGTCTTGAAGAGGCCAGGGAACTCTGCCTGAGCAAAGGCTTTGATCCCGACAAAATCGTGAAGGGCGTTCAGCCCATCGCGTTTGAAAACGCGTCCTGGGCGTATACGCTCGGCTGCGCGGTTGCAATCAAAAAGGGCGCAAAGAATGCTGCGGAGGCGGCGGAAGCCATTGGTATCGGCCTTGAGGCATTCTGCATTCCCGGTTCCGTTGCGGAGCAGAGAAACGTTGGGCTCGGCCACGGAAACCTTGGCGCAATGCTCCTGAGGGACGAGACAAAGTGCTTTGCGTTCCTCGCGGGACACGAAAGCTTTGCCGCCGCCGAAGGCGCTATCGGCATTGCAAGGACGGCGAACAAAGCAAGGAAAGAGCCGCTTCGCGTTATCTTAAACGGCCTTGGCAAGGATGCCGCCTACATTATTTCAAGAATCAACGGCTTTACTTATGTGAAGACTGACTACGATTATTTCACCGGCGAGCTCAAAATCGTGGAAGAAAAAGCGTTCTCCGACGGCGAGAGGGCTGCGGTAAAGTGCTACGGGGCCAACGACGTCCGTGAGGGCGTAGAAATCATGGCACACGAAGGTGTAGACGTTTCCATCACGGGCAACTCGACCAACCCGACGCGCTTCCAGCATCTTGTTGCCGGCACATATAAGAAATGGGCGCAGGAAAACGGCAAGAAGTACTTCTCTGTCGCCAGCGGCGGCGGCACAGGCCGTACGCTCCATCCCGATAACATGGGCGCGGGCCCCGCGTCTTACGGACTGACCGACTCAATGGGCCGCATGCACGGCGACGCGCAGTTTGCGGGTTCCTCTTCCGTGCCGGCCCACGTGGAAATGATGGGCCTGATTGGCATGGGCAATAACCCCATGGTCGGCGCGACGGTCGCCTGCGCGGTTGCCGTTTACGAAGGGCTGAAATAAGGCAAAGCATTTTAATATGGTATTTAAAGGCTTCCGGGATTTATCCCCGGAAGCCTTTGTTTTACGAAAAACAGGGCGGTATCCGCCCTGTTCCAACCGATGTCCACAGGATTGAAAAGCTATCTTTTTTATCACGGAAAACTGTTGCTCAGGTTTGTAAGAACAAATAATAGGGTTTAACTATGCCGTTCTAAATTTGACTTTTATAAGGTGCAGCTTTAGAATGTAAATAAACACACCTTTGGCTAATAAGGCGTAAACGGCAAATCAGAATTTGGAGGCCCTTTTATGAGTACAATTGTGGTTTTGATTGGCAGTATGAGAAAAAACGGCAATACGGATTTATTGGCGCAGGCGTTTGTTAAGGGTGCATCCAAGAATAATACAGTTGAAGTAGTTTCTGTTGCAGATTATAAAGTTAATCCTTGTATCGGTTGTAATTCGTGTTTTACGAGAGAGGGAAATCGGTGCTTTCAAGATGATGATATGAACGAGATATATGATAAATTGAAAACGGCAGATATTGTTGTGGCAGCGTCTCCTGTGTATTTTTATGGCATCAGTGCGCAATTGAAAGCAGTGATTGACAGGCTGCACACCCCATTAAGAAGTGATTTCAAAATACAAAAGCTTGCATTGCTGCTGGTAGGGGCGGCAACATTGCCAGAGCTATTTGATGCGGTAAAATTACAATATCAGCTCATACTTGATTTCTTTCATTTAAAAGATATTGGGATGATATTTGTGCGAGGAGTAAAAGACAAGGGGGATATTAAAAAAACAGATGCTTTAGAGGAAGCATATCAGTTGGGTTTATCAATAGAATGATACAATCCCGGCTTATCTAAAAGGCAACCCCCGGTTTGTCGGGCTGATTTAACTTCAATATGGGCGGGTATGAATAATATACGGCCCATATGGCAGCGGCACAGGGAATCCATATGGAAGGGAAGACATAAGAAATATCTGAAAGCGGTGACAAATCATGAAGCATAAAACGGTAAAGGGAATTTTGATTGCGTGCTGCTCTGTTTTGCTTGCGGCGCTAGTATCATTTTCTGTTTACATGGGAATTCATAACAACAGCAAGGGATATGAAACGGGCTGCGGCGGAATAATCCCCGCCCCGCAGAAAACATGGTCCGCGGGCTATTATAAAATCAATGGCGCCAAATTTCAGACCTTGCTTTCAAAACAAGAGATAAAAGATTATTATCAAGATTACTTTAAAACGCTTGCACACGTATCTATAGCGCAGAGCCATGCGGCTGGGCCGGCAGACAAGGCGTATTACGATAAACAGCAGGGCCTTATTGTATACGACGATATCATATTTCTACAGGATGAAGACGCGCTCTATTATGTGATATGGTATGACGCATACGGCGACGGCGTTGGAATCAATATTCTGGAACCGCCTAAGACCAGCGCCCCGCAGGCGTTCTGTACTCCGGCAAGAAGTAAATAGCATTATTAAAATGGAAAACCTCCTTTGTACTGTCAAGTACAGAGGAGGTTTTTACTGTGTGCCCTGCAGGCGTAAAAGAGGGGCCTTCCTGCTGTGGAAAGCCCCTCTCGTTACGCATGTAATAAGTCAGGATAGTATGCTATTGATTTACTTGTTCCTTGAGATTCTTACCGGGGATTTAAATAACGGTCAGCCCGGACCAGGCTCATTGAACTTGACTTCATAGATGTCGTTTCCGTACTGGTCCTGCCCGATAATTTCGCCGGTGAGGCCGATGCTGTTGGTGGTAAGCGGTGTGGTGAGCGTTTCCGTCTGCTTGCCGTTGCCGCCGTTATTGATAATTATATTGCTTATCATGGCTGTGGGAATGTAAGCTGCTGCGGCTGTTCCGGAAGGCCTGTCCATCTTAAGGCCGGGCCAGCTCTGCGGGATATTGGTTCCCCAGAACGATACATAGCAGTCATCCTCGCCCCAAAAGTCTGCCGGGGAGAAATAAATCTTGCTGTAATTGCTCTGGTTGAGCCAGAAACCGTTTACCTTGCTCTCTGACGTATTGTTGCCAAAGAACGTGTCGTATTTTGCCAAAAGGTCAAGGTCGAAGGTCTGCGCGCCCGCGCCGTTGGTGAAAATGACTTTTGTAAAGGCGGCGTCTACATCAATGTTGTAACAGGAACCGTCTGTCAGAGTCATGGGTTCACCGGGCCATGCGGCATTGTATTCGCCGCCTGCATTCCATGCATAGCAGTACACGTCAGCCCATTCGGTGTAATAATTGTCATAATAGATGGAACGCGCTGCCGGTGGCTCGTCTACAGCGCCGGCCATGGTAAATGCGCTTAAGCATAAAAGAACCGCCATACAGATAGAGAGAAGAACCCTTGCTGTTTTTTTTGTTTTTTTCATACAGGGACCGTCCTTTCTTTAATGGGAAATAGCATACTATCTATCGGTTATTATTATATATAATTTTAATTATAAATTCAAGAAAAAATTGTTACAAATAGTATATAAATGTATTGTGTATATTTTTTGATTTTACTTATTTTTCGACAGGAAACGACTTTTCTTTGCTTTATATGAAATAAAAAGCCAGCCAGAGAACATTCTGGCTGGCTTTTTTAGGTGCGCTGGTTATTCGACGGGCATATATGCCTTCTCACCGACGCGCCCGGTTTCAGGGCAAAGGGCTATATATTTCTGGACAAGCAGCATATCTTCCTCTGTAAAGCGTCCGTCGTCGTTGACGTCGCATAGAAAAAGCTCCGTAGAATTCAGGTTGATTAAACCGGAAAGCGCGTTGCGCATTTTTAAAACGTCGGCAATATCTATTTTTCTGTCGTAATTGATGTCGCCGTATATTCCAGACTCACCGAGGTGAAGCATGCGAAAGTGCGGGGCGTCGATGCCGGCTCTTGTATCGAGTCTCAGCGTAACGCTGCCGCTGTTGGTATCAATCGGAATATCGGCGCTGCTGTCAGGGCTGCCGGTTAAAAACCATTGCCTGGTGGTGTGGTTGTACGTTGTTTTCATAGTCGGATAAATGGCGTCGGACTCCGTTGTTCCGTAGATAAATCCGCCGTTCCCGTCTTCAATGCGCACGGTAAACATTCCGGCACTCCCTTCTGTACCGGGATATATCAAATCGAGCTGGTAAACGCCGTTGCCCATATATTTGAATTCCCTGCGGGTAGTATAGTTATCCCAGGAGCCACGCAGGTACAGCGCGCTTTCAAATGGCTTGCCGAAGGGAATTCCCGTTTCAAGCCTTTGTACGTCCGCGTCCGTCAGGTAACGCGTATGAATCGTCTGCAGCGCCGGCTCCGGATAGGCCTGGCTTTCATACTCGCGTTCAATCCAATCGTAGGCGCTTGCGTCTGCGGCTTCCCCGAGCGCCGCTTTTATTTTACCGACCGCCTCATCTTTATTGCTGAAATCAAAAATAAGTACATTCGGCAGGTTTGCTGCCAGTATTGCCTCATCCACCTGGCTGTCGGTTACTTCGTAGGGCTGTGTTCCAGTATCCTCCGCAATTTTTGCCTTAAAATAATTGCGCATAAACTGCCTGTACGCGCCGTCGAACAGAACAAACTTTACCGTACCGTCTGTAAACCGCGCACGCATGAGGTTATATTCATGCGCCGGATACATCTGCGAGTCCATCCGTGTTTCGGCATAAATATGGTTATCGATTAAAACCTTCTGGAACGCAATGCTTGTGGGGCCACAGCTGCCATAGTAAAGCGTAAGGACTTCGTCTGCCATTTCTGCAAAGGAGCCGCCGCGCATTTCTTTGATTTTCTGCGCGATTTCCGGATAGTTCCCATTATACAGGGATTCAATGACAGCTTCCAGCTCTGCAAGGTCATGGAATGACGCCTCACTGTTTTCGTCCGCCCGCACAGCAGCTGCCACTGGCAATGCGGCTGAGAGCAGCAGCATCGTTAGGATTACCGATAAAATTTTTTTCGTTGTTTTCATGGTTCTCTCTCCTTTTTTGTTTTTAAGATGTTGGGTATAGAAATATTTGATAATTTAGTATTTCTTCAACAAAACAGTACTACTTTTAATTGAGTGTGTCAAACCCTGGTCGGTAAAAAATTTCTTTAGACAAAGCAAATTCCCGTTAAAATGTGGGGCAAAAGCTTTTATTCGGACATGTTTGCATTTGCCGCCGGTGAAAAGCATATAAATGAGTTAGAACCGGAAACAAGAACAGTAATATGGAAAGAAAAGACGGGATGTATGCTGTTTCGGCGCAGGCCCGGACATGAGGTGAAGAAAAATGGCTTGGCATACAAAAACAGCGGCGGAAGCCTTACGGGAGCTCAATACGGATGCCGGGAAGGGATTAAGCTCCGCACAGGCGCGCAGGCGGCTGGAACAGTACGGAAAGAACCAGCTGGAGGAGGGAAAGAAAAAAAGCCTTCCACGCAAATTTTTCGAGCAATTTTCCGATTTTATGGTAATCGTCCTGCTGTTCGCAGCGGGTATTTCGTTTTTTACAAGCATTTGGAGCGGCGACGGGGACATGGTTGACCCGGTTATTATTTTGCTGATTGTTATTGTAAATGCAATTATCGGGGTTGCACAGGAAAACAAGGCGGAACGCGCAATAGACGCGCTGAAAAAGCTGTCTGCCCCGAACGCTAAGGTGCTGCGGCAGGGGATGCGTGTTACCGTGCCGACTGAGGAGCTTGTGCCGGGCGACATTCTTTTTCTGGAGACGGGAGACCTTGTACCAGCCGACGCAAGGCTGATTACCTGTACAAATTTAAAAGCGGAGGAATCCTCCCTGACCGGCGAATCCGTTCCGGTGGAAAAAGAGGACGGGCTGAGGCTGCCGGAAAAAGCGGCGATTGGAGACCGGCGTAATATGGTTTTTGCAATGAGCGTTATTACAAGCGGACACGCGACCGCCGCCGTCACGCAAACCGGGATGGATACGCAGGTCGGCCATATCGCCCATATGATTAACAACGAAGAAACGCCGCAGACCCCTTTGCAGGTCCGCCTTGCAAAAACCGGACGTATACTGGGCTACGGCGCGCTTGTGATATGCGGTATTATTTTTATTATGGGTATGCTCGAGCATGTGCCGGTTCTCGACAGCTTTATGCTTTCGGTAAGCCTTGCCGTCGCGGCAATCCCGGAGGGGCTGCCCGCAATTGTAACGATTGTGCTTTCCATAGGCGTGCAGCGCATGGCAAAAAGCAACGCGATTATACGCAGGCTCCCCGCGGTGGAAACGCTTGGCAGCGCGACCGTGATATGCTCGGATAAAACGGGTACGCTCACGCAAAACCGCATGACGGTTACAAAGGTCTGTACGCCGGATGGGCCGCAGGCTTTAAGCAGCGGGGAATCCACAGAGCTTCTGACCTTTTCCGCTCTGTGCAACAACGCGCGTATAGAGGGCGCAAGCGGTAAATGGAAGGCGCTTGGCGAGCCGACGGAAAATGCGTTGGTACTTGCAAGCGCCAGACAAGGGCACCCAAAGGATGAGCTTGACCGGCAGTACCCGCGGGTAATGGAGATACCGTTTGATTCTGCGCGCAAGCTGATGACGACCGTCCACAGGATGCCGGGCGGAGGCTACATACAGGTGACAAAGGGCGCGCCGGACGTACTGCTTAAAAGCTGCACGCAGATACGTGTCCGCGGGCATCAAACCGCTATGACAGAACAAAAACGCGGTGCGGTAATCCGCATGAACGATGAAATGGCGGCGGATTCACTGCGTGTAATCGCGGTGGCCTGCAGGGAGCTTTCATCCGTAAAAGAAGCGTCAGAAGCCGGGCTTGCCTTCTGCGGGCTGGTGGGTATGATAGACCCGCCGCGGCGCGAGGCAAAACACGCGGTTTCAACCTGCCGGGAAGCGGGAATTATACCTGTCATGATAACGGGAGACCATGTCATCACCGCAAACGCGATTGCAAAGGAACTGGGAATCCTAACGCCGCAGACAGAGTCTATGACAGGACAGGAGCTTGACCGCCTGAACGATACGGAACTGGAAAAAAGGATAGCGACCTGCCGCGTATTCGCGCGTGTTTCGCCTGCGCATAAGGTGCGTATCGTCAAAGCGTTCCAGGCGCGCGGCGAGGTGGTATCGATGACCGGCGACGGTGTAAACGACGCGCCTGCGCTTAAGGCGGCGGATATCGGCTGCGCAATGGGTAAAAGCGGTACGGACGTTGCAAAAGGTGCGTCTGATATGATATTGACGGATGACAATTTTGCTACAATCGTGCGTGCTGTGTCGGAGGGACGCGGTATTTATGAGAACATAAAGCGGGCTATTCATTTCCTGCTTTCCTGTAATATCGGCGAAATCCTGGTCATATTTGCCGCGTCTGTAATGCATCTCCCTACGCCGCTGCTGCCTATACAACTTTTGTGGGTAAACCTTGTGACGGACGCGCTGCCCGCAATGGCGCTCGGTGTAGAAAAGGTAGACCCGGATATTATGAAGCGCAAGCCTATTGCGCAGAAGCAAAGCCTGTTTTCAGGCGGGCTTGGAATCGATATTGCATTTGAGGGCATGATGATAGGCGCGCTTGCGCTGCTTTCGTTTGTAATAGGGCGAAGCTTTTTCGACGTGCCCGGCGCCGTATCCGTCGGCAGGACAATGGCATTTGCCGTTTTGAGCCTTTCAGAGCTTGTCCACGCGTTTAATATGCGCAGCGACGGTTCGGTTCTTCGCATCGGCCTTTTTAGTAACCGGAAAATGGTTATGGCGTTTATAGTATGCGCGCTTTTGCAGGTGCTCGTTATCACCATGGCGCCGCTTGGGGCTATTTTCAAAACAGTGCCCCTGACCCTGGCACAGTGGGGGATTGTCGGGCTGCTTTCTGTCGCGCCGCTCGTTGTGATGGAGTGCGCAAAGGTGCTGTCCAGGCCGTTTCGGCGTATAAAAAAGAGAAAGGGAGGCACGGGGAAGAAGCTGGTTTTTCCATTAAAATAAAGGATGGAGGGAAGCTTTAAGCTTCCCTTTTTTTCTTTTTTGAACGATAAAACAGAATTACTGGGATACGGCTTTTTGGAATTGGCATAAGCTTATATACTCTGAAAAAAGGCCAATTCAGTAAACTAAGTACAACTGTACCTTTTGTTTTTTACAAAACTGTACATTTTAATATGGTCAGTTGTCTGCTAAGATTATGACAACGCGTGATTGTTGTACAACTTCCCGGGCTTATAAATCCAAAAAATGAGGAAGGGACTTCTTATGAAGACAAATACAAATAAAACCCTGAGGCTGCTGGTTCTTGCCGCCATGTTTGCGGCCATGACGACGGCGCTTACTTATTTCGTAAAGCTTCCCACGCCGGGCGGCGGATATATCCATCTGGGAGACTCTGTCATTTACCTTGCGGCCTGCTTTTTGCCAACCCCGTATGCCATGCTGGCCGCCGGAATAGGCGGGGCGCTGTCCGATTTGTTCGGCGGGTATTTTATGTACCTGCTCCCCACATTTATTATCAAAGCGCTGATAGCGCTGCCGTTTACCTGCCGGAAGGATAGGGTCCTGACCATGCGTAACGCAATGATGGTCGTCCCCTCGGGCATAATTACCATCGCAGGCTATTACCTGACAAAGGTTGTACTGCTTGCAATTGACAGGACAACCGCAGGCGATGGCTTTATCGGCGCTTTTTTAAGCCCTGTAGTCTGGGGCGGCGCGCTTGAGAACATTCCGGAAAACGCGGTGCAGGCAGCCGGCAGTGCTGTCGTGTTCCTGGTAATTGCCTTTGCCTTCGACCGCGCAAAGCTGAAAAACAGGCTTGCTGTCCACAGCGCCTGAAATTCTCGGCAAAAAGACAAAAACCTATGCGTTTTTATATAGACTTTTGATTGATAAGGAGAATTTAGCCGATTCTCCTTATTTTTCTTTTTTTTAATATTTTTCGATTTTGTTTGTACTATCATAACTTTGTATGTGTAAAAAGTTTGTAAAGCATGGGTAAAATTTATGTTACGGAATGGTGACGGAACCAATCCGGAGGAGTACAAATGAATATATATGATATATTCCTGCTGCTGGGCGGCCTGGGGTTGTTTCTTTTCGGTATGAGGCTGATGGGCGGCGGTTTGGAGCTCGCTGCGGGCGCTAAGCTCAGGGGCCTTCTTGAACGTTTGACGAGCAACCGTTTTCTTGCGCTGCTTGTCGGGCTTGTAGTTACAGGTATTATTCAAAGCTCGTCGGCTACGGATGCAATGGTTGTTGGATTCGTCAACGCGGGCTTTATGGAAATAGGACAAGCCGTCGGTATCCTGATGGGCGCAAAAATCGGCACGACTGTAACGAGCGTCCTGCTTGCTATCAATATTGCTGACATCGTCCCGCTGTTTATTTTTGTCGGCGTTGTGATGATTATGTTCCTTAAAAAGAACAACCAGAAATATTACGGGCAGATTATAGCGGGCTTTGGTATCCTGTTTTTTGGCTTGACTACAATGAAAACCTCCATGCAGCCGCTGGCCTCCTCACCGGAGTTCCAGTCTCTCCTGACAAACTTCAGCAATCCCCTGCTCGGCGTGCTTGCCGGTGTAATATTTACCGCTATTATCCAAAGCAGCTCGGCGTCAGTCGGCGTGCTGCAGGCGCTTGGCCTTGCAAGCGCCATCACGCTGCCCAATGCGGTTTACGTCATATATGGTTTCAATATCGGCGCTTGTATGGCGGCTGCGCTTTCCTCCATCGGCGCTAACCGTAACGCAAAGCGCACCGCGCTGCTCAACTTTATCATAAGCTTTCTCGGCGCAATCATATTTGTAATTTTTACAATGCTCTGTCCAGGCTTTGTTACGGCAATCGAGCATATCTTCCCCGGCAATGTCGCGGCGCAGATTTCCGCTGTGCATATCATCTTCAATGTCGGGATTACCGTCATCCTGTTCCCATTTGCAAACCTGCTCGTCAGGCTCGCGCAGCTTCTTATGCCCGGGCAGGAGGAAGAGAAGGAAAAAATGGCGCCGCTTTACCTGGATTCCCGTATCCTGACGACGCCGCCTGTAGCTGTTTCGCAGGTACAGAAGGAAGCCCACCGTCTCGCGGACCTTGCTGTAAAGAGCTATAAAAATGCGCTGCGCGCGTTCTTCGAGCAGGATGAAAAGCGGATATTGAAGGTAGAGGAAAACGAGCGCGTCGTTGATTTCCTGACGCACAGCATCACCGAATACCTCGTAAAAATAAACGGGCTCGATATTGAGGATAAGGACAGGCGTGTTATTGGCTCGCTTTACAGCGTCATCAGCGACTTGGAGCGTATTGGTGACCATGCCGTCAACATCACGGAATGCGCACAGAGCCTGATGAATCAAAATATTCCCATGAATCCCAGCGCGCTTGAGGAGCTGGAGCTGTTAAGCGCTATGGTGACCTCCGTGCTTGAGGACAGTATCTATATGTTCACTACGCGTTCGCACGATATGAGCATGGCGCAGGTCATTATTAATACAGAGGAAAAGGTTGACGACGATACCAAGCTCTACAAGGAGCACCATGTAGCCCGCCTGAATGAAGGCGCTGCCACTGCAGAGGATGGTCCGGTATTCCTCGATATGCTCACAAATCTGGAGCGGATTGCAGACCACGCGACGAATGTTGCGTTCTCCATGCCGGAGATGACCGGCATTTCTACAGATTCACCGCCCGTTACGGTATGACGGCAATAGAATAGTAGGCGAGTAAGGGGGAGAGCGCATGCTGTGCTTTCTCCCTTTTTATTTTAGGTGACCAGAAAACAATATAAAGCCATAAGTTATAAATACCATACAGCAGCTTTAAAGTGCGAAGTGGAAGTAAACAGAGAATTGCCGGGAGGTTCGCACCAAAATTTGTGGTTGGAATTTATAAAATAATATGATAGAATATAAAAAAGAAGTGATATTTGGAGAATTTATACAAAGATAAACAGACGATTCTCCTTTACTTTGGCTTCTTTTGCTGTCGCTCCCCACGCGGGAGCGTGGATTGAAATGTTGATAATCCGCATCTGTGCGGCGAGGTGCACATGTCGCTCCCCACGCGGGAGCGTGGATTGAAATACCGAATCCGTAAATACACATTGAAATATCTCTGTCGCTCCCCACGCGGGAGCACATCCATTCGCCATCCCGTTGTTTACGGCAGCAAAAAGCATCAAGCATAGCAGAAGCGCCCAGTGGCATTTCCACTGGGCGCTTTCTTAACCGGAATTCAATTTGTTTGAAACACGGTCAGTCAATGTCCGACCATTTTTCAATCGTGCCGCTTATTGTATCTACAGCATTCGGTGTAAACTCATAATAGCGGTTCTCCTTGTGGAGGTCGCCTATCAGGTCATTTCCCTCAGCGTCCTGCTCACGCTTGTCCCAGGTACCACGGTTGAATTTGTACTGCATCTGCTTGCCCACAGTACCTTCTGTCTTGATTGTAATTTCCGCTGTCGTTTTGGATGTGCGCTTAAGCTCATAGAGCGGGTCCGCGACCGTCCAATTGTTGAAGGTGCCGACCATATAAATTGGCTCGTCCTCCGGCGTGTTTTCCGGGAGCGTCATCTTGAAGGTAAGCGTATACTCCTTAGTTTCAGCCTCTACCGGCGGGTTGTACGGTATCTTCGCGGGGATTTTTCCGCCCGTATATTCAAAGACGGCGGATGCAAAAGGAGCAAACGTAAACTCACTGCCCGCGGCGATTTTTGTACCGGAAATCAGGTCTGTGGCGTCATAATCGAAGGTAAGCTTTTTTGCCTCTCCCGTCAGGTTATGTACGGCAAAGAGCCTCTGTCCAACGCCGTCTTCGCTTACCGTATAGGAATACAGGCCGTCGTTCATGCCAACGCTGCCGTAGTCACCCGTGTAGAGCATAGGGTACTGCGCCCTGATATCCGTCAGCTTTTTATAATAGCTATAAATGCTGCCCGGGTCGTCCTTTTCCTCTTCGTAAGAGATGCCGTCGTCCGGCAGGGTATACTTCATCGGGCTCATCCACTTGTCGCCCGTCATCTGGGTCATACCCTCGCCCTGGGCAGAAGCGTACCAGTCGAACGGCTCTCTGCGGTTGTCGTCCGGCTTTTCACCAAGCTGGCCCAGCTCATCGCCGTAATAAATGTAGGGAGTTCCCGGCAGCGTAAACTGCAGTGCCGCCGCAAGCTTTGCCTGCTCCTTTGTGCCTGCGCGCGACGCAATCCTGTCCATGTCGTGGTTGTTTATCATGACAGAATCGGTTGTGACCTTCGGCACGGAAGGAGTCGTGTTGGCGCTTTCCTTATAATAGGCGTGGCCCTCGTTCAGGTGTTTGACAATATCGGTCTGTACGCCCCTTGCCATTTCCTCAATGAGGTTTGCCGCGTCAAAGTTGAAGGAAGAGTCCATATCCGCAAAATACGGGGCAAGCTCCTTCATTGTGGTAATCCAGTTTTCACCCACGATAAACGCGGCAGGATTCTTGGACTTGACATAAGTGGTGAAGTCCTGCCACCAGGCATGTGTAACGGCGGCGTCTTCGTCAATATTGTTCGCACCGTCGAGCCGGAAGCCGTCGACGCCCTTATCGAGCCAGAAGCCCGCATTTGCCTTCATGTCTTCCCAAACGTTTTTGTTGGCGTAGTTAAGGTCTGGCATTATGGAATCATACAGGCCATAGTAGTAAAGCCCGTTTTCAGCCTTCCTCCAGCCATCCTCAGTCTTTTCCTCTTCTGAGATAAAATAGTAATCCCGGTATTTGCTGTCTTTGTCGGCAAGCGCCTCTTTAAACCAGGCGTTTGAAGAGGACGTGTGGTTCGCCACAAAGTCCAAAATAACCCGGATGCCGTTGTCGTGAAGCACCCCAAGCATATATTCAAAGTCTTCCATCGTGCCATAGTCAGGATTGACCGACTGGTAATCTACCACGTCATATCCGTGGTAGGTTGTGGACTCCATAATCGGCATGAGCCAAACGGTGCCGACGTTCAATGATTTTAAATAATCCACTTTTTCGGCGACGCCCCGGAAATCACCGATTCCGTCACCGTCCGCGTCGTAAAAGCTCCTGACGAAAATTTCGTATGTGATGGTATTCTTCGCCCAGGATGCGTCTTTATCAGTTTCCTCCACTGGGAACGACACAATCACATTCGCCAGATACTTCTGTACCAACAGCACATCCCTCAGCGTAATGTGTTTATCGCCGTCCACGTCTGCTGCGGCAGCCTGCGGCTGCGTCAGGGTAATGACGGACGCCATATGCTTTTGGACTGTTAAAACGTCGGCAACAGAAATTTTACCGTCAGTATTGACGTCCCCATATAAAATCCCGTTATCAGCCGTTTCTTCGTCCTGCGTTTTTGCCGAAACGCTAAGCCCCAGCATCGACAATAGCAGCGCGAAGGTCAGAAGCGCGCTTAAAAATTTGATGCTTCTCTTCTTCATACATAATCCTCCTTCTAATAATCAGGCATTGTTTATGCCAGCCCCATTATATAAATATGGCACTAAAAAATCAATAAAATACGATAAAAAATATATAAATAGCTATATTAAATAAAAATCTTTCACATAGAAAAAAGGGAACTATCGAATAGATGAAAAAAGCTGAAATTATACCATTTTCCTGTTATTTAAACTTTTTTATAAAAACAGCCCCCATCCGTCTGGCAAGAAAAGCGCCGGATAAATGAGGGCTGTTTGAAATTCACTTCGTTTTATTTTTCAAATTTTGCAATATACTTTTGGATAGATAGGACGTCCTCCATGTTTACTTCCCCGTCGTCATTATAATCTCCAAGAAAATAAGACTTGGGGCTTCCGAGACCGCCAATTGAATATTTCACGTCGTTCAGGTCGATGATTCCCGCAATCCCCTTTTGAACAAGCAGCACGTCCTGCAGGTTGACCTTCTCATCCAGGTTTGCATCCCCAAAACGGTAAATGCAGCAGGAATAAGGTACGCCGTCGTAACCGGGCATACCGCTTTTGAGATATGCCCGGAGCTGGATGACCGTTTCATGAATATACACCAGGCCATTCTGGTATGCCTCCTGCAGCGTGTGGATTTCGTCGCCCTTATACGCATATACTCCGACCAATTCCGGATAATAGTATTCGCAGCTAAAGCAGTACGGCCCGATTTTTACCAATGATTGCGCAGGCGCTGAATGAACTACATAAATGCCGAGGTCATAGCCACGGGAGGTTCCGAATTTTGCAAGTACAGTTTGATTAGGAAACCAGGGCCTGTCTTCATCTTCTATGGCGCTTGCCGGAAAGCAGAAAGCGCCAGTACACAGCAGAAAAGCAAAGAGGACACATAGAAAGCGTTTAATTTTTTTACTCATGACAATACATCTCCGTTCAAAACAGCCACCGAAAAATCGGTTGTTTGCCAAAACTCGTTCATTCGGTCAATATAGATATGATAGGTTCCGAGCACTGGTTCAGGCAGGGAAACCAGCTGTACATTCCCCGTCATGCTGGTTGACCTATAGGTTTTTCCATCTGGCGTTACGACGGTCAGCTTCAGGCGGGTCAGCGGCGCCATTCCTAAATTACCTTGGTAAATATGGTCGCTGATACTTTTGTAAAATTTTATAATAATAAAAATATTATTTTATATCAATACAATAACTTAATATCCAGCTTTTGTCAACAAAATATATAAAAAAATTTCCAACATATATAAACATATGTTGGAAATATAAAATTTATCAATAAATTCCCTGTACGACAACCTCACCGGAATTAATTTCTGTAAGCTTCCCGTTTTTCTGCCGGATAACAAGCGCGCCGGACAGCGTGACATCAACCGCCTTGCCCATCACCTGCACGCCGCCGCGAACGGCGGAAACCTCCCTGCCGATTGTAACGCAGTTTTCCTTATATTCGCCCGTAATGCTCCCGCAGGTATTGAGTAAAAATTCATCCGTATAAATTTCAAGCTGCCTGAGCACCTCGCACAGCAAAAGTGTGCGGCTGAAGGGTTTGCCCGTTTCAATTTTAAGTGAAGTCGCCTTATGCGTTATCGCGTCAGGGAAACTGTCTGTATTTACATTTATACCGATTCCCACGACCACAAAATCGACGCGGTCGGACTCCGCCGACATCTCCGTTAATATACCGCAGATTTTTTTCCTGCCGATTACCACGTCGTTCGGCCACTTTATTTTCGCAGCACACCCGGTAAGCCCTTGTACCGCTTTGCATACGGCAAGCCCCGCGGCGAGCGTAATACCGGAGACCTCAAACGGCGATATATCGGGCCGCAGCAGAACGCTCATCCACATGCCTGTCCCCGCGGGCGAGCTCCATGCGCGTCCTAGCCTTCCCTTGCCGGCGCCCTGCTTTTCCGCCACGCAGACAAGCCCATGCGCGGCGCCCGTGCGCGCGCGCCTCTTCAATTCTTCGTTGGTGCTGTCCACATCACGGAGAATCAAAAGCTCGCGTCCTAGCCGGAGCGTTTTCAGGTTTTCTTGCACCTGCTGTTCATTCCACAGCTCCGGTATGCTTTTTAGCAGATAACCCCGGTTGGTGACAGAATCAATTACGTATCCCTCTTCTTTGAGCGCTTTGATGTGCTTCCATACGGCGCTGCGTGAAACATGGAGCCGTTCGGACAGCTCCTGCCCGGATACATAGTCTCCTGATTCCTTCAGCATCCGCAGAATTTCCTCTTTCATCTTATCCTGCATCCTTTCCAGATAAAAAGGCGGCGGACGGGAACCTCCCGCCCGCCGGACAGATTATATTCTATTACATACGCGATTTGCTCATAACGACATCAAGCGTTTTCGCAATCGCCGTACCGAGAACCAGGCACGCGACAGCTTCTACAATGGCGTTGATACCGCCGAGCACGCCAATCACGATAAACAGGTTTGACGAACCGCCCGTATACTGCGTCACGGCAGGGTCGCTGCCGAAAGCAAGCCAAATTCCCGTCAAAAACAGCGCTGTGTTGAGCAGCGCTGCGCTTACACTCGCCACACCGTAAGATATGATTTTTGTTTTGTCAACCCTGCGAAGCGCCCGGAAAATCCAGCCGCACAAAAAGCCGACCAATACCCTCGGCACAATGCATACAAGCGCGGTCTTCCATGGGGATATGGCCAGAAGTGCCACTCCAAAAGGGTCCATGCCCAAGAAGCAGGTCGCAAGGCTCGTCAGCCCGAAAACGGCGCCTAGGGCTGCGCCCGCCGCGGGACCTAAAAGAATTGCTCCGATTGCCACTGGAATCATCAAAATCGTGATAGTGAAGCCAAACCCTGTCGGGATATACCCGAGGTTTGTCAGCATCAAAAATACGATGATAGCCGCGAGCACCGCGATGAAAACCATCCGCTGCAAATTCGTAAGTCTTTTTACCTGTGTCATACTACATTCCTCCTGCTGCCGCTCACTGTGGATGCGGCGCAAACTTTATTTATTATAACCCGCTGTGGGGATTATAACCAATTCTGACAGGTGCGCGTTTGCCGCCCGCACAGGCGTTTATTCAGTTTGAAGCAAATACCCGCTAATTCAAAGGCAGGCTTTTACAAACGCAACTGGGTGCTGGATGAGTTTTGACGTCTCTTCCGCGGAAAAACCCTGTGCAAGGTACCGCCTTGCTATGACCTGCATTGATTCCCCGATTTCAATCATATGCCCATCCGGGTCGTAGATGCGCACAACACGCTGCTGCCATTCATGCTTTTTCGGCGGATGGACATAACGCACATCTTCATATGCGCTGAGCTTCTGCAAAAACGCGTCGAAATCGTCCTCCTCGAAATACAGCTCCATGTTATGGGCCTGCTCCTTAACGGACGCCTCTTCAATCCCTGTGAGCCACGCAAAATCCTGCTGGATGGCAAAGCCGCCGCTGAATGTCACGTTCCTGCCAAGGTCGAGCGTGACCGTCTGGCCGAACAGCTCCCCGTAAAACCTTTTGGAAACCTCCACGTCTTTGACCGAGAGCAGCGCAAGCTGAAATTTCATATCCTACCCACTTTCCTCCTGTTAAATGATATTCCTGTTATATATGATGCGCAGGCCTTCCAAAATCAGGTCGTCGCGCAAATCAATCCTGCGTTTGCAGCTCGGGACAATCACGTTTGCCAGGCCGCCCGTCGCAACTGTACTGCAAGGGCTTCCAAGCTCCTCTTCTATGCGCTCGCACATGCCGTCGAGCATTGCCGCCGTGCCGAGCACGACGCCGCTTTTCATACAGTCCTCGGTATTTTTGCCGATAACTCGCTCTGGCGCCTCCAGCCCAATAGCCGAAAGCAAGGCGCTCTTTGCCGTCAGAGCGTTGAGCGAAATACTCACGCCCGGCATAATACACCCGCCGGCAAACGCCTTGTCTGCATCGATAACGGAAATCGTCGTCGCCGTACCGAGGGTAAAGATGATGCAGGGGCAGGGGTAAAGCTTCGCCGCCGCCACGCCGCTTGCCACAAGGTCCGCTCCCATAGTCGCCGGGTTATTGATTTTAATATTGAGCCCCGTCTTTACGCCGGGGCCGACCAGCACGGGCCCTACGCCCGTAAGCGTACGCAAGGCATTTCTCAGGTGGCCCGTAATCTGCGGGACGACGCTGCCTATAATCACACCGTCAATCTCTTTGACCGGCACATTGTATACACGGAAAATCGAATCGAATTCCACGGCGTATTCATCCTCGGTTTTAAACCGGTCGGTTGAAAGCCTCGCCTGGAATTCCAGCTTTTTTCCGTTATAAATCCCCATTTTGATATTGGTGTTCCCGACATCGAGTACCAACAGCATGAAACGCGCCTCCTTTAACTACCTGATTATATCAAGATTACACGGCCCACGCAACTTATTTTGTCATTTTAAAGTGTTTTTTTGCTTCAGATGAAAAATAGCACAACCTATCTATGATATTATGGGAACGGTTGCGGAATTCCGGTTCCGCGAGAACACAGCGGCGCAACGCCTGCTTCCACATGTGACTTCTTACAGGGAAAGGACGAATAAAATGAACAGTACAGAAAAGCTTACGCTCAAAAAGCTTGCCTGTCAGGCGAGAATGGGCGCCGTTATCGGCACCTATCATGCAAAGTCAGGCCATCCGGGCGGCTCCTTGTCTGCGGCCGACCTTTATACCTACCTTTATTTTAAGGAAATGAACGTAGACCCGCAGGACCCCAAAAAACCGGACAGGGACCGCTTTGTTCTTTCAAAAGGCCATTGCTGCCCAAGCCTTTACGCGGTGCTCGCGCTCAAAGGCTATTTTGCGTTCGATGAACTTGAGAAGCTCAGGCACGTGGGCGCTATGCTCCAGGGCCATCCCGATATGAAGGGTACGCCCGGCATCGATATGAGTTCCGGCTCGCTCGGGCAGGGTATCTCCGCGGCGTGCGGCATGGCACTTGCCGGAAAGCTTGACCAAAAGGATTATCGGGTTTATACGCTGCTCGGCGACGGTGAATGCGAGGAAGGCCAGGTCTGGGAGGCCGCTATGTTCGCGGCACATCATGAGCTTGACAACCTGTGCGTTATCGTCGACTGCAACGGCCTGCAAATCGACGGCCCGGTTGCAGAGGTAGGCGGAATCGAGCCGCTCGATAAAAAGTTTGAATCCTTCGGTTTCCATGTTATTAAAATATGCGGCCACTGCTTTACCCAGATAGAGGAAGCCTTTGAACAGGCGAAGGCCGTGAAGGGCAAGCCCACCGCAATCCTGGCGGAAACAGTCAAGGGCAAGGGCGTTTCCTTTATGGAAAACCAGGTTGGCTGGCACGGTACGGCCCCGAACGAAGAACAGTACAACAAAGCAATGGCGGAGCTTGAAGCCGCTTTAAAGGAATTGGAGGCGAATGCGTGATGGCGGGAGTAATCAATAAAGCGACCAGGGAAAGCTTTGGCATGGCGGTAAGCGAGCTTGCTAAAACGAACAAGGATATCGTCGTGCTCGACGCTGACCTGGCCGCGGCGACAAAAACCTCAATTTTCCAGAAGGCGTTCCCCGACCGGTTTGTCGACTGCGGCATCGCGGAATGCAATATGATGGGCGTGGCCGCCGGCCTTGCCGCCTGCGGGAAAATCCCGTTCGCCGCGTCGTTTGCCATGTTCTCTACGGGCAGGGCGTTTGAGCAGGTGCGCAATTCCATCGGCTACCCGAAGCTGAACGTCAAAATCATCGGCTCGCACGCGGGCATTTCCGTCGGAGAGGACGGCGCGACACACCAGTGCTGTGAGGATATTGCCTTAATGAAGACGATTCCCGGCATGGTGGTGCTGAACCCCGCCGACCATTACGAAATGATAGAGGCCGTCAAAGCGGCGGCAGAGCACCAGGGTCCCGTGTATATCCGCCTTGGGAGGCTGGCAATCGACAGCTTCAACGACCCTGACGGCAGCTATGAATTTAAAATCGGAAAGGGTATTACCCTGCACGAAGGTGATGATATTACCGTAGTCGCGACAGGCCTTGTTGTAAGCGAAGCGCTTGCCGCCGTACGCGAGCTTGAAGGGCAGGGCATTCAAGCGCGGCTTATTAACATCCATACCATCAAGCCCATCGACCGCGACATTATCATCAAGGCCGCAAAGGAAACAGGCCGGATTGTCACGGTGGAAGAGCATAATATCATTGGCGGGCTCGGCGACAGCGTTTGTGCCGTCACGAGCGAGGCGTGCCCCGTTCCGGTTACGAAAATCGGCGTGAACGACTGCTACGGCCATTCCGGCCCCGCGAAGGAGCTGCTGAGAGAATTCGGCCTTTGCAGCGAGAACATCGCAAAGGTCGTCTCGGGACTTGTAAAGGGATAATAAATGCGTAAAATTACCGGCACGGAGTAAATCCGTGCCGTTTTTTCTTTCTTTGCGTAAATTTCCGTGCGATTGGGATAAATTTCTCATGACAAACGCAGGAAAAGTGTGGTACACTGTAAACAAGACCCGCTCGGAAAGGAGACGTTTATGATGAATATTACGATCAGACAGGAAACCATCAGCGATTACGAGCATGTTTACGATCTGGTCAAGGCCGCGTTTACAGCGGACGACTGTCCGGCGCCTGACGAACAGGAGCTTGTTATCCGCCTGCGCAAAAGCCCAGCGTTTGTCCCGCAGCTTTCACTCGTCGCGGTACAGGACGGAGGAAGGCTTGCCGGCCATATTCTCTTTACAGAGGTGAAGGTCTCCGGCCATACGCTGCTGGCGCTGGCTCCGCTCTCCGTTTTACCGGACGCGCAGAACCAGGGAGTTGGCGGTAAGCTTATCCGGGAGGGGCACAGCATTGCGGCCGCGCTCGGCTACAAGGGCTCTATTGTGCTCGGCCATGCCGGGTATTACCCGAAGTTTGGCTATGTGCCCGCAAGCAGGTACCATATCTCCGCGCCGTTTGAGGTTCCGGACGAATCCTTTATGGCAATTGAATTGCTGGAAAACGGGCTGCACGGTATACGGGGCGTCGTGGAGTATTCAAGGGAATTTTTTGAGTAAGCTCAAACGAATAAAAGGAGGGAAACCGTATGAATGGTTTCCCTCTTTTTTTGAAATAAAACTGGTTTTATGATTTATATATTTCAAAAGGCTTCCCCTTCAAACTCCTCAAGCGAGAGGCTTATCTCCTCCCAAAGCTCCATCTGCCGCTCCTGTTCCCTGTGAAGGGTTTCAAGCCGCGCGGTAAGCTCCGTAAGCTTTTCAAAATCCGAGGCCGTTTCAGGCTGATTAAGCTCGTTTTCAAGCCCTTTTGCCTGTGTTTCAAGCTGTGTAATCAGCGCCTCGCAATTTTTGAGCTTTGTCTGGAGCCTGCGCCTTGCCGCCTGCTGTTCCTTACGCTGGAAGTATTCGTTCTGCTTGGGCTTTTCTTCCTTTGCAGGGGATACCGCGGGGGAGGGCAACCCTTTTGCCTTTTCCAGGTAGTTGTCATAATTGCCGAGATATTCCCTCGCGCCGTTTTGCGACAGCGTAATGACCTTGCCGGCCAGCTTGTTGATGAAGTAACGGTCATGCGAGATGATAAACATCGTGCCGCCGTAGGCCTTTAAGGTGTCCTCGAGCGCCTCGCGCGAGGCGGTGTCGAGATGGTTGGTCGGCTCGTCGAGCAGCAGGAAGTTTGAACCCGCGAGCATCAGCTTGAGCAGGGCGACCCGCGCGCGTTCCCCGCCGCTCAGGGCTTTTACCGGCTTGAACACGTCGTCCCCTTTGAACAGGAAGGAGCCGAGCGCTGTGCGTACCTGTGTCTGTGTCATGCCTGGGAACGTGTCCCAGACCTCGTCGAGCGCCGTTTTGTCAAGATGCAGGTCGGACTGCACCTGGTCGAAATAACCAACGTCCACGTTTGCGCCGAAGCGCACGTCCCCGCCGGATTCGATACGGCCGGTCAGGATTTTGAAGAGCGTCGTTTTGCCGCAGCCGTTTGCGCCGAGCAGGAAAACACGGTCTCCCTTGGTTATGTGCAGGTTTACATGCTCAAAGAGCGTTTTTTCACCGTAGGCCTTGGATAAATCCTCACAGATTAAAACGTCGTTGCCGCTTTCGCGTTTGGGGTTGAACGAAAAATGAATCGTCTCTACCTCCCCGTCAGGCTTTACCAGCGCGTCCTTCAGCCGGTCAACCTGCTTTTGCTTGCTTTCGGCTGTAATAAAATTCCGCTCGCGCCCCCAGCGCTTCTGCTGTTCGATGATTCCCTCGATACGCTTGATTTCTTTGATATCGTTATCGTACCTGCGTTTTAAGTCCTCGTTTATCTTTTCTTTCTTTTTCATGAATTCCGTATAGGAACCGCTGTAGGAGGCTATGCTTTGGTGCTCCAGCTCAATGGTGCGGTTCGTTACCGCGTCAAGAAAATAACGGTCATGCGAAATGACGATGACAGCGCCCCTGAAATCGCGGATAAAGCCCTCGAGCCATTCCACCGATGGGATGTCGAGATGGTTGGTCGGTTCGTCGAGCAAAAGCAGGTTCGCGCCGGATAGCAAAAGCTTTGCAAGGCTCAGCTTTGAAAGCTGTCCGCCGGACAGCGCGCCGCAGGGCAGCTCCATTTCGGCGCCGGAAAAACCAAGCCCCATTAAAGCCGAACGCGTGCGGCTTTTGTAGGTCAGCCCGCCGTCGTTTTCGTATTGCTCGTGAAGGGCAAGCTGTTTCGCAATCAACGCGTCGCGGCCGTTTTCGTCTGCTTCGATTTGCCGCGCCAGCGTTTCGAGCTGCTGTTCCATCGCTTCAAAACGGGAGAAGACGGTCAAAAGCTCGTTATATACCGTTTTGCTTTTATCGGCGTTCGCGTGCTGCTCCATCCAGCCGACGCGCACGTCCTTTGCCTTGAACACGCCGCCCGCGCCCGGCTCCAGCAAGCCCGATATAATTTTGAAGATAGTGGTTTTGCCCGCGCCGTTCGCGCCGATAAAACCGATTTTATCCTTCGCCTCCACGTCGAAGCTTACGTCCTCGAACAGGACGCGTTCCGAAAAGGAAAGCGACAGGTTTTGAACGGAAAGAATCGCCACTCGTTGACCTCCTGTTATATGCAAAAAGTGTTTTTGCAAATTCTTTTAGTTGAATTTTTTATAAAACCCTTTGTTCCCGGTTTATAAATGAAGCGTTCTGCTTCTTGGTTTTTATTAAGCATCCTGCTTCTTTCTTTTTGAAGAAAACCATCTGCTTCTTGGGTTTTTTCATAAAACTTATTATGTTCAATCAAAGGGGAGGGAACAGTTGCGGCTGTTCCTCCCCTTTGTAACCCCTCTTCGAGCGCTTTTCCAAGGGAACCCTTTCGATGGGTTCCCTTACGGCTTACGGGCGGCAAAGCATCGCGCCGCCCTCCGCCTATCCCTCCACAGCCGATTCAAGGAGCGAAGCCCCTTGAAAATCCCCCTAAGAGATAACTATCCGTTCCTCGTTTTATGTACGGGGTGTAGCACAGATACTGCGGGACGTTCCAGCGCCGCGCCTTCGCGCGGAGTACCTCGTGGGTGCGGTACTTTCTTGGTATGTGGAGTGCTTTGTGAGTGGTACTTTTGCGCGGCTTTCGCCGGAGTTTCTATATGCCTTCCTCCTGCTTGTCCGTATGGTACGCTATGCCCACGCAATGCGTGAGCGTTTCTTTTATCTGACCATATGCTTTTTTAATGGTTTCTTCACGGGACGGCCTGCCGCCGCTTACCGCAAGGCTCCCGAGCACAAAGCTGTGCTTTAGCGCCTGCCATTCTTCAGGAGAAAGGCGCGGTTCCCCGAGCGCCTGCATCCGCTCAAAGCAGTAAAGGGCATAGCCTATTTCGTCCAGCTTCCGGTAGCTGAAATCGAGGTACAGCTCTTCGCGCTCCGTTTCGCCCTGTAATTCTTTTCCTTCGGCGCAAAGCCCCTGACGGTGCGGGTCTTCCGCTATCCGGTGCAATAGCCCGTTTAGCTCTTCCAGATAGCTGTTATGTATCACAGAGAACCCCTTCTTTCCGTATGCCGTCCTTCCGTACCGCCTGTTTCTCCTGTATGCCTAAGCTCAGCTCCAAGCATAAGGCAATCATATCGCAGCCGCTTTCAATCTCCATCTGGCTGCCGCAGGAGGAAAGGCTTGCCGTCAAACACGCAAGGCAAAAGTAATCCTCATATTCGCAGTCGCCAAACGGCACTACATCAAACGAACGGAACACATAGAACGCCCTGCTCGCAAACCCTATTTTCTCGAGTACGTCCGCATCTAGTTTTGTTTCCTCCAATAGCCCCGAAAGCAACTTTTTTTCTACCGTTTCACTCATAAACATCCTCCTTTAACACTTCTTTATACCTTTATAACATACTTTTTTAAAAATGTCTTAAAAAACGAACACAAGTGTAGCGTAAAAAATTTTTCACACAGCAAATAGCCGATGCAATAGGAGTAAAGCAGGAACAATACAGGCGGTATGAAGTTGGAGAAAATGAGATTAAGGCGAGCTACATTATAAAATTTGCAAAATTCTATGATGTTTCTGCTGACTACATTTTGGGATTGACAAAAGATGAAAGAAAATTTTGGTGAAATTACTTCACTCACGAAGCACTCCACATACCAAAAAAGTACCAACCTTAGGAGGTACTCCGCGCGAAGGCGCGGCGCAGAAACGTCCCGCAGTATCTGTTCTACGCCTCCAGACATAAAACGAGGAACGGCATGGTTTCTATCGTGTGGGGTTTGTAAGGGGCGCAGCCCCTTGCTCGGCTGGAAAGGGTCAAGGGAAAACCTGCGACGAGGTTTTCCCTTGTCGGCGGAAAGGTGATTCCAAAAGAGGGAAACCGCCGAAATGGTTTTCCTCTTTTGATTGAACATAGAAAGTTTTATCAAGAAATCCAAGAAACGGCACGTTTTAAAACAGGACTCAAAATTGTACAAAATAAAAATTGGTTTAAAAAAGGCAGCCATATGGCTGCCTTTTTGTTTAATAGCCGTGTGCTTCCTTGAGCATCATATCCTTAACCTTCATCAGGCGGATTTGCGTGCTGCGCTCGTTCTCGTCAAGCTTCATTGTGATGTACTTGATGTTTTCCTGTGTCTGTGGAATCATCACATGTTCAAGCGCGTTAACCCTGCGGCGCGTTTTTTCAATTTCGCCTGCCATCAGCTCGCACGATTTTTCGACCTCCGCAAGGCGGAGCATATCGGGCAGCAAATCAGAAAGCGATTTGACCGCGTCGTCTAAATCGCTCGACGTGAACGCAAAGCCGTAGGAATAAATATCATTCTCGTCAGGCGTGCGCGTTTTATAATCGAGCACGGGGATATCGACACTCATGACGTTGCGCGTGCTGAGCTCCAGGGAAACCTCCTGTTTCGGAGCAAGCAAAGCGGCGTTTAACACCTCGTCGGACATAGAAGCGCGCGCCAGGACAAAATTCTTATTCGCCTGCGCAATGCCGCGCTCTACCTTTTCACGCAGTTCCTTATTTTCCCGAACCAAATCGAGGAACTGACGCATCAGCTCATCGCGCTTATCCTTTAAAAGCTTGTGGCCGCGCATGGCGGTGACGAGCTTTTTTTTCAGGCGCGTAAGCTCCATTCTGGTTGGGTTGACTGTGGTTGACGCCAAGGCCGTTCACCTCGCTTTTTAGTCTTTGCCGTAATATTTGTCAAGGTATTCGTCCTTGATACGCTTGAGCTCGCTTCTGGGCAGGATAGACAGCAGCTTCCAGCCGATTTTGAGCGTTTCTTCAATGTCACGGTTTGTTTCGTAGCCCTGGGAGACATACTGCTTTTCAAATTCGTCCGCAAACTTTGCATAGAGCTTGTCGATGTCCGTCAGCGCCGCTTCGCCAAGGATGGTCATAAGCTCCTTTGCGTCCTTGCCCCTGGCGTAGGCCGCGAAGAGCTGGTTCATCGTGTTGGCATGGTCGGCGCGCGTTTTGCCTTCGCCGATGCCCTTGTCCTTCAAACGGCTCAAAGACGGCAGTACGTCGATAGGCGGCGCAATATTCTTGCGGTACAAATCTCGGCTCAAGATAATCTGCCCTTCCGTAATATAGCCGGTAAGGTCGGGAATCGGATGGGTTTTATCGTCTTCGGGCATGGTTAAGATTGGAATCAGGGTAATACTGCCGTTTTTGCCCTTTTGCCTTCCCGCGCGTTCGTAGAGGGAAGCAAGGTCCGTATACATATAGCCGGGGTATCCCCTTCGTCCGGGAACCTCCTTGCGCGCGGCGGAAACCTCACGCAGGGCGTCGGCATAGTTTGTGATATCGGTCATAATGACGAGCACGTGCATGCCCGCGTCGAACGCGAGGTACTCGGCGGCGGTCAGCGCCATACGCGGCGTGGAAATACGCTCGATGGCGGGGTCGTTCGCAAGGTTTACGAACATGACCGTGCGGTCGATTGCGCCCGTTTCTTTAAAGCTTTCAATAAAGAAGTTCGATTCCTCGAACGTGATGCCCATCGCGGCAAACACAACGGCGAACGGCTCGTTCGTACCGCGCACCTTCGCCTGGCGCGCAATCTGCGCGGCAAGGTTTGCGTGCGGCAGGCCGGAGGCTGAGAAAATCGGCAGCTTCTGCCCCCTGACGAGCGTATTCAGGCCGTCAATAGCGGAAACGCCCGTTTGAATGAATTCCTGCGGATAGTTGCGCGCCGCCGGGTTCATCGGCAGGCCGTTAATATCGAGGCGCTTTTCCGGCAGGATGTCAGGGCCGCCGTCAATCGGCTTGCCCATGCCGTCGAATACGCGGCTGAGCATGTCCCGGCTGACGCCAAGCTCCATGCTCCTTCCGAGAAAACGCACCTTGCTGTCGGAAAGGTTGATGCCCGCGGAGTTTTCAAACAGCTGGACGAGCGCGTCCGAGCCGTTGATTTCGAGCACCTTGCAGCGGCGCTTTTCGCCGCTTGCAAGCTCAATTTCACCCAGGTCGTTGAAGTGGACGTCCTCAACGTCCTTGACGAGCATAAGCGGGCCGGCGACTTCTTCAATTGTACGGTATTCCTTTGGCATCAGAGGTCGCCTCCTTCATCGATTGCTTTTCCTATTTCACGGTCGAGCTGGTCAAGCAGCTCGCCGAATTCCTTCTTCGTCTGGTCGCCCGGGATATATTTAAACCGCCCGAGCCGTTCCCTTACCGGAAGCTTAACCAGGCTGTCGACCGTCGCGCCCTTATCGAGCGCCGCGGCCGCTTTGTCGTAATACGCAAGCACCAAGAGCATCATCATATGCTGCTTATCGAGCGGCGTATAGGTGTCTACCTCGTGGAACGCGTCCTGATGGAGAAAATCCTCACGGATAGAGCGCGCGGCCTCCAGCTTCAGGCGGTCTGGCGCGGAAAGCGCGTCCATACCGACGAGCTTGACGATTTCGTCCAGCTCCGCCTCCTCCTGGAGCAGGCGCATCAGGCTGTGGCGGCATTCCATCCAGTCGGGTGCGACTGTGTCGTTAAACCACTGCGCCATGGTATCGAGATAGAGCGAATAGCTCTTGAGCCAGTTGATTGCCGGGAAATGGCGCTTGTAGGCAAGGTCGGAATCGAGTCCCCAGAACACCTTGACGATACGCAGCGTCGCCTGCGAAACCGGCTCGGATATATCACCGCCCGGAGGCGACACAGCACCGATAACGGACAACGCGCCCTGTTCATCCTTAGAACCAAGCGTAATGACGCGGCCCGCCCTTTCATAGAACTGGGCAAGGCGGCTGCCGAGGTACGCGGGGTAGCCTTCCTCGCCGGGCATTTCCTCAAGACGGCCTGACATTTCGCGCAAAGCCTCTGCCCAGCGGGAGGTGGAATCAGCCATCAGCGCGACGGAAAAGCCCATGTCGCGGAAATATTCCGCAATGGTGATGCCTGTATAAATAGACGCTTCACGTGCCGCAACCGGCATATCCGACGTGTTCGCAATGAGCACGGTGCGCTCCATCAGGGAATAGCCCGTTTTCGGGTCGATAAGCTCCGGGAATTCGTTTAGTACGTCGGTCATTTCGTTGCCGCGCTCCCCGCAGCCGATATAGACGACGATATCCGCCTCCGACCATTTTGCAAGCTGGTGCTGCACGACGGTCTTTCCGCTTCCGAACGGACCCGGAACAGCGGCGACGCCGCCCTTCGCTATGGGGAACAGCGTATCGATAACACGCTGGCCTGTGACAAGCGGCATTTCGGGGGACAGCTTTCTTTTATAGGGGCGTCCAACACGGACCGGCCATTTCTGCATGAGCGTGATTTCTACGTCGGTACCCTGCGGCGTGGTGACGACCGCAACAGGCTCGTCGACAGTATATTCGCCCTCTTTAATTGATTTGAGTATGCCGGAAACCTTTGGCGGCACTAAAATTTTCTGGGTGACGACCTTTGTTTCCTCAACGGTTCCAATCGCGTCACCCGCGGAAAGCTTGTCGCCGGCTTTAGCCGTTGGGACAAACCTCCATTTCCTGTCGCGCTTGAGCGACGGGACCTCTACGCCCCTGTGCAGGCTGTTGCCGCTCAGCTTCATGATGTCGTCAAGCGGGCGCTGGATGCCGTCGTAAATACTGCCGATAAGCCCGGGGCCAAGCTCCACGCTCAACGGCGCTCCGGTCGATTCAACAGGCTCTCCGGGGCCTAAGCCGGACGTTTCCTCATATACCTGTATGGAAGCCCGGTCGCCGTGCATCTCGATAATCTCGCCGATGAGGCGCTGTCCGCTTACACGCACAACGTCGAACATGTTCGCGTCGCGCATCCCCTCAGCGATAACGAGCGGCCCGGCTACCTTTTTGATGATTCCTGTGCTCATTGTAGCATTCATTCCCTTCGATGGGTTTTCTTCTATATTTTAAAAATCAATCGTTGAATATAATATCCGACCCGACGGCTTTTTCGACAAATTGCCTGACGGCCGCAATCCCCATGCCGTTGTTTCCCGTGATGCCCGGAATCGGGATGATGGCCGGTACCTGCTGTTCGCGGTAACGCAAAAGCTCCTTGTCGTAATCCTTTAACAGCGCTTCTGTAATATAAATCACGGCGTATTCGCCGTTACAGAGCGTTTTGAGCTGTTCAGATGCGTCCTGCCCGTATTCGACCGGATAGATATCGAGTCCGAGCGCCGCAAAGCCATAGATGCTGTCGCGGTCGCCGATTACTGCAATCCTATACATACATATCCCTCAGCCTTTCCTTGATTGCTTCCGAATCGAGCGCGTTTAATTTTGCTGAAAGAATCAGGCGCACGGCCTTAATTTCATTGTCGCGCGCGATGATATACGCCGCGAGCGGCCCGATGGAAAACGGCTCCCATTTCTGCGGTTTGATTTTATCGGTCAGCAAATCGTCGCACCATTTTTCAAAGGCGGTTGGAGACGTTTTCAGCGCGTCAACCGCGCCCGCGTAATCGGTAAACTGTAAATAACCGTAAATATCCTCAAGCGATTTTGCCGCCGCTGACGCGAGCAGGTTTACGTTGAGCGACGAGCAGGAAGCAAGGCTCTTTTTGATAAATTCCGCCGTCTTTCCTGTTTTGACGCAGCGCACCGCCGTTTTGATATCGGCGGAGGCAACCGTCAGCTCGCTGTAAAGCCGGATTACCTCGTTGTCCGATTCCTGCCCGAGCCTATGCACCGTTTCAAGCGACGCCTTGTCGAGTATGACGTCGCAAAGCTGACCATCGCCCGTCTGCAAAAGCGCTGTGAGCGCTTCGCCAGCCGGTCCGCGCAGATACTCGGGAAGGTCCGTGTAATCCCGTTTTGTTACGGCCTCATATACCGTCTGGGCCGGAACTGTCCCGTTCTCTATAAACATGCCCGCGGGGTTTGCGTCGCGTGTGACTGCCTTGATGGAAACCTTTAAATTGTGAAAATCGTTTGGGATAAGGAACACGTTAAAAACGCTCATATCGTCCACAAGCTCGCGCATGAGCGACCATGTCTTTTCCTGCTCGGCTTTTAAAAGAGCGGGCGCGGAAAGCGTCTTTCCTTCCTCTCCCCAGCCGTGGTCATAAAGCAGGCGCATGCATTCGTCATAGTCCCTGGCGGACAAAAGGGCGTTCAAGTCGCTCTTAGTAAGGAGCTTCATTTCCTTTGCCCTGATACGCGCGACCGCGTAGGTGTATTCTTCCGACATAAGGCGGTAAAGCCCCCTTTCTTAAGGAAACAGCAGCGTACGCACTTCGTCCTGGAGCTGCTCGTGCATATCGGAAAACAGTGCTTCAAACGAGCAGTTTTCCTCTATGCCGCCGTACAGCAGGAGAAAACCGCCGTCGATGCGCGCCGGCTGCTGCGCGAGCTTCAGCTTGTTTTTTGACGCAAGCTTCAGCTTTGCCTCAAAGAGCTTCGGCAGGCGCTTTTTGTCCCTTTCGCTGAAGGCGATTTCGCCCTCCTCTTCAAGCGCGTGTTTTTCAACCATTTGGAGGATACGCTCAAAATACTTGTCCTCAGGCAAATTGAGCAGGGTAGTCTTTGCGTCGAGCAGTACCCTGGAGATTATGTCCTGCTTTGCCTTGAGCGCTTCCTTCCTTTTATAAAGCTCCGAAGCCGACCGCCCCCTTGCAAGGATATCGTCACACTTCTGCTTTGTATCACCGTCGATGCGCTTTACGGCTTCCTCCCCCTTCTGCCGCGCTTGCCGCGCGATTTCGGAGGCTTTATCCTGCGCTTCCTTTATAATCGATGCGGAAACCTCGTCGGATTCCATTTTAATCTCGTCTAAAATCTTATCTAATCCATTCATATGGCAATGCTCCCGTCCAGGTTATTTTTCATGCGGGATTAAAAGGGCAGGTTTGGAATATTGAAGATTGCAAGCATGGAAACGAGCAGTGCGAGGATGGCGTATGTCTCGACCATAGCAGGCAGAAGCAGCGCCTTGCCGAACTGGTCAGGCTTTTTGGAAACGGTGCCGATACTCGCGACCGAGCATTTGCCCTGGTGGATGGCGGAAAACAGGCCCGCAAACGCAATCGGCAGGCATGCAGCAAAGTAGAGAAGCCCTTTTGTAACAGAAATGTTTGGGTCGCCGCCGAGGATGCCTGTATTGGCAAGGACAAGGAACGCGACCAGCAGCCCGTAAATGCCCTGTGTAGCGGGCAAAAGCTGGAGGATAAGTACCTTGCCGTATTTGGACGGGTCTTCCGTCAGAACGCCCGCAGCCGCGACGCCGGCTTTTCCTACGCCGATAGCTGAGCCCGTGCCGGCCAAAAAGGTGGCAAGCGCCGCCCCGATTAATGCAAAAACAATTCCAAAGTTATCCATGGTTAATTTTCCTCCTTGATTTTGTAGTGCTTGGTGTTTATCTGGAAGGGGGTGAATTTCACTCCGCCGCCCTCATAGAACTTACCGAAGAACTCAACGAACGACAAACGGTTCGTATGGACGTACGCGCCCAGGGCGTTGATGCCGATGTTGAGCGTATGGCCGATAATGAACACGACGATGAACGGAATCACGCCGACACCGCCGCCGAACATGGAAGCGATTTGATTGAACACCTGCGCGATAACGCCGGTCGCAAGTCCTAAGGCCAGAAGCCTTGAATAGGAAAGGATATCGCTCAAATAGCTGGTCACGCCGTAAAGGCCGTACGCGCCCTTGAGCAGCCGTTTGACCGGTTTGGAGCCGCGCCCCTCAAAGAGCAGGATAATGACCGCGCCGACAGCCGCGCACACGCCGCCGATTGTCAGAAAAACGGGCGGGAGCACAAATCCGGTTAAGGACTTGAGCATGTCCATCGAAAGCAGGGCCAAAATACCTCCGCCCACAAGCAGGTACCAGCTCAATACATCGTAAACAGCATCGAGCGGCCTGCCGTTTTTGATATCCATATAGCCCTTGATGCCAAGGCCGATAAACAGGTGGATGATGCCGAGCAGAAAGGCGACCATCAAAAGCGTCATGGAATTGGTGCCCTCTACGGGATTGAACCATACCGGCGGAATTGCAACATCGGCGTTAAAAAACGTTTTGCCGATGACCGTGACCGCGTCGCCGAAATAGCTGCCGAAAAGGATGCCCCAAAACATGGTGGAGATGCCGCAGCCCAAAAACATCTGGACGCTCTTTTTCAGCCCCTGCTCCATGTTTTTGAACTTTTTCAGGACAAACGCGCAGCCGAGCGCAAGGACGAGGCCGTAACCCGCGTCTGAGAACATCATACCAAAAAAGATATAATAGAAAACCGACATCAGCGAAGTGGGGTCCACCTCGCCCCTGCCGGGCAGGCTGTACGTTTCAAGCACGCTCTCGACCGGACGGGCAAATTTATTGTTCTTTAAAACGACGGGCGGCTGTTCCTGTGCCGACGGCGCTTCCAGCTCAACCGCGGCGCCGTATTTTTGTTCCAGCTCAGAAGCGAGGGCCTGCCCGCGTTTTTTTACGATATAGCCGGTGAGGATGAACACATGCTTTGAGTTTTCGAGCTTTTCGATTACGCCGTATTTTTCGGCGCGCATGACGTAATAATCCTCCATAAAACGAAACGCGTTTTTCATGCCGCGGAAGCTTTGAATCATAAGCTCCGCCTTGTCGATTGCACGCTCCGCTTCTTCGATTCTTCCTTCAAGCTCCGCGATACGCTCTGACGGCGTGAATTTGGAAGCAACCGGCGGCTTTGCATAGCCAATGGACCGAAGGGCTGCGCCTACCTTCTCTTCATCCTGCTTCCTGCACAGCAGGAAAATACAGGTCTGATAGTCTGTAGCGCTCACGATTTCAAGCGAAAGCGCGTCCGTTTCCGGCGATTCCTGTGCCAGGTGCTCCATGACGGCTTCGTATGTCCAAAATTCCGGAAGTACGCCGATGAAGGCGGCGGTCGTCTTTGTACCCGGAAAGCGCATCGAAAGATTAAAGCTTTCCCATGGCTCGAGCGCCTCGATTTGGGATTCCAGGCGGATAATTTCCGCTTTGTTGTCCGCAACCTCCTTACGCAGGGAATTGACTTCAAAAGCGACACGCATGATTTCCTGGGCGTCATCTACAAAAGCGTAATAGTCCTCAACGGAAAGCGGGCTCCTTCCCTCGAACATGGAAAGAGGAGATTTTTTCTCCGGAAAATATTCCTGTAAAACCGCATAGGCTTGTCCCGCTGAGGCGGAGCTTTTCATAAAGACCGCCTGCTTCTGTGCGGTTTCTTCCTTGGAAAAGACGCTGTGTTCAAGCTTTAGGTTTTCGATTTCCACTGCTCCCTTGCGCTGGAGCGCCTCTAAAATTGCCTTCCGGTGCTTTTTTAATGCGTAGATATTGATTCGCTGCATTTCAAGTACAGCCATTTACAGCACCTCCGTTTTTAAACGCTTGACAGGCGGTATAGACTGAAAGCGTTCAGATAATCCGCCCGATAATTTTTTCGATTGCCGCGGACTGTTTTTTCATTGCCGCCGCTTCAAGCGCCGCCGTTTCTTTTTGCGCCTGCTCCCGCGCGTCCTTGAGCATGCTGTCAGCCTGCTCCTGAGCCTGCCTGATGCGCTGCTGTGCACGGGCATGCGCTTCCTGTTCCATTTTAAGGACGGCCTGTTCAGCGTCTTTGTTTGCCCTGTCGAGAATCTGCTGCGCCTTTTGGCGCGCATCCTGTTCGGCCTGCTGGGCCCTTTGTTCCGCTTCCTTGACCTGGTTGACCGTTTCAAGTGCCATTTGAATCACCACCAGAAAAAATGTATATTGCTATTTTATACCAGATTGCGTCTGCTCGTCAATGCTTTTCACACAATAAAAGGCTGTTTTTTATTCTTTTTTCATAAAAAATAAAAGGAAACGCTGTTTGTTGTGTTTTAAAATCCTTAAATTTGAATCAATGTTTTCTGTTGATTTGGAATAAGCACATGACGCATACACCCGTCATGCTGCCGATTACGAAGCCGATTACAATTCCGACCGCCAATGAAAAAAACTCCCTTCTTTTTTCTTTATGGGAAAACAGATTGTGACAATAAATCTGAAAACTATGTGCAATAATAGCTTTGCACCGGCTACAGGAAAGGATGTGAGCGGTATCAAGCAGACGGTTTATTTAGATATTTTGCTGTGCCTGAATCTGTTTATCAATTATTTTATACTGCTTGCGGCCTCGAAATTCACAAAGCTTTCACCAAAACGACGACGGATTGTTCTGGGAGCCGCGTTTGGAGCGTTATGCTCCCTTATTATATTATTGCCGCCGCTGCACAGCGTGCTGAATTTTGGCATAAAAATGCTCGTTGCCGCCGGAACGGTTTTTTTGACGTTTGGACGACAGCCGTTTAAGGTCTTTTTAAAAAATTTCGCGGCGTTCCTGCTTATCAGCTTCTGCTTCGGCGGCGCGATGATTGCGCTGTGGTTTGCCTTTACGCCGAAGGGCATGGTTATCAACAACGGCGCCGTGTATTTCAATCTTTCGCCGCTTGTGCTGATTGTCTCCACGCTCATTTGCTATCTGGTCCTGCGCCTTGTTAGCCGGCTGTCCGGCCGCGAAGCTCCGCAAAAGGTAATTTGCAGGGTCAGGCTTGCCGCAGAAAACGGGCGGCGCGCCGAATTTTTTGGAAAACTCGACACGGGCAGCAGCCTCGTTGAGCCTTTTTCGCAAAGCCCTGTTATCGTCGTGGATTTCAATACCATAAAAGATATTGTACCCGAATCCATCAAAGAATATTTTTTAGTAAAATGCGCGGCTGGAAGCGAAGGCGCTTATCCCTCGTCATCGGGCGTCCGGTTCGTGCCGTTCCAGTCAATCGGCGGGGAAGGGATACTGCCCGCATTCAAGCCGAAGCAGGTTTTTATAGACGACACGCTCTGTATGCGTGAAATATACATAGCCGTATGCGAAAGGGAACGCTTGAGCGGCGAATGCCGTGCAATTATCAATACGCAGTGCATCGATTAAAGCTTTTGGGGGAATTGCTATGAATCTATTCAAAAAACTATTTTACAAAATCAGGCGGATGCTTGGTTTTACCGACGAGGTATTTTATATCAACGGCTCCCAGACGCTTCCGCCGCCTTTGACGGCGGAAGAAGAGCAAATTGTAATGGCAAATATTTCCGCGGGTAAAAAAAACGCGCGCGAGCCGCTCATTACGCATAACCTGCGCCTTGTCGTTTACATTGCAAAAAAATTCGAAACGAGCGGCGCCGGCGTGGAGGATTTGATTTCGATTGGGACAATCGGGCTAATCAAGGCGGTCAACACCTTCTGCCCCGCGCGCAATATCAAGCTGGCGACATATGCTTCACGCTGCATCGAAAACGAAATTTTGATGTTCCTTCGCAAAAGCTCCCAGCTGAAAAACGAGATTTCAATCGATGAGCCTCTCAATATAGACTGGGACGGAAACGAGCTTTTATTAAGCGACGTACTCGGGAGCGACAGCGATATCGTCAACCGCAACATCGAGCAGGAGGCAGAATGCAACCTGCTGCTCGACGCGGTATCAAAGCTCGGGCAGCGGGAGAAAAAAATCATGGAGCTGCGCTTTGGATTAAGCGGAAACAAGGAGCACACACAAAAGGAGGTCGCGGATTTGCTTGGCATTTCACAATCCTACATATCGAGGCTCGAAAAGAAAATCATCGACCGATTAAAAAAAGATTTAAGCCCGGTTCTTTAAACATAAATACATGTTTAAAAACAGATGCATGATTCTGCCGAAAACGGAAATGAATAGTACTGTGCCGAAAGGCAATCCATTATTTCAGGGAGTGTAAAAATGAAAAAGATACTTTCCGTTATCATAGCAGTCAGCTGCATGGCCGTATTATTTGTCGGCTGCAGCGCGGAAAACGGCAAAATCGGCAACGGTGTCAACGGAACCGTTACAGACAACCAGTCAAACGTCAGCTCGAACCATAACAACGCTTCCGCTGGCATGAACAGCAGCATGGGCGGCGCAAGCGGCTCTCTCGGCAGCGCTATCGAGGGCGGCGTGTCCGCCGCGGGCAGCGCCATCGAAGGCGGCGTATCCGCTGCCGGCAGCGCTATCCAAAGCGGTGTCGACAATATGACGGGCAGCCAGCAAAGCAGCGGGAACACCGCAAACGGCGCGTCTGAGAACGTATCGAACACCGGCGTGTAAAAACATGCGAAACAACAAAAAGCGGTCCTGAGATTTTTAATCCCGGGACCGCTTTTATTTGTTATTAAATAATTACATCATGACGGAGCTATCAAAATACTGTTCCTGAAAGGACACAAGCGCCATTATTTCTTCGCGCGTAAAAAACAAACCCTCTGGACAAACGACCCATTTTTCTTCTACATCGTCATTGCGGTGAATGACCGCGATAACGGTACCTGTAAAAGATTCAACGGGAACGTCAACTCCCAGAACATAGGCGTCCTGCTCTTCCCCGTCGCCGCCTATAACCCCTTCTATATAGCCGTAATTAACAGGGTAATACAGATCGGGATGCTCAGGGTGGCATGTTCCAAGCGGCCTGTCAATAGTGACTGTTACCGTTTCGCCAATCATACCGGCTCCACGCCGGACACAGGCGTTCCCTCCGCTCATGTTCTTTACCATTTTGATATGCGGGCAGTGCTCGTCCTGATAAACCCCACCCTGTGCGGTATAGCCGGCCTTTTCATAAAAGCGCCGCGCCTGCGTCTGCGCGGAAAGCTCAAACACACGGCCTCCCTCTTTTTCTGCCGCTTCTTCAAGCGCTTTTACGACGGCAAGGCCTAAGCCCCGGCCCCTGTAATCTTTACGGACGGCGATTCTTCCCAGGTGCCAAACGGCAGAACTGTTATCTTCCTGAAAAGTACGCCCGGTTGCCGCCGCGGCGCCGTCCAAATATATGACGACGTGCAGCGCTTTTGCGTCGATATCGTCGAATTCCCTGAGAAAGCCCTGTTCCTCGACAAACACCTGCGTGCGGATTTCCGCCGCTTCGCGCGGAAGGCTTTGATATGTTTTAATTTGCATATTGTCATCCTTTTATTTTTATCGCTATTCCGCAGCCAAGGCCCAAATTTATGGCTGCTTCCGGACTTCATCCGGCTCCATATGGACGACCAGCTGGTTGAACGGGATATGAATGCCGTGCTCGTCGAACATCAGCTTTACCTTCTCCTGCATTTCGTAATAAAGAGGCCAGTAGTCGTCCTTATGGCACCATAGCTTGCAGTCTATGGAAATACTGCTGTCCTTATGGTCGGCAATGCCGACGACCGGCTCCGGTTCCTTCAAGACCAGCGGATGCTCTGAAACAAGCCCCTGCAAAAGCTGCTTTGCCGCTACGATGTCGTCCCCATATCCGACGCTGTAGGACAAATCGAGCCTGCGCATATCGTGCGAGGTAAAGTTTGTAACATTATTCGCGGTCAGGCGCGAATTCGGAATAATGACCTCTTTATTATCCACCGTGTTGAGAAAGGTGTTCATAATTTCAATTTTCGTGACCGTTCCCTGAAGGCCCTCGAACTCCAAAAAATCGCCCGCCTTGAACGGCTTGGTGATGATGATAAGCACGCCGCTTGCGATATTTGACATACTGTCCTTAAGCGCAAGGCCAACGGTAACCGCCGCCGCGCCGACTGCCGCGATAATGGAATTGACGTTGACGCCGAGCTGCGCGACCGCCGAAATGATGACAATGATACGCAGCGCGCAGAGGGAAAACGAGCACACAAAGGATACTGCCGCCTGGTCCGCCTTTCCGCGGAGCATTGCTCTGCGGATAAGCCTTGTGACGGCCTTCGAAAGCCACCAGCCGATTGCAAAAATCAGCACGGCGGCAATCAGCTTTGGGAAAAAGGCGACTGCCCAGTCCCACAAATCCAAAAGCCATTTTTGAAGCAGGGAAATCGTCTCCTGCGGCGTTTCGCCAACGAGAGGCAGTGTGCTTTCCTGCGCTATTGGAATTAAATGCATGAATAAACCAGAGCTCCTTAGGGCTGTACCTCATAGTCATACGCAGCGTTCAAAAACTCCATATGCTCAGAGGCTGATGTTTTTTCTTTTAAAAATCTGCCGCGAAGCTGCTCGCCGCCGCTTAAATAAACGACGCCCTCTCCCGCTGCTTTCCCCTCCGAATAAGAGCCGGTATAGCGGTGGTCGGGATAAAGCATGGTGCCCTTGCCGTGCGGCAGCCCGTTCTTGAGTCCTCCGGAATAAACGCCGCCGCAAAGCGGCTGCTCCACCGCATATTCGGGAGCTGTGCGGAAGGTCTCGTAATCGGTGTTTTTAAGCTTCTCCACATATGGCAGGCCGGCAAGCTCGGCCGTGATGACCTTCATGCTTTTAAACGGCTCCCCGTATTTAAAAATCCCCTCAAACGTCTTTTCCCCATACTCATTAAAGGAGGCGCCCATTCCCTCGGGCTTTCCGTCCTTGATATTCCCTTCAAACGCAAGCGAGCCGTCACTGCGGAAGCGGCGCTCGTAACGGCAGGCGCCGTGTTCGAAAATACACTGTGCCGCAATCCTTTGGCCTTCTATCTCGTTAATGCGCCCGTGCGGTTTTCCTTCCTCGAAAAACCCCGCGAAACGGGGCCGGCCGCCTGCATATGAAACGCCCTGCCCGCAAGGTACGCCGCCTTCAAAAAATCCGGAATAGAGCTGCCCGGCGCCGCTGCAGAGGATACCGAAGCCGCTGCGCCCGCCCTTTGCAAACGAACCCATGTAAACACATACGCCGCCTTCGTATTCCCTGCCGATTCCGCTTTTTTCACCTTCCGCGAAGGCGCCGTCGTAAACGGCCGAGCCGTCACGGTAAAGCATTCCATGCCCGTCGTACAGGCCGTCCTTGAGCGTCCCTTTATAGGTAACCGCGCCGTCCTGCGCAAAGCAGGTAAATTCGCCATGCATGGAGCCGTTTTGAAACAGCCCCTCCATAAAGGCGCCGTCCTGCTTATAAAGCCTGCCCAGCCCGTTATACAAGCCGTCTTGCCAAAGGCCGTCGTAAATGAGCGCACCGGAAGCCGCGCGCCTCACAGCGCGGCCGTTCGCCTTGCCGGCTGCGAATTCGCCGCAAACGGTCCCGCCGTCCTCAAGATACAGCGTCCCTTCTCCCTCGTATTCGCCGTTATGGAACGCGCCGGAATAAGCAAGCGTGCCGTCCGGATGGAAGAGAAGCCCTTCCCCTTCCTTTTGGCCGTTTTTATAGCCGCCGCTGTAGAGTACGCGGCCGTATGAATCGAGCACGGTGGCCGTACCGTTCTGCCTGTCGTTCACAAAGCCCGTAACGGTCATGGAACCGTCATCCTCAAGCGTGATTCCCGCTCCGTTTTTCGTGCCGCCCTTCCAGTTACCCGCGAAGGTCATGCGGCCTTCCTTATCAAAGCGTGCGCAGACGCCCTTTGGATGGTCGTCTTCAAACACGCCGACATGCGCGGAGCCGTCCATCGGCCGGAACGCTATGCCAAAGCCGCTGCGTTTGTTTTCCTTCCAGCCGCCCACATAGCTCAAGCGCCCCGTCTTAAAATAATACGCGCCGAAGCCGTCGCGCATATCGCAAAGATAATCCCCGTCATAAAGCGTCCTGCCGTTTTGCAGCTGTGTACGGCCCATGCCTGTCCGCCGCCCGTTTTCATCGAGCGGGCCGAAATACAGGCCCTTTTCCTTAGCGGAAAGCGCAATGATCTTGTCGGCAGGAAGGCTGCCGGCAGGCGTTTTCGGCGCGGCTGTACCTTTTGCCGTTTTCTTCTGCGAAGCCGGCTTTTCAATCTTTACAACAGCAGGCGGCAAATCGGCTGACACAGTTTCTGCTTCCGCGGCCTTTTCAGCCGCGTCCGTTTTATTCTTGTCCGCGCTCTTTTCAGGAACGGGCGCAGGCGTTTCCATAACTGGGGCGCCGGGCTGTATATTTACAGCCAAAACGGACTTTTCTGGCAATATTTCAGCTGTTTTCGCAGCTTTTGCGTTTGTTTTTGCCTCTTTTGTTGTTTTTACTGCCTTTTTTGCAGGGCGGGGCTGCTCCTGCAATGCGCCTGTAAACGGGGAAGCTGCCGTCCTGATATCAAAAGAAAGCATCTGCGCATCCGCCCTCAGCGCTTCTTTATCAAATTGAAAGCCGCCCGGCTTCCTTCTGGGCTTCGATGTCCTGGGCTTATTGCTTTCTTTTGCCTTTTGCTCAAGCTTTCCCTCCCAAAGGGAAAGCTTTTCATCGTCACAGAAATAGGCAAGCCCCTGCTGTGTCTGCGCGCAGGCCTGCGGTTCGACTTCCCGCACCAGGTCGGAAAGGAGCGTTTCATCCTCCGGAATCGGAACGCTTTTTAACAGGATGGGCGTTTTGTCCTGTTTCGGATAAAGCGCAAGGCACGCGGTACGTTCATTTGTCCACGGCATTAAAACAGCGTTAAGCGTCTTGCCCTCAAGGTCAAAATATTCCGTACGAAGCCAGGCGTGCGCATTGTCGAAGTACGCTTTTTTTACGGGCGCTCCGGAAAAGCCCTGGGATTCAACCCGGTAGCCGGATGCGCCATCGGCTACCGCCGTTTCCTCCTGCCTGCCCTGGACCTCTTTTTTCCATTTTAAGGGTTTGTTTTTTTCCATTGCGTAAGCACAGCGGATAGATTCCCCCTGTGCCGTCATAAACAGCCTGTCCTTTTGTTTTTTGCCCGACGTAAAGTAATCGCGGCGCACCTTTAAAAGCACGTCGCTTGAAAACCTTGCCGGCTCCTCCGCCAGAAGATAGGCTGTAAAATATGGTACGGTTCCCGCCACAGGCGGCTTGATGGTATATGCCATATGTTATGCTTCCCTTTTAAAATTTATCTTGTTCCCTGATATTTGCAATCGCGTCTGAAATTACGCGGCTGGCAGCCCTTATCTGATGCCCCTGCGCGTTTTCAGTCAGTCCCATCTGTTCGGGCGTAATGGGGTCCCCGTATGTAATTTTCGTCGTGTTGAACACTTTCATTTTCCCGCCCTTAGCCGTAATACACGCCGGAACGACGGGCACCATCATCTGCGCCGCTATCAGGGCCGCGCCGGAACGCATACGCAGCAGCTCGCCCGTTTTAGAACGCGTGCCTTCGGGGAAAATCCCAAGTACGCCGCCGCTTTCCAGCACGGAATCCGCCGTTGCGAACGCCTGGGCGTTGTCGTGAGATTCCCGCATAACAGGAAAAGCGCCGAGCATAGAAATGAGCTTTCCCAGGAATTTATGCTTAAAAAGCTGCTCCTTCGCCATATAACGGATGGTTCTCTTCTGCCCGATTCCGAGCAGCACAGGGTCGGCGAACGACTGGTGGTTTGCACAGATGATATACGCGCCCGTTTCAGGCAGATTGTTCCTGCCGGTAAAGCGGTAGCGGTATAAAACCTTCATAAGGGGCGTGCATACCGCCCTGCCAAAGCTGTAGAGCCATTTTTTCTGTTCCATTATCCCCATCCTCCCGATTTGCAAAAATCAAAGGCGCTTTTCTATCACGCCCAGCAGGCGCTCAAGCGAGGTTTCAAGCGTTTCGCCCGACGTATCGACAAGTACGGCGTCCCGCGCCGGTTTTAAGGGTGCTACCTCCCTGTGGGAATCGTTGTAGTCGCGCGTTTCGATATCGCGCAGGATGTCGTCATATACGACGTCCATCCCCTTTTCCGTCAGTTCTTCATAGCGCCGTTTCGCGCGGCACTCGGCGGAGGCGGTGAGGAATATTTTAATTTTGGCGTCCGGCAGGACAACCGTGCCGATGTCCCTGCCGTCCATGATTACGTCGCTGTTCTTTGCGATGCCGCGCTGTAAACCGAGCAGGTATTTCCGCACGACAGGCAGCGCGGAAATGCCGGAAGATGCCATGGAAACCTCCGGCGTACGGATAAAGCCGGTTACATCCGCCCCGTTTACATACACGCGCTGCTCGCCGTTTTGGAATTTAAGCTGGACATCCGTATGGTCGAGCAGGCATTCCACCTGGTTTTCATCACTGATTTTAACGCCGAGCTTCACCGCGTTGTACGCGATAGCCCGGTACAGCGCACCGGTATCCACATAAATAAAGCCCAGCTTTTTTGCCGCGAGCCTTGCGATGGTGCTTTTGCCCGCGCCCGCGGGACCGTCGATGGCGATTGCCGTCATAATATTTTTCTTCCCTTCTGCGATTCACATATTTTCATCCGCTGCGGAAATACCCGCCAGATAGCCTGTAGAAAAAGCGATTTGCAGGTTAAACCCGCCTGTATAGGCGTCCGTATCGATTACCTCGCCTGCGAAAAATAAATTTTTTGTAAGCTTTGACTCCATTGTTTTGGGGTCGATTTCCTTTACGTTGACGCCGCCTGAGGTAACGATAGCCTCTTCAACCGGGCGGAAGCCGTTGATAACAACAGGGAATTGCTTAAGCAGCCGGCCGAAGGCATGGCGCTGTTCTTTTGTAATGGCATTGCACTTTGTTTCCGGCCGGATACCGGAGCGCATTACCATGACGGGAATCATCGTGCGCGGCAAAAGCTCTGAAAGCGAATTGCAAAAATCCCTGTTTTTATTCTTTTCAAAGTCGCGCAGCAGCCGTTTGTCCAGCTGTTCAAACGAAAGCGCAGGCTTACAGTCAATATCTATGCGGTACCTGCCCGCGCGCATACCGCGCATATGGGCGCTCGCGCTTAAAATAACGGGTCCGCTCAGCCCAAAATGTGTAAAGAGCAGCTCGCCGAAATCGGAATAAATCTCTTTCTTTTTGTCCGTATCAGTTACCGTAATGGAAATATTACGCAAAGAAAGCCCCTGCAGGTCCTTGCAAAAGGAATCCCGCGATATAAGCGGAACGAGCGACGGCACAGGCGCTGCCACCGTATGGCCCGCCTGCTCCGCAAGCGTATAGCCGTCCCCCGTCGAGCCGGTCAATGGGTACGATTTGCCGCCGCAGGCGACAACCACACAGCCGGCCCGCAGGCTTTGCCCGTCTTCAAGCACTGCGCCCCTTGCCTCGCCATTTTCCAAAATCAGGCTTTTCACCCTGCCGTTTATATACCGGCAGCCGCAGTCCATTAGAAAAGAACGCATCGCGTCAACAATATCGGCCGCTTTATCGGACTGCGGGAAAACGCGGTTTCCGCGTTCCGTTTTAAGGGGGACGCCCCGTTTTTCAAAAAAGCCTATCGTATCCTGCGGGGAAAACACGCTCAGGGCGCTGTATAAAAAGCGCCCGTTTGTCGGTACAGAGGCTATAAAATCGCGTGTGTCGCAGTTATTTGTAACGTTGCACCTTCCCTTGCCGGTGATTAACAGCTTCCTGCCGGGACGCCTGTTGCGGTCGACAATTGTAACAGCCGCGCCGTTTTGTGCCGCTGTACCCGCGGCCATCATACCCGCGGGGCCCGCCCCAATGACGAGCACTTCCTTTTTCGCCATTATGCCTCTTCCCCCGCTGTACCCGCACTGCCGCTTTCGGAGGTTTTCGCGTATACGTCGTATTCGTCCCATGCGCGCTCAAGCTTACGGAAGGTTTCCTTAACCTCTTCCTTCTTCTGTAGGACCGTCGCAACGATGAGGGCGTTTATCATGCTCAGCGGCGCGACGAGCGAATCGACGACCGAGGCCATGTCGCTGCGCGCGAGCAGCACGTAATTCGCGACCGCGACGAGCGGGGAAATCATGCTGTCGGTAAGCGCGACAACGCGAGCGCGGCGGTCGGATGCAAACTGCATTGCCTCCACAGCCCGTTTGGAATAGCGCGGGAAGCTGATGCCAATCATGACGTCTTTTTCACCGATGCGCAGCAGCTTTTCATATATTTCGGTGCTGCTCGTCGTACTTACGACGTGGACGTTGCCGAAAATCAAATCGAAGTAATAGCCTAAAAAGTTTGCGAGCGCCGAGGAGCTGCGCACCGCGAAGATATAAATATTCTCCGCCCCTACGATTGCATCCACCGCCGCCTTGAAATCCGTGCGCGAGGTCTCCTCAAGCGTCGTCCTGATTTTATCGATATCCTGATTGAGCACGCTTTCGAGCACGCTCTGTGAGCCGATGCGGTTGCATGTGACCTCAATGCGCTGTACGGAGGTAAGCTTGTCCCGAATCATTTCCTGCATGGCCTTTTGCAGCTTTGGGTAGCCGTCATAGCCGATTTCCGTCGCAAAGCGCACGACGGTAGACTCGCTGACGCCGACCGTTTCGCCCAGCCTGGAGGCGGTCATGAAGGCAGCCTTGTCATATTGTTCTTCTATATATCGGGCAATGCGCTTCTGCCCCTTTGAGAGCCTGGGCTTTAACTGTTCAATTCTTGACAATAAATGTTTTTCCATGATTTTCTTCTCCCGCGGATAAGGCCCGCCCATCCTTCTTCTGTTGCATTATCTAATTAATTTTAATACATAATCCTGCCAAAATCAAGCGAAAGCGCAGATTCACCGCCTGTTTTTTGCAGGATGCGGCATCTATCCTTCAAATTGTTTGCCTTTCCCCCAAAAATATGATAAAATCAGGTAAAATATTTCGTAAAGGGTTTTGTTTATGATTGCTGTTATCGACTACGGCGCGGGCAACCTGCAAAGCGTTGTCAAAGCGTTTAACCATATCGGGTGCGATACGACCGTCACAAGGGACGAACACACGCTTTTGGAATGCGACGGCGCAATCCTGCCGGGCGTCGGCTCGTTCGGGGACGCGATGGACTGTATGGACCGTTCCCATATGAGAAGCGCTGTGCTTGAATATATAAAAACAGGCAAGCCGCTTCTGGGCATTTGCTTGGGCCTGCACCTGCTGTTTTCCAAAAGTGAGGAAAGCCCGAACGCCAAGGGCCTTTCCCTGCTGGAAGGCTCGATTACAAAAATACCGAACGGCGGCGGGAACCTCAAAATCCCGCACATCGGCTGGAATTCACTTGAAATCAAAAAGCACGACGGCATTTATAAAGGGATTACAGGCGAGCCCTACGTCTATTTTGTCCATTCGTACTACCTGCGCGCGAATAATCCGGCAATCGTTTCCGCACAGGCGCAGTATGGTACGGCAATTGACGCTTCCGTCTCTTACCAAAACATTACCGCAACGCAGTTCCATCCGGAAAAAAGCGGAGAAGCAGGGCTTTTGATGCTTAAAAACTTTGCCGATATGACGCTTGCCGCCGCAAAGGAAAGGGGTTGAGCCTATGTATGCAAAACGGATTATCCCGTGCCTCGACGTAAAAAACGGCAGGGTTGTCAAGGGAACAAGCTTTGTGAACCTGCGCGACGCGGGCGACCCGGTACAGTGCGCCGCCGCGTATGACAGGCAGGGCGCCGACGAGCTTGTGCTGCTCGATATTACCGCCTCGAGCGACGCGCGCAAAATCATTGTAGATATTGTAAACGCGGTGGCTAATACGATATTTATCCCCTTTACCGTCGGCGGAGGTATCCGGACTGTGGACGATTTTACGGAAATCCTGCGCGCGGGCGCGGATAAGGTGTCCGTCAATTCAGCGGCGGTACTGCGTCCCGATATTATTAACGAGGCCTCCTACAAATTCGGCAGCCAGTGCGTGGTTGCCGCCATCGACGCAAAGCGCCGCGCAGAAGGCGGCTGGGAGGTTTATATCAACGGCGGGCGCACGCCGGTGGGGCTCGACGCAGTACAGTGGGCCATGGAAGCCGAAAAGCGCGGCGCGGGCGAAATACTGCTTACGAGCATGGACTGCGACGGGCAGAAGGACGGCTATGACGTCGAGCTGACAAAGGCGGTCTCCGAACGTGTTGGCATTCCCGTCATCGCAAGCGGCGGCGCGGGAAAGCCCGCCCATTTCCTGGATGCGTTTACAAAGGGCAGGGCGGACGCCGTGCTCGCGGCATCTCTTTTTCATTTTGGTGAAATCGCGATTCCTGATTTAAAGGCCTACCTGTCGGAGAACGGAATTCCAGTCAGAAGGTAAACAGAAGCGCGCCGGATAATCCGGCGCGCTTTTTTACCGCTTTCTATTCATTCAAATGCACCCTGGGATTAAAAATTGATGCCGGCCTTCCTCGCCTGGCTGCACAGCTCCCTGACAGACAGCTTATATTCCTTCCCATCCTTGATAAAATGGGTGCCGCACTGCCTGAATTCAAAATGGACGCCCCTTCTGGCGCATTGCTCCCGGATGGAAAGCACCCAGTCATAACGGAGGGGCCTGGCGTCCCTGTCTGACTCGCCGCCTACCACGACCAGCTCGACGCCGTCCAAATAGCGCTCCAGGTTAATCTCTTCAATCAGCGGCTGGCAAATAATATTTTTGTGCTTGATTGGCAGAGCGGAGAATATCTTGAGCCTTTCGTCCGCCCGCTTTTGGTTTTCTACAGTACAGCCGACCGTTACATTTTCATACCCGCCGTTCCAGTCCTCCGGAATGCAGCTCATAAAACGTTCGATTCTTTTGGTCAAAAACAGGAAATGCAAATCAGGGCGTTCCTTTATCATCGCCCAGCACTGCGCCCTCCATGGATCGGCCTCTTCTATCAAAAAATCAGTGGAAAAGCACAGGTAGACGAGCTGGCCGCCCTTCATCCTGTATTCGCCGTTTTTGTTCCGTTTGACAGGCGCGTCGAAGCCGTCGAGCTTTACGATACTGCCGGTATCGACTCCCCTTTTCGCATCCCCTTTGTGGATATAGCAGTATTTGCAGCCCTCACTGTACCTATGGCATCCCCGCCACGGTTTCCACATTGCCATAGCTTCACCGCCTTAAAACCTGGAATTCTTGTAGTCATACGGAATACTTGTACCAACCACTACGTCTTCAATCTTCTCAATAATCAGCCAGTCGTCCATGTTACCCTGATGGTCGAAATCAAGCGGTTCTATTTCGCGGACATCCTCAAATTCTACCAGGCAAAGGCATTTTTTATGCCAGCGCGCCTTTTGCTTGTCAGACAAATTTAGCTTAGGCTGGCGCTCTTCTAAAACGCGTGTAATCTCTTCATCAGGCAGCTTCACAAAATTCTCGGCATTTTTGACTGTCGCCGCCGCCGTGATTTTTGCCGTTCCCTTTTCCATAAAATAAAGCGTTTCACCGGCAAAGACCCTGCTGTGCGGTATTTTCCTGCCAGCGGCGCCCCGCACAACCATAGTTTTTGTTCCGTTTAAAATTTTATCGAGAACCTTTTCGCCCTTTTTTCCCGCGTTGTCGCAGTAAACCAAATGCACCATAGCTTTCATCCTTTCAAATTTGCCCATAAGAGCAGTAAAAACTTATAACAAGATATCCCAACGCTTATGAAACGAAAAACGGGTGGGCAGGAAAGCCTGTCCGCCCTGTTTCGGGACGTTGTAAAGCAACACAAATTTTACATAATATATTATACCACTAAATCTGTAAAAATGAAAGGCTGATACTCCCTGCCCTCTTTTTTGTTCTTGTTCGTGGACTATTTTAAAAACCATTGGGATGAGATAGAATCCCGGCAAAATTGCGGCTGCTTGATGAAGCAGGAATATCGCCTTATATTTTACCAATTAAACGCAGTAATTTTTCTGTATATTTTTCGGAGTGATTGAGGCTTAAGTCTCCGTGACAGTATCCCGGCAAAATTTCAAATGTTGAATCACTGATATTTTTGCTGATAAGCTCAGCGGATTTTTTCATGATTCTTTGTTCCCTGCCGCCGGCTAATACGAGTGTTTTTGACCGGCAGGAGGAAAGCGTATCTTTCATTTTGTAATCAGAATTTGCCCGCAAAAAAGCTGCCATGTCTTCTTTCCTGATGATAGCGCTGTCTTTGAAGTAATCTTCAAAAAGCGGCTGCTTTATATGCAGGGAATTAAACTGTAATTTTGCAAACCAACGCTTTTTTGTCAACGGATAACACAGAGGAAAACAGGACTTTACAAGTGACGCTGTTATTTTCATTGGCATAGCCAATGCGCTCTCTATTATGGCAAACCTACAGACATCTTTTCTCTGCGACAACATTTCAACCAATATTTGGCCACCGAGAGAAAGTCCGCCGATGAAAAGGACCTGGCCGCTATAGGCTTCATCTATATATTGTATTAGTTTTTTGGCATTTTCTTCTATAGAGGAAAATTTACTGTCACTTCCGCTGTGTCCATCCAATACAGGCACTAAAATATGAAATTTATCTTCCAGCTGTTCTGCTTCTTCTTTATAATTCCAAGGGGCAAGACCACCGCCATGAAGAAGCATAATAACGTCTTGATTTTCTTTTCCGTATTCAACGACTCTCATTTTTGTTACCCTCAAGCCCATATTTACAGTTATATTTCACATTATAATATCAAAAACATATTTTTTATTTATTTAAAAGAAACCGTATATAAAGGGCCGGCAGTGCGGTGCACTGCCGGCCCTATTGCTTTTATGGTTTATCCCGCCAGAACATGATTCACGACGGTGAGCAGCTTCTCTTCGTTGAAGGGCTTTAGTATGTAGCCCTTTGCGCCCATTGATAATGCTTCTTCCTTATGGATATCCTCCGTCTGCGCATAGACCATTACGACCTTTGTTTCAGGCGACGCCTGTAATACCTTCCGAAGTAAAGCGAGGTCTTCGCTGCCGGGGAGTGAACCGTCAAGAAGCACGAGCGTCGGGGCCTCGTTTTGAACGCAATCAAGCGCTTCCTGCGCGCTTGCCGCTTCGGCTGTGTCGGTAAACCCTGCGTTAACAAGCACGTTCTTCGTGAGCTTTCTGGGGAACGATAAATCGTCGACCACCAAAATAGAACTGTTCATTTCCTTAATTTTTCATCTCCTTTCTGTGTCTCGCGGTTCGGCTTGATTATAACACAGCGGAGATTTAAGCACAACGGATTTCACAGAAAGTTCAAAATGATTTAACCGTTTTCCGGCAAACTGTTTTGATTCTGACAAAGTTGTAAGAAATGATGGAAGCACACGGGACCGCGGGCGGCAATTTGCATTTTTAACGTCTTATACCTCAACCGTCCAGCCGTGGGCATCCGCTACGCTTCCCCACTGTATCCCGGTTAGGTTATCATAAAGCTTCTGCGAAATTTCGCCGATTTTGCCGCCGTTGAACGTCATGACCTTATCGCCCCATTTGAGCTCGCCAATCGGTGAGATGACAGCGGCTGTTCCGGTGCCGAACGCTTCTTTCAGCCTGCCCTCGTCCGCGGCCTTTGCAACCTCGTCGATGGAAAGCGCGCGTTCTGTTACCTTGTAGCCCCAGGAGCGCAGCAGCTCGATGGAGGACATACGGGTGATACCGGATAGGATTGAGCCCTGCAGCGCCGGTGTTATAATTTCGTCGTCAATGACGAAGAACACGTTCATCGTGCCGACCTCTTCAATATATTTGCGCTCCACGCCGTCAAGCCAGAGCACCTGGGTATAGCCCTGCTTTTCGCTTTCGTCCTGCGCCTTGAGGGACGCGGCGTAGTTGCCGGCTGTTTTTGTAAAGCCCATGCCGCCGCGCACCGCGCGTACATAGTTCTGCTCAACATAGATGCGAACCGGGTCAAGCCCTTCTGGATAATACGCGCCGACAGGCGAGCAGATAATGCAGAAAATCAGCTGGTGCGCCGGGTGGACGCCGATAAACGGGTCAACCGCAAAAATAAACGGGCGCAGGTAGAGCGACGTGCCTTCGGCAGTCGGAATCCAGTCCTCTTCGATTTTCACGAGCTTTTTAATGGCTTCTACGCAGAACGCCTCATCGACCAGAGGAATGCAGAGCCTCTCATTAGAAACATTGAGCCTTGCCATGTTCTTCTCCGGACGGAACAAAAGCGTTTTGCCCTCTTTGGTCTTATAAGCCTTCATTCCCTCAAAGACTTCCTGCCCATAGTGCAGGCACATGGCGGCCGGATCCAGCGCAATCGGGCCATAAGGGACAATCCGCGCGTCGTGCCAGCCCTGTCCCTCGTCATAGTTCATCAGGAACATATGGTCGGTAAATATCTTGCCGAAGCCGAGCTTGCTTTCGTCTGTAGGCTTTTCCTTCGGTGTCTTGGTCAATTCCACTTTGATTTCCTGCATCGTGATTCCCTCTCTCGAATAAATTGGTACTATTTTACCATAGGAATGCTTCTTTTGCAATATTGAGCCCTGCAAATTGCATCATCCGTTTTGTATTGTTTTTGTGGAAATTTGTTCGATTAGGCGCGCCATATCGTTCGGTAAAGGCGAGAAAAGCTCCATTTTTTTGCCGGTTATTGGATGCGCAAAGGACAGCCGTTCACAGTGGAGCGCCTGCCGTGCTATATATTCCGTGCTCCCTCCATACATATCGTCTCCCGCGAGCGGATGGCCGAAATAAGCCATGTGGACGCGGATTTGGTGCGTCCTGCCTGTTTCGAGCGTAAACTGCGCAAGCGTATGGTTATGATTTCCCGCAAGCGTTTTATAGTGCGTAACAGCCCTCTGCCCGCCGTTACCCGCCTGACGCTCAATTGTATGCCCTTCCTTGATGCGTATTGGCGCGTCCACCGTGCCGCTTCCTGAAAAAACGCCTTCACACACGGCGATATACTGCTTTTCCACGCCGGTTTTGAGGCAAAACGCGCTGTACGGCTCCTTTGCTGCAAGTACCAGCCCGGTCGTATCCTTATCCAGCCGGTTAAGCGGCCGGAACGCATAGCGCTCCCCCTTTTTCCTCATATAATACGAGACGGCGTTTGCAAGCGTATCTCTTTGATGGCCGCATGAGGTCGGGTGTACCGGCATGCCCGGGGGCTTATCCAGGACCAAAAGATGGGCGTCCTCATAGATGACGGTAAGTGGCAGCATGGCAGGCTCTGCCGCGCAGGTTTCCTCCGGGAGCCGCAGCGTAACCATATCGCCCGCCGCTACCCGCTCGATAACGCGCGCATGCCTGCCGTTTCGCAATATGCCGTTTTCTGTCTGCTTTAATGAAACCATCAAATGGGACGAAAGCCCGCAGCCGCGGCGCAGAAAGGTTTTGAGCAGCGCGCCGTCAAATTCCGCAGGGACCGTAAATTTTAAAAGCCTGGGATTTTCCATCTTATAAGCCCCACCCGTTCTGTGAGAAATAGAATATCCCGGCGGCAGCCACGATTTCCGCAAAAAAGATAAGCGGAACGCCGAGCATAAACTTTAGCTTGCGCGTTTTGTGGTGAATCAGGCGCATCGTCAAATACATGCCGATGCTGCCGCCGAGGGCCGACAGGAGCAGCAGGGTGCTTTCCTTAATACGCCAGCGCCCGCGCTGCGCCTTGCTTTTATCCAAGGCCGTTATCAGGGCGGCTAAGATATTGATTAAAAGCAGGTAGCCCATAAGCAGCAGCCACCAGATATTTTGCGGCATTTCTTTCCCGCCTTTCGCATAAATCAAACGTAATTTTATTATAAATGAAAAGAAAGCGATTAGAAAACCAAGCCTGTTCCCACGGGACGGCTCCAGGGAAAGGAAGGAATGTTATGTCAGAAGGAAAACGCAGGTACGCCCCCATGGTAATTGCCGTCGTACTGCTTCTCTGCGCGGTAGGCGCTTCGTATGTAACGCTGATGAATGAAAACGGGGGAAATCCGCCCACAGCGCCTGTAAACGGGACAAACTCCGGCGGAGCCGGTAATACGGACAAGGCGCACGAGGACGGCGCGTATGTACAGCACGAGGGCGAGATGATGGCTGTATGGGTGCCGTATATGTCTCTTAGCGTGGAGGATAACCCTTCGCAGGAGGCGTTTGAAAAAAAATTCGATGCAATCATCAAAACGTCGAAGGAACACAATATGAATACATTGATTGTGCATGTACGCCCGTTCGGGGACGCGCTGTACCCGTCGAAATATTACCCTTGGTCGCATATCCTGACGGGCACGCAGGGCGAGGACCCCGGCTACGACCCGCTTTCATATATGGTGGAGGCCGCGCACAAGGCGGGGCTTGAGTTCCACGCGTGGCTCAATCCCCTGCGTATCAAGGTAAGCGATACCCCGAAAAAGCTGTCCGGCGACAACCCCTACACAAAATGGAAAAACGACAAGGGCAAGAGCGGCTATGTGGTCGACTGGGACGGCGATTTATACTTTAATCCCGCCTATCCTGAGGTACGCAAATATATCATAGAATCCGTTGAGGAAATCGTAAAAAATTATCCGGTAGACGGCATCCATTTCGACGATTACTTTTATCCGACGAGCGACGTCGATTACGACAAATCCTCGTATGACGCCTATACGGAAAGCCTTGGAAAAGACACAACGCCGCTTACGCAGAACGCATGGCGAACGGCGAACATCAACACACTGGTGTCAGGCGTTTACAGCGCCGTACATAATTTGAGCAGCCATACCGTGTTCGGCATATCACCGCAGGGCAACATTGACAATGACATCAGCATGGGCGCGGACGTTTATTCCTGGGGCAAGACCCCAGGGTATGTCGATTACATCTGCCCGCAGATTTATGTAAGCTTCGACCACCCGCTGCTGCCTTACGACAGCACCGCGGACGAATGGCGGCAGCTTGTCAAAAACGACGGTGTGAAGCTCTATATCGGCCTTGCCGTCTACAAGGCGGGCAGCGACGCGGACGAAGGCTCCTGGGAGGGCTCACAGGATATCCTGCAAAAGGAAATCGAGTACGGGCGCGAGCTCAAGGCGGACGGGTTTATGCTTTATTCCTACGACTACCTGGTAAACGACCAGACAAAGAAAGAGATTGAGAACGTCATGAAAATCATCGAAGCAGGCTAGGAATCCAGCTCACAGGTGCATTTATCCTGCTCGGCGCCTGTAATGCGCACCATCCGCGCCTGCCCGCACAGGTCGTCCTGTGTTCGCAGGATAACAGGCGTATAGTTTCTCGTATATCCCTCACAGAACCCGCCGTTTCGCTTCGTTTCAAACAGGACCTCTTCCACAAGGCCCGCCTGCTCATTTAAAAAAGCAGAACGCGTGCGGTTTGTTAAGGCAATCATCTCTTTCGAGCGCTGCTCCTTTACCTCCGCGCTTATCTGGTCCGGCTCTTTATCCGCCTTTGTTCCGGGCCGGCGTGAATAAGAAAACACATGCGCCTTTGCAAAGCCGATTTCTTGTGCAAAAGCCAGCGACTCTTCAAATTCCTTTTGTGTTTCCCCGGGAAAGCCCACCATAATGTCTGTGGTAACCGCCGCATTTGGAAACGCCGCGCGCAGGTTTTGGACGATTGCCCGGTATTCGTCCGGCGTATAGTGGCGGTTCATGCGTTTCAGCGTTCCCGCGCTGCCGCTTTGCAGCGAGAGGTGGAACTGCGGGCACAGCTTTTTTTGCCTGGAAAGACGCGCAATCATCGCCTCGTCCATTCGTTCCGGTTCCAACGAGCCAAGCCGCACGCGCTCGATTCCATCTACCGCGCAGGCAGCTTCGACGGCGTCGCCCAAATCAAGCCCCCATTCCTGCCCAAAGGCCGAGAGATTGATGCCGACGAGAACAATTTCCCGGTAGCCCTTCCCTGCAATCCTCGTAAGCTCTTCAGTAAGCTCTGAAAGGGGCTTGGAGCGTACGCGCCCGCGCGCGTACGGTATGATGCAGTAGGAACAGAAACGGTTGCAGCCGTCTTCTATTTTGACAAAAGCCCGTGTGCGCTCATGGAACGCCTGGACTGACATGCTTTCAAAAGAGGTGTCGTTTTGATGCGGCTCGATTTGAAATACCGGCCTTCGCGTCTGCAAAAAATTTTCCACAGCCGGAAGAAGCTCTCCCCTGCATTTGTTGCCGAGGACGATATCCGCCTCGCTGAATTGGCCCTTTCTCTCCGGGAACGCCTGCGGCATACATCCCGTCAGCACTATAACGCAGGCTGGGTTTTCACGCCGCGTCCGCCGTAGAAGCTTCATTGCCTTGCTGTCGCTCACCGATGTGACGGTGCAGGTATTTATCACACACAGCTCCGGCTTTTCAGTAAGCGGCACTGGCGTGTGGCCTGCCGTCAGCAGCGCCTCGTGCATAACCTGCGATTCATATTGATTAACCTTGCAGCCAAGGGTAAGTATGGTAAAAGTCATGGAATTCTCCTTTTTTGCGTTTTCCAGAATAGTATGTGAATTTGCTTTGTCTGTTGTGAACAAAATATAAACAAGCGTGTGAAAAAGAAAACGCTATAAGTAACCGAAATCTTTTTTGTCGAATATTTGGATTGACCTTCTGCAATCACAGTGGTACTATAGAGACGAAATATAATTGTATAGTTGGAGGAAGATCAAAATGTACAGCACAACGATCGCAATTCCGAACCTGGAAGCGGCAAAGCAGTTTGTAAACATTTCGAGCAAATATCTGAACTATGCCATGAGCCTGAAATGCGATAACTATATCATCGACGCACATTCCATTATGGGCATTTTAAGCCTCGACATGACCAAGCCGATTACGCTTGAGGCGCAGGAGAATTTGCCGAAAGAGTTTTTAACCGACATTGCCCCGTTCCAGAATGCCCTGGCAAACGCCTGAGCATAAGGTCTTATAAGAGTATAAAAGCACGTAAACAAAATGTCAAGAAATGCACGAAGCGGACAGCTATGCTGTCCGCTTTTTTCTTGTATTCAGCAAAAGAGCCTTCCATAAAGCGGAAGGCTCTTTTTAGAAACCGTGTATCAGACAATAAAGGACGGGTCGAAATCGTAGGTACCGTACTTATAGTGGCCCTGGCTGTCCTGGGACGATTTGTCGCAGTAGAAGCCTGTATTGTTCGGAACCGCTGTCAGGTCGATATCCTGCGTCTGTTCGCCATTGCCATTGCTGAAGATGATGTGGTCAAATTCGCTTGTATCGATTGTGGCGGAATAAATCAATTCGCCAAAGCTGTTCTTTCCAATCGAGTTAAGCTCAACGCCCGGCCATTCATTGTTCTTGGTGGAAGCGCTCCAGGCGTAAAGATAGACATTGTTCCAGTTTACACTGTTTGAGAAATAAACAGTAATCGTCCTGCCCGGATTGACCGGGTCGGACGGGCCAGACGGGTCAGAGCCTTCGATATCAACCGATTTTTCGTTTTTACCATTGTCGTTAAAGATTGCCTTGGTATAAACGCCAGCTGGAATCTCAATTGACACGCCTGTCAGCTCGAGTCCGGGCCATGCGCCTGTCTCTGCGAAATTTTCAGGGCCGGGGTTGTAGCAATAGACATGCGTGGGCGTAAAGCCCAAATCGGAAGGCACGGAAACGGTCGTCATCGCGATATCGTATGTGCCGTTCTTGACATCCATAGATGCCGACTGCATACGTGCTGAAACCTTCGGCGCGCCCTGCGGGTCGGCGCCTATTTCGGGGCTGTCTACAAAGATAACAGAGGAATACAGCCCGTCGGGAACGGTAATGGAATAGGTGTTCCCGTTTGCCGACATCGGCTCGCCGGGCCATTCGGCGTTCTTCGTTTCACCATCGTAAAGATAGGCGTAAACGTCTGCGCCCCAGCTTGCGGGCTTATTGAGCGTGAGCGTAATATTTTCTCCGGGAACTACCGGGTCGGTCGGTATGACAGGCTCCGTCGGAGCAGAACCCTCGACGTCGAATTCCTCCTGGTTTGTACCGTCGTGGAAAATCGCCTTTGTATAAACGCCTGCCGGAACCGTAATAGAATTGCCTGTAATGGCAATGCCGGGCCATACGTTCGTTTCGGCAAAGCTGTTCGGGTCGGGATTATAAAGGTACACGTGCGTCGGGGTAAAGCTGAGGCTGCCGGCGGTTACCGTGACCTCTTCGATTGTATAGGGCGCCTGCGTTACATCGAGCTGCGCCGACTGTACGCGTACCGCGATTTTGGGAGCGCCTGTGCCGTCGACCGCTTCATACGGGCTGTCCGAGAAGATAACTTTATCGTACGCCGCGTCCTCGGGGACGGTAATCGTATAGGTATTGCCTGACTTCGTCATCGCTTCGCCGGGCCATTCGGCGTTTTTGCCCCCTCCTCCGTTGAAGAGGTAGGCGTAAATGTCATCGCCCCAGCTTGCGGGCTTATTGAGCGTCAGCGTGATGGTGCCGCCGGGAACTACGGTCGGCTTTTCCGTCGGGGTAACCGGGTCGGTAACAGGCGGGTTGGTCGGCGTAGGCGTGACCCCGCCGCCGACATACTTGCCAATGTCGTACCTAGAGCCCATACCCGCAAGGAATTTCTGGATTTCAAGGACGTCCGCAGTTTCGAGCTTGCCATTGGAGTTTACGTCGCCCGCCGCAAACGCGGTGCCCCCCAGGACAAACATGGAGGCGAGGTGCTTCTGGATTTCAAGGACGTCTGCAAGCTTAACATGGCCGTCCCCGTTTACGTCGCCCAGCATATATTTCGTTCCCGGGTCAGGGTTGGTCGGGATTGTCTCCGTGGGAATAATCGGGTCTGTTTCCGTGGGCTTTTCCGAAGGCTTCGTCGGGTCGGACGGCTCAACAGGCGTTTCGTTCGTACTGTAGCCGTAATCCTTCCATTCCCCGTTCTGCCAAATCATAGAGCCATTGAGCAGGAACCCGCCCTTTTCACGGTTCGCGGGCGTAGCCGCCGTACCGAAGTTTACAACTGTAGGCGGAACCGTCCTGCCGTCAAGGCCTGTTTTAACATGGCCTTCGTTGAATTTTACATACGCGGAGCCGGTAACGCCCGTAAGCTCCGCCTTGTATATATTGCCGGAAACCTTTGTCATCTCAAAGCCCGGGTACGCTTTTACAGCGGACCCGCTCGAGGTTTTGACAAAGCAGTAATATTCGGCCCAGGTTTCATACCCGGTTGCGTCAAAGTAAACCGTGAGCTTCTCGCTCGGCAGTTTTTTAACAAAAACATAGGTTTCTTCCGTCGTCCTCGTTCCGTCGGTGGCGGTCACCTTGACCGTTACTGAGGTATTCGATTTGACGTTTTTGCCAATCACAACGCTTGCAGAGCCGGTAAAGGAAACAGGCTTGCCGCCGCTTACCGAGTAGGTACCGGACTTTGCGTCCTGCAGGGAAAGCGTAAGCGTTGCGGTTTCAGAGGTAAAATTATAGTTGTTCGTATAATAGCCGGACGAGTTTCCGGTGTAGGTCGTCGTGTCTGACGTGACCTTTTTGCCGTTGAGGGAAACGTTCGTTACCGGTGTCGTATTCGTTTTATTGTAGATAACAGCGACGGATTTCGCGGGAACGGAGCCCGTAAGCTTTCCGCCGGAAACGGTAAACGTCCCGCCGCTTACCTGGTCCTTATAAGTGCCGTTTGCCATGGTGGACGCAAAGTTGATGGAAGCGTTGGAGCCGCCGAGGTTGACTACTACCATGCCGGTCGTGCCGCGCTGTACATAGAACTGGCTGCCGGAAGCAGTAACCTTCTCCGACTGGCCCGCAAAATTGTTGCGGAACTGGTTGACGGCGGCAACTGTTTTGTCCTGCCAGAGCGTATTGCCCGGGCCGCCTATCATTTCGTCATATTTAATAAAGCCCGCGCTTTCGAGCTGCTCATGCTCAGGGCGGCAGAACCACAGCGAACTGGAATCCTTGCGCGCGCCGATGATGCCCCAGCCGAGCAGAAGCTGCTGGTGAGAAAGCTTTGTGGAGGTGCCATCGCAGAAATTATCGTGGGATTCTACCCATGCGACAATGTCTTTTGCGGAAGCGCCCTCCGCGCTGTAGTTGACGACGCTGGAGCTTGCGTTGCCGGAGGTAACGGCGCTTCTGACATTCGCGCCGAGCTGGCTGTCGGTCATTTTGATATATTTGGAATAATCGTTCGTCTTGCAGGGCCTTAGTACCTCGCCGTAAATATAAGCGTCTGGCTTAATGCCCTTGATATAGCTTGTAATATTCGGCCAGAAATTACTCGACGGGCTGTCGGAGGGCAGCTCGATATGCTTCGCGGCATCAAAACGGAAGCCGTCCGCGCCGTTGTCGAGACATTCCTTGAGTAAGCTTTTGACGTAATTCTGCACCTTTGCGCTTCCCGTATTGAGGTCGGGAAGGCCGCCGAGCGACTTCTGCGTCATATCGCTACGTGAATTGTCGTTCGTATTGGAATTGACGACATGCCACGCACTCGCATCGAGGCGCAAATCGTCGGGAATCTGTGCATTCTTCGAATAGGACGCGCCGGTATCCCTCTGCGCCATATGGTTTGCTACGATGTCGACAATCACCTTGACTCCGTAGGATTTGGCAACCTCGCACATTTCTTTAAAGTCTTCCTTTGTGCCAAGGCCGTTGCCGAGCGTGAAGTCAACAGGCTGGTAATACTTCCACCAGTCAATCATGTAAGAGCCGGCGTTGTCTCCGTCCGCCTTAAAGGCAGTGGGCTGCACAGGAGAAACCTGTACGCTGCCGAAGCCCTGCGCGGCAATTTCCTTCATATATTTGGAAATATCGGTAAAACGCCAGGTAAACGCCTGGAAAATATTCCCGTCCTGTACATTGGACGGAAGATTGTAAGCAGCAGCGTTGCCCGCGGCAGCCGCATCTTCAGATACTGACGCCCCGCTTTCCCCCGCTGTGTCGGTTGCCGCAGCGGCAGAAAACGACGGGATTACCAGGCACCCCATCAGCATTGCCGCAGTAAGCAGGATGCTTACAATGGCTCTTCTCAATTTCATGTCCATTATTCCTCCTAAAAATTTGAAATCCGCGTAATTATACGCATTTAAATTATAAATCAGATACAAATTCACTTCAATAAAACAAAAAGGAAATAGGCATTTTTATAGGTCGATTTGTAGGAATGCCTATATACAATGTTCTTTTCTTGTCTTAATTCAACAAACAAAAGCCAAATTGTAATCCATTACATCGATTTTTAAGTTTTACAGGCAATTTTTTTACCGTTATTTTGAACAGAAATTGAAAATACAAATTTACAGTTTTTACGGAAAAAGGGCCGCGCAAAAGTGCGCGGCCCCCAAGATAAACACTGTTGTTTTTCGGTATTCGTCAAAATAACGAAAACTGTTTGAGTCAGTCCAGGCCGGTGTACGGCTTGACTGTACAGTCGAAGTTGCCCCCTGTGCCGATAGGCGTATAAAGCATATTCGGTTCGTCGAGCGCAAGGTCCATGGACTGGCTGGTGGTATTGTTGAATATGACGTTGTTGTACGCGCCGTCTTCATATTCGATGGAATAAATCTGATTGCCTGCTTTGTTCGTTCCAACGAGCTCCATCCTGACGCCCGGCCATTTTTTGTTTTCCTTGCCGGAGCCGCTCAGGTACATGTAGCAGTTAACCCTGGTCCATCCGCGTGTGTTTTCAAAATAGACCTTGGCAGCTGTGCTGGGAGGCGTAGGAAGCGGGTCATCGACGTTCGACCAGATACCGTATGTCCCATCTTCGTTCTGGCCCGCGGTAAATACCTTGCCGTAGTTTTCCGGCTCGACAACGATTTCGTCCACCTGGTCCTTACCGTCCGGATCGTCGTTGTTGTTAAAAATAATTGCGTTGTACTTTACTGGCAGTGTGATTTTGTACAGCTCATCGCTTATCTTTTCCATAGGATCGCCCGGCCACGATACCGCCGTTCCTCCAAGATTTTCCCAGTAATAAGCGCTGACCTGCTTCCAACCCTTATGGTTATTGAAATAAATGGTATATTCTGTGGGTTCTTCAGGGTCTACAACAGGCTTTCCAATATTATAAGGAACTTCCATTTTAGCAAAGAATTTTTGCAGCCAGATGACGTCCTGGATATTGACCGTTGCGTTCGCGTCGATATCGGCCGCTTTCTTTCCATCCTCGGTGAGGGTCAGAACCTTTGCGATTGCTTTCTGCATGGTGATGCAGTCTGCAACCTCAAGCCTGCCGTTGCCGTCGGCGTCGCCCAGGGCGTATTTCTCGCATGCGTATGCATCCGGCTTAGGCTCATCAGCCTTGCTCCAGTCGCGCCACGCACCGTCTGCCCAGGCCATTGTACCAATGATTTCAAAGCCGCCGGCTTCCCTGTTTGCGGGCTCCGTCGCCGGACCGTAATCGAGCACGGTCGCGGGAATCGTCCTGCCGTCAAGTCCGGTCGGTACAGGGCCTTCGTTGAATTTTACAGTCGCCTTTGTAACGCCGGGGATTTCCACCTTATAATAGCTCGTACCCTGAACCGGCTCCATTTGAAGGCCGGGGTACGGAGCAAGCTCCTTGCCGGTTTCATCCTTTGCATAGCACCAGATTCCGGTGTCCCCGTCCCAGCTTTCATTGCCTTTGGCATCAAAGTATGCCACAACCTTGGCGTTCGGGTCTTTCTTAAAGAACTGATAGGTTTCCGTCGTCGTACCCGCGGCGTTCGTCGCGGTGACCGTGACAGGAACTTTTGTATCATACGCAGCACCGGAACCGATTGTAATCTCCTTTGTGCCTGTGAAGGAAACCGGCGCAGCGCCGTTTATGGAATAGGTGCCGCTCTGCGCGTCGTTGAGCGTGAGTTTTACCGCCGCCGTATCGCCCGCAAAATGAAGCGCACTGTCGCCGTCAACGGTTTTGCCGCCGAACTCAACCGCCGCAGTCGGCGTTGTAAATGTTTTGTTATAGATAACGGCAACAGATTTCGCCGGGACAGAGCCTGTCAGCTTGCCGCCGGAAACGGTGAATTTCCCGCCGCTCACCTGGTCGGTATAGGCGCCGTTCTTCATGGTTACGCTTGTGTTGACGCTCGCTGCGCTTGCCGCAAGGTTTACGATAACCATGCCTTCCGTTCCGCGCTGGACGTAGAATTGGCCGCCTTCAGAGGTTACGGCTTCGTCCTGGCCCTCGAACACGTTGCGGAACCTGTTGATTTCGGCAACCGTCTTATCCTGCCAGAGCGGGTCGCCGGGCCCTCCCATCAGCTCGTCGTATGCAATCGTCTGCGCCCCGTTTGAAACACCGAGCGTTCCATGCTCCGGACGAACCAGATAAAGTGCCGTGGAGTCCTTCCTCGCGCCGATGATGCCCCAGCCGAGCAAAAGCTGCTGGTCGGTCAGGGTATTCGTGCCGCCGGAAATGTAATTGTCGTGCGATTCAATCCAGGTAACAAGGTTGTCGGGCGTGGTGGTCGTAATGGAATATGTACCAATGTTGCCGGCGTTTGTCCCCTTGACCGTGCTGCGCACACGGTTGCCGTAGGCGCTGTCGGTCATATTGATGTATTTCGTATAGTTTTCCGTGTCCGTGTTATACGGAGAAAGGATTTCGCCGTAAATATACACGTCGGGCTTGATGCTCTTCGCGTAATTCGTAACATTCGGCCAGAAATCGCTTGCGAATTCAACGCCGTTGTACGCTTCGTCCGTAGGCAGCTCGATATGCTTCGCCGCGTCAAAACGGAAGCCGTCCGCGCCGAGGTCAAGGCATTCCTTTAAAAGGCCCTTGACATAGCTCTGGACCTTTTCATTGCCCGTATTGAGGTCAGGAAGGCCGCTTAACCTTCTCTGGGTCATGTAATAACGGTTGGCGTCGGAAACCGAGCCGTTTACATTATGCCAGCAGTCAGCGTCGTTGCGCAGGTCCTCGATAATATCGGGATGCCGTTTGCCGTCGCCGCCGCTGTCGGACTGCGCCATATGGTTCGATACGATATCGACGATAACTTTAACGCCGTATTTTTTCGCCGTATCGCACATGTTTTCAAAATCCTTTTTTGTGCCGAGCACATTGCCAATCTCAAAATTGATTGGCTGGTAGAGCGCCCACCAGTCGCACGCATAGGACGCGACGTTGATGGTCGGCTTAGCCCCCTGTACGGGCGAAACCTGTACGCTTGTAAAGCCCGCGTCCGCGATATCCTTCATGTAACGGTCGACATCGTTAAAATGCCAGTTGAACGCATGCAGGATATTGCCGTCCTGTACATTCGACGCCAATTTGTAGGCAGCCGCGTTGTCAGCCTGTGCAGCCGTCGTGTCTTCTGTCGGCGCCGCCGCTGACGCTGTAGGTACAACGATACAGCTTACAAGCATCATGACTGCAAGAAGCACACTGATTGCCGATTTCTTGAACATCTTGATAACCTCCAATAAATTTTTGTTGAATTTCAACGCATATCATTATATACTAAATTTTTTTAATATTCAATAAAAATAAGCGCATTTTAACCGATTTGTACGATTGGTTAAAATGCGCAAAAAATTATATAGAAGTTGTACAAAATCAATTTCTCAGGTATTTTTATCCACCTGATGAAATGTTTTAAGATTCCCCGACTTATTACTCCTTTTGTCAAGCTCCGCGAGAACCTCGTCGACTTTTATCCCTTGGTCAACCATCAGGACAGTCAGGTGGTAAAGCAAATCAGAGATTTCAAGTACCGTTTCCTTGTTGTCGCCATTCTTTGCGGCTATGATGGTTTCGGCGCACTCTTCCCCGCATTTTTTTAAAATTTTATCGGTACCCTTCTCGAACAGGTAGCAGGTGTAAGAGCCTTCAGCAGGATGTTCCTTTCTTTCAACGACCGTATTATAAAGGTCGTAAAGCACATTTTCATACATTTGCCGTTCCTCGCTTTTTATGTGTATTTCACTTTAATTTCGTGTAAAAACAGGAGTGGTTCCCCGTATGGCAGGCATTGCCCGTCTGCTCGACTGTAATTAAAAGGGTGTCGTCGTCGCAGTCACCGTAAATATCCAACACCTTTTGCAGGTGGCCGGAGGTCGCGCCCTTGTTCCACAGCTCCTGCCTTGACCTGCTGTAAAACCAGGTATAGCCGGTCTCGAAGGTCTTCTGCATCGATTCCCGGTTCATATAGGCCAGCATCAGCACTTCACCCGTCGATTTTTCCTGGATAACCGCCGGTATCAGCTCGCTTTTCTTAAAAAATTTGTCAAAATCGATTTCCATGCGTCATTCTCCCAGTCTTCAGTCTGCGTCGGCCCGTTTTCCAACCTCAATTGCCGCGCGCAGGTCGAGGTCGCCCGTATATACGGCCTTGCCAGCGATGGCGCCGTAAATATCGAGCTCAGCAAGGTTGATAATATCCTTCAGGTTACCGACGCCGCCGCTCGCGATAATATCGCAGGAAACGGCAGTTTTCAGCTCGTCGAGCTGGTTCAGGTTTGGGCCTGAAAGCATTCCGTCCTTTGAAATGTCGGTAAAAATAATTTTGCTTACTCCGATGTCCTCCATGCGCTTTGCAAGCTCAATGAAGCCAACCTCCGCGTCGTCCGTCCAGCCCTCCGCGCGGACAATACCGTCCTTCGCGTCAATGCCTACGGCAACACGCTCGCCGTATTTTTTTACGGCCTCCTTGACAAACGCCGGGTTTTTTACCGCCGCGGAGCCTAAAATCACGCGGTCAATCCCATTTTTCAGGTAAAATTCCACGGCATCCAAATCGCGGATGCCGCCGCCGACTTCAATTTTCATCGTTACAGCCCCGCGAACCCCGAGTATGGTTTCTTCATTGACGCGTTTGCCGTCCTTCGCGCCGTCGAGGTCTACCATGTGGAGCCAGGACGCCCCCTGATTATAAAAATCCCGCGCCGCGGCGGTCGGGTCTTCCGCAACCTTGTGCGCTGTGGCATAGTCGCCCATCATCAGCCGAACGCAGCTACCGTCTTTTATGTCGATTGCAGGTATGACGATCATAATACATTCCTCCCAAATCTATTCTATAAACAGGCGCCGCCCAATTGCCGCATGACGGCGCCGCGCGTTTTGTTCGTTTTCATTGTTTCAGTCGAGAAGCCCCTTTGTTGAAAGGGACGTACCTTCCAGAGTTTTGCGCGTGGCAATTTGCAGCGCGTGCGCGGCCGCCTTGAACACGGCTTCCGCGATGTGGTGGCTGTTCTTGCCGTATGGCGCTTTGATGTGAAGCGTAATCCCCGCGTGAAAGGCAAGCGCGCGGAAAAACTCTTCCGTCATGCAAAAATCATAATTGCCGGAGCTTTCCTGCGGAAAATGGGCGTCGAAAACGAGAAACGGCCTTCCGCTTACATCGGCCGAGGCAAAGCCGAGCGCCTCATCCATCGGGACAAAAAAAGTGCCATAGCGCGCAATTCCCGATTTGTCCCCAAGCGCTTGAGAAAACGCCTTGCCCAAAACGATACCGGCATCCTCCACCGTATGGTGGCAGTCGACGTCTAAATCGCCCTTGCATTTGACCGTAAGGCCGAAACCGCCGTGCACGGCAAAGGCAGTCAGCATATGGTCGAAAAAGCCGACGCCCGTTTCAATGGAAACGGCGCCGCCGTCGAGGTTCAGCGCTGCAAAAATTTCAGTTTCCTTTGTTTTCCGCTCAATGCTTGCGTTGCGCACGGTTAAGCCCCCTTAACTTGTTTGAATCGATTTATAACGCCTGTCCGGTAAAATATGCCCGGAGCGTTTTGATAAACGTCTCGTTTTCTTCCCTTGTACCGGCTGTTATGCGCAGGTAACCGCCCATCAGGCGGACGGCTATGCCGTTTTGCAGGAGATATTCAAATATATCCTTAGAGAGCGGCGTTTTGACAAACACAAAATTTGTGCTTCCGTCGATAAGCGAGAGCTTCTCTGGAAAATCCTGTACAAGCCCCGCAAGGCTATTATACAGGGCTTTTCGCAGGGATACAATCGTTTTTTTCACATTCGACAAATAATCCCTGTTTTTGTAAAGAACCGCGCCCGCCGCCTGGGAAAACGCGTTTACGTTATAGGGCGATTTCACCGCCTTGAGCGCGCGTGTAATGACAGGGTTCGATACCGCAAAGCCCAGCCGCAGCGCCGCGGCACCCACCGCCTTAGACGCGGTGCGCAGGATTAACAGGTTATCGTATGCGTTAACTTCATGGAGCAGGGACTGCTCCCAGAAATCCATGTACGCCTCGTCGAGCACAACGAGCGCATCCGTACCCTTGAGAAGCCTTCGCACCTCGTCAAAACAAAGCGCCTTGGAGGTCGGGTTACAGGGGTTTGAAAAGATAACGGCCCGCGCGCCCGTTTTCTGCACGGTACGGAGGACCTCATCCACATCGATTGTAAGGCTGTCGGCCTTTTGCACCTGAATACAGTGAACTTCGGATAGGGATGCGTAAAAACGGTACATAGAAAAATCGGGCTCGACCGTGACAAGCGTGTCGCCCTTCATTAAAAAAGCGTTCATGATGATGGAAATCAGCTCGTCGGAGCCGTTGCCCGCCGTAACACAGGCCGCGTCAATGCCGTAGTAGCCCGCAAAGGCCGCGCACAGCTCCTGCGCGTTCGGGTCGGGGTAACGGTTGAAATCAAGGGAATCCAGCGCAAGGTGGAGCTGCTCCATCAAATCAGCCGGAAGGTTAAAGCAGGATTCATTCGCATCGAGCCGGATTTTATACGTGCCGGAAATTGGCTCATACGGTACAAGCCCGCTGATTTTCTCATTTAGTGTATACATGGGAATCCGCCCTTCTTATTTCATACCAAAACGCACCTTGACGGAGTTTGCATGGGCAGTCAGGCCCTCCGTGTCCGCAAGTGTGACGATATCCCGCGCCGCTTCCCTGAGCGCGCTTTCCGTATAGTAAATAAAGCTTGATTTTTTAATAAAGCTGTCAACCGACAGCGGCGAGAAGAAGCGCGCGGTACCGGAGGTTGGCAGCACATGGTTCGGACCCGCAAAATAGTCGCCGAGCGGTTCAGGCGAATAGTGCCCCAGGAATACAGAGCCCGCGTTGTCGAGCCTGCCGATATACTCCATCGGGTTTTCCGTGCAGACCTCCAAGTGCTCGGGAGCAAGCTCGTTTGCAAAGTCCACGGCATCGTCAAGGCTTTTGCAGACGATAACCGCGCCATAGCCGAGCAGGGACTTTTCAATGATTTCTTTCCTGGAAAGTCTTTGTACCTGCTTTGTAAGCTCTTCCCTGACCGCAATTGCGAGCTGCTCGCAGTCGGTGAGCAGGATAGCGGAGGCGAGCACGTCGTGCTCCGCCTGGGACATCAAATCCGCCGCCAAAAACGCGGGGACTGCCGTTTTGTCCGCAACGATTAAAATCTCGCTGGGCCCCGCAATCATATCGATATCTACCGTGCCGTACAAAAGCTTTTTCGCCGTTGCGACAAAAATATTGCCGGGACCGACGATTTTATCGACCTTCGGCACGGTTTCGGTGCCGTAAGCAAGCGCCGCGACAGCCTGCGCGCCGCCCATCATAAATACGCGGTCTACGCCCGCTGCCTTTGCCGCCGCCATAATGTCGGGGTTCGGCCTGCCGTCCTTCTGCGGCGGCGTAACCATGACAATCTCTTCCACGCCGGCAATCTTCGCGGGGATGGCGTTCATGAGCACGGAAGACGGATACGCCGCCGTGCCGCCCGGCACGTAAATGCCGACACGTTTCAGCCCCCGTACCCTCTGCCCCATCATTACGCCGTCCGGCTTTGCTGTAAGCCAGCTCTGCTGGAGCTGGCGCTGATGGAAGTCCCTGATATTCACGCACGCCTTCTCTACCGCCTGTAAAAAAGCGGGGCTGCATTTTGCAGCGAGCGTGTCGATTTCATCTTTTGATATTTCGGTGTGCTCAGGCGCTTTGCCGTCGAACTTTTCCGTATATGCCCGTACGGCCCTATCGCCGTTTTGGCGCACATCCTCAATAATTTTGGCGACTGCTGCCGTTACATCGCGGTCGTTGCTTTCGCAGCGGGCCTTGAGCTCGTTTATAAACTGCCGCTCGGCTGTTCCGTCTGCTTTTACGATTGGTATCATTTGATCAGCCCTTTTCTGTAATTGCCCGTTCCATTTTCTCTACCAGCGCTTCAATCTCGCGCTTTCTAAGCTTTAAGCTTGCGTTGTTTGCAATCAGCCTTGCCGATACAGGGGTAATGTCTTCTATGATCTCCAGCCCATTTTCCCTGAGCGTCGAGCCTGTCTCTACAATATCGACGATTGCGTCTGAAAGCCCGAGCAGGGGCGCCAGCTCCACACTGCCCTCTATTTTAATGAAACGGATGTCCATGCCCTTGTTTTCAAAGTAATTGCGCGCGACGTTCGGGTATTTGGTGGCAATTGTCTTGGAATTGTAGCCCGAGAAGAAATCGCAGCCCCTTTTGCCAGCGAGCGCGAACCGGCATTTTCCAAAGCCCAAATCGAGCAGCTCAAAAAACGCCGTGCCGTTTTCTAAAATCGTGTCCTTGCCGACGACGCCCAAATCGCAGACGCCGTGCTCCACATATGTAATAACGTCGGCCGCTTTTGCAAGCACCGCCTCGATTTCGCCGTTTCCAACAGGAAGGATGAGCCTTCTCCCCTTATTGCGCAAAGCGCCGCAGTCGTAGCCGAGCTGCTCCAGCAGCGCGACTGTGTCCTTTTCCAGACGCCCCTTCGTCAGCGCGATTCTAAGTGGTTTCATAATGATTGTCTCCCGTCCTTTGCAGGTATGTTATAAATCGATTGTTTCATGCTCTTCGTTGACAAAGCAAACCTTTGTAATTGAGCGCTGCCTGGCGTAGGAAAGCGCCTCTTCCCGCGTGGTATAAACGCTGTATTCGCAGGTAAGTCCGCTCAGGGTATAGAAACGCGATTGGCTGATTGCCTCCATCTCGTATCCATCGTCCGCGTGGACGAGCACGTCGGGCGCCTTGCTTTGTTCCACCGCGCCCTTTTGAAGCAAAATTTTCGACAGCGCGTCCACGTTGATACCAAAGCCCGCCGCGGGCATAGGCATGTCAAACGTGTCGAACAGCTTATCGTAACGGCCGCCGATGAGCACCGCGTCCCCGCTGCCCTCCACATAGCCGCTGAACACCATGTCGCTGTAATAGTCGTTTCGCTGGACAAGGCCCAAATCGATAATCAGCCGGTCGCCCATACACAGGTGTGAAAGGCTGTGGTAAAGCTCCTTTAAATCGCAAAGCGCCTGCTGTGCCTGCGTACCCTCGAACAGCTCGGAGGCTTCGGACAATATCTCCTCTCCTCCAAACAAACGCGGAAGGCGCCGGATAGCCGCAACCGTGCTCGTCTGCTCCAGGCCGTCCAGAATCGTGTCGAGCGCGGAATAGTTTTTCGATTCGATAGACAGGCGGATTTCCTCCCGCACGATATCGCTGACCGGAAGCTGCTGCGCGAGAGATTTGAAAAAGCCCGCGTGCCCCAGCTCAATGCGGAAGTCAGGCACAATCTTCTGCAGCGCTTCGACAGCCGTGACGATAACCTCCAAATCGGCGCGTTTTCCGCCCGCACCTATCAGCTCAATTCCCGCCTGGCGCACCTCGTTGCTGCGCCCGGTTAGCGCAGGGTTGTTGCGGTATACCGTTTGGTTATAATAAAGCCGTATGGGGCGCGTTTCCTTTTGCAGGCGGGTCGCCGCCATGCGCGCAATCGGGACGGTCAAATCGGGCCGCAGCACCAAAAGCCTTCCCTTGTTGTCGCTGAGCTTATACATATCTTCCTGCTGGATGCCGCTGCTGCCGCGCGTAAACGCGTCAAAAAACTCAAGCCCCGGGGTCAGCGCCTCGTGGTAGCCCTTGGAGCGGAACACATCCGTAATAATCCGGCTTACCTTATTGATAGCGGTACATTCCTCAAATAAGTAATCACGTGTACCCTCCGGCGTAATTTTATAATAATTCTTCATATTATCCCTCTTTAACTTACAGCAGGCAAGCTCTTTTCTCCCCGCCTCACTTTAGCGTGCTAATATAATAACACGGTAAAATCCTCTTGTCAACAAGAAAACAGGGCACCGCGCGCCCTGTTTTCTATGAATCTTCTACAAAACCGGAAATACCGGCACTATTTTTTCTTTTTATTAAAGTTGAATTTCGTTTTGACTCGTATGACCCTGCTCTTGTCTTTATTAAAGCGCGGGTCCTTGGGCATTTTTTGCTGAATGATATCGGTATTCGGCGGGTCGGAAAATTCCTGCGCGTGCCCGTTCTTTACAAGACGGCGGTTGACCGCCCTGCCGAGCAAAACATAAAACGTGGAGAACAGCGGTACGGCAAGCAGCATACCAAAGAAGCCGAACAGGCCGCCGCCTATGATAACGCTCGCCATAATCCAGAAGCCGGAAATGCCGATGGAGTTGCCTAAAATCTTGGGGCCTATCAGGTTGCCGTCTATCTGCTGGAGAATCAGGATAAAGACGGTGAACCAGACGGCTTCGATCGGGTCAATCATCAGCATAATAAATATGCTGGGGATTGCGCCGATAAACGGGCCGAACACGGGGATTACGTTCGTCACGCCGATAATCACACTGATAAGCGGCGGGTAATCGAACCCGCAGATAGACATGACGATGAAACAGAGCACACCGATAATCAGGGAGTCGAGTATTTTGCCGTAAACGAATTTGCCGAAAATATTGTTCGATAAATCGCCGATTTCCATGACCTTCGGTACAATCCTTTTCGGCAGGTAAGCGTAGCAGAGCTTTTTCGTCTGGAAAATAAGCTTATCCTTGCAGCCCATAAAATAGACGGATACGATGATGCCCATGCCCAGGTTTATTACAGAGGTGGTGAAGTTCTTTGTGATATCGAATACGCTCGGCGCGATTGAGGACGCCAGGTTCTTCAGCAGGGTATTGAGCTCCCCGCCCGTAACGGTTTTCACCAAGCTGTTGATAAAATTCATGATGTCGCTGTCGTTGTCGAGCTTGATGCCAAAGTTGTTGCCCAGGAAATCGGTCAAAAACTGCTGGAAGCTCTGGGCGTACCCGGAGAAATTCTTGACGAGCTGGTTGACGCTGTCTGTAAGCTGCGGAATCAGGATAACCACCAAAAAGGCAATTACGCCGAACACAATGATATACGCCGTGACCAGCGCCAGCGGCTTTCTCATTTTTTTGAGAAACCTGCCCCTGTTGTCTAGCCCCTTGTACGCTTTGTCGGCAAAAAACACATACGGCATATTAATCAGGTACGCGATGATAAAGCCGACGAAAAATGGCATGACGACATTGATGACTAGCCCTAACAGCCCCCAAACAACACCGAAATTGAGCATGACGAACAGCAGTATGACCGTGAAGGCGATAAGCCCGAGGTAGCTTTTAAATTTTTTTGGTTCCAAGCTTTTTCCTCCTTTTCAAAGGGAGTCTTTTTATATGTGAATCAGAACAGAGACATCTGGCTGCTTTCCGGCAGCCCTTCCAGCGCGCCGACCGCCCCCAGTGTTTCTATGACTGATTTGGATACCTTTGTACGAAGCTGCAAATCCTCGATGGAGAGGTATTCTCCCTTTTGCCCGCCAGCCTCGAGGCTTTCCGCCGCGGCGTCGCCGACGCCCGGCATGGAAGAAAACGGCAGGCGGATTTTTCCGTCCTCAAGCCTGAACATCTTCGCTTTCGACTTATATATGTCGATAGGCAGCACCTCTATGCCGCGCGCGAGCATTTCGTTGATGATTTGCAGCGCGGCGTATTCCGCGTTGTCCTTGGCGGTCGCCTCATAGCCCTTCTGCTTAATCATCGTCATCTTCTGTACGACGGAATCCTTTCCGCCAAGCACGGTCGCCGCGTCAAAACCTTCGCCGCGCACCGTAAAGTAAGCAGCGTAATATTCTGCCGGACGGTGCACCTTGTACCAGCCGAGCCGGAGCGTGGAAATCATGTAGGCCGCCGCGTGCGCTTTGGGGAACATGTACTTGATTTTCATACAGGAATCAATATACCATGGCGGCACATTATGCTCCTTCATCGCGTTTATATGCTCCTCTGTCAGCAGCTTTGTCGCCTTGCCTTTACGGACAATTTCCATTATCTTAAACGCCATCTTAGGCTCGAGCCCTTTATGCAGCAGGTATGTCATGATGCTGTCGCGCGTACCGATAACCTCTGCGATTGTGCAGGTGCCTTTCTTGATTAAGTCGGCGGCGTTTCCTATCCAGACGTCCGTGCCGTGCGACAATCCGGAAATCTGAAGCAGGTCCGAAAAGGTTTTGGGCTGGGATTCGATGAGCATCTGGCGGACGAAGCTCGTACCGACCTCCGGCAGGGAGAACGTTCCCGTCTGGGAATCGATATCCGAGGGCTCCACGCCGAGCGCCTTGGTGGAGGTAAACAGGGACATGACGTCCGGGTCACTCATGGATACCTCCATAACGGAAACGCCCGTGAATTCCTCCAGGTAATGATAGATGGTCGGCACATCATGGCCGAGCTCATCGAGCTTACATATTGTATCATGAATTGAGTGGAAATCAAAGTGTGTCGTGATATTATCTGATTTCTGGTCGTTCGCCGGATGCTGGACGGGGCAGAAATCGTAAACCTCCATCCCCTTCGGGACGACAACCATGCCGCCCGGGTGCTGGCCCGTCGTGCGCTTGACTCCGGTACAGCCCTCCGCTAAACGCAGCTCCTCGGCTTTGTTTAAAATCATACCCTTTTCCTCGGCGTACTTCTTGACAAAGCCAACGGCCGTCTTGTCGGCGACGGTTGCGATGGTACCCGCCTTGAAAACGTTATCCTTGCCGAACAGCTCTTCCGTGTAACGGTGGGAGAAGGATTGGTACTCGCCGCTGAAATTCAAGTCGATATCAGGCGTTTTGTCGCCCTCGAACCCCAAAAACGTTTCGAACGGGATTTCATGCCCGTCGCGCTCCATTTCCGCACCGCATTCAGGGCACGCTTTCGGCGGCAGATCAAAGCCGGAACCGTAGCTGCCGTCTGTAATAAATTCGCTGTGCTTGCATTTGGAGCAGATATAATGCGGGCAGAGGGGGTTTACCTCCGATATGCCGGACATCGTCGCGACGAACGACGAGCCGACGCTGCCGCGCGAGCCGACGAGGTAGCCGTGCGCCTCGCTGTCCGCCACGAGCTTCTGCGCCGTCATGTACAATACGGAGAAGCCGTATTTCGTGATGGAGCCCAGCTCCCTGTCGAGCCTGTCTTTTACAATCTGCGGAAGCGGGTCGCCGTACTTTTCCTTCGCGCGCTTCCAGGTAATATCGATAAGCTGTTCCTGCGCGCCCTCTATGAACGGCGGGAACACGCCCTTGGGGATGGGGCGGACCGGCTCAATCATATCGGCGATTTTATTCGTATTTTCGACGACGACCTCGTATGCCTTCTCTTCCCCAAGATATTTAAATTCTTCCAGCATTTCCGCCGTGGTGCGCAGGTATAGCGGCGGCTGGTTGTCGGCGTCGGTAAAGCCCTGCCCCGCCATGAGGATTTTGCGGTAGTCGCTGTCCTGCGGGTCCATAAAATGCACGTCGCAGGTGGCGACGACCGGCTTATTAAGCTCGTCGCCGAGCTTTACAATCATTTTATTGAACTCCTCAAGCTCCTGCACCGATTTTACCGTGCCGTTGTGGAGCATGAACATATTGTTGCCAATCGGCTGGATTTCCAGATAGTCGTAGAAGGAGGCGATTTCCTTAAGCTCCCCCCACGGCTTGCCCGCGACAATCGCGCGGAACAGCTCGCCCGCCTCGCAGGCGCTGCCGATAAGCAGTCCTTCACGGTGCTTGATAAGCTCCGTTTTGGGGATACGCGGTTTCTTGTAAAAATAATTGAGATGCGCCATGGAAACCAGCTTATAGAGGTTTTTCAGCCCCGCCTGGTTCTTGACGAGGATAATCTGGTGGTATGGGGCGAGCTTGCGGAAATCTGCGCCGTTGATTTTAGTATTGATCTCCTGCACGGACTTTAAACCATAATCTTCCTTCAGGCGCATGAGCAGGTTCAAAAAGATTTTTGAAAGCATTTCCGCGTCGTCGCACGCCCTGTGGTGGTTGAATTCCCCAAGGCGCATATATTTTGCTACCGTATCCAGCTTGACGTTTTTAATATCCTTCAAAATTGCGCGGCAGATTGCGACCGTGTCGATGGAGGTGAATTTGTTCTCCATGCCGCAGCGCTCCGCCGCTGCGCCGATAAAGCCCATATCGAACGGCGCGTTGTGCGCAACGAGCACCGCGTCGGCCCCGCCGCAGAAATCATAAAAATCCTTGAGCGCCCGGGCTTCCTTAGGCGCGTCCTTTACCATATCGTCGGTAATGCCCGTAAGCTGGGTGATTTTCGCCGGAATGGGCATACCGGGGTTTACAAACGTGTTGAAGGTATCGGTAATCTCGCCGTTTTTGATTTTTACGGCGCCGATTTCCGTCATCCTGTCCTTTTTTGCGCTCAGGCCCGTGGTTTCGGTATCGAAGCAGACAAACTCGCCGTCGAACGGCATATCCCGTTTTCCTTCGAGCGAGGAAATCATATCGTTGATGAAATAGGCCTCCGTACCGTAAATGACCTTCATGTGCTCGTTGTCCCGGTTGATGGCTTCAATCGTATCCATCGCCTCCGGGAAGGCCTGCGCGACGCCGTGGTCGGTAATCGCGATGGCCGGATGCCCCCATTTATCGGCGCGATTGATGAGCGACGACGCAGAGGTTACCGCGTCCATGGAGGACATGTTCGTATGCAGGTGCAGCTCCACGCGCTTTTTCGGCGCGTTGTCTACCACCTGTATTTTGGAAACGGTGCTGATGCTGCGCGCGCGCACGCAGAGGTCCTTATCATACCGGTCGTATTCAAGCTCGCCGCGCGCAAGGATGGTGGAGCCCTTTTTCAGCGAATCGAGCACCCTGCAGTTTTTTATCTCATCTATAATTTTCAGGTTCATGGAACCGGTGTAGTCTGTAATACCGATGGAAATAATGTTTTTGCTGCCGTCGCGCGTGGTGCGCTTATCCATCAGGAAAATATCGCCCCAGATGACGACCTTGCCCGTATCCGGCGCAAGCGTTTTGATGGGCATGGTTTTGCCCTTGATGACGCTGCCATAAAGGGGCTTTACCGTCTGCGGCAGGATTTGCGGATATAGGTATTCGTCCCTGCGGATTTCAATCGTCTGCGCCGCGTTTTGCCTGCGCTGCTGCTTGCTTTCGATTGCCTCTTCCATAGAGGATTCGTAGTCCTCTATTTCCATCACGGCCTTTTCCCTGCGCTGTTTTTCCTGCACGTTCTGCTGCTTTTCTATGTACGCGCTCGAATCGGCGTCGATTGACAGCACGCCGTCGAACTCCACCTGGAAGCTCTGTCCGAATTCCTTTTCAATCAGCTTTTGCAGCTCCCGGTCAAAGCCCTTGCTCTTTAAAATCGCGGCGCCGCCGTGCTTTAAATTGACAGTCAGTACGCTGCCGTTTACCGTGCAGCCAGAATCCGCGACCGTGCCGTTCAGGCTTGGAATGAGCCGTTTGAGCTGGAGCACCAGGTCCGGGTAATATTCCGGTGTAAAAGCGCCCCGCGGGAACGTTGGGTGGATATGTACGATTTGAAGCGCCAGGTCGGATTTTTGCAGCGCGCGCTCCGCGTCGAACAGCACGCCGCGCCCAACCGGCTGGGGGAATTCAGTATGGATATCCATAATCCGCTTTTGTGAATTGATATTGACACTGCGCACCTCGCCGTCGAGCACTACGGGCGGCAGCTCTTTTCCTTTAAAATAGCCTGAAAACAGGTCGTTAAATGTACTCAAAAATTATCCCTCTTCATCCTGTATCTGAACAAATCAATGTATTTTTTCGACTTCCCTTATCAGCTCGTCTATCAGCCTGTCCTCCGGGACCCTGCGGATGATTTCTCCCTTTTTAAAAATCAGTCCCACACCGTCGCCGCCCGCGATGCCGACGTCGGCTTCCCTGGCTTCTCCAGGCCCGTTGACCGCGCAGCCCATAATCGCGACCTTCAAATGCTTACGGCAGCCGCTCAAACGATTTTCCGCCTCGTTTGCAAGGCGGATTAAGTCAATTTTCGTCCTGCCGCACGTTGGGCAGGAAATAAACTGGATGCCCTCATCCGATAAATCGAGCGCTTTGAGTAAATCCTTCGCCGCTTCGACCTCCTTCAGCGGGTCTGCCGTCAAAGAGACGCGGATGGTGTCCCCTATGCCGTGAAGCAGAAGCGAGCCGATGCCCGCGGCGGATTTTATAATACCCATGCGCTCGGTACCGGCCTCCGTCACGCCGAGGTGAAGCGGGTAGGAACAGCGTTCGTGGGCAAGCTCGTAGGCCTCGACCATCGTTTTGACACACGATGATTTCATGGAAAGGACAATGTCCGTAAAATCAAATTTTTCAAGCAGGGACGCATGGTAAAGCGCGCTGTCGCACAAAGCTTCAGCGGTCGGCGCGCCGTGTTTTTTCAAAATATGTTTTTCCAGCGAACCTGAATTCACCCCGATGCGGATGGGGATGCCATTCTGCCTGCACGCGTCAGCGACTGCTTTTACGCGGCTTTCATCCCCGATATTGCCGGGGTTGATGCGTATTTTATCGACGCCCGCCGAAACACAGGCAAGCGCGATACGGTAATCGAAGTGGATATCCGCGACAACCGGCGCCTTCACCGCTTTTTTAAGCGCGGGAATCAGCGCGGCGGCCTTCATATTGGGAACGGCGGCGCGGATGATGCCGCATCCCGCCTGTTCAAGCGCGATTGCCTGCCGTACGCTGCCTTCTATATCATGGGCAGGCACGCTCAGCATCGACTGTACGCTGACCTTCGCGCCGCCGCCGATTGTAACGTTCCCCGCTTTTACCATTTTTGTCTGTTTCATCTTATAATCCTTTCGCTATCCCAGCCCGCTGCCAGTAAAGAGGCGGACAATATCGCTGAAGGCGACAACGACCATAAACACCATCAAAAGCGCAAACCCAACGCCGTGGACGATGCCCTCATATTTTGCGGGAACCGGCTTCCTGCGGATGCCCTCGATTATCAGGAAAATCAGCCTGCCGCCGTCGAGCGCCGGGATTGGAAGCATATTGACGATGCCGAGGTTTACTGTGATAAGCATCATAACGCTTAAAATGTTATTGAACGCGCTCAGGAAGTTTATCTGCAGGCCGGCGGACGCTACGTCCGAAATGGCTGAAACGATGCCGATAGGCCCTGAAAGCGCGTTAAAGCCGAACCTTCCTGTGATTAAGCCAATCAGGCTGTACCAGGTGATGCGCACCACGGAAACCGTCTGTTCCCATGTTTGCTGGAGCACGCTCAGGAAGGTGCGTTCCTGCGGTACGACGTAAAAATCGAGCACCAGGGTTTTATTGCCTTCCTTGTCGGTTCTTGTGGCGAATTTCATTTCGCCCAGGTCGATTGTCTCCCCATTTCTTTCTACCACGACATCCGCTTTATAATTCTGTACCGTTGCAAGCGCAAAGGTAATATCACGCGAATTATAAATGTCATAACCATCAATCGATACAAAACGGTCGCCCTCTCTGAGGCCGTTTTCCTGTGTAACGGAGTTCTCAGGGAAAGCGTCTATCGTTGTCGTCGCATACATGGGCTGCTGTACTACGATAATGAGCATCATCAAAAGGCCGAGCACAATATTCATAAACGCGCCCGCGCATACGATGATGATACGCTTCCACACCGGCTTGTTGCCGAACGCCTTCGGGTCCTCGCTCTGCTCGTCCTCGCCCTCCATGGCGCAGTAGCCGCCGATGGGCAGCAGGCGGAGCGAATAGGTCGTCTCCCCTTTTGTAAACTGGAAGAGTTTCGGCCCCATGCCGAGCGCGAATTCGTTGACGCGCACGCCAGAAAGCTTTGCCGCGATAAAATGGCCGCCCTCATGGCAGAAAATAATTAACTCAAACAGCAGGATGCCGATAATAATCAATGCTGCGACTTCTATGACAATCAAATCCTTTCAATACGCCGGCTTAGGTTGCGTGGCGCAGGACAAACTCCCTTGCAGACTTGTCTGCTTCTATTATGTCCTGTATACAGGTTATTTCTCCGCCGGGCTGATTATTCATTGCCGCATCTGTAAGCTGCCCAATTTCAAGAAAAGAAATTTTTTCTTTTAAAAACAGGGAGACCGCTTCCTCATTTGCCCCGTTTGCTGCCGCGGGAGCAAGCCCGCCCCTGCGTATGGCCTTCCTGCATACCTCCATACAGGAAAACGTGACGGAATCCGGTTCATAAAACGTAAGCCTTCCCGCCTGCGCAAGGCTGAGCCTTTTAACCGGTGATTCCACTCTTTCCGGATAGGTCAGCGCGTATTGGATGGGAATGCGCATATCTGGCACGCCCAGCTGCGCGATGACGGAATTGTCCTGATACTCAACCAGGGAATGCACGATGCTCTCCCTGTGGACGACCACGTCGATTCTGTCCTCCGGCAGCCCAAACAGCCAGGAGGCCTCGATAATCTCAAGCCCCTTGTTCATCATGGTCGCGGAATCTATCGTAATTTTCGCGCCCATACTCCAATTTGGGTGCTTAAGCGCCTCTTTCGGCGTTATATTTTGAAGCCCCTCACGCGTCCTGCCGAAAAACGGCCCGCCCGACGCGGTCAGGATGATACGCGAGAGCGCCTTACCATCCGGGCAGCCCTGTAAGCACTGGAAAACAGCGGAATGCTCGCTGTCCACCGGGTAAAGGCTTACGTGGTTTTCCCTTACCGCTTCCATTACGAGCGAGCCGCCCGCGACGAGCGTTTCCTTATTGGCAAGCGCAATATTTTTTTTCGCGCCAGCCGCCGCAAGCGTAGGGGCAAGCCCCACCATGCCGACGACGGAATTTAAAACGGTATCGGCCTGTTCAATAGAAGCCGCCTCGCAGAGCCCTTCCATCCCGCATAATACCTTCACGCTTGTATCGGCTAAGGAAATTTTAAGGCTCTTTGCCGCCTGCTCATCAAAAAGGACGGCAAGGCGCGGGCGGAATCTGCGCGCCTGCTGTTCGAGCAGTGACGCGTTGCTGTGCGCGGTGAGCGCTTCTATGGAGATACCGAGCTTTTCGGCGACATCGAGCGTTTGTGTGCCGATGGAGCCGGTCGAGCCGAGCACGGATAGGTTTTTGGTCATTTTATCACCTTATCGAAAGGGCGGTCAGGCGACCGTCAAAATCGGAAAATACTGGACGAATACGAGAAGCAGGGGCGCCGCGAATATGACGCTGTCGCACCGGTCGAGAATCCCGCCGTGCCCTGGGATAACGTTGCCGTAATCCTTGACGTGGCAGCTGCGCTTGATGATGGAAAAGCACAAATCCCCGACGATTGAAACGAGCGCGCCGAGCAGCGCTACGATGATGAGGTTTACATAATGGATTTCCTCCCGGCCGGACTGCGTGTAAAACAAAAGCTGGAATACGAGCGCGTCTACGGCTGCTCCGATTATACCAAAAACCACGCCGCCGACCGCGCCCTCCACCGTCTTTTTGGGGCTGATGTTCGGGCAAAGCTTATGCTTGCCGAAAAACGTACCCATAAAATATGCGCCGGCGTCGGCCACCCATGGGATGACGAGCGACATCGTAACGTAAAAACCCGTGTGCGTCCTGTTCTGGTCGCACAGGATGATAATGCTGCCCATTCCCAGCAGGACGAGCGCCGTCGTGGAAAAGGTGAACGCAACGTCCGCAAACGGGATTTCATCGTGCCAGAAAATCAACACGGCGAACATCGCTAAAACAAACAAATATGTAAGGATTGGCCACCACACGCTCGATAGCAGGATGGGAAAAAGCACCGCGAACACCATAGGGGGAACGGAGAGCTTTAAGTTTTTGATAACGCCCCTTGCGGTGAGAAGCTCGATTACGCAGACGAGCGCCGCGAGGGATACCATAATATTAATTAATATAGGGAACATTTTATTGAGCGCAAGCGCAACCACGAGTAAAAGCGAACCCAAAACGCCGGAAATGATTCTCAATTTCATAAGAAAGCCCTGCCTTTAAATCTTATTAATAGGAGACCGTTTTAAACGCCGCCGAAGCGCCTGCTGCGCTTTGCGTATTCAATCAGAGCCTGATCCAGCATTTTTTTTGTAAAGTCCGGCCACAGAACGTCGTCTAAAATTACATATTCGGCATAGGCCGACTGCCAAAGCAAAAAATTGGAAATCCTGTATTCCCCGCTCGGCCGGATGATAAGGTCGGGGTCCGGCTGCCCCGCGGTATAGAGATGGCCGGATACCATCTGTACATCGATTTTATCAATATCAGTCGAGCCGTTTTTCACTTCAAGCGCTATCTGCTTGACCGCACGGATGATTTCGTCCCGCCCGCCGTAATTCATGGCAAGGTTGAGCACCATGCCGGTGCGGTGGGCGGAGCATTCCTCGTTTTCTTTGATGAGCGCCTGCAAATCAGGCGAAAAGGCTGATTTATCGCCGATAAACCGGACGACGATATCCTCGTCCTTGAAGTCGCGCAGCGCTTCTTCCAGATAGGATTTGAAGAGGTTCATCAAAGAATCGACTTCTTCCTTCGGGCGTTTCCAGTTTTCCGTGGAAAACGCATAGATGGTCAGGTATTTGATGCCGATGGAGCTGCAGTATTTGGTAATCGTTCGAAAATTCTGCGCGCCGGCCGAGTGTCCCGCGCTGCGTGGGAGGCCTCTTTTCTTTGCCCAGCGCCCGTTGCCGTCCATAATAATGCCGACATGCCTGGGCAGTGTGATATCGGAAAGGGTGAGCTCCCTATCGCCGGAACCATTCTTTTTTAAAAAACCAAACGCCATTACGCCACCGCCGCTTTAAAATTCCGGGCGCTACCGGCAGCATTGTCCATACTGCCCGGTATCCGCCCGTTTTACAAGTGATGGCGGGAATGCGCCGCACTCCCGCCGAACCGGTATTTCTACTAAGAGCTTATGAAGGGGGACTATATCTCCATGACTTCTTTTTCTTTTTTCTCCACCATTTTATCGGTTTCCTTTACAAAACGGTCAGTAAGGTCCTGTACCTTCTTTTCGACCTGCTTGAGTTCGTCCTCGGTAAGCGCGCCGTCCTTCTTCATCGCCTTGCCCTTTTCAATGCTTTCCCGGCGGACATTGCGCAGGGAAATCTTTGTTTCCTCCGCCATTTTACGGATATCCTTGACAAGCTCCTTACGCCTGTCCTCAGTAAGCGGCGGGAACATGATGCGAAGGGTTTTCCCGTCTGTCTGCGGGTTGATGCCGAGGTCGGACGTCTGGATTGCCTTTTCAATCGGGTGGATGACAGACGCGTCCCAAGGCTGGATGGTAAGCGTGCGCGCCTCTGTAACGGATACGGCGGCAAGCTGGTTAATCGGCGTGGGCGTTCCGTAGTAATCGACCATAATCTTATCGAGGACGGCGGGGTTTGCCCTGCCTGCCCTGACCGCGGCGAAATCGCCCGCCAGGTGGTCAATGCGCTTCTGCATGCGGCTTTCCGCCTTTTGTAACAATTCTTTCATGATGCTCTCCTCCGAATTTCTCAATCTGGATTTTTAGCTTTTGTTATTATTCGACCAGGGTACCGATATCTTCCCCGCAGACGGCGGCGACGATATTCTCCGGCTGTTCAATACTGAAAACAAGGATTGGGATGTTGTTGTCTTTGCAAAGCGAGGCCGCCGTGGAATCCATCACGCCCAGGTCTTTATTGAGGACGTCGAGGAAGGAAACGGTGTCGTACTTTTTGGCCTCCGGGTTTTTCTTGGGGTCGCTGTCGTATACGCCGTCTACCATCGTAGCTTTGAAGATGATGTCCGCGTCGATTTCCGCCGCGCGCAGGGACGCTGCCGTATCGGTGGAAAAGAACGGGTTGCCCGTGCCGCAGCCAAAAACGACGACGCGGCCCTTTTCCAGATGGCGTACCGCCTTGTTGCGGATATAAGGCTCCGCAACCTGCTGCATGGTGATTGCAGTCTGTACGCGGACAACGGCACCGAGCTGTTCGAGGGCGTCCGCGACGCCAAGCGCGTTGATAACGGTCGCGAGCATACCCATGTGGTCTGCGCGCGTCCTGTCCATGTTGCCGCTGCTGCGGCCCCTCCAGAAGTTGCCGCCGCCTACGACGATTGCAACCTCCACGCCCATATCGACAAGCGTTTTAATCGGAGCGCAGATTTTCAGCACCGTGTCGAAATCGATACCGTGCGCCTGCCCGCCGGCGAGCGACTCGCCGCTGAGCTTCAAAAGAATCCTTTTATACTTGGGTTCCATACATTTCAAGTCCTTTCCGCATAGCAAGGGTAATTGTAATAGGTGAAACGGTTCAGATTATCAGATTAATAATACTATATCTTGTGTTCCGTGTAAAGTAAAAGAAAGAAGAATTTACCGTTGATTCAAACTTTTTTCACAGAAATTCACCGCGAAAAGCGCCGTTTTTTCCAAAACGAATGAATTGGCGGCATGAAAAAACGGGACGGTAAAAACCGCCCCGTTTGAGGTCAAACCATTATTTAAAGAAAGCAAACGCGTTGAGGCCGATAACGAGAAGCACGAAGCCCGCCGCGAAAACCTTCGTCCAGCGTGCCAGAAACGTGTCGATGGAACGGGCCTTATTCTTGGAGAAGAATGTGTCCGCGCCGCCGGTAACAACGCCAATGCCCTGCTGGTGGCCTTCCTGAAGGATGATGACGATAACGATTGCGATAGAGAATAACAGCATTACGCCGCCCATAACGTATTCCCAAATGCTCATGATGGAGTACCTGCCCTTTCTAAAAGCGCGCATATGCGCCGCTGAATTTTGATATCATACATAAATAGCCAGATAATAATACCATACACATTTATTTTTTGCAAGCCTTTTTCATGCATTTTTTCTTTTTTCCCGCATGATTTTTACAAAATAGTCAGCTGGGACGCGCCGCTGTCCTCTGGAAGCGGCAACGCGCCGAGCGCGGGAAGGCTTTTCATGCGGTAACGGTTCGGCTTTTGGAAGGTCCCCTCTGCGTAGGGCCTGATACCCATCAGGCGGTGTCCCTTCTTCATCGTCATAACCGCTACGCCCTGCGTGCTCCTGGTAGATTTTAGGCTCAGCGCGCCGCTGTGGAGCAGCAGCATCCTGCCGCTTGAAGAGGTGAGCAGGAACTCCCCGTCCTCCAGCGCGAAGACGCAGCTTACGAGCGGCGATTTGTCGCTGTAGGCGTTTGCGAGCTTTTTGCGGTTGGTTTTTGTCGCATATGCCTCGAGCGGCACCTTGGCGACCTTGCCGTTTTCAAAAGCGAACAGCAGAATGCCGTTGTAGTCTTTCGTCATGACCATATAAACGGCCGTTTCCCCCTCGTCCATACCGAGCCGCGCCGGGATATATTCACCCAAAACGCTCGCTTTGGTATCGGGAAAATCTGACGCCTTCGCCTTATAAACCTGGCATTTGTTCGTAAAGAACAGCAAATCGCAGGCGTTCGTCGCCTCCACCGTCTGCGTGATTTCGTCCTCAGGCTTCAGCTTTTGCTCCCCGCTCATGCGCAGGGACAAGGGCGTAATCTTTTTAAAATAGCCTTCCTTTGTAAAGAAAAGATTGACCGGATAATCGGGGATTTCCTCCTCGAGCTGTACGTCCTCAATCTCATCGGGATAAATCAGGATGCTTTTCCTGGGCTGCCCGTATTTTTCCGCGACTTCTTTCAATTCGTTTATGATGATAGTCTTGACGCGCGTCTTGCTTGCGAGAATGGCTTCCAGCTCTTCTATGTCCTTTTCCAGCGTCTCGATTTCCTGCGTGCGCTTTAAAATGTATTCCCTGTTGAGGTGGCGCAGCTTAATCTCCGCGACGTATTCCGCCTGGATTTCGTCTATGCCGAAGCCTATCATCAGGTTGGGGACGACCTCGTCCTCCTCCGCCGTTTCACGCACGATGCGCACGGCCTTGTCGATATCGAGCAAAATAAGCTTGAGCCCGCTTAACAGATGCAGCTTGTCCTTCTTTTTGCTTAAATCAAAGTGGGTGCGGCGCCTGACGCATTCCACGCGGAAGGCCGTCCATTCGTCCAAGAGCTCCCGCACGCCCAGCACGCGCGGCACGCCGGCAATAAGGACGTTGAAGTTACAGGCAAAGCTGTCTTCGAGCGGCGTCATTTTATACAGGCGCTGCATAAGCCTGTCGGGGTCTGCGCCGCGCTTTAAATCGATTGTAATTTTCAGGCCGTCTAAACCCGTTTCGTCGCGTACGTCGGCTATTTCCTTGATTTTGCCCGCTTTTACGATATCGATAATCTTTTCAATGATAGCCTCGCAGGTGGTCGTTGGCGCAATGCCGAGGATGTCGATGCAGTTTGCCGATTTATCGTAGGCGTAGCGGGCGCGCACCTTGAAGCTGCCCCTGCCCGTTTTGTAAATCTGGCCGAACGTCTCTTTGGAATAGACGATTTGGCCGCCGCCCGTAAAATCGGGCGCGGGAAGCGTGGAGGAAATGTCGTGCTGCGGGTCGCGGATGAGCGCTATCGCGGTTTCACAAACCTCTTTCAAGTTAAAGGAACAGATGGAGCTTGCCATTCCGACGGCGATGCCGGTGTTTGCGTTTACCAGCACGGACGGGTAAGACGCGGGCAGAAGCGTCGGCTCTCTTAAGGTATTGTCGTAATTGTCCACAAAATCGATGGTATCCTTGTCGATGTCGCGGAACAGCTCCCCGCAGATGGGGTCGAGCTTCGCCTCGGTATATCTCGACGCGGCCCACGCCATGTCCCTGCTGTAGAACTTGCCGAAATTGCCCTTTGAATCGACATACGGGTGCAAAAGCGCCTCGTAGCCGCGGCTGAGGCGCACCATGGTGTCATAAATAGCCTGGTCGCCGTGCGGGTTTAATTTCATCGTCTGCCCGACGATATTTGCGGATTTTGTGCGCGCGCCCGTGAGCAGACCCATTTTGTACATGGTATACAGCAGCTTGCGGTGGCTTGGCTTGAAGCCGTCGATTTCCGGGATGGCCCTGGACAAAATAACGCTCATCGCGTAGGGCATGTAGTTGAGCTCAAGCGTATTTGCGATTTTCTGTTCGACGACCATGCCCGCTCCTTCGATTACGCCGTGCGTCTTTTGCACCGGCGGGCGTTTGGGCGCGGATTTCTTTTTTCTTGGCGCCATATTCTCATTCACTCCGTATCTTCTGTTAACTTCTTACAGGAAAGCAATAAACGGTATCATTTCAGCTTACGTCGAGGTCGTCGATATAATTGCTGCCGTTTTCAATGATGAATTCCTTTCTCCCCGCGAGGTTGTCGCCGAGCAGGATATCGAACATCCGCGCCGTTTGCTCCGCCTCGTCCGGCATGACCTTAATCAGGCGGCGGGTAGAGGGATTCATGGTGGTGAGGTTCATCATGTCGGGTTCGTTTTCGCCGAGGCCCTTTGAACGCTGTATGGTAAACTTCATATTCCCGATTTCTTTCAGGAACTTTTCTTTTTCCGCCTCGGTATAGGCAAAATAAATTTCGCTTTTCGTCGTAATTTCATACAGCGGCGATTCCGCGATAAACACCTTTCCCATCTCGATGAGCGTGGGCGTCAGGCGGTAAAGCATGGTAAGCAGCAGCGTCCTGATTTGGAAGCCGTCGACGTCGGCGTCGGTACAAAGGATGATTTTGCTCCAGCGCAGCAGGTTCAAATCAAAGGAGGAAAGATCCTTGTTCGCCCTGGATTTGACCTCTACTCCGCAGCCGAGCACCTTGATTAAATCGGTGATAATATCGCTTTTAAAAATTTTATCATAGTCGGCCTTCAGGCAGTTCAATATTTTGCCGCGGATTGGGATAATCGCCTGAAAGTCCGGGTCGCGCGCCTGCTTGCACGCGCCTAAAGCCGAATCGCCCTCCACGATGAAAAGCTCGCGCTCGTTTACGTCGCGGCTGCGGCAGTCTACGAACTTCGGCACCCTGCCGGTCATGTCCATGGTACCCGTAAGCTTTTTCTTCAGGTTTAAACGTGTTTTTTCCGCGTCCTCACGGCTGCGCTTGTTGATTAATACCTGATTGCCGATTTTTTCCGCCTCGATGGGGTTTTCTATAAAATAAATTTCAAGCTGGTGGCGCAGGACCTCCGTCATCGCGTCCTGGATGCCTTTATTCGTGATGGCCTTTTTCGTCTGGTTTTCGTAAGAGGTAACGCTCGAAAAAGATGAAATAACGATGACAAGGCAGTCCTCCACATCTGTGAAGTTGATTTTGCTTTCGTTTTTCGTATATTTGTTATTTTGCTTCAGGTATGAATCAATCTGGTAGACGAAGGCGTTTTTGACCGCCTTTTCCGGCGCGCCGCCGTATTCGAGCCAGCTTGAATTGTGGTAATATTCCGCAAGCTTTACCTTATTGGAAAACGCGAGCGCAAAGTTCATTTTCACTTTATATTCCGGCTTGTCGGCGCGGTCGCGCACCATGCGCTCCGCCTGCCAGGACTGGATGGACGAAAGGCCCTCATCCCCGACGATTTCACGCACGTGGTCGGTAATGCCTTCCCTGTACTGGAACTCTGTCATTTCAAACGTTTTTCCGGCCTGATTGCGGAATATGAACGTAACGCCCGCGTTTACAATCGCCTGGCGCTTGATAACGTCGATATAATACTGCGGGGAAACGTCGATATCGGTAAAAACGGAAAGGTCGGGCTTCCAGCGGATTTTTGTGCCGGTGTCCTTTTTGCCGTACGGCTCCTTTTTCAGCCCCCCGACGTTCTCGCCCTTTTCAAAGTGAAGCAAATAGCGGTAGCCGTCACGCCGGATGTCAACGTCCATATATTCGGAGGAATACTGCGTCGAGCACAAGCCAAGGCCGTTTAATCCAAGGGAAAACTCGTAGCTTTCGCCCTCGTTGTTGTTGTATTTGCCGCCCGCGTAAAGCTCGCAGAATACAAGCTCCCAGTTAAAGCATTTCTCATTGTTGTTGTAATCGACGGGAATTCCCCTGCCGTGGTCCTCCACCTCAATGGAACAATCCGCGTAGCGCGTGATGGAGATGGCCTTGCCGTAGCCCTCACGCGCTTCATCGATGGAGTTCGAGAGAATTTCAAAAATGGAATGCTGGCAGCCCTCAATACCATCGGAGCCGAAAATAACCGCCGGCCTTTTCCTGACGCGGTCGGCGCCCTTGAGTGAGGAAATACTGTCGTTTCCGTACTCCTGCTTTGCCTTGCTTCTTGCCATAACGTCCTATCCTTTCCATCAAACCAATCTAAATTGCCAAACGCAGAATAAAACGGCGTACGCCGTTTTATTCTCCCTTTAGTTTTTTAATTTTATCGCGCAGGTATGCCGCGTGCTCAAATTCAAGGAGCTTCGCGGCCGCCCTCATTTCCTTGGTGAGCGATTCTATCATCTGCTGTTTTTCTATTTTTGTCAAATACTTTTTCGGTTTTTTGCTGTCGTCCTTATGGCTTGAGATTTCGAGGATTTCCGAAACCTGCTTGATGATGGTCTTCGGCGTAATGCCGTGCTGCCTGTTGTATTCGTCCTGAATACCGCGGCGGCGCAGCGTTTCACGGATGGCGTTTTCCATCGAAGGTGTGACCGTATCCGCATACATAATGACCTCGCCCTGCGCGTTTCGTGCCGCGCGCCCTATGGTCTGGATAAGCGAACGTTCGCTCCTTAAGAACCCTTCCTTGTCCGCGTCGAGAATCGCAACGAGCGAAACCTCGGGGATATCGAGCCCCTCGCGCAGCAGGTTGATACCGACGAGCACGTCGAATTCCCCTAAACGCAGGTCGCGGATAATCTCCATACGCTCTACCGTGTCGATATCGTGGTGCATGTAGCGCACGCGGATACCCATCGTTTCAAAATAAGAGGTTAAATCCTCCGCCATCTTTTTTGTAAGCGTTGTTACGAGCACGCGCTCCCTGCGCGCGGTGCGTATATTGATTTCTGAAATCAAATCGTCCATCTGGCCCTGCGTAGGGCGTACGGTAATGTCAGGATCGAGCAGCCCCGTCGGGCGGATAACCTGTTCGACGATTTGCGTGCTCTTTTCCTTTTCAAAATCGCCGGGCGTCGCGCTGACGAAAACCGCCTGGTTGATGCGCTCATAGAACTCATCAAAATTCAAGGGGCGGTTGTCAAACGCGGAAGGCAGCCGGAAGCCGTAGTCTATAAGGTTCTGCTTTCTTGCGTGGTCGCCCGCATACATACCGCGCACCTGCGGCAGCGTAACGTGCGACTCGTCTACAAACAAAAGGAAATCCTTCGGGAAATAGTCGAGCAGCGTATAGGGCGCGCTGCCCGGCTTTCTGCCCGCAAGCACACGGGAATAGTTCTCGATGCCGGTGCAAAAACCGATTTCCTGGAGCATCTCAATATCGTAGCGCGTACGCTGTTCAATGCGCTGCGCCTCTAAAAGCTTGCCGTTCTCCCTGAAATAAGCAAGGCGGCCGTCAAGCTCCTCTTCCAGCTCATGGATTGCGGCCTTCATTTTATCCTGCGGGACGATGTAATGCGAAGCCGGATATATCCCCGCATGCTTCAGGTAACCCTTCAATTCTCCTGTAAGCGGGTCGATTTCGCTGATGCGGTCGATTTCATCCCCGAAAAACTCAACGCGTATAATGCTGTCGCTCGACGCGGCGGGAAAAATCTCAACCACGTCCCCCCTGACCCTGAACTTGTTGCGGATAAAGTTGATGTCGTTTCTTTCATATTGCAGCTCAACAAGCTTTTTGAGCAGCTCGTCACGGCTCTTTTTCATGCCGGGGCGCAGCGAAATGACCATGGTACGGTAATCGATTGGGTTGCCCAGGCTGTATATGCAGGACACGCTCGAAACAATGATGACGTCCCTGCGCTCAGACAGCGCAAGCGTTGCGCTGTGGCGCAGCTTGTCGATTTCGTCGTTGATGGAGCTGTCCTTTTCTATATAGGTATCCGTTTGGGCAATGTACGCCTCCGGCTGGTAGTAGTCATAGTAGGAGACAAAAAATTCAACAGAATTGGTAGGGAAAAAGTCCCTCATTTCAGAACAGAGCTGAGCGGCTAATGTTTTGTTATGAGCCAGAATCAAAGTAGGCCTCTGCACCTGCTGAATAATATTGGCCATAGTAAATGTCTTACCCGAGCCCGTAACCCCTAGCAAAGTCTGCTCTTTATCCCCTTTTTTGATTCCCTCCACCAGCTTGGAAATCGCCTCAGGCTGGTCGCCGGTTGGCTTAAACGGGGAGACTAATTTAAATAAATTCTGCTCGCTCATAGGCATATTCTCCATCCAATAACTTGTACGAAATTACACGAATTTCGTTCTGTATAAGTATGCATTTCCTGATTTTTTGTGTTTTACACGAATTTGCTCACAAACCATTGAGAACGAATGTTCTGATTCTTATTTTACATCATGACACGTATTATGTCAATCGTTATATTATAGCATTTCTCGACTGGATTTTCAACTCGATTGTCTAACATCGAACCATTCATGCTGTAGGAGTACAATACATCTTGGACATGGAACAGAAAAAAGAGTAGAAGGATGAGGCCTCATCGGTTAAAGTTGAGTTACCACACTTAACCAGACCGAGAGGAGGCCACATCCCTCATGAGCAAGAGTATAACACAGGACATGGCATATCGGCAATCCCTGATGAAATACGCGGAGAAGTACGGCGTAGGGCGTGCTAGCCGGAAGTATAACAGGGCCCGGTCGTATATCTACTTCTGGAAGGCGCGGTGGGACGGAAGCGTGCAGTCCCTGGCGTGCCAGTCCCGCCGCCCTCATCATCATCCCAACGAGCATACGCCGGAGGAACTGAAGCTCATCCGGGACATGCGCAGCAGAAACCCAAGGCTGGGCCTGCCGGAGCTGTGGCACAGGTTGAGGAAGCGGGGATATACCCGCCGCCCAGAGAGCTTGTTCCGCGTCCTGCGCAAACTCGGGCTGTCTCCCGCCGCACCTAAAGCGGAGCCCTATAAGCCAAAGCCTTACGAGCGGATGACCTATCCCGGACAACGGGTACAGATCGACGTCAAGGTCGTTCCAAGAGCGTGTATCACGGACTCGCAGCTACGCCTGTTTCAGTACACCGCCCTCGACGAGTTTTCCCGTCTGCGCTTCCTCTGCGCTTACGAGGAGCAGTCCACTTACTCCTCCGCCGACTTCCTCATAAAAACGGTCAAATGGTTTAAGCGCAGGGGCGTCACCGTGGAGTGTGTCCAGACCGACAATGGCTTTGAGTTCACCAACCGCTTCTCCCACTCCAGGCGGGACTTGACCACCTTGTTTGAAGCCACCGCACAGGATCTGGGCGTACGGCATAAGCTCATCCGTCCCTATACCCCAAGACACAACGGAAAGGTCGAGCGCAGCCACCGCGAGGACCAGAGACGCTTTTACGCCTCCCACCGTTTCTTTTCCCGGAAGGACTTCGCCGCTCAGCTTGCACTCCACAACGCTCGCTCCAACAACAGGCCGATGAGACCCCTCGCCTGGCTTTCTCCTCATGAGTTCCTTGCTAATTTCCTTGTCCAATATGTTTGACAATCCTACAATTGTCTAACATCGAACCATTCATGCAGTGTTATTATCAGCTATTATAACCACCGATACCCACTTTTCTGATATCATGTAATACTAGATCTATAATAAGAAAATGTACATAAAGAATACGCAGAGAATTCTCAGTTCTTATCGTGGCAAACGAAGTATGTTAATCGAATGCCAAAAGGCGAATTACATTCTATAATTAACCTTTTGGCATCCGATTATAAAATTCACTCTTTATAGCTCGGCTTTTGGAACTTTTTCCATCATCCTCTCCAAATAACTAATATCAATCCCCTCGATTAATTGCTTTTTATCTGTATAGACATCCATTGCCAATAATGGCCGGCTATGCCCCAGAGACCGTCCTATCGACCATTTTTCTAGATCTGACTTCTCAAGAATTGTCGTATAGGTATGTCGCAGGGAGTGCCAGCGTACATTGGGAAGAGCAGCCTTTTGAAGCATCTTTTTAAACAGATTATAGAAACATCCCCTGCTCCTTGGATTGCCTGAAGAGGAGCAACAGATAAAGTTCATATCCTTGAATTCACCATTCTGCTGTTTACGCTGCTCATACAATATTCGCTCTTTCATAATTTCTTCGTAAACCACTTCTGGAATCGTCAGTATTCGGTTGCCTGACGGCGTTTTGGTTTTGATTTCCTGCTTGGTCTTTGTTCCAAAAGCCAGCTCCCTTTTATCTTTTTTCGGATCTGACCCCAGCTGTCGCTGGACATGAAGAGTTTTTCTCTTATAATCTATGTCGCTATACTTCAAGCCTATAATTTCACTTCTTCTGAGTCCCATCAAAGCCGCTAACAATAGGGGGAGAAAAAGAGCAGTACCCTCACTGACTTTTAACAGAGCACAGACCTCCGCCAAAGACAATACGTCTTTGGCGGAGGTCGACGCAAGTTTTTGTATTGGACGGTGTAGTTGTATTCCTTCGGACGGATCCTGAAGCAGATAGTGATGTCCTACTGCATATTCCATAGACGTGTGTATCACAACTTTCATTAATTCAGCGACTGAGATGGACTTTTCCATTACGTTCTTATATAATGCTGCAATATGGCGCCGATTCAAACTGGACATTCTGATATTTCCAACCTGCGGAATAATATAATTGTAAACACAGTTTTTATAAGAATTGTAAGAATCGCAGGACAAATAGGGCCTTTTAATACTTTCTAGCCAGAATTCCATATATTCAGCAGTCAAACAGGTGGTATCAGAAATATATATTTGTCTTTCCAGTTCGGAAATTGTTTTCAGTCTAGCCAGTTCAGCCTCCTGAAGATTCTTAAAACCGTTTTTCTGCTGAATACTCTGTCCGTTTTCAAAGGTCATCAAGGTCCGAAATCCAAATCTGTTCCGGATGGCGATCACATTCCATACTTTCCATTTAAGCAACACCCCAAATACTTTCATCAATTTTATCTTCCTTCGTTTTAAATATCTTATATTGACCGATAAAGAACTGTAAATTGATCGTTTATATACGATGCGATCTCCGTGCTGTTTTCAATGAGTTCACCATAATGGATATACACCTCAGACGCTTTTGCATATCCCAATAAGCCGGCCAGCTTTTCATACGATATTTTTTGTCCTTTTATCATAATTACCACGTACAAATCCCTTAGCCCTTGTACCGTCAGGATCGGCAATTCTTTTTTCTCACATATTTTTTTGAGTGCTATATTAAAAGACTCCAAACTTTTGCAGCTTCCGTCTTTCTGACAGCAGATATACCCATGATCAACATAGTCCTCTATCCAATACTTATATGTTGCTATGCGTTCTTGCCTTTTTTTGACTTCATCCAAAACACCTTTTGGTACAGGCAGATTACGCTGGCTGGATTCTGTGTTTAATGACTTCTCAGTGGGTACTCCCTTTTTCTGGCCGCTGTCATCGCTCACCTGTCGATAAATGGATACTGTAGATTTCTCAAAATCAAAATCGGAAAACTTTAAACCATAAATCTCACCCTTTTTAAGACCGCAATACACTCCCAGCATAATTTCTAAAAGCCAGTTAGTCTTCCCAGCCGCTTCTAACAAACTGCATATTTGTTCTTCTGATAATATAACGAATTCCTTTTTTTCTTTTGAGCAACATTCTTTCATATCGGATATGGGACTTTTCTTTAGGTATCCTTTTTCCAATGCATTTGCAAATGACTGACTGAAAAGCTCCTTAGCCTTTTTTCCGTAAGATGGTGTTTTTTGAGTAACCTGACGTATTATTGTGTCTAAATAGTCCCCACTTACCAAATAAAGGGGAATATTATTTAACAGCGGCAAGATTTTACGATATGCGTAACTGTAAATGTTTTTCCGCTTGACGGATAGGTCTTTTCTTTCAAACCAGTCCACAAAATAATCTCGAAATAAAAGCTCCTTATCTGGCTCTCCCTGCGCTAAACTTTGTTGCTTTAAAAATTCAGTTAAATACAAATCGTTACTTTTCTGCGCTTCCTCCGGTGTTTTAAACCCTCCCTTCTTGCCGTATTTTACGTTCCCATCTTCCGCATAAGTCCTTGTCCTGTGATACCATGACCCCCTTTCAAAAAAAACTGCGCCTGCTTTACTCACTCTAGCCACACGATCACTCTCCTTAAATAAAATATTTGGGGGTTAATCTCCCATTTGGTTAGACTTAAATTCATATATCAAGATGTACACCTATATTGCTTTTGTCAATAAAACTTATAATGTTTTTTAACGGCACAAGGGACGCAACCTAATTGCGGATATTCCGTCTTAGAAAAATTCATTTATTTGAGTCACTCCAAACAATTAACCAGCACATGCGACAACCTAAATAGTGAAAGCTGCATTGTCAAGAAAATATCCAATATAAAATTTTCAGCACAAATTGAGGCCTGCCAAAACCGGCAGGCCTCAACAGCATTCTTTTAGCTCATTTAATCATTCCATTTGTACAATCTGTTCGTAGAGCAGGATGTACTTGCGGTCAATCACCCGGTTATCATGGTAGTGGCCAAAAAACCAATATTGGAATCGGCAGTTGTTCATTAATGTTTCAAAATAATCGGTCAACCTGTCGTGCCGGTACATCCCACCGCTGATAGCGTCCATTATGCTGGATGGACAGCAATGAGAAAGGATATAATCCACAGTCCTGGCGCAGGCATCCAGATTATCTTCTGCCTCCTGATACTCCATGTCGTTCGGCAGCTCGTCCGCCCACCAGGAATGATGGTTCACCCGATAAAGCGCCAATCGGGCATCCAACTCCTTTTTTCTTTGGCGGAAATCCGGAGCATCCGGTTCCAGAATCCCATCCGAGATATCATGGGAGGAGGCCCCTCCCATTGTGAAGAACCGTTTTTCGCACAGGTCGAACATCTGGCCTCTCATAAGATGGAGGATAGTAGGGCGGATAAACTGTACTTTACCGCCATGCCAGTATTCCGTAGTGTATCCAGACAATAAATCATAATTCTCATGATTGCCCGATACGAACAAGGTAGTAAACGGTTTATCCTCCAGCCAATCCAGCCAGTATTTCTCTCGCTTTGACCCGTCCCAAACGCCGCCGAAGTCTCCGCAGATTATGACATAATCCTGCTTTGTCATTGTTTTCTGTTCCGGAAAATTCTCACTGCTGAAACGGTTGAATTCTGCGTGGGTATCGCCGGTTATGTAGATCATCATATCACCTCGATTTAGAGCTTCTTAGCCATCACCCTTCTTCCAATGAAAGCAATTAGCGATGTACTCTTATTATACACCATCCTGGAAGGAAAGTGTTACGCCACAAATGTTACTGAACATACCCGTAGTTTTTCGCACTCTGTGAAACATAGCTATAAGTTATTATTATTCTATTTATTTTTTAGCTGTTAAGTCCAAAGGAAGACCGTCCGATTTTTTGATGAAATCGGACGGTCTTCCTTTGGCTATATTTCTCTATTTCCGTTTCTTTTATCTCTGTGGATTAGGACTTTTCAGTAAGTCTAATTTCTCCGCAATCTTCTCAAATCACTCTTACATACTCGCTTTGAACACATCCACAATTTCCTCCCGAGTCAGCGCCTTGTAGCCGCCTTCCATGAGAACCGTGCTTTTCACCAGGCCCTCGACCATGTCCTCCTTGACGCCCAGGTCTTTGATGTTCATCACAAGGCCGAGCCCTTTCATCCAATTCTCCATACGATTAAGTCCCTCGGTTGCCACCTGTTCGTCCGTTTTTCCCTGCGGGTCAACGTCCCATACATTTGCGGCAAACCGAGTAAATTTCGTAAGGCCGAATGGACAGATGTGCCGGTAGTAGGCCAGGGAAACCGCCGCAAGCGTCATGCCGTGGGCGGCGTCGGTATGAGCGCCGACCGCCTGGCCGAGCATATGCACCATCCAATCGGTGGATTTGCCTTTGGCGACAAGGGTGTTGAGCGCCCAGGTCGCCGTCCACATAAGGTTGCTGCGCGCTTCATAGTCGGTCGGGTTTTGGATGGCGACACGGGAGGAATGAATAACGGAACGCATCAAGCCTTCGCTGATATAATCGCTGGTGTTGTCATCAAGCCCGGAAAAATACTGCTCGCAGATGTGATTGAAGATGTCGTAAATACCAGCCACCATCTGGTATTTTGGCAGCGTAAAGGTAAAGACAGGGTTGAGAATGGAGAATTTCGGGAATACATTATCACCGAACACATGGCCGATTTTAAGCTTTTGCTCATGGTTGGTAATCACAGCGCCGCCGTTCATCTCTGAACCGGTGCCCACCATGGTGAGAACGCAGCCTACGGGGATGATCTTGCAGGAAACATCCTCCATGCGAAGAAAATACTTCTCCCACGGATCTTCCTCACAGAAAGTGGAGACGGATACCGCCTTGGCATAGTCGCAGACGGAGCCGCCACCCACGGCCAGAATGAAATCGATGCAGTTCTCCTTAGCGATTTGGCAACCTTCATACAGCTTTTGCACCGTGGGGTTGGGCATGACGCCCGCGTCCTCATAAACCCTCTTTCCACACGCCTTCAGAATGGCCGCCACCTTATCGTAAATCCCGTTTTTCTTGATAGAACCGCCGCCATAAACAAGCTGTACGTTGTTTCCGTACTTGGGCAGTTCTTCGTTTAAATAATTTAGAGAGTCCTCACCGAAATATAGTGTTGTTGGGTTTGCATAGCGAAAGTTTCCTAACATTGTTGTTTCCTCCCATTTATGTTTCGTTTATCGTCTTAATCTCTTTTGCCGGAACACCGCCCATGACGGTGTTTTCCGGCACATCCTTAGTCACAACCGCACCCGCCGCAATCACCGCGCCATCTCCTATCGTGACGCCGGGCAAGACCGTCACGTTTGCGCCGATCCAAACATTCTTTCCAATCCGGATAGGCGCGGGCCGCAAGTCCCGGCGACGAGAGGGACTAAAATCGTGGTTGAGCGTAGCCAATACCACGTTGTGGCCGATCAGCGTTCCATCCCCAATGACGATACCGCCCTGATCCTGAAACTTGCAGCCGCTGTTGACAAATACATCTTTGCCCACCATAAGATTTTTTCCGCAGTCGGTGTAAAAGGGCGGAAACATTCCAAAGCCCTTATCTATGGGATGACCTGTCAGCTCTGCAAATAAATCCCGTATTTCCTCGGGCGTGTGATAGCTGCTGTTGAGCTCCGCAGTCAATTGTAGCGCCTCCTGCGAAAGCGCGCACATACACTGGTGAGCTTCCGAGTCGGCAACAATGGATTTGCCGCTATTCATATGGTTCAAAAATTCGTGTAACTCCATAGTTATCAATCATCCCTTTCAACAGAGGTTCATACTATACTCCTCATAGGCGGCAAGCCCTTCTTTCAAACGACTTAGTCCGTCGCATAAAACAGAGCGTGGGCAGGCGGCGTTCATGCGCAGAAAATGTTCGCCACCTTTGCCGTACTGACTACCAACCGAAAGATAAAGCCCCGTTTTCTCGCGGATAAAACGGGCCGCCTCCGAAGCAAAGCCGACTATTTTTGTGCAGTCCAGCCACAAAAGATAAGTAGCCTGCGAGGGTACCACTTTTAACTGCGGAATTTGTTCTGCTATATAGTCACGCACCGTCTGTTTGTTTTCCTCCAGATAGACGCACAAATCGTCAAGCCAGTCCGCACCCTCGGTGTAGGCTGCGATAGCGGCGTCCACCGCAAAGGCGTTCGGCTCGGCAATTTCATCTGTGTTTAAGGCTCGCCAGACCTTATGACGCAGATTTCTGTTTGGTACCATGACCGCCGCCGTTTGCAGGCCTGCCAAATTGAACGCTTTTGTGGGTGCAATGCAGGTGATACTATTTTCTCGGCATTCCTCTGAGACAGAAGCAAAGGGGATGTATTCGCATCCCGGTGTCGTTAGATCGCAATGTATTTCATCAGCGATAATGGTTACATGATGCTTTGCCGCAAGCGTTCCTATTTGCTCCAGTGTTTCCTTATCCCATATTTTGCCCACGGGATTATGAGGATTGCAGAGGATCATCAGCGTGGTCTGGGGGTCGGACAGCTTTTGCTCCAAATCCCCAAAGTCAACGTGATATTCCTCTCCGTCATATTTCAGCGGATTTTCAAGCACCTGACGGCCGTTGTTCAGGATGGAATTAAAAAAGATATGGTAAACCGGCGTTTGAATCAATACCTTTTCCGCAGGCGCAGTAAGTTTACGAATGATGCTGGAAATAGCCGGCACGACGCCCGTGCAGAACACGAGCCATTCTTTTTCCATTTCAAAGTGATGGCGGACACGCCACCAGCCCCGATAGGCTTCGTACCACGCATCCGGTAACCCTGTGTAACCAAACACACCGTGTGCCGCCCGCACTTCAATGGCCCTACGAATAGGCAGAGCGGTCTGAAAATCCATATCGGCTACCCACATGGGCAATTCGTTTTCACCCACATCCCATTTTAGGGAATGGGTGCCGCGTCTGTTAATCGGCGTGTCAAAATCATATTTCAATTTCATCCCTCCATTTCGAAACACAATTTAGTCCACTGAAAATGTAACGGTAACATCTCCGCCGCCGAGAGCATCTTCCCAGCCGGACAGGTCGTCGATTTTTCCCAGTCTCGTATAGCTCCAGGAATTAGAGCCATAGAAAATGACAATTTGATTGCCGTTATATAGAACAATATCTCCGGACCTCGTGGTAGTTTGACTGTTGCTTGTGGGAAGACCGGTTCCAAGAGCTCCTGCTTTTTCAAATCCAGAATAATCACGCATGTTTATGACGACAGGCGCCTTTTGCATCATCTCGACAAAGGAATCCACTGCGGCATTATCCGCCAGGGTATCGGCAAACGTGAGACCATCAACCTGTACGTTCATTTTCGTCACTGCATCTTCCTCCGAACTGGTATCTTTCGCTGGTCTCGAAGAAGGCGCCGGCGAAGGAGACGCTACTGCTTCTGAAGAAGGCGGCTGCGAACTATTTGCAGACTGCGTCTGCTGAGATACGGTTTGCGATTCCGAGGAAGGCTTTTGAGACGTCGCCGAAGACTGTGCCTGCTGGGATGCAGCGGAGCTGCTTTCCGAGTCCGCGGGCTCCGGAGTAACGGAAGACGCGCCTACCGCTTCAATTTCGATCTTGCCTGTCAAATCAGCAATATACGCCGAACCGGAGACAGCCTCGCCCAATTCATATAACCCACTGGCTCCGCCGCAATCCCCATAATAAATGGCCACATCGCCCCAAGGCGCATAATAGGCAAGCGTTCCTGCCGGGCCCTCGGCCAAAGGGGCGTCACTGGTATTCAATTTTTCGGGGGGATAAAATATTTTTTCATTATTGCTAAAATTTTCCACTTCGACCGACAAGGGCAACTGATCATAAAGATCGCTTGCCGCTGTAGAATCATTCAGCGCAAAGACGAGTTCTTTTCCGTCCCTGGTTGTTATTTGAATTTGCCTGTCGGTATCCGTCTGCTTTGTGCTTTCTGTTGACGCCCCATCAGATGCAGCCGGAGCCTCCAATGACGACGGATTCTCATTATCGCTATTACATGCCCCGAGAGAAAGAATCAGTACAAAGCCGCCCAGCATCGAAAGAATTCGTTTCACAGCCTTACTCCTTTCCGTCATGAACGCTCCTGCCCATTTCATAGGCTTTGTTCAAAGCGGGATGCCCTTTAATCGTGCCCACAGCATCCACGCCGCCCGCAAAAACAGTTCCGGCGAGACGCGCTTTGGGGAAGCACTCAATCCAGCCTTGCAGGCCGTTTTCCGCTCTTTGTGGCACGCTCTCCTCATCCTCAGCCGCGGCGGAGAGCATATAGATGTCACGAAAGCGATAGTCTGAACCGTAAAGCGGATTCGCTCGGTCCAGCATGGTTTTCATCTGTCCGCACATCTCGTAATAATAGATCGGTGTTGCAAATACGAGCACATCGGCTACCATCATCTTCTGCGCAATGAGTTCCGCGTCGTCATGTATAACACATCGGTGGGTCTTGCTGCAGGCGAGGCATCCTTTGCAGAACCCGATTGTCTTATCGTACAGACACACCTTTTCTACTTCATTGCCAGCCTCTTTTGCTCCCCGTAAGAATTCGTCCGCCAGAGTTTCTGAGTTGCCGCCCTTACGCGGACTTGTGGATAGAATTAGAATATATTTAGCCATCATTTTTCTCCAATCTTTATCATTGCTCTATAGGAACAGCTGCAGGAAAACGACTGCGCCAAAGGCTATGAGAATTCCGCCGAATACCTTGTTCATATATCGGAAGGTGCGATCTCCCGTTCTTTTCTTAATGGCACAGGTTGCGCCGGAAAGCGTTCCCCACCAAAGATAGGTTCCTATGAATACACCGCACACCAGCCCGATCCCGTCAAGTGGTCCCGTGACGCCAGAGATACCGAAATAGGAGAAGGCAAACAAAAACGTCAGAATAGCTGCCGGATTGGTGATACCGATGGCAAAGGAGGACAGAAACATCTTAATGCAGCCCATTGCCTTTGCCTGTGTCACTGCCGCTTCCTCTTTTTTCAGAATCAGTCGGATTCCCATAAATAGGATAAGCCCGCCGCCAAGAATATTGATGAGCGTCTGATACTGGAACAGAAAGTCTGAAATGAGTGTGAGACCAAAAGCTCCGACGATGGCATAAAGACAGTCGGCCACCGAAGAACCAAGTCCCGTTAAAAGTCCGGCTCTAAAGCCAAAGCTCCAGGTGCGCTGCACCGTCATGGTGCCGACTGCGCCAACCGGTAAACCGAAAAGCAACCCAATCAAAATTCCTCGCAGCAGATAGCCTGCCATTTTCTCACCGTCCTTTCATGCAGGAAAGGGAAATAGCTGAAAGGCCATTCCCCTTACGTTGCGGTTCATGCACACTCAGCTTCCTTTGATTTCCGCCCGCAAATAATTCTCGTTTTGTCAGGATCAATTTTGTCCGCTTCCATGATGAGCTCACCGATGGCATCGGCACGAATGATGCCGCTTGTCGGGTTCATGACGCTGTCGATTGCACTGTCAATCTCGGCATCTATAGTGGAATACTCAAAGGCGAGGGTGGTGTTTAAGAGCCGACAGTTCTTCATCACCAGATTGTCGATGTAACACATTCCCTGCAAGCTCTCAATGGTACAGTTCACAAGGGTCAGATTCTTTGCATTCCAGCCGAGATATTCACCGGAGATAAAGGAATCATACACGGTCACATGATCGCTGTTCCAGAAGGCGTCTTTGGAAAGAAGGCGTGAGTTATGTATTTCCACATTCTTTACGCCGTCGAAGGAGTAGTTCCCATAGAGGGTCAAGTCGCGGATCACCATGTTTTCACTGTTCATGGCGAAGTAGTCGCCCTTTGCCGTCACATGCTCCATAACGACTCCATCGCAGTGCCACATGGTTTCCGACGCGACCGGGAGGGATATGTTTTTCAGTGTTACATCATGGCAGCGGCGGAAATTTTTCGGTGCTTCTATGGCGCTGTCCTCCACAGAAATATGGTCGGTGTACCAGACGCCGGCCCGGCCCATCTCAAACCAGGTGCAGTTTTTGGCGGTGATGTTCTTTGCATACCAAAGCGGATACTTCCACTTGAACATGCTGCCCAGCAGCTCGATATTACGGCTCTCTTTGAGCGGCGACTCACCGTCGGCGAAAATGGTATCGATTATTTTCAGGTCATGTCCGCCAAAGAGCGCACGCTCGCCGGTTAGTAAGGCCTCGCGGTATTCCTTCTTTTGGTTCATCAGGTGTTCCTCCTAAATTTATTTGTTGGCGCCTTTACTTCCTTGCCCTCTTCCCAGCATAAAGAGCAGATAGTCTAGGCAATCGATTCGCTTTTGGTCTTTATGGAGATCGTTCAGTAAGCAGCGGCGATGCTTTTGCAACAGCCGTGTACCCTGATCCTGTCTGCCGCACTGCCAATCATTCATAAAGGTTCGGATTGTATCTTGATCGCAGCCTGCGTCTTTCAGGTTTTGGATGATATCTTCATCACAGCGATACCCATTCATTTTCTCACACCTCTCCGTGGAATTTACTCCTCGTCGCTGATGTGAACAATTTTATTGCCCCAGCCCTCAAGTACCGGATTGTTCCGAACGGCGCTGACAAACGCATCCGTCACATCAAAGTAGCCGACTGGAGTATATTCGCCAGAAACCGCTGCCTCCCCAAAGAACAGGACGATGCGGTTTGGTTCCGAATAATAGACCGTACCCGCCTTCTCGGTTGTCACACTTTCAGGATTTGAGGGGATGTCATAGCGGTTGGGGATGTCGTAATACTGCATGACCTGCCAGTGGTCATAATCGTCATAATGGTAAATTGGCAGTCTCCATTCGGCAGTGCCCACATGCCGGGCGATCGCCGCCGCCGTGTCGTTATCGTAGAGATGCATCGTAAAAGGTGCACCGTCGTCGCCAAAGCGTACATACAGCTCACTTGAGGCTGCTGAGCCTCCACTGTTATCGGCGTTGCCGGAACCGGCATTGGGCGAGGCACTGTTCGCTGATGGTGCAGCGTTCGAAGTTGTTTCACTTCCCGTTCCGTTGGATTGGTTACAGCCTGCCAACATCATCACAAACACGAGGGATAAAGCAAGGAGAAGGAAAACCCTTCTCAACGGTTTCTTTTTCATAGCAATTCCTTTCCTACGCCTATGGCACATTTCAAAATCTGAAGTCTTTTTGCTTCTGTAATTAGTATAAGCCCACAGAAATAATATAGCAAATACTTATATTGGATAGTTAAACATACTTTAAAGGCATATTAAAGAAATGCGCCGTTGCACACCTGCAAAACCTGCCCTTTTACATGCCGTCCCATTTTGCTGGCAAGATACAAACAGGCGTATGCCTGATCGACCGGCTCGCACTCCGGGCCGGGAAAATAAACAAAATGGCCGCTGTGCTCCAGCATTTTCGCGCCGCCCGGCTGATCTCCGGCCTTATTGGCAAGATGAGCCGGTGTCACGGTTGCGCCCGGCGCCACCGCGTTGCAGCGGATATTGGTTTCGATCAGCCGCATCGCCACATTTTTCGTGAGCGTATTGAGCGCGCCCTTGGTGGCGGTATAGCTTGCGCCGCAGAACGGGCGTGTGCCGTTCACCGAGGAAATATTGATGATAACGCCGTCGTCCTTCGGCAAAAAGTATTTTAGTGCTTCGCGGATATAGCGCATCGGTCCGCCAAGATTGACGTTCATAATGTGTTGCATCCACTCGTCGGTGGTTTCGTCAATGATGGTCTGCTCGCCGATTCCGGCATTGTTGACGAGAATATCCACATCGCCAAAGATTTTAATGGTCTCCTCGAACACGCGCACAGTGTCCTCCGTAGAGCCCGTATCAGCCATCACGCCAATGGCTCGATACCCCTTTTCTTTGAGCTCACTCACGACTGCATCCAGCTTATCCTGGTGGCGGGCCGTTAACACGACCGCCGCGCCTTCCTCGGCAAAAATCTCTGCAATCGTGCTGCCCATGCCGTAGCTGGCGCCTGTAACAATGGCAACTTTGCCCTCTAACATCTGTTTATCCATCGTAAAATCCTCCCATCGTATTTTTCTTTATTCTGTAATAAGGATCGTCAAATCCGTCCGCTTTATCTTTCCGGCCGCCAGGTAGGCAAATCCCATGAACAACAGGGTGACAAGAACCGCGGGGAAAAAGACGGAAAGCGCACCCGGGCTGGATGTAAAATTGCTGATACCGGCAAATTTCATAACCGCGGACACAAGCGGATCAGTGAACACCGCAGCTAAAAGTACGCCAATGACGGAGCCAAGCGCGGCGACCATCCCAAAACGCAGTGAGAAAGAAAGACGGAGCTGCCGATCCGTGAAACCAATCGCCTTATAGATGCCTATATCCCGCTGCTCGGCCGAAAGAATTTTGCTGCCGGTCATCACGGTGACAATCAGGATAAAAAGCAGCACCATAGCGTACATGAACGCGACCAACGCCTGCATGGCGGAGATGATTCCAAATAAGCCGGGCCATGTGTTTTCATGCACATGTACATCGCCACCGAACGCTGCGTCAAGAGCCTCGGTAACGGCCGCTTTCTGCGTCGGATCACCGAGGAAATAGTGGTGGCACCAAATTTGCGGGTCGTCACGCCCGATTTTCAGGTAGCCCTCCCGATTCATCCCCACATTGGCTCCCATTTCGTTGGCACAGGAATAGATGCCTGAGACAATATACTCGCCGCTGCCGCTGTCACCTGTAACGGTAAGCGTATCGCCGATGGAGACGCCTAAATCGGCAGCGACAAACTCGGTCAGGACAATCTCATTGGCGGCTGTGCTGGTTCTTCCCTCTAAGATGTGAAAGCGGTCCGGCTCTGTAATCACATTGGCGGTGTAGTCGATGCCGTTTACCGCCACGCCGGGCATAGCCAGCAGATAGGTATCTGTAATATCGGTAAGGACAAGAACAATATCCCGGGCGTCTTCGTCTGTGTGCTCGCCAAACATTTGCACGCCGATGTCGTGGTCGGCGGGGTTGAAGGCGTCCATCATGCCCTTGCCGTCCGCGCCCAGCCATGTGTCCATGCGCCCGATCACAGAGGCGAAGAACACCAGAAGGATCGCTACAATACAGACGCTCACATATTTTTTCTTGCCAGTGAGCAGTTGCCGCACCGCAAGAGAAATGCCCAGATGTTTCCCATCAATGTCAGACGTTTTCTGTGGCCTGAAGGATACGCCTTGTGCATCGCCGCGGATGGCTTTCATCGGACTGATGCGCCCTATTTTTGCGGTTTTCAGAATCACGAACGCAGTAAGCAGTAATAAAACCGCGGCAAAGGTTCCAAGACACAGCCCCCAGGGGATGCTCACCGGGATACGAATCCCGGTGGTAGTGAGTGCCATGCTGCCCACCAGGCGGCTCAGCGGCCCTGTCAGCGCGATACCGATCAGCATCCCCGGCAGGATGGCGGCGGCAGCCTGCATAAGCTGAATCTGCCGCAGCTTAGTGCTCGTGAACCCGGCGGTCTTGAGAATGCCCATATTGACGGTATCCGCTTCTATAGCGCCGGTGATGCTGTGTCCCAGCACAATCAAAACCACGGCGAGCAGGATCACGACAAATGCGATGAGAAGTCCGCTGAATGCGTTTTGCAGAATCAGCATAAATCCGGTAATCGCATCCGCACTGTGAACAAATTCCGTGTAGTTAGGCAAGTCTGTCGTTTCGTTGAGGATTCCGTTCAGCTCGGCGGTTGTCACTTCGCTGTCAGCCGTCTGAAAAACATGCAGCATGGAGCCGCCGCGCGCTAGCGCGTCAATACCGGAATTTGCGATGGTATCTGTGATTGCCGCATAATCAGCTTCTGAAATTAGGAAGCCCTTCATGCCGATCATGGAGCTGCCCATAAACGGGTCTTCGTAGAAGCCCGACACCGTGAGGGCCACGGTTCCGCCGTTTCGTGCAATGGAAAAGTCAATGGTATCCCCAATCTTCACGCCCATCATGGAGATGAGAGAAGGCGAAACAACCACCTCTCCGGGAGTGATCTCCGGCGCGTCCTGTTTGTAACCGTTCAGGTCATCGGTGAAAAAACGGTAGCGGCCTTCCTCGGGAGCAAAGAGAATGAGTTGCCCCTCGCTGTCGGATTGCTGTTCGTTTGCCGTATAGTTTGAGAAAACAAGGTTCTGCGTTTCCACACGCGCAACATCCTCAAGTCCTGCTATTTCAGCTGCCAGCGCAGCCTCATCCGGTACGCCGGACACCCATGCGGTCAGCTCCCCAAAGCCTGCGCGGGTGAGTTCCGAACTGATATAGCTTCGCGAGTTTGTCCAAACCGTCAGCACAGCGCCGAGGGAAAGGGACGTGAGCAGAATCAGAATAAAAATCCCCGCAAGAACGCCCCTATGCTTTTTGATTCCTGCCTTTAGTAATGTGTACTGTTCCATAAATGTCCCTCCTTACCAGTGCAAAGAGGAGAGCCACTGCGTTGCCTGCGCTTCGCGCTCCCTCGCGTCTGCCGCTTGGAAAACAGGCTGCGTCAGCTCGTCGAAAATCTTCCCGTCCTCCATATAGAGAATTCGGTTTCCCCTGATGGCCGCCCGCACATCATGCGTCACCATTAAGATGCTTTGTCCTGCTTCATTCAGGGAAGAAAGCAAATTCAGAACCTCCTCGCTGTTTGACCGGTTGAGAGCGCCTGTCGGCTCGTCCGCAAAAATGAGGCCGGGATTGTTAATCATAGCTCTCGCGATGGCGGCACGCTGCGCCTCGCCGCCGGAGGTCTGGGACGGCAGACGGTCTTTCGCGCCATTCACATTCATCTGAGAAAGAAGCGCCGAGGTTCTTTTCTGAACTTCTTTCGGGCTGCCGCCGCTTACATATCCGGACACCGCGACATTTTCAAACAGAGTCAAATTGCTCACAAGGTGAGTTTGCTGAAAAACAAACCCGAATTCCTTTGCCCGAAGTTCCGCCATCTGTTTTTCAGAAAAATCGCTGATGCGTTTGCTCTTATATTCAATTTCACCGCTTGTGATGTGATCCATTCCGCTGAGTGCATAGAGCAGCGTGGATTTACCAGCGCCGGAGGCGCCCATGATAACGGTAAAGTCACCGTCATAAATCTCGGCGTTTACTCCGCTCAGAACCGCCGTATGATCGCCGTTCTGCGAAAACGACTTGCAGATGTTTTTTCCCTGCAAAAGAGCTTTTTTCATACAGCCATCCTCTCTTCCTCGGTGTCTTTTACAATCAGCCGTTTTTTCCCTGTGTTTGGATCCGGTCCTATTTCATCGACAAACTGCACGTAGAACTGCACATAGGCAAGTTTCTTTTCTTTAAGAATCGCTCTCATCTGTTCCAGCATCTCACGGCGGATTTCCTCCTTTGAAGCCGTCTGCGCGGTTTCCGCCAGCATTTCAAAGGTATCCTCACTGGTCTGCCGGAACTGATAATCAAGCAGTCCCTCAATGCAAAAGCCCTCGATTGCGAGCGGGTGCAAAAATTCCCGGTTACCGGTTCCATCGTTAAACCATAGAATATCCTCGTTTCTTCCCAAGAGCCCTACTGCTCTTGTAAAAGGATAGTGGCTGCTGTCATCCGGCTCCCTAAGTGTGAGGTTGTCCGATATATGATAACGAATGAGAGGCTGTGCGAAGTTGTAGAGTGATGTGAGATACATCTCTCCGTCCACCGATTCGATCAGATTCATATCGTCAAACAGAACCATACCCTCCGCAGGGTCAAGCTCCGCGCCCATAGCGAGGGACTCGCTTGCCCCATAAAAGTTGACTACCTGTGTTTGGAGTGTTTTTTCAAGATAATGCCGCAGGCTGCTGCCAAGAGGTTCCCCGCAGGAGATTACTCGAAGCACCTTCAGTTCTATATCACCGCGTTCCACCAGCTCAGCAAGAATCTTAATGGCCGAGGGGTATCCGATAATCATATTCGGTTTGAACTCTTGAATTTGGCTGATCCATTCGGCAAGGGGCGTTTTGATGTCAAGATACATTTGACTGGCGTGCACGCCGTCAACGCCGTCGCCTACTGCCATCGCTCCGCCATAGCGCCCATCTGTCGCCGCCAGGTATGCGATGCGAGGGCCGCGGGCAAGCAGCCGGAGAATCTGCGGCATCGACATATTCCACAGCGCTCCGCGAATGATACCCAGCAGCATACTGCTCCACGCCGCCTCATCATACAGAAAATAGCCGGGCCTCCCCGTACTGCCGGAGGAATGCACCACATGGTATTTCCCTTTGAAGGGTTTACGGTCTACCACCTCTTCGGCATCAAACCGGCGCATCTCCTCCTGTGTTAAATCGGGTACGGTGACCAGTTCATCGAAGTGCGTGAGAAGATCTGCCTTGCTGAGGGTGGGAAACTGTCTCAGCGGTGCGGTGGCGATATTATCCTTGGTGATTCCCGCTGCATAAAATGTCTTCTGATAGTAGTCGGATTGTTCAAAGGCAAAAGTCAACATTTCTCGCAGCTTCTTTTCTTGTAATTCTTTGATTTCTTTACGACTTTTCTTTTCATTGCGTTTGAGGGAATACAACTCCCACAATAGTTTCAGATAGTTCATCAGGCTGCCCTCCCTTATTTGATCCTGAACGTGTAGCGGTTATCATAATTTTCACGGTGGTAATAGTGCGCCGTGCCGCTGTTCAGGTTGAAAACAATACTCCACTCCGTGGATTCAAACTCTCCAAAAGTGTCCTTGCTCACGCTGTCGAGTGCGTCACGCACGCCCTGCATATCCATCGTCTCATTTTCAGAGAGTGTCTGTGTCAAAATCTCATACCGCTCATGGGACTGGGCAGTGCCGATGCCGTTTTTTTCACCCTCGGCAAGATAGAAGTTTGTCACCACGGTTGTTTGGGTCACAATCATTTCGTTATTTACATATTCCACGACGACGCTGCGCCCTGTGGTATCTGTGAGCGCCAGATGAATCATCATCCCCATGGAAGCGTGCATGTCGTACTGCCGGAGCAGTTCCAGCGCTTCCTCCACGTTTGCCGCTTTGTTCAGCAGCAGACGAATGGCTGTGGTGGTGGTAATGTCCGGTTTATTGGTGTTCTGCTCGATCGTTGCCGAATCCTGAATCATGTTGACCGACACCGCCAGGCCCGCTTCATTCATACCATCCAGCGGCGCATACAATGCCGCGAGGGTGCGTATATCATTTAACTCCAAAACCGCCCCTACAAGTCCTCCGCTCTGGCTGATAAAGTCCATATTCACCGTGGAAATCGAAGCGTAACCCGTCTTGGGTTTCGAGGAAATCACCAGTGCGTCACAGTTTTGCCAATCAAAATTTCTTCCGAAAAGCTGTTCCCCACCCGGGCTTTGCACCGCTATGGTGCTGCATCCGAAGAGACTGCCGAGAATATCGAAGTCTGCTAGCAGGTGGGAGGATAAAAACGCCACAACCTCACCGTCGGAGGATGCCCCGCCGGCCTCAAGAAACGCTTGGAAGCCGTCATCGCCCTCAAATTGAACGGCAGAAAACCCATCCTCTAATTCCGTGATTTCAGAGGTAAGCGTGATGGCAGTGTTTTCTGTTACCGCTTCGCTTTCCCGTGAATTACTGCCACTCTGTGTAGAAACATTCTCATTTGCCTTTCCGCATCCAGTCATCAGTATCGTTATCAGCGCACTTGTTATTACAAGGGCAAAAATTCTTTTTTTCATCTCAAACACTCCTCGCGTTGTTATTTGGTGTAATTCTATTGTAACAGCGCTCACATCAAATAACAAATACTTATATCCGATACGTTTATCTGCTTTACAAGCATACATGAAAGTGCTATACTATTTTTATACGAAAGGGGACTTGTTTATGGAGTTTCGTGTTTTACAATACTTCCTTGCTGTTACCAGAGAACAAAGCATTTCAGGTGCTGCCGAAGCGCTGCATTTATCCCAGCCTACACTTTCCAGACAGCTCAAGGATATGGAAGAGGAACTGGGCAAGCAGCTTTTTATCCGCAGCAATCGAAAAATCACCCTGACGGAAGAGGGGATGATTCTCCGCAAGCGTGCGGAAGAAATCACCGAGCTTGTTAAAAAAGCGCAGGATGAGATTTCCTTGTCGGATGAAAATGTTGCCGGGGACATTTCCATCGGCGCCGGTGAAACGGACGGTGTCCGTTATCTGGCCAAGGGTGCGCGGGATTTGCAAAAGGACTATCCTCTCGTGCATTTTCATATCGTCAGTGGCGACAAAACCACCGTGCTGGAGGACCTGGACAAGGGGTTGATCGACTTTGCGCTTCTGTTTGGGGAGATCGACTCCTCCCGCTATGACTGCCTGAAGCTCCCCTGTGCCGACGCGTTCGGCGTACTGATGCGCCGGGACGACCCGCTAGCTGAAAAGGATATCATTATGCCGGAGGATTTATGGGACAAGCCTTTAATCGTCTCCAGACAATCCCTTCGGGACTCCAATTTGTCTACATTACTGGGATACGAAGCAGAAAAGCTGAACATTGTTGCCACCTATAATCTTCTGTTCAACGGGTCTCTGATGGTGGATGAGGGGATGGGCTACGCCATTTGCTTTGATAAAATTATCAACACCTCCGGCGGCAGCAACCTCTGCTTTAAGCCGCTGTCTCAGTGTATCGAGATAAAAATGAGCCTTGCCTGGAAGAAATACCAGGTGTTCACCAAAGCGGCGGAAAAATTCCTGCTGAAAATGCAGGAACTGAACTAACAAAAACGGGGAAACAGCGAGATAAATGGCTCGCTGTTTCCCCGTTTTTGTTGCCAGACTCGTTTGTATCTTGCTCAACGTAGGGCTTTTGTCTGCAGAAAATCCCGTATGTCCTGCTCAGTGTCCAGCTCCATGACCGCGGCAGTCACGACATCGGCCTCCGCTTTACTCCACTGGGCGATAAGGCGGCGAGTGGTCAGGATAGAGCCGCCGCCCACGGAAAACTCGTCCAAGCCGAAAGAAAGCAGCAAGGGGATCATCAGAGGGTCGGCCGCAGCCTCTCCGCACATGCCGACGGGAATACCCGCAGCCTTGCCGCAGGAAATGATATGTTTGATGCCGCGCAGAACAGCCGGATCCAAAGGAGAGCCTATAGACGATACCGCCTGATTTCCCCGGTCGGCCGCCATGATATATTGACATAAATCGTTGGTGCCAATGGAGAAAAAATCGGACTCCTTTGCGAGTACATCAGCCATCAAACAGGCTGCCGGCGTTTCAACCATAATGCCTACCGCTATGTCTTTGTCATATCGGATTTTTTCTCTATCCAATTCGTCTTTCAGTTTATCTACAATGCACTTGGCCTGCCAAACCTCACTGACGCTCGTAACCAGAGGCAGCATAATCTTCAGTTTACCAAAAGCGGAGGCACGAAGGAGTGCCCTGAGCTGTGTTTGAAACACATCCCTGCGTTCCAAACAAAATCGAATGGCCCGGAGACCCAAAAAGGGGTTATCTTCATTTTCAAGCCTCAGATAAGGGATGTCCTTGTCGCCGCCTACATCCAGCGTGCGGATGATTACCTCTTTGCCCGCAGCCATCCTATGGTTGTCCCGAGCTGATTCAGTGCGGATTTAAATCGCTTGTCGCGTTTGCCTCCATAGTAGTTCGCCCCGACGTCACCGAGAATGACGAGAATATCTTCTGCAGTCAAATGCACTCGCTTGCAAAAACGTTCCACATCAAATGGAAAGCCGTGAATATCTCCTGTGTAATAAATCATTTCCATTCCTTTCCTGAATCTTGCTTTACTGCTACCAGTCAGCAAGTCCCATTCCGGATAAATCATCATTCAAAGAGGAGGTGACATACCACTTAAGTATGCGAATCGCAATTTGTGTCACTTTTATTATACAACAGATTCGATGGAAAGTGTTACGCCACAAATGTTACTGGTTATACCCGTAGTTTTTCGTAGTCATAAACAGGATGATTGTTGCCGTTTTGTCTGCGGGTCTTATGATAGCTAATCTTTAGAGCATCCATACGACTTAATAGGTTTAATCAAAAGGCTTGGAGATTTATGACCTAATCTCCAAGCCTTTTGATCTAATATACGCAAAATAAGAAAAAGGGGGGTGTTAACCTAATAAATTGCTAATTTGCAGCATCATCAACAAGGCCTCTGGGCAATCCATTTCTTCCATCGGCGTCGAATTCTGCTACGATGCATTCAGCAGGCAAAAATTCAGGATATCCATTATTCACGACAATCAGTTGAATATCATCTTTTTTGGCCTCTGCTATTTCATATAAATATTTTATTATAGCATTAAATATTTTTTCATCCTTAAATTCTTCATCTTCATTCTTAGCTGCCTGGGCGCCTAAATTTTTTCTTGGTGAATCAATTATCAGCAAGTTAGGGTGACAAAATTCTGCCGATGTACCTACTAGCATGACAGTCAAATAGTATGCCATTGTAATGAGTGTAACCCCAGCTAAACTACCTATATCATCATATTTACGTCCACGTACATAGGGAAGATATCTTTTTTCGTCAATATATGCAGTGTTTAACTTTGGATACTCAAATGCTTTAAGTATTCTTTCAAATTCTTGAGAGAGATCATTTAATAATTCCTGCTTGTCAACTGTGTTTTCTGATAACGCCTTAATATTAGCCTTTAATATTTGAATTGAAGCATCTTTATCCTTGATGAGCTGCTGATAGCGTTCAACTTCTTCAAACATTTTCATATCTTTTTGCAATTCAAGTATTAGCCTGTTTTTCTTTCCAATTTCATAATTGAAATATTCTATCTGCTCGATATTTGGGTTTATGTAATCTTTTGATAATTGGAGCAATTCTACTTCCTCTTCATGTAGCCTTATTCGAAAATTAGCTTCATTATGAAGAATTGCATCATATTTACGGTCTTCAATCTCAATGAATTTTAATAGTTCATTTGATTTTCTTCTAATAATTGATATATCTTTTTTTATTAGTAAAACCTCGCTCTTATCGTCACTCTTTTCACTACCACATAAACAACACGTTTCCACACTATTAGTACGAGCAATCGGCTTTAAGCAATTGGGGCAAAAAAGAAACTCATATTGATTAAATGCAATATAACCTTCGATTGCCAATTCTTTCTTTTCAATCTCACTAGCGTACTGATTATATAGTAGCCGAAGCTTGTTAAGATATTGTTCTTGATCTACTTTTTCCTCGACAATCTTTTGCAGGTCATTTTTTAATTGTTCTATCTCTTCTCGTAAAGCAGTTGATGCAACAGTATCATAACTTTTGTCTTTTTTTATAGTGGATAATTGTTGCTGTAAAGATTTTATTTCCTGCTCTTGTTCAGCTTTCTTCTGAGTACATTCCTGTAAGTTAACGATATCAATAGATTTTAAAAATTCTTGTATTCCAGAGAGTTTAACGGCCAATTCCCTGGACTCCTCTCGCCTTGTCTCCAAGTTAGACTTGAACTCTTCCAAAGTTTTATCATAGATTTTAAAAATAATCTCAAAGGTAGCTTTTCTTTTAAAATCCTTCTCCCAAGATTTTTCTCCTAAAATGTCTTCATTATCAATCTCTGTTTGCTTAATATAACAGTATTTATATAAGTCTCGAAAGCTAAATGCTTGTCCAGATATTGTCATGTTCGCCAAGCCCATTTTCTCTAACAAAAATGCCGATAATGATTGAGAATTACTGGGAGTATCTATTTCCAATCGATTATAGAAAAGAAACTTTTGTTTTTCTTCATTCCAAGTTTCAGCAATAACTGCCGCTTTAAAATCGAATAATTGACGCCGCAATCTATATTTTTCACTACCGATAAATAGTACCAACTCTACTTGTGAACATGTACTTCCAATCTCAATATACGATTTGTGTCCTTTAGAGCCTAATGCATAATCAATCATTTCCAATATAGATGTCTTGCCAGTTGATGTATGACCGGAAATATAATTAAAACCGTTGCGAAATTTAACTGTATAATTTTTTCTCGTGCCAATAAGGGTTAAAGTTACTAACCTAATTCTAATTTTCATATTTAATCCCTCCCGCCCTTAAATACAAATTAGATTTTTCACGAATGAGTTGTTCTATTGCCGATTCTGAAAGTTTAATTACTTTTGGAATAAGTTTATCTGACAAACCCATCAGTCTGTTTTTATAGGGTGTATCTATACTACTAAGCACCTTTGTACCTAGTTCTTTAATTCTAAAAACCACCGCATGATTGTCTAACACTTTTTCAATAAATCCTTTTGAAATAAGAAAGTTCAAGCTTTGTCTATACCTGATTAAATCAGGTTGCCAATGAAAAAACGCATAATATTCATCAAAATTCCATTTCATATTTAGTTCGTGCACCTCATCTCCAAGCATAGTACACGGAAATTTTAAAAAATAGTCATATAGTTTGATTTTATTCTCAGTTGTTTTTAATGATTTGCGGTTTTTAACTGTCTCTAATAATATTAAAATTCGAACTGCATCATTGATATATTCGGAAAAGTTAGCTTCCATGTTCTTCACCTCCATTTCTTAAATACTCTTCTAATTTTTCTTTATAATCCTTGAGCCAGCCTATACTGCATTCTTCGGCCCATTGATGAAGAATGCCTTTTTTTGCCATCAAACTTATTTCAGGCAACGGAGGACAACTCAAAGTTGTTGTGTCGGCATCTTCAATACGCTCATACGTCCTAGTGAGCAAATCATTACCATCGGTTTCGTCCTGATACCTTCTATATTGAGTTTGCCAGAAAGTATGTACTTTACGTTTAAGGTTATCCAACAATCGAATTCGTTCTGGATCGCCTTTACTCTTTATAATGTACTCAGCAAATTCTGCATTAAAAAAGTCTTGTTTGCATCCGTCAATCAAATTGATATTTGCATTTTCTAGCTTTTTTACAAATATCATATTATCATAGTCATCAGCTTCTACATCATTTAAGAGTAGAATAATTTCATTGGAAATACGGCTTTTTTCAGATTCAAAATATGAAAGAATTTCGTCTAGTTTTTGCCTTACATCATCATCAAATACGCTGTCATACATGGAATTCTTTTTCAATTGAGATATAAGATAACCTCCATCGAATAAAGTTATATCAATTCCATGAATTTTACGTTTTTGTGCGCTCCATTCACTCCACCACTTAAACTCTTTTGCACTAAGAGTGCAAGGAACACATAGAATCCATCTTTTCATTGTATAGTCCAGCGATTCAACTGCAGTCTTAAATGATTTTCTTATTTGATCTTTTTGGGAATCTCCCAAACCATCTATGAAATATTTGCATTGATAATTATCTATGGGGTTTGTAAAATCACTTACCAAAACGTCTATACCCCATCACCTTGGCTGACCCGAATATTATGAGCATCATTTCCAAACCAGGATTGTAATAATTCTGTACAAATTCTTTCAAATATTTCTCGTGCACCAGCATCCCCATGCTGATCCCTCAAATATCTAAAATCTCGTTCCATATTGGTACCTCCATAATGTACTATATAAAGTTAAATCTGCTAATTTGATATCTTCAGGCCGCTTAATACCAAAATATTGAGTTAAAAAATATATCTACATCTTATTTTGTGCTTTATGTGAAAATCATACACCACCAAAGATTTTAGCTTATCATTCACATGACTTTCGGGCGCAACCATTCTTTAATGCAAATTACTGATCACAAAACATCACCGACCAGAGTTTTCATAAACTCCTGATGCTCAAAAAGTATGTGTAGTAATTCCTTCTCTTGCGACCAGCTCAGTGGTTCTGAATGGCAGCAGGTGTTGCGCAGCTTTCGAAATTCCTCCAGCTCCTCGGCATACGCTTTCCACCACTGTTCGTCACAAACCTGCTCAAACAGGAGGGCCTTGCGGGAAGCCAAACGCGATCGCAAATCCTCTTTGTTTAGAAGATACGTAAAGGTACCTGTCGTTACTTTTTGCTCCTTAATCTCCCGGAGTTTGTTCTTGTATATCTGCTCGTCCGGAAACAGCGCTTTTAGCTTTCCTAAGAGTAACTCTTTCAGCATGGATTCCATTGTCTTGCAGAACAGGATACCGGCGCAAGACGCGTCCATCTCCTCCAAGCGATACCGTTCTCTCATCATAGCAAACAATTCATGCAGCAGAATGCTGCTGGTAAGCCTTTGCCTGATCACCGGCGGCAGGCTTTTCATGTCCGACATGGTAAGGCCGAACGTCTCCAACTGCGCCGACGTGAGGGAACTGTTTTTCCACAGAGTATCCAGTTCCTGAAAAAGCGGAGCCACCAAACTGTCGTCCAATTCTCCGTCCATGGTCAGAGAGTCGGCGTCGGGTGTTTCTTTAAGCAATCTCTCAATTTGTTTTCCGTCTCGTGGCGCATCCGGATTGTCAGAGACTTTCTGTAAGGCGCGCAGAGCGTAGCTATCCAGAATGCCTTTCACTTTTCGGAATAAAGCGGAATGCTGCCAAACGGTATAGTCGCCGATTACATACAGACGATATTTTGCCCGAGTAGCCGCCACATTGACAATGTTGGTGTTCACCCAGCGAACCGCCGGCAAGGCGTTCCGATCGCAGCCAAGCAGAAAAATGACCAGATCCGCCTCTTTGCCCTGGAACGTATGCACCGTCCCGATGCTTTTTTCTGCCCACTCAGCAAATCGCTCATCCTCTTTGTATTCCGGCTTGGAACGGATCAGCTTTTTCATTCCGTCCCGCACGGTGGTAAACGGGGTGATGACAAAAAGGCTTGGCATTTCTTCGGTTAGCTGAAAGGCTTTGCGGATAAGTTCCCAAGCTTTTTCTCCTTGAGTTTTCACATAATGATCCTTACCCGCTGTGTTATTCTCACTTCCGCTGACATTGATCCAACCGGAACTTTCCCGGCAGAAGCCAGCTTCTTTTTCTGGTCCCGGTAAAGCAGTCTGCTGCTTCATCATCTGGTTATAGGACAACGCATTGGATAATTCAAACATGGGACTGATACAGCGCCGATGGACGACTAGCGGGCACCCCACCCAGGTTTTCTGTCCGTCATCGATATACGTAGTCCCCACCGTATTCAGCCGATCGGCGAACCCTTGGACAGAATGGGTTTTGGATTGATAAAAGCCGGTATAGTCATTTTGGATCACCTGTTTAATCAAATCCAGCTCGTCTGTCACAACCGGTTCCACCTGCTTGGGATCCCCAACCACAATGGCGCGACGGCAGCGAAAAAGAGACCCCAACGCCATTTGCGGAGCGGCTTGTCCCGCCTCGTCAATGATTAAACATCCAATTTCTCCCGGCTGCCGGATGGAGGACAGCATATTCCCCGCCGACGCAAAGGTGGTGGAAAGCACCGGAGTGAGTAAAAACACCGTGTTCAGTAAAGAACTGAACGCGGCCTCCCGGTCGCGCTGTGAAAAGGGCGCAGGAGTTTTCCCATCATCTCCCGGTTCTTTCCAAAGCAGCAGCAGATTTTTGAAATTCCACAAACAAGCTTTGGATCCCAACAAAAATGCCTTGTGAAGCCTTAATGCCTCGTAGAACAGTTTTTCCCGTTCCCGGTTATAAACCGCCGTTTGCCAGGGATTAGCCACTTGCGCCGCCGTGGATTGTCCGTCGTCCCCGCTGTCATACAGACGGAAGAAATCCTCGTCCAGAACCGCCATGGCCTGATCCGACTGTCGTTCGGAGGCCTCCTTTAAAAGCGACTGATAGAGGATGCGGGCCTCCGCCACCTTTTCCAAGTACTCCTCAATTTTCAGACGCAGTTGGTTGCCCTGTTCAAGACAGTCTATCCGTTTCTCCGAAAGCCGGCTTTGCCGCTCTTCCAGACCCGCAATCACATCGAATTGCGCATCGTATTTTTGGACTTGCCGCTTTAACTCCTGTTGCAGCTTCTCTGTCTTGGCTGCCTCGCTTTTAAGAGCTTGTTCGGCCTCGGTCAATGCCCGATACTGCTCCTGTATGGTACGGGACAGCATGGTGGGGCGGCGAAAAATCTCCAAAACGATGTCCCGAACCCGGCGACTATCCTCCAGTTCCCTGATTTGCAGGCGAATAGTCTGAATTGTATTTACAACCGCCGCTTGATTCCTATCCTGCTGTACTTGACGATGTCGTATGCCAGCCAGCTCCGCTTGATAATCCTTTCGCGTCTGCTCCGCCAGCCTCGACTGCTGGGCCAAATTCTGCAGTTCTTTTAATATCTGTGCCGCTGTCCGCTCCTGTTGGACCCGCAGCGCCTCGGCTCTTTGGGCTTGGTTGTGCAGCGATGCTTTCTGCCCTAAAAAGCGTTTTCTGGCGCCACTGACCTGCTGGAGTTCTTGTTCCAACCGTTGTACTTTTTCAAGTTGCTTTTGAAAGCGCTCAACCGCAGCTGTATAACCGGCTTTATGCCGTCCTATGCTGTCGTTGGAACCAAAGCTTCCGATATAGGGCTTTAATACAGCAGCCATATACTCTTTCAGATTGCTCATCTTCCCAAACGGTGCGGAAATCAGCCCCCAACGATCCCACTCGCCTTCTTTCCTTTTCGCTAGGTCATTGGCCAGCTTGGTAAAATAGATATCCGGGTAAGACTGAGATTCATACCTTCCTAACTGTTGATTCCATGCCGTATAGGTCTCCCTATCCGCCTCGTCCATCCGAAATAAAGCCTGCACTTCCAAAAGACCTCGGCGTACCGACTCCTCTTCCTTCTTGCCGGGTTCCATTCCTTTGAGCAAAGCTGTTCCGTCCGGCAGTTCCTTCGTTATGTTTTCCACAGCCGCGTTATTGCAGGAAGCCACCAGCATCCCGTAGTCCTTCAGCCGCTCATCGGCAAAATCATAATAGCCCCAGCAGTACTGAGAGTACCCCCTGTGTGCTTTATCGCCATCTTGATAACACCGCCGGATAAACGCATCGTCCGGATCTTCATATTGTGCGAGCAGGCAAGCCCGTTCCACCACATTGCCGGCTACGATTTCTTTCAGTAAAGTGGTTTTCCCCGTACCTGGCGGGCCATTGACCGAGAATATCGGCAGATTATCCGAAGAGGGACGCCAACTCAAATTCACCGCCAATTGCTGCATCAGGCTCGGCATAAACTTGGAAGGCCATTTGCCGAGAGGCGCTTTGGCAATATCCAAATGGCGATGGAAGAAATCAGCGCGCTCTTCTTCCCTTCCGTTTTTCCAGGCGCTGCGTATATCCAACCGCTTCCCAAAATCCAGCCAATGCAAATCCGGGTTTTCTTCCGCATACAACCCGGTTATGTAATCCAGTATCGCCTGCTCCAACGGATTTTTTCCAAATTCTCCGCTACGTATTGCTTGTTCTATCATATGCAGGTCATCCGCAAAAAAGCTGTTGGACAGATCGCTGTCGTGAAAAACCTCCGTATCCCTCGCCTTTGTTTCTTCCGTGCGATACCTTCGATAGATCATGACGCCGTCCCAGTTTATTTCCTGTTCCGGCCCCACGATACGCCGTAAGTATTTCTTTTCCAATTTATCCATCATAGATTCCAGCAGAGCCGAAGTGAGTGATTTTCCAACTCGCGCATTCTCTTCCGTCTCCACCAGCTGATTGTCCAAAGGCTGCATATCCGACTCATACGCATCGATGGATAAAAAATCCGCCATGTTCTCTTTTGACAATTCGTCGGCGTGATCCAAAAGCCGATGAATTCCCCAAGCTAAAGGAGAAACCTGGATACTGCCCGGAATATACCGGCCTCGTTCATCACACTTCAATCCAAGGAGGCAGACCGATTTATGATTTTTTTCCGGCAGTTCCAAATCCTGGCGAAAGACCTGTTGTAAGCGTTCGGCAAAAAGATGCCGTTCCAGCTTTCCCAAGCAAATATGGATTTCATCCGAAAGAACACCGTAAAAAGAATAAAGATGGGTACCTCTTTGCAATGCTGTATTTGGATTTGAGGAGGATATTTGTTGGCCTGAAGCTGAATCCCCAACCTGTCTGGTTAAGGCATGAAACACCGTGATTTGTTTTGCATGGGTTTCCCCTTTCGCTGCTTTCGCACAGAGCTCCCGCCCTTCCCTGCTTTGCACTGGAAAATCCGGCTGCCCCAGGAATTCCAACAGATACCAATATTTCACGATTATTGAAGCGAAGGTCCGTTTATCCATCTTCACAACCCCCATGTCTCTATTAACATCCAAAATCAGCAAAAGTATCCTTAGATATCTAGGCTAGCCTTACTTCCATCGGTCATACACACCGTTTTTCTTAATAACCAACATTATTCATCCAAATTATACCATATTTTTCTTTTATATCCTAGTTTTAATTTTTCTTCAACAATATTTTTCAATTAACCATTACCACGACTGAAGTGTGGCTTATATATGCCTAAATAGAGCCTGTTTTGAAGAACCATTGCATTGTAGACAAAAAAGTCAGAGCTACATACGCTCTGACTTTTACAATTCGTTTGATTGGTTGTCCTTTGACGCTTTTCATATTTCTCAATCCAAAATCAGATTTGGATTATAATCCGGAATGTAGAATGCGCAGGTACACAAAACGTGTAAAAAGGCACGATCATTGATTTGTTTTAATTGCTCCTCTAAGATTGCATTAAATCAGGGAGCAATTTTTGAATCCTGTTAGCCGGATTTTTAGTTCCTGCGATAAACCACGCTTTCTCTATATTTTGACGAATCACCATCGTACATTCTTTTTTATCGATAGCAAATTTAGTATAATCGTTATTTCGGTTCTCCGCTTGTACCCTGGATTTATATCACTTTTGTCTTAGTTCATCCATACTGACTGTATAAGAATTGTAAGCCTAATCCGGGATGCTTTTCATATAAAAAAAGCCTCCACCATAGGATAATTCACATATACCCGTAATAATTTTAAGGGTATATCGAAATTTTTTTACTCTTATTAAAGACTAAACTTATAATGCCCTCTGTCGAGATAAAACACATTCTATTGTTCGATCCGCTATGATTCCTCTGTCGCGCAGGGCATAGTACTCCAACATCGGCTGTATGCCTTTCATAAGACTCTCCCGTGTGAATACCGGCATAGCCAGCTGTTTTCCATACAGGCTTCGGGCAGTGTTCATCTGCCGAGTGAACGTCATGTTGAAGGGTCTGGCTCGCAGGGTGGAGATCAGCGCTTTCGGGGCGATATCCATCGGCGACATCTGCGTATTGGAAAGAAGCCCGGCGCCGTTATCAAATATAGGACAGTAATCATACCGCCCGTTTTTCTCTAATACAGCGATATTGTTCAGATGGCGGTCATCGTTCAAAAACAACGCATCCACTTCAAACAAAAGGGCAAGGTATTGCGGGAAATGAGCCAGTCCTGTAAACTCGGCTGTGGCATCGGCGAGATAAGCAATCCGCTTTTTATCACTGGTAAGGCCCTCTAGCTTCTTCTTTAAAGGCATTCCCAGTTGCTTGGAAAATAGATGGCTGATTGTAATAATCGACTGCCCCGGATCTAAGAAGTTTATACTGGAGCACCCTGTTCTATCACGTCCATGCGCGCTTATGCGTTCCATCTGATAACGGGCAAATCGGAAAGGTAGCCCCTTCTCTATATTACTCTGCTCCAGAAGTGTGGAAATCAAGGTTTCGCTGAGTGCTTCATAACCAAACTGATCCAACTTATACCAGCGGTCAGTTTGACAATCGTACCATTTCTCCTGATTGCCTTTCGAGGATGTCTCCGCGATTTTTTCATTGGTAACCAAGTGAACGGTCATTTCAGCACCTCCATTTCCAGCCACTGTCCATCTTCCGCCATGCGGCCGAACGTTTTTTGGATGATCTCGATTGGGTCGTACTCGTCCACGCCGATCGTTTCCAGATATTCACGCAGCCCGGCACGATCGCGAGGGATGCAGCGTTCCTCCAGGAAGTTCAGAAAATCCAACCAGGACGGCAAATGATTTTTTCCAAAAGCCGTTTTGATAAGCTGTTTTGAATAGTTTTCCGCCTGCAACACCTTGTCTGTAAAATCCGCGGCAATCAGGGTACAGAGCGTATCACCATCATAATAACGGTAATACCGGATATCATGTCCCAGGGCCTTCTTCTGCTTGGCAAACTCCTGAATCGTTTTTGATTTGGAAATTATAATTTGCTCACCGTCAAATGCCAATTCGACCTCCCTCCGCTCTTCATTGATCCCTAGTTCACTCATCCACGCGGAAGGAATCGATAATTTATATGTTTTTGACCCTTTGGCTGCTGTACCGCCCGCAGTTCCAATAATCATATTCGCCGTTCTCTTTTCCATTGTCGATCACGCCCCATAATTATTTTATCATATTCGTTACGAATTATCAATGTTTTATTACCGAAAAAGTTTTATCAACCGGCAATGGCTTCATAAACAAACCCAGGGACTATGCCTGCTTCATAAAAGAGGGCTGCCGGAGAAATAGCCCGATGCCCGTAACCTAGTACCTAAAAAACTAGGACACACGGGACAGACGGCTGAATGAATGCGGGGTAAAGTGAATATGCAAGGGAAGGGCACCGTCACAAAACGGTGCCCTTCCCTTATGCCCTTGCCAGCGTCTAGTCCCGTGGGGGAAAGCGAGTGCATCATGTCAACAATGATCTAACTGGACTACTATCACGGTCGTGAAGCGGAACAATTTACCTTTTACCGCATCCCCAAGGCGCTGTTCACAGATCAGCGTTTCCGGCACATCTCAGCAGAGGCCAAGGTGTTATACGGTTTGTTCCTGGACCGAATGAGCCTGTCGGTGAAAAACGGCTGGATGGATGCCGACGACCGGGTGTTCATCTACTTTACCCTGGAAGACGCCATAAAGCTGTTGTGTTGCGGCCATACCAAGGCGGTGGCGCTGTTCTCTGAGGTGGAGAAAGTCGGCCTAATCGAGCGCAAGAAACAGGGCCAGGGCAAACCTACCAAAATCTACGTCAAGAACTTCGCAACGGGTGGAGAAGTCCAAACTTTCGAAAAACAAAAGTCTGGACTTCCTGAAAGCGGAACTCTAGACTTCACAAAAAACGGACGCTAGTAATACTGAGAAGAATAAGATTGATTTGAGCGAAACTGATCTATCCATCTATCCGCCTCTTCCAGAGCCAGAGGTCCGAAAGGCTCAGCCCGCCCACCGGCGGGCTGAGCGGATAGATACGATGGAGCGGATGAGAGAGTACAGAAAGATCATCCTGGAGAACATCGCCTATGACGTGCTGGCGGAGCGTGTAGACCGGGGCCGTCTGGACGAGGTGGTGGATCTCCTGGTGGAGACAGTGTGCAGCCGCAAGAAGGAAATCCGCATTGGCGGCGAAAACCTCCCGGCAGCCGTGGTGCGCAGCCGACTCTTGAAGCTGGACGACGGACATGTGGAGTATGTGCTGGACTGCCTGAGCCGGAACACCACCAAGGTCCGCAACATCCGGGCCTACCTGCTGACCTCTCTCTATAACACGCCCAGCACCATCAACAGCTACTACACCGCCGAGGTGGGACACGACCTGTACAGCTGACCGTCCCCTGGACCTGTTACTTCCTTCCCAGGGGACAGATGGGTCAGGACAGGGTAACGATAAGCCCTGCCACCCTCAACCGACGCATCAAGAATGGGGACTCCATACACAGAGGCGCAAAAGGCACTCTGGGAGGTAGTCACGTCCTACGGCCCTCGTTGAATCGGTAGCCAACGCCCCACACGGTTTCTATGTATGCGTTTCCCTTTGGTGTGCCCAGCTTTTTGCGGAGCTGCTTCACCTGGGAGCGGACCGCCTCCTCGGTGTCAAAGCTGGCCTCTCTGGGCCACACGCCGTTGTAGAGCTGGTCCCGCGTCAAGACCTGCCCGGCATGGTCCACAAAAAAGCACAGCAGGTCGAACTCACGCCGGGTCAGGTCCAGGGGCTCCCCCCGCTGATAAGCCCGCCGGGTCAGGGGGGTGATGACTAAATCCCGCCCGCATACCAGAGTGTAGCCGGGCTTTCCGCCGGGTCCCCCGGCGCGGGCCCTGCGCAGCAGATTTTGGGCGCGGGCCAGACACTCCTCCAGATTGAAGGGCTTGCCCAGTACGTCATCCGCGCCCAGAGAGAACGCCTTGACCGTCTGTTCGGTGCTGTCGTTGACAGCGAGGGCCAGGATGGGCATGGGCTGGAGATCACGAATGATCCTCAGCAGCCGCAGGCCCTCCGTCTCGGAGAGGGAGAGGTCCAGGATGACGAGTTGATAGCCTTCTTTGGCAAGGCACTCAATGGCCTCCACCACGGAGAGCGTGTAGTAGGCATCCAGTTCGCTGCTTTGCTCTTGGAGGGCATATTTGATGCGCTTGCAGTTATTTAGGTCAGCATCTATAATTAAAACTCGTATCATCCTGGCGTCCTTCCTTATTGGTTTGAGAGAAAAAAGGGTGGGCTATGCCCACCTCTAAACTTTCTTATCCCTATGGGCTGTAATAATGGTGAAACTATGCGCATTAATCGTTATGACACAGCCTTCTATTGTCACATACCAGTTTTTACCATTCCTTTTGATTGCGGCTTTGGGAGAGCTGGCTTTCATTTTGCACCATACCACCACATCATCGGTATCCAAAGCGAGATTTCTTCTGATTCGCATGGCGCCCAATTCCGTCGTATGCAGTTGGTCCAAATGCAGACGCAATTCATCGCTTTTCATAATTCTTGCTCCAACTTTAATTTGCCCAGGATGATTTCGCAGCAAAGATCGCTTTTTCATTACAATGTAATAATTTTAACTACCTTGCTTTCGGAATTGTCGTTTTTATAGCGATAAATGACGATCTGCACTTCATCAGAGGCTACGCCGTAGCACTCTGTTTCGTTGATCGGGACCTGGCAGCAAAGATAAATTTTACTGTCGTCTAACAACTTTCCAATAGTTCCGTCTGGCAGTTCGCTCTCCATGTTGACATACGCCCCCGGCAGCTCGCACATATCCTCCAGTGCCTTAAATTCAGGGATGTCCAGCCCTCTTAAAATCTCTATAACCTTTTCTCTCATCATTTCATCCTCCTGCACATATTGATTTTACCGCCAACCTTCAGTTTAGGCGTAGTTAAGTCAGATCGACAAACCAGAAATTGTTAGTCCAATGCTGTAAGGTCTGACCTTTCATAACGGTTATGACCTTGCAACTGCTTTTTGTAGTTCCAACACTTAATGGCTTCTTCTAAAGATTTCCCTTTGTTGTCCGCAAAAAAATCACGAATATAGGCATTGTACTCGAATTGCTTATCAATAACAGCTGCTCCTTTTTTCTTATCTTTCATAATTTGATCGTAAGCGGCTATTGCCTCTTTATAAGTTTTACCCGCGTTGCTTTTTAGCCATTTCTGAAAAGCAACATTGAAGGAAAAACCATTTCCAATATGCTCTTTGAAAAAAGCTCTATGCTTTTCAGAGCAAACAAAGTTAGATTCAATTCTTGTATCTTCGTAAATATTTGATATTACTGTGGCTCTTTTCTTTGTTTCACCAGAGGATAATGTCTCGCCCGTATCAAGGAAATGAGCAATTCTGTCCGTTATTTCAATTTTACTACCAGAGGTAGGCAGACTGTTTTCTCTGCAAAAGTCTATCGATTCTTCTTTCAAATAATAAAAATCGCGAAATGTTTTGCTGTCTAGGTGCTTGTCTAAAACCGGTCTTTCAGTCATTTGCATTTTCCTTCTAAGTTTAATTTCCCCAGACGAACTGGAAATGATTGGCCTTAACTTTTCTGTCACTATAATGCCGATTTACGCACATGAACCTCTACACAGACCAGCCCAGCTATATGCTCCGTTGTTTTATTGGTCAGTAGGAAAAACATTCCGTCATTACGACATTTTTTATGTGTAATGCCATTCAAGGTATAAATAAAACCTTTCACACAAGTATCGCTGCAAGCATCAGGATCAATTAGTCTCTTGCAGTCACGGGAAGTCGTCATTTTCTTTTGCATATCAGCAGGCAGAGAAGCGATTGTATCTTCATACTTGCCAGCATGATCGCCGTAAATCCGTGCAAAAACACCTGACTTGCGAAACACCCAATTCATCACTGTTTTCTTCTCCAGTTGATATGACGCAGCATAACCACTTTTCGCTTCCTTGATTACAAGCTCACAGCCCTGTTCAATCAGTTTTTTATTAAGTTCCTCAACAAACGCTTGGTGTTCTGGCGCAACTGTCGATAGAAACTCTCTGAATGAAACTTTTTCTTTTGCCATTATCTTTTCCCTCCTAAATTTCCATTTATCGAGTACGCCTTGTTTGCCAAAGGCATCTTAATGATCATTTTCCGCTCACTGCGATCCAAACCTCCACAAGCCCATCTTTTCCATAGTGTTCAATATCCGGTGCGCCGGATTTCATTCTGCCGGTGAGGTAGCCCTTATTCAGCGGCCGGTAGTTCGACTTAGGCAGCCATTTAGAGATGGCCATGGCCTCTGTTTTTCCGATGGTTTCCAGTGTGCAGGGGAACACCGCCCAGGTCATGGCCGGAACGGTGTATTCGGCCAATCCACCCGGCACGTCGCAATCACTGGAAACCGCGATCAGATACTCGAATTTCCGGGGATCTGCCTCGTCCGTATTATAAATGTTGATGCCGAACAAACCCTGCGGCTCCCGATTCGCCAGGGCCAACAGTGCTTTCACCATGTTTTCCGCCTGAAACCTCGACCAATGGGAGGGAATCGCCTTTCGTCCCTCACCTCTTTGATTTGTCGTTTGAATCAAAGAGCCCACAACGCGGAAGCTCTCTCTTTTTTCAATCCGAAAAGGGGTATCCATTTTTTATCCTCCTGCAAACATATTTGTGCTTTTACTCATCCGGAACAGGAAGCCCTCAGGCTGTCCGCCGTCAGCGTTTTCGCGCCGCGCAGCATCTCCAGCGGCGTACCTGTGAATACCACCTCACCGCCGTTCTTTCCGCCGTCCGGACCGATGTCGATGATCCAGTCCGCCTGCTTCATCACATCCAAATTGTGCTCGATCACCACCAGCGTGTTTCCACGGGACACGATCAGATCAAAGAGCTTTAGCAGATTTTGAATATCGGACAGATGCAGCCCGGTGGTGGGCTCGTCCATGACGATAATGCTGCCGCGCTTACCCAAGTTCTTCGCCAGCTTAATGCGCTGGCGCTCACCGCCGGAGAGGGTACTGAGGGGCTGGCCCAGTGTCAGGTAGCTTAGGCCCACCTGCTCCATCCCCTTCAGGTGCTTTCTGATCTTGGCATCCTCGAACACCTCCAGTGCTTGGGAAACGGTCAGGCCCAGCAGCTCCACAATATTCTTCCCCTTATAACTACAGGCAAGGGCCTCCTCGTTATACCGAACGCCGCCGCAGGCCTCGCATTCGGTCACGATGGGGTCCATGAAGGCCAGCTCGGTGACAATGACTCCCTTGCCGCCGCACGCCGGGCAGGCCCCGGCGGAGTTAAAGCTGAACAGACTGTCCGGCTTGCCGCTCTCCCGTGCCAGCAGCTTGCGCATCTCATCGAAGAAGCCCAGGTAGGAGGCGGGGGTGGAGCGGTTGGTGGCCGTGATGGGGCCCTGGTCGATCATCACGACGTCGCTCTCGTACTGCCCCGCAAACACCTGGGAGATCAAGGTGCTCTTGCCCGAACCGGCCACGCCGGTCACCACGGTCATAATCCCCAGCGGGATGTCCACATCCACATGCTTCAAGTTGTGGAGGAAGGCGTCCCGGACAGGCAGGCTGCCCGTCGCTTGGCGGGGCATCTCCTTGATGGGCAAGACTTGGCGCATGGCCTGCCCGGTCAGAGTGTCGGCCTGGAGCAGCTCCGGGTAGCTGCCTGTAAACACGATCTCCCCGCCGTTCTGTCCGGCCCCTGGCCCCACGTCGATCACATGGTCGGCGATGGAAATCACGTCCTTGTCGTGCTCTACCACCAAAACGGTATTGCCCTTGTCCCGGAGCTGGCGGAGGAGATTATTCATACGGTAGACATCACGGGGGTGCATCCCGGCGCTTGGCTCGTCAAAGATATAGGTCAGTCCGGTCAGGCTGCTGCCCATGTAGCGCACCAGCTTGAGACGCTGGGCCTCCCCACCGGACAGTGAGGGCGTCTCCCGGTTCAGGTGCAGATAGGGCAGGCCGATCTCGATCATCCGGTCAAGGCCCTCGATGATGGTCTGCACGAGAACATCCACCGCCGGATTGTATATTTGCGACAATACCTCCCGAAGCTGGGTCAGCTCCATGCCGCAGAGGTTCGCGATGGAATACCCGTTGATCTTACAGCGCAGGGCGGCCTCGTTCAGCCGCTTCCCGTGGCAGTCGGTACACTCCATTTCGGCAACCAGGCTTCGAGACTTCTCCTGGGTGTGTTTGCTCTTATTGCTGATGTCCCGGTTCAAAAGTGTTTTGGTGTACTTGTGGTACAGCCCGGTCACCTTCGGGTTCTCCGGCTCGCCCTTGCCGTCCCGGGAGCCGTAGAGCAGGAGGTTGTATTCCTCGCCGGAATACAACCGGATGGGCTTATCCAAGTCGAACAGGCCGGACTGGGCAACCTGCTTCCAGTACCAGGAGCCGGGGCGGTAGAGGGAGTCCTTCACACAGCCCTCGTTCCAGGATTTATCCAGGTCCAGAATCGCCTCCACGTCAACCTTGGTGATTTTCCCCAGGCCGGAGCAGGTCTTGCACATGCCGTTGGGGTCGTTGAAGGAAAAGTAGGAGGCTGTCCCCACATAGGGCTTCCCGATGCGGGAAAACAGGAGGCGTAGGCTGGCGTACAGCCCACTGATGGTCCCCACGGTGGAGCGGGCGTTGCCGCCCAGGGGGGACTGGTCCACCACCACGGAGGCCGTCAGGTTGTCGATGCGTTCCACCGCCGGTTTCGGGTATTTCGGCAGCCTGGAGCGCACGAAGGCCGGGTAGGTGGCGTTCATCTGCCGTTGGGATTCGGCGGCGATGGTGTCGAAGACGATGCTGGACTTGCCGGAGCCGGATACGCCGGTGAACACCGTGATTTTTTCCTTTGGAATACGGAATGTGACGTGCTTCAAATTGTTCTGTGTTAGACCATGCACAAGAATATCCGCCATCAGATTACACCTCATTTCGTTTGCTTCGTTCTATCATACCATGATTGAAAATGATTTTATCATTTTGGTCGCTTAAGCGGCCAACTCACCGCTTGCGGTGGGCAATCATGGTGTGACAAGCGCGGTACGGCGCTTTTGCGTCGTCAACTCGGCTTGGCCAGGTTCCATTCGCCTTTGGCGAATCGTCTACGCTTATCATGCCACAGCAGCAGCGCAACCATCAGCGTAGTCAGATAGTCGGCCGTGGGGCTTGCGTATAAAATGCCGTCCATTCCCCAAAGACGGGAGAAAATATGGATAAGAGGAACCATCAGCAGGAGCGGGCGGAGGATAGAGAGCAGCAGGGCTTTGACGGCCTGCCCGGTCGCCAGATAATACTGGGAGGACACAACCTGGAAGCCTGCCACGAGCATACCCAGCAGAAAGACCCGCATACAACGGATTCCAAATTCCAGATACGCCGGGTCGCTCATTCCAAACAGCCGCAATATCTGAGCCGGGAGCAGGACGCAGCCCAGCCACCCGACGACAGATACAGCGGTGGCGACGCCGACCGCTTTCCGAAAGGTCTCTTTTACCCGGCCCCCCAAACCAGCTCCCTGGTTAAATCCGATGATGGGCTGGATTCCGACCCCGATTCCCACGCAGATGGAGATGACGACGGTACTGATCCGAAGTACAATGCCCACTGCGCTGAGCGCCGCTTCGCCGCTGACCGCCCCGGTTCCAAAGCGGACGACCGCCTTGTTGAGTTCGATTTGCAGGATTGCCGCTGCAATTTGAATCATGCAGGCCGGGAGTCCAAGCATAACCACCTGCCCGCAGACTGGGAGCGCCGGACAGAGGTGTTTTCTCTTGAGGCGGATGCGCCCTTTTTTCAAGAAGTAAACCAACAGAATCACGGCGGACAGAACCTGCGAGGTCACGGTGGCGATGGCCGCGCCCTTGACGCCCCAGCCCAAAACAAAGATATAGATGGGGTCGAGGATCAGGTTCAGAATTGCCCCTGCCAGAAAACAGCCCATCGCCAGAACGGGACTTCCGTCCGCTCTGGCAATGCTTGAAAGTGCAATCGCCGCCATGCTAAAGGGGGCGCCCAGCAAAATGATAGGGGCATAATCCAACACATAGGGCAGCGAGCCCTGTACGCCTTCCGTCGCGCCAAAAGCCAATACCAGAGGCTTCAAAAAGATGAGGCAGAGTGCGGTGAACAGGATTCCTATGGTGACAGATAGGGTAAACACGGCGCCCAAGGTCTTTTCCGCTTCCTCATGGTTGCCCGCGCCCATGCTCATAGAGGTATAGACGCTGCCGCCAATCCCCAGCAGGGTGGCGACGGATAACATGATGGTGACAAACGGAAACGTCACCGTGGTGGCAGCGATGCCCAAGTAGCCGACGCCCTGGCCGATAAAAATCTGGTCCACCACGTTATAGAGGGCGTCCACCAGCATGGACAAGACGGATGGGATCGCAAATTGCACGAGCAGTCTGCTGATCGGCGCGGTTGCAAGAGGGTTTCCCTCTCCAGGTTTGATGGCTTCTTCCATTTCTTTTCTCTCCTTTATTGCTAAAATCTTGATGGTTTCTACGCTACAGCATATCAAAGGAAAGAAATTTAATCCTGATACTTTTTGCGAAGTTTTATTCACCGGCCTGCTTGACCGCAAACCACGCCTCCCTAATAGGAGTTCCTAGACCCGCCCCCTCCAGGGGATAAACCTCAATATCGGGGAGCGCCGCGTAGTCCATGCCGGTGGACGGAAAAAATTCTAAATACAAACCTCGGAACAGATCCGCAAACGTAGCTGGGCGGAACGGGTCGCCGGATGCTACACACCAGGTCGCCGCCGGGATTTGAAACTCCTCCAGTCCTTCGGGCGCGGGCTGATTTGTGGCGGCCGCTATGTAGTAGAAAATGTGCTGCGGGTCGAAGTAGGTGCTGACGCCTAGAACGCCATAAGGCTCCTGTTCGGCCAGCCCGCAGATTTGCCGGAATTGCTCTGTTTCAATGGCCTGTTCCCAAAATTGAGGGATTTTCACCATATTATCCTCGTACTCTTCGGTCAGTGGCATTTTGAGGCCGACCACCCGGATGACGCCTTTTTTACGAATTTGATACCGCATATGCCCCTCCAATAATTCGTCCGCTTACAGAGATAACCGTTCACGGTTTGATTGGTACTGCCTCAAATTTCCCCGCGTGCTCTGAAAAACCAAATCACACTCCAGCAAAATGTGCAGGTGCCGTTTCACATAGACGATGTTGCCGCCGAGTTGCTCCGCTATACGCCTCGGACACATCGGCGTGTCATAAATAATTTCCAGAATGTCCCGTCTGGTCTTGTTGGACAGGGCTGCAAACTGTTCATCTGTTAGATCCACTTCTAAAATACTTTTCTTCATCAAGTACCCTCCCTCTCGCAAATAAGTGGTGATTCTTCTCTTTTATGATACAAAAACCGGAATGAACGAGCATGATACTTTTTGCGAAGTTTTTGGCTCTGGAGATAAATGATGCGCTATGGTATCATAGAAGCAACGGAGGAGGTGCCGTCTTGAAAGAAATATCCCCTTTAGAACGGGCAATCGAATATATAGAAAACCATCTGAATGAAAACATCGGTCTGAGCGATGTGTCAAGGGAGACAGGCTACTCCTACTACCATATGACGCGGCTTTTTTCTTCTGTATTGGGGGAATCCGTCGGCCGTTACATCAATCGGCGCAGGCTGTACAATGCCTCGGAAAAGCTTATCCATTCCGATCAGCGGGTCATTGATATCGCGCTTGACTGCGGGTTTGAATCGCCGGAGGCTTTCAGCCGGGCGTTTAAGACCGCCTTTGGCAGCAGCCCGGTGGATTATCGAAGGGCGGGGCTCGACCTGGTGGTGAACGCCAAGCGGGAACTGGCTCCCGAAGATGTGGGCCATATTGCCAACAACATCTCACGCTCGCCTGAATTTGTGATGCTAAAGGAGACAAGGGTAGCCGGACTCAGGGGAACGACTTCTCTCTCTGATAACCGCCTCCCTGGATTGTGGGAGGAGTTCATGCGGCTCCATAAAGATCTGTTTCTGGCCGCTGGCGCAGGGTATGGCATTTGCGAAACGCAGCAGACCACCTATACAAAAGATGGGGACGTTTTGTTTGCCGCCATGGTGGGAAGCCCCGTGAGTGATTTTGACAATCTGGCACAATCATTATCATTGGACAAAAAAGTTTTACGGGCAGGAAAGTACGCGGTTTTTACCCACTGGGGAACCTTTACGAACCTGTTCAAAACATATCAGTACATCTTCGGAACATGGCTACCGACAGCAGGAGTGGAACTGGATGACCGCGAGGACTTTGAAGTCTATGAGCGAGAGGTGCTGTCGTTCGATGATCCAAATAATGAGGTTAGAATTTTTATACCAGTAAAATAGGCGTCTGTTTAGCAAAATATGAGTTTGTAAACTCTTGTGACTTTGGTTTTACGAGCAACATCTAAATATGAACAAACTGTAAACGGGAACGGGACGGGGCACGTTCGCAAGCAATGGAAAGGAATATCCTTTCCGCTTGTTGGGGAGGTCCCCAAACCCCCGGCGCTCGTCCTCGCGGACTGCATATCCTTCGCCTCGCCGCAAGCGGCAAGGCTCACAGCTACGCGCTAAGAGCCGGGCTACGCCCGGTTGCGCTCTGCACGCCGTCTGCGGACGGTGTCATTTCGTCGCTCGTCCTCTCCCCTCGAAGTCTCACGACTTCGCGGGGGCCCCTTCCAGCGCCTTGCCGAACACCACGCGGGGGTGCGACGGCCCCGCAGGGCCTAGTGCCGAGGCTTGGCCTGCCGCTCCCGTTGGTCGCTCTCCCTGCGGGGCATAGCAAAGGCCGGAGGCCGTGTCCAGGGTCTAGATAAACGGGCTTGCGCCCGCCCTGGACACGGCCCCCGGCCTCCGCTGTTGGCTGGACAAGGGGCTATGCCAAAGAATTGGCATAGCCCCTTCTTTTTATGCTGGGACGCAGACAAATAGAGCCCCGGAAAGCCGCTTGTCTCGTGGCTTTCCGGGGCTGGTTTTAAGGGGTGCAAGGGTAGGATACCTGGAGGACCTAAATCACGGTTGGAACGGTCCGCACTCAACAGTAGACCAGATCGTCCAGCGCCAATTCCTCCGCCGCGTGCCGGATCCTGTTCATCCGCCGCACCCACGCCATTTGGTCGCGGGCCTTCAATCCTTCGGTCACGTCCTGCTGCACCGCCATCTGCCGCGCCAGTGTGTCGATCCGTTCCAGGCAGGCCTGGTTGATTTCCACCAGATGATCATTCAGCGTCTCACCCAGCAGCATTCCCGCATAAAGCCCTCTGCGATGCTCCATCAGGTAGGTCCGGCGCAGCCGCCCATACTTCCCGATGTCCCCCTAGGGCCGCTCTTTCAAGGTCAGGTTACGATAAAGCCCTGTATTTCCTCTATTGTGCCAAAGTAGTATTTGCCGAAACTCGTAAAGGAAGCTGCTGCGGCATCGTCTAATTCCAAACGATAATATGGAATGCTATTCATATTTACTTTCTCCTGGACACAAATAATGTGTGATGTAGAGTTTCCAATACAGTGAGTTGTGTCGCTTTTATTATACAACGGATTGGAAGGAAAGTGTTACGCCACAAATGTTACTGTTTATACCCGTAGTTTTTCGTATGGGATCAAGAAAGCAGTTCTTCACATTTTTCATCGAATTAACAAACAAAAATTCGTGTAATTTCAGTAGAGCAAAGCGGCTCCAAGCTGTTTCTGACAGCAACACTCTAAAATTACACGAATCCCAAATAATTCTATATTATTCACTTGTTATGTAAGGTTTCGGGAGCAGTAAAAGCGCCCTCAAAACCATTCTTTCGTCATAAAAAACAATGATGGTGACCCCCAAAATGCCAATTAAAAACTCAATGTAAAACAGGTCATGTCAGAGGCCGAAAATCTAGGTGCCATAGGCCTTTACGGGTCATTCCATCGAAGTTATAACCATAAAAATTCGTGTAATTTAGGATGCCGCGTGACGAATATGACATTCATCAAGGTCCAAATAAGGTAATTACACGAACCAAGTCACTAATACCGTTTATGACCGTCTTTTATCGTTCAGTTCGTCTAGTGTTGTTTCGTCCGTTTTCCACAAACTACACGGTAATAAACGGTATTATATGATACAATTTGCACAATCAGTTGGAGTAGGAAACGAAATATTCGACCGCCGAATTCGGAAAGAATTCGCGGAACTCGCTGCAAAGCTGGGCAGCCAGGGTTTTGTTGTGCGCAAGCACGAGCGTCGGGCGCTGTACCTGTTCAATGATATTGGCCATGGTGAATGTCTTGCCGGAGCCCGTAACCCCCAGCAGCGTTTGTTCTTTATCTCCCCTGTTTACGCCAGCCACAAGCTTTTTGATTGCTTCCGGCTGGTCGCCCGTCGGCTTGTACGGCGCTACTAATTTGAATAACCCTTGATTCTCGCTCATAGGCATTTTCTCCTGTATTTATGACTCCTGATTTGGCCATAGCCGCAAATTTATATTCATGCGTTCTTAAGCCCATAGACACAAACCGCGAATTATCTCATCGAACCAATCAGAACAAATGTTTGTATTTTCTATACTACTAGAACCTATTGTTTTTGTCAATGCTTTAGTATAGCATAAATCTTCTTTCTTTACAAATTCTATATTCTTTCCAATTTTGATATCGCATCGTCACGTTATCCCAATCAATGTATTCGTCTGAGGCGGCTATATTCGAACGCTCCATGCCATTGCCACAAGCAGGAAGCAGCTCTTTTATCCCTATAAATTCCCTTTCGCCAGCAATTTTTAACAGCCGCCCCCAAATCGTCAGGGGCGGCTGTTTCCGTTACTGCTCTTGCCGGTCCGCGTATGCCTGATAGCCAGGCCCGGGAACGTACTTTTTGCCGGCCGCCGGAAAGCACACCTTGGCCGCGCGCACTTTCCGGCGAATCACTGCTGTGTTTTCATCGTCTGCAAGCTGCCGCGTTTCAATTTCAAAATCACATCCGCCTGCTTTGCCAGCTCGTTTGAATGGGTCACAACGATTACACACTTATTGAGTTCATGGGCGCTTTCCTTCAAAATCCCTGTGATTTCAGCCGCTGTGTCCTCGTCCAGATTGCCCGTGGGTTCGTCGGCCAGGATAAACGGCGCGCCGGAAGCCAGCGTGCGGGCAATGGCCACCCGCTGCTGCTGCCCGCCGGAAAGCTTCAGTACATTGCGCCTTGCTTCCTCCTCGGATAACCCAAGCCGCTCCAAAGTGGGCAGCGCGCCCTGCCTGGCGGTCAGCTTTACGTTTTCCACAGGCGTCATATAATCAATCAGGTTATAGCTCTGGAAAATCAGGGAGACATGGTTGCGGCGGTAATACTCCAGGCCGTGCACGGCGATATTTTCCCCGTCAAAAAGGATTTCCCCTTTTGTCGGGGAATCCAGCCCTCCCAGCAGGGACAGGAGCGTCGTTTTTCCGGAGCCGGACGGTCCCACAATCGCATACATCAATCCCGTTTCAAATACGGCGCTGACGCCGGACAGAACCCTGTTTCCTTTCGCGTAGGAGTAAAAGACCTCTTTGGTTTCTAAAACAGACATTGTATTTTTCTCCCTTCTTCAGCTCATTTTCGACAGGATTTCCCTAGGCTTCAGACGCATGACCGACGCCGAGGAAATACCGACCGAAAGGACGATAATCACGAAACCGATAAGATAAAGCTCAGCCATATTGTCAAGGCCTATGGACACGTCGAGCGGTTCCACTGCTGCATTTTTTTGTATCGGTTCCCCGCCATTGCCATCGCCGTTCATCATAATATCGCCCTGATTTACATTGTCCTTCATCTTTATTTGCAGCCCGTTGCCGTCCTGTGGGCCAGTCTGCTCCTGTGTGGGCTGTGCCTGCGCCTGCAACAGGCTGTTGCCAATCTGGCCCGCGATGAGATTACTTGAGAAGAAGGACAGCCCGAACGCGAACACCGCAATCATGAGCACCTCCGCCAGGTACTGGCCGACGACAGCCCCTTTCCGGAATCCGATAGAAAGCAGCACGCCCGTTTCATGAATCCTGCTTTTTGCCCACATGGTCAGGATGAGGGACAGCACGACGGCGCTGACCGCCACGATAAGGATGAGGACGGTAGTGATTAAGGCTTGGAATTTTTCCAGCGGCGCGGCGGCAGCCTGGTAGGTTTTATTGTTGGTCTCTACCTTAAACGCCCGCCAGTCGATGGCCTCGTTCTTTTTGAGCTCTGAAACAATCCCGTCGAGCTGCGCCGGGTCGTTTACCTCAAATACGACGCTTTGATAGCCCGCCGCGGCGTCTGAGCCTGACATTAACTCCTGATAAGCCTGGATGCCGGAAAAGATTTGGTTTTCCAGTTTATCAAAGGAGTTTACGTTGGTATATGCCTGCTCCTGCTTTACCACTTCAAACAGCCCGATGATTTTGATTTCAATTTTTTCAGCGCCATCCGCTGTTAAGGTAATGCTGTCTCCAATGCTCAGGCCGTTTTTTTCGGCCAAATCCTTGCTGATGACCGCCCCATACCCGCCGTCCGCCGGCACATGGCTTCCCTCGATGAGCTTCAGAGTCCCGTCCCGGAAAAAGCTGTTGTTTTTCGTGCCCGTTACACACCGGCTGTACACCCAGTCCCTGTATTTGTCTTTGACGGGAACCGTGCCGGGAATTACGTCCAGATTTGTGGAGACAAGGCATTGCGCCATGCCATCGTAACTCCTTATCCCGGCAGTCTCCATCACCTTGTCGATTATCTCCTGGGTGATGGGCATCTTCGTGTTAATTGTAAAGTTGCCCTCTTCGTCGGTTTCCATCTCGTAATACGGATTGTTTTCCGAGTAATCGGGCGATATTTCGAATGTACCGCCCAGCGAGTAACGTAAATTGTCCTGCGTGACCCGCGTCGCCTTCTCGATGGAAAGCCCCGTCAGCACAAAGGTCGCCATCACCAGCAGAATGATGAACAGCAAAGCGCTTTTGCCTCTTTTTTTGGTGACGTATAAAAACGCCCGTTTGATAAAGCCCATAAAGAACACCTCCATATTTATTGTACCGATAGAATAGCACGCCGGTATGGAGGCTGTATGAAACGAATATGGAGTGGGTATGGAATGAAAAAAAGAGACGGGAGCAAAATATTCTTTTAGACAAGCAAACCCTCCTGTACCTTTTATACAGGAGGGTTTGCATAGTATTGGACATATCCGCTCTGCGCACGGCGGGAAAGCTTTCCGCTAACTGCGCTAACCTTGCTTATACGCCGCTTGCGTCGTTCAACTCAAACAAGTTTCCTTCCGGGTCTCTAAAATAGGTACAGCGCATCCCCCACGCTTCAATGTGTTGGGGTTTACCCAAAAAGGGAACGCCCGCTTCTTTCAGCCGCCGGTAGTCTCCGTCCAGGTCGGCCGTGGGAACGACCGCCACAACCGTGTCAGGCTGTGCGTTGCTGGGAGGCTGCGTATACCCCTGAAACATCGGCATCGCTTCTCCGGAAAAAATCGCGAAGCAAGGAGGGGTGCCGCTGTTTATGGCAAAGGAGGTGTATGGACCATTCCGGTCGCCCCAAACAGGAACCAACCCTATCTTTTCCGTATAGAAATCAAAGCATTCCCCATAGTTTTTCCGTACCAAAATGCGGATTGTCGTTTCGTCGAATTTCATTCTAAATCGCTCCTTTTTTGTGTTCTCATTTTTTGAGGTTGTATACACAACTTTATTATATATCAGAACTTTGCGATTTCGTTGTAAAAATCGGACATCTTGATTCGATACTCCTGAGGCGTAAGTCCGCAAACAGATTTGAAATCGTGGATAAAATGAGGCAAATCGTAGAACCCTGTCTCACAGGAAGCGCACTCCAGAGGATAACGCGTATTTTGCATGAGCCGGATTGCCTTGTTGATACGAACCAAGCGGGAGAATGTTTTCGTGTTCATACCGAAATAGGTTTGGAACATACGGCCCAGGTGCCGTTCGCTGTAATAAACGGAAGCGGCAAGCTCTTTACAGGAGATGTTTCCGGCGCTTTTCCTCAATAGTTCAGTCGCAATTTGGAGCTCCGACGGACATTTGGCATATAAATTGTCTATAAAAATCCTGTCGAGACGGACGACCAATTCGTCCAAGCTCCCGGCGCGTTCCAGCGCGTCTAAAATCAGCCTGTTCAATGTGGAATGGATTATTTCAAATGAAATTCTCCGGTCAGCCAATTCTTTCTGATTTTCTCCTGTAAGCGCGGATAAACCCGCCGGTTGAAATTCTATGATGACAAGCATATCGCATTGATTAGCTTGGCCGCCTACCATGCAGGGCTTGGTCATCGGGCCAAATAGGTTACCGCTGAATGCGTACCGATGATAAGAAAACACTAAGGTCGCGCTCCCGTGAGGGATAACCGTATAGTCATCTGAAATGATTTCTGTGCTGGGAAATGTAACTGTATAATTTGAAATTTGGCCACGCAGCGCCGGATGCGGCAGGATATATACATAATCGTTTTCTCGAAGCAGAATACGATTCGTTTCATGAAAAGCGTGTATGTCTTTTTTAACAATCATAATTAATTCTCCAAACTGGGCCGCCAACCTTGTAAAACCCTGTATTATAAATGAATCACAAACCGCATACCCGGCGGCGGCCCCATTGGGCGAAACGAATAGGATAGCCCCATCGCTTTTAAGAGCGTATCGACAATATACAGTCCCAGCCCATTCCCGCCGTCGTCGTGGTTTCGGGCATAGTCGGGCCGGTAGAAGGGTTCAAAGATATGCCGCAGGGCTTCGGACGGAATCGGCGTGCATTCGTTCTCAATCACCAGGCTGGAGCCGTCAAAATAGACCGAAATCGTTTTACCCGCTTCCGTGTAAGCGACGGCGTTCGCGAGAACGTTGGAGACCGCTTTGCCGAACCTCTGCGGCGGCAGTTCAGCGGAAAATCCCCCCGACAAATCCTGCTTAAATAGGATTTTGCGGGCTTTCGCTATCTGTTCATACGGCTCGCATAGCTGAGCCAGCAAGGATGACAAATCGGCTTTTACCGGTGCTTCGCGTATCAAAGGGACGCCCAGCTTTGAGGTTTCCAAAATCTCCTGAATCATTTCCGACAGCCGCTCCGCCATATCCTTACACTCCGGCAAATAGACGTCAACATTTTGATATTTCCCAATGCCGAGAATCATATTCTCCAGTGTGGCGTTCAGGGCTGTGAGCGGGGTTTTAAGCTCATGCGAAGCCGCGCGCATAAAATCCACCTTGGACTGTTCAATTTCCCGCACGCGCTGCTTTTCGGCTTCCAAATTTCCAATGGCTGACAGCAGGTTTTGATACAAGCAGTTGATGTTGCCGGCCAACACGCCGATTTCGTCCTTTGTATGAAGCTCGCAAGCCGCTGTTTTGTCCATCCGCGCCATCCGCTCGGTGGCGGCTGAAATCTGTTTGACCGGAACCGTAATTTGCTTGGAAAACAACAAAGAGCAAAGAACGGAAATCAGGATGCAGCAGCCCAGCGAAATCGGTAAAACCCGGAGAATCATTTGCGTGATATAGGGAGTCAGATTGAATTTGCCGGTGAGCGCCATATCTCCAGCCTCGGGGCTGTTCGACAGCTCCAGCGGGACCTGCGGGGTGAGGAAATACAGCAGCGCATGGGCCACCAATACGATAAACAGCAGCAGCCCAAGGGTATAGACAAATGTTTTCGGATAAATTTTCAGCCGTTTCATTCCCTCACCTCGTATTTATACCCAATCCCCTTCACTGTGACAAGGCAATCGAGCCGGCATTTTTTGCGCAGGTTTTTGACATAGGTGTCTATCGTCCGGTCGATAATGGGATTATCGTCGCCCCATAGCTCGTCAAGAATTTGATTTCTAGTGAGAACCAGGCCCTTGTGCTCCACAAACAGCCGAAGCAAATCAATCTCTTTGGGCGTCAGTTCAATTTTCCCGTCCCAATCCCAGGCCGTATAGCCGGAAAAGTCCACGGTTACGTCTCCGAATGTCATCGTATCCGGCAGGATACTTTGCCCGCTTCGACGCAGCAGCGCCGTAATTCGTTTCCCAAGCAGAATCATAGAGAAAGGCTTGGTGATATAATCGTCCGCCTGCTCGTCAAAGCTCTGCACCTGGGTGTATTCGTCTTCAATCGCGGTTAGCATGAGAACAGGGAGAGGGCTTGTCCGCCTTATTTCATGTAACACGGCCAGCCCGGTCATTTTGGGAAGCATGATGTCTAAAACTGCAAGGTCAATCTTCTTTTCTCGAAAAATCCGTATGGCCTCTGCTCCGTCATAGGCCGGAACCGTCTCATGACCGGCGGACTTCAGATACTCACAGATGGCCTCGTTCGTCTTTTTATCGTCTTCAGCAATCATTAGCGCCGCCATAGGAACACCTCCTGCTTTAGGATACCATTTTGATATGGAAGATATATGGAATGCGGGATTCTTTTTTTCGTTTGCCCATGGTTTTCCCCATCTTTTGGAATCGTTCATACGGTACCCAATTCTCCGCGGCTTGTTTTATAGTCAGGTAACCCATCTCCAAAGCGCCTCCTGCAATCTGCTATTCTTATTATATACGGAAGCCCGTATATAAAAGCAGGTCAGAGAGGAGCTGCCCGTGTGCCCGGAGCTTACCTCTTTTGGCATTGATTCCATCATACTGCAAAACAAGATGCATTTACTCCAAGCGGTACCGTTCTTTCATCGTCGCAAGCAAATTTCTATATAATCAATGTGATTTTCTAGATTATATCATATCCTAATGAGTTATTGTATTGCAGAAAACAAAAAGTCAGAGCAATAACGCTCTGGCTTTTGTAATTCCATGTTCTTTCCAATTTAGGTATCGCGTCGTCTCACCACCCATTCAATGTATTCGCCTGATATCGCTATTTCAGAACTTGCCATGCCATTCCGGCAAGCAGGAAACCAGCAGCGCTGACCCGTCTGCATAAAAATCTGCGCTAAAACAGCTTTGCCATGCCTAAAGAGAGTGAAAAACCGCTTGAAGGCCATTTCCGTAAAGGAAGCCGTTCAGGGCTTTACAGGAGCAGCCGACTCCTTCAGCAGCGTTTCAAACGCATCGTATGGCATGGGCTTTGCAAAGTAATAGCCCTGCCCATAGTCGCAGCCGATTTCACGCAGCCGTTCCAGCTGTTCGTCTGTCTCAACGCCCTCCGCCACAACGCGCAGGCCCATGGTCCCAGCGATGTCCATAATATGGCGCAAAATGCCCTGGCTCTTTGGCTTGGCTGTTTCGCTGCGGATAAACTGCATATCCAGCTTTAAAATATCCAGCGGCAGCTGATTGAGCATATTGAGCGACGAATAGCCGCTGCCGAAATCATCCATCTCAATCAGGAATTCCTGTTTTTTCAAGGATTCCACCGTCTCGATGATTTGGTCCGGGCTTTCCGTATAGGCGCTTTCGGTGATTTCCAGCGATAGACGTGATACGGGCAGCCCATATTTGTGAACCGTCTGGAGAAGGATTTCCGTCAAATCCGCGTTGTAGATGTCGGCCCGGGAAACATTGACCGAGATATCGAGCGGCGGGTAGCCCTTATCGTCCCACTGCCGCAGCATCGCGCAGGTTTTATCCCAGACGAACTGGTCGAGCTTTGTGATGAAGCCGTTCTTCTCGAACAGCGGAACGAACGTCGCCGGGGATAGGATGCCCTGTTTGGGATGGTTCCAGCGCACCAGCGCCTCGGCGCCGGCGAGAACGCCGTCCTCGAGCCTGTATTTGGGCTGTAGGTAGACCTCAAACTGGCCCTCGGACAGCGCCGCCGCCATTTCGTTGGTAATGGCCTGCTCACGCAGCAGTTCTTCGCGCAGCGTGTCGTCATAGACGGCAAAATATTGATTGTATTGCCCTTTAATGCTGTGGGCGGCCAGCAGCGCCCGGTCACACATCTGCTCGACCGGAACCGATTTGTCTTCCACTGCATAAACGCCCCACTTCATCCTCACGTTTTTTGTACACGACAGGTCATTGATTCGGCCAGTAATATCGGTAAATAAATCCCCTGTGTACGCAAAGCCGCGTTCCATAACGCAGGCGAATTGGTCGGCGCCAATCCGGCCGCAAAAACCATTCCCTCCCACAAACTCCTGGCAGATTTTCGCAATTCCCTTGAGCAGGCAGTCCCCGGCCGCGACGCCGAATACGTCGTTGACCAGCTTGAAGTTTTCAACGTTGGAGCAGACGAGGTCGTATTCCTTTTCCGGCGAATCGGCGAGGGTTTCCTTTACACGCTGGTAAAAGTATTCCTTGCTGCATACGCCTGTCAGCCGGTCGTACCGCAGCTGATTGACGATGGCGGCGTTCTCCCGCAGGCGGATCAGGCCCGCGACCCGGTGGCGGATAATCTCCGGCCGGTAGGGTTTTGAGACGAAGTCGGTCGCGCCGTGGGACAGGGCCTCCACCTCGTCCTCTTCTCTGCTGCTCTGGGTTGTGACGACGACGGGAATCAGGGAGTAGGCGGCGTCCGCCTTGATACGTGACAGAAAGGCGTACCCGTCCATGACCGGCATGACAATGTCCAGCAGGATGAGGGAAATACCGTCCTTCTGCGTTTGCAGCACAGAAAGGGCGTCCTGCCCGTTCTCCGCCTCCAGTACCTCATAATCCGAAGATAGGATGCCTTTTAGTATCTCCCGGTTAAGCTCGTTGTCCTCCACAACCAGGATTTTTTTCGTTCCTTTCTTTGAGCTCCCATTTTCGTTCCCGCCTACCGACATGCTTTGGGCGCGGTAATACGCCTGCTTGTATGCATACATATGGTCGTCGGCGCGCGTTATCTCCTTGTCGGCAGAGATTTTCCCGTCCTTCCAGGTACAGCCAATCGACACCGAATAATCCCTATTTTCTTCAAAGACACGGCGCAGCTTTTCGGTTAGCGCCAGAAAATCCGCCTGTGCGATATCCTCGCAAAGCACCACGAATTCATCGCCGCCCACCCGGTAAGCGCCGCTTTCCACATGGGTTTTCAGCAATTCCGCCACGTTTTGGATAACCCGGTCCCCATATTCGTGGCCGAAGCTGTCATTGAGCTTCTTCATCCCATTGATGTCGATGTAAATCACGCCCAGCGCCTGCATATCGCATTGGGAAAGCTGTTTGAGCGCTTTTATGTAGCAGTTGCGGTTGCACAGGCCGGTGAGCAAATCCATATAGCTCGAGCGTTCCAGCTCCTCAACCAGCCGGCGCCGCTCCATTTCGTCCAGCACAAAGCCGCACACACTGCGAAGCAGGGATAAATCGTCCCCGTTTTCCGTGGGATTGTCTACACCGATAAACCCGATGATTTTCCCCTTTTTTGTCAAGGGCGCGGCAGAAAGGCTTTCGATTCCCTGCGCTTCCAGTATGCGGTAATCCGGGGAGTCCACCGCCAAATCCCGTCCGAGCGACGTGATATAAAATTCCCCGTTGCGTTCGAATTTATTATTCCATTCCGCGATGTATTCCAAAGGGATATTCTGAAGGTTCTCGATTTCCTGCGAGATGCCGGGGGCGCACCATTCAAACGTATTATAAATGGCGTCTTCACCATACTCAAAGATGTAAGCCCGGTCAGCCGCGTAAAAACGGCCTATCAGCTCCAAGAACCGGTTCACCGCTACTGTGACGTCCGGTTCTCCGGAGAGCGTCTGGATGCAGTCCACCAGTGTTTCCTCTACGGTAAGCCGGCTTGAAACCCGGGCGAGCTGTTCTTTTTGCTCGGTGATGTCCCGCGCGATTTCAAGCCGGCAGTTTTTCCCCTTGAAAGGAACCAGCAGGTCGGTAATATCCATCCATCTTTGCAGCTTTTCGTTGAAATGCTCCCATCGGTAAGGCCGGGCGGCCGACAGCTTGCTGTTGGTACAGAACGGACATGGGGCATCCTTTCCCTGTATCAGCTCATAGCACTTTTTCCCATAGCATTCTCTGGCGTCCTGAAACCCGTAGAGGGCGGCTGCCGCCTGCGTCATATACAATATGTCATAGGTATCCGGGTCGCTGGCATACGCCAGCAAATTTTGCTGACCGATAATCATGTGCTCAAAATAAAAATCGCTCATCATTATTCCTCCTGGATATTCAAATCGCCAGCTTTCCTTATGTGGAAAGCCATTTTTCCAGCACCCGGCGCAGCTGCTCCAAATCGAGGGGCTTCGCAAGATGGCCGTTCATGCCCGCGTCCTTTGTCTTCTGCCGGTCGTCTGCGAAGGCGTTGGCCGTCATGGCGATAATCGGGAGCGTTTTCGTATCCTCCCTGTTCAGCGCGCGGATTTGTCTGGCCGCCGCGCAGCCGTCCATGACCGGCATCTGTATATCCATAAAAATCAGGTCATAGGTTCCGGTGGGGGTGTTTTTCACCATGTCCACGGCGATTTGACCGTTTTCCGCCGTGTCTATCGCCACACCGGTTTCCGACAGAATCTCCACGGCAATTTCTCTGTTCAGCGCATTGTCCTCCGCCAGAAGTATCCGCCGGCCTTCATAGGAACCGCCAATCAGCGGACCGGCTTCCAGGTTCTCTTCTGCGGCGCCGCCTATGAACTGCTTTAATTTATATACGAGCCGGGACCGGAACACGGGTTTTGTGATAAACCCGTTGGCGCCTGCCTGCCGGGCGGCGTCCATCTGCTCCGACATGTCATAGGCCGAAAGCATGATGATTGGCAGGCCGTTTCCAACCTTCTCCCGAATCAGCCGGGTAGTTTCCACGCCATCCAGGCCCGGCATCCGATAATCGAGAATAACCGCGAAATAATCTGTCCCCGCGGCATGTGCCGCCGTTACCCTGGCAAGGGCGGTCCTGCCGTCGCCAACCCCCTCCGCTGAACTTCCCAGTTCTTTCAGGCGCTCGCAGGTGTTCTCACAGGCAATCATATCGTCGTCCACTACCAGCACCGACAAGCCGGCCAGCGCGCCGTCCTCGATTTTTTCCTCCTGTATCTTGAGATAGACCGATACGGTAAACCTGCTGCCTTTCCCGTAGGCGCTCTCCACCTTGATTGTACCGCCCATCTGCTCCGCGATTTTTTTGCAGATAGAAAGCCCCAAACCAGTTCCCTGAACCGCCTGGATTTTCACATCCTCCGCCCGTTCAAAGGGCTCGAACACATGGTTTAGGAATTCAGGCTTCATCCCGATACCGGTATCCGTGACGATGAATTCGTAATGCGCCATATCTGTTTCGCCGGCGGGGGTTTCCCTGATTTCCAGAGAAACGCTCCCGCCCTCGGGCGTGTATTTCACCGCGTTCGACAGCAGGTTCACAATCAGCTGCTGCAGGCGCTGCACATCACTAATCACCGTCTCGTGGGTAATACCGCAGACGTACGTGTTAAACTGGAGGCTTTTGTCCTGGAGCAGAGGCTGCACCATGGTGACGATACCCTGCGTAAGCTCTGCCAGGTTCACTTCCTCCTCCGCCAGCAGAATCCGGCCGCTTTCGATTTTGGACATATCCAGCACCTCGTTGATAAGGTCAATCAGGAGCTTGGAGGAAACGTCGATTTTCTGGAAGCAGTCCAGTACCCGTTCCGGGTCGTTACCATACTTTTTGCCGATTTTGGTCATGCCAAGAACCGCGTTCATCGGCGTGCGGATGTCGTGGCTCATCCGGGACAAAAAATCCGACTTGGCCCGGTTTGCGTGCTCTGCCGCCGTGAGCGCATCCTGCAGGGCCGCCTTCTGTTCGGTCAGCTGCTTTTGCATTTCCCGCAGCTCAGTGACGTCGGTAGCGTCGATGAAAACCGTCAGGTAGACCGGGTCGTCCGCAATGGAATCGGTGCAGGTACTGCGGATTTGGAACCACCGCTTCCGGTCATTCCGGTCCTTCATGCGCAGCATCCCCTCAAAGGGCTCGCCTTGGCGGAAATGCGGGTGGTTTGCCTTAATCAAGGCCCTGCTCTCCGGCTCAAGGGAGGCGTAGACGTCGAAGGATTCCAGCTTATCCATATCCACATCGAAAATATCCGTGATGCCGTCGCTGGCGTCAATCATAACGATTTTATTTTCCAGGATGCGGTGCTTGACGATAAAGCCCGGGATGTTGTCGTAGGCAACGGCTTTCTCCTGCTGAATCTGCATCAGCTCGTTGACGTCGACCATAGTGGTATAGGCCAGCTGCTTGCCATCCTGATACTCGTCCGTGAAAAAGCCCGTCATTTTGACCCAATTGGTGGAGCCGTCGGGAAGCTTAAGCGGAACAAAGAGCTCGTAGCTCGTTTTTCCCGCCGCATACATTTCCTCTATTTTGCCGTGGATTTTCTTCCAGCCGTCCTCGTTGGTCTTAAAATATTCGTCGCAGTGGTTGTGGAAGGCGGCCTCGTATTCCTCCCTGGAGTACCCAATCAGCTCATAATAAAAATCGTTGGCCCCGACTACAGTAAAATGCTCGTCCACCAGATGGCGGCTGACGCCGACACGCATGGCCTGCATCAGCATCTCCTGCTCGTTTTTCGTCTGGACCAGCTCTGTCACGTCAGTCATGACCGTGTATGAGGTACGGAAGCCGTCGATATATTCCTCCGTAAAATAGCTGAACAGCTTAACCCAATAGGTGGAGCCATCTTCGTATTTCATCGGAACAATCAGCTCATATTGATCGCCGCCCTGCTCTAAAACCTCTGTGACCTTTTGGCTGAGTATCTCCCAACCCTCCGGGTTGTTCTGATAGTATTCGTCGGCATGGTTGTGGAACAACGCTTCGTATTTTTCTTTGGAGTAGCCGATGAGCCGGTAATAATACTCATTGGCCCGCACGCAGGTATAGTGTTCGTCGATGAGGTGCTTGCTGACGCTGACGTTTAATGCGCTCATCAGCATATCCTGCTCGTGGGTCAGCTTTTCAAATTCCTGCCGTGCCTGCATCATTTCGGTCACGTCGGTCAGGGTGGTGTAGGCGACCCGGCAGCCGTTAATATATTCATCCGTAAAGGCTGCTTGCAGCTTTACCCAGTAAGAACCCCTGTCGGGATGGACGAGCGGCAGGTAAACGGAATTACCGCTTTCCCCTTTGTCCAGAGCGTCCTTTACGGATTCCGCCAGAAGCCGGAAGCCCTCCGGGTTATTCTCAAAATATTCCTCCGGGTGGTTGTGGAACCGGGCCTCAAATTCCGCCTGCGGATAGCCAATCAGGTCGTAAAAAAGCCGTTGGCCCAGACGAGCGTGAAATGCTCGTCCAGCAGATGCTTGCTGACGCTGACGCTCAGCAGGCGCATCAGGGTGCTGTATTCATAATCAGCAGCCGACTGCATTTCCAGCCACCGCGCGCGCTCCTCTTTTTCATTAGGCATTTCCTGCGCCTCCTCTATTGGGCAGATGATTTCAAAGAGTCCTTTGTATGTATGCCGCAGCTTTTCATAGGACGAACGCCACGGCCTTATGCTGTTTTTTCGCAGCAGGGATACGGTTTCCGTACAGGCGCCGTACAGCGGCGTCAGGCCGAGGTTGGCCCCCGCGCCCTTCAAGGCGTGCGCCGGAAAGCGGCCTTCCAGCCGTTCGTCTGAAGCGCTGGCTCAATCTGTCAAAGGTATCCGTTCCGCGGGAATTTCAGCAGAAGCTTCCGGTACAGGGCGCTGTTTCCGGAAAACGCCGCAGCGCGTTTCATATCTGCTCACGTTTCCAGCAGAGCCGCAGCCACGCCGGGTCTATATTAAAATTCCCCCGCCCACCTTGCTCATTATCACACCAGTTTATTATAGCAGACGCCCACGAAAAAAGCAACATTGGCTGGCCGCCGGTTGTCACATGTGGATTCCCGCGTAAATCCATGCTATAATAATAAAAATTAGTATTTCTTCCAGCTGGCCAAGGTGGTCAAAATATCTGCAAATACGCATGGCTACCAGGTTTATGATAAAACAGATTATAGACAATATGTCAAAAGGGTACCCTGTTCGGCGCACAAGTGAAACGAACGCTTAATAAGAATTGTTAAAATAATATGCGGCTATATTCGATACATATAAGCCGAAGGATTAGGATTAAGAAAATATGGAGTGCATTTGGCGGAAAAGGCGAGTAGTAGATGATTTCTATTTTGGGAGTAGAGAATATGATAACAGGATACTATTGTACAAATATTTTTTCTGAGCAGGCAAAAGAACTTATTGAGTTTTATAGGCGGGTATTAGAAATACCCGTTATTAAAACCGATGCAGATGATTCAAATGGGGTTTATTTTGGCTTTATAGAAAACGCGCCCACTCTCTGCATATGGGATTGCAAAGCATGGGGCGCACAGCCAACTGGACATCAATCCTTTGTTTTTCAAACAGAAAATCTTGATTCAACAATAGAAAACTTAAAGAAAAAAGGGCTTCTGCTCTCTGAGGCTATTAGATATGATTGGGGAACTTACGAGGTTCGTTTAAGCGACATTGACGGAAATGAGATTGTAATAGTTGAGTTTGTGTAATGGTCAGCTTCCAGTTTGGTGATTGCCTAAATGGCTGGCGTTGAAGCGCGGGAGAGCAGATACTGGCATATCCCGCAGCACGCGTTGAGGGAACCATTAAATGCAAGGCTGCCGTCACCGTCATGGGGCTTCGTTTCTTCTTAAAGGAATATGTGCCTGAAGCATGATGAATTCATCCAAAAAGGAGGACGCGCGGTGCAAAATAACAGTATGACGGAAATCATCTACGATTATTTTTCTTCCCGGATTTTATTCGGCTATTTTCTTCCGGGAGAACAGCTTCCGTCCATCCAGTATATCAGCCGGCAGTTTCAGGTGAACCCCCTGACCGTCCGGACGGCGCTTTTGCGGCTGCGGGAGGAAGGCGTAATTGAAACCACCGAACGCAAGCGCAGTACCGTAACCTATCAGCCGGACGAGCAGCAGGAGCAGCGGTACCGGGCCGCTTTTTTGTCCCGCAGGGAGGGTATGGACGACATGTGCCGGAACTCCGGGATTCTTTTCGACCCAATTGCCCGGCTCTGTCTGCAGAAGCAAACCGAGGATTCTATCCATCAAATCCGGTCGCAGCTGAAAAAACGGAAGGGGCATCCGGCCAAGCAGGTCAATATGTTCTATGCTGAGGCCATGCGGCCGCTGAACAATCCCCTGGTACTTAATCTGCACTGGGAGATGGTCCGGTATCTCCGGACGCCGTATCTGCAGCATCCCGCGAATTTTGACGATGCGGGCGCCGCTGCGTCGGAGCATATCGAACGGATGCTCGGCCACATAGAAGCCAGGAACGTGGAAAAAGCGGTAGAGGCCATGCAGGCTTTTGACAGGGACGTCATGCAGCGCTTCTTTGCGAGCCTGGACGTTATGCTGGACGCACCGGAGCCGGTGGAGCAGGTCCGGTTCGAATGGCAGATTTACAGGGAGCACCCGCAGCTGTGCTACACGCTGGCCGCAGAGCTGATGAGCAAAATCGACGCACGGGTTTACAAGCAGGAGGCGCTGCTGCCCTCCTGCCAGGCGCTTGCGCAGGAATACGGCGTATCCCTGATTACCATGCGGCGCACGCTGGAGCTATTAAACGACATCCGTGTTACCGAAACGCAAAACGGCGTCGGAACCCGGGTGATTTCCGGAAGACTGGCCGGCCCGCCCGATCTTTCTCATTTACAAATACGCAAATCCCTGCTTATAATGCTGCAGGCGATGCAGATGTGCGCCCTGACCTGCAAAAACGCAGCGGTACACACCTTATCCTCGCTGGACAAAAGGCCCTTCCAGGCGCTTGACCGGGAAATCGGGCGGCTTGCGGAGGAGGGCATGGAGTTTCTGACCGCGAAAACCTGCCTGCGGTTCATCGGAAAAAACAGCCCCTCGGCCTTCATCCGAGAGGTATACCACCAGCTTTGCCAGCTGCTGCAGTGGGGGCACGCCCTGCATATGTTCTCTCAAAAGCTGGATGCCAGCGGGTTTTACGGAGCCTATGTCGGAACGCTGAGGGAGGCCCTTCTTTGCGGGGACATCGAAGGCTTCGCCGGGAGTCTTTCGGAGCTGATGGAGAATAGCGTTAAGGGCGCCAGAGCACTGCTTCTGGAGCTTGGCTTTCGCGGGGAACAGCTGGTATAGGCGAAAAACAGGAAGGTGGAACACCGGTCTGATTGACGCTGACAATATAAGAACCGTCTGAATTATCAGCAGCAGCGCAATACAAAAATTTGATTTACTGGCAAGTGCAAATCAAAGCCTTGGACTAGCTGTTAAATTGGGACGGCCATTATGATACAATAAAGCAAAGACAGGCGCGGTTCTATGGAGCTGTGCCTGTCTTTGCTTATATGCAGAAGCAACGGGGCCTGTTTCAAATTACTTATCGCGGCATCCGCTTCCGGCTTTTGCCGTTTGCGTCCGATTCGGCATAAAAAAGCAAAGTCCAATTTTCCCCTTTCAGCATAGAATGAGAATGCGGTTTCTTTGCGAAAGGAAGCGATACATATGCTGGAATCGAAACCGGCGCCCTGTTTAAAACGCTGTCTCGGCCTGCGTGAATCCATTACCATCACCACCGGAACGGTGATTGGGGTCGGGCTGTTCACCGTTGGCGCCAATGTGGTCGGCTTGCTTGGGAACACTGTAATTTTCGCCACGCTGGCCGCCCTGCTGATTAGTATATACCCCGCCCTGCTTTACGCAGAAATGGGAGCGGCCCTTCCATTTTCGGGCGGCACCTACCAATACGCTTCCCTTGGCCTCGGCAGGCCTTTCGGAATGCTGTCAGGCTGGTGCTTCATTATATCCATGGTATCAGTCGCCAGCGGCGAAGCGCTTGCCTTCAGTTTTTATATACGAACCCTTCTCGAAGCGCTGGGCGTCCCCCTGCCGGTTGACGACCGGTGGATCGCCTGTGCTGCGGTGGCGGGATTCCTGCTCCTTGCCGTACGGGGTGTAGAAATGACCGGACGGATGCAGAACGGGTTTCTCTTTTTCTTCTGGGGCGTGGCCGTCGTTTGGATTCTCTCCATGCTGCCTGCCATGCACTTTGGCGGCGCTGTCTCCGTTCCCAATCCCGACAGCCTCAGCCTGACCGGGTTCCTTCCCTGTGTCGCCATGATTTGGTGGTGCTTTGCCGGCTTTGAAACCTGCTGCGCCATGGGTGAAGAAATCCGGCACCCACAGATTAACCTGCCGCGCGCGCTGTTTTTGGCGCCCTTTCTTGTTTTTGCTGTAAACGGCCTGTTCCAATGGGCGCTGGTGTGTATAGTCCCAGCCGGTAGCCTTGCTTCCCTGGCGGATGCGGCAGCACCCTATGCGGAGGGCATGAAACTGGCGGGGGCGGTAGGCTTTCCGCTGATTCTGCTCTGTCTGGGGATTGCCTTCGGAGGAGATTTTTCTACCCTCAACGCCAGTGTTTCCGCCCCGGCACGGTATCTGTACTCCATGGCGAAGGATGGAGTGCTTCCCGGCTGTCTTAGCAAGCTGCATTCCCGTTTTAAAACGCCGGTATTGGCTATCCTGCTCCTGGGCGTGCTTATGATGATTCTCATCACGACGGATTCCCTGTCTGTTATCGCTTCCCTTTCCCTGTTTGCGACCCTGCTGTATTATGTAATTGGTATGCTGGCTGCTTGCGGACTCAGGCGGAAACGCCCCGATTTAAAGCGCCCGTACCGCGCGCCGCTGCTGTGGATAGGCGCACCAATCAGTATACTGATTTATCTGCTTTTAATGGCCCAGCTTGACAGAACCGCCGTGATTGCGGGCATTCTCTGGTGTCTGCTGGGATTGGCGCTGTTCGGTATATGCAGGCGTAAATACCGGCTAAAAAGCCGCGAGCCCTCCCTCCCCCCATACCCTGAGCCGCCCACCCCGGAGGAAAGGCGAAAGCTGGACCGGGAGTACCGGATATGGCTTGTAATTGTTGCGGCGGCAGCTCTTTTGGTATTAGGGCTGCACCTCTTTTCCCTGTTCTGACATACGTTTTATCCGCCCCGCATATGTATAAAGCAGCAGGCCGTTTTAAATTAAACCGCCTGCTTTATAAAATAGCGGGAGGGGAACCAATGGCAAACGACAGACGGCTCACGGAAGGAAATCCCTTTACCGCCCTGCTGCGCTTTTCCCTGCCCTTTCTTCTGTCGAACATCCTGCAGGCCTGCTACGGAGCGTCCGACCTTTTTATGGTCGGGCGCTTTTCTGATTCAATCGGCGTTTCCGCCGTCGCGACCGGCGGACAAGTGATGCAGACTATCACCGGCCTGTCCATCGGCCTGACAACAGGCGGTACGGTGCTGATTGGGCGTTATTTCGGCGCCCGGCAAAAGCAGGATATCGCCCATGCAGTCAAAACCATGGTCGCCGTGTTCGGCGCCATGTCCCTGCTGCTCACCGCCGGCACGCTGCTGCTTCTCGACCCTGTCTGCAGCCTGATGCAGGTGCCTTCCAGCGCGCTGGAAGCCACACGGCAGTATTTATCCGTATGCGCCTGCGGTATCCTCTTTATTGTGGGGTACAATGTCGTCAGCGGTATCCTAAGGGGGCTTGGGGATTCCCGCACCCCGCTAATCCTTATAACGGTTTCCTGTGTAATCAATGTTTCTACCGATTTACTTTTTGTCGGCGTACTGCGCATGGGGGCTTTCGGCGCCGCCGTTTCTACAGTTATCGCGCAAATCATCGGCCTTTTACTGGCTGTTATCTACTTAGGCTGCAAGGGCCTTTTGCGCAGATACCGGCGCTGTGAACCCTGTTTTCGATTGTACGCGGCCAAAGGCGTGCTGGCTGCCGGGCTTCCCATCGCCTTACAGGAGGGACTGGTCAATGTGTCCTTCCTGGTTCTTACCGCCATGATAAACAGCCTGGGGCTCATTGCCTCGGCGTCAGTGGGCGTGGTAGAAAAACTCATTGTTTTCAGTATGCTGCCCACCACTGCTTTCTCCGCCGCATTATCCGCCATGACAGCCCAGCATTATGGCGCCGGCCTGATGAACCGCGCCCGGCACTGTATGCGCCTGTCTGTCGGGCTGTCCCTCGTTTTCGGGATAGGGTGCCTGCTCCTCTCACAGTGGAACGCGCCAGGGATGGTCGGTTTGTTTACAAGCGACCCGCAGGTTGTCGCGCAGGGCGCGCTGTACCTGCGCTCCTACAGCCTCGACTGTGTGCTGGTCTGCTTCGTCTTTTGCATGAATGCGTTCTTCAGTGGAGGCGGGCATACGCTGTTCCCCTTGATTCACAGCCTTGTCTCCACCTGCCTGGTACGTATTCCATTGTCATGGCTGCTCATTCACGCGGCGCGCCCATCCATGCTCTATATTGGCTTTGCGGCGCCTGCCGCTTCCTTTCTCTCTGTACTGCTCTGCCAGTGGTTTATCTCCGTACATTATCCAAAACAAAAAAGGGCGGCGGGCCGCAGCTTTATTTTGCCCGGGGCAGCGCGTAATCCCGCAGCAAAATTATCTGCCCAGCATAATCGTCTGAAGCTCTACAGCCGCTTCCAGAAATGAACGGCTGGTATGGGGGCCCGACAGGCTTTCGATTGCCTGAATCAGCCGTACCGCTTTTTTCCTAGTCCGTTTACCGCTGTGGATATAGGCGTTCAAGCTGGGCAGCATACGTGAAATATCGCTTTGGAAGAGACAATCGCTGTCCAAATTCTGTGACAGGCGGATAATCAGGCACTGCAGGGCGGGCAAATCCCGGTACAGTGCCTCCAGTTTATGATTGAGGCGGATTTTTTCAATTGATGAGATGGTAATGTCAAAAATCAAGAAGGTAAGCATAGCTTCCAGAAGAGGCGGAACCAGCCCGTCCGCTATCATATGATGGACAGGCGAACCGATGAGCACAACAGACGGCAGCTTTCCGGATAGCCGAATGCAGGTGGCAAGGACACAGAGCAGCCCCATACCGAAATACAGCGCGGGGCGGCACCGCATCAAAAGATGCAGCACAATCACCCAAATCAGGAAAAGCACGTAACGGCAGGCATAGGTAAGGCCATCCTGAAGCCCCGCCAGCCGCTCGCTGAAGGTGAACAGCCCTGACAGGCTGGTCCCCTGCCCATAAAGATATTCCATATAGGCCGTATTCTCCTCTAAAATCCCCGCCATTTCCCACTGCTCTTTCGTAAGCTGTTCAGCAATGCCGGACAAGCTGCTGTCATCTGCAATTCCCGGCAATCCGCCCGGAACGCCGAACCGTTTGTTCGTATCATCGGAAAAATAAATGTTACCGGAAAACTGCCCGTCTGTGGCATATTGGAAAAGAATTTCCGTTTGTTCCCGTTCCAGCCAATGATAAAGATTGCCGCCCAAGGTATCGGACAGAAAAAAGGCCAGGAAAAAAAGCGAGACGGCCGCTAAGGCTTTTATAATTTTTTTACTCATCTGTGACACCCACATTCCGCAAAATAACCTACTGAATAGTATGGGAGCTTACGGCATGATTAAACCGTATCTCGGCATGGAATGACGGCAAAAAGCCGGCACAGCCAAAGCTGCACCGGCCCTCACGCTACTGCGTATACCAAAAAAATATGATTTGAATGCCGCCGCTTTTTATGCGGTTACCCGCTTGAGCCTGCCCTTGCCGCTGTGGTACAAAGCCGCAGCTCCACAGCCTTTATCGCCATCATTTCGGTATTTATTTTAAACAGGCACTGTGAGCTGCCGGACACTGATTCCCTGCGTCCACAGGCGGGCATACACATCCCTGCATTTTTTATATTGCTGGAATGTCCTGATTGCTTCACATTCGTTGTTATATACCTTCCAGCATCCGGTACACTTGGCGTTTTTTCCGGCGTTTTCAATAAAGCCTTTTACATCCTCAAGAGGATAGCCAAGAAATATACCGATTTCATGCGGAAAGCTATCTTCCGTACAAAGCCGCTGCTTCAGCCTTTCGACCGCGTAATCCGTGCCAAACGCCCGGTATCCGTAACCCGATAAAAAGCGCTGCACCTCAGGTTTTGTTAATTCCTTTTCAAGGCGGCTGGTCCTGCAGACATATACAAGCGCGCCGCGATTGCAAAACCGCAGGATATAAAGCGTAATACCCTTTTCCCCGAGCTCCCGGTTCCACCGCTGTGTTTGTTCAGGTAAATCGTCCGCCTCTGAAAGCGGCAAATTAAATAGGCTGCCGGTTTTCAGCGAGGCAAGCGTCGGCGCGCAGTGGTCGATTAAATATTTCTCAAACAAGCGGATGACCCCTTTTTAAGCGGTTTTGCAGCGCTCGGACAGCACATTACGCAAAGCACAGGCGCTGCTTGCATGTACGTGAGCAATTGGGATTTTATTCCGTTTCGCCTCCTGGGACGCGCTGACGGCCATCTTGTGAGAAACCGTATTGGTAAATAAAATCAAAAGGTCGGGGCAGCCCATCTTTTTTTTAAGCGAACCGCTTTCCTTCGTGAAAACCTTCGCCTTGCATCCGTAGCACTTACAAATATTTGCATACTGACAGGCCATTCTCTCATTCCCGCCGATAATTACAACACGCATAATTATCATCCTTTCTTTCAGCAAAATTATTCAGTTAGCATCAACTAACTATATTTTTTATAAAAAGCGGCGTTTTTATGCCCGGCAGTTTTCATACCGGGCAGAACGCCGTTTCATGACCGATTTTATTTTATGCCGCGGTAAATTCATTTGGAAAGTAAGCAATAGATAGTAGACAGAAAAAGAGAATTAAACCGACTGATTAATGCAAAATTGAAAGGCGGTTTTTCACCCAGTTTGCGAAGAGGTCTAACAGAGTTGAAATAGTGTATAACATCAGCGACGGCGGGGCGTGAATCAAATCGCGCCCCGCCGGTTTTTGCCTTGCGGCAGGCCTTTATCTTTTATGGCATATACCCGAAGATGGGCAGTGGCCGCAGCCGCAGCCACATGAGGTTTCCCCCTTTTTCTTATTGCGGATTAGCTTCACAACAATTAAACAAACGGCTGCCGCCACAATGGCGCCGATGAGAATGGAACCCCAGTTTTCCGCTAAAAAGCCCAGCATGATGACGCCTCCTTTATTATCATACTTTCACCTTAGCCTTGAGCGTCGTACTCTCTTTATAAGGGCGCAGCAGCATAAACGCAAGCAGCGCAGCAATCAGGAAGGCCGCAATTGAGCCGGTAATATTGCCCTGCCCAATAAACAGCATACCAAGCTGGTACACTACAAGGGCGATTGCATATGCGAACACGCACTGGTAAGCAACAGCGAACAGAGTCCACTTTGCGTTGTTCATTTCCCGCTTGATAGCGCCGATTGCCGCAAAGCACGGAGCGCACAGGAGATTGAAAATGAGGAAGGAATATGCCGCGAGCGGTGTAAACACGGTTCTCATATTTGCCCAAATCTGCCATCCGTTCTCCGCTACCTCGTCAAACCCGCCGAAGAGCACGCCGAAGGTACCGACGACGTTTTCCTTCGCAATCAGGCCCGTAATGGTTGCAACCGCGCTCTGCCAGTTGCCCCAGCCGAGCGGGGAGAAAATCCACGCAATCGCTCCTCCGATAACAGCAAGAATTGAATGATTGAGGTCTTCCACCATACCAAAGCCGCCGTTTTCAAATCCGAAAGCCTGCAGGAACCAAAGCACGATTGCCGAAAGCAGGATGACAGTACCCGCCTTTTTGATAAACGACCACGCGCGCTCCCACATGGAACGGAGCATATTGCCGACGGTCGGCAGGTGGTACGGCGGAAGCTCCATGACAAACGGGGCCGGGTCGCCCGCGAATATTCTTGTTTTTTTGAGCATGATACCGGAAATGATAATGGCGGCAATGCCGATGAAATAAGCGCTTGGCGCTACCCACCACGCACCGCCGAACAGGGCGCCCGCTATCAGCGCAATAATCGGGAGCTTTGCGCCGCAGGGAATAAACGTCGTAGTCATAATCGTCATACGCCGGTCGCGTTCGTTTTCAATCGTACGTGACGCCATAATACCAGGGATACCGCAGCCGGTGCCGATGAGCATCGGGATAAACGATTTGCCGGACAGACCGAACTTGCGGAAGATACGGTCCATAACAAAGGCGATACGCGCCATATAGCCGCACGCTTCCAAAGCAGCAAGAAGCAAAAACAGCACGAGCATCTGCGGGACAAAGCCGAGCACAGCGCCTACGCCGCCCACAATACCGTCCAAAATCAAGCCCTGCAGCCAATCCGCACAGTTGATTGCTTTCAGGCCTTCTTCAAGCAGCCCCGGAAGGCCCGGTACCCAGACGCCGTAATTTGCGGGGTCCGGCTCTTCAATCTTTGCCGCTTCCTTATAGGAAGCGTATGTAACGGGTATTTCTTCCTCCACGCTGCCCTCGTCATCATACAGGTAAGCGGTTGTTGTGAGGCTTGCTGCTTTATCCGGGTCAATCCCCGCCTTCTCTGCCGCCGCTTCAAAAGACGCGACGACAGCGCCCTGTTCCGCATATGCGCCGGCTGCCGCTTCATACTCGGCCGCGCCTATGGTAAACAGGTGCCAGCCATCGCCGAACACGCCGTCGTTTGCCCAGTCGGTCGCCCAGGTACCGACCGTCGAAACGGATAGGAAATAAACGATAAACATGACGGCCGCGAAAATCGGCAGCGCCGCCCAGCGGTTTGTGACCACACGGTCGATTTTATCTGATGTGGAAGCCTTCCCCCTATTTTTTTTCTTATAGCACCCCTTAATGATGGAAGCGATATAAAGATAACGCTCGTTGGTAATGATGCTTTCCGCGTCGTCGCCGAGCTCCTGCTCGGCGGCCTTGATATCCTGCTCGATATGCCCGAGCAAAGCTTTCCCAATGCCTAAGCCGGAAAGTACCTTTTCATCACGCTCGAAAATCTTGATAGCGTACCAGCGCTGCTGTTCCTCCGGAAGATTATGTACCGCCGCCTCTTCGATGTGTGCAATTGCATGCTCCACCGCGCCGCTGAAGCTGTGCCGCGCAACGGTTTTGGGGCCGTTTGCCGCCTCAACCGCCGCCTGCGCGGCTTCCATGACGCCGCTGCCCTTTAGCGCGGATACCTCGACGACACGGCATCCAAGCTCGCGGGAAAGCTCTTCTATGTTAATTTTGTCTCCGTTTTTTCGGACAATATCCATCATATTGACAGCCGCTACGACGGGAATACCAAGCTCAGTCAGCTGTGTGGTCAGATATAGATTCCGCTCGAGGTTTGTGCCATCGATAATATTGAGGACAGCGTCGGGCCGTTCCTCAATGAGATATTTTCTTGCAACGACCTCTTCCAGCGTATAGGGCGACAGGGAATAAATGCCGGGAAGGTCTGTAATAACAACATTATCGTGTTTTTTAAGCTTGCCTTCCTTTTTTTCCACCGTAACGCCGGGCCAGTTTCCCACAAATTGGTTGGAACCGGTCAAGGCGTTAAAGAGCGTCGTTTTGCCGCTGTTCGGATTGCCCGCCAGGGCGATTCTAATGTTCATAAAAATCTTCCTTTCCAAATACGATAGGCCCGGATACGCGATAGGTTAGCCATAGCTAACCTATCGCGCCAAAAACAATTCCTTTTAGTCTCAAAAAGGAACTATTCCACCTCAATCATTCCTGCGTCCGCTTTTCTTATGGAAAGCTCGTAGCCCCTGACGGTAACCTCAACCGGGTCTCCCAGAGGAGCGACCCTGCGGATATGCACTGGAATCCCCCTGGTAATGCCCATATCCATAATCCTGCGCTTGACGGCGCCCTCCCCATGGAGCTTCACCACAGTGACCGTATCCCCGATTTTTGCCTGCTTGAGCGTTTTCATTTTGATTCCTCCCTGTTGACTCAAAATGGCTTACACCATAATTTTATTTGCCATTTCACGGCTGATTGCCACACGGGATTCCTTGACATTGACTATGAGGCTGCCGCCCATGGCTGAAACTACTGTGACGTTCCCCCCGGTCACAAACCCGAGATTTTCCAGATGCGCCCTTATCTCAGGCTTGCCGCCGATTTTTTTTATCATGTTTTCCTCTCCGATACCTGCAAGCGTCAATGGCATCATATTCACTCCTCGCTTTAAGTAAGTCTTGTCTAACCTCTAACCAAAAAACAAAGGTTAGCAATCTCTAACCGTATTTATATTAGCAGCGACTAACCAAATTGTCAAGGGTATCTTCCATAAATTTTCAATTTTTTTTGAAAAATAAGGGAACAGGTTTTTAGTCCCGTTCCCTTAAAAAGCTTAACAGCGGCTCGGTGAATTTCCGGCTGGATAAGTCGTAGGTTTGTGAAAGCGCACGCGCCGCCTCTTCCTCCTGCGGCGTTTTATCCTGTTTTTTCGACATCATCGAGGCAAACATCTTCATGATTTTTTTATTGAAAAAAGACATCTTTTCATAGTCTAGACCGCCGGGAAAATAAAACAATTCCACCCTCTCCCGCTCCTGCGGTGTTAAATTATTCTTTGGCAAATCCAATGTCACCGGGCTGTCCGGCGGCATGGCGCCTACGGCGAAAGCCGCGGCCTTTTTATCCGCCCACGCAGGGAGCTGTTTTTTGAGCCAGCCGAGTTTCTGCACCTTGCCCGCCTGCACACAGCTGCCGAATATAACCGTATCATATTTGGAAAAATCGACGCGGCCGCGCTGTTCAAAGGAAACGCATTCACAGGAAAGCGCTTCACTTATCCACTGTGCGTAACGCTTTGTAAAGCCGGTTTTAGAATAATACAGGATAATAGCGTTCATTTTTCTTCCTCCTTAAGCTCTTTGCTGAAAAATTTCTTTTTGTTCTGCTTACAGGCTTCATGGTCGCATAGCTCGCATGCAAGGCCAGCGCTGCTTACTTTATAAAACCGCTCGGGGTGCCTGTGATGCATACTTTCCCATACGAGCAGGGAAAGTACCCCCAGGGAAAACAGCAGTACAGTACATACCGACGGTAAATAAATCAGAAAGCTGTAGGAAAAAAAGCTGTCCCAATTATAAATACGGCATTCCATACAGCATTCCGGGTGTAAAAACAGCGAATAAAACGGGCACCAGAAAAAAATGGAAAAGTAAACTCCAAAGTTGGAGAGGGCAAAAAAGAAAAATATCCATTCCCGCCCGATTACACCGGTTAAGTAAAGCGAGCCGGCCGAAGCCATGAAGCATAGCCAGAATACGAGCACCGCCAAAGCGCGGCGGTCGTATTTCCGTTTTGTTTGTAAAAGCGCCGTTTCCGTGCAGTCTGGCTTTCCCTCGTATCCGTACCCAAACTGCCGGCCCTTATACCTGTTACGGCTGAATTGCGGGAGCATATCCTTCACGGGGAACGCGGCAAAATACACAGTTGCGGCTATGTACACCCATGTGGGCAGGGAAAACGGAAGCTGCGGATTCCAAATAATACAGTAAATGGAGAAAAAGAACAGGAATCCGCTTGTAAATAGCCGGATACGGTTAAACATGGTAGTTCCTCACGAATTGCCGTACATGCTCCGATAGCGCGGGTTTTGCCTCCTCCAAGCTGTCGCACGTATGGATTAGCATAAAGGGCACGGCATAAAACTCCATAGCAACTGCAGCCGGGTCCTCCTCCCGGAATTCTCCCGTTTTCATGAGCATTTTAAAAATACCCGTTTGAAAGGTGATGGGATATTCACGGTAAAGCTGGCGGTAAATCCGGCGCGCCTTTTCGTTATCGAACTGGCTGACGGTCAACAGCCTGCGGAACATCACATTGTAAGGGTCGTCAAAAAAATAGCCAAAGGTAGAAAAAATCAGCCCGGTGAGCGTATCCGTATCGATTCCGCTGTACATGGAAATATCGTCCCCATCTTCAAAGGGAAGCGACTGCCTGCGGAAATACTCATTGGCCTTTTGAAAACAGGTATCGACAATGGTGTCGAAAATATCCTGCTTGTTTTTAAAGTGGTAATAAAGCGAGCTTTCCTTAATGCCCACCGCGCGGGCAATGTCCCTGACGGAAACCGCCTCGAAGCCCTTGGCGGAAAACAGGCGCAGCGCCTGTTCTATAATATTATCCTTTGTGGTCATATCCATACCCCCTATCAATCGTTAGGTATATTATACCGAACAACCGTTAGGCTGTCAAGCGGTAAAAATGCCCAGGAAAAGGATAAGCCTGTCAGCTGAATGGGGTTTAACACTGCAAAAGGAACTTTTTTGAATGATGTTTGCCCTTTCGTGCAATGATGCCGCGCTTCGTGCGATTATACTGCCTTTGGCAATGATGTGTCCCGCGGGACATAGGGACAAACATTACATCATGCCGCAGCGGAGCGAAGGCACATCATTTTGCAAAGCAATCCATCATTTCGCCGTAAGGCGGTACATCATGAAAAATCTATTTTTCTGCCATCAGCTATACATTCGGCTTATCCTGTCCATCATGTTTGACTATCCTACATAAAAAAGCCCAGCCAGTAAATCAGGCCGGGCTTTTTTCATTATGCCGTCATCCGCGTGTTTTCTTTTCCTTATCCCTCTTGTACTGACCCAGAAGGCCGTCGTATTTTTTGCCGGTAACGCGGTAGAAAATTTCAAACCCAAGGGTCATCGCCGCAAACACCAGAAGAAAGATGCCAATGAAAATCAGCCAGCCCAGCGCGTACTGCGGCGGAAACCAGTGCAGCGTAAGCGCGCAGGCGGTAAGGACCGGCAGGAATAAGAGCAGGAACAGGAACAATCGCCCGGTATAGCGCATTTTCTTGATAATGTTCTGCGTAAAACACAAATACTGGATTAGCGTGCCGACCGAAGAGATAATCAAAAGGCCGAGCAGCGTTATAAGGCTCGCGCTTTCCTGCCCCATGATGGCGGCAATCAACATATAAAGGATTATAGTTCCCGTAAACATATAGCAGGCCGCCGTCTTCCATTCAACAACATGCTGTAAAAATCGTTTCATACTTGTTTTCCCCTTTCCAGTTTGTCTAGCTTTTCTTTTAATTCCACCGCGTACTGGCGCGACACATAGAGCTTCTCCCCGTTTTCCATGGTAAGCAGCATGCGGCCGCCGAATTCCGGGCGAATACTTCTGATGCGGCAGAAATTGACGATACAGGATTTGCCCGCCCGGAAAAAGTCCATTCCGGCAAGGCGCTCTTCCAGCTCGTAAAGGCGAAGCGTGCTTTTATATACCTGCTTTTCCGTATACAGGAACGTACGTTTATCAGCGGTATCGATATATAAAACATCTTTGATATCGAGCAGGCGCAGCTCTCCGTCGAGTTCCCCTGTGATTTTCTGCTCAGAAACACGCAGCGACGCGATAAGCCGCAGGATATCTTCGTCCGCATGCGGGCAGTTTATAATGATTTCCGTTTCGGTAAAGGCCGGGTCCTGGTTCAGCTGTATTTTCACGTTCTCCCTCCTTCTTTCAGTCCAAGGATTCCTTACAGCTCTATTATACGGTGAATATCCCCCAAAGCAAGCGATTAAAACCGACCTGCGGGATTTTACTGCCAAGCTGCAAAAAACCGCCTGCAAAATGCAGGCGGCCAAAGCTTTTTATTATTTTGCAGCTTAGGACCTTAATGGTACGGCGTTTTCCATGTGCGGGAAGTTATACAAATCTATCAGGCCTTTTCGGTCCAGCCCGATGTTGAAAATTTTAACATCCTCCTGCCAGGCAGTTCTGATATACCAATCCCATACGACGTCTATATTGGGCGTCCGAACACCGAATACTTCCGCCAAATCCTTAATAATTTTAAGCCCAAAGGGAAAGTCGGATGTAAAATACCTGGAGTACCAGTCCGGAACCCAGCCGCTTTCCACTTCTTTCATTGGAGAAAGCAGGCCTTTAAACGCCCTGATTCCGCTAATCTTTTCCGTCATAGCTTTTACCGTATGGCTTTCGTAATGCTCCCGCAGAGACTTTACGGCGCTCAAATCCAACGGGACTTTATCACAAAGCTCCTGCAGCTCCCGGTCACAGGCAATCAGCATCTCAGAGGAAGCGTCCGTCCACTCCTCATAGAACAGGAAATTTCTCGGATATACGTCGCCAGCCTGATGCTCCTTGAACATGGAATAAAGCCGTGTGGTGTGTAAAATAGAATTAGAAGCAACCAATGTTGCAGACAGATAGTTTTTTAGAGCCGCACAAGGCATATCGAACAAGCTTTGCGCCATACTGCAAATATCCGCGGCCTCCTCTGCCGGAACAGCGCCAATCTGGAGCTCTGCCTTTCTGCCTAATTCATAGACAGATTTGCCGTATTCCTTCAATCTTGCAATGCTGTGTACACGCTGAAGCCCAAATAGCGTACAGCCCTTCTCAATTATGCCCTGAAACGCAAACTCCGCGCCGCCGCTGCCGGGAACGACGCCGATTCTCTGGCCCTCATGGACAAGCGGCGTCATATCCCTTGCTAAATCGGCAAACGCCTGAGCGGGAACTACAACCCAAACGTACCCGGCGTCCGCCAAGGCTTCCTGCAAATGATTTGTGACTTTTGACAAAATTCCTGTAAGCAGGAGCTCTTCCTCAGCGTTATACACCTCTATTTTCTTGCTCCAGCGTTCAGGCCGAGAAGTGTATACAGTCACCTCATGTCCCTTGTGAGCGAATTCCGCAGCCATCAAGGTGCCAATGTTTCCCCCGCCGATTACTGTAATTTTCGTACGCGGCTCACTCCCTTGCAATCAATCAACAGATTATTAAAATTTATTTCTCTATCAGGATACTCGCATATGCGTCGAGCGCAATGGTATCGCCGGAAAGCGTCCCCTTTTTGCTGCCTGTAAAGATAACCTTGCCGCCCTTGGCGTCCGGCAGCTTAACCGTGGCCTTCTCGTCTGTAAAGTTATGGACGGCATAGACTGTCTGGCTGTCCGAAACGCGGCGGTACGCCATCACGTCGTCACTTCCGGCGTCGATTGCCTCAAACTTGCCCTTTGAGAGCGCCTCACTGTTCTTGCGCACGGAAATCAGCTTTTTATAATAATGGTACATAGAACCCTCGTCTTCCATTTGCTCGGAAAGCGCGGTCGTGCTCTCGTTTGAAAGCATGTCCTCCCAGTCAGTGTCCATACCGCTGCCATCTGCAGTCCATTTAAACGGCTCGCGGATTCGCTCGTCTGGCTTTTCGCCCTGCATGCCGATTTCCTCCCCGTAATAGATGTACGGGTTGCCGTCGAGCGTCAGGTAAACATTTGCGACAAGCCTTGCCTGCTCCTCGCTGAAGGTCTGGGACACAATGCGGTTCTGGTCGTGGTTTGTACCGAACACCCCGTCTATATATTTGCCGTCGGCCTCGTAGTGCTGCCGCTGCACCTCCTCCAAAAAGCCCGCGAGCGAATCAGACGTACTGTGGATTGTGCTTTCGCTCTTAATTGCCTGCATCAGGGTTTCCTCAAAGGCGAAATCGAACTTCGTGTCGAACGGCTGGGCATACTCGGCAAGCGCCTCGTTTCCCTGCCATGCTTCTCCAACGAGATAAACGTTTGGATTGACTTCTTCACAGGAAATCGCAAACTCATTCCACCATTTGAGGTTCTCTGCCAGCTGGTCTTCGATATGCTTGTTTTCGTTGTCGCCGAAGATATGCATAGCCGCGTCCAGCCGGAAGCCGTCCACGCCGAGCTCCAGCCATTTTTCAGCGGCGGCCTTGACCTCCTTGCGAACCTCTTCATTGCTGTAGTTAAGGTCGGGCATCCCACTTGAGAACATACCGAAGAAATAGCTGTCTCCCGATTTATGCCATTCCTGGGAACCCCAGGGAGAACGGTCGGAGGAATCGAAATCCGGGTCGTCTTTTGCAGCCCATGTGTAATAGTCCCGATATTTGCTGTCCCCATCCTTAGAAGCCTTGAACCACGGATGGTTATTGCTCGTGTGGTTGATGACAAAATCCATAATCACCTTGATGCCGCGCTTATGCGCCTCTTCCAGCATCTTCTTAAAGTCGGCTTCCGTGCCATAGTCGGAATTGACGGCATAGTAATCCGTTACGTCGTAGCCGTGATAAGAGTCCGACTCATTGATGGGCATCAGCCAAATACCGTCGATACCGAGCTCCTTTAAGTAATCGAGCTTCGCGGTAACACCGTTAAAGTCGCCTATGCCGTCACCGTCTGAATCGGCAAACGAGCGGACGAAGATTTCATAATAAACGCCGCGCTTTTGCTCCATATCCCCTTTGTCCCGCAGCGCATAGGCGGGCTTGGCGTTTGCCCCGGACGACGCGGAGGAATCCGCGGAAGACGGCGGCTGTGTATCCGGCTGAGAGGATTCGCCGCCGGGCGTACAGCCCGCAAACGTTAAAATGCCGGCTAAAAGTATTAAGCTGAGTAAAACAGATACTGATTTTTTCATATTCTGTACCCTTTCTGTCCCAATTTAAAAAATTGCCGCGGTCATAGTCGGCCGCGGCAATATCTATTTTTATTTTATTCGACTTCCGCGGTGACGCCCGCCAGGTATTTCTGAACAGAAAGCACGTCGACCAGCTCAATCTTGCCGTTCCCGTTGACGTCGGCAGCCGTAAAGAATTTACCCTTCAGCACCAGCATACCCGCCATATGCTTCTGCATCTCCAGAACGTCCTGCAGGTTGATTTTTCCGTCGCCCGTCGCGTCGCCGAGCTTCAATGGCTCGTCGGAGGTTTTGAGTATGAGGCTGGAATATCCGTCGAGCGTAACGCTGCTGCCGCTGACGCCCGATTGACCGCTGTCGGACATGAGCGTCTGCGCGCCGTTAGCAGCCGCCAGGTCGAACGTAATGCTGCTGCCGGAGAAGTTATGGAGCACAAGCACGCTCTCGTCCTCGGACGTACGCATGTAGCCCATAACCGTCTTTCTTCCGGTATCGACCGACTCGAACTTGCCGTAGGTCAGTGCCGTGCTGTTCTGGCGCACCGCAATCAGCTCTTTATAAAAGCTGTACATGGAATCGGGGTTATTTATCTGCTCAGACAGCGGCACGGTGCTGCGGTTTGAAGACGCGCTTTCCCAGTCGGTGTCCATGCCGCTTCCGTCTGCCGTCCACTTGAACGGCTCGCGGATGCGTTCGTCGGGCTTTACGCCCTTCATGCCGATTTCCTCGCCATAATAGATATATGGGTTACCGTCGAGCGTCAGGTAGATGCTTGCAATCATTTTCGCCTGCTGTTCATTTTTTGCGACTGACATAATACGGTTCTGGTCGTGGTTTGAGCCGAACACGCCATCAAGGTACTTGCTGTCGGCGGCGTAATGCTGCTCCTGCACGTTCTGTAAGAACTCGGCAAGCGACTGGGAATTGTTTACGTTTGCGCTTTCCCTCTGTACCGCGTCGGTCAGGTTCTCCTGGAACGCAAAGTCAAACTTCGTATCGAACGGCTGGGCATATTCCGCGAGCGCCTCGCTGCCCTGCCATGCCTCGCCGACAAGGTAAACGTCGGGATTGATTTCTTCGCAGGCAATCGCGAACTCGTTCCACCATTCAAGGTTCTTATATGTCTGGCTTTCTGTAATATGCTTGTACTCGTTGTCGCCGTAGATGTGCATCGCCGCGTCCAGGCGGAAGCCGTCGATACCGAATTCCAGCCATTTCTTAGCGGCGGCCTTTACCTCTTCCCTGACCTTCGGGTTTTCGTAGTTGAGGTCGGGCATGCCGCTGGAAAACATACCATAATAATAGTAGTTTCCGGAACGCTGCCATACGCGGGAGCCCCATGCGGACGTATCGGACGGATTGTAGTCCGGGTCGCTTGGGGATACCCATGTGTAATAGTCCCGATATGGGCTGTTTACGTTCTTAGACGCTGTGAACCATGGATGCTGGCTGCTTGTGTGGTTGATGACGAAATCCATAATCACCTTGATGCCGCGCTTGTGCGCTTCTGTGAGCATATTTTTAAAATCGGCCTCCGTTCCATAGTCGGAATTGACGGTATAATAATCCGTCACGTCGTAGCCGTGGTAGGAGTTCGATTCGTTCACAGGCATCAGCCAAATACCCTCGACGCCCAAATCCTTTAAGTAGTCGAGCTTTGCGGTCACGCCGTTGAAATCGCCAACGCCGTCGCCGTCCGAATCGGCAAACGAGCGGACGAAGATTTCATAATAAACGCCGCGCTTCTGCTCCATGTCAGTTTTGTTCCTCAGGGGGTACCCCGCGGCGGCCCGCGACTCATCCGCCGTCAAGCTGCCAGCCGAGACGACGATTCCGCAGAGCATTAAAACGGCAAGCAGCAGGCTTGTCAGCTTCTTCAATGCAATCATTCCTTTCATTCTTCCGTAAATATGTTACTCTTCCACGGGCGCTGGCATATGTAATCCTGCCGCACGTCTTCTCCTGAAAACGAATGAACCGTTTAGCGCCCTTACCTTTAATAATAATGAATACCATGGAAAATTGCAAGCGGATGAAATAGCACAATACCAACATAAAATTGAAAAAAAGTCAGATTTCATGCCATAATATCCATAAAAACCCACCAGATTTTGTGCACAATATATACTGTTTCTTACAACGAAAAATTCCCGCACGGGTGTCCGCGCGGGAATATCTGCTAAACTAGGTTAAAGGATAATACAAATAAGGCCGTTGCATCCCTCGTTGATAATACGCTCGATGGTTTCCTTGAGCTTGTTGCGCGCATCCGGCGGCATACGGGTCAGCTTGTTGTGCAGGCCTTCGTTAACCAGCTCGTTCAAGGACTTGCCGAAGATGTTCGATTCCCAAATCTTCGACGGGCTTTCCTCGAACTCCTTGAGCAGGTACATTACAAGCTCCTCAGACTGCTGCTCCGAGCCGACGATTGGCGTGACCTCTGTAGTAATATTTGTCTTGAGCATATGGATAGACGGCGCGGAGGCGCGCAGGCGGATGCCGTACTTGCCGCCCTGCTTGACGATTTCAGGCTCCTCGAGCGTCAGCTCTTCCATTGTTGGCATGACGATACCGTAGCCCGTTTCGTTCACGTCGTTGTATGCGTCGCGAATGCGCTCGTATTCCTGCTTGAGTGTTGCAAGCTCCAGCATACAGTCGAGCATTCCGCCCTCGTCGCGAATATCGAAGCCCGTTTTCTCCCCAAGCACCTTATAGAACAGCGTCTGGTTGAGGGAAACGGAAATTTTCGCGTGCCCCTGCCCCAAATCGATGGCGCTGACCTGTGCGCTCGTGACATACTCGCACGCGCCGATGTCGCGCGTGATATCCTGCACCTGCCGGATTTTCTCGGCGTTCTGCGCCGAATTGACGATAGCGGTAAAGATGCTGCTCCGAAGCCAGTGCTCCTTTTCAAGCGAGGAAACCCATTTAGGCATATCAACCTTGATTTCCTTAATTGGGAACTCAAACAGAATCTGGGCAAGAATTCGCTTGATTTCGTTTTCGTCTAAATCCATACAGCTGACCGGCACGACGGGTACCCCGTATTTTCGCGCAAGCTCAGAGGCAAGGACGTGCGTTTCCTGCGCGTTCGGCTGTACGCTGTTTAAAAGGATGACGAAGGGCTTGTTGATTTCCTTGAGCTCCTTGATGACGCGCTCCTCGCCCTCTTCATATTCCTCACGCGGGATATCGCTGATGGTACCGTCGGTCGTAATGACGAGGCCGATGGTCGAATGGTCGGTAATGACCTTTTTCGTACCGATTTCCGCGGCCATATTGAACGGGATTTCATCCTCGAACCACGGCGTCTTGACCATACGCGGCTGTTCGTCCTCGATATAGCCGATGGCGCTTGGCACGATATAGCCGACACAGTCGATCATCCTGACCTTGAAGGTCGCGTTTCCGCCGATGTTCACCTCAACCGCGTCCTCCGGGATGAATTTCGGCTCCGTGGTCATAATGGTCCGGCCCGCGGCGGACTGCGGCAGCTCGTCGACAGCGCGGTCACGCCGGCTGTCGTTTGCGATATTCGGAATGACAAGCGTATCCATAAACCGCTTGATAAACGTAGATTTTCCGGTACGGACGGGGCCTACCACTCCTATATAGATGTCGCCGTTTGTTCTGCGGGCAATGTCCTGATAAATATTTCGCTCTTCCACAGTGACTTCCTCCTTTTTATATGTTGGGTATGAGCAGCATCCTGCCCTGCGCTACGGTGTCTTCCGCTAAATCGTTCTCCGCCTTGACCGCGTCGCAGCAGATGCAGTAATCCCTTGCGATGTCCCAGATTTTTTCCCCGTCTCCGGCATAATAGAGTGTGAGCGCCACACTGTCGTCCTTCTGGCGCAGGTGCTCCTCGTTTGCCGACGCCGCCGTGACGGCGCGTGTGGATTTATGTTCAAATACAGGGACCGACAACTGGATTTCCGTGCGCAGGTCCAGCTGGCTGCCGTCGCCCAGGCGGTAGCTGATGGAAACCACCTGCGCACGCGGGGCCGCGATGAGGTTTTTGATTTCGCCGTCGAGGCTGAGCGGATACGTAAAGTCTACCGCGCGTTCCGTATAGAAAGGAGCGTCTTCACTGTCGAGCGCCAAAATACACACGTTGAATTTGCCGGTGAGCACCATCCTGCCGTTTTCCTCAAGCGCCTTGACGGTGCACTGCTCATTCCACAGGTCGAGCATTTTGGTAATTCCAGAGGAGCTTGACTCCACTGTGCTTTTATTGACATAAGTATCGTTAATGATGGTCATAAGCCTTGGCAGCTGTACCTGCCCGAAGGTAAGGTCAAGGTCATAGACGGTAGAATACGCGTCGGTAACGAGCTGCGCCTCATCCTCCCCATAGGAGGTGACTGTCGCGCAAAGCTTGGCTTCGAGCGACAGAATCGTGTCGCTTTCAGAAAGGTCGTTGCGCACGCGCACGTCGTAGGTCATGACCTCGAGCACCGTATCGCAGGAGGCGTTTTCGTCAACGCCGTCCGCGTCGATAATCTGGTTAATGGGAATGGTATAATCGAGCACCTCCACGGCGCCGGTATCGAGGTCGGCAAGGTAAAGCACCTTGAGGTTCAAATCACCCTTAATCATCATTTTGTTCGTGATGGCCTTGCACTCCGTCAGGTACGCCTTTGCGTCCGTACGAAGTATAGATTCGACCGGCGGCTTGCCGCTGCCAAGCTCGATGTCCTCAGAAACGGTAAAGAGCTGCTGCCCGCTGCCCGTGACGGTCGTAACCGGGAAAGACGCTTTCATCATCTGTACGTCGTCCCCGTCGATAGCGCAGACGTTTTCCCTCTCCGCCTTGCTTACGACCTTCGCGCAGACAGTAAACGCGCCGTGGATATCGAGCCTTCTGGGGCTTAACGCCCGGCAGTTCAAGTATTCCGGTTTGGCGTTTGCAAGGACGACTGCGTTCTGCGGCGTGGTTTTGAGGTTAAACGAGCTTGTAAACGGCATGACGTGCTCGCTGCAGCGCACAGATTTTTTTACCGCGTCCACGTAAAGAATACGTACGACCGCCGCGCCGTCTACGTCGAGCCTGTCGCCGGATACATTTTTTGTGAAGATTTTTGGATATGCCTGGCACTTTAAAATGCGCTGGATATCCGGGCAGTAGTCCGGCAGGCTGAAATCGAGATCGATCGGCTGTTCCAAACATCCTTCAAATACCGTTTCGCTTACAGACAAAGACTTTTTTGACAACGAATAATCCATATTTGTATCTCTCCTTTTTAATACCTGTCCGCCCACGGCGACGGTATTTGTTTCTAAGCTATATCTATTCGCCGCCGTATTCCAATATGACAAAAATTACCGGCCTGCCTGACGCCATGAATTGAAAAGAAAAAAGGGGTGCCCGGACAAGCGCCGGACATCCCTTTTTTCTTGTTATTGCAGCAGGTTATAATTTTTAACTCAAATTACGGTACCAGCTTTGCTATCTTTTTCTGCACGAGCAGCACGTCCTCCAGATTGATTTCCCCGTCCTGGTTTACGTCATACAAGTTAAACACTCTTGGATTCTTAATAATTTTTGCTAAGACTTTTTGAATTTGTATTGTGTCCGCAACCTCCAATTTTTTATTCAAGTCCGTATCGCCTAAAGGATAAATAGAGTAAAAAATAGAGTTATAGGAAAAATTATCTACCATCTCCGCAACCGCGCCAATATCAATTAGCCCTTGTTCGTAGGCATCCTTAATATAAATCTGTTCGTCGCCCTTTACCGCATACAGCGCCAGCCGTGTTTCTGGAGCGCTTAAGGTGGGCGACATGAATAAATACCCTCCAATCACTTCTTCGTACTCCATTATTGTAAATAGGGCGTCTATGGTACAAATATCATACCCGTTATTTGTACCGAAGTAGTGATATGCGAGATAAAAATTTTCGCCCCAATCTTCCGCCGAAACAGCCGTTGTCGCAAGGCCGAAAAGCAAAAGCAGCGACAAGATTACACATATTATTTTTTTCATGGTTTTCTCTCCTTTACCGCTGGTACCAGCAAAGCGCAATGTCCGTGCCGGTACTGAGCAGGTTGGTTTTTCTTACACGTATGGTATAGGTTCCCGGTATTTCCGGCTCAAACGCAATGTATTCTTTTGTATCGTACCGATACCAGGAATTGTATAGCAGCTCGCCGTCGGGGCCGAGCAGCTCTAATATAAAAGTGTCCTTGCCGGCGTCCTCAACCTCGCCCGTTTCGTGGCTGCCGGACGTTACCGTGTTCTTTTTCAGCCAGCTCAGGCATATCTGCAAACGGGAGCCGGCCTCCACTTCGATTTCCTGAGTCAGCGGGTTGTTCGTACCGCCGAAATTCGGAAAATACAGGTAGCAGCTGTCATATAATACAGCCGCCGCGTTGATAACGTTCACCATGCCCGCGCCGTTCTTGTGACACAGGCCCGGGCGCCAGCTGCCAGTCATGCTGTCGACATTATTCGTTAAATCGGCGTCGCTGTCGTAGGCTTCCATTTCCTGTGTTTTTATCGCGCCCGCCAAAAGCGCCGCCTTTAAAAGGGCAGGCTTTGTTTTAAAGTAGGAGTACATACCGCAGAGCTGCGCGACGGCGCCCGTGACAATCGGCGCGGAAAAGCTGGTGCCGCCGCCGTAGGAATTCGTCATAGGGCTGTAGCAGGAGCCGGCGGTCGCGCCCGGCGCCATAATATCCGGCTTATAGGCCGCCGTATTGCTGTCGGAATAAGCTGATTCTTGATAATTTAGTTTAACTATATCACGTTTATCATCAGATAAATCAATGGTATGGTTATCGTTGATATTCCCGACGAGGATTGCGTTATAGGACATACAGCCCTCAGAAATCCGGTAATAATTCCCGGCGGATATGCAGACGCTCACGTTGTGGCTGTATATCAGGTGGTCGAGCCATTTGGCGGAATCGTCATATACACCCTTATCCTCTCTTCTCCCTGGCAGCGCGGTGGACGCGTTGATTACATTGACCCCTTCGTCCACTAACCGCTCCATGGACTGCTTCCAATATTTATAGGTGCCCGTTTTCCCGTCATAATTGGCGGCAAAATAGAGGCTTGCATTGGGTACAATCGCGCTAAAATCGTCAGATTTTCCAACCATAAGCGCGGCCACGCATGTCGAGTGATCCCAATTTCTCGTATAATTGCCGTCAAAAACCACTTTAAATTTATTGTTTTCGGGGTTTGCGTTATCCCGCATGTGGTCAAAGGCCGGTTTGGTAAAATCAGGCGCGCTGTTTTCAATCTGCCCAATTTTAATGCCCGTGCCGTCCGCGTGGTTATAGATGCGCATATTGGAAACGCCCGTCGTCGTCTGATAGGCAAGCGATATATTGCTTGCGGCAGCTACGGTTTGCGGTGCGGCCATCGCTTCCTCCATTTCTAAAGCCTCGGCGCTTACCTGAGTATTATAGTAAAATATTTCCTCCACGTCCGCCGAGCGCGCAATTTCTTCAATCTGGCCTTTTGTAAGCGTCATCATAATATTCGGCGCGTACTTGCAGGAATAAATGACCTCCGGCTGCCTCTGCGGGACAGTCCGGAACCATTCCTGCTTTTCCTTAGGGAACAGGCTTTCAAAAACCTGTGCGTTCTGCCGCGCATATTCCTGCGACGTGACCTCGCGCTTTGTTTCAATAAATCCCTGTGCGTCCTCCTGTGAAATTGCCGCAATATCGAGGCCGTTCACAGGCTGAAAGTTCACAGCTGCCAGCTGCGCGTTTCCACTGTTTTGCTGTTTCATCGTCTGAAGGTCGTCCTCCGGCAGCAGGAGCGCCTGTCCGCTGATTTCACCCTTTTCCGCCTTTCGCTCCAGCCTTTGCGTAACCTCCTGCTCCACCTCTTCATAATCAATATCGCACAGCCAGACCGATACGTCGATTGTATCTAAATCACTCATAGAATCGAGCTTTTCCTGCAAAGCTGAATCTATTTTGTCCGCAGGAGCCGTGTTTTCCGCATTTGCCGCCGATACCGGGGCCAGCAGAGCCAAAGAAAGCAAAACAACCGCAAGCATTGCCGCGCTGTATTTTTTAAAATCCATAAGCTTCCTCTTTCCTATTCATTTCCGATTTCATTAATTTTTACTGGTAAACAAAACAGTCCATTGGATACACCTTCTTGTAAAAATTTCCATTATTATTATAACACCAGCCATTTATTTCGTCAACTTAATCAAAATAAAATCATTTATAACTTAATTGTACAAGTAGATGGATTTCTATTATATTTTCAGCATACAAAAAAGCGCCGCTTGAAGCGGCGCTTTGCCTTGGAATAAGCAATTAATTATGCGTTTTTAATCCTGATATACTGCTCTATGATACGCGTGCATTTTTCAAACCCCAGCTCGCTGCTGTTAAGCACCAAATCATAATTGCGCGCGTTGTCCCAGTCTCTGCCGGTATAATACTTATAGTAAGCGGCACGCTCCCGGTCGGTTTTTTCGATGACCTTCTTCGCTTCTTTTTCAGACAGGCCGTACATGTCGGTTACATTCCTTACACACGCCTCAGGCGATGCGTAAACGAACACGCGCACCATGTTTTCCATGTCTTTGAGCACAAAATCGGCGCAGCGTCCAACAAACACGCAGGATTCCTTCTGCGCCAGCTCCTTGATTACCTTCGCCTGGTAATTAAATAAATTGTCGTCAGAAACAAAATCGCCGCTCTGCGGAGGAATCAGCTTGTTGTCCTGGTATACGTTGACCGGCTTTTTAAACAGTCCGCCCTTAAGCCTCTCGTCCGCCCTGCCGAACAGCTTTTCATTGATGCCGCTGTCGATGGAGGCCAATATTGGGATTTCCTTGTCATAATAGGAAAACCCCAGCTCCTTTGCAAGCATTTTGCCGATGGTCTTGCCGCCGCTGCCATAGGCGCGGGCAATCGTAATCACGAAATTCGACATAAATCACCGCTCCTTTTTACTCACCAAGATAAGCTTTCTTAATCGAGTCGTCGTTCATCAACTCTTTGGCGCCGCCCTCGAGCACGATATTGCCCGTCTCAAGCACATACGCCCTGTCTGCAATGGAAAGCGCCTTCTTTGCGTTCTGCTCTACAAGCAGGACCGTGGTGCCGCTTTCATTGATGCTTTTGATAATATCGAATATTTCAGAGACCAGCAGCGGAGAAAGCCCCATGGACGGTTCGTCCATCAGGATAATTTTCGGCCTGCTCATCAAGGCCCTGCCCATCGCAAGCATCTGCTGTTCGCCTCCGGAAAGCGTACCGGCAACCTGCTTTTTCCTTTCCTCAAGGCGCGGAAAACGCCCGTAAACCGTTTGAAGCGACTGCTCAATTTCCGCCTTGTCCTTACGCGTATAAGCGCCGAGCTTCAGGTTTTCGTACACAGAAAGCTCCTGGAATATCCTGCGGCCTTCCGGCACGTGCGCCATGCCCATCTGCACAATTTTATGCGGCGCTGTTTTTGTGAGCTCTTTATCCATAAATTTGACCGAGCCGGTTTTTGCGGGAATCAGGCCCGATATGGTATGCAGGATCGTCGTTTTCCCCGCGCCGTTCGCGCCAATGAGCGCAATAATTTCCCCTTCGTTTACCGTAAAGGAGATTCCCTTAATCGCCTGGATTACGCCGTAATAAACCTGTAAATCTTTTATTTCAAGCATTGCCATAACGCTTTTCTCTCCTTTACTCACCAAGATACGCCGTGATGACCTCCGGGTCGTTTAATACCTTGGATGTCTCGCCGTGCGTAAGCTCCTGGCCAAAATTCAAGACAGTGACCTGCTCGCAGATACCGGAAACCAGGCGCATGTCGTGCTCGATGAGCAGGATGGTCATGTCGAACTGGTCGCGCACAAAGCGGATGGTATCCATCAGCTCCGCCGTCTCGTTCGGGTTCATGCCGGCGGCAGGCTCGTCAAGCAGCAGGAGCTTCGGCTTTGTTGCGAGCGCCCTTGCAATTTCAAGCTTCCTCTGCTTTCCATAGGGCAGGTTCTGCGCGAGATACCCGGACATTGCGTCCAGGCCGAACACCTCAAGTATTTTCATGGCCTCGTCGTTCATCAGGCGCTCCTGCTTCCAGTAGGACGGCAGGCGGAACACACCGGAGAACGCGGAGTACTTATTGCTCCCGCTGAGGCCGAGCTTTACGTTGTCGAGCACGGAAAGGTTATTAAAGAGGCGGATATTCTGGAATGTACGCGCGATTCCGCTGTGGTTTATTTTTTCCGGCGACTTGCCCGTAAGGTTCCTGCCGTCAAGGAAAAACGCGCCCTTTGTTGGCTTGTATACGCCGGTTAACAGGTTAAATACCGTCGTTTTGCCCGCGCCGTTGGGGCCAATCAGCCCATAAAGCTGGCCCTTTTCAATGGTGACGTTAAAGTCGTCCACCGCTTTCAGGCCGCCGAAGGAGATGCCGAGATTTTTTACTTCAAGCATTGCCATATTCAAGCCTCCTCCTTTACAAGCGCTTTCTTTTCCCTGCGGCTGCGGAAAAACGCCTCGACAGAAAGCCGCGATTTAAAGCTCCTGAACTTCTCGTTTGCATTAAGAATCATCATCGCGACGAGCACGATGGAATAAATAAGCATCCTGTATTCGTCCGCGCCCCTTAAGACTTCAGGCAGCACCGTGATAATTGTAGCCGCGATTATCGAGCCGCGGATGCTGCACATACCGCCGAGCACGACCATAACGAGGATTTCAATCGATTTGTTATAATCGAAGACAGAAGCCTGCACAATGCTCAGGCTGTGGCCGTAGAGCACGCCGGCAATGCCCGCAAAGAACGCGGCGAGCACAAACGCGAACAGCTTGTAATATGTGACGTTGATTCCAATAGACGAAGCGGCAATGCGGTTGTCCCTGACAGAGCAGATTGCCCTGCCGTGCTTGGAATCGACAAGGTTCATAATGACGAACATAGTTACAATCACAAGCGCGAAAACTATAATATAGTTCGTGTCCTGCGGCGTGCCTTTAAGTCCCGACGCGCCTCCGGTAAAGCCAAGGTTTATAATGACAGACACGATAATCTGCCCAAATGCGAGCGTTACGATGGCAAGGTAGTCGCCCTTAAGGCGAAGTACCGGGATGCCGATGAGCAGGCCGAATACCGCCGCGACAAGACCGCCCACGAGAATAGCGAGCGGAAAGCGGATAAACGCGTTCATCGTATCGGCAAACGCAATCGAGAATAAGCAGCCCGCATACGCGCCGACCGCCATAAAGGCCGCGTGGCCGAGGGAAAGCTCCCCCAGAAAGCCGACGACAAGGTTCAAAGAGATTGCCAGGATAATATTCAGCCCCACGGGTACGAGCAGCCCGCGCAGCTGGCGGGTAATCATGCCCGACTGGTCCATAAAGAACACAACTAAAAATGCAATCAGTACGATTCCGTAGGTAATCAGGTTGTTGATGGTGCTCGGTTTGAGCATATGTTTTCTCTTCATCGTCCCCCACCTACACTTTCTCATCAATTTTCTTGCCAAACAAGCCCGTAGGCTTGATGACAAGCACGACGATTAGCACGCCGAACACGATTGCGTCGGCAAGCTCACCCAGATTGAACGCCTTGGCAAGGCTTTCGATGATGCCGAGCAGCAAGCCGCCGACCATAGCGCCGGGTATGCTGCCGATTCCGCCGAACACCGCCGCGACAAAGGCCTTGATTCCGGGCATCGCGCCCGTATAGGGGCCGATATAGTCATAGGACAGCCCATAAAACAGGCCCGCAACCGCCGCGAGCGCGGAGCCGATTGCAAAGGTAATGGTGATGGTTTTATTGACGTTGACGCCCATCAGCTGGGCCGCGCCCTTATCCTCAGAAACGGCGAGCATCGCCCTGCCCGTCCTTGTCTTGTTGATAAAGAGCGTCAGGCAAACCATGATGACGACCGTTACAAGCAGGGTAACGATTGAGGAACCCTGGATAACCAGGCCGTCTGTAATTGTAATGGGGGTCAGTCCCAAAATATTCGGGAACGGCTTTTTATCCGTGCCGAAAATCAAAAGCGCAAGGCTTTGCAGGAAGTAGCTGACGCCGATTGCCGTAATCAGCACGGTCAGCGGCGATTCCTTCCGCAGGGGCTTATACGCAATTTTTTCAATCGTTACGCCGAGAACCGTACACACCACGATTGCCAGAAGAACCGCGATGACGGGCGGCATGCTCATATTGGTCGCAACAATAATGGTAAAAGCGCCGACCATGATAACGTCGCCGTGGGCGAAGTTAAGCATTTTAGCAATACCATAAACCATGGTGTATCCCAGTGCAATGAGCGCGTAGATGCTGCCAAGGCTCAGGCCGGTTATCAGGTTAGATAAGATGCTCATGGGTATATTCCGCCTCATTTCCCTCCGGCGCGGTGCGCCGGGAATTCAAACTGCGCGCGGGGCTGCCGCAAAAATAATCTGTTCAAGAATTGGGGCCGCACGCGAAAACTGTATCTACAATATAATACAATATTTTGCGCGTTCTGCAAAGAGTATTTTTGAGAAAGCCTCAAAAAAAATTGGAAACGGGCGGAGTTTTCATAAAACTCCGCCCTATTTTGCAAGATTCAGTCACTCAAAAATTAATCGAGCGCCACGTATTCGCCGTTTACAATTTTAACAGCCTTGGCGTCCTTTGTCGGCTCGCCGTCGGCGGTCCATGTCATCGTTCCTGTAAGGCCTTCGACAGTGATTTCCGTCATCGCCGCGGAAAGCTTTGTACCGAGCTCCTTAACGTCGATGCCCGCGTCCTTGATTTCAGCCTTTTCCAGCGCGGCCTTGATTGTGTAAACCGAGTCGTAGCCGTCCGCCGCAAACTGGTCGGGGGTAGCGTTTTCGCCGTAAGCCGCTTTATACGCCTTTACGAAGCTCTGTGTTTTTTCGTCCTTCGCGTCCGCCGCGAACGGTGTAAGCAGCATAACGCCCTCAGCCGCGGAAACGTTCGCCTTGCCGAGCTTCTCGAAGATGCCGTCGAGGCCGTCGCAGCCGAAGAACGGGATGTTCATGCCGGCCTTCTGCGCCTGCATCAGAATGGAGGCCGCTTCCTGCGCGTAAATCGGAAGGAATATAAGCTGTGCGCCGGCGTCCTTCGCCTTCTGGAGCTGTACGTTGAAGTCGGTATTCGTCTGGTCGGTAAACGCCTGCTTCGCAACAACCTCAAGGCCCTTGACCTTTGCTTCCTTTTCAAAGTTGTCGGCAATGCCGGCGGAATAGTCGTTGGACTTGTCGTAAATGACCGCGACCTTCTTCGCGTCTAGGTTCGCCGCGATATAATCGGCGGAAACCGTACCCTGCTGCGGGTCGGTAAAACAGATGCGGAAGCAGTTGTCATACTGTACGCATTCCTTCTGGGAGCCGGAGGGCGTAAGCATCAGGATGCCGTCCTTCTGTGTTTCGTTGGCGACCGCAATGCACGCGGCGCTCGTTACCGCGCCGAGGGAAATCTTCATTCCAGCATCCATCAGCGTGTTGTACGCGTTGACCGCCTTGGTCGCGTCCGTTTCGTCGTCCTGGAATTTCAGCTCAAGCTTGATGCCGTTTACGCCGCCAGCCTTGTTGATTTCATCGACAGCAATCTTTGCACCGTTCTGAACCGAAACGCCGTATGTAGAATAGTCACCGGTCAGGGGGCCTACGCCGCCGATGAGCAGCGTGCCTCCCTGGTCGCCGCCGCCGCTTTGCGCGCCTTCATTCGAGCAGCCCGCAAGGCAGGATGCCGTCATAAGGCCGGCGACACAGAGTGCCAATACCTTTTTCATTGGAAACTTCATTGTGTCAAACACCTCCATAAATTTGGCGAAATACTTTTGCATTTCGTTAATAAATATACCCAAACCGCCAAAAAAAGTCAATAAATTTAACATGTTTGTTAATTTTCTTTTAACAATGAATGTATTTTCACCATGAATCCGTCCGTTTTCTTGTACAATTTACTCTCTTTTTCCGAAAAACGCCCAGAAAGGCAAGTAGTTAAAGCGTGGCGTAAAGCGCGTCTACAAGGCCGTCAATTTGCGCCATTTGTTCCTCACGCAGCGCAGAGCGAAGCTCAAGCGGCGGCGACACGAGGCGCATAGTTTTCATATTTTCCAGGCGCTTTTCCATTTCCCTGCCTGCCGCCGGCGACCACGAGCCATTGCCAACAATTGCGGCTGTACGGTTTTGCAGGCGGAGCGCTTCCATTTCATGCATAAGCGCTTCCATTGCAAAGTACAGCCCGCCGTTATAGGTGGAGGAAGCAAGGACGATATGGCTCATGCGGAACATATCGGCTATGATATAGGAAGCATGCGTTTTAGACACATCGTATACGCGCAGGTTCCCCATACCCCTGTCGGAAAGCTTGCCGGCAATTACGTCAACAGCATTCTCTGTGTTCCCGTACATGGAGGCGTAGGCGAGCACAACGCCCTTTTCCTCCGGCTCATAGCGGCTCCAGCAGTCGTACAGGTTGAGGATACAGGGCAGGCCGTCGCGCCATATAAGGCCGTGCAGCGGGCATATCATGCTGATTTTCACACCAGCCAGCTTGTGGAGCGCCGTCTGCACCTGCGGCCCGTACTTTCCGACGATGTTCGTATAATAGCGCCGCGCCTCCGGCAGGTAGTCGCGCGCAAAATCCACCTCGTCGCAAAAGAGGTTCCCGCTGTGCGCGCCGAAGGAGCCGAACGCGTCGGCGGAAAACAAAATGCCCTGGGATTTTTCATAAGACAGCATGACCTCTGGCCAGTGGACCATCGGGGCGAAATAGAACCGCAGCGTATGCCTGCCGAGCGCAAGCTCGTCGCCCTCACAGACCTCCATAAAACGGTTTTCAAAATCAAATGAATAAAACTGGCGTATCATCTGGAACGTCTTGTGGTTCCCAACGATTTTCATATCCGGGAACCTCCGGGCAAGCTCCTCGAGATTGGCGCAATGGTCCGGCTCCATATGGTTGACTACGGCGTAATCCAGGGCGCGCCCGTCGAGCGCGGCGTCGACGTTTTCAAAAAACTGCCGGGTAATTGCCGAATCGACCGTATCGACCAGCGCTGTTTTATCGTCTAAAATTAAATAGGAATTATAAGCCACGCCGTCGGGCAGCGGGAACATATTTTCAAACAGCGCGAGCCTCCTGTCGTTTCCGCCGACCCAGCAGATACCTGGTGCAATCTCTCTTTTATATCTCATTTTTAATCTCCTATACAGCGCTTGTTTTTCTATAAATATAAAAAAATTATAAAAACATTTTTCCATACGGGCGCTGATTTATGCGGAGGGGACGGTATCTCCGATTTTTCGACGCGCGGACGCGTTACAGCTTTTACCTTTGCGGATTCTATTGACACGATTCGTTTTTGCCGTTATAACTAAAGCAGGGCTTTGCCTGACAAACAGCAAATATAAATAATGAATCATATGGCAAAAAGGAGGCGCTTATGTCACAGGCACTTTTATGGGCAGCCGGAGGCACCGGCTTTACCTTTTTTATGACGACGCTCGGCGCCGCGGTTGTCTTTTTCTTCCGTAAAAAAGTAAACATCGGCATTCAGCGTATTTTTCTGGGGTTCGCCGCGGGCGTTATGATAGCGGCTTCCATCTGGTCGCTGCTGATTCCCGCTATCGACCAGGCTGAAAAAGCGGGCGGGATAGGCTGGATTCCCGCCGCGGGGGGCTTTGTCCTCGGCATTCTTTTTTTGGTCGGGCTCGATTCCCTTCTGCCCCACCTGCATCCCGGAGCAAAAGACCCGGAGGGCGTTCCCTCCTCTTTTAAGAGGACGACGCTTCTCGTTTTCGCCGTTACGCTGCATAACATACCGGAGGGTATGGCTGTCGGCCTTTCGTTTGCGCTCGCCGCGCAAAACGGAGGCGACCCGGCGCTTTACAGCGCGGCCATGGCGCTCGCCATCGGCGTAGGCATCCAGAATTTTCCGGAGGGCGCAGCCATCTCTCTGCCGCTGCGGCAGGAGGGCATGAAAACGGGAAAAGCCTTTGCCATGGGCAGCCTTTCCGGAATAGTCGAACCGGTTTTCGGGCTGATTACCGTGCTCATCGCCGGAAGCGTCGCCTGGCTGATGCCTTGGATGCTTGCGTTCGCCGCGGGCGCAATGATGTATGTGGTCGTGGAGGAGCTGATACCACAGGCGCATTTGGGCGAGCATTCCAATATCGGGACGCTCGGCGTAATGGCGGGCTTTCTGCTGATGATGGTGCTCGATGTCGCATTGGGATGACTTCAGGAACATCGAGAAAAGGGCAGGCTGTGTGCCTGCCCTTTTTTGCGCCGCATGCAGGATATCAATATTCTTCTTTCCCCCCAACGTTAATTGTGCTAAAATAAGGAAAATCAAACCGTTGGAAACAGCAGAAAATGGAGGTATGAATATGGAAACGAACCAATACCTAATTGACCTTTACAACAATTACGACGAGGACAGCAGGCTGGTTACAAAGCACGGCTCGGTGGAATTTCTCACCACAATGCGCTACATAGAGAAATATATAAAGCCCGGCGACCGTGTGCTTGAAATCGGCGCCGCGACCGGCCGGTATTCCCATACGCTTGCGCGCCGGGGATATACCGTCGACGCCGTGGAGCTGGTCGGGCATAACATAGAGATTTTCCGTAAAAACACCCTGCCGGACGAAAATATAACCATAACGCAGGGCAACGCTGTGGATTTGTCTGCTTTTCCAGACAACCAATATGATATTACGCTGCTGCTGGGCCCTTTGTACCATCTTTACAGCGACAAAGACAAGCGGCAGGCCCTGAGCGAAGCAATCCGCGTAACAAAGCCGGGCGGCGTGATTTTTGCCGCGTATGTCATATCTGACGGATGCCTCCTTGACGAAGGCTTCCACCGTGGTAATATCAGCGTAATGGAATATATTGAAAACGGCCTGCTTGACCCGCTGACATTTGCCGCCAAATCTGAGCCAAAGGATTTATTTGAACTTGTCCGAAAAGAAAACGTCGATGAATTAATGTCCATATTCCCCGTAACGCGGCTGCATTATATTGCGTCAGACGGCTGCGCCTTATTTATGCGCGAAGCGGTAGACGCGATGGAGCAAGATAAGTTTGAGCTGTATTTGAAATACCATTTTGCAACCTGCGAGCGTGAAGATTTATTGGGCATTACGAGCCACGCGGTAGACATATTCAGAAAATAAACAACCATAAAATAACGGCATGGCACTGTGCTGTACAGCGCCATGCCGTTACCTGTATTTCTCAGAAACAAGCCATTTTTTCGCTTGTTCAAAATCGTCTATAAACGCAAAGGCAAACCCGCCGCCGGAGACTGCTTTCCTTATTTTCGCCCTGGCCTTTTTGTCTGTGCCTACAAAGACAGCACGCGTAAACCGCTTGCTATTATCCAGCAGCTTTTCGGCCAGGGAACGGATAAGCGAATCGTCTATGTACGTGTGGTCCAGGTTGACCGCTATCAGCGACGGCAGCGACGGCCTTTTAAACTGCAAATAATCACGTTCCAGCTTTTCAAGCGCCAACTCTGTGTAATCATAAATACCGTCCAGATGCTCGAACCAGATTTCACCTCCGTCAAAGTACATGGAAAACGACTTTTTCTTTACGCCTGGAAGCTCTTCCCCCCGCATGCCGTCACCCCCTTTGATTCTGTCAGCCGGCCGGGCTGAGAAAAAGCGCTTCAAACTCTTTAACAGGAAGCGGCCTGCCGATATAATAGCCCTGGATATAGTCGCACCCGAGGCGCTTTAACACCTTCATCTGCTCTTCTGTTTCCACACCCTCCGCAACGGTTTTCATATTCAAAGCCTTCGCCATTCCTACAATGCTCGAAATAATTGTCTGGTTGCGCAGTTCAAAAAGCTTTTTATTGCTGAAAAACATCATATCGAGCTTCAGCACCTCAACCGTAACGTCCTTAAGCAGGTTCAAGGAGGAGTAGCCCGAGCCGAAATCATCCATTGAAAAGCAGAAGCCGCGGATTCGCATTTTCCGCATGACGCTTTCCAAAAGCTCTGCGTTCTCGACCATTGTGGTCTCCGTGCATTCCAGTTCAAGCAGGCCGTCCGGTATTTGGTAGCGCTCTTTAATTTCCGTATACCTGCTGATAAAATCCTTGCGCAGCGCGCTGATGCGCGAAACGTTGACAGACAGCTTAATTGGTGATTTTCCATTTTCGAGCAGGCCGTGCAGGTATTTGCATACCTGTTCAAAAATATAACGGTCAAGCTCGACAATAAACCCGTTCTTCTCAAACAGCGGGATAAATTCGCCCGGCATCAGGACGCCATACCCGGGCCGTTCCCAGCGGACGAGCGCCTCGGCCCCGAAGATGGAGCAGCCGTGCTGGACGTCTGCCATTGGCTGGAAATAGGGCTTGAATTCCCCGTCCTCCAGCGATTTTACCATGATGGCCTCAATCTCTTTTTCGCGCAGAAGCTGGCGGCGCATTTCATCGCTGTAGAACGCCACGCGGCTGCCGTCGAGCCGCTTTACGCTCTTTTGCGCGAGGTTCGCGCGGTCTATCATATCCTCGATACTCAATAAATCTTCATTTTTCTCGATGCAGTACACGCCGGAAACAAGCTCAAGCCGCAGTTTTTTCCCTTGGTCTTTCCCATATTTATACAGATGGCCTGACATTTCCTGAAAGCATTCCTCAAGCTCCCGCCGGTCCCCGTAATAGCGCAGGCAAACGAAATAATCGCCGGAAACACGCGCGAAAATCTCGCCCTCCCGCATCGTGCTGGAGCCGATATTCGCCCAAAACCGCAGCACCTGGTCGCCAAAATCGTAGCCATACATGTCGTTGATGAGCTTGAAGTTGCGCAGGTCGCAGTACCACAGGGCATATTTCTTCTCTCCCCTGCTTCGCAGAAGCGCGGCCGCGTCGGTCTTGAATTTACTGAAATTGTAGTGCCCGGTCAGCTCGTCATATTCGGCGCGGTATTCAAGCTCCCTGCGGTCAGCGATTGCCTTATCCACGTCAGTCACCGTAATCATGGAGCGGACTATCTTTCCATCCTTTTCACGGAGGACCGTCAGCGCAACATTGCACCACAGGTAACAGCCGTCCGTCTTTTTCAGGCGTACAGTCGTCTGCGCGTTGTCCCTTCCCATATGAATGAGCTTTGATACATTTTCCGCTTTTTCCCAATCGTCCGGATGTACGTCCTCCCGCGTCAGGAAATAGTGGTTTCCATCAGCGCCGGTATTGTGCAGGAAAGTAAACTGCCTTGCCTGTGCGGATGCATAATATGTATTGGTTTCTTTTGTATATTCCAGTACCATCATACCCGCCTGCTCCATGATAGTACGGTAGCATTCGCTTTCCATCTGGCGTCCAAGCAAAATACGGCGCTGTGACTGTGCTTCCGCAGCATTCTTTCTGGCGGTAACGTCTTTGACAAAGCAAAGGTATATTTCCTTGTGCTGCGCTATCTGGATTGGCACGAGCGTAAATTCCGACCAGGAAACGGCATCGCCGTCCCGTACAGTTCTGAATTCCGAAGAGATGGACGCCGCCCCGTCTGCAAAAGACTTGCGCACGGCGGGCCAGTGAAAGAAATCAAGAAAACGCGCCGCGTCTTCCTGGTAAATAATATCGCGTGCGTTTTTCTCTAAAATTTTGCTTAGGCTGCCCTCTTCCAGATGAAAAACGCCGCCTTCCTTGTAGGACGGGACATAGAAATAATCGCCTGTCACGTCCATAACGGCAAGGTCCTCAAAAACGCGCTGGATACTCTTGATATACCTTCTGGTAAGTGAAACGCGCGCCTGCTTGTTTTTTTTATCGGATTCCCGTCTTTTCAGCGTCCATTCCGGTTCAAAATCACGCGGCGCTTCCCTGTTTTCTATATAGCGCGTGTCATTGTACGTGCTCCAGCCTTCCTCCAGCATATCATTCTGGTAAAAAACGCAGCAGCCGCGGCCGAGCCTTTTGGCTTCATAAAGAGCAATATCCGCCTTCTGGTACAATTCGTCGAAGGCCATGCCGTCCTTCGGAAATACGGCAACCCCAAGGCTCGCGGAAATAAACGTCTGCTCGTCAAGCCGCCTGGACAAGGCTGTACAGAGCTGCGCCGTCGTTTCTTCGAGCGTCTGGTTGAGCTGCACGTTGCGCAGGCAAATGACGAATTCATCCCCGCCGATACGTCCGATGATATCTTCCGCGCGCAGCGAGGCTTTCAGCGACTTTGCAAAATCCATAAGCACACGGTCCCCGAACTGATGTCCTTTTGTATCGTTCAGGGTCTTGAAATGATCGATATCTACCATGACAAACGCATGGCGACCGAGCGGAGTGCTCGTTTCAAGCAGCTGCGAAATCTGCTCTATTACCGTCCTGCGGTTTAAGAGCCCGGTCAGGGCATCCTTTTGCGACAGCTCCTGCAGCTCAAGCTCCCGCCGCTTTTTCCCGTCGATATTCTTCAGAACGAAAAACGCCTTGATATCGCCCGTATAGGGCTCTGTAAGAAGCTGTACATCCGCCTTTGCCCAGAAGGGTTTCTTGTCCTTCCCAAGCCGCCTGTATTCAAGCTCCAGATGGCGTTTGCCTCCTTCAAAACACCTGCACAGGCCATCACGTGAAAAAAAGTCCCGGTAGGCGACTAAATCCTCTGGGTAAATCAAGTTTTTCAGGATATATTGGAAGGTTTCGTCGTAACAGCCGCGCACTTCTGCAGGGATGTTCTGCACAAGGGGGCCTCCCATATGGTCTATCCTGTTTTTCGTAATATTGCATTCGTAAAAAATATGCGCGCCTTCAAGCTGCGCCTTGTTATACTGCGTCCATTTCTCAAATGCAATTTGTTGTTCCCGCTGCTCCGTGATATCTTCAACCGAGACGACCGTATATTTCGGTTCGCCGGTTTTTCCGGTAACGAGGGAGAAAACGCAGCAGCACCACACCGGGTTTCCGCTGCGCGGGTCTATCGTCCTGATAACGGTCTCCCCGCTTTTGTCCCCGCGGAGCATCGCATCGTAAAAGTTCTTATAATCTTCCTTGCTTTCCGGGGTAACAAGGTTGTTTTCCAGAAAACAGCCCGGAACGTTTTCAATCGTTTCGGGAAGGTTCAGCTGCTCCGCCGTTTCCTGCGCAATACTAATGCTGTGCCCTTTAATATCAAAGCGGAATACGCAGCGGCCTGACTGCTTGAGCAGGATTTTGCGCTCCTCATCGTGCTTTTTAAGCTGCTCCATTTTATACCGGCGCTCCGATACATTGAGCACCATACAGATAAAGCAGGATGGGTCATCCCTGTCTGGAATTCCCCTGGCAAGCGTCCACAGTATCGCACCGCTGCGGTGGATGCCGCGCACCTCCAGCTCAAAGACCCCGCCGGCGTTTTTCTCCGCTGCCGCAACCGTTTCGATTGTCCGCTGCCAATCGGGCGGATAGATAATATAGCTGATGGTTGAAAAGCCCGCCTTATCCGCCTCTTCGCGGGTATAGCCGTAAATCCTGTAATATTCATCGTTAGCGTCGAGCAGCGTGAAGTACGCGTCGTTTTTTATTCGGCAGATGCCGCAGGGAAGAACATCGGGCGTCAATATTCTTTTTTTGTTTTCCACGTTCCAGTTCACGCCTTTCGATTAAGCCATCTAAGCTTTTGCATGCATTTTGCCCAGAGGCATTTCCTTTTATATCCAGTGCAAACGATTATTATTATAATATATTTACATTAAAAATGCAATTGTCCTTTCGTCTATTGGACGGCAGTTTTTAGAAAAAAGAATTAATTTTTGTTGTCCTCACCAAAGAAGCACCGGGAAATCCCGGTGCCTCTTTTTAATCCTCCAATGAATCAGACTTATCGATAACGGTATTGCTGCGGGGCTTCCACTGCATTACCGGACCCATTTCTTCCCGGTACGCGCAAAACCGGTTTTTTCCATTGAGCTTCGCTTTATATAAAGCAATATCCGCTTTCTGGTATAGCGTTTCAAACGTCGTCCCGTCAGCCGGAAAAGCGGCGGTTCCAACGCTGCAGGAAATCGCTGCGATTATGCCGTTATAATTGAATTCCCCGTTGAACGCCTTACAAATACGCTCCGCTTTTTTTCTGATGGTTTCCCTGCCGGGGATTTTTTTGAGAAATACTGCAAATTCATCGCCGCCGATTCGCCCGATAATATCCTCCGGATAAAACAGGGACGCAATCCTTCGGGCGCTTTCCGCCAGTATCTTGTCGCCGTACAGGTGCCCGTACCGGTCGTTCACGCCCTTGAAATCATCGATATCAATAATGAAAAGCGCGTCGTATTCTCCCTGTGCAGCCCCGGTACCCATTAAGCCGCGGATGTGTTCCTCCGTTGCGCCTTTATTATAAAGCCCCGTGAGCGTATCGCGTTCTATCTGGTTACGCAGCAGCTCCTCGCGCCGCTTTTGCTCGTCGATATCTTCTAAAATGCCGATTGCGCGCACGGCGCTTCCCTGCGCGTCGTAAATATTGGTCAGGGTGATTTTTCTCCAAACATACCGGCCCGCCGCAAGGCGCGTCTGAACTATGCAGGATGCGTGCGGCGCGCCGCCGCGTATTTTCCGGTACATTTCCAAAAACACAGATACGCTGCCGGGATGGATTGTACCGTTTTCCACGAGGGAGTCGGGTACGTTTTCCATTTCTTTCGGAAGCCCATAAACCTCCGCGGATTTATACGCGTGAATCATCATGCGTGTAGCAATATTATAATCAAAAATCGTGTTGTCCATCTGCGCCAGCGCAATACGGAACCGCTCCTCGTTTATTTTCAGCTCCTGCTCCATCTGCCTGCGCTGCGTGATATCGACGCAGACACAGTGAAGCGCCGTGTTTACCGGGCCCCGGAAAAAATTCCCCTTAATCAGCGCCCAGACCACATTGCCGTCCCGGCGGGCAATCCGGTGCTCAACCTCAAAGCCGCCTGCTCCTGCGTCAAACGCTTTCTTGACCGCTTTTTTTACTTCCGGCAAATCCTCCGGAAGGATAATCCTTCCGATTTGGTTCTGGTGCTCTATTTTCAACTGCTCAGGCGTATAGCCGTAAAGCTGGAAAAAAAGGCCGTTACCGTAAAGCAGCGTAAAAAAATCGTCATATGCAGCCTCGCAGATGCCTGCCGGCAAATTAGAAATAATCGAGGACAAAAGCAGGTTGTCCTTAGAAAGCGCACCGGCAAGCCCTAAAAGCTCTTCGCGCGTCATTGCCTGCAATTTTTTTGTCACGGCTATATTTTCAGGAATTTCCGCATCCTTTGAAATTCTACGCAGTAAATTTTCATCTCCCATATACAGCGCCTTCCATTCTCCATTTAACCCAAATTTCCAGGACGTTCCCAAACAAACGCCCCGCTTTTTAACTGGCCTGTCCCCCGCCGCGCCGTATGGCCTACCCTTTCCATTCGGCTGGCAGCGCATCTGTTCAGGTTTTACATTTCAAGCTCCGCCTTTATTTTATCATATTGGACTGCGACATAGACACAAAGTCGCGGTCCGCTACCACAAAATGGTCAATCAGTGTGACGCCTACAAGCGCGAGCGCCTTATTGATGTCGTTGGTTGCGTAAATATCCTGCTCGGAGGGCAGGGCTACCCCGCTGGGATGGTTATGCGCGAGCGCGGCGTATTTTGCGTTATTTGTAACCGCGAGCTGTACGATTTTCCTGATATAAAGCTGGCATTCGGACATCGAACCCTTGCTGATTACGCCGCAGAAAAGCTCCTTGTATTTTGCGTCGAGCAGCATCAAAATGACGACCTCGCATTCCCTGCCGGTGAATTTTTCAAGCATATGCCGCCCTAAATTTTTTTCATTGATTATCTTATGCGTGTTGTTGTACTTATCGTCGGAATAAAGCCTCGACATGCCGGGTATCATCTTAAGCAAAACGGCTGCATTTTCAGTAAGCCCCGCCTGGGTCAAGACGTTCAGGGGCGCGTCGAGCACCGCCGAAAGGGAGCCGAACTGCTCAAGCAGCCGGTGCGCAATCGGGTTGGTATCCTTACGCGGAACGGCATAATAAAGCAGAAGCTCAAGCGCTTCGTGCTGTTCGAACCCATCGAAATCATCAAGCAGGAATCTTTTGCGCATACGGTCCCTGTGCCCCTTATGCAACGTATCGGATTGCATAAAGCTTTCGCCCCCTTTTAGCCTGTGTTTCAAAACAGGACGCCGTGCTGTACATGCAGGGCGCCCGTTCGGTTTTTTATATGCTTACGCTTTTCTTGAGCCGGGCTTGACAACCGGCAGCTTGCCTTCCTTACATAAAGGGCAGTCTTCCGGTTCCCATGATTCGACCTCTACCTTAATGACGGATTTAAAAGGAACGCCGAAATCGACCGCGCCGTTTGTCCTGTTAACGATAGAACCGACGCCGACAACCTCCGCACCCGCGGCCTTTACGAGCTCGAGCACTTCTTTGACTGAGCCGCCTGTCGTCACAACATCCTCCACCAGCAGCACCTTCATACCGGGTGTAACGGCGAAGCCCCTGCGCAGGGCCATTTTTCCGTTCTCGTCACGCTCAGCAAAAAAGTTTTCACAGCGGAGGTGGCGGCTGACCTCGTATGCCATCTGTACAGCGCCCATGGCCGGGCCGATGACAACGTCCACCCCCTGGTCTTCAAACTGTTCGGCAAGCGCCGCGCACAGCTCTTCGCTGTACTTTGTGTTCCTGAAAATCTTGGCACACTGCAGGTACCTGTTGCTGTGCCTTCCGCTCGTCAAACGGAAATGCCCCTCCAGAAGCACGCCCGCTTCCTTTAATATCTCCATAACTCTTTCCTGTGCAATCATGTTCCAGTTCCTTTCAAAATATAAAATATTATTATAATCTTTGTCATTATAAACCACAAATTACAAATTAAACAGTTGATAAAAGAATTTTCATAAAATTTTCTGCCTGTGCTTTTTCCCCTTCCGTTTATTCTGGGCCAAAGGGGCTTTTTTCTTGAAAATGCATGCTTAATTACATTGACACCCCTACTGACAACAGGTAAAATGTATATATATAACTTCACCGAATACGTTTTCGGATAAAGAGGATAACATGAAAAAAAACGAATTATTCCGTGACTCCAGCCAAATAAGCCTTATAAATATCGCGGCGGTTTCCATCCTCGCACTGATTTTCGCCGCGGCTTCCATTGTAAACGTATGGATTCTGAACAACAATGTCAACTTGATTTATAAAGCCCCTTATTCCGTCACAAAATATATAAACGATATTACAAACATCCTTTCCAGCATGGAAATGCGTATCGTGCTTCTTCCAGCCTACGCTTCCGCCGGCGAAAGCGAGGTCATCAGGCAGGATATCGAAGCGCTGACTCCCCGCCTTATGGACGGCATCCAGTATATAAAGGAAAACAGCATCCGTCCGAAAAGTAAAATCGGCGAACTTGAACGGACGGTTAACTCCATTCTGGAAAAGCAGGAATTGATTTTTGATAAGATAGATACCTATACGCCCCAGGGCCTGGAAAGCGATATTAACAGCAACCTGGTCCCCTATTACAGAACATCCGCCGAGCTATGCGACCTGATGGCTGACCTTGCACAGGAAACCGCGGATGAAATCAGCCAGAAATCGACCTGGACGGCAGCGACAAACACGGCGATGGCGGCTGTCCTTGCAGCGGTTCTGGTTATTGTGACGGTGTACCTTCAGACCGTCGTGCGCAAAAAGAACGGCGAGCTGCTCTACCGGGAACACCTGCTCTCTATGATAACGGAAAACGTCGATGATGTTACGTTGATATATAACCCCGCAAAAAAAGAAATCAACTTTGTAAGCGCCAATGCCCAGCGTGTGCTGGAACATTCCCCTGAGGAGCTGAAAGAACGCTGCTTTGAAATTTTTCCCGAACTGTGGAAAAGGCTGTCTTTCCTGAACGGTATTAAGAATCCGGATGAAACGGAATTTCGTTTTATCCGTAAAAACGATACGATTCCCCGTTGGCTGCAGCCGCGCTTTTACCCAATCCAGGCGGATAAAAAAGAAAACAACGTGATTATTACGCTGACCGACCTGACCGAAGAAAAAAAGGCGCGGTATGCCCTGGAGAACGCGCTGCTGACCGCGCAGAAGGCGACCGATGCGCGCAGGGCGTTCCTCTCCAGGATGAGCCATGAAATCAGGACGCCGCTCAACGCAATCATAGGAATGGCGGCGATTGCTCAGTCAGCCGAGGGCAACCCGGTAAAAACACAGGACTGCCTGATGAAAATCAGGTTTTCCTCAAAGCACCTGCTCAACATTATCAATGAAGTCCTCGACATGTCGGCAATTGAAAACGGGAAAATGCAGGTATCAAACGAGCCGTTCCAGCTCAAAGGGCTGCTCGCGTCCGTCACGTCAGTCTATTATGACCAATGCAAACAGGCCGGGAAAAACTTTAAATGCTATGCGTACAATATACATAACAGCGCGCTTATCGGGGACCAGTTCCGTCTGAACCAGATTCTCCTGAACCTCCTGTCTAATGCCTTTAAGTTTACGGAGCCTGGGGGAACCGTCACACTCTCTGTTGAAGAGCTTGCATTGCGGGACAGGCGTGTTTTCCTGCGCTTTTGTGTAACGGACGACGGTATTGGAATGGACGAGGCGGCTGTGAAAAGGGTTTTTGAGCCGTTTGAGCAGGCATCCCCCACCACCGCGCAGAAATACGGCGGCTCAGGGCTTGGCCTTTCGATTACCAAAAACCTGGCGGAGCTGATGGGCGGCAGTATAAACGTAACGAGTAAAAAGGGCGAAGGGACGCAATTCCGTGTGGAGCTTTCGTTTGAATGCGAACCGCAGGAATGCATATCCGACGCATCTTCATTTTCCAGCCTCAACGTCCTGCTTATTGACACGGATGACCAAAGCCGTCCGCAGGTGAGCAGCGCGCTCCACAGCCTCAATGTCCAGACCAAAGAGGCCCGCTCTTTCAAGCAGGCGAATGCCCTTTTATACGGTGCGGGCAAAAAGGGCATTCGCTTTGATTACTGTATTCTCGTATGCGAAACCGTCGATAATGAGGTTTTGGATTTTGCGGCGCGCCTGATTAAATCCCCCGCTGGAGCACGGGCTGGAATTGCGTTGTTTGCCTATTCCTTCGTGCAGGGCAAGGAGGATTTAAAAAAATGGGGTATCGATTATTTAAGCCTTCGGCCGGTTCTCCGCTGTGAACTCGCACGCTTTTTTATAAATAAAGGCCTTGCGCAGGACATGCAAAAGGACGAGCAGCGGGAAAAGGAATACGATTTCAGCGGAAGGCGCCTGCTGCTGGCAGAGGATAACGAGCTCAATTTGGAAATCGCGCGCGAGCTGCTTAAACGTACCGGCGCAGAGGTGGACGCCGCGCACGACGGCCAGGAGGCCTGCGATATGTTCCTGAACACGCCGCAGGGTTCCTACGACGCGGTCCTTCTCGATATACAGATGCCCTTGATGGACGGGTACCAGGCCGCGAAGAAAATACGCGCCTCCTCCCATCCAGACGCCAAAGCGGTCCCGATTATCGCTATGACGGCAAACGCTTTTTCGGAGGATGTGGTAGCCGCGTTATCCGCTGGAATGGACGGGCATGTCGCCAAGCCCGTCGAGCCAGAGCTTTTGTACCAAACGCTCGGAGCATTTTTGAAAGGAGCTCCGAAGCATAACATATAAAGGATGATATATATGAATGAACAACTCAAAAGGTCGCTTTCCATCTGGGGAGCCGACATTGACGGTGCTGTAAGGCGTTTTGCGGGGAACGAAGCGCTTTATAAAAAGTTCCTGTACAAATTTTTACAGGACAAAACCTACGAAAGCCTTTCAGAGGCCGTAAAAAACGGCGATACGGAAGAGGCGATGCGCGCTTCTCACACGTTAAAGGGGATTACCGGAAACCTGGGGCTGAATCCGCTGTTTTCCCTATGCTCCGATTACGTGAACGCAATCCGCTCAGGCGAGCTTTCAAAGCTGCCGGATTTGTATGAAAAAATTCAAATAAGCTACCAAGCTGTGACCCAGATATTAAAGGAAAACGAAGGTTGACCGAAAATGAAAAGGGAAGATACAATTCTAGTCGTTGACGACATGGAAGTAAACCGGGCGGTCCTGTGCAGTATTTTTGAAAACAAATGCAATGTCCTTGAGGCGGAAAACGGCAGGCAGGCCATGGAGATTCTGGAAAAGAACCCAGCGGTCAACGTCATTCTGCTCGATATCGTCATGCCGGAAATGGACGGCTACCAGGTACTGCAGAAAATGAACGAAAGCGGTACTATCGATAAAATACCTGTTGTTGTCATCACTGCAGAGATTTCTCCCGAAATTGAGCTGCTCGCCTTCGATTTAGGCGCGCGCGATATTATTTCCAAACCGTTTGAACCGTTTATTGTAAAACGCCGGGTAGAAAATATCATCGAGCTGTACCGGCACAGGCTCCATCTGGAAGAGCTTGTCAGGGACCAGGCCTATAAGCTCAAGGAGTCAAACGAAATCATCATAGACGCTTTAAGCTCCGTTATTGAATCCCGCAGCCTGGAATCAGGACAGCATATTTTCAGGATTAGGATGTTTACAAAAATCCTGCTGAAGGAGATTGCGAAGACAAACAGCGGCTACGACTTGAACGAACATACAATCGAGCTAATCGCGAGCGCCTCCTCTATGCACGATATTGGGAAAATCGCAATACCCGATTCGATTTTAAACAAACCGGGCCGGCTAACCGCCGACGAGTTTGAAATTATGAAAACACATACCACGACCGGATGTAAAATCCTTAAAAGCCTCAATAAAATGTCCGACAGGGAATACCTGCTTTATGCTTACAATATTTGCCGCTACCACCACGAGCGATATGACGGCAAGGGCTATCCCGACGGACTTAAGGGGGATAATATCCCAATCTGCGCGCAGGCCGTATCTGTGGCCGACGCCTACGACGCGCTGACGACCGACCGGGTTTATAAAAGCGCCTATCCGCATCAAAAGGCGATGGATATGATTCTTGGCGGAGAGTGCGGCACGTTTAACCCTCAAATTCTCCAGTGCTTGAAGAAGGTTTCTGAACAATTCCGGCAGCTTGCCAAAAACTACGCTGACGGCAGCTTTATCTATCCGCATACGGAGGAAGGCGATTCCGGCGCGCAAATTGCGTCTTTTTCATTTTCAAAGGAGGAGCTTTCCCATATTGAGCTTTATTCTGTGCTGCGCTATCTTGGGCATACCGCAATTGAATTCGATTTAAACACGGAATATTTTAATATCCTTTATGCGCCCGAGGATTCCCTCGCTATATTTAAAGATAAGGGTGGCCACACCCAACGCAGCGAATTTATGAATGATTTTATCAGCCATTACGTCCATCCGGAGGATATCGATTCGGTTATGGGTTTTATCTCCGCGCGGTATGAGGATTTTTTTGAAGAAGTGCAGTCCCAGCCATATCATGAATTTCGCGCGCTTGACCCCCAGACCCAGCGGTGCGCTTCATACAGGGCGACGTTTTTACCTCTGCGTACAGATATCCCCCAAAACCGCAAAGCCATCGTCATATTGGAAAACAGCGCGCCGCCTGCTCCCCTTTCTTCCAATATGAGCACCCATGCAAGCGATTCGAACGAGGCGCATGTAATGGAAACGCTGCATGAAAGCTATACCATGACGGCGGTGATAGACCTGACGAAGGATTCGTTCATGGTCCTGCATACAAACGAGCAGGACCCCTACACCCATTACGCCGCCGTATCCTACAGCGGAATCTGCGAAGAGCTTTTACAAAACAGGGTACATCCCGATGACAGAAGCTATTTTGAAGAGAATTTTTCCTTGGAAAATATGCGCCGTTTTTTTACGGCGGAAACGAAAAAATCCGTTGTATACCGTTTCCTTGGACGAAACGGGAAGTATCACTGGCGTGAAAACATGCTTGTAAAAAACAACAGCTTCAGCGGAGGCGATACGCTCGTATACAGCCTTGTGAAGTATGCTGACCAAAATGAAATCGACCGTATCAAGGCGGCGCGGCGCGACGTAATTTTCGGACGGGAAATCTACCCCGTCCTGCTGGATAAGTTCTGCGATATTATATTTGAGTACGACCTGAAAAACGGAACCACCTATTATTCGCACGGCTTTGAAGAAAAGTTTGGCTTCCGTGCGCCGAATAACATGCGGGAGCTATATAACGCGGCGAGAACACATATCAGCAAGGAGGATATCGACGAATACATCGCGTGTCTGAAAAACCTCGACGAACCGCCCGATATACGTGATATCGAGTACCGTTACCGCAACGCAAAGGGCGATTATATTTGGTGCCGCAAACGGTTTTTGATTACGCGCGACGAATCCGGCTTTGCAATCAGGGTAAACGGCATAATGACGGACGTGGACCGCTATAAGCGTGAAAACGCGCTGCTCAGGCAAAAGTCAGAAACAGACCAGCTGACCGGATTATATAATAAAATGACGGTGCAGGACAGGATTCAGGCATACCTTTCGGAGTGCCCCGCCGATACGATGCACGCGCTGTTTATTCTCGATATCGATAATTTCAAAATCGTCAACGACATTTACGGCCACCTCACCGGGGATAAGACGCTTGAAAAAATATCGGACCGCATTACCTCGGTGTTTGAGGACAACAGCATTGTCGGGCGCGTCGGAGGCGACGAATTTATTATCTTTATCAAGGAGGTCCCAAGCAGCGGCTACGCGCATGATAAAGCACAGCTGCTGCTAAACCGCCTCAACGAAATCCTCTCCTCGTTTAACAACACGGCAAGCATTTCCGTCAGCATTGGCATTTCATTTTATCCGCAGGACGGTACAGCCTTTTATGATTTGTTCACGCGGGCTGACCTTGCGCTTTATGAGGCAAAGCGCCTTGGGAAAAGCCAGTGGCGCGTTTATAATGAAAGTATGAACACAAACGCGTCCCTGCTGAAAAGCTCGCCGGAACACCTGCGCGCAGAACACAGCTTTACAGACAGCTTCAAAATCCAGCTTTTACAAAATTTCTACGCATGCGAAACGCCTGAGGAAGGAATCCGGTTTATTTTTGACGCGACAGCGCGTTACTGCGGCCTTTCCCATATCCTGATATACGAAACATACAGCGGAGCGAAAAAGCTGTACGACTGGAGCGCAAGCTCCATTTTAAATCATACGTCTTACCCCGGAGGGCCTCTTTCTGAAGATATCCGCCGTGAGCTGCTTGGCCTTGCCTCGGAAAATGGGCTTTTATGTATTGAGGACGCCGACGGGCTTTCCTCAGCTGGACTGCGCAAATATCTCAAGGAAGCCCAGAGCGCAGCTTTACTGATTGCGGGAGTAGCGGACAGCAAGACCGAATACGGCTTTGTCGCCTTTGTCGAGCATGAGGCTGCGCGCCAATGGTCAAAGCACGAAAAGGATATCATCTCTTTTGTCGCTAAAACCGCCGCGCTCGTTTACCTTAAGACGAGGTACCTGCAGGACCTTGAAGAAAAATATACGCTGAGCAACCTGTATTTCAATCAAATAAACATCGCTGGATATGTGATTGACGAAACCTTTAAGATAATGGAGGCAAACCGTTTCCTGCGTGAAAAAATGATGATAGAAACCGGAGAAAAATGCTACCGGCTATTTCAAAACAGGGATAAGCCCTGTGAAGGCTGCCCCGTGCTCAAGCTCAATAAGTCCTGCAATACCGCAACATCGCCTATTTACCGAAAAAAATACGACGAAGAGGTTACGGTAACGGCAGCGAAATGCAAAACAGGGCGGCGTGCGGTTTCTTATCTGGTAACGGTTGGAAAAAAAGATAAAATTTCTTTTTAAAACGTGTTGACAAACCGGCCTTTGCCGCATATAATAAATACAAAGAAGGAAATATTGGCAAACCTGGCGAAAGCCAGCGACGCAAAGCGATGAGTCTAAGGCGTACGGCGCTATGATTGTCAGGCTGCATTATTACAAAATAATAATGCAGCTTTTTTATTGTAAAGCAGTACCGCCGCATGGAACGCATAATCACAAAGAATATTTGGCAAACCTGGCGAAAGCCAGCGACGCAAAGCGATGAGTCTAAGGCGCACGGCGCTATGATTGTCAGGCTGCATTATTACAATGATAATGCGGCTTTTCTTTTTCCTGAGAAGTATATTTTTGAAAGCGGGTAGTCAATATGAAAAAATTTAAAGGTTTTAAAACGGTTACTGCGGTTCTCCTGGCTGTTATCATTTCGGCGGGATGCGCGCTCGTGTCAGCATCGGCGGCTTCCAGCGAATATGCGCTTATCGCCTCCTCCGACACAAAAATCAGCGGCTCCGCTCAGGTTCGCGGCAACGCGCTGATTACAGGCGGAAAGCTGGAAGGCGGATACAACCCATGGAGTACGGGGACCATATTTACCGCTCCCGGCGTATCTGTAAAAAACCCTTCCGACCCGAATAAGGGTATTGTCAAAGATTATACGGGCACTGTACCCTCCTATCGGTTTGAAAGCTACAGTAAAGCGCCTGAAACAACATATTTTCTCGAAAAGGGCACGCAGTTTAAGGACGGGACGAAAGATTTGACCGTCGGCAGCGGCGAATTCAAAAATGGTTTTGTCCTCAAGACCGACGCTTTTATCCGCAACCTGACCGTCCCTTATGATACGACGCTCACCATCGACGCGCTCGGCGGCGTCGCCATCATCCGGGTCGGCAAGCTTACGAACAACGGCATTATCAATATAAAGAGCGGGAAAGCTGTTATTTATGTCGATGAAATCGGCTCTGTCAACAATGGCTCCTTCAACACCGGCAGTGCGTCGGACAATGGCGGAAAGCCGGAATACCTGACCATGTTCATCAACGACTACAGTAAAAATATCAATATGAACTACGCAAAATTTGCCGGCAATATTATCGTTCCCTATTCAAATTTCCATATGAACAGCACGGCGATGACCGGCAATGTCTACGCCGGCAAGGACGTCATGTTCGACGGCGACAATAAAATTACCGGCCTCGTTTACGCGCCGGAATCCCAAACCAAGCTTGCAGGCAGCTCTTACATCAAAGGGCAGCTTATTACCAATACGCTCGACCTGAGCGGCTCGGGCTATATTGGACTTGGCGGCTTTCAGGAGCTTCCCTCAGATATTATTGACGGCGTAGGCGACAAAAACAACAGCCAGATAACAGGCGGCGGGGCTCCCCAGCCCGAGGAACCCACACAGCCCGCACCGGAAACGCCCGCACAGCCCGGCGGCTCCGATAACAGCGGCTCTGAACAGCCGACCGAGCCTTCGGCAGGCGGCAATACGGACACACAGCCCAGCGACGGCGAGGTTACAATCACCGCGGTGGTTGCGCGCAGGATGTCCATCAGGCTTGAGGACGGACGCATCCTCAAGAGCGGAGACAAATTCAATATGCCGAAATACGGCACCATCCGTTTCCAGGTCTGCACAAACAATTGGGATACAAATACGTATACGGACGACGGTCAGGGGCTCGCGGGTCCCGTCGTATATGAATTCACACATAAGAAAAACAAGGAGCTTTACCTGAGGGTCGATAACGACCGTTACTTTATGCCGGTACGCTTTCATTTTGAAAAGGGTGACTACAGTAAGCTGACGGGCGTAGACCAGGTGCTTTCCACCCCGCTTGAGAGCCTGTCGATTAACTTCCCGCTGGGTGCGACTGTAAACGTCAAGGCTTTTGTAAAAAGCCAGGTCGTCGATTCCCAGAACATTTTTGTCGATTCCAACCTGGAATGGTACAATTGGCCGTACTAATCCGAACAAATTATAAGTAACCATCCCCCCTTATTATCCATTACAAATGAAACCGGCTGATTAAAGAAGCCTCAACTGCTGAGTCCCTCTTTAGTCAGCCGTAATTTTTGGTAATTCTCAGAAATATGCAGGAAAGGCCAGGCAGTCAAATATGAAAAAATCCGTCAATAAAAAGCTTCCAGTGATACTCGCGCTCAGCGCGGCGGCCGTCGTTATTGCCGCCGTCTGTATTGTCGGCGTGCTCTTGTCGCAGAAAGACTACGATACCGTCAAGGACAACGAAAACAGCAGTAAGGCTGTGTCTTCCCAGAAGGCACCGCAAAGCTCCGCTTCCTCAGACAGCGCATATGCCGCCATCAAAGTAACAAACGGCTTCAACGACGAAAGCTTCGACCCCGTATTCTATACGAAACGGCTTTACGAGCTGAAATACCAGTTTGGAATAGATGCCTTCGATTCCGTTTCCGACCTGTCAGTGAGCGCGGTCGTCCAGCTTGCGTTCTGCCATATTTATTATGACAGCCTGACCGAAATGCCCGACGAAAAGAACATGCTATTCCGCCAGGTGCTCCCTGAATCGATTTCCGAGAAAATCACAGAGCTTTTTGGCAAAAATAATGTTGACGTTTCCAAAAGCGACCTTTACAATAAAGATAGCGGCCTTGTAGAAATGTGGCAGCCGAAGCTCGGCGCTATGGTTTACGCAAACGTCTCCTGTGATAAAACAGGCGACGGGCAGTACACTCTGACAGCCACGTTCTTTAAGGAAGAGGACAAGACGCAGAAGGACAGCACCGTCACCGGCGTTTTTGAAAAGCAGGGTGACGGATATATTATAAAGAGCATGAAAACGCAGTAACCCGTTTTCTGTATGCTCTCTCTTTGACGGAAGGTGACCCCGCGTATGCATACGGCTGTAAGCCCCAACGAAACGAAAACAGAACAAAATGCCGCGCCGCAGGCGGAGGCCGCGGAACAAGCCGCGCCCTCTTCCCTGCCGGACGTGACGGACGGAGAAGTTACCGGCGGAGCTTCCGGTACGCAGGCCCTTTTACAGCCTGACGAGCAGCTTCAGGCACTTCTGGCGGAAAACGAAGCGCTGCACAAAGAAAACCAGGAGCTATTACTGCGCTGTGACGCCTTTGAAAAAGAAACCATAGGAAAGACGGACGATATCAGGCGCCAGCTTACAGAGCTGAAAACCGCGCTTACCGACAGGGTTTACCTGCTTGTATGCGCTTATGAAGAAACGATAGAAAAAATAGACAGGCTCATTGAATCGCTCCCCGCGGAAATCGCGCGGGATGGCGCGGCGGCCGCGCAGGCCCAAACACGCGCCGTGGATACCGGCGCCGTCCCGCACCAGACGAGGCTTCCCTCTGGGGATAGCCTTTCTTCCAAAGCGGCGGATACGCTTACGGAAGAAAAGAAGGTATCCATTATCGAAACGCTCAAGAACAATTCTACGCCTGCGGAGCCGGTAAAACCTGCCTTCGGCGTAACGCATAAGGAGCGCGCGAACGCCAAAAACCTCCTGAAAAAATATTCTAAGATTCAATAAGAATAGCATGACGCCGGGGCCGATCCCCCGGCGATTTTACATAAGATGGAGCCAATAGAATGAAAGTCAAGTTTACCAATTTGAAAATCATCCAAAGTATCGGGCTTTCCCTGCTCGTATTTATTTTACTGCTTGCCGCGGTCCTTCCGCTGTGTGTGGTCGAGCCGCAGTTAAAGCCCATGGCGGAGGATGATATTTCCATTACGGACTGGCGTTTTGTCTGGGGCGGCGACAGCTCCTCCATTGAAGGTAAGATAGAGGAATGGAATATCGCCAACGTAAACAAGCCTGTTACAAAGCAGTTTGGTTCTCAGTTTGTCCGCATGCGCACAACACTGCCCGTACACGCACAGGAAAAGGCGCTGCAAATTGTAACCGCTGGAAATCCGGTCAAGGTACTGCTTGACGGCAAGGAGATATATAACAACGGTTATGGCGCGCAGGTATATACGGGAAACCGGACGAATGTCGTCACGGTAAGCGCGTCTGACAAGGAACAGCAGCTAGAGCTTTACCTGCAGGTACCCCTTTCCTTCGACCTTGACGTAAGGCTGATTTCGCCAGCGAGCGCAGTCAATGTGCTTTCCCTGTTAAGCGTTATCGGCATCTCCCTGGGTATCGGCGTTATACTGACCGCGATTCTAATCATTATTTTAATGGGCCTGTTCTCCGTCAAGGGCTACCAATTGAACGCTGCCGTATGGGTCGGCGGGATGCTGCTGCTCACAGGGCTTGGGCTTATTCTTTCTCAGGCCGGTTTTTTTGCTTCCGGCTTTTCAAGCCCCTGGCTCTATAAAATCGAGGCGCTCTCCATCCTTGCTTCAAGCGCGGGAATGTCGTTTATCAGTATCCATATAGTAAGCGGCTGGCGCAGGAACGAGCAAATCGTCGTCTGGGCGCAGATGATTTACGCCGTGCTTTATATGATTCTGCCAGACATAATCGGCGTATGGCTTTTAATGCTCGCGCCGTTTGTCCTGCTTGCCGGCGTCGTACTCGTTACGCTGCGTATGACCGATTTTGTACAGGGGAACCAGCGTTACAGCGCGCTGATTACCTTTGCATACCTAAGCGGCTCCTTCTGTATCCTGTTTGATTTCCTCAACCAGCTCATTGGCTGGATGCCGCCCATACACGAGCTTTCCTTCGCAGGAATATTCGTTTTCTGCTATATCGCGTTCTTTATCCTCGTCAAGCAGTCAATCCGCGTACATATCCGCCTGCGTGAGCGTGAAAAGCAGATTGAGCTCGATTCAAAATGGGTACAGCGCACCATATCGAGCTGCGCCGTCGTCTTTACCCAGCAGGACGATATCGGCTTCTGCCGCGAAACGGCAAACGCCGTGAAGGACCTCGTCCTGTTTGACCGCCTGTGCCGTGAGGAAAACGCCAGCCTGGGAGAAGGAAACATTAGTATCTGTATTGCTCTGATGGAAAGCGGCGCTTTCCATGAAATATACACGGAAAACCAGGCGGAAGCATGCCGCTATGAAAAAATACTTGAGCATTCGCGCGACAGGGACGGGGAATCCCTCCTGTTCGGCGCGCGCTGTGTCGATATGCTCCTGCGCTACCAGAGCGAGGTCTTCTGTATTATCCATGTAGAGGGCGTGACCGGAGGTATTTCGTCCAATTTACAGAACATCATGCACATCGCGTACACAAACTTTGAATCCGCGCTTAACAGCATGAAGCTGCACAAGGGCATGAACGACACGCAAATCAACGTATTCCTGAACCTTGCAGAGCTTGCGGAGTACCGTTCGCATAATACAGGCGAGCACCTGAAGGTTGTGTCCGAATTTGTAAACGTGCTGTGCGAAGAGCTCGGCATCGAGGAAAAGGAGCGCGAGATTATTTCGATTGCTTCCATGATGCACGACATCGGCAAGCTGGCTATTCCCGAGGCAATCATCGACAAGGAAGGCAAGCTCACGGAAGAGGAGTTCGAGCAAATCAAAAAGCACATTTATTATGGTTATAATATCCTGTCAAAGTCATCGGGCGAATTCATGGAAGCCGCGGCGATTATCGCGAAGGAGCACCATGAGCGGTTCGACGGTACGGGCTATATGGGAATCAAGGGTAAGAACATCCACCTGTACGCGCGTATCGTTATGGTAGCCGACGTATTCGACGCGCTTTTGAGCGAACGCTCCTATAAAAAGGCATGGCCAGAGGAGGAAGCGGCCGCGCATATCAACGAGCAGTCCGGCAGGCATTTCGACCCCGAAATTATAAAAGCATTCAACCGCTGTAAGGACAGGATGCTCGACATCAAGCATAAATATGACGGGCCGGCGCCGCTGCCCGAAGATACGAAAGGCTGACTGAAACGATGAAAGAAAAAGCGAAACGGTTTTTAAAGCCGTATTTTATCATACCGGCAGCAATATTGCTGCTCGCCATTATCATTTTCGGCGGCTGGTTCTTAATCCCCTCTTCCCCGCTTGATATTGTTGTGCTGGACAAAACGGTGCCCGCGGGCGCTTCCGGTACGGCAGACGACCCCATCTTGAGTTTCCGAAAGCACTACGGCCTGTTTTGGCTGCTCGACACGCTCAAATATAAAAACCCACAGACTGGCAACGCCTACGATTATGAAACGGACTATTACGGCTCCGTGCTCAGCGGCGACTTACAGCCTGAGGAAAAAAGCATGGCGAACCTGGGGCGCACGCCCGACATGGTTTACCTTGCGGACGCGTACGGCGCGGATACAAAAAACACAAAGGACGGCAACAAGGGGATTTCCTATGATGATATTTCCGCCGCCGCGGTCGCGCATGAAAACGGCGCGACGCTGATTGCGGAGACCGATATCCTCGCAAGCGCAACGGAGGATTCTGTCAAGGGCGAGCTGCAAAGCACTTTTGGCTTTAAGTATACGGGATGGACCGGACGCTATATCACAGATATGGCAGACCTGTCGGATGTTCCCACCTGGGCGCAGTCGCTCCACGAAAGCCAGTTCGGGCGGCCCTGGGACTATAAGGGCGCGGGAATGCTGCTCGTTTCGGAAAAGGAAGAAATCATCGTGCTCGAGGAAAAGGATTTTGACGGAGACATGCTTTCTATCAGCATCAATCCCGATTACGAGAAGGAATTCGGCAAGCACGCCGTCAATTATTATAACTGGTTTGAAATCGTCACACCGGAGTACGGCACCGAAACCATCGCAAGCTACCGCATGAATTTGAACGACAGCGGCAAAGAAAAATTCGGTAAAATCTCCAACGAGACGGATTTTCCCGCGGTTGTGCGCACCAAAAACGCGAAGGCCCCCGCCTATTATTTCGCGGGCGATTTCAACGATTATGTTTCGTTTGAGCGTTATTCGCATTTCCTGTTTTCGCTGAACCTTTACCAGATGTTCAGCTATGAGCGCGCGGGCGACATCACAAATTTTTACTGGAACTTCTACACGCCCTTAATGGATACGATTTTAAAGCAGACAAAAGAGAATAAAGAAAATGTCGTCCAGCCAGCTCCAAACAGCCAGGCGAGCTTCCGAATCGAGGGCAACGGGTTCCAGCTGAAAAACGGCGATGAATGGCAGGCGTTCCCTGTCAAGGGCTTTAACGTAAACGGCGTAATGCCCGGAGACGGCATCGGGGATGACACCCGGGATATTTCCGTTTATCAGGATTATTTTAAACAAATCGCCGAAATGGGCGGCAATACCGTACGCGCTTATGACCTGATGCCGCCGGAATTCTACCGCGCGCTGTGTGAGCACAACCTGGAAAATCCGGAGCAGCCCGTTTACTTTTTACAGACCATCCCTCTTCCCAACACGGTAACGGGCGACCAGGCGGTTTATGACGAGCCAAAAAAGGAAATCAAAAAATATATTGAGTATGTCATTAACAGTATACATGGCAAAAACAGTGAAGCTGCCGAACAGAAGGAAAAACGAACCTACTCAATCGACGCGGCCGCTTACCTGATTGGCTTTATCGCGCAGATTGACGACTCCTTGGAAACCATAAAAGCAATCAATGAGGAAAACAGGAGCCCGGCAGATTACCAGGGCGATTACATTTCCGTCTACGGAGGCAGCGCGGCACAGGCGCTGATGGCGGAGCTGTGCGATTATATCTACTTATACCAGCAAAAAACGTTTGAATACATTACGCCTGTGGGCGCCGCGGGTAACCCCCGCCTAATCGGCGGCTCCGGCTGGGTGCTTGACTATGAAAGCGTAAGCTTCGATTTGAACAGCCTGGACGCGTCCGATAAAACGGGCGGTTCGTTCTTCGTTTCTTACCCGCTTACGCCTTACGACGACCTGTTATTGAACCATACGAAAGATTTGTTTGGCGATTACACCGACGCGTCGGGTACCTTTGCCTATGGCGGCTATGTCCGTGAGGTAAAGAAGCTCCATACGGACTATCCCGTGCTGGCGGACAATATTGTGCTGTCCACCAACACCAACGCCTTTGAAAAGGAAACCTCCATCAACGGCCTGACGGAAACCCAGCAGGGCAACGGACTTGTCCGTATGCTGCAGGCGGTGGACACCGAAGGATACCTTGGCGGCCTGATTGGGGACTTCGCCGATTGCTGGAGCAAGCTGTCCGATGAGCAGTCGAAGTTTATCCTGCCGGAAAAGGACAATCCCCTCTGGCATGACATGCTCGACTATATGCAGAACACCGGCGTCGTTTCGATTGAACCGAAGAATTCGGGAGAAATTGGCATGAGCGTCAAGGACACTGGCCGTATGCAGGAGATGCAGGTCTCTATAGACCCTTCTTACCTATATGTAACGGCAGTCTTTGACAGCGAAATCAATTACGACCAGGAGCAGCTGATAATCGGGCTGGATACCTACCAGAGAAACAACGGCGAATATCTTTATGATTCCGACTACTTTGCGACGAGCCTCTCCGGTATGGAATATACCGTCAAGTTTGAAAGCAAGAACACGGCGGCGCTCTATGTAATACCGAGCTACAACCGCAGCAACGGGAAATACAGCTCAAAGGAAACGTATAAAGGGAAATACGATTACGTATGCCAGCTTGTTTACGGGCCGTTCGACGACAGCGCGAACCACTTCTACCAGACGGGCTCCACCATCCATCTGCGCATTCCCTTGAGCCTGCTCAACATCACCGACCCGTCCAAAATGCTCGTGTTAAACGACACCAGAAGCCAGAAGGAAATCGATAAGGACGCATTCGGCTTGCAGACGATGAGCACCGACGGCATCATCTTCTCCGTACTGATTGCCGACAAGGGCAGCAAAGACACGGCGTATATCTTCCCGGAAAGCAAAAAATCCGGCGGGTACAAGACTTTCAAATGGTCCGCGTGGACGCAGCCTGAATATGTATTCCGCCAAAAGGCAAGCTTCAAAATCCTGCAGCGTTACTTTACATCTAACTATTAGAAAGCAGATGAATTCCGCCATGAGCTATGAACAGATTGCTATTTTAGGTATCATTATATGCGTGCTTGTCATTGTGGCGGAGCTGCTTTGGCTGTTTTCCCTAGCAGAGGGACAGGAGTCCCATGCCAAGAAGCATTTCGCCGCCGTCGAATACATAGACAATTCCCTCGGCATGATTTTAAATTACCCAACGCAGTCCACTTTGAAAACAGAGACTGAGGCGCTCAAGGAATTTGTAGGGGACGACCAGATGAGGATGGACATTATGTCTGACCGGATTTTGGATGTTTTGTTCCTGGAGCAGTATGACGACGAGCAGAAGGCCGCAGCCTGTTACCTGAACGACCAGATTGTCCCGCTTGATTTCTACCGTGATATGCTGCATGACGGAAACCAGTATGAAAAAGCGTTTGCCTGCAGGAAAATAGCCACCTTCGGCGGCGAGGATGAAATCCCGGAAATCCGCAAGCTGATGGATGTGAGGAACGCGGACGTTTCCTACAACGCGGCCATGGCGCTTTCCGCCTTTGGGGACGAGGAATCCGTCGCGCAGTTTATTATAAACTGTGAAAAGAACTACCGGTATTCCCACCGGATTATCCTGGAGCTGCTCGACGTATACGGCGGCGATATGCTTTCGCTTGCAAGGCGTATCTTTGAGCAGTGCGACGACGATTACATCAAGTCAACGATTATCAAGGGGATTTCGGACTTCAGATTTACCGAGTTTGAGGATATGTATATCGAAGGCACGGACAGCAAAAACAACAATATCAAAATTGCGTGTATCAAGGCGCTTGGAAAGATAGGCAAGAAGGAATACGAGCAGGCGCTCATTACAGCCTCGCGCGACCAAAACTGGGTCGTGCGCGCAACCGCCGTGAAGGAGCTTGGCGTCCTGCACACGAAAAACTGCCTCAGCGCGCTGGAAGAGGCGACACAGGACAAGGAATGGTGGGTGCGCTTTAACGCCGCCAAAACGCTTGTCGAATGCGACAGGACCTGGGAGCACATCGAAGCGGTGCTGAATGGCTACGATAAATTTGCATCAGACGCGGTAAAATACGCGCTTTACAAAAAATACGACATCAACCCAAATAAGGAAGCAAAGGAAATCCTGGAGGAGCGGCACGCTTCCATGGGAGATAAAAACGAAGCCGCAGGAGGGCTTTTTGGCGCTTCCAAAGATGCGGATACCCAAGCGGCTGCCGCGGCGGAACCGTCCGCGCCCTCCCCTGTTTTGCAGGACGTTCCCCAAAACGGGGAGAAACAAAGCTCACAAAATGGTGAAGGGGGCGGCACAACCGAATGAATTTTATGAACGCCGTGCGCGTCTTTATTTATTACTTCAATATTTTCTGTATGGTCTTTACCCTGCTGCTGAGCATTATCTACGTGCTGCAGCTCGTGTTTTCATACCGGCAGATTACAAAGCACCGCAAGCGCAAGCCGGCGGACGATTATATCAATTACATCGATTCCGAAAACCTGATGCCGATTTCCATTCTCGTTCCCGCGCATAACGAGGAAGCGCATATCGTGGATAATATCCACGCGCTGATGGAGCTCGATTACCCGGAATTTGAGCTGATTGTCGTAAACGACGGCTCGACCGACTCGACGCATGACAAAATAATAAGCGCGTTCGGGCTTTATAAAATAGAGCACTCCATCAAGGTGTCTATCCCGACCAAGGAAATCCGCGGGGTTTATTACAACGCGAAATACCCCAGGCTTATCTATGTAGACAAGGAAAACGGCGGTAAGTCGGACGCTTTAAACGCCGGCATCAACGTTTCAGTCTATCCCCTGTTCGTCTGCCTGGACGCCGATTCCCGTATTGAGAAGGACGCCGTGCTAAAGCTTGCGACCGAGTTTATGAAGGATTCCTCTACGGTCGTCGCGGGCGGGCTCGTCCGTATTGCAAACGGAGCGGTTATTGAAAAGGGTGAATGGAAAAGCTTTACCATGCCGGAAAAAGCGGTCGAAAAGTTCCAGATAGTCGAATATTTCCGCGCGTTCCTCGCGGGCCGCGTCAGCTGGAGCATGAACAATTCCCTGCTGATTGTCTCAGGCGCGTTCGGCGTGTTCAACAAGCAGACGGTCATCGACGTAGGCGGCTACAAAAACGGTACCGTCGGCGAGGACATGGAAATTGTCGTGCGCATCCACGAAAAGCTCAGGCGCGGCAAGCTGAAAAGAAAATACAACATCGTATTCTGTGAGGACGCCGTCTGCTGGACGCAGGGGCCGATGTCCCTGAAGGATTTGCGCAGCCAGAGAAGGCGCTGGCACATCGGGCTGACAGACACGCTGTTCCATCATAAAAAGATGATTTTAAACCCCTTTTACGGGGCGGTCGGACTGTTCTCTATCCCCTACAGCTGGATTTTCGAATGGCTCGGCGCACCGATTGAGGTGCTCGGCTACCTGATTATCCCGCTTTCCCTCTTTTTGGGCGAGCTGAGCCTGCAATTCTTCCTCCTGTACCTGTTCCTTGCAATCGGGCTTGGCATCGTCATTTCACTCGGCGGTTTGATTCTGGAACAGAAAACCCGCCAGGAGCGCATGTCGGCCAAGCAGGTCATGACGCTCACGCTGTACGCGATTCTCGAAAACTTCGGCTACCGGCAGCTCGTCACCATCTTCCGTATGGAGGGCATTTTGCGTTACCCTCAGCTGAAAAACACCTGGGGGCAAATCAAACGGCAGGACTTCAACACCAGCAGTACCGGAAACGCCGGCAAGAAATAGCTTCAGATTACTGCAAGGACATAACCGATAAGGAGTTCATCATATGAAGAGCAAAAAAATCATCATCGCGGCGGTAGCCGTTATAGCGGTTGTGCTTATTTTAATACAAACCGGGCTGCTGCGGGGCGTCGGTATCCGCCCGTTCGGCGAAGAGGAGGAAGGTACGTCTTCCCAGCCGTCCGGCAGCTCCTTCGATTATGTTACGCAGGGCAGCCTGAAATACCGCGTCAAGGCGGAGGGCAACTACTTTTATTTTTACCAAAACGGGGAATGGAAAAAGGAGTTCCTTAAGGGCGTGAATATCGGCGCGGGCGAGCCCGGCCTGTTCCCCGGCGAGCTTACCATCAGCTATGAGGATTACTACCGCTGGTTCCAGCAGATTAGCGATATGAACGTCAACTGCATCCGCGTTTACACAACGCTGCGCCCGCAGTTCTATAATGCTCTGTACGACTTTAACGAACAGGCGAAAAAACCGCTCTATCTGTTCCAGGGCGTCTGGATAGACGAGGCGGACGTACAGGCTTTATCAGACGTGTACGCCCAAAATGGAAAAATTGCGGAGGACTTCACGCAGGACGCGCTCGACCTTGTAGACGTGCTCCACGGAAATAAAACGCTGCCGGCGCGCGCGGGCTTTGCCTCCGGCGAATATACGGCGGATGTATCGAAATACCTTGCCGGCTGGATTATCGGTATTGAATGGGACCCGAACCTCGTAGACAACACGAACAACAATAATCCCGACAAAAACGAGTATGAGGGAAATTACCTCTATACGATGAGCGCCACACCGTTTGAGTCGTTCTTGTGCAGCGTCGGCGACAAGGTCATTGAGCGGCAGACGAAGGAATACGGCGTGCAGGTGCCTGTAGCGTTTGCGAACTGGGTGACGACGGACCCGATTTCCCACCCAAACGAGCCGCATGAGGACGAGGACCGCACGACGGTCAATATGGAAAATATAAAAAGCCGCGACGGGTTCCTCCCCGGGCAGTTTGCCTCCTATCACGTTTACCCCTATTACCCGGACTCGTTCAACTATCAGGAGGACTATATCAATTATATAGACCCCGACGGGAAGGTAAACCCCTACCGCGCGTATTTGAAGGACTTGAAGCTTGCGCACACTATGCCGATTATCGTCGCGGAGTTCGGCATTCCGACGTCGCGCGGCAAGGCGCATGAAAGCATCATGGGCTACAACCAGGGCGGCGTGAGCGAAACCGACCAGGCGGAAATGCTGCTGGATATGTTCAAGTCGATGTATGAGGAAAACTACGCCGGCGGCATCGTCTTTACCTGGCAGGATGAATGGTTCAAGCGGACCTGGAACAACGTCAAGTTCGACGTGCCGGACAAACGCCCGTTCTGGAGCAACTACCAGACGAACGAGCAAAACTTCGGGATATTGGCGTTCGACCCGGGCGAGGAAAAAAGCACCTGCTATGTAGACGGGGATATCGGCGACTGGAATGACAATTCCCCTATCCTTACAAATTCAGCGGGCAGCCTTTACATGAAGAGCGACGAGAAATACGTCTATTTTATGGTAAAGTCCGACTCCTACGACTTTGATAACGACACGCTGCTGATTCCGCTCGACACCATCGCGCAGCAGGGAAACCTCCGTATCAAGGATGAAAAGGTAACGTTTGACAAGGCGGCTGATTTTGTTATCCGAATCAACGGCAAGGACAATTCCCGTATTACGGTAGATTCTTACTATGATGTATTTTATTACCTCTACGGTGAACAATATAAAATGCTGGAGCTGGTCGATGACATCCGCACCAAGAATTCCGGGCGCTTCAACAACATGATGATGTGCTATAATTATGAAATGACCGTCCCGCCGAAAAACACCGTTATCCCCTTCGGCTCGTATGAAACGGGCAAGCTTACCTACGGCAACGCAAACCCGGACGCGGAGGATTACGATTCGCTCGCGGACTTCTGCTACAGGGACGGCGCGCTGGAAATCAAAATCCCGTGGCAGCTTCTAAACGTAATGGATCCGTCGGGCAAGCAGGTTATGGACGATTTCTATACCATGCAGAACATTGTTGCGATGGATACGGACGACTGGGCGGTCGGCATGGGGATTTATGATTCCAAATCCGAGCAGGAAATCAAGCTCAGCGGCACATATACATGGGAGGAATGGACGCTTCCGACGTATCATGAGCGCTTAAAGCCCTCCTACTACATTCTGAAAGACCAGCTCCCGCAATTTGAATAGTGAAGGAGAACCGCCTGTGAATGAACACATGGATAACAATGAAACGCCGGCGAAAAAGCACCTGTATAAAAGACGCCATATGATTATCGCGACGGCCGCGCTGCTCACCGCGGCGGCCGTCTTTTCCATCCTTTGGATGACGCTCGGAGGCAGGCAGGCTTCTCCCGCGGGGAATCCCACCCAGAGCACGCAGCCCCCGCTTGTGATTGATGGCAAGGACGCCTACCCCACGCCGAAGGCAACCATCCAGGCGGTTGACAGCGGAAAGGTCAAGCTTTATACCAGAGCCTCCAATGATTATTTCTATACGCTGACAGGCGGCGTCTGGAAATGCACGTATTTAAAGGGCGTCAACATGGGCCTTACGCTCCCGACGACCGATTTGAACGACCCGGATATCCCATATGACACCTATATGGAGTGGTTCGGGCAGATTGCGGCGATGAACGCGAACACCGTCAAGGTTTTTACCGTAATGAACCCCGATTTCTATAACGCCTTTGCCGATTACAACGAAAAGCACCCGGAAAATCCGCTGTATCTTTTACAGGGAATCTGGTTTAACGAAACGTATATGGAAACCGTAGGAGACGCCTTTGGAGAAAACGGCAAAATCGTACAGGCGTTTGAGCGCGCCTGTACGGAAACGGCCGATATTATCCACGGGAACAGCGATTACACTTCTTATGGCAGCATAGAAAACGCCGTTTACGACCGTGATATCTCAAAATATGTAGCGGGCTATATCCTGGGGCTTGAATGGCAGCCGGATTTTGTAACGAACACGAACAAAAATAACGCTGAACGCAAGGCGTATACCGGAAATTACCTCAAAACGGAAAACGCTTCTCCCTTTGAGGTCTTCCTCGCGCAGACGGGCGACACGCTGATTTCCTACGAAACAAAAACCTACAGCGCACAGACGCCGGTGGCCTTCCTCAACTGGTCGACGACCGACAGCCTTACGCACAGCAACGAGCCGTTCCCGGAGGAAGACGCCGTGCCGGTAGATACGGAGCATATCAAGGCAAAACCGGAATTCTACGCCGGGCTGTTTGCCGCAATCGATTTGTACCCCTATTACCCGGAATTTATAAATTATCAGCCCGAATATGTCGATTTTATTGATTTTACGGAGCAATCCAATCCCTACCGCGCCTACCTGCGCGATTTAAAGAAACAATATTCCGTCCCTGTGATTGCCGCGGAATTCGGCGTGCCATCCTCGCGCGGCATCGCACATGAAAGTGTGATGGGCTATAACCAGGGCGGTTTGACGGAGCAGCAGCAGGGCGAGTACACCGCTAAAATGGCGCAGGACCTCGCGCGTGAGCAGTTTGCGGGCTCCATGGTGTTCGAATGGCAGGACGAATGGTTTAAGCAGACGTGGAATACCGTAAAATATGCGCCCGAGGATTCTGAAAAGCGCACGCCGAACGCCCAGTCTGCGGAACAGGGCTACGGCCTTCTTTCCTGCGAGCCGGGCAAGACAAAAAGCGTTAGCTGCCCTGACGGCAGCCTGTCCGAATGGGACGGAGACGAGCCTGTTTACAAGGATGAAAAAACCAGAGTCTATGTAAAAACGGACGAGGGATATCTTTACTTGATGGTAAAGCTCGTCGGCACGGCTTCTCCTGAGGAATGCCATCTATACCTTCCCATATCCTTAGGCGGGAACGGCAGTATATTTGCCGGAAGGGAAGCGCTTATTTTCAGCGACCCCGCTGATTTTTTACTGGAACTAAACGGAAAAAAAGAGACGCGCCTGCTCACTGACGCCTATAACGATTTATTTTATTACCAGTACGCGGTGGAAAAAAACCTGTTTGAGCGCCAGAAAGAAAACGAAAAGAAAAATTCCGGCGTATATAATCAAATCCGTCAGTTTTTGAGCAACGAAATCGTCCTGCCGCTTTCCGGCAAAACGTACGAGCCCAAGGCATATGAGTCGGGGCTGCTGCGTTATGGGAACGGCAACCCGGATAGCAGCGGCTACGATTCCCTGGCAGATTTCTGCTATGGTGATAATGCGATTGAAATACGCTTGCCCTGGTACCTGTTAGGCGTGGTAAACGCGGCGGAAAAGAAAGTAATAGGCGACTTTTTCCAAAGCGGGCAAATCACGTTTCAGGACGGCGGGAATATCATGCTGGGCGCTGTGTTCGCGGGCGACAACTCACAGGTAGAGATGAAGGCTTACAAATGGGACGCGATAGAAAAATCCACGTGGCACACAAGGCTGAAGGACTCATATCAAATTATCCAGAGCTGTTTTTCCAGCCTGATGAAGGATTATAGCTAACACCATATTTATTACCGGAACAAACGAAAGGGAGACGGTCAAAAGCCGTCTCCCTTTCGTTTTCAAACCCAATATTCTACATTTTCATGGCGCAGTCAATCGTCTTGCTTTTTCTCGAATTCCTGATACGGCCGCCGTATGTACCCTAAAAGCAAGGCCGCCGTTTTGAATGGAAGCCCATAAACCAGCAGGCGCGTTTATTGCACAAGCTGGCAAATTTTCATTTGTATTATCAAAATCAGAATGCGGGCGCTATATAAAAAAGCTGTACGCAGAACAAAACGTCCGCTTATAAAAGCGGGCGTTTTGCGTATGCTGTAATGTCTGTTTATTACAAATGTTCCCTGATATACGCAAGCCCCTTCACGGCGATATCCTCTTTGCACGGCGCCATTTCACGCCAGATGTGCAGGCGAGAGGCAAGCGCGGGTACAGAGGTGTCGAACGCCTCTATCGTCAGCCATCCGTCATATTCGATGTCGCGGAGCGCATTGAAAACGTCACACGTAACGGCGCAGCCCGTCCCGGGAATACCGCGCGTATTCTCTGAAATATGCACATGCCTGATATATTTTCCCGCGTCCCTTATAGACTGCGGCATATCGAGCTCTTCCATATTCCCGTGGCAGGTGTCGGCGTGGATGCCGAAGTAAGGGGAATCGATACGCTTTGCTATCTGCAGGGCCTGAGCGATTGTATTGACGAAATACGTCTCGAACCTGTTGATGGGCTCGCCCGCCAAGGTTATCCCGTATTCTTGCGCACACGGCAGGATTTGACGGTAGGTTTGCACACACCGGTCTATTTCTTCCTCTGTAGGGCCCGTACCCGTAAAACGGCCCAGCCCCTCATACAGCGGGCCCGCGATGACGGTTGCGCCAAGGACAGCCGCCTTTTCGATGCAAGCCTTCATATAGCCTGCCGCGGAAAGGCGCAGCTCCGGGTTGGGGCTTATGGGGTCCGCTTTATCCGCCGGCATTGCAATGATGCCTGTCGCCCCCAGCGAAAGGCGTTTTAGCTCCTGTGAAAAGAGAAGGGTATCCTCCGGCGTCATGTCGTCCAGCGGGAATTCCACGCCGTCAAAGCCCCATTCTTTTATCTGCCGCAGAAGCGGAAGATGCTCCCTTGTGGGCCTGTCCGTCCAGAGCAGCAGGTTCATCCCGATTTTCATACGGCTATTCCCCCATTCCTTTATAGAAACTGTTCCGCGTCAGGGTTTGCAGGCCCGAAGTGCTTGAGCATGACAAGCGGGCTTTTCTTACTGAAATTCTTTATGACAACGCCCTTTTTCGCCGCGTCGAAGCATACATACATTTCGTCCGCGGTAATATCGTCGTAGCCAATCATCGCGGGGGTTTCAATTTCAATCCCGTTTATTGTGCCGTAGCCCTCCATCATAATCAATCCGTAGGCCGCGGCGTCCTTTATGGTTACGGTCTGCCCCGGCAGGACAGTCAGCTGTTTTGCGGAAAAGTCCTTGGAGCCATATACGACCCATTCCTCACGGCAGCCTTCCTCTTCCATTTCCTCCAGGGGCTTTACGGGGATAGGCTCGTGATAGTGGTTCTTTTTGAAATCCGGGTCGAGGTTTGCCTCCCAGTCGATGGAATCGGCGATGTAGCTGTAGTCGCCCTTTTTATCATCGGAATAAAACTTGGTCATCAGCTCGCGTTCCATAAACTTGTCGTGAACCATCGACTGCCAGAAGGAAGATGTATCGCTGACGCGCTGCGGCTCGTAGGTTACGAAAGAGCCGGGCGCGTGTAAAATACCAGCTGGAATGTTCCAGCCGGTGCCGAGCTTCAATTTAAACGCCGCGGAATGCTCGACGATTCCATTGTCGCCATGCCTGCCCCAGTGGGAGATACAATCGACAATATCCTCCTTTGCGGTGCCCGGAAGCAGGCCGAAATAGGTATAAGCGCTGTGGTAGTCGATTGCGTTTAGCTGATATGGGAAAAAATACGCCTCCGGCTTGGAATGTGCGCCGACCTTCTGCGCGTCCTGCTCCAAAAGGTGTACATGGAACGGAATCGGCGCCTGGAAATCATAAAATTTGGCAAAGGACTGCAGGCAGCCGTACGCTTCCATAATATCTTTACCCAGAATCGTATCGCCCGCCGCTTCAATCGCGTCCTTTAATGTGACCAGCTCCTCTCCGCCGTTTAGCACGACGAAGCTCAGTCCCTCGTTTTCAAGCGTCAGCTCCCCGTTGTCCGCCATGCCCGTGGAGGAAAGCCACCGCTCGCATACGCCGCCGTGCTCCGCGCCCGCGCGGTACAAATCGTCCGGATTGAGCTTTAGCCGCTTCCCGGGCGGCAGGAGCGTGCGGTGCACCCAGCACGGCTTTAAATTGAGCACGCCGTTTGAACGTTTAATTTCTTCTAAAATTTTATCCCTGATATTCATCGTGAAACCTTCCTTCCGGTGTGGAATAAATTATAAATCGAATTGGATAGCAAAGGGCGCTTGCCCCGCCGTTAAGCAGGGCAAGCACGTTAAAAGAGCGGAGGTATTATTTAATATACTCGTCTACGTTTTCCTTTGTAACGACTTTCGGCTCAATCAGCGTTTCTTTTTCCACTGTTTCGCCGCCTATCGCCTTAATAAGCAGGTCCATGCCGGTGTTTGCTTCGCCGTGGAAATCATTGAAAATGGTTGCCTGGATGTTGCCTTCCTTGACTTCCTTGAGAACGTCCTGCTGGGCGTCGAGGCCGTAGATTTTGATTTCCCCGGTTTTGCCGGCCGATTTGACCGCCTGCAGCGCGCCGATTGCCATGCCGTCGTTGTTGCAGACGAGCGCGTCGATATTTTTGCCGGTTGACAGCCAGTTCGATACGAGCTCGAGCGCGTCCTCAGAGTTCCAGTTTGCCTCGCCGTCGAATACCGTCTTATACTGGTCTTCCTTGCCCGCTTCCTTGAGCGCGTCCTGGTAGCCCTCTGTGATGTCGATTTGCGCAGTTTGTCCGAGCGGTCCATACAGGATGCCGAGGTCTGCGCCGTTGGGGAAATCCTTCATGACCTGCTCCATCTTGAGCTTGCCGCCCGCCCTCAGGTTGCTGCCGACAAACGCCGTGCAGTCGTCCTGGGTCGATACGGATTCATGAACGGTTACAAACGGGATTTTCGCGGTCTTCGCAGCCGCAACGGCTGTTGTGATACCGTCGAACGATACCGGGTCGATGATGATGCCGTCCACACCCTCCGCGATGGCCTGCTCAATCTGGGAAATCTGCTTTGCGGGGTCGTTGTCCGCGATGTAGACCTTGCAGTTTACGTTCTTGGCCTTGGCCGCTTCTTCGACCGCTTCCCTCAGGCCGATTTGATACTCGTTGTCCTGGTGAGGGCCGAAATACGCGATGTTGAGCGTTTCTGTTGTGCCGCCGCTTGAATTTCCGCCGGAGCTGTTATCTGACGCCGGAGGCGCGGAGCTTTCCCCGCCGCCGGAGCAGCCTGCAAAAACCGCAGTCACGCACAGGATTACCGCCATAAAGATTGCCCATTTTTTCATGCTTTTCATAATTTTTCCTCCTTTAATATATTCCACAGCCGGTTTTTTTCTCCGCTCTTAAGCGTTTCACCGACAAAGAATCCTGAGTTTTTATGCTTCCGCTCCTTTTTTTGCCTTGCTGCGCAAATCAAGGAACACGGCCACGACAATAATGAGGCCCTGGATAATGCTCTGGTAGAAGGCCGAGACGCCCATGATGTCTAGGCCGTTTGTAATAACGCCGATAATCAGCGCACCGACGACGGTGCCCCAAATGGAGCCGATGCCGCCCGTCATGCTTGTTCCGCCGATGACGACCGCCGCGATGGCGTTGAGCTCGTACCCCTCGGCGGAGGTAGAACTGCCGGAGGAGATGCGCGAGGTCATCAGCACGCCGCACAGGCCCGCGAGCAGCCCGCAGATGACGAACACGAGCAGCTTGACGCGCTTGGTATTGACGCCGGAAAGGCGTGTCGCCTTTTCATTGCCGCCTACCGCGTAAATCCGGCTACCGATTACCGTCTTTTTAAGCAGGATATACCCGATAATCAATACAACCACAAAGAAAATGACGAGGTTTGGAATCCCAAGCACAAAGCCGTTTGCAAGCTGTAAAAACGATTCCGAAATACCGAACACCGGTTTGCCGTTGCATAGGACCTTTGCGACGCCCCTCGCAATCATCATGGACGCAAGCGTCATGATAAACGATGGGATTTTCAGGTAGGATACCGCAAAGCCGTTGATTAGCCCGAACAAAACGCCCGCGGCAAGACCGACAAGGATTGGAAGAATCAGCGGCATATTTTGGTCGGCAAGGCCGCCGAACATGGCGGAACAGACGCTGCTGAACGCAATGATGGACGCGACCGACAGGTCTATTTCGCCGGTCAGTATGACCATTGTCATACCTATCGCGAGTATTCCCGTAATGGAGCTCTGCTTGATAATGAGCATCAGGTTCTGCGGCGTAATAAATGTCGGAGAAAAGATGGTCATTGCGATACATAAGAGCAGCAGCACCCAAAGGATTGCAGTCTTTTGGAGAAAGCTCTCAACCTTTGTTTTTCTGAGCGACAAATTCATTGCTCTCCACCCCCGTTGTTATAAGCGTGCGCATAGGACATGATATTTTCCTGTTCAATTTCCTCACCGGAAAGCTCTCCCGTAATTTTCCCTTCGTACATGACGATGACACGGTTGCTCAGCCCGATGATTTCATTAAGCTCAGAAGATACCAGGACGACCGCCTTTCCGCTTAGCGCAAGATTATTGATGATTTTGTATATTTCTATCTTCGCCCCGATATCGATGCCCCTTGTCGGCTCATCCAGAATAATAATATCGGGGTCCGAGAGCAGCCACTTTGCCAATACGATTTTCTGCTGGTTGCCGCCGCTTAAGGACATGACCGGCTGTAAAACAGAGCTGCATTTAATGGACAGCGCGCCGACCATCTCTTCCGTGTCCTGCATTTTCTTTTTTTTGTTGAGGAAAAATCCCCATTTGCTGTTTTCCTTTTCCACGGCAAACTCGATGTTATCGCTCACGCTTGAAATCAAATCGAGGCCGTACTGCTTCCTGTCCTCCGGTATCAGGGCGATTTTCTGTGCCGCCGCATATGCAGGGCTTTTGATTACCATGTGCTTGCCCTTTACCTCTACAGAACCGCTGTCGGGCTTTCTTTCACCGAAGAGCGTCATCATGGTCTCTGTACGCCCGGCGCCTACAAGCCCCGCGAAGCCAACGATTTCTCCGCGTTTGACGCTGAAGCTCACATTCTCGAACTCGCCTTTTCTTGTAAGCCCCTCCACCTTGAGAATCGTTTCGCCGAACTTGCTGTTCTTCGGCGGGAAAATATCTTCTATCTTACGGCCGACCATCAGGCGGATCAGGTCGTCCTCCGTCATGTTTTTCGTTTCATCCGTATGTACCATGTAGCCGTCGCGCATGACGGAAATCGTATCCGTCAGCTCGAACAGCTCGTCGAGCTTATGGGAGATATAAATAATGCTGATTCCCCTGTCCTTGAGCATATGGATGAGCTTAAAAAGCTTTTCCGTCTCGCCCCTGGTAATCGAGGAGGTCGGCTCGTCCATTACGATTATTTTGGAATCGTAAGAAGCGATTTTCGCAATCTCTACCATCTGCATCTCCGAAACGGACAAATCGCGCATGCGGCGCATCGGAGAAAAATCGAGGTCAAAATCGCGGAGATACTGCTGCGCAAGGCGGTTCATCTCTTTTTTGTCTGCAAACCCGCGCTTTTTTATTTCGCGGCCGATAAACATATTTTCCGCAATCGTCATATCCGGCGCGTTGTTCAGCTCCTGGTAAACCATTGAAATGCCGAGGTCGAGCGCGTTCCTTGGGCTTGTGATTTCCGTCGGCTTTCCATAAAGGATAATTTCTCCGGCGGTTTTCTGGTATTCGCCCGTGAGGATTTTCATCAGCGTGGATTTTCCCGCACCGTTTTCACCGATTAGGCCCTTGATTTCCCCTTTTTGCAGGCTGAAATCCACCCCGAACAAAACCTGGACGCCGCCGAACTTTTTATCGATTCCCTTCATCTCTAAAATCGTTTCGCGTCCCATGGCTACCCTTCTTTCTCCAGCAAAATCATTCCTTTGATTTTGTCCTTCGCGCCGGAATGCATGAATTCTATCCCTTTCACGGTATCTTCAAGCGGGAAGGTGTGGGTAATCAGCGGTTTCAATTGCAGCTTGCCGGACTCCAGCGCTTTCATTGCCGCGCTCCAGGTAAAGGGGGCAAGCCACGAAAAACGGATGGTTTTGTTTGAGGTGAGCGTCTCGAGCGCCGGCACCTCTATGACGTCCCGCTCACCCGGCAGGCCGAAGAAAACGATGGTGGAAGCCTTTCCCGAAACCTCAAAGGCGTTTCGATAAGCTGCCTTTGCGCTTGTCGGTACGATAACCCGGTCAGCATAAAGCCCGCCCGTCAGCTCCTTCACCGTTTCTTTTATGTCCGATGTATAGTACAATGAATCTTTCTTGAGCGTGTTATATACGTAATCGGCTCCGGTCTGTTTTGCCATTTCAAGCGGGAAATCCTCAATGTCAGTAACCAGCACCTTTCCCGCGCCGCGCAGCTTACACAGCTGGGCCATCATAATCCCCATCGCGCCTGAACCGATGACGACGACAAAATCGCCAATTTGTACGTCCAGGTTCTGGATGCCGTAACAGGCACACGCAAGCGGTTCGGCCATCGCGCCCTCCTGATAGCTCATTCCCTCCGGAAGCTTGAAAACGTTAGCGTACCCAACCTTGACATACTCTGCAAAGCCGCCGTTTACGCTTACGCCGATGGTAGAGGTGTTCTCGCAAAGGTTTACCTTTGTTTTTCTGCACATTGCGCAGGTATTGCATGGCTGCGGCGGATTGAGCGTTACGCGGTCGCCGGGCTTAAAAAAGCCTTTTTGCGCAACATAGGAGCCCACCTCGGCAATTTCTCCGCTTATTTCGTGCCCGATGATGAGCGGCCCCTTGCCGTCAGGCGTTTCCAGCGGACTTTTTCCAAAGTAATAGGAAACGTCAGAACCGCAGATGCCGCACGCTTTTACCTTTATGAGTACTTCTGTTTCAGAAATTTGCGGTATGTCCGTTTTCTGGTACTCCATGTGTTCCGGCTCGTAAAATACGTTCGCCATCATTTCTCCATTTGGCATATGGCATCCTCCTTCTTCTTTTCTGTTATTTAAAACGTTATCCTTCGTATTTCTTTTGCAGGCTTCTTACCGTGTCGTAACAGCGGCGCGTTACGTTCCATGCATCCGCCCAGAAGCAAAGGTCGATTGAAATAAATTCGCCGCTGTAAATTTCCGGCTTTAAAAGCTCACTGTAAACCGCGTCCATATCGAGCACGCCGTCTCCGAAGGGCGCGTGCGTGGAGGTATCGCCGTCGTGCAGGGTTCCGTCGGAATCGATTAAATGTACCATTCCGATTCTCCCCCGCAGCTTCTGCATCAATTCAATGACGCCGCCCTGGAGCGTCTCTTTTTCGCCCAGCTGCCTTGCTCCGACCACGCTGCACATGTGTGCGTGGCACGAATCGAACAGGATGGAGAAGTTTTCATCCGGCACATCCTTTAATATTGAAAGGATTTCGCTTGGCTTATTGAAAAGGAAGCCCGGTTCAAACTCCCAGACGATTTTTACACGGTGCCGCCCCGCAAACGCGGAAAGCTCGCGGAAGGTTTTAACCGTCCTGGAATACGCCTGGCTATAGCTTACGTTTTCCGGCAGGTTGGGCGGGCACGCCGTGTCGAGCCGCAGCATCGGAAAGCCGCACTGTTCAAGGAACAGGATATTGCGCTTCATCCGCTCTATATAGGGTTTGGGGTCTATCACCGGATTGAGCCCGCACGGGTCGGGTGAAAATTCCGCCGCCTGGAGCCCCGTCCTTTGGAGCAGGGAGAGCAGCTCTTTTTGTTTTTCCCGCGTTTCATAGTCGTCTACCAGAATATGCGGGCGGAACCCCGCGATGCTCACCGCGTCGAACCCAATGTCCGAAAGCGTTTCCGCTACGGTTTCAAAATCGATTGGATGGCTTTCATACGGGCCAAAGATATACGCCCACGTGCCAATTGCAAGCTTTTTCACCGTTATCATCCCTCCCGGTAAATTCCTTTGATTTGCTCATACAGCCTCTTATATTTTTCATACTCCGCGGAAAAAGCCGGGGCCAGCTTTCTGTCTGGAAGATATTCCTTCTTGACGTGCACCATATTTTTACTGGCTTCCTCCATACTTCCGTAGCATCCGTCCCCAACCGCCGCCGCGGCTGCCGCGCCCAGGGCGCTTGCCTCCTTGCACTTTGTAGCGCGCACAGGGACGCCGTAAATGTTTGCCTTGTATTGCAGCCAAATGTCGGAGCTTGCCCCGCCGCCGACTGCATAAATCCGGTGAAGCTTTATCCCGTTTTGGGAAAGCCTGTCCAGATTTGTTTTCATTTCATAGCTTACGCTTTCCATAATCGCCTGGTAAATATCAATTGCTGAGGAGTGGAGGTTCAGCCCGACAACCGCACCGACCGAAAGATGGTCCATCGTCGGTGTGCCTGCACCGGAGAAGTGCGGCAAAACCAGCAGTCCCGACGGGCTTTCCTTACATTGGAGGTCAAGCGCGTGAAAGCTCTCTTTTTCGCCGGCCTGCATCACGCTTTCTGTAAACCATTTGAGCAGCCTGCCCGCCGTATGGGTAAACGCGATTGTATTGAACATGCCGTTTACCAAAAACGGCTCGCACGGGAAGTTCGTATCTTTAATAAAATCAGGTTCCAGCTTCTCTTCCCCAAGCACAGCCGTAATACATTCCGAGGTTCCTATGGAATCGGCGGCTTCCCCTTTGTAAAACGCACCCGCGCCGATTGCCGCGCAGGGCTGGTCATGCCCGCCCGCGTATACGGGTGTTCCCGAGGGAAGCCCCGTGCGCCGCGCGATTTCCGGAAGGAGTCCGCCGATTTTCCCCTCCGGGTTAACCGGAGAGGAAAATAGCGCCGGATCAATTCCGGAACAACCAAATAAAGAAGAAGGAAACTTCATTTTGTGAATGTCGAACGCTAAGGTCCTGGAAGCAAGCGAGAAAGAAATACATGCTTCCCCCGTCAGCATATATGCGATATAATCGCCAAACAGCATGACGCGCTTTGTTTTTTCATATAGTCCGGGTTCATGCTCACGCACCCATAAAAGCTTTAGGAGCGAATAGGTAGCGTTAAGCGGGAGCCCCGTTGTCCTTATTATCTCATTTTCATTCTTTTTGATTTCTGGAAGATACTCCGCGCCGCGTTTGTCGCCGGGCAGAATGGCGTTTCGCAGGACCTTTCCGTCCTTATCAAGCAAAACGCACGCTTCCCCCAAAGAGGAAATACCGATTGCACGTATTTCACAGCGCATACCGGAAAGCCCGCGCAGTGCATCTATCACCGCGCCGCATACCTCTTGCGGACACAGCTCAAGCTGCTGCCCTTCCCCACGCACCGGATATTCCCGGCAGGCGCGCTTTATCATTTCACCCGTTTCGGAAAACAGCACCGCCTTTACGCCGGAGGTTCCGATATCGAGCCCTATGTACATCTTTTCCACCCGCTTTATTGAATGAGTTCGCGGAACTCCTGGATACGCTGCTTTAAATCGCCCTTTTGGAACAGGCACGAGGTTCCGGCGACGAAGATATCCGCGCCGGCTCTGCGCATTTTCAGCGCGTTTTCAAGGCTGACGTTGCCGTCGACCTCTATCATTACATCTGTAAGCCCCTTTGCATCGAGCATATCACGCAGGCGGGTTATCTTTTCGAGTGTTTGCGTTACGAGCCTTTGCCCCGCAAAGCCGGGATTGACCGTCATGACAAGCACGCCGTCCACGTCGCACAGCACCTCTTCAATCATGCACAGCGGCGTCGCCGGATTTATGGCGGCCATCGGCCGGGCGCCTGTTTCCCTTATTTTTGCAAGCGTGCGCTGTAAATGCCGCGTACTTTCCGCATGGACGGAAACGAGCTCCCCGGGCTTTAAATCAAACCATGCAAGCTTTTCCTCCGGGCGTTCTACCATTAGGTGTATATCCAGCGGAATAGCGCTGGCACTGCGCATCTGCCTTACCGTATCCGTCCCGAGCATAAAGTTCGGAACGAACTGCCCGTCCATCACATCCATATGCAAATACTCAACGCCCTCGCGTTCAAATGTTGCAAGCACCTGCGGTATTTCCAAAAGGCCCGCGCACATCATAGAGGGAGAAAGCTTCGCCTTCATAAAAGACACCTCCTAGGGATGCACCACCACGCGCATACACGCGCGGGAAGCCGCCGTATCAAACGCCTTTTGAATGTCGTCGAGCGAAAAGCTGTGCGTAATAAAGGGCCTGACGTCGATGGTGCCGCTGCGGATGAGCTCCACCGCCTTACGGTGCTGCCGCGGCAGCGAACCGTGCGAGCCGTGCACAAACAGCTCTTTATAATGAATGAGGTTTGTATTGATTGTTACATTGGACGCCTCCGCCGGAAGGCCGCCGAAGAAATTGATGCGCGCCCGGTTCTTCGCCATCCGGATAGCGCGTTCCTGCATCTGGGGTACAGGCGTGGCGGTAAAAATAACGTCCGCGCCCAAGCCCTGTGTCTCTTTAAGGACAGCGTCCACGATATCGCATTCGGAGGGGTTGATAATCACATCCGCGCCGTTTCTTGTTGCGGTTTCCTGGCGTTCAGCCGCGCGTTCCACGCATATGACCTTTGCCGCGCCCATTCTTTTTACTACGGGTATCATCATACAGCCGATGGGGCCGCAGCCGATAATGACAACGGTATCGCCAAGCGATATGCGGGATTCCTCCATCGCGTTGAGCACACAGCCAAGCGGCTCTGCCAGCGCGTATTCATCGAAATTGCCGTCAGGCGGGATAACATGGACAGGTCCCTGCTCCATTACCATCTTGTTGAGCAGCACGTACTCGGCAAAGCCGCCGGCATACTGGTAGCCCATCGCGTAGTTTGTCTGACAGTTGTTGCCGATGCCATCCTCACAGAAGGAGCATTTTCCGCAGGGGATGTCCGCGCCGATTGCAACTTTATCCCCTACCTTTATTTTATCAATGTTTTTACCGGCTTTAACTACCTCGCCGGAAATTTCATGACCTAATATCTGTGGTAATTTTACCCTGCTGTTGCCGCTGCGGTAAATTCTCAAGTCAGAGCCGCATACCGCGCATGCGCGAACCCTGACCAAAGCGCTGTCGTCGTCGCACAGGGGCGTCGGGACTTCCTTTACAACCAGCTTTCCCAGCTCTTCCAAAACTGCAGCTTTCATCTCTCCATCCCTTTCATTGATTGATAAACATGACTTTCACAGTAAAATCATCTTTTGAGGTCAGTGCGTCAAACGCTTTTTTATGTTGTGCAAGCGCAAAGCGGTGGGTAATGAGCGGTTCAAGTGCAATCTTGCCTGTTTCTATCCCGCGGATGACGCGCGTCCAGTCGTTGTCCGTACCGCCGTACGAGGAGTTCCAGGTACCGAGCAGCTTCAGCTCTTTTCTGAGAATGCACCAATACGCATTTTGGGAAAGGCGCATTTCGCCGCCTGGATTTCCGACCGTCACAACCCTTCCAAATATATCCGCCGCGTTCAGGCAGGTTTCAAGCGCCGGGGAAACGCCCGCGCATTCAAACGCCGCGTCAACGAACCTGCGCCCTGTCAGCTTCATAAGCGCGTCCTGAACGGCTTCCTTTTGCGTGTCGACCGTGCAGGAAAAACCGAGTTTACGCGCAAGCTCCAGGTGCCTGGAGCTGATATCCGCGATAACAACCTCTCCCGCGCCTGCCGCGCGGCACCACATGGCCGTGATTAAGCCAATGGTCCCCGCGCCGACTACCAGGACATTGTCACCCGGCCGCAGCGCCGCCATTGCCATCGCATGGTAAGCGACGGCAGCCGGCTCGCACATAGCGGCCTGTTCAAAAGGAACGTCTTTTGACACCTCAACGAGGTTCCAAACGGGAACCGCGAGATACTCGCTGAAGCCCCCGTCACAGCGGGAACCGAAATAGCTGTAGCTTTCACATTGCGCATAATTGCCGGTCCGGCACGAAGCACAGGAAAAACAAGGTAACAGCGGAAACACCGCGACATGTTTATAAAGCCATGACGGGTCGGCTCCCTCCCCTGTCTCTTCGACGATTCCTGCAAACTCGTGCCCGGGGATTGTGGGAAAATGGTAGGTGCCTTTTGTAAGGACCCTGGGAATGTCGCTTCCGCAGATACCGCTTGCCATAATATGTACGAGCACCTCGCCTTGTTTGGGCTGCGGCTTTGCCACCTCTTCACATCGAAGATCGCCGGCTGCATGGAGTACACAGGCTTTCATATGTAACACTTCTTTCAAAATTTTGCAAGTTTTCTCTATTATCTATTGAAATTCGCGTTTTATCTCGCTATACTAAAGACAACAGGTTTCATTCTTTTGCAATATTTCTTTCATCGTTCTTTTTGCGTCTCTCTTTTGTACAGTTTTATTATAGTAATCCCCACTTTATATGTCAACTGTGTGCGGTAAAATTGAAAGTTCGACATTATTCATCCATAAAAATTACATAAATGAACAGGAGTGTGCAGCATGTTCACTTTAGAGCGGCAAAATGAAATTATGGAAATCCTGAAGAAAAACAAGTTTATTTCAATCAACGAGCTGGCGAAGCGCTTCTATATCAGCACGGCGAGCATACGGCGGGATTTGGAAAAGCTTGAGCAGCAGGGACTTGTAAAAAGAACCTACGGCGGCGTAATGCTGGTAGAGGGCGTTCATGCGGAAATTCCGCTTGTTGTGCGTGAAGCCGAACAGAAAAACGCAAAAATGAAAATTGCGCAGGCGGCCGCATCCCTTATCAGAAACCAGGATACCGTTTTTTTCGACTCCTCGACGACGACGCGGCAAATCTGCGGTTTTCTCGGCGATAAATCCAATTTGACCGTCATTACAAACGGCATCCGTGCCATTTCCGCTTTGGCGGAATATGACAATGTGGCGGTTTATGGTATTTCCGGCAAGCTGCGCCACCATTCCCTGTCGATGGTTGGCAGCCAGGCGGAGAGCTTCGTCAGGGATTTTTGGGCGTCAAAGCTTTTCTTTTCCTGCACAGGTCTTTCCATGAGCCATGGCGCCATGGATTATTCCGACGCTGAAGCGGAAGTACGCAAAACCATGATGAACGTCTGCCAGAAAAAAATCCTTTTGGTTGACCATACGAAGCTGGAGCGCCCTGCGTTTTACCGTATTTGCAGCTTTTCAGATATCGATACCGTCATCACCGATAAAAAACCAAACGAGAAATGGGAACAGCTTTTTATGCAGAACAATATTAAGCTGATTTGTGTGGAATCATAAGGGATTGAGCGATTTGGCGAAATGCTGTTTATACAAGGGGAACCGGGTAAGGCGCTTTCTTGTTGTAGTATTGTCCCTCACCTGTTCATCTCGATGGCTGGCAGTTTTTTTGATACATCAAAGCAGCTATTCAAATATAAAAAAACGCGGGAACGAAACCTTTTGGGTTCCGTTCCCGCGCTACATTTTTTATTCGTTCTGGTTTGGGGTATTTCGATTTTGCCAGAGAATGTGTTACCTGTTAATAATCAGAAAATCTGCTCCACGGCAAAGCAGTCGATTTTCTTTGCAATATACTGCTGAATCATAAGGACATCCTGCAGCGTAATGCTGCCGTTGCTGTTGACGTCGGCCGCGTCCTTTTGCTTGTCTGTCAAGATTGCGGCTCCCGCCATATAGTTTTGGAGCCTGGTGACATCATTGAGTTCAATCACGCCGTTTCCGTCTACGTCGCCCAAAAGTGTATCACGCACCGTTACGTTAAATTGATAAATTTGATTCGTTGCCGTATTGCGCCCCGTAACCATCGCAGTACCAGCTTCTAAGGTTTTCATTTTTTGTTTGATATTCTGGTCAAAGGTTACAGTCCGTACACCATTAACCTTGGGCGCGGAATAATAAATGTCCTGGCAAGTCGCGTTTTCAGGAGTAAATTCAGGATAAATAAAATAACTTGCTCCTATCCCAAACGATTTCTGAATTTTTGCAAAAGATACGCTCTGAATCGGTATTTTTTTTGCGGTACTGCTGTTAATAACAATCGGAGAATTTGCAGTTACGAGGATATAGATGATATCAGAAGAGTAGAAGGCTACGTCAAGTTGCTTGTAATTATATGAGTTGACGTTACCGTCGGCCGGTGTAATCATATCCCATGTAACCGTCTCCGGTGTATAGCCTTCTTGCAGCTGGATTACCTTACCGCCTGTACCCGCTTTATATCTCCAGCAGCTGCTGCCGATTCTGCGCATAAAGTGGTAATTATAACTGTGCAAATCGCCTGTTTTATATATGCTTTTGGGAGAAACCCGAAGAGCCATCAGGAACTGGTTGGAGGCCGTCGGATAGTTCGGCCTGCTGTCGGCTCCTGTAAGAATCCTTGCAGAGGCGCCTAGGTTTTTCACATCCTGCACAACCCAGTCTGCCACTGTGTTGACATCTATATACTTTTTCCTTATGGTATTGAGCATAATGCCGCTGGCAGTCGTCTCCCCTGGTGAAAGAGTATAATTCGTTACTCCCAGCGCGTATGGATAGCAGTAAAACTGGCTTTGTGTCGATTCATCATAATTGGTTACCCACTGGTGTGTATCGTATGTACCATCAATTGACGCAACTTTTTTAATCAGGTGCGGGTTCTTACTGTCAGGGCTGACATTTGTCGCGTCAAACGCAAAGGACGCGGCTGTACTGCCAGCTAAAAGAAGCATAGCCATTAAAAACGCGGTTGTGGTTTTCAGCAACCTTTTCTTACTAATCATTAAATCCTCTCCTTTTCTTTCCTTTTCTTTTACCCCAAACCGAGCATCTCTATTATAACAAAAATAACAAAATATTTCTACATATTTTTGTGAATTATAAATATAAAATGGATTTTTATAAGAGTTAAGTTATATTTTTATCGAATATATATTGTATTCCATTTTTATTATAATAAAAATAATAGCTTTCTTTTGTTTTATAGCTACTGCTGGAACAGGCGTGCGAAATCAGAATCTCGCACGCCTGTTCTCTTTTTGATATACTGATTTTGGGGTGGTTGGTCCTACTTACATTTATCAGCCGTTATTATTAAAAAATCTGTTCTACCGCAAAGCTGTCGATTTTCTTTGCAACATACTGCTGAATCATAAGGACATCCTGCAGCGTGATGCTTCCATTGCTGTTGACGTCCGCGGCCTTCATCTGTTTTTGTGTCAGTTCCGCGGCTCCCGCCATATAGTTTTGCAGAAGCGTGATATCCTTGACTTCAATTGAACCATTCCCATCCACGTCGCCCAGAAGCACGTCGCTCACTGTAACGTTGAATTCATAGTATTGGCGCGTATCCACATTAAAGGCCCCAACCGTGACAGTACCGGCTGCCAAGGTCTTCATTTTATGATTCACCTTGGAATCAAATTTGACTATTCTGACCCCGTTTACACTTCGCGCGCTATAGCTGAAATTCTGATAAGACGCATTTACGGGAGTAAAGGCTGGATTTATTAAATAGCTGGCGCCAATTCCCAGCGACTGCGGAATATTATTTGTAAAATCAACGGCTTGGGTTGTCACTATATTGAAGGAATCCGCGGTAATCTGGATGCTTGAATTTGCCGTGACTACCATGTATACAATATCGGAAGTATAAAAACCAGCTGCATATTGCTTATAATTATAGGAAGAAGCAACTCCGTTGTCCGATACCAGCACGTCCCATGTTACCGTCTCTGGCGTATATCCCTCCTCGAGCTGAATGACCCTGCCGGTATCGCCCGCTTTATAGCGCCAGCAGCCGTCGCTTATTCTCCGCATAAAATGATAGTTATAGCTATTGATGTTGCCCGTTTCATATGTACTCTTAGGCGAGACTCTCAAGGCAATCAGGAATTCATTGGATTTTGTTGGATAATCCGGCCTGCTGTCCGCCCCAGTGAGAATCCGCGCGGAAGCGCCGAGGTTTTTTACGTCCTTCAAAACCCAATCTGCAACTGTATTTACATCTACATATTTTTTTAGCAGCGTGTTTTTCAACATATATCCAGCCACTGTGTCTCCCGGAGCGAGAAGCATATCGGTTACTCCCAGTGCATAAGTATAGCACCGAAACTTCGGCTGTGTAGCTTCATCATAGTCTGTAACCCATTGATGCGTATCGGAGATTCCGTCGAGAGCTATGACTTTATTTTTTAAATGGCTGTTTACACTGTCAGGGCTGCTATTTGTTCCGTTGAACGCAAAGGACGCTGATGTGCTTGCGGCTATGAGCAGGCATGCCATTAAAAACGCGGCTACCGACTTAAACCGTCTTTTTTTATTTTTCATTATTTTCCCCCTATCCTTTCTTTGTCACCCCAAAATCCAACAACTATATTATACAAATTCCAGCAAAATAATTCCACTTATTTTTGTGAATTTCAAACATACAATGTACCTTTTAAAGTGCTGGTTTATATTTTTGACAAATATATATCGCATTCCCATTGAAAAAAGGTGAAAAGCAAGGAAGGAAATGAAAGCGTACAGCGTTCATTTCCTTCCTATGAATAAGCGGTTCAATAATCGTTGCACTTATAAATCCAGCGCTTCAAACGATTTTGCCGAACTCCGGTACGCAAGAAACGTCAGCAGGGCATACGCCGCAGCTCCTGCCAGCAGCACAACCAGCTTCGGGGCAAGATACTGCGTTCCCGGCTGATTCAGCTCAATTTTTACAAACGGAACAATATGCGTGCTGGTTTCGACGACCAGCATACATACGGCAAACGCGGCGCATCCATGTAAAAAAGCCTGCCCAACCTTGCTCGTATCCTTGTAATATTTCTTACAAAAGAAAAAATTGAACAAGCCGAACATAAGGAGCGCAAAACCAAAGAAAGCGGCGTTTGCGTTCATCCCGACCGCGTTGCTTTCCGGTACCAGAACGCCGCGCAGAACCGCAAACGGCACGGCAAGCAGCAGCTGTGCGGCTTCGAGCAGGACAACCAGTAAAATCCGCGCGCCCGCAATATTCCGTTTGCGGACAGGCAGCGCCATCGTATAGTCGATATCCTTGTTTTCGCGCCCGGTTAAACAAATAAAGAAGACGCCGAGGCTCGTGTAAAAGAACGTGATAAAGAGCGGATAATTCGGAATCAGCATCATAGACGAAAGGCACAGGAACATCACTGACGCAGGATGAAGAGAAAGGCACATCTCTTTGTATAGCAGTTTTTTCAAGCTCAATCACTCCTTTTCCAGATGAACCATAATAGATTCGAGGTCAGCCGGACGCAGATGCAACCCGGGAAGCGGCAAATCATCAGTTTTTACAAGCGCTGTATAACCGTCACGGTTTCTTTTCATGCCGATAAGTTTTCCGGACAGCGCCGAAACATCCTGCTCTTTTTTCAGCGCAACAAGGCGGAACTTCTGCTGGAGCGCCTCGGTTTTGCAGTCCTCAATAATTGTCCCGTTTTTGATATAGACGATATGGTCCGCGCATTTTTCCAAATCAGATGTAATATGCGTTGAAAACAGGATACCAACCTGTTTCTTCTCCGCAAGCGAAAGGAAGACGTCGAGCAGGTCGTCGCGCGAAACGGGGTCCAGCCCGCTGGTTGGTTCATCGAGAATCAAAAGCTCCGCGTTATGCGAAAGCGCCAGCGCCAGCGAAAACTTTACCTTCATACCCTCTGAAAGCTCGTGCGGGTTTTTTTGCCCATCAAGGCCAAAATCCGTCATATAATTTTGGAAAGCGCTGTCATCCCATTCGTTGTAAAACTGTTTCGTCACAGCGGCTATGGTACGAAGCTTTTTCCGCGGGTAATAGTCGATGCCGCCGGAGACAAAACCAATCCTCTGCTTGATTTCCATCTCGCTTTGAGAAAAAAGCCGGTCAAAGAACCGGATTTCGCCCTTGTCTGGATGGACAAAATTGAGCAGGGATTTCAGCGTCGTTGTTTTGCCCGCGCCATTGCGCCCGATAAACCCTGTAATAGAACCGGGCAAGACCTCAAACGACACGTTTTTCAGTGCAAAGCTTTCATATTGCTTACATAGGCCGTTTACAGACAACTGCGTCGCCATCTTATTTCTCCTCTTCTTCCGTTGGTTTCGTCGTACCCGTCTGGGCATTAAAAATCGCTTCCGCAAAGTGCTTAAACGCGCTGTTGTTGACGATAGCGATGCCCTGGTCGATATCACCAAGCAGCAGCAGTGTGTCGCCGGGTTTGATATCGAATACCTCCCTTGCTTCCTTTGGAATTACAATCTGCCCCTTTTCACCTACCTTAGCTGTCCATGCATATTTTCCCTGAGGCATACCTGTGTTCATTCTAATCCCTCCTCGTATGAAAAGTATGATTTGTTATACTTGTTGGATATATTATACCCCAATATGGCAAAGATGTCAATCGCCATGGTATCAATATTTCTCAACCGTCTATCATCCGGCAATTCAAAAATATGGACGCAAATAAGCGGATGAAAAGCGCATAACACAGCGCTTTTCATCCGCCTGGGTTTCATCTATTTAAGCTTGTGCGCCGCTTTCCATTCGAATAACGGGGCAGCCGTCAACCAGTTCCCTGTAACGGTGGCAGGTTTCCGTGTGGTCGTTTACAATCCCGCAGGCCTGCAAATGGGCATAGACCGTAATGGAGCCCAAAAACTTGAAACCGCGCTTTTTAAGGTCTTTGCTGATTTGGTCAGATAGCCCGGTTTTTGCAGGCGGGTTTCCCTTTTCATGCCCAACATAAAGAACCGTCCGGTTGTCCGTAAAGCCCCAAAGATAGCGGTCAAAGCTGCCGAATTCCTCCCGAATTGAAAGGAAGCACCTTGCGTTATGGATGACCGCGTCGATTTTCCTTCTTGAGCGAATCATATTTGGCGTTTCCATAATGCTTTGGATTTTATCTTCGCCATAAAGGGCAATTTTTTCATAATCGAACGCATCAAAGCATTGTTTGAAGGTTTCCCTTTTTTTGAGCATCATCAGCCAGTTCAAGCCGCACTGCATAACTTCCATCAAAATAAATTCGAACTGCTTTCGGTCGTCATGCACGGGAACGCCCCATTCTTCATCGTGATACGCCTGCATAATTCCGCCGTCCTCACACCAGGCGCAGCGTTTTAAATTTTGCATATTTACTCCCATTCAATGGTCGCGCACGGCTTTGGGGAAAGGTCGTAACACACACGGTTGACCTGCGGCACCTCAGCCAGAATGCGGTCTGTAATCTTGATTAGTACCGGCCAGTCGAGCTGTTCGATTGTAGCGGTCATCGCGTCCACGGTATTGACCGCGCGAATAATGACCGGATAATCATAGCTGCGCTCGTTGTTTTTTACGCCGACCGATTTAAAATCAGGAACAACGGTAAAATACTGCCAAACCTTTTTGTCGAGCCCGGCCTTTGCAAACTCTTCGCGCAGGATTGCATCTGCCTCGCGCACAGCCTCCAGGCGGTCCCTCGTAATCGCGCCAAGGCAGCGTACCCCGAGCCCCGGGCCGGGGAACGGCTGGCGGTAAACCATTTCGTAGGGCAGGCCAAGCTCTATTCCGCAGGCGCGCACCTCGTCCTTAAAGAGCTGGTAAAGCGGCTCGACCAGCTTGAACTGTAAATCCTCCGGCAGGCCGCCGACATTATGATGGGATTTGATTGTCTTCGCGGTCTTTGTGCCCGACTCGATAATATCAGGGTAGATAGTACCCTGCGCGAGAAATTCGATTCCGTCGAGCTTGCGTGCCTCTTCCTCAAATACGCGGATAAACTCCGCGCCGATGATTTTACGCTTCTGTTCCGGGTCGGATACCCCCTCAAGCTTTGTAAGGAAACGTTCGGCTGCGTCCACGTATACGAGGTTCGCGTGGAGCTGGTTTTGGAAGACCTCGATAACAGCCTCGGATTCCCCCTTGCGCATCAGCCCGTGGTTGACATGCACGCAGGTGAGCTGGCTCCCTATCGCCTGAACCAGCAGCGCCGCGACGACGGAGGAATCAACACCGCCGGAGAGCGCAAGCAGCACTTTTTTACTGCCGACCTGCCGGCGGATTTGCTCCACCTGGTCCTGGATAAAGTTTTTCATGTTCCAGTTAGCCTGCGCCTTGCAGGTATCGAAAACAAACTTCTCCAGTATTTCTTTCAGGCTTTCGTCGTCATGCGGCAGAACGGTATTTTCGACACGGGAGGGCGCATGTCCGAAGGAAATCACCGGATATCCCGCGGTATATAACCCGTCTGTCACGTCGATTGGCTTTCCATCGACGATATTGTTCTCCCCGCCGCTTAAAATAACGCCCTTGACGTTCGGCAGGGCGTTAAGCTCAGCCACGGTGATATCATGCGGCTTGATTTCGCTGTAAACGCCAAGCTCCCTGATAATGCGGGCAATTTTTGTATTTTCATGGCTGCCGAGATCCAAAATGACTATCATATCCTGTTTCATTGCACTTTCCCCCGTTATTGTATTTACAGTAATTTTTCACGCAGCTCTTCCGGCGTTCCCTGATGCAGGTACGCGGGCGCGATATCCAGAACGGTCTTGCAGCCGAACTGCCCTTCCCTGTTGAGGCGGTACGCCGCCCTTGCGTAGGCGGTGAGCACACTGGCGGTAAATTCCGGGTTGGAATCCAGCTGCAGACGGTACTCTATAATATGTTTATTTTGGTGCGCAAGGCCTGTCACCCCGCTTCTGAATACCACGCCGCCGTGCGGAATGCCCTTGTGGTTCTTCAGCAATTCCTCTTCACTGATAAAATGGACGGTCGTGTCATAGTCTGCAAAATAATTCGGCATGGTTTTTATGGCCTCTTCTATCGCCTGTAAATCTGCGCCGTCCTGCGCGACGACAAAGCATTCACGCGTATGCTTCCCGCGGGTTGTGAGCGTTGGATTTTCACCGCGGCGCACACTGTTTAACGCTTCCTCCACCGGTATGGTATATTGCCGCGCGTCCCTGACGCCCGGAATACGGCGGATTGCGTCTGAATGGCCCTGGCTTACGCCCTTGCCCCAAAACGTATAGTCCTGTCCATCCGGGAGGATAGCCTGTCCAAACATACGGTTAAGGGAAAACAGGCCCGGATCCCAGCCGACGGAAATGATACTGACTTTCTTGCTCCTTTTGCTTGCTTCGTCCACCCTGCTGAAATGTTCGGGAATTTTTGCGTGGGTATCGAAGCTGTCAATTACATTAAAATACCGCGCAAGCTCCGGCGTCTGCTGCGGCAGGTCATTCGCGCTGCCTCCGCAGAGAACCGCCACGTCGATTTCATCCCTCAGTTTTGGGGCTTCCTCCATAGAATAAACCGGCACACCGGTTTCGGTCCTTATACTTTTGGGGTCTCGTCTGGTAAAAAGCGCAACAAGCTCCATATCGCCGCTTTGAGCGACAGCGCTTTCTACGCCGCGGCCCAGGTTCCCATACCCCGCGATTGCGATTCTGATTTTCAAAACAAATCTTCCTTTCTGAACATATCACATAGGATAGCCCCAGCGTTTATATGTAAGATAATACAGCGGAAGCCTTGCGGTAAAAGCGGCGTCCGCCGTTCATAACAGATAAATTATTATAGCATAGCGGACGGACTCTTTCAAGCTAAAACCGCTTGTAAAAGACAATAAGCGACAGTCTCGCACGCATAATCCCGACAAATACAAGAGAGCCAGCCGGCTGATAAAATCAGCCGGCTGGCTCACAAGCTATTGGAACCGCCTTCCTGGCTTTAGGTGTTTGATTACGCGCACTACCAGCATTTTGTTCAGGGCATCAAGCTCTGCCTTTTGCGCTGCGAGCCGCTCGTTTTGCTTTTTTAATTGCCCTTTTAGCTCGCCTTCCTTCTTCCGGCAGCTTTCCAAGTCTTTTCCCAAAGCAGATAGCTCCTTTTTATACTGTGAAATTTCTTTTTCCTTTTTTTTCAGGTCTGTAAATCTAGCAAGGTATTGCTTTTCCGCCTTTTCAACCTTAAAAAGCAGGTCAAAAACGTCTTCATCTATACTGCCGGAGTTTTCCGCCAAAACCGCTGTAACTTGTTCAAAGCCGTAAATTTCTATGTCTGCCCCTCTGTCCTTCACGACGCTGCCCAGGAGCACCTGATATAAATAACGGTATAAGGACATCAGATATTCCTGGTAAGCCTTCTCCTGTCCAGAATTCTTTTCAGGCTGCAAAACCGAGCGCAGCTTATGAAAAACCTCCTCGCTGTCCCACTGTTCAAACGCAAACGCGCGGTCCGGATAACCGATGTTTTGATAAAAGAACGGGATTTTATCATTCCACACAAGCGCAATCGATGGAATTCCGAAGGAATACGCAATAATTGAGGAATGCATCCGGAAAGTAATGACAGCGGAAAACCGTGAAACCGTTTCGACCAGCTGCTTTGTCGTATGCGGATAAAAGGTACGGCCTGCGGGAATATCATACTCCCGCGCGAAATAGCGGAGGGTATTGTTGTCCAAAACGCTGCCATTTGTATAAAAGAGATATTCCATGCCGGCTTCCTCCAGCAGGCTTTTCAGCTTATATAAATACTTGAATTCATCCGTCATACCCCATTTTTTCTTGTTGTCCAGAAATAAGCCTCCGCGCACGACGTTGATTCCGATTACTTTACTATCAGAGCAGGGGTTTATATGATAAACGTATTTCGTCCAAACCGCGGGGTCGCAGACCTGCTCTATTTCCAAGCCGCAGCCTTCGGCATATTGTTGGAACAAGCCAATGTTTTCGCGCACAGAAACCGACGCGATGCATCTGCGTTTTAAGATATTTCTCAGCTTTTCTTCGTTCTCCGCGGTTGCGTCCATATTATTGATTCCAATCGATGAAAAAATGACGGGAATCCCGTGGCCTTCCGCCAATTGCGTAATTTCATCGAGGTAATCGAAAAAGTTTAAATAGCTCAAACCGAACAAGCCGCCGCCAGCAAAGAAAATGACGTCGGAACCGGTAACAAGCGCCCTGTCGATTCTTTTCAGCGGCATTTTATTGATTTCGTAATCATTCTCTGCCAAGTGCAGGTTTTTTAATACGACCTTTAACAGGCTTTCAAAACATATCTTAATTAAATTATCGCCAAAGTTATCGTCAACAAAAGAAACGATTAAAATTTTCATAGCAAGCTCCCGGTTCGTTTGATGCTTTGATATTAGCATACTTGCCTGAGCCGGTCAACAGAAAAAAGTCCGCTCAAAATACATTACCGCGTGTTTGGACGGGGCTTTTTAAGCCGCGTGGTATCTTTATCGTCAGGCTTTTCTGCAATGCACAATCCATTATTTTTTCAAATAACCCAAAACCCCGTTTGCGACCAAGCCCTGCGCCATTTTTAAAAACTCATCATTTGTCAAATCGTTTCCGTTTTCATACCATTTTGCCATCAGCCCGATCATGGCAGAGTAGGTATATTCCATCAGATAATCCAAATATTTTGTTTCTTCCGGCAAATTCCAAAAATGGATAAGCATAGACCGGAAGTTTTCTTTGAATTTACTTGTAAATTTGGGATCTCCGTCTTTGCCGAGCAAGGTAAATAATTTTTCTTCATGTCTTTTGAAAATCGGCGCACTGAAGGAATACAGCAGATTGATGTCTCTTGCGTCTTCTTTAAAAGCATAATTGCTCAAAGCCTCTTTTACTTCCGTATTCACCTGCTTAATCAAACCATCTTCTATCTGCTCCAGAACATCGTAGGCATCTTTGAAATAGTGATAAAAGGTCCCTCTGTTATTCCCTGTTATCCTTGTGATTTCGGCAATTGATATTTTATCAATTGCTTTCTCTTTATAGATTGACCAAAACGCATCCATTAATTTTTGCCTTGTGGCGGCAGTAACTTCCGGCTGTTTTTTCACAGTGCCCACCCCTTTCCCTATTCTAACTTTACAGAAATCCGCTTTCAGCATCAAGCAACAGTGTGTTTAACATTGTTGCTTGATGAACCGCGTATATTTGTCTATAATGGCAATTGTACAACATACTGTTGCATAATTCAAGGCGAAGATCGGAGAGATACAAATGTCGGTTATTGAAGTCAATAGATTGACAAAAGATTATGGACACGGCAGAGGTGTGTTCGACGTATCCGCCCATGTGGATGAAGGAGAGTGCTTTGGATTTCTCGGCCCAAACGGGGCGGGTAAAAGCACAACCATCAGGCATCTAATGGGATTTTCAAAACCACAGCGCGGAAGCACGGTCATTGACGGGAAGGACAGTTGGGAATACTCGGCGGAGCTGCAGCGTAACATCGGTTATCTGCCCGGTGAGATTGCTTTACCCACCGGAATGACAGGTACACAGTTTTTAGTAATGCAAAAGAAAATGAGGGGCTTAACAGACACTTCCTACCTGGGGAAATTACTGGAAAGATTTGAGCTTGACCCCAATATTGGCTTAAAGCAAATGAGCCTTGGTACAAAGCGCAAGCTGGCGGTTGTGACCGCTTTTATGCACGACCCAAAGATATTGATTCTGGATGAACCGACCTCCGGCCTCGACCCGATTATGCAGGAAATCTTCATCGATTACATTCTTACGGTAAAGAAGAGGGGTAAAACGATATTCCTGTCCTCCCACATTTTTCATGAAGTAGATGCTTCATGCGACCGGATTGCAATTATCCGGGATGGAAAAATCGTTTCGGAATTCGACCCCGAGGTGTTAAAAAAAGAAAGCGACAAAATTTACAGGGTTACTTTCGACGATAAAAACCAGTGGCGGGAGTTTACATCTCACTCTTACCGCTATACTTCTGTGAACGAGCATAAGCTTCGTGCAAGAATTCAGCTTAAAAGCAGCGAAATCAATTCATTTCTTGCTGATATTTCCCAGTTTCATATCAAGGATTTCACAGAGTTCCCCTTTTCTTTAGAAGATTACTTCATGCAGTTTTATCATGAGGATAAAATTTTTGAGGGGGTGAAGTGATGAACGATATTATTATAAAAACGAGTGACCTGACAAAGGATTACGGCAAAAGCCGCGGCGTGTTTGATATCGATATCGAAGTCCATAAGGGCGAGGTTTTCGGCTTTATCGGAACGAATGGTTCGGGAAAGACGACGACTATTCGCAATATGATGGGATTTATCAAGCCGGACAGCGGCATTTCTTCCATAAACGGCTTAGATTCCTGGACTCAGTCCGCTGATATTATGAAAAATGTCAGCTATGTTCCTGGCGAAATTGCTTTTCCTGCGTTGAAAACAGGAACTGAATTCCTGAAAACGCAGGCGAAGTATCTCGGCGTAACGGATTTTGAATATATGAATCATGTTATCGAGCTGTTACAGCTTGACCCAACCGCTAATTTAAAAAGAATGTCCAAAGGAATGAAACAAAAGACCGCAATTGTTGCCGCACTGATGGGAGAAAAAGAAATCCTCGTGTTGGACGAACCGACCACCGGGCTCGACCCACTGATGCGGGAGGCATTTTTGGAACTGATTCGTGAAGAAAAACAAAAAGGACATACCGTGTTTATGTCCAGCCACATATTTGAGGAAATTGAAGCGGTATGCGACAGGGTTGCCATGATTAAGGACGGACATATCATCGCTACAACATCTCTGTATGATTTACGCCATCCAACTGTTAAAAATTTTACCGTAGAATTTGAGCAGGCATCCGAAAAACAACGCTTTATTGAAAATGCGGAGTTCAAGACTGAAAGCATAGACGCAAAAAGTTGTACCATTCTTTGTAAAATCCAGCAGCTGGACGCGTTGTTTCATTCACTCAAGGATTATCCAATCGTTAATTTACAGGAGATTCACCGCTCTTTGCAGCAGCAGTTTATGAGCACATATAAGGAGGGACTCATCCAAAATGGAAACAACTAAAAAAACAGCGCGGTTTTTCTCAAAGCCGTTAATGAGGCAGAATATCAAATCCAACTGGGCATTGTGTCTTGCTATTTTACTTATCATGGTACTTTTAGGAAATGTTATGAATTATGCCATGAGTATGATGGCGACCGAAAAATCCGATGTTGATGTCACAGAATACCAGGAAAGCTTTTATACTTACCTCGGAGCGCTTGCAGCGTATGATACGATGACGCAGCAGGAGCTGTCATATGACGATTTTGCAAATGGTAATAATAAAGCCGTTTATGAGACAGCTTTTGGAATGCTGAATAAGCAGGCAGCAATGGACCTCAGTATAGAAGGCTTTCAATCTGCAATCGATGGGTTGTCACAGTCCGGCATCAGCCTTGATAAATATGTAAAGCAGTTTGAATATGTATATGCCTTGAAACAGTCGGAAGGCGTGTTTGACAAGGAGGAGCTGACAGTTTCCGGAATGCTTACAATCACGCTGGACATGATGGGTGTTTCATCAGAAATGGTTGAGAAGATGAGTGAAATGGATCCTGCGGCTATGATGAACCAGATGTATTATACCGCAATGGGCTTGCTGCCGATTTTTATCCTTATTGTCATTTTGGCAAATTCTCTGATTGCGAACCAGGTAGACCGTGGCTCCATGGCGTATGTTCTGTCTACGCCGACCAAACGCTCTGCTGTTGCCATAACGCAATTGGTGTTTATGCTTATTGTACCGCTTTTGATGATTGCCGTGGTATGCGCAACCCGGATAGGAACCTCATTTATGTTTTATGACGAAGTAAACGTAGCGGGAATGCTTGCTTTGTTTGGCGGTATGTATATTCTGGTTGAGGCAGTATGCGGTATTTGCTATATGGGAAGCTGCCTGTTCTCACAGAGCAAAAAATCAATGGCTTTCGGCGGCGGGCTTGCGGTTTGGTTTTTCCTTGCGTCCATGATTGGCCTGTTTGGCTCAGAAAATATGGTCAACACCGGCATGGGCGTTAAGGAGCTGAGTATCTTCAACAGGCTGACATTGGTCGGATTGTATGATGTAAATTCCCTGTCAACCGTCGGTACAGGAAACGTGGATACCTCATTTGTTTGGAAGCTGCTGGTTTTAGCAGTTATCGCAATCGCTTGCTATACGATTGGCGCCGTAAGATTTTCCAAAAAAGACTTACCGTTATAAATTTCATTGTGGAAGGGCGGCAATCCAAGCAAGGATTGCCGCCCTTTTTCTTATACCCCTGCTTATAAAAAACAGCAGAAGCGTTATTTGATATAGAATTCTGCATTACGCAAAATACGCCTTATTAAAATACAAAAAAACATGGAACACGCTGAAATAGTGCTTTTAACTCTTTATTACGCTTTGTTACAGTTTATAAAAATCAAAGTGAAAACTTATCGTCTCAAAGAAATTATTTTCTGCGAGAAGCTCTGACAAACGGTGCTTTGACATCTTCTTCAATCAGTAAGTGATATTTTTGGGGCTGCCTGAACGCATTACTGTGTACTTCATTGTTTCGGTAATCTCGAATCATCGCAAGGTCAAAATCCGCAATATAAACGCCTTCCTCTCCACAAGCTTCCAAAATACACATATCTTGTTTGCTGGCTGATTTTGGACGATATGCCACTCCATCAAATGCGCTTGAATGTCCATTGCAGCCTTGTACCGCTTTCGGATAATTGCAGGTGGCGATGCCCATCATATTTTCAAAGGCTCTGCCGCGGAGCTGGGAAAGGCGGTTAATCTCCATTGAACAGGCATTTGGAACCAACACGATTTCCGCACCTTTGAGCATCAATATTCTAGCGCTCTCGGGAAACTCCCGGTCATAGCATATCATAATGCCAACCTTAACAATGCCGGTATCTGTATCCAAGTCAGCAACATAAAAATCGCTCCCCGGCGTGAGAGCCCGCTCCACATCAAAATCGCAGGTATGTACCTTTGAATAATCTATAACACGGCTGCCATTGCGGTCAAACAGGGCAATTGAATTTTTGGGACCGGTTTCGCATTTCTCAAGATATGTGATTCCGATTGCCATACGAAGCTCTTTAGCAAGTCTGCCGAATGTGTTTATAAAATCGCTGTCCGCGGGTATCGCTTCCGCTTGCCATTCTTCTGCAGGTCTGTCATAGATATTGTAGCCATTGCTCCACATCTCTGGGAACAATGCAATATCCGCCCCCATAGACTTCGCACTTTTACAAGCCGCTGTTCCTTTTTCTAGATTACCGGCCAAACCTCCCGCAGGTGCAATTTGGAGTAACGCTACGTTCAAATAACCCATATTTAACCTTTCTTTCTGTTGACAAATTGATTATTATCTCATATTCATTTTTATAGTATTATAGACCTGTCCAAAAACATAGAGGGCAGGCAATCACTTTATGGCTTGCCCCCCTGATTACCACAGAGCAAAACCGGAATCTAGTTATTCAGCAGTTTTGTTAAATCCTCAATAGAGGCATCCATTTTTACCGATACTTCTTCTATCGTCATACCAGAGGCAAGAAAGCGATTTATTACCATTTTCATATCTTCTCCAACCTCTATGATATGTCCGTCTAAATCATAAAATCTGATAACGCGCTGCCCCCAATCATGCTCAATGACTTCCCCTAAGTACTCAATGTCAGGATACTTTTTTAGCTTATTCAAGAAACCGTCAAAGTCCTGTTCCTCAAAGCATATTTCTATATTATTGGATTTTTTCAATACGTTTTCTTTGGGTAAACCGACAAGCCAATTAAAGTCTTGCTGCAAAGCCAAGCCACAGGTAAAGGATATATTTATTCCGTAATCCTGATAAATTTCCAGTCCGAACAAATCTTCGTAAAAATTTCTTGCGGTATGAATGTCTGCTACCGCTATAACCATACAAGTGTGTTTCAAATTATTGCTCCTTTCAAATTCCGATTTGCCTCTCTGTTATTTGAAAACAGTATATCACAGGACTGCGCATAAATCTACTTTTCTTACAGTTCATCACGGCTGAAAGAGAACCGTAGCCGTTTTCTGGCTTTCCCTGCCTGTTCTCTCTGTTTGGTGGTTCCCAACGCCGAATACTTTGAATGGGAACTGAACCGGCCGAGGAATTTCGACGATTGCGGAAAATGTGAGCCTGACGTTTTATGGCGGAAAACAGAAAATTATAAAACGGTCTTGCTGAACGAAAATCAGCAAGACCGTTTTATATGGTTGGAGCTTACAGACACTTACAAGCCGTTCGCTATCCACAATAAGTGCCAAAAATGCTCCTGTTATCAAAAGGCAAATAAGAACCCCGGAACCCCCTTGTTTAGCGAGCATCCGGGATTTTATAGCTTACTCCCACTCGCTAAATGAATACAGGTTCTAAACAATTTTGTTTGGGTGATTTGATTCTCATTTGCTCAATTTAATACCAATTATCCATACCATACAGGATTTACTAAACTTCTGTTATCAAAAAGCTATCAAGGGGGTGTTATCGCTAATTTGTAAAAGGCCCTAAACTCAACGAGTTTTTACGATATCATATCCATCGGCATCATTTTCACTTTTATCATATGCATTATCTATGTACTTTGAAGGGTTAGAAAGAAATGTTTCTTCTTCAACATAAGCGATATATGAGCCTGTTAACGCATCAACAGTTTTACAAACATCACAACTATATTTTTTGGGATTTTGATTGAAACGATTATTATTGATTATTGAATATACTTTACTTTCATCATAACTTGAAGATTCACAACCATCAGCTTTCTTGGATATACTCTTAAACCAATCATAACTTCCATTTTGTTTCATAATAACTCCAACCACGCCATTGGTATGAGAAGTTCTTCCTTTCCGGGTGTTATTCTTAAGACAATATTCAATTTCCCAATCAATCCATTTGCTATCTTTCATGTTAGGAGATATAATTACAATCGTAACAGATGTGTCATACATCATGTCCCTTAGGTTATTCTTAATATTTTCCGTAGATGTATCAGTTAAATCAGGAGAATCGGAAGTTTCCCCTTGGTAATAAGTAGCATCATCGCCCAATGCGTCAATAATATCATCACGCAAATTTTGTGCCTCGCTATATTTGTACGAAATAAAAGTTTTATGTGCCATATGACATTATCTCCATTCCTTATTTTTAATACAGTTTTTTAAAAAATCTAGTTTTATCTTGGCGCTTTATTTGCAAGGGCATTTTCAATTAAATCTTCAATGTTATCTTTAATATCATCGTATACGTAAGTGCTTGTCTTATAGCTTGAGTCAAAACAAGTAACGTAATTAGAAAGGCGTTTACTTTCTTCGCCAATATAGAACTGGTAGAAAGGATTGCTACCCTTTGACGTTTGGTTCCCATCTGCATCTTTAAGGTTATGAATGTAAATTCCTACAATGCCTTTATTTAACTCATAAGCCTTTTCTATTTCGTACTTTATCCATTTCCGACCTGATGTCGTTGCTCCAATTAAAACTACAAGACAAGAGCGCTTAGCCATTTGGTTATCTATCCACTCTTTAATTTTTGTGTCACTTTTTTCTTTTACTTCTTCCCAATCATTGTCAGAAAAGGTTGAACTCTCATCTACTTTTCCCATATTTCTAACCTGAGATGCTCTCCAAGCATCTTTGTTGTATTCAAAACTAAAAAACACTTGTCTTTTCAACGTATATGCCCTCCCTATAATCATTTAATTCAATGTTACCAATATTATTTATTATCTCTAATATTGCCTGTGTCAATTTTTCCGGATCAGCGGTAGATAAAACGTCTAAAAAATCTTTTAAATATGAATACTCATCAATGTGTTGTTGTACTTCCGCATAAATCAGTTCTGAAGCTCCACCAGTGCCTCCGACAGGTATTACATATTTGTTTTTCTGTTTTGCTATACCAAATTCTTGTAACACCCCATTGGCGTTAATAATCTTACCATCAACCAATTTGTTTCCAAATAAAAAAATAACAATTCCAACATCATCAATTATATCTTCACGATATTGTTGCCATAGTTCTTCTCGTGTCACTGAACCAACCGCAATTTGAGGGAAGGGACGTAAGGATAGGTATTCGTCAAGATGTTTGTACTTGCTTGACATTATTTCTTCTAATGCCCCATTCACAATGAGTGATCCAACTCCCAACCCAAAACCTGAAACTATTTTATAACCTTTTTCAACTAATGATCGACCTAATTTAAATAAGAAATTGCTAAATTTTGTTTCATCCCATCCGGAAGGCAAATATCCTGCTGCTGAACTTCCTGAAACAAATATATTCTTGAGCAAACAGCAACGCTTAATTTTTAAGAGAATGCTTGTTATTTCTCTGAAATCATCTATCAATATTGTTTGAATCCCATATCTCTGTAAATCTTTAATGCGTAAGTCCTGTTTTACAGAATCATAAATAAACCGCTGTTCATCGTCATAATCACTTTTACAGACTTTTCTCAAAATACAATAGTGATCCCGGACGGATTCATCTAACAATACTTTTATAGAGCTTATTATATAATCAAGATTTGGATCTTCAAAACTAAAGCCAATAAACAAGAAGGTCTTTGATATTAAATCACCTCTTAAAGCAGTGCGAAAAAGTGAATGGCTTACTCCGTACTTATCATAATCATCTTTTGTGAGAACAGCATTGTCAGGGTCACGTACATCACCGTGCATTTTATATACAACTGCATCTCTATCGCATATATTATTAGATAAGTTTTTCTCTGTAACTTTAACATCAGCTTTTCTATTGTTAGATTTTAAGCCTTCTTCAATTAAACAGTCATAATTTGTTGTCCAATATGTACTTATTGGTAACTCCGTAATGATGTTAACGTTTTTATTCTCTTTTGTTTCTGCTGTAAAATTGTTAAGTATAGCTTGATTGATTTGATTACGATTCCCTTTTGCGTTGCGATAATATTGAGCAACCGCTACTAAATCATTTTCTTTCTCAACATCCAAACCAATTTCTTCTGCCATTGGTTTTAATAAATTTTTCCAATCAATATAGCCTGACGACCGTGACAATCCTGCACCTGCAAAAATTGCTGCATACCCTTCAGTTATCGCTTTTGTATATTCTTTTACGAAATTTTCTATCTTGACCATAGTTCAATCACCCATCTAATATAAATAAATACTTTAAGAATCTAAATTTATATATTGTGAAAATTATACCATATTAACGACAAAAAAACAAGCTGAGTGTAATTATTAAGAGATGGGCCTCAGGATTTTATTTCCAGAGGCCCATCTCCGCTAACTAATATCCCTTATCACACTTTGCTGAGGAAAGATGAACGTATCAAGCATAATACCCGCACCAAGCCGGAATCCCTCAATAAACCGCTCAATTTCGGAAAATTGGCTGAGTTCACTTTGGGCATTTATCATCTGTGACAGCAAATGCTGTTCTTCTTCCGCGTTGGGTAGAGCATTCAGAAAAGCTGTGAGCTTTTCTTCATTATCCGTAACGATTTTTACGAACTGGGAGTATCGGGATTTCCGGTCAAAGCATTTCTCATTGGGATTGATATTGCCATAGTATAAATCTTCAAGGATGTTCATGCCAGCACCCCCAGATTCTTTAGCAGCCAAACGCAGTCTTTTAATCCCTGCTGATAAAGGAGTTCGGTTTCATGCTCTGCGGCTAACCCAAACTCAAATAAAACTTCTTCTACCATATCTTTTTCATCTTTGGTAAGGTTCGTGGTCAGCATTTCGTCAATATGTTCCCGTCGCTGCTTTTGATATTCATATTCCTTTGTCGTTTGGAGATTTTTCAGTGAGCAAGATAGTAGATTACTTAAGAACTCGTTCCATTCTTCATTTTTGCTCATAGCTATAAATTCCTTTCAAAATCGTGCAACCCTTGAAAGAAATCACAGCGCATGGTATAATATTTACGCTGTAACTGTCTTTTAGGCAGTTGCCGTACTGGAAGTGGCTAATTCTTTGACGAGGAGGAGCCGCTTCCTTTCATTTTTTCTTTAGGTCGGGTTTCAACCGTTTAATTCCACGTCTTGCTGCTTCCATTACAGAAACAGATTCCTGTTCGCAATAGGCATCGAGTATATCTTTCGCCTCTTGATCTAACTTCACGCCTATTTTATATGGCTTTGGATTATCGGTTGGCCGTCCCATTTTTTTCTTGTCCAATTAATCACCTCACTTTGGGACACCCTAAGTATAGCACTTAGGATGTCCCAAAGTCAATAGGTGTTTTTATATTTTATTGATTTGATTCTCCGAGATTAATTGTAGATGATATCATTCACTACAATTTCTTTAACCCTCGCTCGAATATTATTTATCCGTCCTACCCATTCCATCTGGTCATGAGCCTTTAATTCTTCTGTTATTCCTTCTTTTTCAGCAAGTTCCTTTACCAGCTGAAAAAAGAGATTTTCCGCCTGTTCATTGACATCTGCAAGGTAACTGTTCAGTTTGCCACTTGTCAATAAATCCGTGTAAAGGATTTTGCGATTCTGCTTGATATACCGCAAGTGCCGTTGTCCCCAAATGCCAATGGTTTCTTCCTTTTGGGTGGGTAAAACAAGGTCAGGAAGATAATAATCGCCCTGCAACGTGTAGCTGATATCTGTTTTTTCATCTGTATAATGCTGTTTCATGGGTGTACTCCTCATCTCTCATAATTGTGATTTCTAAAGCGCTTATCACGCTTTTTAGACTGCTCTGCGGCTCTTGCCTGCTGTAAAAGCTCGTCTACCTGTTTACTGCCGATAGTCTTGCGTAAGAGCTTATAATCCTTCACATCGTCCTCAAGCTGAGAATTCTTCTCTTGTAGAGTTCCGACCCGGCTGCGTAAAGTATCACGTTCAGCTGCAAGACTATGGTTTGCCTTTTGCCACTTACCGAACTCATTTTTAAGCTCAAAATATCGCACCAGAACGCTCTTTACAAAGCGCTTTAGCCGATTGATTAATGGCTCAACGAATTTTGTTTTGTAGCTCTTTGCAGACATTAACGCAGTAGGTTCTGGTAACTGATACTGAGGATCAGTCTCAAAGGTTTCCGTAATTTTTGTGATAGCTGTTTCACAATCAGCAAGGTTAGCTATACGCTTGGAAAGCTCATCAACCTTGTCTTTTTTATCGTTTATTTCCACCTCCAACTGTGCGACCTCTTTGGCACGCTCCTGTTTTTTATAATCCCAATCCGTCTGGTGCTTTTCGTGCGTACCTTTCTGTTCCCATTCAATGCCGTGACGCTCCATTACAGCGGCAAGCTGCTGTTTTTCAGAATACACCCACTGATTCCATTCCGTATAGCCACGGGTGCCACCCTTGAAGCCCTGCGCTGCAAGCGCCTGTTTGAGCGATACACGGGTATCAAGCCCACGCTTGCTCCCGGTGGTGAACGGCACAAAGTCGATGTGCAGATGGGGTGTGGCTTCGTCCATGTGGAGATGTGCTGAGAAAACACGGAGATAGAGGTTGCGCTCCTGAAATCGCTGCATATATTCGTCAAGCACCTTTTCCGCAAGCCGTCCTTCCTCACTTTGAGCGTTCATATCCTTAAAATTCCCGATCTGCAAAATGACCTCATGGAATGGTTTCTCTTGTTTGCCCGAACGTATCTTTTCGTAGTAATCAGCTATTACACGGTCAGTGCGTGTCTGTTTGGCATTGAAACGCTCTAACGCTTCATCAAATAGCTCGTGGTAAACTGTCTTTATATTTTCATTACAATAATCATGGTTCAATGAGGCTCGCTCTGGGTCTGTATTCTTAGCATGGAACATACGGCTGTTATGATTGACCGAGCCTTTCCCAACCATAACACTGATGGTTCGCTGCATAGAACCCTCCTTTCTTTTTCGGCTGATAACCGGCGCAAGCCGAAGGTTCTGTTACTCTTGTCAAGAGTAACGCAAAAGCACTTTTGACACTCGCAAGCCGTTGGCTGCTCCTATCAAAAGCTGCTGTTGCGCTCTCCGAGGGGGTAACAGTCATCTTTTGATGACTGCGCCAGCTCACGCCGCTGGCTGGGGCGTCGCCCCGTTGTCTGCGGACAACTCCCCAGCAGGGCTGCCCTTTGAAAAGGCCACCCTGCACCCCGCCTAAACTTACCGTGACGGTACGTGTCGATGGTGACGGTGTTTTTGATACCCCCTAAACTATCGTCACGACCGTCACACATCGTCACGCCTGCTCAAAATAAAAGCTTACTTTTCGCCCACCATGGCTTCGACTGCTCTCATATCGAACACCATACTCGTTGAATAACCGCCCTGCGTTGACATTCAGCTTCATTGTCAAAACATTCGGCTTAAGGTCAACTCCGAGAAAAGTGGCTAATTCGGTTGCCGTGCCTTTCCATTGGGGATTGTTCACCGTAATCCGTTTTGCAATTTCCTCCAACAATGGTTCTGGGGGTTCTTTCCATAGTTCTGTTTCCGCTTTCTCAAGTTCCCATATCAGCCTTTCGGGATGTCGTGTAAGGTACAGCTTTTGGTCTTGCTGATCTCTGCCCGACACTTCAAGGGTAGCGGCATTATTTGTACGCTTTTCTTTCTGCAAGAGAAACGCTCCGTCTGCTGCACCGAGTAGCCCCGTTGTCCCTGAAATCATATCAAATTTATCATCTGCTTGTTGTTTTCGAGTGTGGTGTACCAACAGCACGCAAATACCGTGGTTATCAGCAAACTGTTTGAGCCGTGTTATGATCTCATAATCATTCGCATAGCTGTAACCTTCACCGCCCAATTCACGGATTTTTTGCAGCGTATCGATGATGATTAATCTTGTATCTTGGTGCAATTTTACAAACTCCGAAAGCTGCCCATTAAGTCCGCTGTGAAGCTGACCAGCCGAAACAGAGAAGAACAAATTGTCTGCCCCCTCTGTGCCAAACATACGGTAAAGCCTTTCCTGCAAGCGGCGGTAATCATCCTCAAGGGCAAGATATAGCACTGTGCCTTTTCGGACTGGATATTCCCAAAGGGGAAGTCCCACGCTGATGTGGTAGGCGATTTGAGCCATCAAGAAGCTTTTGCCAAGCTTCGGGGCACCAACGAAAAGATAAACACCGGGGTAGAGCAAGCCGTCAATTAGCGGCGGCTTGCTCTGATAAACAGTGTCGTATAACTCAATCATGGATACTGTTTCAAGAGATTTGATTTTTTCGTATTTTTCGGATATACTGTCATTAGCACATACAAGAGATGATTGCCTTTCATCTGCGCCAACAGATGAGTAACGGGCAATCATTTCTTTTTGTCTATTCATTCTCTTTCCTCCTTCATGCCGTCCATGGTTACAGTAATCAATTGAATTGTTTCCAGAAGCCCATCATCAACTTGTTGGCCGGATTCAATTCGTTGTAATTCTTCCAGAACTGCGGCAAGCTGGTTACGGAGTGCTTTGAATACACGGGGATTGCCAACAACCACAACATCCCGGCACATTAAACGCCGTGTGATATAGTCCTGCTTGGTAAGACCTGACAATTGCACGGCCATTTCAATCTGCTTATCCTCCTCTGGTGACACTCGAAACGCTACTGTCTTGTTTCTCCAGCGGTTGTGATTATCAAGATTTTTAGCTGACATCTTCCATTCCTCCCCTGATACTACTTAATTTTTCTGCCATTTCCGTTTGGGTTGTAGGGAAAAGGTGTGCGTATTTGTAGGTTATATCAATGCTCTCGTGCCCTACACGGTCAGCAATCGCCAGCGCCGTAAAGCCCATATCAATTAGCAGCGATACGTGAGAATGACGAATATCGTGAATTCTGATTCTTTTCACACCCGTTGCCTTACAGCCACGCTCCATTTCATGTTTGAGATAGTGTTTCGTGATAGGAAAGATACGGTCATCTGGTTTTGCGCCGTATAGCATTTTTAGATATTCCTGCATTTCGACGCTTAGAAACTGCGGCAGTTTAATGATTCTATTACTCTTCTTTGTTTTAGGCGTTGTGACTACATCTCGACCTTTCAGCCGTTGGTAGGATTTATTGATGGATACGGTTTCTTTATCAAAATCGAAGTCTGCCGATGTCAACGCCAGCAGTTCACCCTCACGAATGCCGCACCAATACAGCATTTCAAAGGCGTAATAAGAAATCGGCTTATCCATCATGGCATCGGAAAACCTCTGATACTCATCCTTTGTCCAAAACAGCATTTCTTTGCGTTCCTCCGTCCCCATATTCCCGGCCTTTGCTGCCGGATTAATCCGTAAATCATAATAGCGGACTGCATGGTTAAAAATGGCGCTCAACTGATTGTGAATTGTTTTCAGGTAGGTGGAGGACAAAAGGCGGCCATTTTTGTCCTTTTGGCTGCGGATTTCATTCTGCCACGCAATCACGTCTTTTGCCGTGATTTCTGATAGCTTACGCTGCCCAAAATAGGGCAGGATTTTCTTTTGGATGATACTTTCTTTAGTCAGCCATGTGTTCTCCTTCAGGCGGGGTTTGATATCCTTTTCATAGAGGGTGACAAAGCTCTCAAAAGTCATATCCACGTCCGCCCGCTTTTGTCGTAGGAACTCCTGTTCCCAGTCAAGCGCTTCCCGCTTGGTAGGAAACCCTCGTTTACATTTTTGTTTTCGTTCCCCCTTCCAATCGGTGTAGCGGAACATGGTGTACCATGTTCCATTATCTTCATTTTTAAATGCTGCCATCGTTAATCCTTCCTTTCATTTGGGTTCTTTGCCCCATAGAATTTCTCGTAAAAGAATTTGCGGTCAATTCTTCCTGCAATGGTAATACACCCTGATTTTTTCAGTTCTTCGTTTAGCTTTCGGATAAGCTTATAAGCATACGGCGTGGAAACATCAAGCGCCTCTGCAACCTCACCCACACGCATAAACATTTTTTCAGCCATTCATCGTTCCTCTCTTTCTAAGATTCTTTTGCCGTTTTACCCGAAACAGATTCCTGACAGGCAACCTTGTGTGGCGCTGTGTCGTTCTCACTTCCTTGGCAGGCTCGCTTTCTTTACTGAAAGGTCTTGGCCTGCTTCCCCAGAAGGTAGCTGTTCGGACGGTCATTTGGTTTTTGTTAAGCTTATTTGTTTAGCTTAGCTTATTATACTAAACATATTTGTTTGTGTCAAGGAGCTTGCAGGAAAATAATTAAACTTTTTTGCTTAGTTTCGCTTGACTATTCTTAAACAAATATGTTATACTAACTTCAACGAAGCGCTACATAGGAGTTGATAAAGATGGCGATTGGAGAAAGAATTCATTTTTTGCGGATTCTGCGTGGTATGACGCAGAAGTATCTTGGTATGGCGGTGGGGTTCCCAGAGAGAACGGCTGATGTTCGCATGGCGCAATACGAAACTGGCACAAGGACACCGAAAGCGGATTTAACTGCCGCTTTAGCGCACACGCTTGATGTATCGCCGCGGGCACTTAATGTTCCTGACATTGACAGCGATATTGGCCTCATGCACACATTGTTTGCCCTTGAAGATTTGCGAGGGCTGAAAATCAGTGAGGTTGACGGAGAAATCTGTCTGCGGCTGGACAAAGGGGCAGGGCATACCTATGATGATATGGTCAAAATGCTTACTGCTTGGTGGCAACAAGCTGCAAAGCTGGAAGCCGGGGAAATCATCAAAGAGGAGTACGACCAGTGGCGGTATAGATATCCTGAGTTTGACACCACACATCATTGGGCGAAAGTTCCGTCACAGGAATTGAGCGATATGCTTCTAAAGGAACTGGATAAATAACGAAACGGTCTTGCTGATTTTTGTTCAGTAAGACCGTTTTATATGGTTGGAGCTTACAGACACTTACAAACCGTTCACTATCCGTAATAAGTGCCAAAAATGCTCCTGTTATCAAATTGTTATCAAAAGGCAAAAAAGAATCCCGGAAACCCGCTTAAACAGCGAGTTTCCGGGGTTTTGTTACTTATTCCCACTCTATCGTGGCGGGCGGCTTTGAGGTAATATCATAAACAATCCGGTTAATGTGGCTTACCTCGTTGATAATACGGTTCGACACCTTAGCAAGCAAATCGTAGGGGATATGCGCCCAGTCGGCCGTCATAAAGTCGTTCGTCGTAACGCCGCGCAGGGCAATTGTAAAGTCGTAGGTGCGGCCGTCGCCCATAACGCCCACACTTTTCACGTTGGTGAGCACCGCGAAATATTGGCTGACGGTACGGTCAAGCTTTGCAAGCCTGATTTCCTCACGGAAAATTGCGTCCGCGTCCTTTAAGATTTCAAGCTTTTCTTCCGTAATCTCGCCCATTACGCGGATAGCAAGCCCCGGGCCGGGAAACGGCTGGCGCCATACCAGGAAATCGGGTATCCCCAGCTCTAAGCCCGCGCGCCTGACCTCATCCTTGAAAAGGTCGCGCAGCGGTTCCACCAGGCCGGTAAAGCCGATGTCGTCCGGCAGGCCGCCGACGTTGTGGTGGCTTTTGATGACCGCCGCTTCCCCTACGCCGCTTTCCACGACGTCCGGGTAAATCGTTCCCTGGCAGAGGTAATCGACCTTGCCTATTTTTTTGGCCTCTTCCTCAAATACGCGGATAAACTCTTCTCCGATAATTTTACGCTTGCGCTCCGGGTCGGAAACGCCCTTGAGCCTGCTTAAAAAGCGGTCCTTCGCGTCAACTCGAACAAGATTCATATCAAACTGCTTACGGAAAACGGTTTCCACCTCGTCGCCCTCGTTTTTACGAAGCAGGCCGTGGTCTACAAAAATGCAGGTCAGCTGCCTGCCGACCGCCTTATGCACGAGCAACGCGGCGACTGAGCTGTCCACACCGCCAGAAAGCCCGCAGAGCACTTTTTTATCGCCGATTTCACGCCTTAATCTCTCTATCGTCTCGGTCACGAAGGAGGACATCTTCCAGTCGCCTCTGCAGCCGCAGACATTATAAAGGAAGTTGTGCAGCATTTTGCCGCCTTCCTCTGTATGCGATACCTCCGGATGGAACTGCATGGCGCAAAGTCCCTTTTCCTTGTTCTCCATAGCGGCAACCGGGCAGTTCGGTGTCTTTGCCGTCACGATAAAGCCTTCCGGCGGGGATTCGATATAGTCGGTATGGCTCATCCAACAGACGGAATTCGGCTTGACATTTTCAAACAACGGGCTGCAGGTATCAAAAGTGACAGTCGTCTTGCCGTATTCCTTGACCTGCGAGCTTTTTACCTTTCCGCCGAGCATTTGCGCCATCACCTGCGCGCCGTAGCAAATGCCGAGCACCGGCACGCCGCAGGAAAACAGCTCAGGGGCGCATTTCGGCGTGTCGTGCGCATATACGCTGTTGGGGCCTCCAGTGAAAATAACGCCCTTATACCCGGCTTTTACAATATCTTTTACAGGGGTTTTATATGATTTGATTTCACAATATACGTTATGCTCGCGAACCCTGCGCGCAATCAGCTGCGCATACTGTCCGCCAAAGTCCATCACAAGGACAGATTCGTTTGTTTTGCTCATAGACCTTCCGCCTTATTTCTTCAATTTATCTGTAAATAATATTGTCCCTCGCGGCACCGTTGGATATAATCCCAATCGGGATACCGATTTCTTTTTCCGCGAACTCAATATACCTGCGGCAGTTTTCAGGCAAATCCTCGTATTTCTTGATATCGCGGATATCGCAGTTCCAGCCGGGAAGCACCTCAAAAATAGGCTTTGCCCTTTTCAGTTTTGTCGTCGATGGGAAGTAATCGATACGCTCTCCGTCGAGCTCATACCCGACGCATACCGGAATTTCATCGAGATAGCCGAGCACGTCAAGTACGGTAAAAGCGATTTTCGTCGTACCCTGCACGCGGCAGCCGTAGCGGGTGGCCACCAAATCGAGCCAGCCCATCCTTCTCGGCCTTCCGGTCGTCGCGCCGTATTCGCCGCCGTCGCCGCCGCGGCGCCTCAGCTCGTCGGCCTCTTCCCCGAAGATTTCGCTGACAAATTCACCAGCGCCCACTGCGCTTGAGTATGCCTTGACCACCGTAATGACTTCTTTGATTTCATAAGGCGGAAGCCCCGCGCCTACCGCGCCGTAGCCCGCGATTGTGTTCGAGGACGTAACCATTGGGTAAATTCCGAAGTCCGTATCCTTCAGCGCGCCGAGCTGTCCTTCGAGCAGGATGTTCCTTCCATCCTTTACCGCGTGGTACAGGTAATCGAACGTATCCGCGACATATGGGGCAAGCTGCTCTTTATATTCCATCAGTTTATTATAGATTTCTTCTACTGTAATTTCCGGCTTATGATACAGGTGCCTGAGCGTCGCGTTCTTAATTTCGAGAACACGGGCTATTTTTTCCTTCAAAATTTCCTGGTCGTCGTAAAGCTCGTTGACCTGGAAGCCGATTTTTGAGAACTTGTCCGAGTAAAACGGCGCAATGCCCGACTTGGTAGAGCCAAAGCTTTTGCCGCCTAAACGTTCCTCTTCATAACAGTCGAACAGGATATGGTATGGCATAACAATCTGCGCCCTGTCCGAAACAAGAATTTTAGGAGCGGGTACGCCGCGTTCTTCTAGCGAAGCAATTTCCCTGACGAAATTTTCGACGCTAAGCGCCACGCCGTTGCCGATGATATTGGTGATATGGCTGTGGAATACGCCGGATGGAAGCTGGTGCAGGGCAAATTTGCCGTAATTGTTTACGATGGTATGGCCCGCGTTGCTCCCGCCCTGAAAGCGGATGACAATATCTGACTGTCCGGCAAGAACGTCTGTAATTTTGCCCTTGCCCTCGTCGCCCCAGTTTGCACCGACAATGGCTTTAATCATGGAAAACCACTCCTAAATTATAAAATTCAAACACGCAATCCCGGGGTATTTTCCCATTTGCAAGCCGCAAAAAATGAAAAGTCCCCCAGACTTTTAAGAATAGCAGAATAAAACAAATTTTGCAAGGCAAATCAGCGATTTGCCTTGCAAAAACAGAAAAACTTATACGTTGATTTCCGCCTTTTCCAGGTTAAGGCCCTCATAACCGGAAAGGGCTTCCTTCACAGGCCCGTTTAAAAATTCCTCCGTCTGCTGCGGCGCCCTGCCGACATAGCGTTCGGGTGTAATAATCTGCTCAAGCTGCGCAAGGCTCACGCCGAACGCCGGGTCAGCCGCAATACGCTCAAGCAGGTCGTTTTCCCCGCCCTCTTCCTTGATGACTTTGGAGGCCGCCATGGAATGCACGCGCACGCGCTCATGGAGCACCTGCCTGTCCGCGCCTAGCTTAACCGCGTCCATCATAATATTTTCAGTCGCCATAAACGGCAGCTCTTTCCTCAGGCGCTGTTCAATGACCTTCGGGTAAACGACAAGGCCGTCGGCAACGTTTGCATACAGGTTTAAGATTCCGTCGACCGCTAAAAACGCCTCGGCTACGCTGATACGCTTGTTCGCAGAGTCGTCGAGCGTGCGCTCGAACCACTGGGTAGAGGCCGTCATGGCGGGATTTAAAGCGTCCGCCACTACATAACGCGCAAGCGACGCAATGCGCTCGGAGCGCATCGGGTTGCGCTTGTAAGCCATAGCGGAGGAACCAATCTGGTTCTTTTCAAACGGCTCTTCCACTTCCTTCAAATGCTGCAGCAGGCGGATATCGTTTGAAAATTTCGCGGCGCTCTGCGCAATTCCGCTTAAAACAGAAAGCATTTGGTAATCGAGCTTTCTCGAATAGGTTTGGCCGGAAACGGCAAAGCAGCCGCTATAGCCCATTTTCTCTGCAATTTTCTTATCCAATGCCTTGACTTTCCCATGGTCGCCGTCAAACAGCTCCAGAAAGCTTGCCTGCGTGCCGGTCGTCCCCTTCGAGCCCAAAAGCTTTGCTTTTGAAAGCTGGTACTCTACGTCCTCCAAATCCATAAGCAAGTCCTGAATCCAGAGCGCTGCGCGCTTACCCACGGTTGTGGGCTGCGCCGGCTGGAAATGCGTAAACGCTAGCGTCGGCAGATTTTTATACTTGTCCGCAAAAACAGACAGCTCCTTAATGACAGACACAAGCTTATTGCGAATGAGCTTTAACGCCTCCGTCATGATGATAACGTCGGTGTTGTCCCCAACATAGCAGGACGTCGCTCCCAGATGGATAATGCCCTTTGCCGCCGGACATTGTTCGCCGTAGGCGTAGACATGCGACATCACGTCGTGGCGCACAAGCTTTTCGCGTTCCCGCGCGACCTCATAATTGATATCATCCTTATGCGCCTCAAGCTCGTTGATTTGTTCCTGCGTAATCGGCAGGCCGAGCTCCATCTCCGCCTGCGCAAGCGCAATCCAGAGCCTGCGCCATGTGCGGAACTTCATATCGGGGGAAAATAGGTATTTCATCTGCTTGTCCGCATAGCGCTCGGAAAGCGGGGATTCGTAAACGTCTCTCATACTGTAAAACACCTTTCAAAGCAGGAAAACCGCGCCCCGAAACGGAGGTACGGCCCTACCTCTGTAATTTCTATTACAAATAATACATATTAATAATTTCATCATAAGAATCCACTTCATTTGCCTGCGTGAATTCCCCGGTAAATGGAACCGGCTACTTAACCGCCAGCAAATAGCTTCTGTCTATTCTGCGGCAGATTTCTTCAAGCGGGACGGAATCATCAAGAAGAATGGTATACCAGTGCTTTTTGTTCATGTGATAGCCGGGAAAATATATTTTGTTATCAAGCAGGGGTTCCAACTCTTCCGGTTGGATACGAAGGTCTATAATTTCCGCCATTTCGTCAGATTCAACGCCTAACCTTCGCTTTGATACGTTGAGAAGCACCCCATACCACTTTCCCGTGTCCCGCCTGCGCCAGACCGCATTATCAGGAAATTTTTCCCATAAATACTCAAGCTCATCACCATAAGCATTTCTTACATAAGAAATCAGTTCTTTTGCTTGTTCGGACTTGAATACATCCGGCTCAAAGCATTGGCCGGCAATTTCCAAAAGCGTTTCTTCATATTGGCCTCTAACCACACCCACGAAGCTGCCAACCGCGCCATCAGTAAGATGCAGTGTGTAAGGCTCGTTAAAGGAAGGGTCAATCATCTCTGATGAAATTTCGCCCTCCGCTGTGATTTGAACAGTTAATATGAACCCGCTGCCGGGAAGAATTTTATCATAAACATAGCGGGAACCTTTTTGCTCAAATCCGAAAGGCGCGAGTTTGGAGAGGTTAACTTTTTTGTTTCTGAATATACTGTGAATCAAATCTGCCACATTGCGCCTCCAAATTCGTTTTCCCCGACGCCTGCCTTCTTGTCCTTCCGTCGCGAAACCGCAGCCGCGTTCATTAAGCGTTTCAACGTTTTAAAATACAAGTTCCTGTTTTTGTAAAATCTGATATCAACACTTTTTAAACTGCATGCCGCCGCGTTCCTTGCCCTCGAGCATACGCGTTGTGGTCTGCGCGGGATAGCTGCCCGTAAAGCACGCGTCACAGTAGCCGCATTCCTTGTTGAAGAGCATCTCCGGCAGGGATTCCGCGGGCAAAAAGCCGATGGAATCCGCACCGCTTAATTTGCCGATTTCCTCTACCGTATGGTTGCAGGCAATCAGCTCTTCCTTTGAAGGGATGTCAGTACCATAATAGCACGGCCACATAAAGGGCGGTGAACTGATGCGCAGGTGCACTTCCTTCGCGCCCGCGTCCTTGAGCATTTTGACAATACGGTCGCAGGTGGTGCCGCGGACAATGCTGTCGTCGAGCATGACGACGCGCTTTCCCTCTACCGACGTGCCCAGTGGATTGAGCTTTATACGCACGCTCTTCATGCGCTCTTTTTGGCTTGGCTTGATAAAGGTCCTGCCGATATAGTTATTTTTGACGATACCCTTTTCGTAGGGAATGCCGGATTCTTCGCTGTAGCCGATTGCCGCGTCAATGCCCGATTCCGGCACGCCGATGACGAGGTCCGCCTCTACCGGGTAGGTACGGGCCAGAATCCTGCCGGCCTGTTTTCTCGCCTCGTATACGCCGATGCCGTCGATAACGGAATCGGTGCGGGCAAAGTAAATATATTCAAATACGCACAGCGCTTTTTTGCCGCCGCAGTGGTCCTTGATGGAATGAACGCCCGTGTCGTCCACCACAATAATTTCACCCGGCTCGACGTCGCGCACAAAATCGGCGCCCGCCGCGTCGAGCGCGCTCGTCTCGCTTGCAAAAACAACGCTGTCCCCCGCCTTACCCATACACAACGGGCGGAACCCGTGCGGGTCGCGCGCGGCGATTAGCTTTCTCGGGCTCATGACAATCAATGAATACGCGCCGTTTATCTGGTACATGGTGCGGCGTACCGCTTCCTCGATAGAATGGCATTTAATACGCTCGCGCGCGATAATATAGGCGATGACCTCGGAGTCGATGGTCGTCTGGAAAATCGCGCCGCGGTGCTCAAGCTCGCGCCTTATCTCAAGCGCGTTTGTCAGGTTGCCGTTGTGCGCAATCGCAAGAACGCCCTTGATATAGCGCATAACGAGCGGCTGCGAATTTTCCCGCACGCTGCCGCCGGCTGTAGAATAGCGCACATGGCCTACCGCCATTTGCCCCTGCATGTCGTCGAGCACGCCGCCTGAGAACACCTCGGTGACAAGGCCCATATCCTTATGGTAGCTGATGACGCCGCGGTCGTTGACCGCGATGCCGCAGCTTTCCTGCCCGCGGTGCTGTAAGGCAAGCAGCCCGTTATACGCCGCGTAAGCGGGGGCAAGGGCGCCGTCGCCGTAGATACCGAAGACGCCGCATTCCTCATGCAGGCCTTCATCCCTGAAATGATTCAAAGAGAAATCCAATCCGTTCACCTCAAAGCAAAATTAAAAAACTTACAGCCCGATTCTCTTCATAACCTCTGCGTATGCTTCCTCGACGCCGCCCATATCCCTGCGGAAGCGGTCCTTGTCGAGCTTTTCCTGCGTATGGATATCCCAAAAGCGGCAGGTGTCGGGTGAAATTTCGTCCGCAAGGACAATGCCGCCCTTGTATCTGCCGAATTCGAGCTTAAAGTCGATTAAATCAATGTTGACGCTCTTAAAGAACTCCACCATGATTTCATTAACCTTGAGCGCCATGTCTGCAATGGCGTCAACCTCTTCCTTCGTCGCAAGCTCCGCGGCAAGGATGTGATACTCGTTTACAATCGGGTCGCCCAGGTCGTCGTCCTTATAGCAGAACTCCAATACAGTCGTTTTCATCGGCGTACCCTCGGGAAGGCCGAGCCTCTTAGAAAGGCTGCCTGCCGCCTTATTTCTGACAATGACCTCCAGCGGGACAATTTCGACCTTTTTGACGACGGTCTCCCTGTCGTTAATCTCCTCGACAAAATGGGTCTTAATCCCCTTCTCCTCAAGCAGCTTGAACATGAAATTCGACATCCTGTTATTTACGACGCCCTTGCCGACAATCGTACCCTTTTTCTGGCCGTTGAATGCCGTCGCGTCGTCCTTATAGGAAACGATGCAAAGGTCAGGGTCGCTCGTTTCAAATACCTTTTTTGCCTTGCCCTCATAAATCATCTTGCCCTTTTCCACTGGAAAGTCCTCCTTTGAGTTATGAATAAAATGTTTCTGATAAAACCAAAACTTATTATAAACCAATCACCCTGCAATCGCAACAGGTTAAATCTACTTTTTCTGTTTTTATCTTCATTTAATAGACAATTTTTGAAGTTAGCTAAAATGTCGGTTCAAATACAGGTATTTTTTGGACGCTATTTTTTGCAGGATTTTAAAAAAATCTTGCAAAAACATTTTTTTTATGCTATGATGAAGCACGTCAGCAACGAGGCTGTTTTACAGGATGCGTCCGGGCAGCCAGCCTGCCGGGGCGCATTTTATGTTCCATCAATTAAAGGAGGTTTTTTCCCATGTCCTATGTAAGCGAACAGTTAGAAAGATTAAAGGCAAAGAACCCTGCTGAGCCGGAATTCATCCAGGCCGCAACTGAGGTTCTGACTTCCCTCGAACCCGTATTTGAGCAGAACCCCAAATACCAGCAGGAAAGTATATTAGAAAGAATTACAGAACCCGAAAGGGTTATTATGTTCCGCGTGCCCTGGGTAGACGACAACGGCAAGGTACAGGTCAACCGCGGCTACCGCGTACAGTTCAACAGCGCAATCGGCCCGTATAAGGGCGGCCTGAGGCTTCATCCGTCCGTCAATCTCGGCGTAATCAAGTTCTTAGGTTTTGAGCAGATTTTTAAAAACGCACTGACCGGCCTGCCCATAGGCGGAGGCAAGGGCGGAGCCGATTTTGACCCGAAGGGCAAGAGCGACCGCGAGGTCATGGCCTTCTGCCAGAGCTTTATGACGGAGCTCTGCCGCCATATCGGCGCGGACACCGACGTTCCCGCGGGCGATATCGGCACGGGCGCGCGTGAAATTGGTTATATGTTTGGCCAGTACAAAAAAATCAAGAACGTATACGAGGGCGTCCTGACCGGCAAAGGCCTCAATTATGGCGGCTCGCTTGCGAGAACCGAAGCCACCGGCTACGGCCTGCTCTACCTCACCGCCGAAATGCTCAAGCAGAACGGTAAGGACATCAAGGGCAAGACCGTCTGCGTATCCGGCGCGGGCAACGTTGCGATTTACGCGACGCAGAAGGCATTTGAGCTCGGCGCAAAGGTTGTCACCATGTCTGATTCCACCGGCTGGATTTACGACGAGCAGGGTATCGACCTTGCCGCGGTCAAAGAGATTAAGGAGGTCAAGCGCGCGCGCCTGACCGAGTATAAGAACTATCGTCCGGCTTCCCAGTACCACGAGGGCAGGTTCGACTGGTCTGTTCCCTGTGATATCGCGCTCCCCTGCGCGACACAGAACGAGCTTGATAAAGAAAGCGCTGAAAGGCTTGTCAAGAACGGCGTATTTGCCGTAGCGGAGGGCGCGAACATGCCTTCCACATTAGAGGCAACCAATGTGTTCCTCGACAACAAAATCCTTTTTGCGCCCGGCAAGGCGGCAAACGCTGGCGGCGTTGCGACCTCCGCGCTTGAGATGACGCAGAACTCCATGCGCCTTTCCTGGACGTTTGAAGAAGTCGACAGCAAGCTGCAGGGCATCATGGTCAACATTTTCAGCCAGATGGCTGCGGCCGCAAAGAAATACGGCTTTGAGGGCAACTATGTCGTCGGCGCGAACATCGCCGGCTTTGAAAAGGTTGCCGACGCAATGATTGCGCAGGGCGTTATTTAAGTCGATACTTTCTTATTTTCTAAAGCAGGCCCCGCGGGAATTCCCGCGGGGCCTGCTTTTTTCATTTTAATAGCACTCCGTCGGAAAAGTAAGGCAAATCCGGGCTTTTTTCATAAAATAAAGAATGGAACACTTTTCGCGGGAGGTGAAACCATGAACGCTTCCAAAGACCGCAAATGCAAAAGCATTGAAGATTTGCCGGAGGAAATCAAACAGCAGCTGTGTTTGCTCGACAATTCCCAGCAGCTTATGGCGCGTATTTTTATCGGGCTGCTCCTGCAATACCATGCGCTCGATGTAGACCGTGTACAGCTGCTCAACAGCGTACAGCCTGAAGGCTGCTGTGAAACCGGCGGATGCCCGGACACCCTGACGATGCGCCTCGGCTCCTCGTTGATAATTTTAAGCTCCCTTTTGGGCTTTCAGGACCAGATAGAGCAGACAAACGCGCAGACACGCTGTTCAGGCGAATGCCCCGACGAAACGGACGCGCAGCTCGGGCTGATTGTCATTATGATTGCCGTCATCCGTTATTTCCGCCTGCTCGATACGGGCAGCGCTGCTGAAAACGGTACGGACAGCCAAATTGAGCTTGAAGAAGAGGACGAGGCGGCCGCTATCGTATAGGCGCCAAAAACAGGCTGAGAAAAACATCCGCTGTTTTCAGCGGATGCTTTGTTTCGCCATAAATTAAATTACATTGATGTCGATGCTGATGCCGCCGTCGCGCTGATGTTTCCTGTTGTCGCCGCCGTAACCGACCGCATATCCCATACCGACCGTTTTGTTGCCGGGCTCGGTAAATTTAACGGTGTAAACAACAGTCTTTTCATCCGGCTTTTTCGTATCAATTAGCTGAAACCCTGAAGCTGCACAGCTAAAATAATCCCATATTCCGGGTACCTTTTCAAAGTCCACTGTAATGTCAAATTCTTGATTTACCCGCACTGTTTCGGGCGCCTCCATTGACTTGAATCTGCTTTTCTCAATTTCCAAAGACGGAGTGGACCATTTCCCATAATACCGAACATTTTCTCCGCCCTTTGCCTGAATACCGGGCTCGTTCCGCGCCGGATACTGGTGCACGCCGTCGGTAAAGATAATCCTGGCATTTTCGATTTCTTTGATATCGTACACATATTCATCCGTGTAATAATTATTCATGGAAATGCCGGGCCAAGAGTACATTTCCACTTCGTCGGCGTCGTCTGAGTAATAATAAACGCGGATGTCGGTTCCCCAGTCGCTGGGGCGTTCAAAATAGACCGGAATGTACTTCTGGGAACGCTCCAGGACATGGTTATCCTTAACCGTGACCATACCGCTGACTTGTAAATCCGCTGTCTGGTTGCCGCTGCCGTCGTTGACGACAATGCTGCAGCTGCTCAAATTGCTGTTTTTGTAACGGTACCAGCCGTTTCCCTCATCTGTCATGGAAACGCCGGGCCAATTGGTATCGTATGAACCCGCATTCCACAGGTGGATTTTAATATTTCCACTCCAGCCCGCCGGCTTTGAAAACAGGATATCGACCCCGCTTCCGGTTACAGCTGAAGCGGGAACTAGGAACATAGCCGCAAGAAGCACGGCAGCTAATAAAGTACAGATTGTTTTTTTGATTTTCCTCTTCATCCTAAATTGATACTCCTTAACAATTTTTATGGAAAATGCGTGCACTCATAATCCCATTATTAGAATACCATAAATGATTAAAAACGCATGTCATTTTTTGTCATACAATTGTATATTATACATTATATATAAAAACGCCTCACCGGAAGAAAAACTTCTTCCGGTGAGGTACTGTATAAAGGAGCGTTACGGGCAGTTTTATTTATGCAATTTTTGCAAGCTTATTCTGGATTTTCAAAACGTCAGTCATGTTGATAAATCCATTCGCGTCGTAGTCTGCAAATTTTCTGTCCGCTGACGAGAGCTCCGCCGCCAGCGCAAGGTACTTCTGGATTTCCAGCACATCTGATAGCGCAAGCTCTCCGTCGCGCGTAACGTCGCCGTAGCTCGCGAGGCTTTCCTCAGCGCTGTAAATTGAAGTATAATCCTTACGGTAAAGCTGTGCGAGCTCATCGTACATTTTTGAAACGAGCCTTGGATTAAAATTAGAGATACTAAATCCGCAGCCGCTGAGATTCATCTTTGCAATTTCCAGCCCTTCCGGGCTCGTGCCGCGCTCTGAAAAGCCTTCCGATGCGGAACCCGTCCCGTTCAAGTCGATTGCGCAGCCCGTTTCCGGGTCAAATCCTGTTCTGCCGGTCTCCGGATTGTGGTACTTTGTAATAATCAGGCTGGTGCTTGCAAACAAACCGCCGCTCCAAGAGCCTGTACGCTCGTCATAAGTGCCGTCGGGGCCGAGCAGGTTGCAGGTAATTGCCGCCATACCGTCACGGTCCGTATAGGAGCCGATGCGCGTTTCCCTGTACCAGGGGTTTCCTGTCGTTGCGGTGGGATGGATGAACAGCGTGCAGCCCATTGCCGCGTAATACCGTCCAAGCTCCGGGTAGAAATGCCCGTCGCGGCAGATGTCGATGCCAGCCCTGCCCCACCTTGTTTCAAACATATAAGGTGTGTCTCCCGGGACGGACCACTTGGACTCCGAGCCTGCGCGGTGCATCTTCTGGTACGCATCAATCTTACCGTCGGGATACAGCACCGCCGCCGAATTGTAGACCTTTTCCACACCTTCGTCGTAGATAGGTTCATCTGTCTTCTGCGTCATGCCAAAGATAATGTACATGCCGTACTGCTTTGCGTATTCCGAAAGCAGGCTGGTTGTGGGACCGGGCACCGTTTCCGCAAGCGCGGCCTGCATGGCTTTTCCGGTCTCCTGGTAAAATGGGTCTGTATCGGGCGTTTTCCATTCATAACCGGTCAGGACCGTCTCCGGGAAAACCAGGATGTCGACGCCCTTCTCCCCGGCTTCTTTAATATACGCAGTCATATTATCGATATTTTTCTGCTTGTCGCCCCAAACGCCCGGCATATTGACGACCGCCGCCACCGGACCGTCTGTAACACTGCCCGAATAGCGAAGCGGTTCGCCCGCCGCCTGTTTATCCGCAAGCTCCTTGTACCACTTTGCATACATTTCGGGGGCAAAGTCGCTGTTGCGGCAGGTGGAGCCGGTCGAAGCTTGCAGCTCTACGCTGTTGGTCACCAGGCCAGGAACGGCTGTGATGATGTTCGCGTTCTGGCCGGGCTCCCCGTCTGCCGCCTCAGCTCCGGCATAATAAACGGGGCCGGAGCCCGCCGCCCCGATAATAACGCTGCCGCCTGGGAAGTTATAGGTATATTTACCGTCTTGTAATCGGGGGCCATCGCCGTTTACGAGATTTGCGCTCAGGACGGTATAGCCTTCACGGGAGGCAATGCTTTCCAGCCGGTTTTTATAATACCAAATCCATCCCTGGTCATCCTCGATACCGTCGCCGTCTATATCGGTAAAGCTGCGTGAGGTTGCTGTCGGATTCAGGAGCAGGTTACAGCCCTTTGCCGCGTAATACCGGCCGATTTCAGGCATGGCGTAGGTATCGTAGCAGATGCTCAGTCCGATTTTTCCGTACTCGCCCGCATCGATGAGAACCGGGTTTTCCCCGGGGATACACCACGAGCCCTCCACCGGCGTGATTTTCTGATAGGAGGTCGCCCTGCCTTCCGGTGAACAGGCAAACGCCGAGTTATAGGCGTGCTCCTTATCTCCCGGGACGACCTCCGTCGCCCCGTATACAATCCACATACCATACTGCTTTGAAAGCGCAGAGAAGGTTTTCGCAGTGGGGCCGTTTACGGTTTCCGCCTGGTTTACCGCCATTTTGTAGATTTCCGAATCAGTATTGCTCGACGAAGCATAACCGGTCACGCACATTTCAGGGAACAGCAGGATTTTCACCCCTTTTTTATACGCCTGTTCGACGTATTGCTTCATGCTTTCCACATTGGCCCGCTTATCGCCCCATACCGTTTGAAAATTCACCACGCCGAGCTCGTTTGGCGTAAACGTATGGCTTACGCGCGGCTGGGGCAGCCGCTCCTCCCGGCTGTAGCCGGCGGCATAGGTGCAAACAATTGCACCCGCCGCCAGAATTACAGCCAAAAACACGGCAAGCGAGCCTTTGAATACGCTTCTCTTTGTCATAGCGACCATCCACTTTCCTAAAAATTTATAAAGAAAAAGGGAAACAAGCGCAGTCTGCTCTTATGCAAACGCCATTGTTTCCCATCTCTTACTATAAAATTTTCCTCGCCCCAACGCAAGATTTTAAAATAAAAATTGCAAATCAAAGCATTGGTTGTTTTTTCTTTGTTGTTATTATATTCCTGTTTGCAGAGAAAAGTCAACGACTTTCTCAGGTTTTTCCCACATTCTATTTATAATGGAATAACGTTCCATAATGGTGAAAAAATTTTTACACTTCCCACAAATGAATATACCAAATATAATTCCTGCATTTTCTCCAAAATTGCAAAGGGCATAAAATACCATCGGCCGGTTCGGTCAACAAAAGATGGGACAGCCTATAGAAAGCGAACGGCTGTCCTCCCCACCGCAAGGCGGCAGAAACAATTTTTTCGTAGGTATACAAAACGCGTCCCGTTTTCAGGACATGTATTTTATATATCAAACGGCGTGTACACCTTATCCGCGCCAGCAATTCCCAGCTCCAACAGCTTCTCTTTCATAACGGCAAAACAATTTTTAAATAAGGTATCGGCGGATGCCGCCAGACGGATGCCGTCCCCCTCTTCCAGGCTTTCGCAAATATTCCGCGAAATTTCCGGCCAGCCGGGGAACCGTCCATATTCGCCGCCACGGATTTGCAGTATGCTGCCAAAGAGCAGCAGCAGGGTAATTTTACTGTAAATTTCTCGAATTGCCGCCAGTGGGCAATGACGGGCCGCCGCCTGGAGCAACGCGCCGACAGTGGCATTGACGGCTGCATACTGCACCTTTATTCCAGCCGCGCGGGAGATTGCGCCGAGCGATTCCGCGGGGCAATGCGGAAAAGTGTACGCAAGTACAGGTTTTCCGGTAATCGCAAGCAATTGGAGCGCTTCCAAAAAACAGATGAATTTGTTATTGCTCATCAGGCTTTTCATTTTATATGGCGTAGACTCATCCCCCGCGCTTACCACACGGGTTCCTACGCCGTTGCGCGTTTCTGAAACGCCCAATTGATTCATCAGCCCGACGGTCCGGCGGATTGTCATTTCAGAGACATGGTAAATGTCCGCCAAAACCGCGTTGCTTGGAAACAGCGTCCCGACAGGATGAATTCCCTGGCCGATTTTGCGCAGCAGGTCGACTGCGATGACGTCGCAGTACCTGTTCCTTCCCTTATTCGGTTCCCACAAAAAGCTTGTTTGCCTCTTTTCTCTGCATTTTTTCTTTGCAGGTTCAAAATATCGCCCTGTTTTTTCAAAAAAGGCGTCCTGCATCTCATTCAGCCTGTTCCTTCCTTCTTTCAAGCGCCGTTCCCTGCAATCCCGCATGCTTTGAAGAAAGGAATCCGAAAACTGTGATAAAAGAAGCTCCGCTCCATTTTCACCGTATAGTTTATTTAATATGTCCAGAAACGCGCTTTCAGTAAAGGCGCCGATATCATAGTAAAGGTTCAGCGCGGACCGGCTGCCCAAGGCGCACAGCGCCTGTACAAATAACCGGTAAAGACGTTTCCCGGGATGAGCGCAGCCGTATATCTCCATGAATTGCTTTTCGTTCCCGCCGTTTCCCGCCGCGCAAAGCCCCTGAAAACAAATCGGGGATGAAATCAGCTTCAGAGAACGGTTCAGGTCATCAAGCGCTTCTATACGGCTGAAAAAAATTGTGCTGTTCAAATAATCATCATAGGGTTTTCTTAGGACGGAGGTCTCCTTTCCCCTGCAAAGCCGAATAAGGCCGTCGTTTTCAAGCAACTTGAGGGCCCGCTGTGCCGGGCAGTAGGATATCTGGTAACGGCGGGCTATTTCCTGGGCGGACGGAAAACGTTCTCCATCCTCATAGAAGCCCAGCTGTATCTGGCTGGCGAGGCTGCGGTAAACCGTCTGTTCCTGGCTGTTGGTATATATCATAGTTTTCCCTCCCACCCCGTAACGCCCATTATACGCTCTCCAAACAAAGAATGCCAGAGCGGCGTGATTCGCGGCCTGTCATCAAAGCATGGAAACGATGCAAAAAAGAGGCTCCCGGATGAATTTTCCGGGGGCCTCTTTTATGAGCTTCACTGTGTTATTTGCCCATCCATTTCTGCAGGGTGTCCATTAAGAAATGAATATCAATCGGTTTTGCGATATGGTCGTTCATCCCGACGTTGCGCGCCTTTCCCACATCGGCGGCGAAGGCGTTGGCTGTCAGCGCAATAATCGGTACCGTCTTTGCGTCGTCCCGGTCCAGCCCGCGGATTTTCAGCGTTGCTTCATAGCCGTCCATTACAGGCATCTGTATATCCATCAAAACCGCGCTGTATTCCCCTATGGCGGAATCCGCCAGCAATTCCACGGCACGCTGCCCATTCTCCGCGGTATCCACGATAATATTCTGCATCTGGAGCAGCTCTATAATTATTTCACGGTTTAATTCGTTGTCCTCTGCCAGCAGGATGTGTTTTCCAGACAGGTCCAGCCGCTTTTCCGGAGCCGGTATATGTTCAGCCTGCGCCGCGTTTTCATCACAGAACATCTGAAGCACATGAAGCATTTTGGACTTGAAGAGCGGCTTTGTAATAAAGGCGTCGGCGCCGGCAAGTAAAAAATCATCTTCAATATCGGAATAATCATAAGCTGATATTACAATAATGGGAACGTTTCCGCCCAATTTCTTCCGGATAGCCTTGACGGTTTCCATTCCATCCATCTCCGGCATTTTCCAATCGAGTATTACCGCGAAGAAATCGTCCTGCCGCTCATGTGCCGCCGCAATCAGGCTGACCGCTTCCCTGCCTGACAGTACCCAGTAGCCGCGCATCCCCAATTCATCTAAAAGGGCTGTGGCGTTTTCACATGTAATTTGATCATCGTCTACCACCAGGACGGGCAGCCCTGCCAGCTCCCCGCTGCACGCTTCTTCTTTTTCGCACAGCTCAAGGGGGACCGATAGCGTAAATTCACTGCCTTCTCCCAGCCTGCTCTGAACGTTGATGGTCCCGTTCATCATATGGACAATATTTTCTGTAATCGCCATGCCAAGCCCCGTTCCCTGCGTTTTACTGATACGCGGGTCCTCGGCACGTGAAAACGGCTCGAAAATTTTCGGCATAAATTCACTGGAAATCCCAATCCCGTTGTCAGCGCAAATGAATTCATACTGGCCTTTTCCTGGAATCGGCGAATACAACTCGTTAATTCTAAGGGAAATTATCCCGCCTTGGGGCGTGTATTTAATAGCGTTCGAGAGAATATTCATTAAAGCCTGCTGAAGGCGGCCTCCATCGGCAATTACATTTTCATGCAGGACTTTTCCAATACTTATCTGAAACTGCTGCTGTTTTTCCGTAATCAACGGACGGCACATATTCATTACGCCTTCAACCAGCTTCGCAAGGTTTACCGGGCTGAGCGAAAGGTCTATTTTGCCGCTTTCAATTTTGGACATATCGAGCACTTCGTTAATCAGGCTGAGTAAATGACGGCTCGATACATTGATTTTATTCAGGCAGTCGTTTATTTTTTCAGGCGAGCCCAGGTTTGCCTGCGCAATGGCAGTCATACCCATAATGGCGTTCATAGGCGTTCGGATGTCATGTGACATGGAGGATAGAAAATTGGTTTTAGCAGAGCTTGCGACCCGCGCGGACTGGTAAGCGTCTTCCAGCGCCCTGCGCTGGCGTTCCTGCTCCATCCGGTCCTTCGTTACATCCAGGCCGACGCTGTAAAAGGAAGGGATACCGTCCCAGCTGTTTTCCCCGCTGACATAGCTGAATGTCATCGTCAGAATTTTTGTTTCTCCGCTGCGTGTAACGACGCGCGCTTCCGCAACCGTGTCCACTCCTGTTTTTTTAGAGTTTTTCATGATACCGATTGTACGCTCCATGTCCTCCGGGTGAACATAAGCGCAGGTGGTATTCAGTTCCTTTTCAAACTGCTCCTTTGTATAGCCTATCAACTGCAAAAATCCGCCGCCATACCAGAGGACCGTGTTCATATCGCGGGCGTCTATCCGCACAAACCCTCCGGGAATCGTCCTGAGGATTGCTTCCCGTTCCCGGTCCTTTTTTTCCAGTTTATACTCCAGGCTGTAATTATCATGCGACAGCTCCAGACGCGCCCTGTGCCCTTCCCAGTCAATCACGCGGTTTTTAATAATAAAGGTACGTTTGAGAACCGGATTGTAAAATTCCCATTCATAAAATTCATCCTCGGTCAAGCGCGCGTTGGTACAGAACGGGCAGGGTGAATTACGCCCCTGAATTACCTCATAGCATTTACGTCCCAGCGTTTTTTGAAGAGGAAGGCCCAGGGTATCGCAGGAAGCCTGGTTGAGGTAAAGCAGCTCATACGTATCCAAGTCGGCTATATAGACGTTGCCCACATATTCGTCGAGCATCCATTTAAAATAACCTGCTTTTTTCTCTAAACAGTCCCGTTGAGAAAAAGAATGGCCGGCCTGTTTTTCATCGACAGGGCCTTCTGCCGCCTTTACTATTCCAGTTTTTTGTTCTGGCAGCGCGGTATCATGTTGCTCCATAGCCATTCTCCTCGACTGTAAATTACGGGCAAATCAGACATAAAATAGCAATTTTAACCTTGTTCACATTATATCTGACGTCATTTGCAAAGTCAACTTATTCTTTCATCGCCCGCTTATCATACAAACGATAAGAAGCCTTATTCCCATTTGAAACATTTAAGAGATACAGAGATACAAATAATGGCGATAACAGACATAACAGCCAGCGGAACCAGCACGTTATCGACCGGCAATCCCAGGAAAGCTGATTTCAGCAATTTTATTCCCTGTGTCAGCGGTAAAATATCCGCAATTTTTTGAAGCGCTGTGGGCATAACCTCATAAGGAAGCGTCGCTCCGGAAAATATCAGCATAGGGAAATATAAAATGCTTGCGATAACCCCTGCTATTTTCGTATTGGGCGCTACACCACCTACCATCATACCAATACTGAACATGGAAACGATTATCAAAAGGTAGCCGCCGAAAAAGGCTGCAAGCGAACCGCGGAATTGGCAGCCAAAAAAAATGGCAGCCGCAAAGTACAAAAGCAGGAGAGAAGCAACCGCATAAATGGTGTATATCGTTACCTGCACAAATAATATCAAAGAGGGGCGAACGGGCGTGACTTTATAACGCTTCAATATGCCTTTGCCGCGGTAGTCTGATACGACCAGCGGCAATCCCATAACGCCGCCCGCGCAAATGGAAATTGCAGCAAGCGCGCCGAAGGATTGTTCCAAAAAGGTGTGCTCCGCGCCCTCATAGGCGGGTTTATCCCCGTATAGGATACCGAGAATTACTAAAACAACCATCGGAACACAAATTGCGAATATGAACATATCCATGCCCCGCAGCGACATTTTCAGTTCCGTTTTCAGCATTGCTCTAAAAGTTTTCATCGGCCTGTCCCTCCTCGTCCGTATACCAAAGATAAGCGTCCTCGAATTTGTCACAAGGGCTGTCCTCGATTGCTTCGTGAACTGTGCCTTGAAACACAATTTTCCCCTTTTTCAAAATACAAATCTGGTCGCATAGGGCTTCTACTTCGTCCATGAAGTGAGAGGTCAAAAAGATAGTCAGCCCCTTTTCCTTTAGTCGGGAAAGGATTTTCCAAACTTCCCGACGCGCTTTTGCGTCAAGCCCGGTTGTCAGCTCATCCAGAAAAACGACTGTCGGGTCAGGAATGAGCGCAAGGACGATAAACAGCCGCTGCCTTTGTCCGCCGGATAAATCCTTGACAAGGTTTTTTTGCCTGTCGGCAATTCCAAAACTTTTCAATAACCCATGGAAATCAGCGGGAGCACGATAGAGCGACGCGGTGACTTCACAAAGCTCCGCCACGGTGATTTGGTCTTGATAGTTTGTTTCCTGGAACTGGACGCCTACCTTTTCAAACAGTCTTTTGCGGTCGGTGAGCGGGTTCATCCCCAGAACAAGCGCTTGCCCGCAATCCGCTTTTTTTGTTCCTAAAATACACTCAATCGTCGTACTTTTTCCCGCGCCATTGGCTCCGAGAAGCCCGAAAACCGTGCCGCTTGTTACCGATAAACTGATGTTGTCTGCTGCAAGCAGCTTGCCATATGATTTTGTAAGCTGCTCCACTCTGATTGCTTCCTGCATAGATTTGCCTCCTTGTTTTGATACAAAAAGAATACCACCAATGGAAACATTGGTGGTTAAATGGAGGGTTTATGAAAATGTAATCTTCATTTTTTTCAGCATATGAATTATCTGTTTGGCATTATCTTCTGCCTCCGATAAAGAGGTAATGAGCCTATCGCATACCGCAATAATTGTTTCATCTTCTTTTGGCGTATTCAACGCCGCCTTTATATCAACATTTGGGTTTTGCGACAGCTGGGAAAGCAGCCCTAAAATCGCCTCCAAGCTGTAATTTGCACACCGCAAGGAACGGATAACTTTCAACCGCCGAATATCTTTGTCGGTATACACACGATATCCGTTTTGTTTTCGTTTAACGGTTAGTAAACCATTCATTTCCCAATTTCGCAGGGTGTCCATTGAAACGCCCAAATATTCCGACATCTCTTTTCTTTTGAAAAGATGTATATTCTCCTGTGAAGCCCCGGACAGAATTTTCTTTACAATTTCAATCGCTTCCTCTGCGTTGGTACGTTCTTGCCGAACTTGAGCTAACTATTCTTGCGCAAGCGCAAGAGCTGTGTCAAAATTGCCTGCTGCCGAGCTTTTCACCATTTGAACAGCTTTCTTGCGCAGGCCATTTTGCAGCACTTCAACGCGAAAGGCAAGACGGGCAAGCCTGAATTGCTCGATATGAAAATCCGTAAATACACGATAGCCGTTGGGCCTGCGTTCCGGTTTTGGTATAAGCTCCAGCTCCTCATATAACCGAACCGTATTCGGGTGAATCCCGATTGCGGCGGCTATTTCAGCGGTTTTGTATGTATTCATTAATTACCGCCTCCCTGTTAGAGCAATTTTATCAAAGGTCGAAAGTATGGTGTAATAGTGGAGGGTTTTATTATAGCAAAGACTGCCGCGGCACTCAATGGCAATAGCTGGGGCAGGAAGGCGCCGCCGCTTTTAGGCAGCGGCGGCGCGGTTCATTCTCCCGTACAATGGGGCAATTTTGTCGATTCTCATGTCCGCGTTTTCCTGAAATGAAATATGCTCTAAGCTTCTTCAATAACCATGAGAAAAAACATGATTGAGAAGTTGTTTAGAGCAGATAACACCTAACACCGGAAATCCGCACTGATATTACTCCTGCCTCTCCCCGGACGCCAATCGCGTATTCGCTCCTATTTTATATACAGGAGCTAAAAACCTGGGCAGCTTTCGCATAGCATTCGCCTAAATATGCAATCCGCTTGGAAAGCTCTCTCCGAAAGCTTTTGTTCAATAACGCTTTTCTGTCCGCCTCAAAAAAGTACCCGCCTTGGAGGTCGATAACTTTTTGAAGGGCATCCCCTACTATCTGATATGCTTCCCTAAAGCGCACAATCATCGGTGAAATATCCGGGCACAGTTCATAAGCGCGGTTTAGATATTCCTGGATGTAATGCAGGTTTGTTCCAATCTGGACAATACAGCTCATATATGTGTCAAGCGGAGCCGCCAGCTTGCTTTCATCCTGAAAACACACGTCGTCAAGCAGTGAATCCGCCCATGCGTCGAACGCTTGTTTTCCAAAAACAATCCGCTGGGAATATAAGCCTTGGGTTTCAGGTAAATTGGCAAGCTTTGAGCTGTTTTTCAGCGCGCCGCGGATGCCGTCAGCAATGCTGGCCGTATATTTTTTATGACCAATAAACACCAATCCATCTGATTTCTCTAAACCGTTTCGTTTTTGAAAGTAATTTTCCGCCATGCATTCTTCATGCGGGCCGTCGCTTTCAGGGTGTGGTTCATCGGTAAATTGCGACCAGCCAATCAAAACCTCGCCGTTTTCGTCATATCCAAAAATTATAGAGCATATTGGGGGACCGACGATTCCAAAGGTTAATACCGGCACGCCGTTGTCTATGGACTGCGTTATTTTACGGATATACTTTGATTTGTTTTTTTGCAGCTCAGCCTTTGGCACATATTCATAATCATAGCCGCAGGCCGTGAACGCATTGTGAACCGGACAGATTGTATGGTGGCAGGCCCCTGAATAGGAATCATTATACTGCCATTTGGGATTTATCCACAGCTGTGTAAACAAATCGCCCGCTGCTCCCGCAAAAAACAAAAAATCAAAATTTTTATCCTCTCCCAGCGCATTCATTACAGAACGCATGCAGCTGGGAAACATAAAATTCTCTGTCTTGTTTTCGTAGATTCTTTCTACGCCAGGTATTATTCTGCGAGTCAAAACATAACCTCCCTTAATACTTATATTGATTGTAAGCGGCGCGAACATTTTTAAATTGCCGGAGTGGTTCTTTGCCTCGGATGGCGTTACGCCATGGAACCGTACAAACGCTTTTGAAAAGCTTTCGGGTGTTTCGTAGCCATACTTTAACGCGATATGCAAAACAGATTCATTTGACTGTAACAGCTCATCCGCCGCAAGCGTCAGCCGCCGGTTCCGTACGTATTCCCCGACCGAATGGCCTGTTATAATATGAAAAGCCTTTTGAAGGCTGCTTGCAGATGAAAAGACGTGCTCCGCAATCATATTGACAGACAGTTCGTTCATTAAATTTTCTTCAATGAAGTTGATTGATTTCTGTACTTCTTCAATCCAGTCCATTTCGTATCACCTCTTTTCGAATTATAGCAGAAAGTGTTTTCTTATTTCCTGTCTTTTTCAATTTTAATTTGTCCAATTTGCGGCTTATAAACGAAAGAAGCCGGCCGCTTTGCGGCAATCGGCTTCTTTCGGCAATATTTTCGGGATACCTTATAAAAAAGATTTCTGCTAAGCCCTGAATCAAAATCTCAAACCACAATAGTTTTATAGTAAGCAAAGCCGGCGCAGGTGCGTTTACCGGCAGGTTACTCAGCCGGTACGCCGCCTGCCCAGCGGTTCACCAGCTTACTGCAGGCAGTAATGGTTGGGGCCATAATCGGGCCTACCGCCAGCATGCCTAAAATTGTTCCCACAAACACGACGCCACCCATCAGGAAACCGCCCAACACCATAACGCCGTCAAATATAATCCGTTCCCACCTGAGGGGAATTTTTGTTTTGGCGGAAATCGTCTGGTTTAAAGCGTCTGAGGGGCCAATGCCAAATTCAGCGGATTGGTAAAGCCCCAAACCGATACCGATGCCTAAGGTTCCGGCTATAATCACCACGATACGAATAGCAAGGCCAGGCGAAGTTCCCATTCCCTGGTTCAGCAGGGAAATAAACATATCGCTGAAAAAGCCCAAAGAAAATGTATAAAGTATCGTTCCAATATTGATTAGCTTTCGGTTGAATATCAGAATAAGCAGGAAACAGGCCGCGTTAAACACATTCATGGCCATTCCAAAGCTCAGGTGAAACACGTTGCCCAGGCCCTGTACAAAGGCTGTCACCGGGTCACTGCCTAAATTTGCTGTAACATAACAAGCAGCGCCAAATCCGCAAATCACGACTCCAATCATAATGACCAGGCACCGTACAACAATACTGCGTAAGGTATATTTTCCTTTTCCCATAGGGCAACTTCCTTTGCTGTGTTCTGCCCCAGTATATCGGTGATGAACCGCCAAGAAGCATCACCGATATATACGGGAGCCTTTTGTAAATTACTTTTTTTCCAGTATGGCGTCAACGAAGCCGTCGATAAACCGCCGCCCGTCCAGATATGTGGCAATACGGCAGTTTGGCTCTTTCCCCTGGCCGGTTTTAAGAATCTGCCGGCCGAAATAAGCGACTGTCTGCCCGCGGGAAAGTGTTCCCTCCAGCTCAATGTCGATGTATACAGGCGCTGAATATTTACACAGGTCTTCATCCACTGTCAAGGCCAGCGCTATGGCGTCATCCATCGGGAATCCGCCTAATTGAAAATATTCCCGCCAGATGTCGATATAAATAGGGAACTTATCAGCAATAAATTCCACCGCTTTATTCGAGCCCTGGTTTACAAGGTCCGCAATGTGGTCTCGCGTGAACATACCGCAGGCAAAGCGGTTGTCTTCGCAAATATCGAGAGGCACACAGGTTATAGCCATACCGGAATTAAATACAATTTTCGCGGCCTCCGGGTCGGCCCAGATATTGTATTCCGTAACAGGGGTTATGTTACCCGGCGTTTGGAAGCACCCGCCCATAATATACGCGTGCTTTATCTTCCGGGCAATGCCGGAATCCTTCCGCAGCGCCAGGGCGATATTGGTCAGCGGGCCAGTAACCACTAAAGCAATTTCACCGGGCCGCTCGTTAAACGCCTGCGCCAGGTAATCGCTGGCGGCCATGCTTTCCGGCATTTTCACAGGCCGCTGCGCCGGAGAATTGAATTTGTCCAGCCGGTCTCCAAACTTCCACCGGAGCTCGTCGTCAAAATGGACAGGGGACTCCAGGTCTTCGGCAGCCTGCGGGTTAAGCGGCCCCTGCGCGCCGCTGTAAACAGGAATTTCCGTATGCCCGGCAATTTCCAAGGTGTTGAGGGCAACCCAGGAGGCCTGCTCGATGCTGCCGCTGGCTCCACAGGAGGTCGTTACGGCAAGCAAATTTATTCTGCTGTGAAAAGCCCCGTAAAGAACCGCCAGAATATCATCACCGGCTGAGTCAATATCTAAAATAACGTCGACCATTAAAAAACCTCCCTTTACTTCTGCTCTCTCAGCTGCATAAACTCTACCCGGATGCCATCCGGGTCAATCAGCTGAACCCACGGTGCAAATTCATGCTCGATAACGGGGCTCACAAACGCTACTCCCTGAGCCTTGAGCGTATCGACGAACCGGTAGATATCCTCTACCAAAAGCGCTATGTGGGCTGCGCCGATTTGGTTAGCCAGGACCGGAGCCTGCGGCCCCTGCCCCTCCTTATATTGGATAAATTCCAGCATGCATCCATAACCGACCAATTGTATAGGCTCAATGGCGCAGCCGGGAAAGCCCATGCCTTCCGCGCATTCTTCCGGTGTTTCTACCCACCGGTCAAAAAACTGAAAGCCGAGCTTTTCATAAAACGCCTTGGATACGTCCACATCCTTCACGGTAAAGCCAATATGATGCAGGGACTGAATCCCCAAACCTTCCGACATATACAATCTCTCCTTTCCGCCCAAAAGGGCCTTTTCCGCTAATCCTTTGGAACGACAGACGGAACGTAGGACTCCAGATTTTCCCTTTCACCCCTGCGTTTTTTCCGAATGCCATAAACCACTAGCGCTAAGATGGTAGCCGCGTAAGGAAGCATGGACAAAATTTGGACAGGCATATTTTCTGATTGAAGCCGGATGGCAGCGCCTTCCGCCGTGCCAAAAATCATGGCGGCAATTGCGGTGCCTCCAATACGTCCGTTTCCGAAAATTGTAGCCGCCAATGCGATAAACCCGCGGTCTGAAGTCATGTTGTGGCTGTAGAGGCCTAACGTGGAAATTGAAAGAAACGCGCCGCCAATGCCCGCGGTAAAGCCGCTTATCATCAGCGTGGAGATTTTTACCTTCAGGGCGGAAATGCCGGCAGCCTTTGCCGCGGCCTCATTTTCTCCTACCGCGCGGACCCATGACCCATATTTGGTTTTTTCCATTACATAGCGCAATACGAATACCAAGACAATGGTTATAAAAAACAATACGCTTTGCCCATTGAGCGCAGGGCCGATTACCGGGATGTTTTCAAGGAATGGAATATCCACCACCGGCAGGGTAGGCATCCCCTTGGGCTTATAGGTGCCCGGTTCATTGAACCAGACGGTCATCAGCAGCAAAGTCAGCCCTGAAGCAAACAGGTTCAGTCCAATACCGCCGATTATCTTATCGCACCCCAAATAAAAAATCATCAGGGCGAACAGGAACGAAACCAAAAGAGAACAGGCAATCCCGCCCAGCAGGCCAATCCAGGCGCTTTGTGCCTGGAACCCGATTACCATGGAAAAGAAGGCGGATATCAGCATCATACCTTCCATGCCAATATTGGTCGTCCGGGATTTTTCCGCAAAGGCTCCGCCGATGGCCGTGACTAAGATAGGAGTCATCGTGCTTAAGGCAGTAGCTAAAAAGAGTTCCAGTTCCCTCATACGGCCGTCCCCCCTTTTCGTTGTTTCTTGAGCCTCAACGCTTTAGGCCATTTCAGGTTCTGGCTGGTTACCAGCATAACGACAATACCCTGGATAAGGAAGACCAAAGCAAAGGGAACGTCTGTACTCATTTGCATGGTGGTGGCACCGTTCATCAGCGTTCCATAGAAAACAGCCGATATTAACACCCCGATTGGATGCAGGCCGCCGATAAGGGCAACTGTGATGCCCAGCATGCCATAGCCTGGAGAAAAGCCTGAAATAAAGCGGTATTCAATGCCCATGGTAACTAAAGCGCCCGCCAGGCCGGCAAACGCGCCGCTTGAAAGCATCGAATAGAAAAGCACCTTCTTGTCATGGATTCCTTCCGTCTGTGAAAACAATGGGTTCATTCCGACCATGCGCACCTTCAGTCCGCCCTTCGTACGGTAGAAGAAGAAATAGACAGCCGCAATCAGGAGCAGCGCAATGATAATGCCTACGTTGATTTTAGTGGAGGGAATGAGCTGGGGAAGACGGAGCGAGCGATCCAGCCGCACCGTTTCCGGCGCGCCTGAATTGGGATTTCGCAGCGCCCCGTTTACAAGATACGCCGTCAGGAAGATGGCAATATTGGACGACATGAGGGTTGTAACGATTTCATTGATTCCCAATGAAATTTTTAGTATTGCGGGAATAAGCACCCACAGAGCGCCTGCCAATGCGCCGCCCAACAAGGCCAGGGTAATCGTGAGAAATGGAGGCAGGGGACTAAAAATGGCAATTACGGCAGAAACCATAGCGCCCAAATACAGCTGGCCTTCTCCGCCCATGTTAAATGCTCCGGCCTTAAAGCCAATCATAGAAGCAAGGCCTGTCACAATCAAGATTGTCGCGATTGAGATCATATTGCCAAAATTATAAATATCTGTGAAAGAACTAAGCACAAAGGAGGAAAACGCCGTTAACGGTTCTTTTGAAATAAGCGCTATGGCTAAAATCGCCACGATAAAGCTCAGAATCACAGCGCTTATCTGGCGGGAAGAGCTTTTCCATAAGTGTGATATAGATTTAAACAACTTTTCTTTCATCTTGAACACCTAACATATATGGTCCGATGGTCCGTTCATCAGGCAGTGCTCCGCTGAATTCCTTCATCAGCATGCCGTCATATAATACCATCACTCGGTCGGATAATTCCAAAATTTCTCCAAGCTCCATTGAGATTAAAAGAATTGCCACGCCCTCGTCCCGCAGCTTGTTCAACTGGTTATGTACAAACTCGATAGCGCCTATATCCAGTCCGCGGGTCGGCTCTGCCGCTACTACAATTTTGGGGCTGCGGGACAGCTCCCGGGCTAGAACCACCTTTTGGATATTACCGCCGGACAAACGGCGGATAATCGTGTTGGGATAAGCGTCGCGTACATCATACTGTGCGATTAATTCTTTTGTTCGTGCAATTACCTTTTTACGGTTTAAAACAAATTTGCCAAGGGACGGGTCGTCCAGAAGCCCTGCGGCCACATTATCCGTAATATTGGAATAGCGGCTGGTTCCGCGGGTCATTCGGTCTTCCGGAATCAGCACGACCCCGTTTTTACGAAAAACGGATACAGGCTGCCCGGTCAAATTCTTTCCGTCAATCAGCACCTGTCCATTATGGGGCTTTTGAATGCCTGTAACCAGATTAATCAGCTCGGACTGTCCGTTTCCAGCCACGCCCGCAATGCCCAGGATTTCTCCCGCCCGCAGCTGAAAGCTGAAATCTTTCAGCATATTGACGCCATGGATATCAAAAGCGCTCAAGCTTTTGCCTTCCAGCATTACGCCGCCCATTTTATGGACAGTTTTCTCTTTGGGCGGCGTTGGTTCTTTTCCAATCATTAAAGTGGCCAGCTCATGCTGCGTAAAGGTTCCCCGCTCATGGGTGGAAATCTTTTTACCCCGCCTTATAATGACGACCCGGTCGGCAATTTGCTCTACTTCGTTGAGGCGGTGGGTTATAAGGATTATGGACATACCGTCGTCGGTCAAACGTTTGAGTACTTCAAAAAGCTTGTCAACTTCACTGGCGGTAAGCACTGCCGTAGGCTCATCCAAAATAAGGATTTTCACTTCTTTTGACAGCGCCCGCAGTATTTCTACTCTCTGGCGCAGCCCCACGGACAGGTTGGACACACGGTCGGTGGGATTGATTTGCAGCCCGTACCGCTGTGAAAGCTGCGAAACGATTTCGTTTTGCTTTTTTTCATTGACCCGGTTCATTTTTTCTGTTTCTTCGTGGCCCAAGAACACGTTTTCCGCTACGGTGAAGGAAGGCACCAACTTAAAATGCTGATGTACCATACCAATGCCGTAATCCAGCGCGTGACGTGGATTTTCCAGCTTGACCGGCTGCCCTTCAATGATAATTTCCCCTTCTTCCGGGATTAGCAGCCCAAAAAGGCAGTTCATCAATGTGGATTTTCCGGCGCCATTTTCGCCGCAGATTGCAAGCACCTCGCCGCGCTTTAAGTCCAGGTCGATATGGTCCACCGCGACCTTATCGCCAAAACGTTTTACTATTCCTTTGAATTCAGCCACGGGCTGCCCCGCCGGATTTTGATTCATCGTATTCATCTTCGTATCCATCATAAATTAATTATCATAATAGCTTGCAGGCTTAATCTCCCCAGAGGTAATTTTCGCCTTAATTTCTTCAATCTGGCTGCGAATATTTTCTGGAACCATTTCTTCGTCCATTTCCAGGTCCATTCCTTTATTGCTTACATCGCCTACAATGGTTTTGCCCAGTTCAAGCTTGCCTTCTTTCGCCTGGGAAATCGCATCAAATACAGTCTGGTCAACCGCCTTGATAACACTGGCGGGAATAAAGCCTTCGTGCAGGTGGTTCTGGTTGCTGTCGCTTCCCATTCCATAACGCTTCGCCTCTGCCGCCGCTTTCAAAACACCGAGTCCGGCGGGGCCTGCGCACTGGTATACCACGTCGGCGCCGTCATTGATTGCAGCCATGGCCGTATCGTAACCCTTTTGAGGGTCGGTAAAGCTTCCCGCAAAACGGGAGTCAACCGTAATCTTGGAATCAATATATTTGGCGCCGGCTTCAAAGCCCGCAATAAAATCGCGGCCGACAGGGATATCTTCCCCGCCTACAATAGCGACCCGGTTACTGCCTGTGGCATTAGGGAACAGATCTGCGTTTTTCGTAATCAAAGCAGCCAGCGCGCCTGCCAGAAAAGCGCCTTCGTTTTGCTTATAGACGATACCGGTAACGTTGTCGCCGTTTGATTCGGCATCAAAAATAATAAATGGCTTGTTCGGGAAGTCAGGGGCAATTTCTTCCAATGTGGTGGCTACCACGGTACCGCCGGTTACAATCAGGTCCACGCTTTCGTTCTGCGCCGCTTCGCGCAGATTGCGGTCCCAGGCCTGCGGGTCGTCTGTAGAAGCAGGGATAACCCTGACTTCACAGCCTAACCGGTCGCGCGCCCACTCTAAGCCGCGGTTAGCGGAATCCATAAAGCTTTCGTCGCCTAGCTCGCCGGAAAGCGGGGCGTAAACAACAAATTTATCGTCGCCGCCGGAGCTTGCCCCACCGGACGAAGTGTCGCCGGAGGATGTGGCTGGAGTCTCGCCGCAGCCCACAAACAGAAAAGTGCATAATAACACCGACAGGATTAAACTGAGAATTCGATACGACTTTTTCATGTGTCATCCATTTCCTTTCTTCAATCAAACATATTTGTTGTATTGTCATAAGCGCCAGCCGGTCAGCGGACAGAAGCCCGGCGCTTCTCTTCCCACATTTTCTGAAAAGCCGTCACCTCCTTCATGGTAGGAATGGACGCGGACGCTCCTTTTCGGGAAACCGCGATAGAGGAAGCGATAGACGCGTTTTCCAAAATTTTTTCTAATGGCTCCCCCTGGAACAATCCCGCTACGTAGTAACCGCAAAAGGTATCGCCCGCCGCGGTTGTATCAACGACCGGAACGTTGTAGATTCCGTGGCGGATGCTTTGGCGGCTGTCCCGATAAATCGCCCCGTCTCTCCCCACTGTCAGTACCAACGTTGCGCCTGGATATTGGCTATGTAAAGAGGACAAAATTTCTTCATAATCTGTTTTTCCGGTAAGCGCCTTCCCTTCCAGTTCATTAAGAATAAAACAGTCCACCAAATGAAGCGGGTAATCAAGCAGCTCCTGCGTTACAGGAGAGGGGTTAAACACAACCCGGATACCCTTTTCATGCGCCCTTTGAATGGCATAGCCAACATTGCTTATCTCGTTTTGGAGCAATAGCAAATCGCCTTGGTCAAACCGCGCAAGCGTCTGCTCTATATAAGCCTGCTCTATAGCGCCGTTTGCGCCTGCATAAACGATAATGCTGTTCTGCCCCTTACGGTCCACCTGGATAATTGCATGGCCGCTGGGAAAATCCAGCCGCTGCAAATAATCCACATGAACGTTTTCCCGCTCCAGCAGGGCGATTAAATCTGCTCCATCCTCTCCCACCGCCCCGGCATGGTAAACGGGGATTCCGGCCCGGGCTATGGCAATGGATTGATTGAAGCCCTTTCCTCCCAGAAAAATTTCAAATTTTTGAGCGGAAATAGTTTCGCCCGCGCTTACAAATTCTTCTACATTATAAACGCGGTCAACATTCAGAGAACCCAAACTTAATATCTTCACAATATCCCTCTTTTCCTGACGGGTGAAGCTGTACTTTCCCGTATGATAAGTTCCGGTTTAAATACATAATTATGCTTTTCCGGGCCTGTCCCCTTTTGTATCGACTTTAACAGCGTTTCTACTACGCATTCACCCATTTGGCGGATGGGCTGGCGGACGGTCGTCAAAGAAGGCTGGATTATCTCGCTGAAAAAGGTATCGTCGAAGCCAACTACGGAAAGCTCTTTCGGAATCGATAAATTAGCTTGGCGGGCTTCGCGGTAAATCCCATATGCCATGATATCGTTGAAGGCGAAAATAGCGGTCGCTCCCTTATTCAGAAAATAGGCCAAAGCCGACTGCTCGCATCCTATTTGGTAGGTTCCCTCATAAACAAGCGAATCATCAAAGGGGATGTTATGCTCGGCAAAAGCAAATTTACAGCCGCTGAGGCGCTCTTGTGAGGAATTCAGGCTGTGAGGGCCGGTATAGCAGCCAATGCGCGTATGCCCCAATTGAAGCAGGTGGCGGGCCGCGAGATATCCCCCCTGAAAGTGGTCTAGTACAATAGAACTAACGCTGCTGTCCTCTACCACACGGTCCACAGCTATAATTGGAGTAGTTGCCTTTTGTATAAACCGGATACAGTCCCTGTCATTTTCACAGTTCAAGGTAGTGGATTTCGCATAAATGATACCATCGACGCGCCTGTCCACAAACATTTTCATATATTCGATATCCCGCTTGGAATTATTATTTGAATTCCCATAAATCAAGTTATATCCGGCATGGCGTGCCGCTATCTCAATCGCCTTAGAAAGGTCGGCAAAGAAAAGGTTGCTGTTATCCGGAATAATCAGGCCCAGCACATTGGTTTTTTTGGTTATCATACTCACCGCCAATTGGTTGGGCCGGTAATCCAATTCATCTGCGGCCTTCCAGACCTTGTCGCGGGTTTCCTGCGGAATGCTTACATTTTTGTTGTTCATGACCAGGGAAACAGTAGCAATGGAATAACCGCTTTTCCGTGCTACATCTTTAATGGTTGCTTTCATGGAACTCACTTCCAAATTTTAGTTAAAAGGTTTTAACTGTTTTTCTGAGCTCAGTATAGCACAAGATAAATTTTTAGTCAATAAGCTTATAAATTTTTTATTTTAAATTATATTTTTGTTAATTTACACAATCAAAAGCTCTTGTTTTTTAAAAATCGAGTAGAAAAACTGTCTATTATACCAATTCCGATTTTTATTCTCTGGACATAACACCGAAGTTTTTATTAAAACGTTTATATATAAGCCTTTTTCAGTGAGTATAGTGAGAAAAAAATTTTCCATTCAAACGACGATGTAAATGCAAATTCCGGCATAATTTTAATGAGGTTGAAATTAGCTGGAACCTTTTTACTGGTGTAGGATTGTATCTTTAGAATTAAAAATAAAAGCGCAGGGACAGCCATACCGTTCCCGCACTTAAAACTCTTTAACTTTTTATTTAAAATACTCATGGTGAGGACTTTCGCATGAGTATTGGGTTTATTTTTGTGCATCTTCTTTATATGCGAAACAACAGCCGCCGAAAGAGGCCGGTAGTACCGAGGAGGCGCTGCGATTGCGCTTTGCTTTTGATAAAAAAACGGAGCAAGCAATAAAAAGCTTGCTCCGAAGTGTGTTCATTTTACAAAAAAGATGCCAGTCAAAGCGTGTGGCAAAAACAAACGCTCCCCACTTTCGTGAGGAGCGCGATGTGTGTGCAGGTTAGACCTGCTGGTGCCGGTGGCCGGACTCGAACCGGCACGGTGTCGCCACCGGTGGATTTTGAGTCCACTACGTCTGCCAATTCCATCACACCGGCATGGAACTTTTCTATTATAACGTGAACTCCATAAAAAATCAAGACTTAACCCGGCGTTGTTTTACCGGATTTTTTAAAACCTGCCCTGCACCTAGCGCCTTCATTATAAACTCCTACTCCCGGCAAGGTAAAGGAGATGCATCCAGGCTTGTTAAAAACGTATTTACTTGATACAACGCCGCCCCTGTCGCCTGTGTATACGCCCCCTGCGTACCCAATAGGAACTGCTCCCCGGAAACCGGAAACGCGTTGGATTCATTTATGTGTTGTAAGAGAAAAGCGACGTCTTCTTTCATCAAAAATGGAGCCAAATAGCCGCTGATTATGATTTTCCCATCAACCACAGCACTGACATTCCGTATAGCAAAGGCTAAATATTTCAGATATTCGCTCCAGATTTTCAAATATTTGGCTTCTTTCTTCCTAACCTCTTCAAAAAACAATGGAAGCGCCATGCCCGCCGCTTTTTCCAATGCATTCACTGAACAGTAGGTTTCTAAGCAGCCGCGGCTTCCGCAATAGCACAGAGGCCCGTTCTTCTCGATGCATAAATGCTCAAAATTCCCGCTTTGCATGTGGAGCCCCTGATGTACTAAGCCATTGATTATAACAGCGCCGCCCATATTATGGTTTAACAGGAACATCGAAGCGCTTTGAATATCAGGGTGCCTCCACAACTCCAGAAACGCGGCCGCTTTTGAATCGTGCTCCAACCGGCACGCGTATGGAATATGCTTTTGAAAATCCGACAGCTTCATCTGTTCATTGTGCATGATTGCCCCGTAGCTTACCGCTTGGCCGTCAGGGGAAATACTGCCCTGCACCGCAACCGATACACCGAGAATCCTGCTGGAGTCAAGGCCATGCGCGGAAATAAAGGAATCAATTTCTCTACCAAGCCTTTCGTAGTATGTATCTGCATGACGGTACGGGATAGTTAGAACGGCCGACTGGAGCACAGTACCGTATAAGTCGGCTGCGACGATATAAATACACTCCTTCAGAATACCAAGCCCAATTGAAAGCCTCGCCGTCCGGCATATTTGGATTGCCTGTGCCTTTCGGCCCCCGGTCGATTCAAAATAGCCTTTTTTCTCTATTAGCCCTTCTTCCTCAAGGGCTTTTAAATTCTGGTCAACGGTAGACAATCCCATCTGCAGTTTTTGAACAATCTGCAGTTTTGATACGGACCTTCCACGGTAGATTTCCGCATAAACCTTATTTTTATTGATTTGTTTTACCGATTTTGCCGTCATTCCCTTATTGGCCATACCTTCACCACCCGACTTGCCATTCTTTTTATTAATTATAAACTTTATTATAATCGCAATCTTGAGATAAAGCAAACGGGTATATACAGTTGTGAATCTGTACAAGGAAATACCGAAAATTTGGGGATTCTATCCCTTTACACAAGCCGTTCTCAGCTTTATACTTAACTTATACGTAACACTTACGTATAAGTATATAAAGTAAGGTGGTTTTGGCATGAAGAGCGCTGTATTCTATGGCAAGCATGATATGAGGGTTGAGGAATATGAAAAGCCTAAAATCGGGCCGAAGGAGGCGCTGGTTGCGGTTAAGGCGTGCGGCGTATGCGGCACAGACGTACATATTTTCGAGGGGGACAAAGGTTCCGTTGAGGTAACGCCGCCGGCAATCCTGGGACATGAATTTTCCGGTATTATTGTAGAAACCGGAAAGGATATAACAAATTTCAAAACGGGCGACCGGGTCTGCGTCGACCCCAACTGCTATTGTGGAACCTGTGACGCCTGCCGCAGCGGCATCCCGCATTACTGCCGGAATTTAATTGGCTATGGAACGAAAAGAAATGGCGCATTTGCTGAATTTTGCGCCGTGGACGAGCGCCAGCTATATCTTCTTGGAGAAAATACCAGCTTTGAACAGGGCGCAATGGCCGAGCCCGTCGCCTGCTGCCTGCATGGAATCGATTTATGCGAAATACGGCCGGGACACCAGGTCGTTGTAATTGGCGGCGGAATGATTGGGCTGCTGATGGTACAGCTGGCACGCTTAGCCGGCGCCGCAAAGGTAGCGTTGCTGGAGCCTGTCAGGAGCAAGCGTGAGGTCGGCAGAAGGCTAGGCGCGGATATCTGCATCGACCCCATACATGAGGATGTAAAAGCCGTATTGGCCGCACAGGGAATGACCTGGATACATACTGTAATAGAATGTGTCGGGCGGCCCGCCACAATTGAGCAGGCCACCGATATTGCCGGTAACAAGGCGGTCGTTATGATGTTCGGCCTGACAAAGCCTGATGAAGCTGTTTTAGTAAAGCCGTTTGAAATTTTCCAGAAGGAGCTGGTATTGAAGGCATCTTATATCAACCCCTATACGCAGAAACGCGCGCTTGACCTGATTGATTCCGGGCGCCTGGATGTCCAAAGCATGGTTTATGAAATCTGCGGGCTTGATAAGCTGGAGGATATACTAAGTAAGCCGGAGCTGCGCGCGCTCGGAAAATACATCATTTCGCCGCAGAAATAAAAAGCAAAAGCCCCGCTTTAAGCCGGAAGGCCCCGGTTTTCAGCGGGCTGCAAAAAGCGGAAAGCCTTGGTTTTCCTTGACTTTGTACAAGGCTGAATCTATAATAATCAGGATAGGTTTAGAGTGAGTTATAGATTTGGTGGTGTTTTGTTTGATTAAAAATCTTATCGACCTGGAAGACCTTCCTTTCTCCGACCTGAAGGAAATCATTACACTCGCGGGGAAAATCAAGGACAAGCCCGGGGATTACCGCGAAGCGTGCAGGGGCAAAATTATGGCGACGCTTTTTTACGAGCCCTCCACACGGACGCAGATGTCGTTTCAGACCGCTATGCTGCGGTTAGGCGGCCAGACGATTGGATTTGACAACCCCATGAATTCCTCCGTGGCAAAAGGCGAAAGCTTAAAGGATACGATTAAAATCATCAGCGGCTATGCCGATATCATCGCCATGCGCCATCCGCTTGAGGGCAGCGCAAAGGCTGCCTCCCTCTTTTCCAGCGTCCCTCTGATAAACGGCGGGGACGGCGGACACCTCCACCCAACACAAACGCTCACCGACCTTGTGACCCTATATAATGAAAAGGGCCGTCTGGACCACCTGTGTATCGGTCTGTGCGGCGACCTTAAGAACGGGCGCACCGTACATTCTTTAATTAAAACGATGTCCCATTTTCCGGACAACCGTTTTATTTTAATCTCAACGGACGAGCTGGGCGTACCGAATTATATCAAGGACACGCTCCACGCGGCAGGATGCAAATACGAGGAAATCAACAATCTGCGCGACGCCATGCCGCTGCTCGACGTGCTTTATATGACGCGCATCCAACGCGAACGCTTTGCGAGCGAAGAGGAATATAAAAAGCAGCAGGGCATATTCGTGCTTGATACAAAGAAGCTGAGCCTCGGCAAAAAAGGCCTGAAAATCCTCCATCCGCTTCCGCGCGTGGATGAAATTGGAAACGACGTGGACGACGACAGCCGCGCCATCTATTTTAAGCAGGCCGTTTACGGGATGTACGCGCGTATGGCGCTGATTATGCTGATGCTTGAAAGGCCGCTTCAAAGCGACGAGCCGCTCACCCATACGCATATACAGCGTTGCCAGAACCCCAAGTGCATCACCTCATCAGAGGAGTATTTGCCTCACGCGTTTTGCGGCCAGGGCGATATGCTCATCTGTAAATACTGCGACGGCAGAATGCTCATATAAGCAAAAAATCACGGGTGCAGGAAATCCTGCACCCGTTTTTCTTATTCGCACCCTTTAGATTTATATTCTTTTAAAAAACGCTTTGCGCGGCTTCTTACGCCTGCGCGCGGATTTTGGAGGCTGTTCTCTGCAAATTGCAGCATTTCCCCTTGATATGCAGACGTTTTATAAATCTGAAAGAAACAATCGATTATATGCTCCTTGGCGACATTCAGGCAATCCTGCGATGGTTCGCCTTTGTGGTAAAAAACATGTCCGTCGACGCCGAGCAGCTTCGGTACGGTTTGCCTCTCCAGCTCAGGGAACGCGTTTAAAATTTTCGGCAGGCTTTTTACCGCGTTGCCAAACGCCGGTATATCCTTTGCGCTGTAAAAGGAAAGGTATTTTTCCTCAACGCCCTGCCATTCCTCCGCGCAGATAATAGAAATCATGTTTGCAACAGAAAGGATAAATCCCCATTTGATAAAATTATTCGTGTTGCCGAGCAGCGCCGCCATGCGGCTGAAGTAGGGGTACAAAGCCTCGGGCGACTGCTCACTCAGCCGCCTTACAATCTTCTCACAAAGATATTTCACCGCGCTTTTCTCCTGCTCAAGCAAATCGAACAGCAACGGCAGAATATCCGGTTCTTTTTGAACGAGCGCGATATAAAACGAAAGCTCGCGTTTTTCCCTGAGCATAGATATAAACGCTTCCCTATCCATAGGCAAATCGCTTCCTTTCCGGTACGTCGCGCCAATTAAGCGCTTTTACTTTGTTCCAAATATCCTGTCGCCCGCGTCGCCCAATCCGGGAACGATGTAAGCGTGCTCGTTGAGATGGTCGTCCTGCGCGGCACAAAACACCTGCACGTCTGGATGCGCCGCCGTAAGCGCCTCGATTCCCTCGGGCGCCGCGATGATACATAGGAATTTAATGCTCTTTGGGTTGCTTTTCTTGATGATGGAAATTGCGTCCACCGCTGAGCCGCCCGTTGCGAGCATCGGGTCGAGCACGAACACGTCCCTTTCGTGGATATCCGCAGGAAGCTTATTGTAATACTCTACGGGCTGGTGTGTCTGCGGGTCGCGGTAGAGGCCGATATGTCCAACCTTCGCGGCGGGCACCATTTGCAGCATGGCATCCAGCATACCGCAGCCCGCGCGCAAAATTGGTACAAACGCAAGCTTTCTGCCGGCGATAATATTCGCCTTGCAGGGCGCAACCGGCGTCTCGATTTCGATTTCTTCCAAATCCAGGTCGCGCGTCGCTTCATAGCACATGAGCATGGCGACCTCGCCGACCAGCTCTCGGAAAAGCTTGCTGCCTGTGTTTTTGTCGCGCATAAACGTCAGCTTATGCTGGATGAGCGGATGATTGAATACGGTTACCTGTTTTTCCATTCTGAGAACCTCACTTATTTTGAGCGGACGCCTTTAGCGGCACCGCAAATTTTTCTGCTTCTCTCTATCTCCCCTTAAAACAGCCGGTTTTCCTTACAACCGCCTGACAGGGAAAAACAAATAGGCCTGCTGTTCCTGTGGGCAGGTATAATCCTGCACCGCACCCGCAAGCTCAAGCCCATTTTCCTCAAGATAGGCAAGGCCGCCGGAAAATGCCGCCATGTAGTCGTCCCCGACCTTGCAGTAAATATATGTGAACGCCGGAATTGTCCATTTTGTCCAGCCCTGCGGCGGCAGGGCGTTGTCCTCTGTCTCAACTCCCGCAAGATAAAGGCCCTTGGTAAAGTTATCTTCCCACGGCTCAAATTCCCGCTTTGGGCCGGTCATCAAGCCCCAAAAGCCCGCAAGGCCCTCTTCCGAGCGTTTGGCAAGGTGTGCAATCTCGTCAAAATGGCTGTTTGTGTCCTGCCAAAGCTTTTGAACAAAACCTTCGCCTTCCTGCGACGCGCCTTCTTTTCCAATTACGGAAAAAGCGTCCATTGTACATTTTTGAAATTCCATATAACCCTCCAATTTGTGCCGAGGTTCAGCCATTATCCCCTTGCTCAATTTTTGTTATCATGCCTACCCTTCGTTCATGGCGTCCGCCGTCAAACGGCGTGTTCAGGAAAATACCCGTAAATCTTACGGCCTGTTCCTCGTTTATAATCCTGCCGCCCATGCAGAGGATGTTCGCGTCGTTGTGCCGGCGGGCCATTTCAGCGCTGAAATCGTCTGAAACGACAGCCGCGCGCACGCCCTTTATTTTGTTTGCCGCTATCGAAATGCCAATGCCTGTCCCGCAGCACAGGATACCCTTTTCCGCCGCGCCGCTTGTCACCGCGCGCGAAACCTCTACGGCGATTTCAGGATAATCGACAGCCTGTCCGTCATAAGAACCGAAATCCTTATATGGTATGCTTTTTTCTTCTAAATACTTTTTTACAGCTTCCTTGATTTGAAATCCGCCGTGGTCCGCTCCGATTGCTATCATTTCCCTGAACCCTCCATTTTTTGTTTCTGCAGCAGCTCCCTCTGGGCCTGCGGCAGCCGCAGATAGACCGGCATCAGCTCCGATGCCGAAACCGTTTGCCCCTGCATAAATTTCTGCGCGGCAACAAAGCACACGCCGGACGCGCGCTGGTATTTCAATTGTTCCTGCGCCGTCTCCAGCCGCGGCAGTCGCGGGAACATCAGCCCAAGAGCTGCGCCGCTTCCGTCGCCTGTAAGGATGATTCGCCCGGGAAGCTGTTCAAGCTCCCCCGCCAGTTCCTCAGAGGAAAGCGCCCTGTCTTCCGTCAGCCGTGTGATTTGCCCGTTTTTGCTTTCAAACAGCGCGTTATAAAACTGCCTGCACCGCGCGTCCATGACAGCGCATATGACGCATTCGGTTCCCTTGAGGTTCTGCGCCATGGCCTCCAGCGCGGAAACGGAGACGCACGGCTTTGAAAGGGCCTGCGCCATTCCCTTGACTGCCGCAACGCCGATGCGCACGCCTGTAAACGAACCGGGGCCCGCGGAAACAGCGAACGCATCAATTTCTTTTATATCGGTCATCGTGTTTTTCAGCAGCGCTTCGCACATGGTCATAAGCGTGACGCTGTGGGTCAGCTTCGTGTTGATAAAAAATTCGCCGAGGATTTTGCCGTCCTCATATATTGCGGCGGACGCGGGGCCCGCCGTGGAATCGATTGCCAGAATCTTCATAGGCGTATGTCCCCCTCAATCCGGAATATGCGGCTGTTCTCATCCGCGCCCATTTCGATATAGATACGCACAGCGTCTTCGGGCAGGGCGTTTTCTATGTTCTCGCTCCACTCGATGACGAGCACGCCGTTGCCGAGATAATCGAAAAAACCTGTGGAATACAAATCGTCCCAACCGGTAATCCGGTACATATCGAAATGATAGACGGGGAATCTGCCGTTATATTCGTTTACAATCGCAAAGGTTGGGCTCGAAACGCCGTCTTCTATGCCCAGCCCCTTTGCAAGCCCCCTTGTAAAGGCGGTTTTTCCCATGCCCAAGCCGCCGAACAGGGCAAGCACCTCCGTACCCCTGAGCAGGCCGGCAAGCCTTTCGCCGAGCGCCTCTGTTTCGCGCTCACTCGCGCTTTTTATTGTTATCATCAAGCCTTCAGTCCCTGAACCTTAAAATTTATAGCCAGTCAAAACAGGCCGGAAATCACACCGTTTTCATTTACGTCAATTTTTTGCGCGGCGGGCGCTTTCGGAAGCCCGGGCATCGTCATAATGTCGCCTGTAAAGACGACAACAAAGCCAGCGCCGTTTGAAAGGCGCACGTCCCTGACCGTAATATTAAAATCCTCCGGCCTGCCGAGCAGCGAAGGGTCGTCAGACAAGGAATACTGCGTTTTTGCTATGCAGACGGGCAGCGTCCCCGCGCCGAGCGCTTCCGCCTCTTTGATTGCCTTTTCTGCCGGCGCCGTATAATTAACGCCGCGCGCCCCGTAAATTTTTGTGGCGACCGCGTTTATTTTTTCTTTCAGCGGAATATCAAGCGGATAGCAGGGCTTGAAAGCAGAGGGCCTCTCCGCTGCCGCGCATACCTTTTGCGCAAGCTCCATACCGCCCTCTCCGCCTTTTGCAAACACCTCTGACAGGGCAAAATCCGCACCTTTTTCCTTACAATACCGCTCAATAAGGGATAGCTCCGCATTTGTGTCCGTGTCGAACCGGTTGATTGCGACGACGACCGGTACGCCGTACGAGCGCATATTGTCAATATGCACGCCCAGGTTCACAATACCTTTTTCAAGCGCATCCATATTTTCATTTTTAAGCTCCGCCTTTGGTACGCCGCCGTTATATTTGAGCGCCCGGCAGGTGGCTACCACAACGATGGCGCTCGGCTTGATTCCCGCATAGCGGCACTTGATGTCGAGAAATTTTTCCGCGCCGAGGTCGGAGCCGAAGCCCGCCTCTGTAATGCAGTAATCGGCAAGCTTGAGCGCAAGCCTGGTTGCGCGCACAGAGTTGCAGCCGTGGGCAATATTAGCAAACGGGCCGCCGTGCATAATCGCGGGAGTCCCTTCCAGCGTCTGGACAAGGTTGGGCATAATCGCGTCCTTTAAAAGCGCAGCCATCGCGCCCTGCGCGTTTAAGTCGCGCGCAAAGACCGGATTTCCTTCTGCCGTGTAGGCGACCAGGATGTCGCCGAGCCTCTTTTTCAAGTCTTCTATATCGTTTGCAAGGCATAGGATTGCCATAACCTCGCTTGCTACCGTGATAATAAAACCGTCCTCACGCGGGACGCCGTTTACCTTCCCGCCCAGGCCAACGATAACATTGCGCAGCGCCCTGTCGTTCATATCGAGGCAGCGCTTGATTAAAATCCTGCGCTGGTCTATTTTTAAATCGTTCCCCTGCTGCAGGTGGTTGTCGAGCATCGCGCAAAGAAGGTTGTTCGCGCTGGTAATGGCATGCATGTCGCCTGTAAAGTGAAGGTTGATATCCTCCATCGGGAGGACCTGCGCATAGCCGCCGCCCGCGGCGCCGCCCTTTACGCCGAACACAGGGCCTAAAGACGGCTCGCGCAGCGCGATAATGGCGTTCTTGCCGATTTTCGCCATTGCCTGCCCCAGCCCCGCTGTTGTAGTTGTTTTTCCCTCGCCCGCCGGCGTGGGGTTGATTGCCGTGACCAATATAAGCTTGCCGTCCTTTTTCTCATTCAGCCGCTCAAATAGACGGTCGTTGAGCTTTGCCTTATACCTGCCGTACGGCTCGGTTTCCTCCTCGAGAATACCAAGCTGGTGCGCTACCTGCGCAATGGGCCGGAGTTTACACTGCTGGGCAATTTCAATATCTGTAAGCATTGGGGCTATCCCTCCGAAATTCAGATTTTCTGCGTAAATTATATCACATAAGACATAGTCAAACAAGTATGAAACGGGGCAAATTTACCGAGCGGTTCGTCCCCCTTGCGTGAAAAGGCCCTTAGCCGCGCAAAAAATCCCCGCGCAAAACTTGCGCAGGGATTTATAAAGCTATTCATTTTTGCTGACTGTAATATTCGCGGTATATTTTACCCGGCTGTACGCCCAGCAATTTTTTACACCCGTTACCTCGATTGTCACCGGCACCTCGGTAGAGCCGACGAAGTCCTGCCCTAAGCTTTTCAGGTCGATTACAGCAGACAGGTCTGAAGAGGAAAGGTCCTCAATCACATTGTCGGGGCCAACGATAGTTACATCGACTGCCGACGTGGCAGGCGTGGCTGTATAACCGCCCGGCAGGTTTTTAAAATTGAATTTCTTTACCGTCTGCCTCGTGGTAGAATAGCCCGATAAATCGAGCGTCACCGTAACCTGCGTGATATTGCTGATGTTTTTACAGCCGTTGGGCAGGTCGACCTCGCGCGTAAAAGTGGTATTCGCGGGCGAAATTTCGGTAAAATCAATCGGCTCCAGCTCAACCGCTTCCAGCTTGCCGATGGTATCCTCCGGTCCGGCAATCTCGATTTCATCCGGAATCAATTTTGCAAAGCTATCCGTATGAAAGCCCGCCGGGACGTTTGTAAACGTCGCCTCCACAGGCAGCTTTTTCTTAGGCAGGACGGAAATCGTGACCGTGACCGAATCCGCGCTGGTTGTAATCAGCTCATTTTTAATCTCGCCGCCGGCCGCGTCGTACAGTATAACCTTATAGTCATTTTTATAGGCGGAGGTCAAAACGCCGTCGACCGTCCCGATGACCTCTGCGGAAGCGACCTTCAGCACCTCTGACTGCGGACCGGATACCGTAATTTTGTCCGTAGACAGAATGGGAGACGCCGCATAATAGGTCGGGTCTACCTTATATTCGATTTTATCCTGGATTTCAAGCGTTTTCTGGCTGTAGCGGTCAACGTAAACGCTTGCAAACTGCGGGGAAACCGACTCGATTTTAAATGTTTTGACGCTGTTGTTCTTTGCGGTCAGCTCCAGGCTGTAGGTATTCGGCGTCAAAATTGTATTGGCTGCCTGCTCCGCCACAACCTGAATATCTTCCTTTGTTACAGTACCGAGCGTCAGGCGGTTGCCGGAAATCTGGACGGTGGCCTTTGTATCGGCCCCCGTAAAGATGACGAGCCCGTCTTCCTTTGCCTGGTCGCTCAGCTGGATGGATATTGGAATATCTGAAATCGACGCGGTTGTGTCCACGCCGGAATTCTGCGAAAAAAAGAGCCACAGGATACAGGCCATCAAAAAAGAGAAAACAAGCAGGAACTTATTGTTCTTAAAGAGCTTATCGAGGGTAATTTTTGATTTTCCAGTTTTTTTATTTTTTGGAACAGCCCTTTTTGAGCCGAACGCTTTTTTATTTTTGCTCATGCTTCTTCTCCTTTCTCTTGGACGAGAAAATGGGAATCAGCTCCACAATGTCCGTTTTATCTGCCGGCAGGACAAGCTCCTCCAGGCGTTCCATAAGCGCCTCGCGGGTATAATCCCTTGTAAGCCTGCCGCGGTAGGCAATTGATATATTGCCGGTTTCCTCAGAAACAACAACGACGGCGGCATCTGAAACCTCGCTGATACCGAGCGCCGCGCGGTGGCGCGTACCCAGGTTAATATCGACGTCCTCATTCTTAGTAAGCGGCAAAATACAGCCCGCCGCATATACCCTGCCGTCGCGGATTACGACGGCGCCGTCATGCAGCGGCGCTTTATTGAAAAACAGGTTGCCAAACACAGAAACAGAGGGCGCGGCGTCGACAATCGTGCCGGTATCGATAATATCGCCGAGCTTGGTCGAGCGTTCAAAGACAATCAGCGCACCAGTTTTGCTGCGCTGGAACAGAATTGCGGCGTCGCAGACATCGCTGATAGCCTTACGCTGCATGGCAATCAGCTCGTCGTCCTGCTTGGATTGCAGGCTGAATTTTTTAAAGTTTTTAGAGAATTTACTTCGCCCTATCTGTTCGAGCGCTTTCCTGATTTCCGGCTGGAATACAATAAACAAAATGAGGACGCCAAACTCAAAGAAATTCTTGAGCAGGGCGGTAAACATTGTCAGCTGGAACACAAACGCCGCAAAATAAACAACGAGCAGAATTACGACGCCCTTTAAGAGCTGCTCCGCCCTCGTTTCCTTTACCAATTTAAAAATACCGTATATTACAAAAGTAATGCAGAGAATATCTACAAAATCTTTGAATTGAAAGGTCTTAATAATGGAAAGAAAAGAGCTGAAAAACGAGATAATATAATCCATGGTTTTCTTCCTTCCGTTTACTTTGGAACCCACTGCCTATTCATTTATTATTCTATCACAAAACAATCCTGTTGCAAACACTTTTTTGTCAGGCGCCGCTTTTTCTCATGCGCGCTACGCCGAAAGCCAGCCGGTCTATCTGCGCCGCATTTGTAAAGTATGAGGGGCTTACACGTACCGCGCCCGTTTCGAGCGTACCCATTGCGGTGTGCGCCGAGGGCGCGCAATGGAGTCCCGCGCGCAGGGCGATATCAAAATTGCGGTTGAGAAAATCGGCCACCGTCTCGCTGTCATAGCCCTTTACGTTAAAGGACAGCACCGGAGAAAAATAGTCTATGGTCGGCTTTTCCGTATAGAGGAGGACGCCGGGCGTATTTTTGAATCTATCGTATAAACGCCGCACAAGCTCCATCTCATGCCGCGCGATATTTTCCTGTTTTACGTTTGTCACAAAAGAAATACCCGCCTTTAGCCCGGCAATACCGGGGAGGTTCGGGGTACCGCTTTCAAATTTATCCGGCATCTCAGACGGCTGTTCAAATGATATCGAGCTGCTGCCTGTTCCGCCTTGTGTCAGGGTGGAAAGCCTGTCTGCGCAGGCCGTTATGAGGATGCCGGTACCCATCGGGCCGTAAAGCCCCTTATGGCCCGCCATACAAAGGTAATCGATATGCATATCCTGCACGTCAATCGGCAAGGTTCCGGCGGTCTGTGCCGCGTCTACCATAAACTGAATGCCGTACTCATGGCACAGCGCGCCGATGCGCCCAATCGGAAGGCGCACGCCCCAGACATTCGAGGCATGCGTACATACGACAAGCTTCGTATCCCTGCCGATAGCATTGCGGAAGGAATCGACCGTTTTGTCATTGTCGCAGGGATAAATCTTAGCCTGCGTAAAGGTAACGCCGTTTTTTTCGAGCTCATGGAGCGGGCGCATAACTGAATTGTGCTCCATGTCGCTTACAACAACGTGGTCGCCGCTCTTCAAAAGCCCCTTGAATACAATGTTGAGCGAGTGGGTGCAATTGAGCGTAAACACCACATGCTCCTCTTTTTGCGCATGAAAAAGCGCGGCGGCCTTTACCCTGCAATCATAAATTTCTTTGGAGGATCTCATCGATTGTTTGTGGCCGCTGCGCCCGGGATTTGCGCCATATACTCTTAACGCCTCATCCACCGCCCTCGAAACCTGCGGCGGCTTCGGGAAGGTGGTGGCCGCGTTGTCCAGATAAATCACGGCATGGCCTCCCTGTCCGTACGGCCAAGGACCATAATACCGTTGTCCTTTAAAATCTGTTCCGCTTCGTCTGTCCTGCGCGGAACATAAAGGCTGTAGCCGCAGCTGTATTCCCCGCTGCGTTTCGGGGTCCGTTCTATATCGGCAGAAATCCCCTCATTTAAAAGGATTGCCCTGCCTTTCATTGCATATGTGATGGAAGTCAGCATAATTAACTGCTTGCCCACATATATCACCTCGTTTCTTTTTACTACCATGATATGCAGATACGAGGGGTTATGTGTACAGGCTTGCGCGCACCCTGTACATCCATGAAAAGCAGGCATTCTGTGGTTGAATTATTATGAGAACCGCCCGCCGAAACCGTCGCCGAAATTGTCGTCGCCGGTGCTTTCAATCGTCTCGCCGTCTTCGTGGCCGAAGCCGTCGTTTATGATTTCGCCCCTGCGCATACGCAGGCGCAGCTTTTCCTCCTCCACAAGATAGGAAAGGTTGTCCTTGAATTGCTGGGAGTTGCGGATGTTTTTCACAACGAGCGTGGGCTGGAACTTGTCCTGCGCCTCTACAACGACTGTGCCAAGCCCGAACAGCTTTTGTATGAGAGTACGCGAAAGGGTCATATCGAGCACGCGGTACAGCAGGATTTCGTCTTCCCGGCTCGTGAAAAAGCCGGAATTAATCAATATTTTGCGGTTGGTGAGCGTGTACTTTGTAAAGGTAAACGGCAGCCCGAAAAGAAGCCAGCGTTTTCTTTCCTGCTGCACCACCTCCACATCGGCCGGTTTGTTCATTGCGCCCACGTTCGGGGCATTCGGCGCGTATTCTTCCATTTAAAATTCCCCTTTCTCGTTTCAGTGGTTTTATGTTTGCCCATCAGCAAAATCCGCTTATTTACGGGCTTTCTGAACGCTTAGTTGAATCATTTCATACGCGGCGCGTATATCCTTCTCATAATCCGACTTGATTTCCACACAGGGAAGCCCTAAGCCTTCGCATCTTTCTTTGAGCCTGCTGTTTGCAAAAAGAAGGGCCTGCTTATCGATATCAGCCGTTACGAGCCGCTTTTCCATTATGTTTTCGTGCGCAATGATTTTATCAAAATGCCTGTCGATATATTCCTGCGAAAAGACAAGATATATACAGGCGACCTCCTTACTAAGCAGCTTTTTTACTTTCTCGGGCGGAAGATAGCAGCCCTCAAGGATAATGTCCTGCTTATTTTCAATGCAGGTGTTTATTATCCCACTGACAACGCCCCAAAGTTTTTCTGAAATTGCGTCGCTGCCGTCGTAAACCGTGAACCCGCAGTCCTGATACCCATGGATAAGCCCCATTTTGATGTGGTCGAGGCTAGTATACGGAAAATGGTATTGCTCCAGCAGCTTCTGTGCCAGCAGCGTTTTGCCCGTGTGGGTTTCTCCCCCGATTAAAATAATCATTGCCTTTCACCCGTTCCTTTTGCAAGCGTTTTCTCAGTATGAAGCATTCCGAAAATCTATTCTCCAAACGAAATGCCAATCTGCTTAGCGGTTTTTACAACCTCGCAGTCAACCGGCACGCTCTTGAGCTTTCCCGCGACCTCAGACAGCGGCACGGGCACAACCTGGTTGTTTACAAGGGCGACCATGCAGCCGTACTGCTTTTTAATAATCAGCTGCGCCGCCGCCGCGCCGAAGCGCGTGGACAGCACCCTGTCGTACGGGCACGGGCTGCCGCCGCGCTGGAAATGGCCTGGGACGGTGACGCGCGTCTCCTGCCCTGTCGCCTGCTCGATTTCCTGCGCAATCTGGTAGGAGATAGACGGGTATTTCAGCGCGGAAAGCGCCGCCTTCATTTTCTTTTTCGGCATGGCGGCAAGCTCCTTGGATACGGCGCCCTCCGCGACCGCCAAAATAGAAAAGTTTTTACCGTTTTTCGTGCGCGTTTTGACTGTTTCGATTACGGAATTGATATCGTATGGAATTTCCGGAATCAGGATGATGTCGGCGCCGCCCGCGATACCCGCGTAAAGCGTCAGCCACCCGACCTTATGTCCCATAACCTCGACGATGAACACCCTTCCGTGGGAGGTGGCGGTCGTATGGATGCAGTCAATCACGTTTGTCGCGATGTCCACAGCGCTCTGGAAGCCGAACGTCATATCGCTCCCCCACAGGTCGTTATCGATGGTTTTCGGCAGGGAAACGACGTTGAGCCCTTCCTCACAGAGGAGGTTCGCCGTTTTCTGAGTGCCGTTGCCGCCGAGGATGACGAGGCAGTCGAGCTTCAATTCATTGTAATGCTCCTTCATCGCCTTAACCTTGTCCACGCTGTTTTCATCCACCACGCGCATAAGCTTGAACGGCTGCCTGGAGGTGCCGAGGATGGTGCCGCCGCGTGTGAGGATACCGGAGAAATCCTCCTGCTTCATCAGGCGGTATTCGCCGTAAATCAGGCCGCGGTAACCGTCGATGATTCCGTAAATTTCCAGCCCGTCGTTCCCGAAATGGCCGTAGAGCGCCTTTGCAACGCCGCGGATGGAGGCGTTCAGGCCCTGGCAGTCGCCGCCGCTCGTCAAAATTCCTACCCTGTACATGTGTCACACTTCCCTGTCCATTTATTTTTTATCCCCTGTATGGATGTGAGTCGGCAGAATCGGCGTGCCGACCGTTTTGCTCTCTTTTATCTTCTTATTCTTTCTCAGCTCTTTCTTCGCAAGCTCTGAAAATTCCGTCTGGGAATTTACCACGCGCTTGCCGCGTTTATCTATATTCAGATATGTTGTATCTGGCAGCTGGATACGCGCGTTTACCGTGTCTGACAGGTGCAAATCAAGTATTGCGAGGCTGCGTTTCTTCAGCGCCTCGTCCTCCACCGGGAATACAAGCTCAACACGCTTGTCGAGGTTGCGCTGCATCCAGTCGGCGCTGCCCATATAAACGACCGGGTCGCCAGCGTTCTCAAATTTAAAGATACGGCTGTGCTCCAAAAGCTGCCCGACGATACTGCGCACCGTAATGTTTTCGCTGATTCCCTTGAGCCCCGGAATCAGGCAGCAGATACCGCGCACGATAAGCTTTACTTTAACGCCTGCCTGCGACGCTTTATACAGCAATTCTATGATAGACGGGTCCACAAGGGAATTGACCTTGACCGTAATGCCGGAAGGAAGCCCCTGCTTTGCGTTTTCCGTCTCTTTTTTAATCATATCTTCAAAGAATTTGCGCATACCTGTGGGCGCGACGATAAATTTATTATACTCCGGCGGGATGGAATATCCTGTCAAAACATTGAACAAAGAAGAAGCGTCCGTACCGTATTCCTCCTTGCAGGTAAACATGCCGATATCCGTATAAAATTTCGCCGTGATGTCGTTGTAGTTGCCTGTGCCCATATGCAGGTACCGGCGGATAGCGTCTTGCTCGCGGCGTACGACCAGGCAGATTTTACAATGCGTTTTAAGCCCTGTCAGGCCGTAGATGACGTGGCATCCGGCCTTTTCCAGCTTTTTTGCCCAGTGGATGTTGTTTTCCTCGTCAAAGCGCGCCTTAAGCTCCACGAGCACCGTTACCTGCTTGCCGTTCTCAGCCGCCCGGATGAGCGCCGCGATAATCGGCGAATTGCCGCTGACGCGGTATAAAGTCTGCTTGATGGCAAGCACGTTTTCGTCCTCAGCCGCTGTTTTGACAAAGCGCAGCACTGCGTCGAAGCTTTCATACGGGTGGTGTACCAGCCTGTCCTTTTCCCGGATAGCGTCGAATATATTGTCGTAGCCGTAGAAGTCCGCGGGCGGGCTTACCGGCACAATCGGTTCAAAGAACAGCTCCGGCGTGCCGCAGGCCGACGCAAATTTGGAAAGGAACGTCAAATCAAGCGGCCCTGACTGCTCGTAAATCTCCTGCTCGCCTACATCCAGCATATCAATCAGGAAGCATTTCAGCTCCTCGTCGCACTTTTTATAAAGCTCGAGGCGTACAGGCTTGCCGCGCTTGCGCTTTTTAATAGATTTTTGTATTTCCTCCATCAGGTCGTCCGTTTCCTCGTCGATGTCGAGGTCGGAGTCCCTGGTAATGCGGAACGTACAGAACGCCTCGATATTATAAAGCTCAAACAGCTCCGGCAGCTTATCCATGATAATACTTTCAAGCAGGATAAACGCCCTGCCATCATTTGCGGGAAGCTCCAGGAAGCGCGGCAGGATAGACGGCACCTGAAGCACCGCGAACACGGACTCCCCTTCCTCGTCGGTCAGGCGCACAGCTATATTGAGGCTGCGGTTTGCAAGCAGCGGGAACGGCCTGCTCGTATCTACCGCCATTGGCGTCAGCACCGGGAAAACGAGCCGCTCAAAGTAGTCGCCGATAAATTTCTTCTGCTTGTCGCTCAAAGCGCTTACCGTCAGGATTTGAAGGCCGTGCTTTTTGAGTGCCGGCAGGATGGAGCGGTTGAGGCAGTTATACTGCTTTTTTGAAAAGTCATGTATTTTAGCGGAAAGCCTGTCCATCTGCTCTAAGGGCGTAAGCCCCGCCGGGTCGGGGTATGTGTACCCCTGGTGGATTTGCTCCATAATGCCCGCGACGCGCACCATAAAAAACTCATCAAGGTTTGAAGCGGTGATAGACAAAAACTTTAAGCGCTCCATCACGGGATTTTCCTTTTCCGTCGCTTCCTCCAGCACGCGGATGTTAAAATCCATCCAGCTTAATTCCCGGTTGTTGTACGGCATGGCATACCTTTCTTTCTCAGGCGCCGGTTTTTGCTGTTCTTTTTCCTTTTTTGCCACAGTTTCTTCTTTCCTTCCTTTGTTTATAACTTAAAAAGGCGGGCCCTGCCGGCCGGCACAAGTAAATGCGCGGGCCGGAGCAGACTCCCGCCCCAACATTCCTATTGCGTTTATAATGCCTTTACGCACCGCTCGACCGCGTCCAGCGTTTTCTCAAAATCCGCGTTCGTTACGAGCAGTGAAATCTGCACCTCGGATGTCGATATAATCCGGATATCCGGGTTTACCGCAGAAACCGCCCGGAACAGCTTTGCCGCAACACCCGGCTTCTGCGCCATGCCCTCGTCGAGCACGGATATGATGTAGTTGCCGCCGCTTACAATCGCCTTGGCTTTACCGCCCTCCAGGCTCTTGGTATATTCGAGCAGCCTGATGAGCGATTCGTCCCGGATGGTAAAGGAAAGGCTCGTCTGCGCACCCTGGACAGGCGACAGCGAAATAATGTCCACGTCGATGTCCATTAAGGCAATTTTTTCAAAAATCTCAGCAATGACAGCCATTTCCGCCGGGATATTGTGCAGGGAAACCAGCGTGATTTCTTCTTCCACTGTAATCTGCGGGTTCATAAAGGTCATCCCTTTCCGAATTTATTTTGATGCGAGCAGGTCGGACATATTGTAAAGCCCTGCTTCCTTTCCGTTCAGGAACACCGCCGCGTTGATGGAGCCGACGGCGAATACCTCTTTGGAATGCGCTTCGTGCTTGATGGAAAGCACCTCGTCGTGGCCGGCAAAAATAACCTCGTGCTCGCCGACGATTGTGCCGCCGCGCACGGAATGAATGCCGATTTCGTTTTTCTCGCGTTTTTTGCGGTAGGCATGCCTGTCGTAAACGTACTGCGGCTCTTTATCCATAACCTCTGAAATACCGTCGGCAATCATCAGCGCCGTGCCGCTTGGCGCGTCGATTTTCTGGTTGTGGTGCTTTTCCACAATCTCAATATCGAACGCGCTGCCGAAAACGGACGCCGCTTTTTTGGAAAGCTCGATAATCAAGTTAATGCCGAGCGACATATTGCCGGAATGGAACACGGCAATCTCCTTTGCCGCCTCCTTAATCTGCTGTACCTGCGCGGTAGAATAGCCGGTTGTACAGATGACGGCCGGAAGCTTTTTCCCACGCGCGTGGGAGAGCAGCCCGTCTAGTACGACGGGGTTGGAAAAGTCTATAATGACGTCCGCTTCCGTGTCGATTTTTTTAAAATCGTTAAAGACCGGGAAGTCATACCCGCAGTCCGTAAAAATATCCACGCCTGCACTGATGACCGCGTCTTCCCTGTCGGCCACCGCCTTGACAATCGCCTGCCCCATTTTGCCGTTGCAGCCGCTTAAAATAATCCTTGTCATTTCACATTCCTCCGAAACCGCGCTTTAAATCAGCCCGTATTTCTCCATGCAGGTTTTGAGCTTCTCAAAGTTTGCGTCGTTCATTTCAACGAGCGGCATCCTGCATTCGCCGCAGTCGAAGCCAATCAGGTTCATTGCAGCCTTGATTGGGATTGGGTTGACGTCGCAGAACATGACGTTCATCAGCTCCAGATATTTAATGTGCAGCTTTGCCGCTTCCCTGCACTTGCCGTCAAGCATGAGCTTTGTGATGGTGTGCATTTCCTTTGGCATAAGGTTTGCAAAAACCGAAATAACGCCGATACCGCCTAAGGACATGACCGGAACCGTCTGGTCGTCCGCGCCGGAATAAACGCCGAAATCATCTCCGCACAACGCAAAAATTTTCGCAATGGAGGATATGTTTTCGCTCGCCTCCTTGGTCGCCACAATGTTTTCATGCCTGGAGAGCGGTACATACGTTTCAGGCTTGATACAGCAGCCCGTCCTGCCCGGCACATTATAAAGGATGATTGGGATATTTACGCTGTCCGCAATCATATTGAAGTGGCGTACAAGCCCCTGCTGGGAGGTTTTATTATAGTAAGGCGTAACCGATAAAATAGCGTCCGCGCCAAGGCGCTGCGCCTCTTTGGAAAGCTCGATTGCGTATCTCGTATCGTTGCTGCCGGTTCCCGCGACAACCGGGACACGCTTGTTTACGCGCTCAACCGTATAGGAAATGACGTCGCAGTGCTCCTTGTCGCTTAAAACTGCCGATTCGCCCGTCGTCCCGCAGGAGATAATGGAATCCGTGCCGTTTTCAATCTGAAAGTCAATCAGCCTTCCCAGCTCGTCGAAGTTAATCGAGCCGTCGGCCTTCATCGGCGTTACAATCGCAACGCCCGAGCCTGTAAAAACAGGATGTTTCATTTCTGCAACCCCCAATTGCTTTGTATGAAATTATGTTATGGATTAATTTATCAGTCCAAATAGCCTTCCGCGCAGAGGAGCTCCGCCATCAATACCGCGCCGCCTGCCGCGCCGCGCAGCGTGTTGTGGGACATGCAGACGAATTTTATCGTATACTGCGTATCCTCGCGCAAACGCCCGACGGAAACAGCCATACCGTTTTCAAGGTTGCGCTCCGATTTAATCTGCGGCCTGTCGTTCTCCCTGAAATAATGGAGGAACTGCTTCGGCGCGCTCGGAAGGTCCAGCTCCTGCGCCCTTCCCCTGTAGCTTTCCCACTTTTTAATAATTTCTTCCATTGAAGCCTTTTTATCCAGCTCCACAAAAACAGCCGCCGTATGCCCGTCGCTGACCGGCACGCGGATGCACTGTGAAGTAATGAGCGGGCTCTGCGCGTTTACAATTTTATCGCCCTCGACGCGGCCCCAGATTTTCATCGGCTCCTGCTCGGACTTCTCTTCCTCGCCGCCGATATATGGGATGATATTGTCTACCATCTCGGGCCAGCGCTCAAACGTCTTGCCCGCGCCGGAAATCGCCTGGTAGGTGCATGCAAGCACCTTGCTGACGCCCAAATCCATCAGCGGCGCGACCGCCGGAACGTAGCTCTGTAAAGAGCAGTTGGACTTGACGGCGATAAAGCCCTTCTTCGTGCCAAGGCGCTTACGCTGCGCCGGAATGATTTTCGCGTGCTCCGCGTTGATTTCCGGAATAATCATTGGGACGTCCGGCGTAGAGCGGTGTGCGCTGTTGTTCGAGATAACGGGGCATTCCGCTTTTGCGTACGCCTCCTCGAGCGCGCGGATTTCATCCTTCTTCATATCGACCGCACAGAATACAAAATCGACAAGGGAAGCGACCTTTTCTATCTCCGCCGCGTCGATAATGACCATATCCGCAAGCTTTTCAGGAACCGGCTGCGCCATTGCCCAGCGGCCCTCTACCGCTTCTTTGTATGTTTTTCCGGCACTGCGCCCGCTTGCCGCGAGAGCCGTAACCGTAAACCACGGATGGTTTTCAAGCAGCAGGGAAAAACGCTGCCCTACCATGCCCGTCGCGCCGATAATGCCCACCTTGTATTGCTTCATCGTAAATCCTCCCAGAACCCACGCAAATTGAAAAACTTCTGAAAAAAGTTGTCAACCGGTGTATTATTTAATATAATAAGAAGAAGCAGCCGCTGCCGGAGCCTTCCCGTTGCCCCTGAGCGGCTTCCTTCCGGGGCAGTGCGCAAACGCGCTTTTACCCCATACTTTATACCATTCTAATATACCATTCTTAGTGTATGTTGTCAATTTTAAAAAGTGAATCTTTTGTGAAAGGACCTTATCCGCATGAAAACAAGCGACTTTTATTACGACCTGCCTCAGCGCCTGATTGCGCAGACGCCCATCGAGCCGCGTGACAGCTCGCGCATGCTCGTGCTCGGCAGGGAAACCGGGGCAATCGAACATTTGCATTTTTACGATATCCTGGACAAGCTCAATGAAGGAGACTGCCTGATTTTAAACGATTCGCGCGTGCTTCCGGCACGTATTTACGGCATCAAGGACGGCACGGGCGCGCGCGTGGAATTCCTTTTGCTCAAACAGGCGCGCGGCAGCATATGGGAATGCCTTGCAGGCCCCGGAAAACGCGCAAAGGCGGGCGCGAGCTTCGTCTTTGGGGATGGTATTATGACGGGCAGGGTTTTAGAGGTGCAGGACGACGGCAACCGCCTGGTTGAATTCATATGCAGCGGCGGGGAGAATTTTTTCTCCGCGCTCGATAAAATCGGCCAGATGCCCCTGCCCCCTTATATTACGGAGGAGCTAAAAGACAAGGAACGCTACCAGACGGTCTACAGCAGGGAGCTCGGCTCGGCCGCCGCACCGACGGCAGGCCTGCATTTTACAGGCGAGCTGCTCGAAAAAGCAAAGGCAAAGGGCGTAAAAATCGGCTTTGTCACGCTCCACGTGGGCTTAGGAACGTTCCGCCCCGTCAAGGTAGACGACGTTACAAGCCATAAAATGCATTCCGAGCATTACGAGGTGCCAAAGGAAACAGCCGCGCTCATCGCCCAGACGAAAAAAAACGGCGGGCGTGTGATTTCCGTCGGGACGACAAGCTGCCGCACCCTGGAGGCTGTCGCGACAGAGCACGGCGGAACGGTCGTTCCCTGTGACGGCTGGACGGATATTTTTATTTACCCGGGCTACCGGTTTAAAGTGCTCGACGGGCTGATAACGAACTTCCATTTGCCGGAAAGCACGCTGATTATGCTGGTATCGGCCTTTGCGGGTTACGACAGCATTATGAACGCTTATAATGAAGCGGTCAAAAAGGAATACCGGTTCTTTTCGTTCGGGGACGCGATGCTCATTTTATAAAATTCAGATGGGAGATGCCGCATGGCGCGCAGGCGTAAAGCTGGTTTTAAAATAGGCAATAAAGTCCCCGGAACCATATGGTTCCGGGGACTTTATTGTTTCAGAAGCAGTTTAAACCACGTTTTTCAGAGGGGAAAAGGCACATTGCGTATTTTATTTAACTGTACAGCGCAACAAGCAGACCAAATATTTAAAGGTCAGCATACAAAACAGTGGAATTGCCATCCCTGCCATTTGGGAAAACAACAATCATATTTGCTAAGTATTTCTGTATTTCCAGGCTGTCTGCATTGGTTACAACGCCGTCCCCGTTTACATCAGCCACCTCTTTCTGGTCATCAGTCAGAGTGATTGCCTTTGCCAGGTAGTTCTGAATGACTGTTGTGTCGAGTATGCTGACCGTTCCGTCAAAATTGACGTCGCCTGTCTTTTCAAGCTTGCACCACTTCATTTGAATATATATATTGTTTAAGGGGTCGTCCAAATCATCTTTTGTAACGTAAAGGAGCTGTTTGGTTACCGGCACCCCGCCGACATTTACAAACTCTTTGATAAAAGAATTTCTCAAGACGATGTTTTTCGTATCGTTTTTCTCTGCCGGAGAGGCACTTGATCTATGATATGTATTGCCGGATATGGTTAGGTGCTTTACACCCTGGAAATGTATAGGGGTGGTATGGATATTCTGAAATTGGTTATTTTGTACCGTTATATTCTCTTGAAAAATTTTATTGGCGGAATCAAAAAAATGGTCGCCAACGCCTCTTATTACATCATTGAATACACAGTTTTTAACGGTTATATTTTTACTTACCGTGTCATCGCCCTTTATTTTACAGGTTGGCCAATTTTTATATATTTCCGCTTCCCCAGTATCATACGTCAGTGCTGAGGCGCTTTCAAATTGTATGACCTCATGGTTTTTAAGGGTTGACTCGATTGTATTTTTGTCTCCTGCGCCTAAAGCGGTGTAATGTGCATAGTTTACGTTCATGCTCGACTTGTACATATAAACGATATCTCTGAATACACAGCTGCTGACCGTCACATCCTTCATGGAGTTAAGCTCGATTACATGGCCGACCCTGCCGGTATAAACCTCACAGTTTTCAATCTTGATATTTTGGGCGTGCGCAAATTTAAAGGTATCTATTATCCTGTAATCCTTTAATTGCGTACCGTTTTTAAAATTTTCACCTGTTTTTTTATTTCCAGTTATTTTTATATTCTTGAAAGACAGATTGCCCGAACCATTGTAGCCGCCGACGTTCGCGTCGCTTTCATCTGTGTTGATAAAAACCGAATAGTCGTTTTGCTTGCACAAAACTGGATTTTTAGTTTCCAATTTATCAAAGCTCGTATCGGAATAGACCCTGTACGGACCATAAACATCAAAATAGTCGTAGCTTATTTTGATGTCGAGCTTGACATTCGAGGGCTTAGCAAGATTCAGGACCCTGCTTTGAAAGTCAAATTTTACCCCATTGGCATTTGACTCTGAGTCGATTATCACTGAATTTTTATATAACTGCCATGAAGCGGGCTTTAAAACCAGCTCATAGCTGTCAATCACATTTCCTGTGCTTTTTTCCCTTGTGACAAAAGTAATATTGTTTGTTGTACCCGCAGTATTGCCGATTCTACCGACATTATTTACTCCCGACGTTACCGTTTTACTGCTGTCTATCGTCCCTTTAGAATCACGGGTTATCCATTGTATCGGCGTTGCTGCATTAACAGAATTGGCTGTAGCTATTGCCGCTAACGCAAAGATACAAATCAAAGACAAGGTTTTTAAAAAATTTTTCATCTTTATTCCCCATCGCTGTTAATTTTCTCAGGTATGAAATCCCGCGCACAATTTCTCCTCTTCCGCGTGTTCGAAGCCGCACCTGGCTGAACTATGTATGTTGTCGGCCCTGATAAATCAATTTTTCATTTTGTTCCCCCAATCTATTAAAGCATCATAACTATTTTTTTGTCTTTTCTTTTGTCTCCCTTTTTACTGAATTAAATTTTAACATTATAGTTATTATTTATATTTAATTGCATTTTTCAACCAATAATTTATTCAAATTATACCATCAATGAACTATACAGTCAACAAGGAGCGCAATTTTCATTTGCGCACATTGCAAAAAATTCAAAAAATGTTATAATGGCTTAAACTATGAGGGGCCGCCCATGAATAAAGCGCGGGCGATTTAACCAACCAGCCATATAAGCGGAGGGGAAGCTCAGAATGAAAATAGATTTTAACCAAATAGAGGAAACCTGTATCATGAATTTTCGCGGCGGCGAAAAGGAAACCATCGCGAAAATGTTTACAGACGAGCACAACCGCATCATGCTCGGCAGGCTCGTGCCCGGCGCCTCCATCGGCCTGCACACGCACGAAGCAGGCAGCGAAATCGTCTATATTTTAAGCGGAGAAGGCAAAGCGCTTTATGACGGCGGGCAGGAAACGCTCACAGCGGGCGACTGCCATTATTGCCCTAAGGGCCATAGCCACAGCCTGATAAACGGCGGCGGCGAAGACCTCGTTTTCTTTGCCGTCATACCGCAGCAGTAACAAAAAGTGAGGAAATTACCTATGTTTACGATTTTAAAAGAAGACGGCTGCGCGCGCCGCGGGGAATTTAAAACAGTACACGGTACAGTGCAGACGCCCGCGTTCATGAACGTAGCGACCTGCGGGGCAATCAAGGGCGCGGTATCCGCGCTCGATTTAAAGGAATTGAAATGCCAGGTACAGCTCTGCAACACCTACCATCTCCACCTGCGCCCAGGCGACGAGACAGTAAAAAAGCTTGGCGGCCTGCATGAATTCACGCGCTGGGACGGGCCGATTCTGACAGACAGCGGCGGGTTCCAGGTGTTTTCACTTGCAAAGCTGCGCAATATCAAGGAGGAGGGCGTATACTTTTCCTCCCACATCGACGGGCATAAAATCTTCATGGGGCCGGAGGAGAGCATGCGCATCCAGTCAAACCTCGGCTCCACCATCGCGATGGCGTTTGACGAGTGTGTGGAAAATCCCGCCCCGTATGACTATACGAAGCGTTCCGCGGAACGTACAACGCGGTGGCTTGTGCGCTGCAAGGAGGAGATGGCGCGTCTCAATTCCCAGGAGGGCACCATCAACAGGAACCAGCTTCTCTTTGGAATTAACCAGGGCGGCGTCTATGACGATTTGCGCATCGAGCACATGAAACAAATCAGCGAGCTTGACCTGCCCGGCTATGCGGTCGGCGGCCTGGCGGTCGGCGAGCCCACAGAAACGATGTACCATATTTTAGAGGAGCTAAACCCATTCCTTCCAACGGGCAAGCCGCGCTACCTGATGGGCGTGGGAACGCCCGTCAATATTATTGAGGGTGTGTACCGCGGCATCGATTTGTTCGACTGCGTTATGCCCAGCCGCAACGCGAGGCACGGGCATTTGTTCACATGGCAGGGCTGCCGCAACCTGATGAACGCAAAATACGAGCTCGACACACGCCCGATAGACGAGCAGTGCGATTGCCCCGTCTGCCAAAATTTTACGCGCGCTTACCTGCGCCATTTGTTCAAAAGCGGGGAAATGCTCGGTATGCGCCTTGCGGTTATGCACAACCTTTATTTTTACAATACGCTCGCCGCAAAAATCCGGCAGTCGCTCGACGAGGGGACCTTTGGCAGCTTCCGCAGTACCTATGCGGAAATACTCGGGAAAAGAATCTGACAGATTTTGCTTGCAAGTGGGCATAATTATGTTATAATGTTAAAAGCCAGCGCTTTGAGCGCTTATTTACGAGAGGAATGATAAATTAAATGAAGAAAAGAATAGCTTTGACCATCTCAGCCATCGTGTTTTTGATGGTGACGCTTTGTTCCTGTATGCCCACAACGGCCAGCGGTTCCGGTGGGGACGCCGCAGGTATGGGCGGCGGTTCTATGTGGCTGATGATTCTTGTTTATGTAGCGATTTTCGCGGCAATTTACTTCTTTATGATACGCCCGCAGTCCAAGCGCAAAAAACAGGAACAGGCCATGCGCAACAATCTCGAAATCGGCGATGAGATTACGACCATCGGCGGCATCATGGGCAGAGTCATCAGTATCAAGGAAGAAACGGACTCCATCGTGATTGAGACGGCAGCCGACCGCAATAAAATCCAGCTCAAGCGCTGGGCAATTTCCACAGTCGATACCATTAAGGACGAACCGGCGGACGATAAAGCCGCGAAATCCGAGGGCGGCGGCTTCTTCAAGAAAAAGAAGAAAAAGGACGACGAGGAATAATCACGCGTTCCCGCGTATAATCCCCTTTCGTTTTGCATACCTATGGAATGAGAAATCCTTCCATAGGTATTTTTTATGCCTTTTGGAGCGGTGAAACAAGACAGAACGGGGGCCTTGCTGTGAAGGGCAAAGAAAATAGTATGAACAAAGGCGTAAAGGCGGTGATGTTCGGCGCGGTCGGGGGGCTTGTCGTCTGTACCGCTCTGCTGCTGATTGCCTCGTTCGCGCTTGCCCAGATGAAAAGCGTGCCGGGCAGCGCGATTGGAACCATCACCATGGTCTTTGGGGCGTTTGGCGCGCTTGCGGGCGGATACATTGCGGTGCGTATAGCCCGGTGCCGAGGCATGATGTACGGCATTCTGACAGGGCTCGTGCTCTTTCTCGTCGTCGTCATTGTCGGCGTGTGCAGCTCAAGCGAGAGCGTAACGATTGCGACGGTCATCAAGGGAATCGCCATGCTCCTGTCAGGCGCTATCGGCGGAATTGTAGCCGTCAACAAAAAACAGAGGGTCAGATAAGCAAAAGCCTCCGGGACATTGTCCGGAGGCTTTTTTGTTTTGCTCACACATTTTCGGCTCATGCATATGATGATAACAGGGGCTTTGATTCGGACAAGTCTCCAAAACTATTGTACAAGCCCAAAACCTGAAAGGAGCATAATGAGTAAAGATGAAAACGGCTACAAGCCGTATGGCCCGGTTGAGCCGATAACGGTCACCGGACAGTACCCAAACGCAACCATCACCTATTACGATATCTATAAGGATGATACGGACAGCAGAAAAGATACCAGCAACAAGGTACAGTTTTTACAGGATGCCATCCTGAAACAAAACCTGCTGCATTACTGGTCGCAGCTTGCATACCAGATATTCAAAAGCAATTCCAAAATCTATTTTGACCATGCCGGCAACGGCTGGGACAAGGATTTTGGAGAAGATCATTATATGGATTTGATTTACCATTTGCAAAACACAACCTCAGATAAAAAAGTAAAAAGCACCGGGCTGACCTACTGCAAAAATCTTAAAGATGTCCAAAAGGCTGCTGACAGCTCTATTGCCGATTTTATTGACCGTAAGGTCAAGGCGGATGACTTCAAAAAGCACAGCCCGATAGATGAACTGGACGACGATACGCAACGGGATGTCTTTTATACCCTTGCAACCATCTATGACCGGTACGGTGGAACCTTCCAATACGCATATGACTGCTTTGGCATTGCATTCTACGATTTTGAACTGAATATTCTAAGCGACGGTACGCTCATGCATACAGCCTTGGGCAATATGACACTTGAAGAAGCCATTGAAAAAGGAAGTACCGTACCGGGCTTTTCCTACAGCGCTTCCCCGGGTAAAAAAACGACAAGCAGCGTCACAAACGGAAGCGCGCAGGATGTTGCAAGCGAACAGACAATAAAAAAGGATATGACCCTGACTGACTCAAACAGTATGACAAACACAAAGGAATACAGCTTTTCTGAAATGATTGGTGCAGACTTTGAGGTATCGAAGGTATTGCCCCACCTAAAAATCACCGCACGGGTCGAATTCACTGCGGGACAGGTGCTTTCCACCGCATATACGGAAACAAAATCGGTATCTGAAACAGATTCCCAATCTGCCTCAATCAGCCTATCTGTTCCCGCGCATACGGAAATCACGATAGAACAGGAAACGACAGGTTCTACCGTAACGCTTTCCTACGACTGTCCTGTTTCCATTAGCTATAAAACGGCACTTTTCGCACTTTGCGGTACCTTCTATGACGACAACTGCCTAATCCAGTCCTTCACGACGGCTGGATACCACCAGCGGTCGTTTATCAGTATGTTTGGCAACGGCAGTCAAAATGCAATTGAGAACCTGTATAGCAGGGCGGTCGTCAATAAAGACGTACCCGGAAACGACAAAGCCTCCGCCACAACCTGTGGAAGGGAGTATGACGAGGATGATTGGATGAACAGCCTTGACTGGAATAGCCTTTTTAAGAATAAAAGCAAGCCCAAAAGCAAGAATATCGATGAGTCGAAGCTTTCTACGACGGAAGAGCTGGTAACACAGCTCACCAAAAACGCACCCATGTCACCCACCGGCGGTACGCTGGCGAGCGAGGCGACAAGTATCCATTCCACCGTATACGACGCAGTCGCGCTGTATCATCTGAAACGCATCAAAACAATGGATGGGACTGTGGAGTACAACATCGGACTTGGCGACATCATCTACGCAAGCAATATCGGCCTGCAGGGCTTTAATGAACAGGGCGTCTTGTATTATGGATTTTCCTCCGACAAGGGCCGCTGGAGCCTTGTGGACGAGGACGACAACGAATTGGAGGACGACAGTATTGCCGTGCTGGAAACCGACCCTGCCTCAGGAATTGTAACCGTGAAAGGCAAGGGAGCCGGTACAGCCTATATGAAATACTGGATTGACGAGGGAGCCTACCTTGCAAAAGACGGCGTGATGGCGACAAACTCCAATATTTCAACCGCCCGTATCAAGGTAATCGTCCATGATACAAAGCTTGACGGTACAATTAAGGTAAAGGGCAGCGTAACGGCATATGCCGATGACGAGCCGCTTAATCTAGATACCCTGGATACCATTACCGCTTATGTGTATGACGAAACAGGACGAGAGATTTCTGTCCCTGTGATTTGGGAAGCACAGGAGCTTTCAAGCAGGGGAATCACTGTAGAGCACAATAAGCTTACCGTAACAAAAAAAGGCGATTTCCACATTCGGGCGGCTTATGAGGGAATACACTCAAACTGGGCGTCAGTTACCGCTCTCGACCATATACCGCTCGATTAAAAACACAGGAAATGCCTCCGGCTCGAGCCGGAGGCATTTTTTAGTTCCGTGTGGTTTATACGTCGCCCGAAAGGCCGTCCGCTACGCCCAGCAGGGCAATCCCGACCATAACGAGCAGAATGATGAGATACTGTTTTTTTGCAAGCTTTTCCTTGAGGAAAAGGCGCGAAAGCAGCACCGAGAACACACAGTAGGACGAAATCATGGGCGCCGCGACAATCGCGTTGTCCGCAATTGCGAATACATAGAAAAACTGTCCCGCTGTCTCGCACAAAGCGCCCGCGCCCTTGACGCGCTCGTTCCAAATGTTGAATTTCTGTTTCCTGATAAAAACCAGATAAATAAACGCGCCGATTGCGCACAGTAAAAATGTTAATTCGTAAGAAATATTCGCCTGGTCCTCGGACAGCCAGTTGTCCAGCACAAGCGCGTCCCCGAACGTACCAAGCCCGTCGATGATACAGTATAAAATAGGAAGTAAAATCGCGATAAAGCTGATTTGGTACTTTTTATCGATGACGACCTTCCGCCTGAGGCGCTCCTTCTCGTCCATATGCCGCTCGTAAAGGGAAAGCAGCAAAATACCGCCCAGGATGCAGATGACGGCGACAATCTGGATAACGCTGATTGTCTGCCCCAAAATGAAGAAGCAGAGCAGCACGGTTACGGCGCCGGAGGAATTGCAGATGGGTGATGACACGGAAAGCTCCATATACCGCAGCCCTGCGTACCCGATTGTCATAGACAATATGTACATAAACGAAACGGGCAGGTATTTGAGCATATTAATCGGCTCATAAACAAAGCCCGGTTCCGTGTTCGTCTTATAGATGGTATAAATAATCGCATGGATGCCCATGACAAGGCCGACCATAATGACCATGCGCCAATGGCTGTACTTGTCCCTGGGGTTGGTGCCCATTTTGGAAAACAGGTCTGAGCCGCCCCATGCAAGCGCCGTAATCAGGGAAAAAATAAACCACATTGTTACATAACTCCTCAAACAAAATCAGGTGCCATTATATCATAAAGAACCCTTCAGAACAAGTTTTTTATTACGGGTTTCGTCATTTTTTACCGAATATGTGTATGAAACCTGTTTTGACAAAAACAAGGGAGGAAACCAAAGGTTCCCTCCCTGTTATCTATTTTATCTATTCATCAGTAAATTACGGCAACCTGCCCCGCCCCTACGGTACCGGAAAGCTTACCGCCGGCAACAGTGAATTCTGTGTCAGTCAGCTTTTCTTTGTAAGAGCCGTCCGCAAGCACCGTGGTGACGTCCTTAAGCGCGGCGTCCTTGCCGCTTACATTTATAATCACCGCGCCCTTATCGCCTCTTTCAATCATAACAAGCTCTTCGTTGTCCATCGGGTTTGAAAGCGTTTCGCCAAGCCCCGCCATTACGTTGCGGAAACGGTTGACCGCGGCAACCTCTTTGTCCTTGAACAAATCGCTGCCCTTTTTGCCGATTTCATTGTTTCCCCACTGGTCGTCGAGATTTGCGCCCGCGGGACGGCTGAAGAACAGCGGCGTGCCGCCGCTTCTTGCGGCAATCAGCGCCCATGCCCATTTAATGTCCTGCTCGTCGAGCTGCGCCCAGGAGCCGTCATTGCAGTAGTTGTCGTGCGATTCCACCCAGGTCACAAGCTTGCTTTCATCCACGCCGCTCGCCGAATAATTCGACCAGTTTGCGATTTCAAGCGATTTGTTGATGATTGCGCTGCGCACCTGCCCGCCATAGGAGGACGCCGTGACGCTCATGATTTTGGAGTAATCCTTGATGCGGTCCGCGCCGCCCTGCAGGATTTCACCGTACTGGAACTGTGCGCCGTTATTTAAAACAACAGTCCAAAAGTCGCTCGCGTAGGATTTGTCGTCGTCAGGAAGCTCTATGTGCTTTGCCGCGTCATAGCGGAAGCCTGAAGCGCCCGCCTCGATACAGGATTTCAAGTATTTCAGGATGTATTGCTGTACGCTCTTATCCTGCGTATTGAGGTCAATGAGCCCGAGCAGGTTGCCCTGCGTCGCCTCTTCCCTGTTGTTATAGTTGCCTACGCCGCCGTTTTGATGGAACGGCTCATCCGACAGGTTCAGTACATTTTCAGAGATTGCGTTAAAATCACTCGTCATATGGTTGACGACCGCGTCAACGATAATCTTAATACCATATTTATCAGCCTCAGCGCACATTTCTTTAAATTCCGCTTCCGTGCCGAGCTGGTAGTTTCCAATTACATAATCGGTTGGCTGGTAATGGAAATACCATTTGCCCTTGTTTGCGCTGCCGTCCTTGTCCTGCAGCTGCATGCCGCCGTTGTCGCCGACCTTGCATTCGTTGATGGGCGAAGTCTGGATGGAGGTATAGCCAGCCTGCGCGATGTCCTTCATATTTTCTTTTATAGTATTGAACGACCAGCACCATGCATGCAGGATCGCACCGTGCTGTATGTCGTACGCAAGCTCATATTCGCCCCGCGTAGCGAGCTGACTGCCGGACTGCGGCTGCGTTTCTTCCTCTGACGCAGTACTGTTTTCAGCGGACGGCGCCTTGGAAGCTCCGGGGCCGTCGTATGAGGAACACGCCGTTACCGAGAACAGAAGCGCGCACGCTAAAAGCAAAGCTAATACTCTTTTTTTCATATGGTACATTCCTTTCAGGTTGGTTGTCTTTTTGAAAAAAGCTTTCAGTGCCTAAGTATAGCAACAAACCGGAAAATGGTAAAGGAAAACAAAACAAACAAAAGAAAGTTTGGCGTATTCCATAAATTAGAAGACATCAATTATTCAAGATGAACAAAACAGGTTTTCATCGGCGAACGACAAAAAGCTCCCCGCGAAAACGCGGGGAGCTCCTGTATCATAGGAAATCAGACGATATACGAGGGGTCGAACTCATAGGTGCCGAATCCGTAATGTCCCTGCGCGTCCTGCTCTGATTTATCGCAGTAATAGCCCAGGCTGTCGGACGCCTCTGACAGCGGGATATCCTGTGTCTGCTGGCCTTCGCCGTTGCTAAAAATGATATTGTCATATTCGCTCAGGTCTATGGTTATGGAGTAAATCTCTTCCCCGTAGCTGTTCTTGCCGATAGAGGTGAGCTGTTCGCCGGGCCACGCCTGATTCATATGCTCGTCAGAGGTGCGCCATGCATACGCGTAAACATTGCCCCAAAATACGCTGTTCGAGAAATAAAGCGTGACGACCTGGCTTTCCGGATTGGTCGGCTGCGGGTCTGTCGGCTGGGGAGCGGTTGGCTGTGTCGGCTCTGGGTCTGTCGGCAGGGGCGTTGTCGGAGCCTGTGTCGGGTCCGTCGGAGGGACGTCGCCGAAAACTTTGCCGATTTCAAAGTTCGTAGGCATTTTTGCAAGATATTTCTGGATTTCAAGGATATCGACCAAGTCGATTTTACTATTGCGGTCAACGTCGCCGATAAAAATCTGCCTGTCTGTCAGACGGATTTTCGCCGCGAGATAATTCTGCATAACCAAGACGTCCGCAAGAGAAATCGTCCAGTCGCTGTTGATGTCGCCGAGCATATAGCTTTCTCCGGGATTCGTCGGGTCACTGCCGGGATCCGTCGGCTTTGTGTCAGGATCCGTCGGTTTTGTGTCGGGGGTTGTCGGGGGTTCAGTGCCGTCGTTATAAACATAAACGACGTTCTTTGTGCCGACACCCCAATTACCCTGCGGCGCGCCCATAACCAGCACCGGCTCGCCGGCGCCGGATAGCCCCTGGGTGGTGTAAGAATCGGAGGTCGTGACCTTCGTGCCTTCAATCACCTTATCATCCGCAAGCTTTTTACCAGACTGGTTGATGTAGCTTACGACAATCTTTGAGTTAAAGGAGGTTCCGCCGTCCTTTACCCAAACCTCGCCGGTCGCTTCGTAGCCGGGTGCGTTTTGTCCGGGCTCCTGCTGCGTGCCGGAAGCCTTGCCGTCTGTAAACATCAGCTTAGCCTGCGGTACATCTACTTCCGGATAGGTAAACCAGCCGGCGCCCATAGAGGAATCGGCCGTCATCTTCGTTCCGGGCCATGCGCCGGTCAAAAGGACAAGGTCGGTGGAATCATCATATGCATAGATATAAGGATTTGCCCAGCCATTGCCGTTGTAGTAGTGGACCTTGAGCTTATCGTACGCGGACGCCTTATATGTGTAGGTGACCGTCGTATCGGCGGAAATCGTACCAAACGCGTTGTTCGGGAACTTCGTCGTATCGAGCTCATAGCCGGCAATCGTCTCATGCTGCTCGCTGTAAGGAACGCCCTGCTTTAGCTTCTGTGTCTTGGCCTGCATAAGGTCCTTACCCGTACCGTCGACATATTTGACCGTCAGCGTATAGCTCGGGATGGAATCAGGCGTATAGTAATAGGTGACCGTCACGTTATCCGTCACTGTTCCGCTCGTAACGCCCTCGGTCTTTACGAGGTTATAGTCGAACAGGATATCGCTGTCCGGCTGTGTCCTGTAGGTGGTGCCGACCTCATAGTCGGAGTTGATTGTCTTGATGACCTCGCCCGTCTTCTGGTTGATGTGCTTGACCGTTACGGTCTTATAGGCCGTTTCCGGAATGGTAACCTTGGCAAAGCTCTCCGCATCGACAAGAACCATAGCGGACCTTGCGGGAACGCTTACTGTTGAGCCGGTTGTGCCGAGGCTCTTGGTGCCTGCCTGCGTGCCGTTTGCAACGATTACCCAGCTGGAGGGAAGCGCAGCGCCGCTCTGCACCTTGAGGGTGAGGGTCTTTGCGGAGGTCGTGTTGTTGGTCAGTACCGCTACCGTGCCCCATTCCTTCGATGCGTTCGCCGTCTTGTTCAGCATCGTGTAGCCAATGGCGCTGCCGTTTTCGACAAAATAAGTTGTATTTCCGGAGGCCGTCGTCGGGTCGCGGAACGGGGAATAATTCGCCCTGATTTCCATCAGGCCCTTATAATAGCTGACCAAGTCGCTGTAGCGCTGTACCCTCGTCCAGTCGATTTGGTTTACGCTGTCGGGCGCGTTATAGCTGTTTCCGTCGCCATGCTTCGTCCTTGCAAACTCTTCGCCCGCCAGATAGAACGGGATACCCTGAGAGGTGAGGACAATCGCGGCGGACAGCCTGTTCTGTGAAAGCATGGTGTTGCTCGTCGTGTCGTAATTCGCAAGGCTGTTGGATTTTAAAATCTTATCCCAAAGGGTCAGGTTATCGTGCGCTGAGTTGTATGTGACGCACTGGGAGGGCTGGCGCGACCATTTGCCCCATGTGGAGCTTGCGCCTCCCATCATACCTGCCTTGATATCGCCTGTTACGGTTGTGGAGCCTTGGATATAGCCCTTCGTCGCGTCGTCTGTGCCGCCCTTGAGGCCGTTCCTGATTTTATCGCTGAACATGCCGACGCGCTCGCTCACCTTGGAAGCATTGTCCATTGTGCAGGCCTGGGAGCTTGCGATACCGTTGGAATTCCAGTCGGCCATCCACGGCTCGCCGTATACGATGATTCTCTGGTCGATTGCATCGAGCGTAGTCCTGACCTGGTTCATCGTCGTGATGTCGTGGCAGCCCATCAGGTCAAAGCGGAAGCCGTCTATGTGGTATTCCTCCGCCCAGTACTTGACTGAATCGGTGATGTACTTGCGGAACATCGTCTTGTCGGAAGCCGTTACGTTTCCGCAGCCTGAGCCGTTTAAGAACGTGCTGCCGTTCATCCTGTAATAGTAGCCCGGAACCGTCTTCTCAAAGCTGGAAGCCGTGGAATACGTGTGGTTGTAAACAACGTCCATGATGACGCCGATACCCCTGTCGTGCAGGGCCTGAACCATCTGCTTGAATTCCTTAATCCTGACCTCGCCTTTGTACGGGTCTGTGGAATAGGAGCCTTCCGGAACATTATAGTTGACCGGGTCATAGCCCCAGTTGTACTGCGGCTTGTTGAGCTTGGTCTCGTCAACGGAGCCGTAATCGTACACCGGGTTCAAGTGCACGTAGTTGACGCCCTGTTTTACGAGGTAATCCACGCAGGTGGAAATGTCGTCCGTGCCGTTGACCTTTGTGCCGCTTTCCGTAAAGGCAAGGTATTTGCCTTTATGCGCGTCGCTGACGCCGGAAGAACTGGAGATAGAGAAATCGCGCACCTGCACTTCCCAGATGACCGCGTCCGTCTGGTTTTTCACGAGCTTGTGGGAATCGCTGTTCCAGCCCTCGGGATTGGTCGTGGAAAGGTCGATGACCATCGAACGCTCACCGTTGACGCCTGTCGCGACGGAATAAACGTCCTGCGTCTCGTTCGTTTTGCCGTTCACGGTAACAAGGTATGTGTAATATGTACCGTTCAAGTCGCCGTTGATTTTGATGGACCAGACGCCGTTGGAGTTATCCTTCGACATGTCCTTCGTCTCGATTACCGCTGCGCCGGCCTCTGCGTCAGAGCCGGTCGTATAGCGCTTAATCTGAACCTTTGAAGCACTCGGCGCCCATACCTTGAACGTCGTTGCGGCCTTTGTGTAGGTCGCGCCCAGGTCGCTGCCGTTGTAGGTGCTGTAGGGCTCCGTACTGTTCGTGTACGCGCCAGTTGCTTCGTCTCCTGTGACAGCCGCCTGCGTGGGCAGTACCATAACGGAAATCGTCATGAGCACACACAGGAAAGCCGCTAAGAGTTTTCTTGCTTTCAAAAAATCCTCTCCTTTGTTGCAGTTCAATGGACGAGTTTTACTTCTTACCCAAAAGCTTTTAAAAACTCGTCCATTCTTACTTAAAATTATAACATAACACAATAAAAAGGAACACACATTTTTTCCAGATAGATGAACAATCTTTCCCTGTTTTTTTATTGCAATGTGAATAAAAAATGGCATGTAAACGTTTTCAAAGAAAGGAAACAATACGAATGGCCCGGTATATGGTTTTTCATAAAAAATAGGTTAACTAAAACTATATTTTCTGTTCAAAAAACTCCCGCTGCTTGAAACACAGCGGGAGCGGCTTCATGGAAATTAGGCCGGATTACGAAAAAAAACAATACGGAATTTCTTCGGTTTTTCAGGTATTGTGCTGGAATAAAGCGATTCCATAACATCCGAAAAGGTAAGCGTATCATCTTCGGACAAAACGACGGCCGTGCTGTCCTTCGGAGGAATTCCGTCTGCCCCCCTGAGCGTCAGCAAATATGGGTACGGCTCCGGCTTTTGTTTGCCTGCGCTTTCATCAAAAAGGTAATAAGAGCCGTTTTGATGGTATAAATCAAGAAAATAAGGCTTGGCTTTCTCTTCAGAATAGAACTGCGCAATCCGTATATAGGCGTTCTGTCCATCCTGTACGCTTCGGGTAAATTTGTTCCATGCGTCCCGATTTTTGGAGTCCTCCAAATCGAGCATTACATAATAGCCCAAGCTGCCCGCTTCCTCCATCGTACAGCTTCCGGGCACGTCGGAAAATCCGGTGTATAAGCCCTGCGCGTCTGTCGGGGGGTCCATCTGCCCAGCGCCGCCCGAACAGCCTGAAAGCAAGAAAAGCACCAGGATACACAGATAGGCCGCGGCACGCTTCATTTATACCGCCTCCTTCTTTGAGGTATTATTCAGCAGAACCATTATGCCATAGGTTATGGCGCCAGGGAGCAGAATTACCAGCACGTCGCAGGGGGAAAACGGGGTTTGCAGGACCGGGCTGAAAAACCATCCGCTGCCAAAGGAAAACAGCTTTCCGCACATAAGCAGCAGCTCGCCGCAATACATGGCGGCTGTAGCAAGCACCGCCGTTACAGCGGGTAAAGCAATGGAAAACGACCTCCTTTTTCCATATAAAACACTTCCAAAATAGGTTCCGGCCGTTACGCCGAGCACGACAAAGAACAAGCCCGTCAAAAACGCCGACAGCGGCGAAATTGAGAGCGTCCCGCTGCGGTAAAAGGCTGTCAGGCACGCAAGCACGCACAGCCCAATAAAAACAGAAATACAGATAAGCTGCACTATCAGCGGCTTTTTTCTTGCTTTGTCGCCTGTTTTAAGCATATGGGTAAAGCCGTAAAGCAATATGACGACCGCGGCGATAATTACAACCGCGATAAAATAGAAGTGCGCCTTAAACGCTGGATTGTTTTGTGCAAAGGCTGGCTCCCCTATCGCGCGCAGAGCCTCCGGCGTCGCAGCGCACAGGCTCATCTGCCAGGAGCTTACAGGCAAAAACTCCGTCTCATACCCGGTAATGACCTTTATCTGCTCAAAAAACAACTCCCCCGCTATAAAAACAAGGACGCTGAAAATTGTCGCCGTCCAAAGGGAATGCCGCTTGAACACACGGTAAAACAGAGGCATAAGCAGCGCGGCTAAAATAACAGCGATGCACATAGGCGCGTAAGGGATGACATATTTGGGGTAGTCCTCCGCTCTGACAGCGCCCTCAGACATATAGTAGAGCAGCGTTTTTACACCCATATATATCGGATAGGCGCTCGCCGCGAGAACCAGAAAAAGGGAAAGAAAATAAAAGGATATATATTTACGTTTCATGACGTCCTCCTTATACGGCGGCGTTGGTCAGCAGCGCGGCGGCGAACACCGCAATAAAAACGGCGCAGCAGGCCGCGGAAAAGACGGTCATTTTTTTGTATGACAAAATGCTTTCAACGCGCACCCTCGTTTTCGCGCCGCCGAACGCTGAGGCAAACACGGTTTTTTTCTCCCGGATTCCAATCAGCGCATACGCGTAAGCTTTTTTCTGTCCGTCCCCGCATATTTTCAGCACCTTTTCATCGCAGGAAAGCTCCATGTCGGCAAAAAAGCAGCGGAGGAAAACCCATGACAGCGGGTTAAACCAGTGAAGGCACGCCGTAACGACAGCCACACAGCGCAGCAGGTTGTCGCGCCTTTTGATGTGTACCTGCTCATGGAGCAGTACGTATCTGCGCACCTCCCCATCAAGCCCAGCCGGCAGGATGACCTTCGGCCTGATTACGCCGTACACGGCGGGGGCGGTGATCTTCGGTGATTCATACACGTTGCCCGACAGCCTGACCGCGTCCCTGATTTCCGCCTTTGTAATGAAGTAAAGCGCTGCCGAAGCGAGAAAGAGCGCCGCGAATACAACAAGCCAGACTAGGCCGGCAATAAAAAACAGCTGCGCAATCCGTTCATCCAGGAAGGTAAACGGATTATAAGTTTCAGCAAGCGTTATGCTGTTGAGTATTGTTAAGGAACCGCTGTCAAGCACAGGCACCGACCTTAACGTAAACCAGGAAAGCACGCGAAACAGGCTGAAATTGCTTGTAAGCCCGAACGGCAGCCAAAAACGAAGCAGCGGCACCATCCAAAGGACATACGGGACAACCCGGGGAATCCGCCTGATTTTGCGCAGCAGTAAAATCAAAAGCCCCGCAAGGGACGCGCTGATGCTCATATTGAGCACCCAGTAAAAGAGCTCGCCAACCATTGGCCTCACCGCTTTTCTATCATTTTTTTCAGTTCCTCAAGCTCCTCGCCAGTCAGGCCCTCGTCCTCCAAAAAAGCGGAGAAAAACGCTTTCTTAGAGCCGCCGAACAGCCGGTTAATCAGTGTTTTCGTCTCTTCCCTCGCAACGTCCTGCCTGCGAATCAAAGAAGCACACTGGAAAGCGGGCTCGCTTCGTTTGACCGCGCCCTTTTCCACCAATTTTTTAATGACGGTATAGGTCGTATTTTTATTCCACCCATAAGCCTCCTCTGCCAAGAGGCTCAGCTCCTTGGCCGTTGTGGGCTCCTGCGCCCAGAGCAGCTCCATAAGCTTAAGCTCGCTTTCAAACAGTTTGATTTTATCCATTGGTTCCGCCTCCAGACTATTCTGTTCGTCTATATACTATCACAATAGTCTACAGTTGTCAACCCCTTTCTTTGACGGAACCCGGCGCACTTTATCAGGTTGCGTTTCATATACTGATACCACGGCAAAGCCGCCTATTCATATCATTTTGCGCTGCGGGCGGCCGATTCTATTATATAAGGGAGATTTGCTATGTTTTATGTGAAATCAAACGACGGCGCGAAGATAGCCGTTTACGATTTAAAAAGAAGAGGCTGCGACAAGGCCATCGTATTAGTGCACGGGTGGCCTCTGTCCCACAAAATGTTCGAATACCAGATACCCGCGCTGCTTAAAGCGGGATACCGCGTCGTAATGCCCGACCTGCGCGGCTTTGGCGAGTCGGACGCGACAGCGTGCGGTTACGATTACGACCAGATGGCGTCCGACCTGTACTGCGTAATCCAAGCGCTGGGTTTAAATCGCTTTGCGCTGCTGGGCTTTTCGATGGGCGGGGCAATTGTAACAAGGTATATGGCGCTTTATAAGGGCTGCGGCGTGTCAAAGCTCTGCCTGCTCGACGCCGCCGTCCCCTCCTACAGCAAGACCGCGCGCAACCCGTATGGGAACGCCGTGGACGACACAAACAAACTCATCGCGCTCGGCTGCCGCGACAGGCCCGCGCTCAACAAGTACTTCGGCAGTATTTTCTTTGAGCAGAAGCATTCCGACGCGTTCATGGATTGGCTGCTGCATGTCAGCAACAGCGCTTCCGGAATCGGGGAAATGAAATCGCTCATATCCCTGCGCGACGAGTGCCTGTTTGACGACCTTGCCCGTATACATGTGCCTACAGGTATTTTCCATGGCCGGGAGGATAAAATCTGCCCGTTCGGCATGGCGGAAATCATGCACGAAAATATCCGCGGCTCCAAGCTTTTCCCATTTGAAAAAGCAGGGCACGGCGCGTTTTACGATGTGCTCGAGCAGTTCAACTGTACGCTTATACGCTTTCTTGAAGGGGAATGCTGAATACTTTAGCGACATAAAAAGAGGCGGGAGTTTAGCTCCCGCCTCTTTCGGCTTTTTATTATTTGTTACTGCGCGTAGCCAAGCTCAAACGCTTTCAGGTTCATCTCGACAAACTTTGCCGGGACAGTTTCCTTTATGGTGTCGAGCCAGACCTGCTTCTCAAGGCCGAGATGCTTTGCCATCACACCGATGAGCACAACGTTTACCGCCTTTACCGAACCCGCCTCTTCCGCAAGTGCAAGCGCGTCGGCCTGCACGAGCTTAACGCCCTTATCGGCAAGCGCCTCCATAATGCCCTGCGGGTATTCCTTTGCCCCTGTAATGACTGGCATTGGATCGATTGTCTGCGTGTTCGAAATAATAGTCCCGCCCTTCTTTAAATACGGCAGGAAGCGCGCCGTTTCAAGCTGTTCAAAGGACAGGATGTAGTCGGCCTCGCCCTCCTCGAGAATCGGGGAATACACCTTTTCGCCATAGCGAACATAGGTGACGACGGAACCGCCGCGCTGGCTCATTCCGTGTACCTCAGAAACCTTTACGTCATTCCCCATGCGCAGCATGGCGTTGCCCAGAAGGCGGCTGGCAAGCAGGGTGCCCTGTCCGCCGACGCCGACAATCAACACTGATTTTACATTGTTATCCATAATTTGTTTCCTTCCTTTCCGGGCTTACTGCTCAATGGCGTGCTTCGGGCAGAGGCCTTCGCAGATGCCGCAGCCGACACATTGGGTATGGTCGATTTCAGCCTTGCCGTCCTTCATGCTGATGGCGGGGCAGCCGATGCCGAAGCACGCCTTGCAGCCGATGCATTTTTCTTTATTGACGGTAAGCGCGGGCTTGTGCTTAACATATTTGAGCAGCGCGCACGGACGGCGCGAAATAATGACGGAGGGGGCGTCCGCCTCCAGCTCTTCTTTGATGACGGCCATCGTCTGCTTCAAATCGTAGGGGTCTACGACCTGCACCCTGTCGATTCCGACGGAATGGCAGAGGTCTTCCAGGTTGACGGCAAGCGCCGGGTCGCCCTTAATATTATAGCCGGTCGTCGGGTTCTGCTGGTGGCCCGTCATGCCGGTAATGGAGTTATCCAGGATAATCACGACAGAGTTTGTCGCGTTGTACGCAATGTCTATGAGTCCGGTCACGCCGGAATGCATGAAGGTGGAGTCGCCGATGACAGCGACAGACTTTTTCTCCGCCTGCGCGCCGCGCGCCTTATTGTAGCCATGCAGCGCCGAGACAGATGCGCCCATGCAGACGCAGGTATCCATCATAGAAAGCGGCGCGGACGCGCCGAGCGTGTAGCAGCCGATGTCGCCGCTGACATAAACCTTACATTTTTTGAGCGCGTAGAACAGCCCGCGGTGCGGGCAGCCGCAGCACATGACCGGCGGGCGCATGGGGATGTCCATGTCGAGCGCGTCGCTCTGGGGCTCAACGCCCAAAATATTTTTGCGGACGATATTCTGTGAAAACTCACCGCAAAGTGAGAATACCTCTTTGCCGATTGGGTTCAAACCGATTTTCCGGCAATGCGTTTCGATAAAGTCGTCGAGCTCTTCGATGACGTAGAGCGTATCGACCTTAGCGGCGAAATCCTGTATCAGCTTAACCGGCAGCGGGAACACCATGCCAAGCTTTAAATAAGAGGCGTTTTCGCCGAGCGCTTCTTTTGCGTACTGGTAGCTCATGCCGGAGGTGATTACGCCGATTTTCGTGCTGTTCATCTCCACACGGTTGATGCCGGAGGTTTCCGCGTATTCGGCCAGGTCCCTCGTGCGCTGTTCCACAATCACATGCTTTTTCTTTGCCATCGCGGGCAGCATCACGTTTTTCTGCGGGTTTTTCTCATAGGGCTTTAAATCGAGCTCCTGCCGCTCCCCCAGCTCTACCAGGCTTCTGGAGTGGGATACCCTTGTGGTCAAACGCAGCACGACAGGCGTGTCGAACTGCTCGCTTATTTCGTAGGCAAGCTTTGCGTAGTCCTTACATTCCGCGGAATCCGAGGGCTCGAGCATTGGTACCTTTGCCGCCATCGCGTAATGGCGGGAGTCCTGTTCATTCTGCGAGGAATGCATGCCGGGGTCGTCCGCCACGGCGAGCACCATACCGCCGTTTACGCCGATATAGCTCATCGTAAAGAACGGGTCCGCCGCAACGTTTAAACCGACGTGCTTCATCGCGCAGAAGGAACGCGCGCCCGCAAACGACGCGCCGGCCGCGACCTCAGCCGCAACCTTTTCATTCGGCGCCCATTCGCAGTCGATTTCATCGTATAGCGCCGTATATTCCGTAATTTCGGTACTGGGCGTACCGGGATAGCTCGACGCAATTTTCACGCCGGCCTCAAATAATCCCCTTGCAACGGCTTCATTGCCGAGCATCAGCTTTCTCATACAATCAGTCCTTATATGTATTTCATCTCTTCACGGGCTCCGCGAAGTTTTGCACCTTATCTTTATTATTTTACCAAACAGGCCAACTGAACACAAGACATAATTTCTGCAAAGTCAGTTCCCAGCGTTTCTCAAATCGAGAATGCGCTTCGCCTTGCCCTGAAAGCGCTCAAGCGTTTTCGGCTCGACGAGCGTGACCTTGGTTTCAAGCCCCAGAACGCTTTTAAGGCGGTCGTGTATTTTCTTCTGGAGCGCCTCAAGCTCCCGGAAATTGACAAGCAGGTCGCCGTTTATCAGCTCGACCTTGACCTCCAGGTTATCCTTGAAGTTCGCCCTCCTGACGATTAGCTGGTAGTGCGGGCCGATGGCTTCCATTTCAAGAAGAACACTTTCAATTTGTGTTGGGAACACGTTAACGCCCTTGATAATGAGCATGTCGTCCGTCCGGCCCATGGTCTTTTCCATACGCGCGTGCGTCCTTCCACAGGCGCAGGGCTCATATGTAAGCTTCGTAATATCCTTCGTGCGGTAGCGCAGAACAGGCATTCCCTGGCGGGAAAGCGTGGTAACGACAAGCTCGCCGACCTCGTTTTCGCCTAAGACGCCGCCTGTGTCTTTATTGATAATCTCAGGAATAAAATGGTCTTCGGCAAAATGCATGCCGCAGCGGTATTCGCAGTCGCCCGAAACGCCGGGTCCTCCGATTTCCGTCAGGCCGTAATTGTCCGAAACGCGGATTTGCAGGTTCTGTTCAATCTGGCTGCGCATTTCGGGCGTGCACGGCTCGGAGCCGAGAATCCCAAGGCGCAGCTTGTAGTCGGACATCGGGTAGCCGGAATCCTTGACCGCTTCACTCAGGTACAGTGCATAAGACGGCGTTGCGACAAGCCCTGTCACGCCAAAATCACGGAACATCATCAGCTGCTTTTCCGTGTTCCCTGACGATGCCGGTATAACGGTCGCGCCGATTTTTTCAAGCCCGTAATGCAGCCCCAGCGCTCCTGTAAACAGGCCGTAGCCGAAGCTTATCTGGATAATATCGTCTTCGGTCGCGCCGCCCGCCACCGCCACGCGCGCGACACAGTCCGACCATATATCGATGTCCTGCTTTGTGTAGACGCCGACGGTCGGTTTGCCAGTCGTACCGGAGGAGGCGTGGATTCTGACGATATCCTTCATTGGAACCGCGAGCATACCGAACGGGTAATTGTCGCGGATATCGTCCTTCGTAGTAAACGGGATATACTGAAGGTCTGAAAGCTGCCTGATTTTTGAGCCGTCGAGCACGCCGCATTCAGTAAGCCTTTTATGGTAAAACGGGATTTTGTTGTAGCAATAGGAAACCATCGCCTTAAGTTTATTGAGCTGCAGCGCCTCAATCTGCGCGCGCGGCATGGTTTCAATATCCTTTTGAAACATGAAATAAACACTCTCCTTATGGCAGCCATACATCGGCGCGCCATTGACTTTTTCATCAGCCATTCTTATTGTTCTTAAACGCATGGAAGCATTGCATACGGCAACCCATATGCAATGCTTTGCGTTTTTTATCCTGCATGAGAATAACGTTATTTTATATTATATCATAAACCGACAGCGTTTGCGGTAGAAAAAAGCATCGCGAAATTATGCAGTGTGACGAATCAGCGCGTTTTGAGCTCCTTTTTGTAGCTGTCGTACACCTCGTCAATCTGCGCCTGCTTTTTATTTTTGGTAAAGAGGCTGACAAGCGGGACGAGTACAAGCCCCGCAATCATTGCAATTGCGCCCCAGTTGATGGGGGAAGCGAGGTTCAGCGGGAGTGATGCCGCCGCCTTCGTAAGCTCAGGGAAAAAGCCGAGGTTGAACAGGAACATAGACACAACCGTAATACCAACACCGCAGATAAAGCTGGCCCAGCACGCGGTCTTCGTGACCTTGCGGGAAAACAGCCCATAAAGGAACGGCGCGAGGAACGCGCCCGCAAGCGCTCCCCAGGAAATAGACATCAGCGTAGTGATATAAGTGTTCTTATTGAGCGCGATAATGACCGAAAGCAGGATGAACGCGGCGATAAAGATGCGCATGATGAACACCTTTTTCTTTTCGCCGGCCTCTTTTCCCCTTTTTTTCATAAACGGCAGAATCATATCGATGGTAAGCGTCGAGCTCGATGTGAGCACCAGCGACGAAAGCGTAGACATGGACGCGGACAGCACAAGCACAACGACGATGCCGAACAGCAGCTCGGGTACCGCTTTGTTGAGGAGCGTCGGCATAATCATATCAAACACGGGCTTGCCCGTTTCGGGGCTTGCGATTTCTCCCGCCGTTGTAAAGAGCCTGCCAAAACCACCGATAAAATAGGAGCCGCCCGCAACGACGAGCGCAAATATTGTAGAGATAACCGCGCCGCGCCGGATGGCCGGCTTATCCTTGATTGCGTAGAATTTATGTACCATCTGCGGCAGCCCCCAGGTACCGAGCGACGTAAGGATAACGACGCCGAACAGGTTGATTGGGTCAGGCCCGAACAGGGTATTGAGCGTATTCTGCGGCACGCCCGCGTCGGAAATTTGCCCAAGGCCAAGCAGCGCGCTCGAAATACCGCCCTGGTTGGAAAGCACGCACACGACGACGGCCGCAATTCCGCCGAGCATGATAATCCCCTGGATAAAATCGTTGATTGCCGTCGCCATATAGCCGCCGAGGATTACATAAACGGCTGTGAGCACCGCCATCACGACAATACAGATGGAATAATCGATATGGAACGCCTGCTCAAACAGGCGTGACAGTCCGTTGTAAACGGAAGCGGTATACGGAATCAGGAAAACGAACACGATGAGCGCGGAGGAAAGCTTGAGCCCGCGCGAGACATAGCGCTTTTCAAAATATTCCGGCATAGTAGAAACATTCAAATGCTTTGTCATTACGCGCGTACGGTTGCCGAGCACCGCCCACGCAAGCAGGCTGCCGATTATGGCGTTCCCAATGCCAATCCATGTAGCCGCGAGGCCGTAATTCCAGCCGAACTGGCCGGCATAGCCGATGAAAACAACAGCCGAAAAGTATGACGTGCCGTAAGCAAACGCCGTCATCCACGGCCCGATGCTCCTGCCGCCAAGCACAAATTCTGAAACGCTGTTTGTCTTCCTTCTGCAATAAAAACCGATACCGAGCATCACACAGACATAAACAATCAGCGTAATCCACATGACCATAGTAATTCCCCCTCTTGCTTTACCGATTTAAAGCTTTTACCTAATGAAGTTTAAAACGAGGTTTATTATACCTTGAAAACCGAAATAAATCAAGTAAGTAAATATGATTTCGTCGAATTGTCCCAGATAATGGAATTGCTTTTGTGGAAAGCGTACAGCCCTCCCCTGGCTGATACTCAAATAAAAGCGGCACAAGCAAAAAAGGACCGGCATTGCCTGGGCAGCTCACTTCTTTCAGCATTGCTGGTGTTTGCCGCTTAATCACAAAGGGTTAACCGGCGGCCAGATGGGGCCTATATGAACAAAAAAGGGGGTACGGGCGGCATGGCGCTGCGTTACGACATAAAAAAGCCGTTTGACTTTTGCACGCGCTGATATTAGAATGATGCCGGGAACATGAACATAATAAATAGAACTTGAAACGGGAGTACATATATGGATAATAATTTTGTGAATTTAACACCTGAAAATCTTGCCTCCGAGCATTTATGCTGTATTATCCGCAGTAAAAAGCCCCATCCGGGTGTAGAGGCAAAACGGCAATGGCTTACCGAACGTCTTAGTGAAGGCCATGTATTCAGGAAGCTAAACGAAAAGGCCACGGTTTTTATTGAATATGCCCCTCTTGAAACGGCGTGGGTACCTGTTACCGGCAGCAATTATTATTATGTGTATTGCCTGTGGGTTTTGGGCGCTTACAAAGGAAAAGGGTATGGGAAAGCATTGATGGAGTATTGCCTGGCAGACGCCAAAGCGAAAGGAAAATCCGGTGTTTGTATGCTAGGCGCAAAAAAACAAAAGTCATGGCTTTCCGACCAGTCATTTGCGAAAAAATTTGGCTTTGAGGTCGTTGATACCACCGATAACGGCTATGAGCTGCTTGCGCTCTCTTTTGATGGGTCGGCGCCGATGTTCACGAAAAATGCGAAAAAGCAGGAGATTGAAGGGCAAGAGCTAACAATTTATTATGATATGCAATGCCCTTATATTGAGCGAACTATCAAGAAGGTCAAACAATATTGTAAGGAAAACGGCGTTCCCGTGTCTTTTATTCACGTTGATACGCTGCAAAAGGCGAAGGAATTGCCCTGCGTTTTCAATAACTGGGCTGTATTTTATAAAGGGAAGTTTGAGACAGTAAATTTATTGGACGGCGCTTCCTTAAAAAGAATTCTCAGATTATGAGCTTACAAGTTATGTTTTACGGGGGTACCTCGTTTCGCTTGATTGGTATACAAAGCGTGCCAGCATACAGGCAATAAAAAAGCAGGGAGAAAAGCGTCATGCTCCTCTCCCTGCTGAAACGTTTGCTCATACTGCTTTGCGCATCTGGGCTAATGATTAATAATTGGTGGCGCGGATGCGGAAATAGGACTGCGGATGCGCGCAGACGGGACATACCTCCGGCGCCTTCGTGCCAATTACGATATGGCCGCAGTTGCCGCACTCCCAAACCTGAACGCCGGCACGCTCAAAAACTTCGCCTTCGTTTACGTTCTTAAGCAGCGCACGGTAACGGTCCTCGTGCTCTTTTTCAATTTTGGCAACCTCAGAGAACAGGTAAGCGATATGGTCAAAGCCCTCTTCCTCCGCTTCCTTTGCAAAGGTCGCATACATATCGGTCCACTCGTAATTCTCGCCCTGCGCGGCGGATTCGAGGTTTTCAGCGGTCGTGCCGATGCCGTCAAGCAGCTTAAACCAAATTTTTGCGTGCTCCTTTTCGTTGTTTGCCGTTTGCTCAAAGAGCTCGGCTATCTGAACGTAGCCTTCTTTTTTAGCCTTAGACGCAAAATATGTATACTTGTTTCTCGCCTGCGACTCCCCCGCAAAAGCGGTCAGCAGATTGGCTTCTGTTTTTGAACCTTTTAAATCCATGTGAAAAACCCCATTTCTTCGAAAAAATTAAAATTAAGAATCATTCTCAATTTATGTCTCTATTATACTTTTTATGGCACAATTTGTCAAGAAAAAATTCCACTTATTTACATAAAGTTCATACGGTTACTGCTCTTTTAAAAGCGCCTCCAGCTCTTCCAGGGATAATAGGCAGTTAAGCATCTCAAGCATGGCTTTTGTGGACAGGTATTCCGGAAGCTCAAGCCTTTGGAGCAGCTTTCCGCGCTTTTGCGCGCTGTTTTCACCGCCGGAAAGTCCAAGCCGGTAAAAATCCTCACGCGTAATAGAGGGAATGCGCATTGCTTCCCCTTCGCCGCATTCCGCGCCGCTTTGCCGGATGGCCTTTAAAAGCGTCTGCTCGTCCATGCCCTCTACGCCGAGCGTCCCTTCCTTGGAGGGGGACTGCTTTCTCTTTTCTTTCCCTTGTATAGGAGGAATATAGGCGTTTTTTATTGTTTCAGGCGGGACCAGGCTTTTTAAATAGTTGCGGATTACAAAGCCCGCGCCGTCGCTGTCGGTCAAAATGAGCAGCCCCCGCGTCTGCGCCAGCTTTTTGATAAGGCTAACCTTTTCTTTGTCGCGGAAAACGCGGAATCCATTCGTCTCAATAATCGGCGCGTCTATCAATGCGCTCAGCCGCATTTTATCGTATTTTCCTTCAACGACTACCGCCTGTTTTATCTTAATCACCGGGATACTCCTTTTTTGAAATCATCAGCAGCTTCGCAATCAGCTCCTGGAGCAGCAGGGCGTTGTCGCGCGGCGTGCTTTTCATTAGTTCATCCGTTTCGGCCAGAACAGAAAGGCTGTCGCGCAGCGCCTGCGTCGGCAGCTTCTTTGCGTAGCGCTCCGCTTGGTTCAGGCGGAATTCCTTACGCTTATAATCATATATTCCCGCGGCGTCCTGCGCCTTCCCGCCGCTTTCTATGACGGCGCGCACCCTGTACATATCAACATAGGTGGAGGAAAGCACCGCCAAAATACTGATAGGCTCCTCCCGCTGGTAAAACAGCTGGTCTAACTGCCGGTAGGCGTTGTCGCAGTCGCCCGTTACCACGTATTTCGACAAATCGAACACGCGCGCTTCAAAATTTTTGACGACGGCCTGCTCGATTGCCTCCCGTGTAATTTCCCCGTTGTCCGTAAAGGCACAGAGCTTATCAAGCTCATTGCGCAGGTTCTGTAAATCCGTCCCGCAATAGGAAACAATGCGCCCGGCATCCGCCTGGTTGAGCGCCGCACCGCGCTTGAGCGCCCAGGTAACAAGCTGCTTTTGGAGCGCAATCTCCCCCATTTTGTTGAGCTGTACGGCGTTGCCAAGCTTCGTCAGGGCGGCAAGCAGCTTTTTGTTTTTGGCTTTGCCCATATCCGGGTTGGCGGTAAGCTGCGCTACGACGACCGCCGTGTCCTGGGGAATGTTTTCCAGCAGCTCCATGAGCTTTGAAAACTCTCCGTCCGAAAGCTTAGAAGCGTCCGCGTCCGCAATGCCGACAAAATTCCGTCCGCCCATAAACGGGACGGCTCCAGTTGCGACCGCGATTTGGTCGATATTATCGAGCGTACGGAACGTATGGAAGGAAAAATCGGACGGGTGCTTCCCCGCGATTTTTTCCACCAGCTTGTCATAATACAGCTTGATTAAAAACTTTTCATTCCCGTACAGGTAATAGAGCTGTCCGGGCGCATCTTCCTTAATCGCCTTTTTCAGCTCGGCTTCCGTAAGGCTGGCCATATTGTCACTCCCCCTCAGGGCTTATATAGTTGAATCAAAGTGTCCCCGTTTACCGCCGGGGCCGTCAGGCGCTCCTGGTACGGGGCAAGCAGCTGCGCAATTACAGGCGCTTTTTCATCACTGCTTGAAATTACAGTACACCCCGCGTTTAAAAATTCAATATGCTCAGGCGGGTCAGATACAAGGCAGATATCGGCTTTACGCCATGCCGCGGGAATATCCGCAAAGCTTCCTCCGTCCGGGCAGACAAGCAGGCTCCTCTGTTTTGTTTGCACGAACGTCCAGACATTGCCGCCGTAAGCTGCCGTTTCAAGCTTAACGTCGCCCCATAGCAGGACGCGCCTGCTGTCATGAAAGCTATCAATCCGCCCGTTAATTTCCGTAAGGTCTTCCTTGAGCGTTTCGTTGCTGCTTGTATCATATAACAAAATGTTTTCCACGTCAATTTCATTTGTCAAATCCGCAGCGTAGCTTTTGAGCCTTTTCCCCGAGGTAATCAGCATAAAATCGACCGGGTCCGATTTTTCTTCATAATACCGGAAAAGGGGCGGATTGTACCGGTTCCCACCGCAGGCGAGCAGCGCTGTTTTTCCGTTTTTTTCAAGCACGGCACAAATCCCGTCCCCCGCGTCGAACACGCGCAAATTCACGGCGTTCCACTGAAAAGCAGTATACGTCGCGCAGCCGCACAGCAGCACCAAAAGCGACAGGGGAACGATGAGCTTGACCGGGCGAAACCCCCGCTTACTCAAAATACCCACCGCAATCATCAGCAGCGTTGCGGCAAACCAAAGGTTTAAAAATTTCTGGTCTATGCTGATATATGCATAGGGAAGCTTTGCAATAAACACGGCGGTTTGTATCATATAGGCGCTAATACACGTGGCGGCAAACGCGAACGGGAAAGCCAAAAACGACAGCGGCCCGGCAAAGCTCAGCAGCACCATCGGCAGGCAGCAGCATAAAAGAAGCTGCGCCGCCCAGACAAGCAGCAGGTTTGACAGCAAAAAATAAAGAGAAAAAGAGGCAAACGCATAGAGCATAACCGGGAAGGCCGCCACAGTCGCGCTTAAGGAAACGAGCAGGACAGAAAGTACAAAATGTACGGCTTTCCTGCCAAAGCGGAGCTTTTCAAGCTTGCCGCATATGTAACCATCCATCGCCGGGAAAAACAGGATAATACCGAGCGTAGCGCAAAACGACATCAAAAAACCAATCTCCCCCGCCGCAAACGGATTGAAAGCCGTCAGGACGAGCGCAGCAATTCCGATGGAATTGAGGGAATCGCTTGTCCGGTTGAAGAGCTGCGCCAGCATATAAACAATCAGCATAATACCGGAGCGCATGACGGACGGCGTAAACGCGGTCAGCGCCATAAAGAGGAGGATTCCAACAATCGAGACAGCCGCGGCAAGCTTTTTCCTGCGCGTAAGCTTGAACAGGATAAAGTAAACGCAGCCCTCCACAACGGCCATATGCAGCCCCGAAACCACAATCAGGTGCCCTGTTCCGGATTGATTGAAATCCTCCTTCAAATTTTGGTCGAGGCAGTATTTATCCCCCAGTAAAAGGGCGCTGGCAAGGGACGCTTCCTCTGACGGCATATAGGTATAGATTTTGCCGGTGACGGCCTTCCTTGCGCAGAGCGCGTAATAGTAGGGCGGTTTTTCCTGCGTTTCCCTGACCGAAACTTTCCCGCCCTGCTGTACTGCCGCCAGCAAATAGATACCTTTTGCCATGTACCTGCCGGAGCTTCCGGCCGCCGGCTGGTAAAAATCCGCCTCGCAGGTTACCTCGTCGTAAAAGTCCGCGTCGATGGGGTTTGACGATGACAGGAGTATTTTGATTTTCTGCGGTACGTCCGGCAGCTCTATTTTGCTCGTCTCAAGCTCATAATAAAAACGGCCGTACCGCTCATAAGGCGCTTCTGAAATTACGCCTGTAACCCTGCCGGCTTTGCCGTCCAGCGCCTGTACAGGCACAACCCACATTTGCACGGCGAGAAGGTAAAGAACAAAAGCGGCGCACGCCGTAATAAGCGCGGCAGGGACCGTTTTTTCCTTTCTCAGCTTAGAAAAAAAGAGGGAAACGGCAAAGCCCGCCGCAAAAGCGCATGCCAGGACAGCGCCCGCGCGCGCACCGAATACAGAGGCCGACGCAAGCGCCGCTAAAAACGTAATTCCGATTACAGCAAACGGGCGTTTCAATCCTATCCCCCCTCTAAATATAAAAGAGGCGGGATAGCTCCCGCCCCTCGCCGTGTACGAAATTCACATTCCGCCACGGCTGTCTTCTATTGATTTTGAAAGAAAAGCGGAAGCGGTTCCAGAAAAACAATATCGCTTCGTTTTGCCGCGTCCCCCTCAGCAAGCACACAGGCTTTACCTGCGATTTGTCCGCCCGCCATTTCCACTAGGCGCTCCAGCGCGTTTACCGCCTCGCCCGTGCTTATCACGTCGTCAACAATGAGCACACGCTTATTTTCAAGCTGCCGCGCGTCCTCGCCCGAGAGGTAAAGCTGCTGGACGTTTTCCGTCGTGATTGTTTTGACCGGAACAGAAACCGAATTCGTCATATAAAGCTTTAAACCCTTGCGCGCAGCCACATAGCGGCCTTTTTCCTGCCGCGCCATCTCATAGGCAAGCGGAATCCCCTTGGCCTCCGCCGTCAGGATTATATCGTGCGCCGGGCAGCGCTTAAGAAGCGCTTCGGCCGTTTTCTCCGTGATTTCCACATCGCCGAACATAATAAAAGCGGCTATGCTCATGTTTTCATTGACAGGGCAGAGCTTTAAGCTGCGCTCACACCCGGCAATTTTCATTTTATAATACCCATCCATACCTTTAAAGCCATCCTTTTTATTTCAGTCATACCATCCTGGTATTGAGCTTTTTACCGCCGAGCAGATGGAAATGCAGGTGATGCACGGTCTGCCCGCCGTCTTCTCCGCAGTTATTTACAATACGGTAGCCGTTTTCAAGCCCCAGCTCCTTTGCGATTTTAGGGATAACTGCATAAATATGCGAAATAACCCGGGTGTTTTCTTCCGTCAAGTCGTCGGCGCTTCCTATATGCTCCTTTGGGATAAACAGGACATGCACCGGCGCCTGCGGCTCCAGGTCATAAATAGCAAGAATCTGGCCGTCCTCATATACCTTTTTGGAAGGAATCTCCCCATCTACAATTTTACAAAACACGCAATCCATTTATTATCAATCCTTTCTTCCTCAGGCTGCCATCTTTATTTTAACACAGGAAAAAAGGTTCGTAAAGGTTTTTATTGTCACTATTGCCTTATCATGGTATACTGTATAAAAACAGAGCAGAAATACTGTCGGCCGCACTGCATTTACAAGAGATGTTTTTTACAGTTTGTATATTAATTACTAATTGTATATTTTTTTGCTTGTTCGGCAGTAATCGGCAGTAAAATAAAAAGGATGAATGGAAAGGAATGAACCGTATGGAAAACAACTCCCCTAAAGGGAAGGGAAAAGAACAGGACGTATTTCGGCGCTTTTTAGAGTACCAGCCAGCCGAATATATTTTTGCCGCGTTTGCGGCGGCTTTTTGCGGCGCAAGCGCGTTAAGCCTCTTTATGTCGGGCGGCCAGCCATTTACTGAACTTACGTTTTCAGGAGCCCTGTCGCAGCCGGCTTTCCTGATTACGCTGATTCTTATTTTCGCGCTCCTGCTCTTTATATCCCAGGCCGTCAGGAGCAAACAGGTTACGCCCGCGGCACTGCTGGCTTTTTCCGTGCTTTACGGCGGCACGCTTGCTTTTTATAACGCAGACAACATTTACTTTAACATCGGCATTGCGTTTGTACTGTTTTTAATTGTCGCCTGGGTGATGAAGGGCGATAAAATCGGCTTGCAAAACATCAGGCTTTCAAAAAAATCCGTTTGGATTTTCGCGGGCGTGGGCGCGGCCGCTTTTACGGCAATCGTGGCCGCGGTTTGTATCGCGCGCTATCAGGCATATGTAGCGCATACCTTTGATTTTGGTATTTTTACGCAGATGTTTGAAAACATGCGTACAACCGGAATGCCGGATACCACCGTAGAGCGAAATGTGCTGATGTCCCATTTTGGCGTCCATTTTTCGCCTATCTATTATGTACTTCTCCCCTTCTATATGATTGTCCCCCGTCCCGAAACCCTGCTTGTCCTTCAGGCGGCGGCTGTCGCAGGCGGCGTTTTTGCGGTCGTATTAATCTGTAAAAAGCTGGGCTTATCCAAAAATATGACCGTAATGTTCTCTTTTATCTATCTGCTCTTTCCGAGCCTTGCAAACGGCTGCCTCTACGATTTCCACGAAAACAAGTTTTTAACTGTCCTTCTCCTCTGGACCGTCTACTTCATGCTCGCTAAGCGTACCGCTCTGATGTTTGTTTTTGCGGCGCTGACGCTGATGGTCAAGGAAGACGCCGCGATTTACATAGCGGCGCTCGCCCTATATCTGCTGTTTTCACGCAAGGAATATTGGAAGGGGGCTGTTATGCTGGTCGCGGGCGCATTTTATTTTGTGTTTGCCGCCAGCATGGTTTCCGCGTTCAATGTACTTGGGGAAGGCGTCATGTTAGGCCGTCTTGAAAATTATATCCCACAGGGCGGCAGCGGGTTCCTTTCCGTGGTGCAAACCTGCTTTTTCAACTTTGGTTACTTTATATCACAGGTGTTTACTGCAGACAAAATCATGTTCATTGTTTGGATGCTGCTGCCTGTTGCGTTTGCCCCCTTTATGAACCGCAAAAAATCAATCCTGCTGCTTTTCATTCCCATGCTTGTTGTGGATTTGATGTCTAACTGGCAGTATCAGTATGATATTGACTTCCAGTACACCTTTGGCGCAGCCGCTCTGGTTATTGTAATGGCCGCCTTAGCTGTTGCCGGGATGAAACGTGAAAAGCGCCAGACTATCGTTGTTCTTTCTGCCGCCCTGTGCGTTGTAATGACGTTCTCTCTGACCGTACCGCGCATGAAGACCTTTCTCTCCTACGAGGCCGCCAACAGGACGGCTGTAAAAGGGTATAACGAGTTAATCGCGGAGCTTCCAAAGGATGCCGAGATAACAGCTAACGGGTTCTTTGTCCCACACATGTATGATTTTAAGAACCTTTACAATTACCCGAACCTGTATGGCGCAACAAAGAAAACGCAGTATCTCCTCGTTTCCTCCGTTGACGTAGCCAGCAATAAAGACGGGCTGAAAACTTTTATTGGGACCGATTATGAGCTGGTTAAGTCCTCTGGCAATATGCAGCTTTATGAAATGAAATAAACTTTATATCCTAAAAGGGCGGGGCACATTTTATGCCCCGCCCTTTTTATTAAAAATTGTAACTTAATTTTCTTTTTTAGACTTTGCCGTGATTTTCTTTTCTGTCCCATTTATAATACGCTTGATGTTTTCCCTATGTTTAATAAATACGACCAGCCCTACGCCGAACGAAAAAGCCGTACCGAATATGACATAAAGTATGGTACGCGGCTGCGCAGTTTCAAGACTTGGTAAATAGTCCAGAAAATAAGTAAAGCAGAAGGTGAAAATCGGGTAAAAAACCGCGCTTACAAGCGAAGCCTCAGAGATAATCTTCGTAATCAGGAAGACAATCAGGAATACGGCGATTACCGCTAAAAATACGCGCCAGTCGGCTACAAGCATCAGCGCGGCCGCTGTAACGACGCCCTTTCCGCCCTTAAATCCAAAGTACACCGGAAACATATGGCCGAGGATACAGCAGAAGCCGGCAATATATTTCCCGTAGCTGACCAGCTCCTCCGCTGGCGCCGCGTTCTGCACAATCGTGGAAAAAATCAGCCCGCCGAGCGCTACCGCAAGCACACCCTTTAAAAAGTCGAATACAATCGTAAATACCGCAGGGCCCTTGCCCACCGAACGCAGCACGTTCGTAAAGCCCGCGTTTCCGCTGCCCATTTTGCGGATATCCGCGTTTTGGGCCACCTTTTTTGTAATAATGATGGAAAAGCTGATGCTTCCAAGCAGATAAGCGACAAGCATTGTTGAGAGGATTTGCAGCCAGCTGCCTGACAGCACGGAAAGAACCGTATCAGCCATATCGTACCATTCCTTTCAAAATAAAAGGTTATCTATATTTATTTGTCGCCGCGTTCCCTTATGACAAAGCGCACAGGCGTACCCTGCAGCTCAAAGGTTTCCCGGATACGGTTTTCCAGATACCGCTGATAGGAAAAATGGAACAGCTCGGCGGAATTGACAAAGCAAACAAATGTAGGCGGCTTTGTGGACGCCTGCGTCATGTAAAAAATTTTCAGGCGCTTCCCCTTATCGGACGGCGGCTGCACCCTGGCGGTCGCCTGAGCGAGCAGGTCGTTTAACAAACCGGTCTTGATGCGCATAGCGTTCGAGTTTGCCGTATGCTTAATCATCTCAAAAAGCCGGTCGAGCCGCTGCCCTGTTTTGGCCGAAATAAAAACCATCGGCGCGTAGGACATAAACGAAAAATCGGTTTCGAGCTTTTTACGGTACTCGTTCATCGTTTTATCGTTCTTTTCCACAGCGTCCCATTTGTTGACAGCAATAATGCACGCCTTGCCCGCCTCGTGCGCAAGGCCGGCTATTTTGGAGTCCTGGTCGGTAAAGCCGTCGACCGCATTTATCATTATAACACAAACGTCGCTGCGGTCAATCGCCATTTTCGCGCGGATAACACTGTATTTTTCAATCGCGTCGTCCACCTTGTTTTTGCGCCTGAGCCCCGCCGTATCGGTCAGGATAAAACGGCCGTACTGGTTTTCCACCTCCGTATCGATGGAATCTCTCGTCGTACCCGCCACATCGGAAACGATACAGCGGTTCTCTCCCACTATCTTATTGACCAATGAGGATTTTCCAACATTCGGCCTGCCGATAACGGCGACGCTTATGATTTCGCCGTCCTCTTCGTCGCCCGCCTGTTCCGGCAGGTGGGAAAACACCACTTCGAGTAAATCGCCCGTGCCATGGCCGTGAACGGAGGAAACCTGGATTGGGTCGCCAAGGCCGAGGTTGTAAAACTCATAAAAATCCGCGTCAGGCTCGCCCACCCTGTCGCACTTGTTGACGCAGAGCACAACCGGCCTGCCGCTCTTTTGCAGCATGGACGCGACCTCCATATCGGTCGCGACAAGCCCCGCCCTTACATCAGTGACAAGGATAATCACATCAGCCGCGTCGATGGCAAGCTGCGCCTGTGTACGCATCTGGGAAAGGATGATGTCGTCCGAATACGGTTCGATTCCGCCCGTATCGACGAGCGTAGCCGTACGGTTCTGCCACTCTACCTCTCCGAAAATTCTGTCGCGCGTAACTCCGGGTGTGTCGTCCACAATGGAAATACGCCTGCCTGTCAGCTTATTGAAAAGCGTGGATTTTCCCACGTTTGGCCTGCCTACAATCGCAATTACCGGTCTTGCCATAAGTCACTCCTCCTTTTTTCTTCCTAAAATCGCACGGAACAGGGCTTCCCCGTCGTTTGGTACCGGGGTCAGCTTAACAGCGAGCGCCTGCTCTGCTTCCTGTGTGGATACGTCGTCGAGGAAAATGTCTCCCTCACGCCTGAGCATGACGCTTGGTATCAGCAGCGCGTCGCCCAAATCCCTGCCTTTGAGCTGTGCAATCAGGTCGCCGCCTGTCACAAGCCCGCTGACATTGACGCCACCGCCGAAAAAGTCGTTGCGGATACCCACGACCTCAATAAATACGCCGGGGTATTTATCACGCATTTGGGACAATAATGCACGCAAAAACGGCGCGGCCGAAGTCCCGCTTGCAACCGTAACCTTACGTTTGAGCGTTTTATCGCCCTGCTCAAGTGAGAGCGCGCCTTCCAACTCGTCCTTCATAAGCGCGAGCAGCCCCACACCGTTTTCCAGCTGGTCAAAATCCTCGTAAAATTCGGCCGGCGGAATCTCCCTGCCCGCCTTTAAATAAAACTCATCGGCTGCAAACACGATGCGGCTTCCGTGCTCCTTCACGCACCTGTCGCCAAACTGTTCGATAAGCGCGAGCGTCTGCGCCGCTGTTTCCCTGGTATAAGGGATAAGCGGGTACAGCCCCTCGCGGTATCGCGTCAGTCCAACGGGGACAACCGCGATACACTCGACCGACGGGTACAGCGCCTCCATATCCGTAAGGCTGCGCAGAAGCTCCTCCCCGTCGTTTATTCCGGGACAGGATACAATCTGGCAGTTGAGCTTGATGCCCGCCCGGGCCAAGCGCTGCATAATGGAAAGCGCGCTGCCGGCAAAGCGGTTTTTCATCATCTTCACGCGCAATTCCGGATTGGTGGTATGGACAGATACGTTAATCGGGCTGATGTGCATCTTGATAATACGCTCAATTTCGTGCTCGCTTAAATTCGTAAGCGTAATGTAATTGCCAAACAGGAAGGAAAGGCGGGAATCGTCGTCCTTAAAATAAAGAGATTTACGCATCCCCTTCGGCAGCTGGTCAACAAAGCAGAAAATACACTGGTTTTTGCAGGATTGCTGCTTGTCCATGAGATATGTCTCAAAGGTTAGGCCGATTTCCTCATATTCACGTTTTTTAATCGGGATGGCACGCGTTTTTCCGTCTGTTCCCTGAAGCTCCAGCATAAGCTCACGGTTCGTCTGGTAAAAGCGGTAATCTAGCACGTCCATAATATCGTTTCCATTGATGGACAGCAAAGTTTCGCCCGGCAGGATACCCTGCCGCGCCGCCGCGCTGCCTTTCGTAACCGATTGTATGATAACCGCCAACCTGACCACCTCAGCCGAAAAAAAATAGAGAAGGATCAGCTCCTCCTCTATCTTCGGGAAAATTCAAAGAAATTATGCTTCCTTTTTAATAACTTCCCTGCCGTTGTAGAAACCGCAGTTCGAGCAGACTCTGTGAGCCGTCTTATACTCGCCGCAGTTCGGGCACTTCATCAGCGCGGGAGCTGAAATCTTCCAAACATTGGAACGTCTTTTATTCTGTCTTGCGCTTGAGGTTTTCCTCTTCGGTACTGCCATGACCGGCACCTCCTTGTACAATACTATGGGGAATACATGGTGCGTATTCTAATTCATCAAGTCTTTGAGCGCCTCTAAACGAGGGTCAATCCTGTGTTTGCCGCAATCACACGCTGTTTCGTTGAGATCCGCCCCGCAGTCCGGGCACAGCCCCTTGCAATCGGGCTTGCACAGATGCTTCGACGGAAGCTCCAGCAGAATATCGGCTGTCGCAAGCTCGTCCAGGTCGAGCTTGTAATCGGGCGTTTCAACATAATCGTCGCTGCTGCTGCCGCTTAGGGAAACGACAAGCGTATGCTCAAACTGGAAAGACATATCGCGTGCCGTATCGGCCGCACAGCGGTCACAGGGACGCCGGTATACAAAAGCGGCGCTTATGCGCAGCCTGACAATCCCCGCTCTGTTTTGCGCCTGCGCCCTGAGCCTCACAGGTTCGGGCACGGGACTGGTTCCATCCAATATTATTTTGCTCAAATCGAGCGTGCCGTCAACTTCCTTATTTGCGCCTTCTGTTAGAAAGACCTCTTTTAAATCAAGAAGCATGTCGCACCTCTTTTTAAGCAGAACAAAATTGCGGTATCCTAAAACACTGGTTAATATTATATCGTTGGGGCGTTTGTTTGTCAATAGGATTCCGCTGTTTTCTTAAAAAAGGCTGTAGGATTACAATACATATAGGGCTGTAAGAAGGGAAAAGAGTTTACTACTCTGGAAACAGGCTTTTTTGAATGATGTTGCCCATTCGGGCAATGATGTGTCCCGCGGGACATAGGGGCAAACATTACATCATGCCGCAGCGAAGCGACGGCACATCATTTTGCAAAGCAATCCATCATTTCGCCGTAAGGCGGCACATCATGAAAAATCCATTTTTCTGCTTTCAACCATTTCTGCTTATCCTGTTCAACTTCAACATGTTTGACAAACCTACAGTTCTTCTGTTTTCTTAAAAAGGGAGCGTTGTGCCGCATTGTTCCTTAAAAGTCGGCTGCACGGCTTCGCGGGAGGGCCGGCATACCTAAATTCCTGCGCGGAAAACGATTTTTTATTCTTCCCCGGTAAAGCCAGATTCGGCCGGTTCACCGCTGAGTACACCATTTTTCCAGTGCAGGGGCGCGCCGAACCAGCAGCAGTCTTTTTCACCCAAATAGACTTTGTAAAATTGACGGATTATATATCGCCTTATCCCCGCCGTTCCAGAAAGCAATAGCTCTTACAAAAGGAAGCCCCTATGTAATTATTTTCTACATAGGGGCCCTTTTTCTATCGAATGTTTTTACTGGTTATGTCCCATTACAGGGACGTCTGTCTTTATATTCAATTACGCCGCGTCCGGAAGCTGTGCAATCATGCCCGCGAACAGCTTCTGGAGGATGAGCGCGTCCTGTACCGTAACGGAGCCGTCAAGGTCCGCGTCGGCATTTTTCAGCGCCGTACCCGTAAGCAGATGGTATTTTGCCAGATGCTTCTGGATGGCGAGGACATCCTGGAGATTGAGCACGCCGTCCGGATTGGCGTCGCCCTGCATGTACAGCGGCTCTCCGCTGTAGGACTGCCACGCGCCGCCGTAGCAGTAGGCCTCTTTCTGGTCGTCATAATGCTTGGTTGCTGTATCAGGGGTAAATAGGTTGCTGCCGTCCTGCGCCATCAGGTCGATCGACTGTTCCTTTCCAGCCCGTTCAGGCAAGCTGTTATTAAAGATAACATAGCTGACGTCCGCCGGGAAGGTGAAGCTGAACAACCCGTTCCCCTCGTCCTTCATTAATTTGCCCGGCCAGGAGCAGGAGGTCTTGCTGTTCCACCAGAAGGCGTACACCTCTTCCCAATTCGTTCCTGAGTTATCGAAATAAAGCTTTACGCCCGCAATCTCCTTCATCGCTGTTATCGCGGCGGTTTTCGCATCGACGACAGCAGCGGCTGTCTTGGCGCTTTCAATATTTGTAAGGCCGTCGTCCTTTGCCTTTACGATTTTATCCCAATCGGCGGCGCTGTAGTCCGCGCTGTTATACGTTTCAAAGAATTCGATAAGCTCCCGCTTCGTCTGTTCCTTTAAGTCGTCGAGGCTTGCAAACGCGCTGTCCATGAAATAATAGCGGCCCTCCGCCCAGTTTATCATATATGCAATCTGCTTGTCGTGCGTTTCGCCGGCTGCCGGAACCAGTAGGTTATCGGTGAGGTCCCAGCGGATATAGTTCATTACGGAGGCGTCCTTCGTAAGCTCCTTGTACGTATCAAAGCTCTTGAGCCGTCCTGTCCCTTCCGTTTTGCCGAAGGCTACATCGAACGCGGGGACAAATTCCTCACGCCATATCTTAGCCGCAAGCTCGTTAAAATCGTCGTGCCTGCACAGCGCGCCGAATATCGTGTACGTATTGCGCGTGTTGCTCAGCTTTGAAATGCTCGCGAAGAACTTCGTGTAATCGGTCATTTTTACACCGTCCTTCGAATTGAGCAGGTTTCCATACGCGATATCAAAATCCCACGCCGGGGAAATATGCAGCTTGCCGTCGCCCTTTGCGTCCGATTCCTTATAAAGGAACGTGCTCGAAATACCGCAGTCCATATTCATGGCAAGCTCCTGGATAAGGTACATTTTCGCCGCGTCCTGCGCGTCAATGTAGTCCGTATAATGCTTACCCTTTGAGTTGTAGCCCGTGCTGGAATAAATCGCGTCCTCCATATCCTGTATAAAGTCGGCGATATAGTTAACCTGCGCCTTCGAGGCATATTCAGGCGCGCGCAAATCAACGTTCTGATTGCGCGAGGTCACAAAGCCGGAGGCTTCCGCCACGCCATACACGTATTCCACGAGATAGCCGCCTGTAATGTCGTCCGGGTCGTTCGGGATATTATAACCGCGCCTGCTGTTCGCCCTGCCGAACGTGCCGGAATTATACTGGCTGTAGGAGCTTAAATCAACAGAGTCGCTGCCTGTCGCCGCCATAACGGCTTCCTCGGTTTTTCCTTCCAAATCCTCAATTTTCACAAGATTGTCGGAACCGACGTCAACCTTCTCAGAAAGCTGGTAGGTACCCAGATATTCGCCGTTTGCGTAAAGGTCGAGGAAGCGTGATTCCGGTGCAAACGGCAGGCCGACCTCGTCAGCCATGTCGTAGGTAAAACGGTTGCGTATCATGGAATGCTCCTGCCCGTTTGCAAGCAGGCACCATTTTTTGCTCTTTGCCATACCCATCAGCGCCGTTTTCTTGGCAAGCTTGATGTTATACGGCTTCTTTTCAATATTGGTCCAGGTCGTATTGCCCCTGCCCTTAATCTGGTCAAGCTTGCCGTCGTAGCTTATGCTGCCGTCCGTATCAATTAAAAGCAGGCTGCCGGATTCCTTGTTTTCCTTATTGGCGTGGATATAGTCCATGCTTCCGCTCTCGGTCGTCAAAAACATCGAGCCGATGCGCGAGGACTGCAAAACCTTAACGCTGTACTGCTTACCGTCAGCGCGCAGGGTATAGCTGCCGCCATTTTCAAACAGGCTGTAAGGCTTGCCGCTTTCAAGCGTTGCCGCGCCGATTTGCACGCTGTCAAAATTATGATATACCGTGATGCTGCTTAAGTCAGCGGATGTCGGGAGCAGGAAATAATAAATCCCGTCGCCGTCGAGGTACCATTTGACCGCGTCGATACCGGAGGTCCCGTCTGCCGGACACGCATCCATCCAGACAGCCTTCTCCGCGCTGTTTTGAATATAAGAGGGGAGCTCCGTATTCTGCGTATCGGCGGCGAAGGCCACAGCCATACCGCCGAGCGCCAGAAGCAGGGAAAGCAGCAGCGCAAGCGCTATGTTTCCCCTTTGTACCATATGTTTCATTTCAATTCCATCCTTTCCTTTGCCAGGGTGTGATTTTCTTATCTATCATCATACCATAAAAGGCAGTCATAAATCCATTGGGAGGATATGACAAATGCCGTCAGGAAAAGTAGGCACAATGACAAAAAGGACAGGAAAACAAACAGAAAGCCTTCCGCCGTATAAAAGAGGGCGGAAGGCTTTTCCATATTTAAATTTTTTTCACCGGGAACGCAATGCGCGCGCCCGTTTCCATCTGTGCGCCGAAGTTAAAGGAAGGCGCGTTTTCAAAGTCGTATGCGTACCCGAACCGTCCAGGGTCGTAGCCTTCATACGCGCGGAATGTTTCTTCAATCGCTATGCAGAAATCCTCTTCCCTTTCAAACGGTCCGCTCTCAAAGTAAAGGAGGTTTCCTTTTGGAAGCTTCGCCGTAAGGTATCCCCACGGGATTTCCCCTTGATAGCCTGCGGGAAGCTCAATTCCCGCGGCAGTATCCGAATAGCCCTCCGGCACCAGCGATTTTGGAAGCGTTACAATTGCAGCCGTGTCCAGCTTTTCTTCAAAGCTGTTAAGCAGGCCCTCCCACTCGCAGCCCATTTCCTCACAGAAGCTCATATAATCCTCCGCGGATTTCGATGGGAGAAAAACAAGCGTCCTTTCTTCTCTTGAAACGACAGTAGCTGTGCAGACCGGCATGCTTTTTTCTTTGTCCGTCATTCTGAATTCCTCATTTCGTAAAAAATATTGGTGGTCGGCAGGATATGCGATAAAAAGCGGGACGGGCGGTTTTTGCGTCCGGTACTGGTATGGCGCTACTCCAAACGCGCTGCGAAACGCCCTGGTAAAGCCCTCGTGCGATTGAAATTGGTGCGACAGCGCGATGTCGAGTACATTATCAGAAGAAGTCCGCAGCTTATCCGCGGCGTCTGTCAGGCGGAGCAGGCGGATATATTCCCCGACCGGTTTTCCCGTCATCCGGGCAAAAAGCCGTTTACAGTGGCGTTCACTGTAGCCGAGCGCCGCCGCTATTCCAGAAATGTTAAGCGACTCATCGTTAATATGCGCTTTGATATAATCCTGCATTTTCCGCACGAGCAATGCCTGTTCCCGGTCTTTTTCCATGCCGTTCACCTTCTTTATCTTACCAAACTGGAATTCTGTTTTCTTGACTTGTTGGGACAGATTTCTCAAGCAACTATTTCTTTGCGCCGTTTCAGAAAATTTCTTTTGAGGAAACGGTAAATTTCCGATATGAGCACAACCGTGAAGGAAAGCCCGATAATTTTAATCCACATCATAAGCGGAAGCGGCACGGTACCGAACACAGCGCCGCCGAATTGTGTTATCAGAACCTGCAATCCAAACGTGAGCGCGAACACACCGAGCATCAGCTTGTTGCCGCCGATGTTTTTAAAAATGCTTTCATCGCTCAGGACGCGGCTGTTGAAGGCGTTGAAGAGCTGGAACACTGCAAAAAGCGTAAATAAAATCGTAGGAAGCTGCTGCGGCGTTCCGCCCAGGAAATTCGTGAAATGCTGGAGCATAAACACGACAGAGATAAACAGGCCGTTTACCACAATGCGCCCCATCATGCTTTTTGTAACAATACTTGCGCCGCGCGGCGTGGGCTTACGGTCCATCAGCTTTTTTCCCGCCGGCTCAAGCCCCAGGGTAAGGGCGGGCGGGCCGTCCATAATAATATTAATCCATAACAGCTCAAGCGCGGAAAAGGGCGCCGCAAAGCCTGCTAAAATCGAGGCCAGGACAACTACAACGGATGACAGGTTTACCGTAAGCTGGAACTGGATAAAGCGCTGGAAATTATCGTAAATCCCCCTGCCCCACTGGACCGCTTTAACGATTGTGGAGAAGGAATCGTCAAGCAATACGATATCGCTTGCTTCTTTGGAAACCTCCGTCCCGGAGATACCCATCGCGATTCCGACATCCGCGTTTTTGATGGCGGGCGCGTCGTTTATACCGTCGCCTGTGACGGCAACGACGTTGCCGCACGCTTTCAGGGCGTTTACCACGCGCATTTTTATTACCGGCGTACTGCGCGCAATGACGCGGATTTCAGGTAAGCGTTTTTTGAGCGCTTCGTCTGAAAGTGGTTCGAGCTCCCTGGCCTCGACCGCTATATGGTTCTCATCGAGGATACCAAGTTCCTGTGCGATTGCCTCAGCCGTAACGATGTTGTCGCCTGTAAGCATTTTTATATCGATTCCCGCGCTCCGGCAGCGGCTGACGGCCTCATAAACTTCTTTGCGCAGCGGGTCGGTAATCGCGACAAAGCCGTCGAACTGCATCTGGCATTCAATATCTTCACGATGCCCTTTGAAATCCGAAATACCTTCCACCTCTTTGTGCGCAAAGGCAAGGACGCGGCAGGTTTTCTCCTGGAAACGGATGATTTCCTTCTGCACACGCTCCTTTTCTGCCGCGTTCATGGAGCACATCGCGATAATCTTCTCCGGGCTGCCCTTGGTATAAGCGACGGCAGAGCCGTTTTCGTCTATTATGGTCGTCATGTTCTTCGTTTCTGATGAAAACGGAAAACAGCAAAGTGTTTTTACGGCGCCGCGCTCTCGTTTATAGTCTCGTCCGGCCAGATGCGCCGCCGTAATCAGCGCGCATTCTGTAGGGTTCCCGACAAAATCGGGCACGCCGTTGTCAAAGCTTACATCCGCCGTACTGTTGACGCAAAAATTTGTGAGCATCGCCCCGCTTTGGAGCTTCTGCGGCTTGCACAGCGCGCCATTTGCGTAAACATCCACGACCGTCATACGGTTTTCTGTAAGCGTTCCCGTTTTGTCCGAACAGATAACGTTGACGCTGCCCGCCGTCTCGCAGGCAATCATTTTTTTGACCAGCGCGTTCTGTTTAGACATTTTAATTATATTGATGGCAAGGGAAACAGCCATGATGGTCGGCAGGCCCTCCGGTACAGCCGCGACAATCAGGACAATGCTGGAAATGAACGCCTCGGAAATTGTATCGAAACTCGCGGTACCGTTCGATAAAAAAGTGAACAGCTGAATGACAAACACGACAGCTGCCGCGGCAACGCCGAGGATTGCAATCCGTTTGCCCAGCTTTGCCATTTTTTCCTGCATCGGCGTGGAGCTTTTTTCCGTAGAGGATAACTCTTTCGCGATTTTCCCGAACTCCGTGCGGTCGCCGACGTCTGTAACAACCATTTTGCCGCTGCCGCCTGTAATAAAGCAGCCGGAATAAAGCATGTTGGCACGCTCGGCGACCGGCGTGCTTTCGCTGTTAAAAACCGCAAGCGCGTCTTTTTTGACAGGTGCGCTTTCACCTGTGAGCGCAGATTCATCCGCCATTAACCCTGTGCTTTCAAGCAGCCTGCCGTCCGCAGGGAGCTTGTCACCCGTTGCTATGACAACGATGTCGCCGACCACAATGTCCTTCTGTTCGATTATCTGCGTTTTTCCATCACGCACGGCCTTTACCAATGTCTCGTCGCCTAGCCTGCTCAGCTCCTCAAAGGCTTTTGCGCTGCGCCCCTCCATTGCCACCGTAATGACGACGGATAGGGCGATTGCGGCCAGGATACCCACACATTCGATAAAATCCGCTTTTCCGCCCGTGAACTGCCTGACGAGGTTCACGCCAAACGCAATGGCGTCCGCCAGGATTAGCATGATAATCATAGGCTCGCATGCGGCCTCCCACAAACGCCGCCACAGTGACACCTTTTTTGCCCTGGTAAAACTGTTTGCTCCGTACTTTTTCCTGTTTTCCTCTGCCTGTGCGCAGGTAAGCCCTGTTTCCCGGTCGACAGACAGAGCTTCGAGCACCTCGATGCCTTTCTTCAGATAGGCGTTCATAAACATTCCCCCTGTAAGGATTTTCGCAATAAAAAGACCCAGGCATGGCTTTCGCTATACCTGGGTAAACCGTTTCATTACGCAGACCATGTATAGCCAAAGCAGGCATACATGAGTCTGGTTATTTAAGACAAGCCAGACCGTTTCCGGCCAGGATGTTGACTTGCCACGCACAATCGCGCTAACTACTCCCTCATGGGTATTTTAAATTGCAGTGCTATTATAGCCCATACTTGCATTACTGTCAAGCTTTTCCTGTTAGCGGCCGATAAAAGGCCGGGCGCCAAGTAGGCCGTCAGCCCATTACCGCTATAAGGGATTGAAGAAGATTCACGTCTAATAAATTGATATTACCGTCGTTGTTCATATCGGCAAGATACTTCTGGCTTTCGTCCAGGATGACAGCCTTGCCGATATAATTCTGCAGCAATAAAACGTCGCTTGTGCCTATCGTCCCATCAAGGTTCACATCACCCCGCTGGTACCCAACTGGCTCAAAATACCATTGCAGCCTGTCTGGAAAGCCTGCATATGACCAAATTGCCGGACTGCTTGACTGCTGAGTATTCTGCACAGTAAGCAGGCTTTCCGTTCCGGGCGTGACAGAGTCGGCAAGCTTGATGCCATACGCATTGTCAAGTCCATTTGCAAAATAGTATATAGATGGGCTGCCCGTTTCATTTATAACGACCTGATTTCCACTTCCCGCTTTGGTCAGGCTTCCAGAAACAACAGAGGAGTTTGTTTTGATTGTAAACGGGTTTGTTCCTTTTTTGCTGGAAATCCATTGCTGGTTCCTCGCTCCATTAAAGGGTGCCTGTTTCACCTGTCCAGTGGATTCGTCAACCGTAAGATATGAACCGCTTTGCCTGTGACGGATATAATAAATCCCCTCGGGATAGTCGGTTCCAGTGAGGTTTTCACCAAAGGTCATTTTGTCTGTACTCCAAGCGTAACCGAAACGCACTGTCTCGGTATTGGCTGTATCGTATTTACTGACCTTGATTTGGTACTGCATTCCTTGTCCTGTAAGCAACGGGAAATACGTCATTTCTGTTGAACTATTGGAATTCGTAGAAGAACCAACAACTGAGCCGTTCCGATATACACGCAAGTCGAGGTCATGTAACGTGCCGACCGATGCGCTTCCGCCAGCATGGTTTGAAGTGGAAACAGTATTATCTATCAACCATGCAATACTGACATTCATATAAGAGGCACCGTAATATGGCTGGATAAAATTTCTAGTTTCCTGCGAACCGGATATTTCCCCATAGCCATATTGCCGCCGCGAAATAATGCTGATTGCGTTCCACGCGTCAACCGCTCCCGCGCCCTGTTTATTTGTAAGACCCTGCCCCATGCTTTCCGCTGGAGTAGAAATTACTTTTCTTTGACAAGACGCCAATAAAATTGCCTTCAGAACCTGCGGCTGATACTCCAATGACGGTTTCAATTGCAGCAACAGTGCGGCAATACCGGTAACAACAGGTGCGGAGCTACTTGTACCACCTCCGAGAATATTAGCTGGCGCAACCACATCGGGCTTTAAGCAGCCGTCACCATTGTCATAGCTATACGCAAAAAGAGTATCGTCATCTTTTGAAGCAGTCTCTTTGTCGTTATATCCGCCAATTGCAAGTGTGTTATAAGCCATCGCAGGTGATAAAATTTTTTGATCTGCATAATTGCCCGCTGAACATATCATTAGGATATTATGCTGATTAGAGATGTGGTCTATCCACCTGTCTTCGTTATTATAATATGTATTTCCTGTACCGGAAAACCAGGAACTCATATTTATTACCTTAACTCCCTGGTCGATTAACGTTTCTAAATTTGCATAAGAAAAGCTATCATTATAAGGTTGTCCGCTTGCAGCAAAAAGAGTAATTTCCGGCGCCATACCGCTTTTGCTTCCCATTATAATTGCCGCTGTGTTGACTGCATGCCCACCAGGCGACGGACTGTTTCCAACTATGGTAATGTCAGAAAGATTATATTCGCTTGACGATTGCGGGACTGCCTGTTCAAACATTCCAACCTTTACGTTTTTACCAGTTAATGCTGTTGTTTGGTAAACACGATTTAAACCAATCGTTTCTTTAATCGAGTTTGGCGTACAGTCCTGCATTGTAATTTCTTCACATAAAGAAACTGATTCTATTTTTTTGTTACAATTTATTTCGTTGATTTCTGAAACTGTCCTTTCCACAATAATGGCTGGCGAGTATCGGCTGGTAAAAATGATATCATTTTCATCAATATTTAACTCTTCGATGATAGAAGCGCCTTTTTCCATATATTTTTCTCTGGAAATTTCACGTCTTGACATAATATAATAATCGGCACGCTGCGCTTCAATCTGTCTTGCCACGGTGGTCCGTGAAAGATAAGCTTGCATTTGTTCTTGACTTCCAGGGACTTCATTCTCTAAATTATTAATTAAGGTTGGATCCGGCATGCTGAAATCAACTGCCAGGCTCTCCGCTGTCAGACCAGTCTGAATTTCCGTTTCGTTGTCCACCTGCGCCTGGTCGATATCCCGGTACCAAATCCAAACTGGGATTTTATGACCGGATAAATCTGAATTCTGCTGTTTCAGCTTCTTTATTTCCGTTGATAGGGAATCGGATATCTTGTCTTCGGGAACCATTATATTCTTTTCCACTGCAAAAGCACTGACCTTGAGCATGGTACAGCATAAAACCAGCATAAGAGAACTCGCTAAAATTTTTATTGCACTCCTTTTCATACAAATCATCCCTCTCCACATTTCTACAATACATTTTTCTTAAATCATCCTTTTGTTACTTTTGCAATAAGGTTCTGCATTCCCAAAACGTCCGCTACGTTAATCACTTTGTTTCCATCGAAATCGCAAAAATTAAACGTACTGACATATGGTTCCATTTGTTCTATCTTTGCTATTACTTTTTGCACATAGAGTACGTCACTAACCGAGACGGCGCCGTCCATATTAATATCCCCCGGTGAATAAACCTCAGGGAAAGATTTTTCGTGCGGCTCGTTACACCACGCAGCGATTTCGTCCAGGTCGATTAATTCCTTTTCATACGCCTCGCTAAGCGGCACTACCTCTCCGTCTTTTTCCGCATAAATCCCGACCGGATATAGGATTCTCCAGCTCAATGTGAAGAAGACATATTTACCAATCCGCTCCGAGGACGGCACAGGATCCCCTCCCAATTGCCAAAAAATATTCCACTCCTTTGAAACAAGCATAAACGCAGTCAGCCTGTAGGGTGTTTCCGGGTCGACGGGATAGCCCTTTTCACTTAAATAATTCCGGAAAGCCTGTTCAATCCTGTCCTCGTCCGGTTCTGCAGCAGAGGCGGGAAGCATTATAATCCCGCCCAACAGAAGCATCGATAAGAAAATACATAACACCTTTTTGCACATTTTCATAAAGCAATCCTCCTTTTTGTCACCTGCCAATTGCAAACAAATACAAAATGAGATTTATTTGTTTGTAAAATTATTATAGCACATGCATTTGTTTTGTTTGTAAAATTTATCCAAATTAAATTCAAAACATATTTATATTTTATTGTTATCGCTATTTTTGTGTGCATAAATGTCTTCTCGCAAAGCTGCTTATAAGCAAATTGGCGGCGCCATGCGAAAGCACAGCACCGCCGTCATTTTTTATAAATTCATTTAGCCATCCGAGCTGGCGTGGGAAGGTAGCTTTTATTTGTTTTACATTCCCGCCAGCTGGTTCTGCAGAAGCCTAACATCCGCTAAGCTCACCTGGCCGTCGTTGTTCATATCGCCCAGATAAAGCTGGCTCTCGTCAAACGTGATTATTTTGCTGATATAATTCTGCATCTTTAAAACGTCGCTTGTATTAATCACTCCGTCGCGGCTTACGTCGCCGCGGCGATAGCCCAAAGGTTCAAAATACCATTGAAAGCGTTCCGGCACGCCAACATAATTCCATATGGCTGCGCTGCCATCCTGTGAATTCTCTATGGTCAGCAGGCTCTCAATGCCGGGAGTGACAGGGCTTGCAAGCTTGATTCCTAACGTATTATTGAGCGCATTGCCGGCATAGTAAACGGACTGGCCGCTCCCTGTATCTACAACTACCTGGTTTCCGCCGGCCGTTTTGGTCAGTCCGCCGGAAACGGCATCGGAATTCGTCTTGATTGTAAACGGGTTCGTTCCTTTTTTGCTGGAAATCCACTGCTGGTTTTTTGCTCCGGTAAAAGCGGATTGAACGACTTCTCCCGTGGCTTCATTAACCGTAAGATACTGCCCGCTGTCCTTATGGCGGATATAAAATACGCCCTCCGGATAATCGGTTCCGGTCCTATTTTCCTCATAAGCCATTTTGTCCGTGCTCCATGCATAGCCAAAGCGCACTGTTTCTGTATTGGACACATCATTTTTGCTGACCTTGATTTGGTATTGGTTCGATGCCGATGACAATGGGAAATATGCCATTTCAGTAGAGCTGTCCGTATTAAGCGATTCTCTAACAAGGGAATCGCCGCGGTAAACGCGCAAATCAAGATTTTGCTGCGCTCCGACCGCAATGCTGCCGCTCTCATGGCCAGCTGCTGAAATGGAATTTTCCTGCAGCCACGCGATGCTGACGTTCATGTTCGCCGCACCGTAAATCGGCTGGACAAAGTTTCTAGTTTCTTCTGCGTCGGATATCTCTCCATATCCGTACTGCCGCCGCGAAATAATGCAGACTGCGTTCCATGCGTCTACCGCTCCCGCGCCCTGCTTATTTGTAATGCCCTGCTCCATTGTTTCCGCAGGCGAGCTGAATACCTTCCGCTGGCATGACGCAAGTAAAATTGCCTTGAGCACCTGCGGCTGAAAGCTTAAAGACGGCCTTAGCTCCAACAGCAGGGCCGCGATTCCCGTAATAATGGGAGCAGAGGTGCTCGTCCCACCGCCCAACAGGTTTTTAGGGGCAAGAATATCCGGCTTGGCACACCCGCCCTTGTTGTTATACCTGCTGTAATACTCCAGATTATCGTCAGCAGGGTTTGCTCCCGTTTCCTTGTTATCATACGCGCCGACGGCAAGCGAATTGTAAGCCATCGCGGGGGAAAGAATCGGATAATTCGGGACCGCGCCGTTTTCGGCCAGATTATTTCCCGCAGAACAAATAAAAAGGACGCGGTGCTGTGAGCTGAGATGGTCGAACCATTTATCGATTGAACTATAAGGCGTTTGATATACTCTCCAGCCAAAGCTCAGGTTGATAATTTCAACGCCCATATCAAGCATCTGCTCTATATTGGCATAGCTGGAATCCGTCGCATATAAGGCGGCATTTGGCGCAACCCCGTTCTGCACACCCACAATCGTCCGGGCCGTATTTGTGGCATGTCCGTCCTGCGGCGCGTTTCCAACGGGAATTACGTTAATTTCATCATGAGGCTCAGGCGGGCCCGATTCAATCATTCCTACCTTGACGCCCTGCCCGGTCAATCCGGTTTTGGAATAGGCCCTGTTTAAGCCCGTGGATTCGCTAACAGACTCAATTCCGCATTTTTCAGCCTTTTCCTCTTCATAAAAATATAAGGCTTCTACCTCGTCGGAGTCCGCTAATTCCTGTATTTGGGACATGTCAACCTTTGCAATAATAGCAGGCGCGTATTCGCTCCTGAATATAATATTGCTTTGCTTCAACGAAATATCGTCCAATAACTGTGAACTTTTCTCACAATATTGGGTACGCGAAATTTCCCGCCGTTTCATCACATAATTTTCACATCGCTCCTGCTCCAACTTTCTGCCTACCGCCGTTTGACGCAGGTAGTCCTGCATCTGACGGGCGCCTGGCTGTTCATTTTGCAGGGTGCTGAGTAACGCTGAATCCGGCATTTTATATTCAACCGGGAGGGTCTTCTCTGTAAGGCCTGTTTGTTTTTCCGCCTCCTGAGTGACCCTTTTCTGGTCGATATCCTTGTACCAAATCCAAACGGGAAGCGATTGTCCGTCAGCACTTTGCAATCGAAGCCGGTCTATTTCCTGTAAAAGGGGGACGGATATTTTACCTTCCTGTAATTCGGGCTCTGTCTGCGCATACGCTGAAGCAGGAACGCCGCACAGCAGGAATATCAGCAACGCTGCCGTCATTCTATTCAAAAAATTTTTCATCGTATCCGCTGCCCTTTCTCGAATGCATTTTTAGTTATGAAAGCTTAGCCAGTTGCTTTTGAAGCGCCAAAACATCTTTTAAATCAATCGTTCCATCCGCGTTGAAATCATAAAAAAGGAAGTCACAGCAGCCCTTCCCAATCTCTGTCATTTTACAGATGGCCTTCTGAATATTCAAGACGTCCTTTACTTCTATGCCGCCGTTTTTATCGGTATCCCCCGGGGCAAAAACCTGCAGGTATTTTGAGGGAACCCCGGCCACCTTTTTAATATCCAGGCCGCCTGCGTCACAGGCCTCCTTCAAGGTATAGATTGTTTCGTCCTTCTCCGCATAAATCCCGATGTCATAGGGGTCGTAGGCATTTGTTGACAGAAGCACATAATCCCCAATTCTGTCAGACGTGAAAACAGGCAGCTCAAAGCCGGGATGTCCAAAAAAAATTGTCCATCCGTCAATATCCGCAATCAAGTCTACGGTTGCCATTTCTTCACCGGAGCCGTCCGGAAACTGATGGCCCACTCCATTGGCGTCCAGGTAAGAAATAAAATGTTGGTGAATCGCCGCCGCGCGCCCTTCGTTTGGTTCCTGAGCGGCGGCAGGCAGCGCCATACAAAGAACCAAAGAGATTGCCAAACATATACAAAGCGGTCTTTTCATAAAAAACCCTCCTTATTGCACGAGGTATATTCCTAACTAATGGATATGAAACAATTTTTAATTTATCTTACATATTTATAATATCACACCAAATTATTTTATTTGGATATTTTATCCAATTTAGATTCATTATAAATTCATTATTTTGAAGCATTTGTCCGCTCACATTCTATTTTATGTCATTCGGCACGCTTATGGAATGCGTTTTTATCAAATGTTTTATCAGTTATTCCCTTTCTTACATGATAGTCTAACCCTGTCCCCATTATGACAAAGCGGCGCCCGTATTTTTATACAGGAGCCGCCTTTATATGTACCGCCCTATCGGGCGGTTTTATCTTGGATAGTTAATCGCAGCCACAGCCGCAGGAGGGCTCCGACCAGTCGTTGCCAAAGTCGTTCGCGTTGTTAAACGCGTTATTGGACGGAATCTGGCTGATTATTGCCCTTTCGTCAAAGAGGTTCGGGGTAATCTGATAGGTGACCGTTACCGGAACTGTCGCCGTAAAACAGCCTGTTCTGCGGCAACCGGAACCGCCCCTGTTTCCCTGATTACAGCCACAGCCGCAACCACAATTTCTGCAACTCATATATATTAACTCCTTTTATAGATGTTCAGGGACAACCCTGTATTATAGTGTATGTTCCAGGGGACAAGTTGGTGCATAGCTCGGTGATAAAACTCTGAACATCGCCCGCCACACGGCGGGCGATGTTCAGAGTTTTAAATCGATGACGTGTTTTACGGGGTAAATGGAAACGGAAATCTGATAATGCAAATGCTCAACATTGCTCCAGTCGTCTCCTTTAAATTGCTCTGATGTAAGCAAATAGGGCAAAACAAGCGTTTTCTCAGAGCCGGCCTCCATTTCCATATACCCGGGGCCCGTTTCTCCCGGATTAAGAAAATGGAACAGCTCAAGATCCATGCCATTGCTCCATGTTTCGGTCTGCGCCTGCAGCATGGCCGGAATAGCAAGCTCCTGCTTGCTATTGGAATTGTTATGAAAAAGAACGGTAATGAGCAGGAACCTAAACTCTGTATTCCCGGTATCGTCGGACAGGGCTATTTCATAGTCCGGCGCAGCTTTTTTCACATCTTCCACAGAAGCGAGCCTGCATCCGGTTGCACGAACCGACGCCGCCCCGCCGTCGATTCCCTCATTCATCTTATGCCGTACAACCATAGTCTGCGGATACCGTACATTTATATTATAAATTTGCACGGCTGACAAAATTACAGCGCTGGTTAACGCCAGAACAAGTAACGTTGCCAGAATAGTTTTACGCTTCATGCTCTTCTACTTCCTTTTGTATAACGTTATGGTCGGTTATTTTCCCTTCGTACATTACAAAAATTTCGTCCGCCAGGAGTTCAAGCTCTTCCGTATCATGGCAGGCTACTACAATAACAGCGCCGCGCTGCTTTGCTTCCTTGAGCAGGCCCCTTACAAGCAGCACGCCGTTTTCATCTAACGCGTTGATTGGCTCGTCAAGCAATACGATATCCGGGTTCTCCATCACCGCACAGGCAATACCCAGCCGCTGTTTCATCCCAAGGGAATATTTGCGGTAGGTCCGCTTGTCGTCGGGGTCAAGGCCTACCGCTTGAAGTGTTTGCCTGATTTTTTCATCGTCAATTTTGTTTTGTATCCCGGCAAGGATTTTCAGGTTTTTAAAGCCGGTATATTTTGTAAGGAACGCAGGATTTTCAATCAGGACGCCAATACTCGGCGGGAACGAAATTTCTTTTCCAAGCTCCCTGCCGTCTATTAAAACCGAGCCGGACGACGGTTTAATCAGCCCGCACATTGCCCGCATGAGCATTGTCTTTCCCGACCCGTTCTTTCCCTTTAAGCCGTACACCCTGCCGCCTTCCAGCTTTAGGGATATGCCGTCGAGCACCTTAGCCCCTTTTATTGTTTTCGACAAGCTTTTCATCTCGATATACATTTTGTTCCTCCTAGTCTTTTTGCAGGATGTCATAACGCCTGAAATATATCAGGCCGATAAAGAATGAAGCGCACAGAATCGCAACGTCGGCAAGAACCGCGTAAAGAGTATCGACCCCGCCGGCAAGCGCGATTTCGCTGCGCAGCAGCATAGAATAATTTCCCGGCAGGAACGGCGTATTATAGTATGCCGAAGCCAAAAAAATGGCGGTAACAATCATATAGCCATATACCGGGCGCAATACAAAATTGAGCATCATCTGAAAAGCGGCCATGGCCGCGGAAGTTAGAAAGGGCAGAATCAAAACTACAGCGAGCGTCTGCGCATAGCCCGCGCTGCTGCTAAATTCGCTGACAAACAGGGTAATTTCCTGGTGAAAGGCAAACGACCCGTCGCCCAGCAAAATGGAAAAAATGAACGCCACAAAAATGCCTATTAAATAGAACAGCGCAACACTTAAAATATTCCATATGGATTTAGATATCCACCATACGCCCCGTTTTCTTGTGCGCACAAGGAACTGCATACCATATGATTCCAAATCCTGCGTCGGATAGCTTAAAATTAAAAACGAAACAACAAGCTGCAGCATCAGCCAAACGACAGGGATTGGAAACGGGTTCTCCCCTGTCGGGATGTACACCTGCATCCCGCGGTAAAAATAAATCAGGCAATCCAGAGCTGAGCCGCTGCCCCCGGCCATTCGCGCCGACTGAAAAAACATGACCGCCGCAAAAGCAAATACAAAAAGCGCAAGCAGGTATTTCAGGATATTCCCTTTCAGCCCGACGCGCAGGTCATACCTGACGCATTTATTAAGCGTTCTATTTCTCATGCAGAAACTCCTTATACTTCAGGCAGGCTTTCCCCGCGTAAAAAACCGCCGCACAGGCCGCCGCAAGGCCAAGCAGTGAAAGGTAATGGTAGGAAGGGACGAAATCACTGTACGAGGCCCCAAAACGGGAAACAATGCCAAAATTACCGTACGAATCCAGCAGCCCAATCAATAAAATTATGATAAAGCATATAAAATCGCGCCCAAACAGCCAGCGCAGGGCAATATACAGCAAAAGGAACAAAAAAACACATAAAAAGCCGTAAAGGAAGGTTAATGCCAGGACGCCGAAAAAAGAAACGCTGCTGATTTGCGCGTCCGTATAAAAATAAAAGGCGCTGTTTGTCTGACTGAAATTAATCAGAACGGGCGTATGGAGCGCCGCTACGCCCAGCGTCACGATAGTTTGTACAAGGGAAACGCCAAACGCAAGATAACCAGCGGCACAGCAGTGCTTTGCGTATAGCGTACCGATGTTTTTCTGTCTTACTATAAAGTTAATTTTAAAATTGTTTTTTATTATGCGAAACAGCAAAAATACGGATACAAATATATTAGCCAGATAGAAAAACAGCGGCTCCTTCAAAAGCAGGAAATAATCCGCAATGCTTACAACCCTCTGTTCGTTTTCCACTGTATGGACATTAGGAACCGGAAAAGAGAAGGACAGAAAAATCAGCAGTAAAACGGTACAACAGAGCAGTATTTTATGTTCCCGCACAAAGAAAAACAGTTCGCGGTGCAGGGATTTAATATGTTTCATCTTTTTTCACCCGCACGCAGTAAATTCCCAATACAATCAGCGCCAGCAGCAAAACCTCCGCACCAGCCTTAACGGGTTCAATCGGGAAATACTGCTGCGGCATCAGCCATTGCTGCATATCGAGTCCTATATCTGAAACAAATCTTGACAGGAAGGTAATCAGCTGGTAAACAATAAAAGGAACCAGCAGCACAACAAACCGGTATTTGACAAAAAAAGTCGCGGCGAGCGCGACCGTTGCAAGCAGGCCGGAAACAATAAAAATCATGGCACAAAAGATTGCCGTATAGAGATAGGGCTGCGTATAGAATTGTTCAGCCCACAATGACGCGGCTTTGGGCCAGAAGGTTCCCGCAGCCGGGTCGGGCATAATACTTGGCAGCAGCATTGCGGACAGGTACAAATTCCAAAGCAGCGGCAGGACTGCCGCCGCGCCGCCGGATAAAAAAACAGAGATAAATTTTGCCGTATAATACGACCTTCTCTTCCCGCGCGTAAAAATATTTTTCACATAGCCGCTGCGGCGGTCCGCGTGCAGGCTGTCGGCAAACGGCAGCGCCGCCAGGATTGGGAGCAGCGCAAAATACAGCACCACCCAGTAGGAATTCCCGCCGCCAATCCACTTGCTGAAAACGCCGTGCGGGTATATGTCTGACTGCGTGAGCGATTGCTGGTACTGCTGCATGGGCAGTACTTCGGCAAAAATTTGAATGGTGCAGACAGCAAGCCCAATGAGCAGGCTTGCGGCAAACATGCGGTTTAAAAACGCGCGTTTCATTTCAATTTTAAAAATCCGTTTCATAAGCGCTCCCAACCTGTTTTTGGTTTGTCTTAATTTATTTTATATGCCTTGTCTTCTTCCAATTCAAAGCCAGGCTGCTTATAATCTTCTTCGGTATATTGCGCATCCAATATAAAATACAAATTATCAGCGTTGATTAAATCGTCGTTTACAATCGTGCCAATCGTGTAAACGGTCGATTCCCCAGGCTCAAAATACTCCATGTAATAGCTTTTTCTTTCCGGAGTTCCTTCTTTTAGTGTACTTAAGTTTTTGCCGCTGCGGTATATACTTGTTATGGTACAGTTTTTATAGGACAGCTCGTCATCCAGTGCAACGACCCTAATCTGCATTGGAATCAACAATCTCTCATCTGCTTTGTTCGTAATCCTCGTTGTTACAAACAGATAGGTTTTGTCGTCGAGAATTGTTCCGTCTTTATCCGTACTGGCCTGCGTCCCGTCGTTCATATAGTCAACGTCTTCTTTTTTTATTCCAGCAGGCAGCTTCTTTGTCTTTTTAATTTTGATATCTGAATATTTTACATTTTTATATTCAATAGATTTGTTTCCTAACACAATATTTGCTTTATTTATAAAGTTTCTATCATCGTCTGTAATATCTGAATTATTGTCAAGCGGAATAGGTTTATCTGTTCCTTTTAGAAATTGAAGTTCGGAAGGAGTGGAAATCGCTGGCTCCTGCGCGCAGGAGGGCAGCAACAGGACGCTCATGCATACAGCGCAAAGAATTGGAGATAAAAATTTTTTCAATGATAGTCCTCCTTTTATAAGAACCGGAGCCGCTTAAAGCGGCTCCGGCCAGCAATAAGAGCTGTTTAGACGCTATCAGGGCTCCAGTAGAATTTTACTGTAAAAGAATTTATCCCACCCGTACCTTTCGGATAACAAGCCATTCCTGCAAAGTTTGTATAAGTCGAAGAGTTTTGATTGTAATTTTCTCTAACGTAGTTAATCATATACCTCGTTGTATTTTTAGTAAGTGTATAGACATTACCTCCTGAAGCGTTATATTTTGAACCACCCACTTTTAAACCGTACACATAAGAAATGTATGGCAAGCCCGAAGAATCCACACATCTTTGATACGCCGAGGTAGTATCATATTTTGGACGAGCCGTATCAGTATAAGAGGTCTTAGAGGTACTTAGGTCAAGCTTCTGATAACTATCCGAGATGTTTCCCGCCGCCCCCGTATTTACCGCGAACAGCGAACAGGCGAGCAACACGCAAAGCGATATGCTCAAGATTTTTTTCCGCATAGTTGATCCCCCTTGTTTTTTAATATTTCCTGTTTTGTGCACAAACAGATTTCAGATAAATAAAATATATATAATTTATTTATCTACAATAATTTAATCATATTATTTATAACTTGTCAACATAAAATTAGATATGAATTTTGATTATCTTTTTAGAAGTTCTTATATGCCGGTATAGCCCGTATTTACAGGCTTTTCCGGCATTTTTCGTATCGGAAGAAACTCACATATATTTTTATATCCGCTTAGGTTTTTGCTTTCAAAAGTAGTAAAGAAGTAGTAAAACCTTGATTTACTACTAAGCTGCTATCCGCAGCATTTCAGCTTTTGCGCTGTCGAAAGTAGCGTGTGCGTAATAGTTCAGCGTCATAGTAATGTTGGAATGTCCCATAATGTACTGTAATGCTTTCGGGTTCATTCCGGCATTTGCCATGTTGGTACAGAACGTATGACGTAAGGTGTGCGGTGTCATTACTTTCGGTAGAGCTTCCTCATGGTACTTGTTGTACTTCTTTGCAAGCCCCCTAAACATACCGTCATAATTGGTAGCTGTTTTCGGGTAGCCGTCCCGGTTGAGGAAAAGGAAGTTGCTGTAACCGTCAATAGTAACAGCTTTTGCACCCCTGCGCCGTTTCAGCACTCGGTTAAATGCTTCATATACTTTTTCGCTCATTGGAATTTGACGAATACCGCTTTTCGTTTTTGGTGTTTCAATGTAATATCCTGTTTCCGCACTTCTTAAAAGTTGGTGGTCTACATTGATTATCCTATTCTCAAAGTTAATGTCAGTATCGGTCAGCCCGCAAAGTTCAGAGATACGAAGCCCTGTCCCAAGCAAAATAATAAGCTCGTCATAATACTTCTGATAAACTTTGTCATTTTGAGCAAAGGACAAAAAACTTTCTTCCTGCGCTGGTGTTAGCGGAACCTTTGGTTCTGTATCATCTTCAATGACAGTGTTTAACTGGAAGTCAAAAGGATTTTTCCTTATGCAATCGTCCTGTATCGCTGTGTAAAAGGCAGCTTTCAAGGAACGCTTGTCATTACTGATAGTCTTATAGGAAATTCCTTTTTCTTTCATGCGGATTGCCCATTCTTTCGCGTCGGACAGCTTCACGCTGTCAATCGGGCAGCCCCCAAGTTTATCTTCTTCCAGTAGCTTCATCAGCCGCTTGCGTCCGTTTTTCGTATTGTACCTTACATTTCCCCGGTGGCGTATCTGCTTTGCATAAAGTTGGCAGACCGTCATTTTCTTGCCTATGGTGTCTATCCCGTCGTCAAGGTCTTTCTGTATCTCTTTTACCTTTTCTCGTAGGGATATATCCTCACGCTTTCCGGCAGGGGTCTTGTCCGTAGGTACTAACTTCCACGCATACACAAACTGCGGATTACCAAAGGTATCTATATATTTGTAAGCATATCTTCCGTCTTTTCTCTGGCTCTCTCCCGACCGCAAAACTCGATTTTTGCTGTCACGTCTTTTCTTTGACATTTTTCAATGCTCCTTTCCAAGACGGAAAGAGCCTTGATATGCTTATCCCATTATAGCACATTCAAGGCTCAATTTCACTATCAGATTGTGTCTATGGTATCAATCATTTTTTCAAACTGTTTGCGCTTGATTTGAATACGGTTGCCGTTCATAATAACCCACCCGGCGGCAGGATTTTCCTCGGCTAATTTACGCAGCTTGTTTTCTCCGATACGGAAGTATTTAGCTGCTTCATCTATCGTAAGCGTGTATTTTTCCCAAATAGGCACGTCGGCGTTACTCATAGTATCGTCCCCCTTTCAATATTAGGAAAAGTGAATAGTAAAAGGGGCTTTAATCGGACGGCTGTTAGCACAACCTCGCGGGAGTTCCACCCCTGCCCGTTAAGGCAGCTCTACCCAATGCCTGCGACGCTTTTAACGCTCGGACTATGGCTATAAAGGCTTGTCTACCCTTAGTGCGTGTCGTCGCCCACAAGCCGCTACACTTGTTCCCCGGCGTGGTGGTGGTCGCTCGACTTTCTCCAATAGAAGAAAAGCGTCATGGCGCACCTGCCGTATGGCTCAACGCAAAAAGGACGTATCCGATTTGCCCTATACTGCGTCGCCGTTATCTTGCGTCGCTTTCTTTGTCAAAGAGCAAGTAAGGTCAAGTCAACAGGCAGCGGAAAGGGGGACGCTGCTTGTGGTTATCTCAAACCTTGAATGAAAGGACAGCCCGCATAAGACGCGAACGCAAGCGGTCGCGTATATCCTCATCTATGCCCCAATAGATATTTCCGCGCTCATCACGCAGCTTTCGCATAGACAGGGACGCTATGTAGCTTTCGTAATGCTGTACGACAATGTTCATAGCTTCCGGGTCGCCCTTAGTAGCGGCTATGATTACCGGGTAAGGCAACAAGCCGCGTTCGTCCTGTTCTGATTTACTAATCTGTGCAGTCATAGGCTTTTTCCTCCAAATAGCGTTTTAACAGCTTCATTGAGCTTGTCCGGCGGGACTGTACCGTTGTCCTTGACAGATTACAAAACTTTGCAATCTCGCGTTCGCTCATGTCAAAGAAATAATACAGCAGTACGGTTTCCCGCTTTTCTTCCGGCAAACTGTGCAGGGCTTCGGCAAGCAGCTTCGCAGTAATTTCTTTGCCGCCGACAACGAAAGACTGTTCTGCTTCATCATCTGCAAAATACTCGTCGCAGACGTAGAGCTGTTTTTCTTCCAGTGGCGACAGGTCAGAAAAAGTAACCTCGCGTAATTGTCGCTGCTTTGTGTCCCTGTGGGCATTCATAGCTTCTCGCTTCAACGCCAGTTTGCAAAAGCCGTTAAAAGCACAACGGATTTGCCATTGGGTACGAATAGGCTCGTTCATGTTCTCACCTCCTTTCGCTGCCGCGAAAGCGGTGGAGTTTGAAATGTCCCCTTTCGTAAACCCTCAAACCAACGCACTTCAAAATGGACGTTGGTTTTAGAAATTTTTTGAAAAAGTTTTTTGATAAAATACAAAATGCGCCCGTCTGCAAATTGCAGACAGGCGCAAAGGAATTATCAAAAGTATATGTATGATTTGTGAGTTCATCTATGTAGCCAGAATAACCCGTTGGCGGGTAATGGCTTTTTTTGATAACAGTCTATTAGGGCATAGGAAAAAGGACATGACGATACCTCCTTGATACCGCCATGTCTTTATCTAGTAGGAGAGTTATCGTTAGAATTTAGATAGATAAAAAGAAACGGCGGCTCTGAAAATCAAAGCCGCCGAAATAGAATAGGCGCGTGAAAACCTGTCTGCGTTGCGACGGCTTTTTTTCTTTGCCGTCGTCCGGCAGATGTTCTATACTATGTCAATTTCAAAAATTTCTCATTATCCTTTATTACTTTTTTGTTTTGTCTTATGTAAAAGCAGGATAACCAAAACAGAAATAGCTATACTGCATAGAATATATGTCCAATTAAAATATGATAGATTTATTAAATTCTGTGCTGATTGATTTTTAATGAAGTTTGTATATGGTGCGTTACTCTTAATCGCTTCCATAACTCCTACAACATTTATCGGTCTTAAATTGTATAAGTACGCACCAAATAAATATATTGCTGCTTTTTCAACGACCGACGGTATTAAAATAGCCAATGCAGCAAGCCATAATTGACATTGCTTGTGGGATTTCTGTAAATATAACGCCCCAAAAAGATAGGGCAATATCGCAAGGCAACAGCCCAAGAGGACAATATTCTGATGAAGCCCAAAGAGGGCAAAGAATATGCGGATAAAAAGATACGTTCCAAATATAATTAACCAATCAATGAGCAAGCTTTTTATTGGCGTGTGCTTTTTTACTATTTCATTCTGTAACTGCATTTCACTACCTCCCAAATAGACGTTACACTTTTGGAAACGTCAAGGTTACGGTTGTTCCACCGTATGAATTGTTTTTAAGCTCCACCGTGATAAATAAGTCAGTTGCCATTTTCTGAACAAGGTATAAGCCCATACCTGTAGAACGACTAAGGTAACTGCCCGTATCTCCGGTAAACCCCTTGTCGAAAACAAAGGGTAAGTCAGACAATGGTATGCTTGTGCCGTTGTCTTTGATAGATAAAGAAATCTGTTCACTATTCATACTATCAGCTATGGAAAATATGAGCCGTGGGGCAAGGTTGTTTCCCACATATTTCACACTATTACTGATTATCTGTCCTAAAATGAACATCAGACCTTTTTTGTCAGAAATCACTTGATAATCGTTTTCGGTATATTCAATAGAAAATCCGGCTTCTTCAAGAAGCGTTAAATTATCTTCAACTGCTTCACGGCAAGTTCCAAGAATTGAAAGCGACTCAAAAGAGTAATCCTTATGTGTAGCCCCAAGCCTTGAAAAGTATAGAATTTGTTCTATATCCTGTCGGGTATGGTCGCGTACATAAAGCATACGAGTATGAACCAAAGGGGACATTTCATCTTTTCGATTATCCAGTAGCAAGGTCATAAGGGATAGTGGTTTTTTGATTTCATGCACCCAATTTTCAACATAGTGTTCATAGTCTGTAACTGTAATTTTCTGTTCGTTGATATATTCTTGCTGCGTCCTCAAATGTTTTCCCAATTCACAGATAAGAGGGCGTATTACAGCGGGAACAGCTTCACACAGTAAGTATTCGTTGGTATCGTCCGGCTCTAATAGAAAACGCCGAAAAATAGCGTCTGCCTTGTTACGTTTTCTGATTGATATAGCAAGAGGAATAGCAAGTGCGGCAAATGACACAAAAATTATCAATGCAGCATAATTTATAAAATAATCAGGGTTAGCCAACCAAGCAAGAAATATAAAGAACAAGTCCAAACAGGCAAGTGTAATAATCCATACCCGGTTAGAGGAAATATAGATTAAAAGTATTTTCAACTTATTCATAAGCGCACCTGCTCTTTCAAGCGGTAGCCTTGACCGCGCACTGTTTCTATACGTTCTTCAAGACCAAATTCACGAAGCGTTTTTCGCAGCCGAGTAAAATTTACTTGTAATGCATTTTCGTCTATAAATTCTTCTGTTCCCCATAGTCTAATGCATAATTCTTTTTTAGAAACAATCTTAGGGCTATTTTTCAAGAGAGCAAGTAATATTTTTCCTTCGTTCGGTGGCATAAGGTAAGAGCTATTCCCTACATAAATTGTAAAGGTATTCGGGTCAAGTAAAAAACCACCTCCATCAAGTAACCCTTGCTGTACCTGTTCTTCTTTACGTCGAAGAAGATTTTTAATTCGGGCAAGTAAACGTGACATATTACAAGGTTTTGTTAAATAGTCATCAGCCCCCAAGTCTAATGCGTGCAGTTCGTCCTGCAATTTATCTCTTGCAGTCAATACGAGTACCGTACCAATCTGTTTAGCTTTCAACTCTTTACATATTTCAAAACCCGAACGAAAGGGAAGATTGATGTCAAGCAAAATTAAGTCGGGAAAATATGCTGCTATTTCTGATACTGCGTTTTCAAAATCCGATAATCCAATCGTATCATATCCCGATTTTTCTAATAAGTTCAACAGTTCTTCTCGCATATAAACATCATCTTCAACCACAACTATCTTTGCCAATATGTCCGCCTCCTTTCCCATAATATTTATAAGCCTGTTAAGAATTGGGCTTGTAATTGAGCTTTCCTATTTCACGATTAGCTGTTCGAGCAACAGCCACACCGTAAATTACCATAACAAGAACAACAATAACAGCCATAGCAATTAAAAGAGGATAGGACTGTTCAAGGTGTGCCGCTCCTGAATATAAATATAGCTGCATGGCATATATCCCTACTGCTCCGCTGATACACGCTAATATAAGAGGAAGCAGGAAATACCATAATACTTGTTGGTTGATAGAACGCTTAATTTGTTCACGTCGTGCTCCTAAAATAGAGAGTGTTAGATACCTTGATTTTGTAGTTTGCATTTGCGTCAAGAATTGCAGGGCAAGTAATGCACACGCAATAATCAAAAACATAAATCCCATGTATAGTGTTGTATAACTTCCGGAAATAACATAAAATAATTGTCGCCCAAAATTATTAAGATAGCTTTCGTAATATAGACCAGATGGTTTTAACAAATCACGAGCTTCCATAATCGGTAACATTAAACCTTTTGTTTCAACAAGTTCATTAGGAATACAAAAGTTCCAATAAACCATACAAGTGTCTGAATTTACAAATTCTGAATATATCTCATCTGAAACAATCAATGCAGTTATAATCTTGATATTTTCATCTGCGGTCAACCCTTTCATCGGTACAGAGGGAACAAGATAAAATGGTCTTTCGTTGATAGAAAGCAACGCTTCATTATTCGCCTGTGCGTCTGCTGCAATTTGATTTAACAGTGTAACCGTTTCATCTTGAGCATTACCTAAAAAATCTGGGTTGAGATAATAGACAACTTCATTGTTCCCAAGGCTAATCTGTTTTTCTCCCGCGGCATCCAATAACCGATTATAGGAAGATACAGGAAGCAAATAAGGAGAAGAACTACCAGTATCAATAAGACCTAAAAGGTTTAAGGCAGCAGGTTGGTCGGAGCCAAAACTATACATACCATCTTCTTGTGTGGCAGGGTCTACTACATCTTGAGGTAAATGCTGCACGATTTGTTTCCTAAATTTCGACCAATCAACAGGAGAACTTATCCCATCCGAAGCAGTGGATTTTATATTTCCTATTTCCATACGGTTCAGATTTGATACATAAGGACGAATTTGTTCGTTGGAAAGATACTTCTCAACAATTTGGTCGTTGCCCATTACAGTAAAGTCATAAACAGAAGTACCTCGTGTCAATTCACTTCCATATGACATTATGCGCACTGAGCCGTCGGTAATTAACATAATAGTAAGCATCATCAGAATGGACGCTACGCTGATTGAAATATATTTATTAACGACATTTTCATGCAACTGCCGTAAAGTAAATACATAAAGTCCTCTTGTGGCTTTGTGTTTTATAGAAGCTGCCCATATACTCAAAATTCTTGCAAGTCCTCGAATAAATAGAATTGTTCCGATAATTCCAAGTAAAACGGCAATAAGCAGCATTGCCCCACTCGCAGCCATAAAATGCTCTACAACAATCCAGTACGCGACAAGCAAAATTACGGTGCCTATAGCAAACGATACGAAACTTACATATGGATTCCCTGTGCGTTGCTTTTTCGCCATCTCTCCATAAACAAGTTGATGTAGCTCTTTACGGAACAGCTTTCCGCATAGAACAAACAATGCTACAAACTGAATAATCAAGAAGCCTAACGATGTGAAAATAGCGGCACTTACAGAAAAACTTAATTGGTGTGTAATGATACCATGCCCTACTAAACGCGCGGTTGTAAGACTTATAGCTTCGGATAAAAAGCCACCGCATACAAGCCCTCCTAAAAGAGCTAAAAACGACGTGATTAGCCCCTCTGTCATTATTTGAATAAATAATTTAATCTTTGTCATTCCAAACATCAAATAAAGCCCCAGTTCTCGACTACGACATTCAAGTTGATATTTGTTTGCAAATACTACGAGAAAGAACACAAATAATAAAGCACAAAGATAAACCGTCGGTAAAAGATTAGTAAGCAACCGTTCTACTGCGTCGCTCTCAATTTCACTTAAAAAACGTATTACGTCCTGTTGTCCAAGAGAAAGCACTATATAAAACATTGCTACGGCTGTTATCATTGTCAGAAAATAAATTAGGTTTTCGCTACGGCTCCGTTTGGCGTTTCGCCATGTGAGATTAAAGAACATTTGCACTTCCTCCCCCCATTTGAGCCATCACTTGTAAAATACGTGCATAAAAATCTTCCTGTGTTTCATTTGGAATTTTACGACGTAACTCATGGAAAATAACACCGTCTTGAATGAACAAAATACGAGAACAGAAACTCGCGGCGTTAGGGTCATGCGTGACCATTAGGATTGTGCGTCCACGCCTAAGATTGATTTCCTGTAACTTCTCCATGAGTAAACGTGCTGATTTTGTATCTAATGCACCTGTAGGTTCATCAGCCAAAATAATATCGGGGTCAGAAATCAAACTACGTGCAGCAGCTACGCGTTGTTTTTGACCGCCCGACATTTGTGACGGAAATTTAGAAAGAACGTCTGTAATTCCAAGAAAATCTGCTATATCTTTTAGCTTTTTTTCCGCTGTAACAATGTCAATATTATGAATTGATAAAGGCAATATAATATTTTCTTTACCAGTTAGATTATCAAGTAAAGCAAAATCTTGAAATAGATAACCAATCTTGTTGCCACGATATTCAGCCAACTTCGTGCCATCAAAAGAGCTTATATTGGCACCTGAAAGTAAAATTTGTCCAGAGGTTGGTTTAATGACCGTAGCAATACAATTCAACAATGTTGTTTTTCCAGAACCGCTGGCTCCCATAATTCCCAAATATTCGCCATTCAGAACATCAAAGGTAATTCCGTTTAGTGCTTTTGTTGGAACCCCCTCTTTGGAATATGCTTTGTGCAAGTCGCGTACTTCTAATAGTTTTTTTGTATCATTCATATCTCACACCTCACATTTTTTGCTTACGCTTATCTTACGAATATAATTTTACTGCATAAGAAGCAACCACACCACTTACAGTTGTTGTAAGGTTTATTTGTTTGTTTATTGTATCTGCATTTTATGTTGTTTCTTTCTCATATCAAAAGGTTTTTCCGCGTTTTTTGGTATCAGCCACATATACCCCAGTTTTGAAACGCCCGGTATGCGATTTTCGCTACAAAGTATCTGTACTCGTCTTTCAGAAATTCCCCATTTCTTTGCCGCTTCGGGACAAGACATATATTCCATAATCAAAACGCCCTTTCCTCAAATTTTACCAGTATAATTATACTCGGATAGCCGAATAATATCAAGTATATGATATGCTCTATTTCAGTCAATAATGTGCTGTGTGTAATCATATCTCGAAAGGAAGATGAAATATACAATGTAGTTGGGTGAAATGACTATGAAGCAGAACAAAGAAAAATTTGATTTTAAGGCTTTCGGGCAAGCCATTAAAGCAGCAAGAAAAGCAAAGGGAATATCACGCAATCAGTTAGCCGATACGCTGAATATTGCGCCCCGATATATCGCGTCCATTGAGAACAGCGGGCAGCACCCAAGTTTACAGATTTTATATGAGCTTGTAACCCTGCTTGATGTATCAGTAGACCAGTTCTTTTTCCCGGAACGGGAACAGGAGAAATCCACGCGCCGCCGTCAGCTCGATACTATGCTTGACGGTATGAGCGAAAAAGATTTGAAAATCCTGTCTGCTACTGCAAAAGGAATAGAGGAAGCCAACAACGACGAAACGGGGGAATAAAGTTCTCTCGTTTTTGTTTATATAGAGTGATTGAAACGTCGCAGATTGCGGCGTTTTTCTTTTGGGAAAGTTCGTCAAATTTGCCGTTCCCGGTGTTGTAGGTAGTAAGGGATAAAGTTTCGTAGCAAGCATAGGAAAAGAGTACCCTTTTCCGTATTTTCGCCCTCCCGTCCTGCGGTGCGTCGGTTGAAAATTGCTTGTTGGGAAGTGTCCCAAACCCTCGGAATGGAAAGGAGCGATTGCATGAACGGACGCAAAAGAAAAATACAAATCAAATTCTATGTAACAGAGGAAGAAAGGGCATTGATTGAACAGAAAATGAAGCTTGTCCCTACCCGGAACATGGCGGCGTATCTTCGCAAGATTGCCATTGACGGGTATATCATTCAGACAGACCATAGCGATATAAAAGGCATGACAGCAGAGATACAGAAAATCGGGGTCAACATCAATCAGATTGCAAAGCGTGTCAATGCGACAGGCAGCGTTTACCAAGAGGACATAGAGGAAATAAAGGGGGTGCTTGCGGAGATATGGCGGTTACAAAGATTAAGCCTATTAAAAGCACGTTGAGCAAAGCCCTTGACTATATCCAAAACCCGGATAAAACAGACGGGAAAATGCTTGTGTCCTCCTTTGGGTGCAGCTATGAAACGGCAGATATTGAGTTTGGATTTACGCTTGCACAAGCCATAGATAAGGGAAACAATCTCGCCCACCATTTGATACAGTCCTTTGAGCCGGGAGAAGTAGATTATGAGAAAGCCCACGAAATCGGAAAGCAGCTTGCCGACGCGGTAACAAAGGGACAGCATGAATACGTCTTAACTACCCACATAGACAAAGGGCATATCCATAACCATATCATTTTTTGTGCGGTCAATTTTGTTGACTACCATAAGTACAATTCCAATAAGCGCAGTTACTACGGCATACGGAACATGAGCGATAAGCTGTGCCGGGAAAACGGGCTGTCTGTTGTCGTTCCGGGCAAAGGCAGCAAGGGAAAAAGCTATGCAGAATATCAAGCGGAAAAGGTCGGTACAAGTTGGAAAGGCAAGCTGAAAATTGCCGTTGATACGCTTATCCCCCAAGTAGCAAGTTTTGAAGAATTGTTGCAGCGGTTACAGGCAGCGGGTTATGAGATAAAGCCGGGAAAATATATCTCCTGCCGCGCTCCCGGACAGGAACGCTTTACCCGTCTGAAAACTCTCGGTACAGATTATACAGAGGAAGCCATAAGAGAACGGATAGAGGGCAAACGCACAAAGGCAGCGAAAGCTCCCAAAGAGCAGCGCGGCGTATCGCTGCTTATTGACATTGAAAACAGTATCAAGGCACAAGAGAGCCGGGGCTATGAACAGTGGGCGAAAATCCATAATCTGAAACTGGCTGCAAAGACTATGAATTTCTTGACAGAACATAAGATTGAGCAGTACGCAGATTTAGTCAGCCGGATTGAGGAAGTAAATGCGGAAAATGAAAAGACAGCAGACGCATTAAAGAGCGTGGAAAAGCGTCTTGCAGATATGGCGGTGCTGATGAAGCACGTTACTACCTACCAAAAGACAAAACCTGTCTATGAAGCATACCGCAGGGCAAAGGATAAGGACGCATACCGGGCAAAGCAGGAAAGCAGTCTGATACTCCATGAAGCGGCAGTAAAGACACTGAAAGCGGCGGGCGTTACTAAACTCCCCAATCTTGCCGCCATGCAGGAAGAATACGGGAAACTACAAGCGCAAAAAGAAGCCCTTTACGCTGATTATGGCAAGCTGAAAAAACAGGTCAAGGAATACGACGTTATCAAACAGAACATAGACAATATTTTGCGGCAAGGCAAAGAGCCGGAACGGAAGAAAGGAAAGGAACGGGAATAATTATGAAAATGGTTGGTATTACACCATGTTACAGAATAACATTAGAAAATGGCAGTTATGGCGTAGAAACTTATATTAACGCAGACAGTAAAATCCAAATTACTTTTGAGGACGGAAATACACTTATCGGATATATAGAATGTGTGGAATATGGAACTTATTCCGATGAAAATGATACTCTGGTTATAAGGGGAGAGAATGGAGAGCTGTATATCCTATTGGAAAACCGAATAAAGGATATAGAAGAACTGCACGAATAAAGTAAAAGAACAGGGCGCAGACAGCCAACAAAAGACTGTCCGCGCCCTGTTTTATGTAGGTGCGTTTTTGGTATCTGTTACGCAATAGAACGTCATTTTTAGGGGATAAGGTATAAAACCCTTGCCGCGTCATTTTCAAGCACTGAAAGCCCCGTAAATCAAGGCTTTTTTTGCCCCTACTACGTAACAAGGGCGCGCCGTTTTCTCATGCGCTCCGCTGCCTGTCTGCGGGTAATACGCTTCCGGCAGTCCGGGCAGTATTTGACGCTGTTAGAGGTGGACGCAAAAGAAGTTCCGCACTCGGTACAACGCTTTTTATCCTCGGTCTTGAAAAGCTCTGCATACAGCAGCTTATCAAGGGGCAATACGGCGGTCTGAAACCATTTGCAAAGAAGCGAATAGGAAATAAGCTGCGGGCAGACACATTCCTCCCCGTCGTCCAGTAAAATACAGTGTCCGTTATCGCAGTTGCAGCACTCCTTTTTTATAAGGCTGTTGACTTTCCGGCTTTGGGGTGGTGTAAGCCGCTTTATCCCGGTCATACCTCATCAGCGGCGAAAATAGCAAGCTCCGCATACTCATTTTCTGTCAGAGGTGCGATTTTCGCAAGGGTGCGTTTCGCCAGTTCCCGCATATCCTCGTCCATGAACGGCAGCGCAGCGTTGATGTTTTCTGTAAGCCCACGTTTGCCGTCCTCATTGTAAATGCTCAACAGGTTTGTTTCTTCAACTGTCAGTCTAATCATGCTCATACCTCCAATTCGTGATTTTTTGATTTTACAGCCGCCTTTTTCGGGGCGGCTTTTCTTTTGTCAGCGGCAAGCTGCGCCCGGATTGAGGGGCGCACCCTGCGAATATCTGTGCCCCGGTTTTCATTTTTATCAATCAAGGCGTATGTTCCATGTCTGCCCTCGATTTTGGAAAAGGAAAGTGTCTTATAGGGCAACATGGAAAACAGACGGTCGGTGTCCTTAGAGGACGCAAGCTGCATAAATGTCGGGGACAGCTCCACCATGAAATGTGTCCTATTAGGGCTATTGGGCGTGTCCCTGCGCTTCATTTCCTGCACAATGCGCCGCGCTTCGGCTTCAATCAGCCCAGCACGCAGGGCGGCGGTATGTTCCTTGAAGTCGCCCGGTGTCAGTTTATCCCGTTTTTGCTTTTCTTCCCGTAAAAGGAATTGTAGCGCGTCCGGGTCGTTGGGTACTGCTTCAAAGTGTTCAAACTTCCCTAAAGAAGTATCGGGATTTCCGTTAAAATGCTGTCCGGCGGGTATCTCCCTTGTCCCATGCTCATAAATCAACTTGACTGTGTCGGCGGCAAGCGCATTGTCCTTAACGCGCTCATACTGCCTTGCATAGTCAAGCTCATAAAGATTGCCTTTGATTTTCCCGCGCTCCCTGCCCGTCAGCTCGACGGCATAGGCAAGAACGCGGTCGCAGGTCTGCTCTTTGTAAAAACACCATGTATTGTGGGCGGCGGTATCCTTTAGGAACACGTCGCGCTCCTTAAAACAATGCGTCCCGGACGGGCGGCAAAACCATAGCAGCGTCTTATCCTCTCTGTTAGGGCTTGCCGCTGCTTTTGCGATAATCTCCTTGTCAATGTCAAAATCACTTTGGAAAAATCCTGTATTCTGCCGCATGATAGCGTCAAGAGAAGCGAAAATATCCACGTTTTCAAACTTATTCATGCGTCAGCTCCTTTCCAAATCCTGTGTTTTCTGTTTTGCCTGTTTCTTCGGTGTCTGTTCTTTCGCTGCTTTAAGCTGCGCCCGGATAGA